>NZ_KZ686268.1:0-854387 GCF_003029735.1 Pedobacter yulinensis
TTTTTTCTTCTCTTCCTCTTCAGCTTTTCACATCTCCCGTTCCTTCCGAACCGGGCTGCAAAGGTAGCTAACTTTTTGGCTTCTGCAAGAAATATTTTAAAATATTTTCTCCCCGCTTTCTCCCCGTTTTTCCGCTGCTCCCTTTAACTTCAGCTGCTGCTTTTCAATACCTCCAAATCAGTCAAAAACTTCGTTTCCGTTGCATCTGCCCTCTTTTTCGGCGTCCCCCTTCCTTCCGAAGCGGAGTGCAAAAGTAGAAACATTTCCCCTTCCATGCAACACCTACCGCCTTAATTTTTCGTACGCTTTTGCTAACTCATTGATTGTCCAGCAGAAAAAATTCAAAAGCAAGGCAAACAATCTGCATCAACAGGTGTTTGAGACCTCCTGAGGTGCGGATTTCAGCTACTACATATAAAATATTGTTTCTGCTCCTGAGGTAGTGCCTTATATAGTATAGCGACGAGGACTCTGCCCCAGTCCTTAACTCCGTCTTCTTACTCCTGCACGGGTCTGCGCTTTGGGGTTCCGCATCGCGTACTCAGGTTTCAACCTGTTCTTTATTCCCTACCCCTACCCAGTTCAGCTTCCAATCACTATTTTTGCTCAAATCATTTGTCATGCCGCAATTGCCTGGATCGCTCATAGAGCAACTTAAAGACCTTCCGCATTTTAATGCATCTGCCTTTCTCGCCGCCCATGAGGTTGAGGCCAGTCCCATTGTGTCTATCCGCAGCAATCCTTTTAAACCCGCAAGCCTTCCTTTTCAAGGGACGCCAATTACCTGGAACGCTGAAGGGCTTTATCTTGCCCATAGGCCTTCGTTTACTTTTGATCCGCTTTTTCATGCAGGCTGTTATTACGTTCAGGAGGCTTCGTCCATGTTTCTGCGTCAGGCACTTGAAACCATCGGGCTTCCGGCGCAGCCTATCGTACTCGATCTTTGCGCAGCACCCGGTGGCAAAAGCACGCTGATCAGCTCTTTCCTGCAACAGGAAGGATTGCTGGTAGCCAACGAAATCATTAAAACCCGCGTAAATGTGCTGGCGGATAACCTGGACAAGTGGGGCCCGGCCAATACCATCGTAACGAACAACGATCCGCGCGACTTCAGCCGGCTTCCCGCCTGCTTCGACCTGATCGTCGCTGATGCACCCTGTTCGGGTTCGGGTATGTTCCGCAAAGATCCTGCAGCGATAAACGAATGGTCTGAAGACAACGTACGCTTGTGCAGCCAGCGTCAGCAACGCATTCTCGCCGATGTTTACCCTGCATTAAAACAAGGTGGTTGGCTGATCTACTCTACCTGCTCCTATTCAGAAGCAGAAAACGAGCAGGTGGTGGACTGGTTAATGGATACCTTTTCGATGGAAAGCATACGGCTTCCGCAATTTCAAGGCATCGTGGAAACGACTTCGGCAAAAAAGGGCGCGTTCGGGTACCGGTTTTATCCGGGCGCGGTTCCCGGCGAAGGGTTTTTCATAGCCTGCCTGCGCAAAACCGGCGAGGAAAACAGCCGCAGTAACAGGAAACAGACCGATCGCTCTGCCGCGGGAAAACCAGACCGCGACCTGCTCAAACCCTGGATCAAAAACGAGAAATTACAGGTATTCAGGTTCAACGATGACCTGTATGCTTTCCCTGAAGAACACTACAGTCTGTTCCAGCAGCTCAGGCAGTCCCTGTATATTAAAAAATCGGGCGTGAAACTGGGCCGGACAGCCGGTCGCGACCTGCTGCCAGATCACCAGCTGGGGCTTAGCCTGCTTGCCGCGCCGGGTATACCTCGTTTTGCGGTCGATAAAGAAACGGCACTCGAATACCTGCGCCGCAACGACATCAGTCTGCAAATCAACGAGCGCGGCTGGGGCCTGGTCACTTATGACGGCTATCCGCTTGGCTGGGTAAAGGCCCTTCCAAACCGCGTTAATAATTATTTTCCTAAAGAGCTGCGCATTCTTCGGCAGTCTTAACCCTCTCATTCGAGTCAGCTTACACCTGTTTCAGGAAAAGTGCAGGTTTTTTCGCTGCTCAGGCAACCCCTGCGCTTCAATGGCCGTAACCGGAAATATAACCCGTTACAACCTGAAACAGCAACCTGTTATGAAAACGAAAAAACTAACTCTGAACGTTGTTCTTTTTACGGCAATGTCCGTTGGACTGCTCGCCTGTTCGAAAGACCAGGCCGAAAAGCCGCAGGACCCTCCTCCGCCCAAGCCCGATGAAGTCACCGCAGCGAATGTGACTTATGCAAATTTTGCGAGCAACCTCTTCCAGACCAAATGTTCGGGCTGTCATGCACCCGGCGGCGGCGGCAGCGGTGCCTGGACCTTTAATGGCTATGCTTCTGTACAGGCAAACGCCGGCCGCATCAACAACGTCACGCTGGTTACCATGACCATGCCGCGAAACGGCAGCCTGAGTGCCAAAGAAAAAGAATTGCTCAAAGCCTGGCTGGACAAAGGACTGCCGCAGTAACTGCAGCCCACCGGGGGCCGGGCCCCCGGCTATCCTTCCGGTGCAGGCGAACGGCCAGGAACAATTGAAACTAAAAACACCTATCATGCGAACCACGATCTTATCTCTTTTACTGCTGTCCAGCCTGCATGCATATCCGCAGTTTCTCGTCAGCAAAACAGCGACTATCTCATTTTTTTCATCTACCCCGGTCGAAGACATTGCCGCCGTCAGCAAAACCGGCTCCTCGGCCATCAATCCTAAAACCGGCGACATCCTGTTTAAAGTCAACAATACATCATTCAGATTCGAAAAAAAGATGATGCAGGAGCATTTCAACGAAAACTACATGGAAAGCGACCGGTATCCGACCTCCGAATTCCGCGGCAAAATCACAGACCCTGTCGACTACAGCAAGGCCGGCACATACCAGGTCACTGTAAAAGGAACGCTGAATGTGCATGGCGTAACCAAGAGCTATCAGGTTCCGGCGACACTCACAGTAAACGGTACACAGATCAGTGCCGCCTGTACCTTCAACGTCAGCGTTGCAGATCACAAAATTAAAATTCCCTCTCTGGTCATTAAAAACATTGCCGAGGTCATGCAAGTCAAGGTTTCGGCAACTTATCAAAAGAACTAACATGAAAATTACAGCACCCCTCCTGTTTTCAGTATCCTTATCTATTTTGCCGTTTTCAGGTATTGCACAAGATGAGCTGGAAAAGGCGCTCGCCACCCAAACCAGCCCTGAAAAAGTTTCGGCAACCTTTAAGTCGCCAAAGCTGATCAATATCCAAACGTCTGAAACCATTCACCGCCATGAACTTGATTTCAGGGTCGACCACCGCTTTGGTGACATTGCAGGCCACAACGGCGGTATGTCGAATTTTTTCGGCCTGGATCAGTCTACAGATATCCGTATTGGCTTTGACTATGGGATCAGCGACCGGCTCACGGCCGGCCTGGCCCGCGCAAAAGGAGCGGGTCCTGCCACGCAGCTTTATGAGGGAAGCCTGAAGTTTCGCCTTACGGAACAAAGCAATGACGACGGAATGCCCTTTTCAACCACACTTTTTGGCAGCGCAACCGCATCGGCCATGCGGGCATCTGAAGATGTGACCGCAGCTACCGCTTACCGCAAATTCGCTGACCGCCTTTCTTACGTAGCTCAGGCGGTGCTGGCACGAAAATTTACGCCGGCTTTTTCGTTTGAAGTGGTGCCCACCTATGTACATCGCAATTTCACAGCCTACAATGACGAAAATGACCTGTTCGCGCTGGCCGTGGGTGGGCGGCTAAAAGTCAGCAAACGCATGGCCCTGGTGGCTGACTATACGGTGCCGTTCAGAACAAAAAGCAGCAAGGATTATATTGAGGCGGTTAATGGCGCAGCCTTTTACCATGTGCTCGGGGCAGGCCTGGAGATCGAAACCGGGGGGCACGTTTTTCACCTGAACTTTACGAACGCTACTGCCATACAGGAATCGCAATTTATTCCCGAAACAACCAGCACCTGGACCAAGGGGCAGTTTCGCTGGGGTTTCAGTATTGCACGGCGGTTCTCCTTTCACAGGAAAGACGCGAAACAGCAGGAATGACGAACGGAGAAACCTATTAATATTGACCGGTTGAAAGCATCACCAGCGTACAGGCTCTGACCGGTTCGATGTCGTGCTGGTCAAGCAGTTTTTCCAGCTCATAGTTTTCTGTGCCGGGATTAAAAATGACACGCCGGGGTTTTGTATCTACAATGTAATCATAGTAGTCTTTCTGAATAGCGGGACCGATGTATAAAGTGATCGTGTCGATATCCTGATGAATGGCGCCAGGTTTTTCAATGGGTACGCCGGCCACTTCGCCCGATTTCACGCCGACATTGACAATGGGATGCTGATAGCGGTTAAGCATGTGAGCTGCTTTGTAAGCGTAACGCGAAGCGTTTGGTGTAGCGCCGATGATCAATGTCTTTTTCATAAGGATGGATCTGCTGGTAGTTATATATATACTATATGGCGGTCTGCATCCGGCCGCTGTTTTTTAACAGGGGTGCTTAACCTTTTGTTTGCAGAGACGCATCTCAGTACTTGCAAAGCAGCGAAATTTGCCCTGCATGGTAGGCATGGTGTTGAATAAGTCCATTTACAAGCGCGAAGCAGGTTATTTCGCCCCCGGCCTCCGCCGCATGTACGCCTGCCGGCTGAAGCCATTCCTCAGCCTGCATCCGGCCGGTTATGCGCAGCAGTTCTTCGTTACTGTTTTTAAGATCCTGCACCAGGCCGTTCCAATAACTTTCGGTTTGCTCCTGAGCAACGGGCCAGTCGCCCATGGCTGGTTCCCCGGCGGCATGGCCTGAAAGCCGGGAAATGATTTCCCTGGTCCAGGCTGTCAGGTGAAGTACGATTTCGGCAACCGAATGGGCACCGGGTACAGGATGGCTGAAAACTTTGTGCGCTGAACAGCGCGCGATGATGCTCAACAGGCTGTCGCCGTGCCAGGGTTCGCCCTGGTAGGCTTTTTTTAGTTCGTTGGTGATCTGTTCGGGGGTCATGACATTTAAGGGCTGAGGCGGTTGCTTGTTTATAACGTTATTCAACCTGATATGGTACGTGCAATTGCGGCCGCGCAGTTGATTCCGTCAATGGCTGCAGAAACGATGCCGCCGGCATAACCCGCACCTTCTGCGCAAGGGTAAAGCCCTTTAACCTGGGGGTGCTGCAGCGTTTCCTTATCACGCGGAATGCGTACCGGAGAAGAGGTGCGGCTTTCCACACCGACAAGGATCGCCTCATTGGTATAATATCCGCGCATTTTTTTGCCGAAAATCGGCAATGCCGCTTTGAGGCTTTTTGCCACGAAGTCTGGCAGTACCTGGTCCAGCATGGCAGACCGGGTGCCGGGCAGGTACGAATTAACCGGTAAATCGGTTGAGAGTTTTCCCTGAACAAAGTCGACCATGCGCTGGGCCGGTGCAACCAGGTTTCCTCCGCCCGCCCGGAATGCTGCTTTTTCGATCTCAGACTGGAAGTTCAGCATGCGCAGCGGGTCATAACCGACCACATCTTCAAGAGTAACCTGTACCACTGTTCCCGAATTGGCAAAAGGATTGTTGCGCTTTGAGGGCGACCAGCCGTTGACCACAATCTCTTCCTCGCCGGTTGCACAAGGTGCAATAATGCCTCCCGGACACATGCAAAAAGAGAAAACGCCCCGGCTCCCTACCTGCTCGACCAGGCTGTAATATGCCGGCGGAAGGTATTCACTGCGCTGCGGGCTGTGGTACTGCGCGGCATCTATCAGTTCCTGCGGGTGTTCAATGCGTACACCCAATGCAAAAGGCTTGGCTTCGACCAGGATGTTACGCGCATGAAGCAATTCATAGATATCGCGGGCAGAATGTCCGGTTGCGAGGATAACGGCTTCGCCTGCATATTCCTCATCATGATTAACAACGACAGCCCTGATGTGGCCATGCTCCACGATCAGATCAGTTACCTTCGCATCGAAATTAATCTCGCCGCCTGCATTCAGGATCGTTTCGCGCATCGCGGTAATGATCTGCGGCAATTTATTGGTGCCGATGTGGGGCCTGGCATCGACCAGGATATCAGCGGTGGCGCCATGGTCTACGAAAATCTGCAGGACTTTGTTGATATCGCCCCGTTTGTTGGACCGGGTGTAAAGTTTTCCATCAGAATAGGTTCCGGCCCCGCCTTCACCGAAACAGTAATTCGATTCCGTATTAACAAATCCTTCCTTGTTGATGGCAGCAAGGTCTCGACGGCGCTGCTTGACGTCTTTGCCGCGTTCCAGCACCACCGGCTGCAGGCCGCTTTCAATACACTGCAATGCTGCAAAAAGCCCCGCGGGTCCGGCTCCAACAATAATGACCTTCTTTTTTCCGGTAACCGGTGCATAAACAGCCGGCTTTTCCGGACCTGGTACCGGCTCATTCAGGTAGGCCCGAAGCATTAGCCTGAATACCACGCGCCTTGAACGCGCATCGATAGACCGTTTCAGCAGTACATAACCCTGCAGCCCGGCGGCAGCGGCGCCCAGCGCGGTTCTAAGCCTGGCTGCTATGACCTCTTCCCGTTCTGATTCGTGCGGAAGCAGGCTGATCTCAATATCTTTTTGCATACATTTTGTCAGGCAATTGCGTCACGTACCCCGGAAGGCGGGGACTGCGATCTGTAAAACTGACAAAACCGCACAAAATCGTGGCCTGATGTAACAAAGGTACGGAAATTGAATCCGATTTAGTAAATTTCAACCGCTGGGGTCCTGAACGGGCGGCGCAACTTATTCTGCCTGTAATCCCAAAAGAAGATGTTAAACATAAAAAAATGAAAAGAATACTCTTAAGTCTTGTCGCAGGCATCTTTGCCATGACGCTGTTCAGTTCATGCGGTTACAACAGCATGGTTAAGCTGGACGAAAACGTGAAATCAAAATGGGGAACGGTACAAACGCAGTATCAACGGCGTGCAGACCTGATTCCCAACCTGGTCAATACCGTAAAAGGAGCCGCAAAATTTGAACAGGGTACACTGACTGCTGTAACAGAAGCCAGGGCCAAAGCCACCCAGATGACCGTTAAGGCCGACGATCTGAGTCCTGAAAACATCAGGAAATTCCAGGCTGCACAGGGCGAATTGAGCCAGGCACTTGGCAAACTGCTTTCCATTACTGAAAACTATCCTGAACTCAGGGCTACGCAACAGTTCAGCGACCTGTCTGCACAGCTGGAAGGAACAGAAAACAGGATTACCGTGGCGCGCAAAGACTTCAACGATGCCGTACAGGAGTACAACAGCAAGATCCGTTCGTTCCCGGCCAACCTGACCGCGGGCATGTTCGGGTTCAAGCAAAAAGGTTATTTCGAGGCCGATGCAGCTTCGCAGAATGCACCGAAAGTAGAATTTTAAACCTGTGGCGGCCGGCGTGCCGCCACAATTATTTAGATAAAGATCATGGCCATTTTTTCAGAAGAGGAACAGGATGCCATTGCCCGTGCAATCGAGCAGGCGGAAAAACATACCTCAGGTGAGATTCGGATTGCGATAGACAGCCATTGTCCTGGCGACGCTTTTGAAACGGCTACCCGCCATTTCGAAGAACTGAACATGCACCGCACCGTTGAACGCAACGGGGTGCTGATCTACCTTGCCTTCGATGACCACAAGTTTGCCATTATCGGCGACCGCGGAATTGACCAGCGTGTGCCACCCGACTTCTGGGAATCTACCAAAAACCTCATGCGCGATTATTTTATAAAAGGACAGCTTACAGATGGTATCGTTGCCGGAATCAAACTGGCGGGCGAAAAACTAAGTATCTTTTTCCCATCGAAGAACGATTACACGAACGAACTGCCAAACGAGGTGGTGTTCTTAAATTCAGACAAAACGGAATGAAAAAAATCTTAGCCGCCTGTTTTTTTATTTTCAGCACTTTCCTTTCTTTCGCGCAGGATTTCCCTGCTAAGCCTGCTACCCTGGTTAACGATTATACCGGCACACTCTCGGCCACCGAAAAACAACAGCTTGAATCAAAACTTGTCGCTTTTAACGACTCCACCTCTACCCAGATTGCCATTGCAATTCTGAAGTCTGTAGGTGATTACGACATCAACGAGTACACGCTCGAACTGGGCCGCAAATGGGGTGTTGGCCAGGCTGGCAAAAACAACGGTATTATGATCGTTGTGGCCGTCGGCGACCGAAAGATCTCTATCCAGACCGGCTATGGCCTGGAGGGCGCCCTGCCAGATGTGTATGCGAAGCGGATCATTGAAAACGACATCAAGCCCTATTTCAAAGCCGGCAGATATTACGAAGGCCTGGATGCTGGCACCAGTTCGATCATTTCCTATACAAAAGGCGAATACCGGGACAAGGCCCCGGCCAAAATAACCAAAGACCGTGACGACATTAGCGTGATCGGTATCGTCGTGATCATCATCATCGTTATTTTCCTGATCAAACGCGGTGGCGGCGGTGGCGGCAGCCAGGTAATCGGCGGCCGCGGTGCAGCGAATGCCCTGTGGTGGGCCATGCTTTTCGGCAGCGGCGGCGGCAGAAGCGGCGGTGGCGGCTGGGGCGGCGGTTCATCTGGCGGCGGCGGTTTTGGCGGCTTTGGTGGAGGCAGTTTCGGCGGTGGCGGATCCAGCGGAAGCTGGTAAAATAAACCAGCATGTACAGAAGAGATTTACTCACCGCCGAAATACAGAAGCTGGCGCAGGTACTGGCTAAAATTCTTAGGCTTAAAAACGAAAACCGCGAGGACGAAGCGCAGGAGACCTTCGATCAAAGCCTTCAGGCGTTTTTTGACCTCCCGACTGATGCCCTGAGTTTACCGGAGACAGAATTTGCTGCTCTCCTGGCCGATCGCAGGTTCGATGCCGGCAAACTGGATTACCTGGGTCAGATGATGCACCTGCAGTTTGACCCTTCAGCAACATCGGCGGTCAATATCAACCTGGCCAAAAACCTGCTGGGCCTATATGCACTGTTGGAAAACAACCACCACATCCAGTCTTTCCAGAACTTAGCCATCCAACAACAATTAAAAAAATACCTGTCCAATGCAGATCACTAAATGGAAGAAACTCGGTTCACGATACCTGGTAAACGAAAAGTGGGCAACGTTACGCGTAGATACCTGCGAATTACCCGACGGCATCGTCAAAGATGACTATTACGTACTGGAGTATCCCGACTGGGTAAATGCCATTGCACTTACGCAAAGCGGCGAGGTGATCTTGGTTCAGCAATACCGCCACGCAGCAGACATCATTTCGCTCGAAGTTCCAGGCGGCGTGATCGATGCCGGCGAAAATCCCGAAACGGCCATTAAACGCGAGCTGCTCGAAGAAACGGGTTACAATTTTGAGACCTGTGAGCTGATTGCGACACTTTACGCCAATCCGGCTACCTCGACCAACCGAACTTTTACCTACCTGCTTACAGGCGGGGTAAAAACTCATGAACAGCACCTGGATGAGCACGAAATTCTGCAGGTTTCCCTGCACAGTCCGGCAGAGGTAAAAGCACTTTTACTGGAAAATAAAATTGCACAGGCGCTCCATGCTGCTGCCTTATTTTATGGCATGGAACGGTTAAACGCACGTTAACTTACACAACCAAACAAACAATGAAGTTCGATTTTAAAACCCTCGCATTTGCGGCGGGGCTTGCTATGGCCGGCCTGACAGCGAATGCACAGAGCGAAGCGTTATGGCTTCGTTATCCCGCGCTTTCGCCAGACGGCAAAACGATCGTTTTCGGCTATAAAGGCGACCTGTATAAGATTTCCACCTCGGGCGGTACAGCTGTACCACTGACCATCTCCGAACATCATGAACAGATGCCGGTGTGGAGCCGTGACGGCAAATCGATCGCATTTGCCAGCAACAGGTATGGGAATTTCGATGTGTTCGTGATTCCTGCCAGCGGCGGGACCGCCCGCCGGCTTACGTTCAACAGTTCAAACGACTATCCGAGCGATTTCAGCACAGACAACAAAAACGTTCTGTTCTCGTCGGCACATCATGCCCCTGCGAAAAGCGTACGTTTTCCGTCGCCGCGCCTGTTTTTGAACCTGTATTCAATCCGTGCTGATGGCAGTGCAAAACCCCGGTTGGTTAGCGCCGCTGGCGTGGAAAATGCCAAATACAGCGCAGACGGCACTAAACTGGTTTTCCAGGACCGTAAAGGATACGAAGACGCTTTTCGGAAACACCATACCTCGTCTGTAACGCGCGATCTCTGGACGCTCGACCTGAAAACGGGCCGGTATGATAAAATTACAGACTTCAACGGCGAAGACCGGGAACCGGTTTTCAGTTTAACAGGCAACGATGTGTATTTCCTGAGCGAGCTGGATGGAACACAGAATGTTTATCGCTCCGCCTCACCGGGTGAAAAACCTGCGCAACTGACCAAATTCAGGGAACATCCTGTCCGTTCGCTGAGTGTTGCCGAAGATCAAACCCTTTGTTTCAATTGGAATGGCGAAATTTACACACTCAGCCCGGGCGGTCAGCCCAGAAAGGTCCAGGTCCTGATTGCCAACGAAACGCCCTCTGAAATTGAAAAAAATATCCCGATCAACAGCAACGTAAGTGAATATGCGCTATCACCGAATGGCCGCGAAATTGCGTTTGTATCGCGCGGAGAGGTATTCGTGGCCAGCGTTGAAAACGGCCAAACCAAGCGGCTTACCAGCACGCCGCAGCAGGAACGAATGATCGACTGGTCGCCAGATGGCAAAACACTGATTTATGCCGCCGAGCGAAAAGGCAGCTGGGATATCTATAAAACCTCGCTGATCCGGACCGCTGAGCCGTATTTCTACGCTTCGACGGTTTTGAAAGAAGAACCTGTCATTGCCGGTGCCGCAGAGGAGTTTCTTCCGAAATTTTCCCCGGACGGCAAAGAGATCGCCTATGTAGAAAACAGGAATGTGCTGAAGGTATTCAACCTGGCCTCCAAGTCGACCAGGACCCTGTTACCCGAAGGGCACAACCATTCATACAGTGACGGCGACTGGAATTTTCAGTGGAGCCCTGACAGCAAATGGATCATTACAGACGACCAGCGCGGCTTCTTTTTTGCCGCAAATAATGCGGCTTTGATCCGTGCAGATGGCAGCGGCAAGATCATACATCCCGTAAATAGCGGCTTTGGTGAGGGGGCCACCAAGTGGGGCATGAACGGAAAAGTTCTGACCTGGGTGAGTGACCGCTTTGGGCGCCGGTCGGCAGCACTTCAGGGCAGCCGTGAAGTAGACATCTTTGCGCTTTTCTTCGATCGCCGGGAATATGACAAGTTTCAGCTGAGCAAAGACGAATTTGCGTTGTTCAAGGAAACGGAAGAGAAGGCAAAAAAAGATTCGGCCGCCAAAACCGATGAAAAAACAAAGGCCAGGAAGAATGCAAATGAAAAAGCGGCAGCCAGTAAAGTGCTTGCCACACTTGACCTGGAAGGCGCCGATGACCGGATTGTGAAACTGACAATCAACAGTTCATCGATCAGTGACTATGTATTGAACAAGGATGCAAGCAAGGTTTTCTACCTCGCCGCTTTTGAAAGGGGTTTTGATCTTTGGGTGACCGAGCCGCGTACAAGGGAGACCCGCATACTGGCTAAACTGGGTGGCTCGCCGGGAAGCATCGAGCTAAGTAAAGATGAAAAGGCACTCATTGTTAGCAACAGTGGCCGGCTTGTTAAGGTCGACGCAGAAAGCGGAAAGATCTCCCCGATTAATATCAGCGGTGAGATGATGCTGAACGCCGCCGCCGAAAGATCTTATATCTTTGACCATGCCTGGCGCCAGGTGAGGGAAAAGTTTTACCAGCCCGAATTGCACAACGTAAACTGGGAAAGCTATAAAACCGCTTATGAGAAGTTCCTGCCGCATGTTTCAAACAACTATGATTTCCAGGAGTTGCTCAGCGAAATGCTTGGCGAATTGAACGCCTCGCATACCGGCGGCAGTTATTCGCCTCAGTTCCCTGCTGCAGACCGTACCGCCGGTCTGGGCGTGCTGGTCGATGAGACCTATGCGGGGAAAGGCCTCAGGATTACAGAGGTGCTGACTTCCGGCCCGCTTGACAAAGTCGGATCGAAAGTGAAGGCAGGGCAGGTCATTGAGAAAATCAATGGGCGCGAACTGGACGAAACAGAAGACGGCGCGCGGCTGCTAAACCGGGAGATTGGTAAAACCGTGTTGCTGAGCATGTATGATCCTGCCAGCAAAACGCGCTATGAGGAACCGGTTAAAACCATTTCTTTCGAAGAGGAGAATGAACTCATGTATAAACGCTGGGTAAAAACGATGCGCGCCATGGTGGATAAGTTAAGTGGCGGAAAAATCGGTTATGTTCACGTGCGCAGCATGAACGACGATAGTTATCGTGCCGTGCTTGATGCCGCCCAGGGCATTAACCTGGAAAAACAGGCGCTTGTTGTCGACACGCGTTTTAACGGTGGCGGCTGGCTGCACAATGACCTGAATACATTTTTGAGCGGAAAGTCTTATCTGAACTTTACAAACCGCGGAAAAACATTGAAAGGAACTGAGCCTGCAGGCAGCTGGACCAAACCCAGCATTGTGCTCATGAGTGAGGGAAACTACAGCGACGCCTTTATTTTCCCCTACATTTACAAGCAAACGGGAACGGGTAAACTGGTGGGTATGCCGGTCGCAGGCACGGGTACGGCGGTCTGGTGGGAACGGCAAATCGATCCGACCATTGTATTTGGCATCCCGATGTTCGGCACCGTCGGCAAGGAAGGCCGGACAACTGAAAACCTGCAGGTTGAACCCGACATCAGGGTGGAATTACCTTATGCCGACTTTTTGAACGGCAGAGATCCGCAACTGGAGGCGGCAGTAAAAGAGATGCTGGAACAGACAAAAAAATAAGAAGAACGGCCACCCCAGCGGTGGCTGTTTTGTTTCCCGCTGGCAAGTTAGTAGTTCGGACCTGGCACTGCGCCCGATCAAACTGTTAAAGAAATAAACAACAAGAAGAAGGACTGAATGGCATAGTGCCTGGGAGGATGAAGCAAAAATAACGACCAGATAGCCTAACGTACACCGCTGGCCGGGAGAGGAAACAAGTACCGCACGCCTGGCCCCTGAGCGCGCGAACCGGCAGGACCTTAACTTTCGAGCGCCTGCCGGAACTGGTGTTCAGAACAGCAGCGAAGAATCTGCTGGGATTAAACAGATCTGCACTTCGCTGGACCCCGCAATGTGCTGGGTCAGGAAAAGAATGGCGTAGTTCTTCCTCCTTGCTTAACCAAGCCCTGTATGAGGCAAGCCCAGGTCAACAAAAAAGCGCCCCTGTTTTCACAGGATGCGCTTAACCTTACTTGTATAGTTACAATTGAACAGCCTTGTTAACTCATTTTGAGTTTTTTCTGAATATCGTTTACGTAAATCTTGAACTTTTTGTCGGTTTCGATGAGGTCTTCCACGGTCTGGCAGGCATAGATAACCGTGCTGTGGTCGCGGCCGCCAAAGAAAGCACCGATTGTTTTAAGGGAGGACTTTGTGTGGCTTTTAGAAAGATACATCGAAATCTGCCTGGCCTGTACAATTTCGCGTTTGCGGGTCTGGGATTTCACCATATCTACCGGTACTTCAAAGTACTCACAAACCAGCTTCTGAATGTACTCCATCGAGATCTCCTTGGAAGTATTCTTGATGAAGTTCTTCAGCATCTGTTTGGCGAGTGCCAGGTCGATGTCTTTTTTATTCAGGGTGGATTGCGCCAAAAGCGAGACCATGGCTCCTTCCAGTTCACGAACATTGTTATCTATGTTGTGGGCCACGTACTCGATGACTTCGGCAGGAAGCTCGATGCCGTCGGCATACATTTTCTTTTTAAGAATAGCAATTCGTGTTTCCAGATCAGGGATCTGCAGATCGGCAGAGAGGCCCCATTTAAACCGGCTTAACAAGCGTTCTTCCAGCCCTGCCAGGTCTTTAGGTGGCTTATCTGACGTCAGAATCACCTGTTTGCCCATTTGGTGCAGGTGGTTAAAAATATGGAAGAATATATCCTGTGTCTTTTCTTTACCGGCAAAGTTATGTACATCATCCATGATGATGACATCCATAGCCTGATAAAAATTAACGAAGTCGTTGATCGTGTTGTTTTTCAGGGAGTCGACGAACTGCTGACAAAACTTCTCGCAGGAAACATAAATGACCAGCTTATCGGGCATGTTGCGTTTGATCTCGTTGCCGATGGCCTGGGCCAGGTGTGTTTTGCCAAGACCTACCCCGCCGTAGATCATAAGCGGGTTGAACGAGGTACCGCCTGGTTTGGCTGCAACGGCGTAACCGGCTGATCGTGCCAGCCTGTTGCAGTCGCCCTCGATGTAATTATCAAATGTATAATTCGCATTAAGCTGCGGATCTACATTC
Source organism: Pedobacter yulinensis (assembly GCF_003029735.1). Lineage (GTDB taxonomy): Bacteria > Bacteroidota > Bacteroidia > Sphingobacteriales > Sphingobacteriaceae > Pedobacter > Pedobacter yulinensis. Next base: position 14,401 of record NZ_KZ686268.1, read on the forward strand.
AGTTTTTTAAGACCCGGAATGATAAACGGGTTTTTAATATCCTTATTTATCGATACCGGTATCGGCATCGACTGCATCTTGGCCTCGGCACCATTGCCGTTAGACGGCATGTTTGTAGTATAAGGGTTTCCGGTGCTCGAAGACTTGTCTACAACAATGTTGTATTCGAGTCTGCCGTCATCGCCGAGTTGCTTCTTCACGGTTTTCCGAAGCAGCCCTACGTAGTGCTCTTCCAGCCATTCGTAAAAGAACAAACTTGGTACCTGGATGGTAAGTACTTTGCCTTCCAATTTAAGGGCTTTGATCGGCTCAAACCAGGTCTTGAAACTCTGGTTCGGGATGTTGTCCTTTATGATTTGGAGACAGTTCTTCCATACTTCGGTACAAGTTTTTTCCATTGTTAAAATCGCAAATTATTGGTTTTCAGTTCCGATCCGATTGTTAGGGGTGGGTCGTTTCGGGAAGTCGAATATTGGCAAAATTATCAACATAAAAAATTAAAATTTGAATTATTTCGTAACTATCTCACCCGCAGAATCGTACCGTATTTAGCCTGAATTTTTAGTGTGGATAACTATTTTTCCACATCCTTTTAATACTCACCAAAAGTATTACGAAGCACGTCAGAAATCTCGCCCAGCGTACTGTAGGCCTCGACTGCGGTCAAAATGCAGGGCATTAAATTGGCTTCAGAAGCCGCCGCTTCTGCCAGTTTTTTTAGCGCCTCCTGAACGGCCTGCTCGTTGCGGTTTATACGCAGCAACGCGAGCTTCGCGATCTGCTCCTGCCGCACCTCCTCGTTGACCCGAAAGACCTCCGGTTCAGTCGTTTCGGGCTGTACAAATTTGTTCACGCCGACCAGGATTCTTTCGCCGTTTTCGATCTCCTGCTGGTGGCGGTAAGCGGCGGCGGCGATCTCACGCTGCATGTAATCCTGCTCGATCGCTTTGACTGATCCGCCCATGGCATCGATCTTATCAATATAAGCCCAGGCGGCGGCCTCGACCTCGTTGGTCAGGTTTTCCACGAAGAAGGATCCGGCCAGCGGGTCAACCGTATCAGTTACCCCTGTTTCGAAGGCGATGACCTGCTGCGTACGCAGCGCAACCTTTGCCGCGGCCTCTGTAGGAAGGGAAATGGCCTCATCATACCCATTGGTGTGCAGGGACTGGGTGCCGCCAAGGACTGCCGCCAGCGCCTGGTGGGTTACCCGGATCACGTTGTTCAGTGGCTGCTGCGCAGTCAGCGTGGAGCCACCCGTCTGGGTGTGAAACCGCAGCATCTGGGCCTTCGGGTCGGTCGCACCCAGGTCTGAAACCATTTTTGCCCACATGCGGCGGGCCGCCCTGAACTTGGCAATCTCCTCGAAAAAGTTATTGTGACAGTTGAAAAAGAAAGAAAGCCGCCTGGCAAATACATTGATGTCGAGTCCCTTTTTTAAGGCCGCCTGTAGGTATGCCTTGCCGTTGGCCAATGTAAAGGCCAGCTCCTGGACTGCTGTGGATCCGGCTTCGCGAATGTGATAACCCGAAATCGAGATCGTGTTCCACCTGGGCAGCTCCCTGCTGCAATACTCGAAAATATCTGTAATGATACGCATGGACGGCCCGGGCGGATAGATATACGTTCCGCGGGCGGCATACTCTTTCAGAATATCGTTCTGAATCGTGCCCGAAAGCTGGCTCAGGTCGGCCCCCTGCTTTTTGGCCAGGGCTATATACATGCTCAGCAGGATGGCCGCCGTGGCGTTGATGGTCATGCTGGTCGTAATTCCCTGCAGTTCTATGCCATCGAAAAGCACTTCCATGTCTCTGAGCGAATCGATGGCTACGCCTACCTTGCCTACCTCCCCTTCAGACATCGGGTGGTCTGAATCGTATCCAATCTGCGTAGGCAGATCGAACGCGACCGAAAGTCCGGTTGTTCCCTGGGCAAGCAGGTAATGGTAGCGCTTGTTTGACTCTTCAGCGGTCGAAAAGCCGGCATATTGCCGCATGGTCCACAGCCGACCGCGGTACATGTCTTTCTGGATGCCCCGTGTAAAGGGATATTCGCCCGGGCGTTCATTAACTTGCGGCGCATCGGTATACACCTCCCTGATCTCTATGCCCGAAGGCGTACGGTATTGGCTTTCTGCACCCATAAGCTTTGTTTATGAACAGTAAATTTCAAATTGGTCAAAAACAAAAATGTGCATTATTCTTTATATTTGTGTTCTATAAAACTTTGGAAAGCATGAGCACAACAGCAGATACAACATTTGCACCGGTGAGTTTCACGGAAGGCGCTGTAAGGGAGCTGATTAAACTCCGCGACCAGCAGGAGATCGGCGAAGACTTCGGATTGCGTGTAGGCGCCGAGGGCGGCGGCTGCGCTGGTATGAACTACGTCCTTGGCTTCGATCAGAAAAAAGAGGGTGACCAGGAATTCCTGATCGAGGGTATTCGTGTCTTTATGCACAAAGCACACCAGATGTACCTGCTTGGTATGCAGATCGACTGGCAGGACGGCCTGAACTCCCGTGGTTTTACATTCAATAATCCGAACGCTTCGAGTACCTGTGGCTGCGGAACCAGTTTTTCGGCATAATCCGCGATCTGTTCTGTAACAATTATAAAGGTCCCGCTGTCTTAACCGCGGGACTTTTTATTTTTATAACGCCAGGCAGTCTATCGGCAACTGATCGGGCATACGCGGCCAAACATGAATTACAGAGAGAACATCCGTCTTGCCATCCAGTCTATTAAGAGCAACCGCCTGCGCACCATGCTGACGGCCCTGATCATTGCGATCGGTTTAACAGCCCTGGTCGGCATCCTCACTACCCTCGATGCGGTAAAAAAAAGCATGACAGAAGCTTTTTCGAGCATGGGCGCCAATTCCTTCACCATCAGGAACCGCGGAACCGGCATCCGCATCGGCGGCTCGGGCCAACGGCCTAAACGGTACAAGGCCATCCGCTATGAAGATGCAAAGGCCTTCAAAGAGCAGCTTCAGGCACCGGCAACCGTGGCGCTCAGCGTCTTTGCCAGCGGAGCCTCAACCATCAAGTATGGCAATGAAAAGACCAATCCCAATATTAATGTACAGGGTACAGATGAAAACGGACTGGCCTCGCAGGGCCTGAACATCTCACTGGGTCGAAATTTCAGTGTATCAGAGATCGAGCTGGGCAGCAATGTTTGTATTGTAGGCAGCGAGGTGGTCAAAAAGCTCTTTCCCGAAGAATCGCCTCTTGATAAGCTGGTCAGCGTGGGCAACAACCGCTTCAAGATCGTGGGCGTACTCGAATCCAAAGGTTCGAGCATGGGTTTCAGCGGCGACCGCTCGGTGTATGTACCGCTGCTCAAAGCGAAGCAGATTAATGCAAACGCCAATCCCTCCTATACCATTACGGTTAACGTAACCGACAACAACCTCATGGAAGAGGTAATCGGCGAATCGACCGCGCTTTTCAGAAACATTCGTAAAGTAAAGGTTACCGCCGAGAACAATTTCGAGATCACCAAAAGTGACGCGGTTGCCCAGACCCTTTTCGAAAATCTTAATTTCATCGCGATCGGGGGTGTGGCTATCGGTGTCATTACATTGATTGGTGCCTCTATTGGCCTGATGAATATCATGCTGGTCTCAGTAACTGAGCGCACGCGCGAGATTGGCGTCAGAAAGGCCATCGGTGCCAACCCGGCGGTTATCCGCAAGCAGTTTCTCATTGAAGCGGTTGTGATCTGCCTCATGGGGGGCATGATGGGCATATTTCTTGGAATTGGCCTTGGTAACGTAATCTCGCTGCTCATGGGTGGCTCCTTCATTATCCCCTGGAAATTTATCATCGGTGGCCTGGCCCTATGTGTTGGCGTTGGAATCATGTCGGGCTATTATCCAGCAAAAAAGGCTTCGAAACTGGATCCAGTCGAAGCCTTACGCTATGAATAACCGTTTTCAGCTTATTTACCGGTTTTGATATTGATTCTCGTAGTATGCCTGGTAGTTGCCTGAAGTTACGTTATTTAACCAATCCTCATTTTCAAGGTACCAGTCTACTGTTTTTTCCAGACCTTCTTCAAACTGGAGGCTGGGCACCCAGTCCAGTTCTTTCTGCAACTTAGCCGAATCGATGGCGTAACGCAGGTCATGCCCCGCGCGGTCAGTTACGAATGTAATGAGCTTGGCAGAGGTTCCAGGTTCTCTCTCCAGCTTCTTGTCCATGATGCGGCACAGCAGGTTGATGAGGTCAATGTTCTTCCATTCGTTGTGCCCGCCAATGTTATAAGTCTGGCCACTTGCCGCCTGGTGATAGATCACATCAATGGCGCGTGCATGGTCCTCTACCCACAGCCAGTCGCGCACATTTTCCCCGCGGCCATAAACCGGCACAGGCTTGCTGTTCTTGATGTTGTTAATGGCAAGGGGAATCAGCTTTTCAGGAAAGTGGTGTGAACCATAGTTGTTTGAGCAATTGGAAATCACCACATCCAGGCCATAGGTATCATGATACGCACGTACAAAATGGTCTGACGAGGCTTTCGAAGCCGAGTACGGACTATGCGGATCATAAGCGGTGCTTTCGGTAAACATCCCGGTTTCGCCGAGTGCACCGTACACCTCGTCGGTTGAAACGTGATAGAAACGTTTCTCCTCATACGATCCTTTCCAATGCTCGCGTGCAGCATTGAGCAGGTTCACGGTCCCGATCACATTGGTCATGACAAAAGCGGTAGGGTCTGTAATGGAGCGGTCAACGTGCGATTCAGCTGCGAGATGAATCACGCCGTCAAAATTTTCCGTCCTGAACAATTCGTTCATCGCCGCTGCTTCTGTAATGTCCAGTTTCACGAAGCGGTAGTTGGGGCGGTCTTCGATATCGCTCAGGTTGGCCAGGTTGCCGGCATAAGTAAGCTTGTCGAGATTAACGATTTCGTAGTTGGGATAGTTGGAAACAAAGCGGCGCACCACATGAGAGCCGATAAAGCCGGCACCGCCGGTAATGAGAATTTTCTTTGGCATGTTAATCAATTTTTTCGGGCAGACCCTGGTAAGCAGCGGGCCCGGCCATTTTTGAGGCATAAATTTTTCGCAGCAGCCCGTTCAGCGCCTCAGTCAGGTCGAACTGGAGATCTTCGTGCAATTTGCCGAATTTCACAAGGACAGCGGCAACAGCTTTGGTGTAATACGTATTAAATAAAATAGCATAGTCCCTGAAACTGTAGGTCTTCGATTTATAGGTTAAAGGAACAACAGACAGCAGGTAGATTTTCAGTTCCACTTCACCTTCCGCATCTTTGGTCACTTTGACGAAGTGATTAAGTTCCTTCATCAGTTTACGGAGCCTGGTTAGCGCCTCTTTGGCATTCAGCCGTTCCATTTCGGGTACGGCTTCATCTGCAAGTGCCCGGAGTTTGTCTTTCCGGTCTTCCAAGTCTGCGGCGTTTTCCAGCAGCTTAAAGTGCAAATGCTCGGTGAGCACTTTGTCTTTTGCGAGCAAACGGAGCAGCAGCTTGTCCTTCTCCTTTGCGGGAAGGGCCGTAATCGTTTTCTTGAGATCAGGATGCTCGCTTAATTTCATTCAAACGGATTGGCTTTGATGTACTTTTCCCATTCCCAGGCTGAGCGCATCATCTCTTCGATACCGAGCTCAGCTTTCCAGCCCAGTTTCTCTGCAGATTTTTCCACGCTGCCATAAATCTGTTCGATGTCTCCTTCACGACGCGGACCGATCTGGTAATCGAGTTTTTCGCCGGTTGATGATTCGAACGCGCTGATAATCTGCAACACCGTAGATCCTTTGCCGGTACCAACGTTGAACACTTCGTAGTTGCCTTCGCTGCGTTCTTCCTGCATACGCTTCAGGGCAGCCACATGAGCTTTTGCCAGGTCAACGACATGAATATAATCGCGGATAGCGCTTCCGTCAGGCGTGCTGTAATCGTTGCCGTAAACAGTGATCGGGCCGCGTTTGCCAATGGCCGACTGCGTAATAAACGGTACCAGGTTTTGCGGAACACCGTTTGGAAGCTCACCGATCAATGCCGATGCATGGGCACCCACCGGGTTAAAGTAACGAAGTGAAACCACGTTCAGCGCGGGCGTCACGGCACAGGTTTCGGCGAGAATCTCTTCGGCGATCTGTTTGGTATTGCCATAAGGCGATTCCGCTTTTTTTACCGGGGCCGATTCGTCGACCGGAAGGCGGTCAGGCTGACCATATACGGTACAGGAAGACGAAAAAACAAAGTTCAGTTTCCGGTTAAAAGCACTCAGTAAATTGATCAGGCTAAAAAAATTGTTCCGGTAATATTTTAGTGGCTTTTCGACAGATTCGCCAACCGCTTTCGAGGCTGCGAAGTGAATAATACCAGAAATATCCTGGTTTTCTTCGGCAAAAGCCCTGACTCTGGCTTCATCACAGAGGTCAAACTGGAAAAATTGGGGCTTCTTGCCGATGATCGCTTCGATCTGATCGAGTATACGGATGCTGGAGTTGGAAAGATCGTCGATAATCACGACTTCATAGCCTGCATGATGCAGTTCCACAACAGTGTGGGAACCGATGTATCCTGTTCCGCCTGTTACAAGTATCTTCATTTGTGTATCTATGTGGTTTTTTAGGTTTTGGGCGAGCCTTAAGGCGCTGTCAGTTGCACCATGAGCCGGCTGCGGGCCGGCTCATGGGTTAACCTTACTTATTGTAGGTGGTAAAGTCCTTATGTTCTATCTTTTCCAGCTTTGCTTTGGGAAGCGACTTGAAGTACTCATAAGTGATTTTCAGCCCTTCGGCGCGGTGCACCTTGGGCTCCCAGCCGAGCAGTTCCTTTGCCTTGGTAATATCCGGCCGGCGCTGCTTCGGATCATCCTGTGGCAGTTCGCGGTAAACGATCTTCTGGTTTGTACCAGTTAATTTGATGATCTCTTCACAAAACTGTTTGATGGTAATTTCATCCGGGTTACCGATGTTAACCGGCGAAGCATAATCTGACATGAGCAACCGGTAAATTCCCTCTACAAGATCATCTACGTAACAGAACGATCGGGTTTGCGAACCGTCACCAAAGACCGTCAGGTCCTCGCCGCGAAGTGCCTGCCCGATAAAGGCCGGCAGCACACGGCCGTCATTCAGTCGCATTCTTGGTCCGTAGGTATTAAAAATGCGCACAATGCGTGTTTCCAGGCCGTGGAACGTATGGTAGGCCATGGTAATGGCTTCCTGAAAACGCTTGGCCTCGTCATAAACGCCCCGCGGACCAACAGGGTTTACATTTCCCCAATACTCTTCAGGCTGCGGATTTACGCTTGGGTCGCCGTAGATCTCTGATGTTGACGCGATGATCATCCGGGCCTTCTTGGCGCGGGCCAGGCCGAGCAGGTTGTGCGTGCCCAGTGAGCCTACCTTCAGGGTTTGGATCGGGATTTTCAAGTAGTCGATCGGACTTGCCGGCGAGGCGAAATGCAGGATGTAATCCAGCTCGCCCGGTACATGCACAAACTTGGAAACATCGTGGTTATAAAACTCGAAGGTTTCCAGTTTGAACAGGTGTTCTATGTTATCAAGATCGCCGGTAATGAGGTTGTCCATGCCGATAACATGAAAACCTTCGGCAATGAACCTGTCGCAAAGGTGCGAGCCGAGAAAACCGGCGGCACCTGTAATTAAAACTCTTTTTCTGGCCATGTCTAATTGATCTGCTTGCGTCCGATACTGTTGTAATAATAACCGAGATCGATCATTTTTTCAAGGTCATAGAGGTTCCTGCCGTCAAAAATGACCTTATTTTTCAGGGTGCTTTCCAGACGTTCAAAATCCGGGTTGCGGAAAACAGACCATTCGGTCACGATCAGCAGGGCATCTGCGTTCTCAAGCGCGTCATATGCATTTTCTGCATAATTAACCTTGTCGCCAATGAGGGCTTTTACATTTGCCATGGCCTCGGGATCGAAAACGGTTAAGGTTGCACCGTGTTTGATCAGTGCGTCAATGATGTACAGTGCCGGGGCTTCACGAATATCATCCGTCTCCGGCTTGAAGGCAAGACCCCAGAGCGCAAAATGTTTGCCCTGTACATTGTTCGCATAGTATTTCAGCACCTTTTCTACAAGAATCGTTTTCTGTTTTTCGTTCACGTCCATTACCGACTTCAGGATGGCGAAATGATAATCATTCTCGTCGGCCGATTTGACAAGTGCCTGCACATCTTTCGGAAAGCAAGAACCACCGTAACCCACACCCGGGAACAGGAAACGTTTGCCGATGCGGCTGTCTGAACCGATGCCCTTACGCACTGCGTCAACATCTGCACCGACCAGTTCACACAGGTTCGCAATTTCGTTCATGAACGTGATCTTTGTGGCCAGGAAAGAGTTGGCAGCATATTTAGTCAGTTCAGAGGAACGTTCGTCCATGAACAGGATTGGGTTACCCTGACGTACATAGGGACCATAAAGTTCGGCCATTAGTTTTTTAGCCCTTTCACTTGTGGTTCCTACCACCACCCGATCGGGCTTCATGAAGTCTTCTACTGCCACACCTTCGCGGAGGAATTCAGGATTTGAGACCACGTCGACTTCCACATCGGTATTTTCGCTGAATACGGCGCGTACCTTGTCAGCGGTACCTACGGGAACAGTCGATTTATTAACGATCACCTTGTAATCGGTGATCAGTTTGGAAATGTCTTTGGCAGCGCCCAGGATATACGAAAGATCGGCAGCTCCGTCTCCTCCCGGAGGCGTTGGCAGCGCCATAAAAATGATCTGCGCATCCTTTATGGCCATGGCCAGGTCGGTGGTAAATTTTAACCTGTCCTGGGCAATGTTTCGGTGAAAAAGAAGATCCAGTCCGGGCTCATAAATGGGCACCTGCCCATCCTGCATTTTTTTTACTTTGGCTTCATTGATATCGACGCAAATGACGTCGTTTCCTGTTTCTGCAAGACAGGTGCCTGTGACTAGGCCTACATAGCCTGTTCCGATAACTGCGATCTTCATGGGTTTAGGAATTAATTTTAAACTTCTATCTTCGGCGAAGATAACAATTTCGGCGCGAAGATGCTTTTGCTTTACAACTTATCAATAAGAATTTACGGCCTGGTGGTCAGGCTCGTTGCCTTATGGAATGGTAAAGCCCGGCTGTTCATCAGGGGACGGCAGGATGTCTGGAAGAACATCGCCGCCGGGGTAAATCCGAGCCAAAAGCATGTTTGGCTCCATTTTCCATCTTTGGGCGAGTTCGAGCAGGGGCGGCCGGTGCTTGAGGCACTAAAAGCCGCAGCTCCCGCCAAACCTATCCTGATTACCTTTTTCTCCCCTTCCGGGTATGAGATCAGGAAAAATTATCCGCTTGCAGATGGTGTTTTTTACCTGCCCCTTGATTCGGCACGCAATGCCCGCCGGTTAATTGACGCTTTCAACCCTGAAATGGCCATCTTTGTCAAGTATGACTATTGGTATCATTACTTCAGGGAGTTGAGCCGGCGGCAGATTCCGCTGTATATGGTATCTGCGATCTTCAGACAGAACCAGGTTTATTTTAAATGGTATGGCGGCTTCAACCGCCATATTCTGAAAGCTGTAAGCTGGTTTTTTCTGCAAAACCAGGAAAGCGTTGCCTTGCTCCGCGGGCTTGGTTTCAGTAATCTGAGTCTGGCCGGCGATACGCGTTTTGACCGGGTGGCCGCCCATGCCGCCGCACCTGCAGAAATTCCTGAGGTCGAACTTTTTGCTGCCGGGCATCCTGTACTTATTGCGGGCAGTACCTGGCCTCCCGATGAAAAGTTACTGGCAGGTTTGATGCAAAAACAAAATGCATGGAAAATGGTCCTGGCTCCGCATGAGATCGGGGAAGCGCATATCAGCGACCTGAAGAAAAGATTTCCTGATGCCCTGCTTTTTTCGGCGTACTCTGCCGCCCGGGCGGCTGCAGCACGCGTGCTGATTATTGACAACATCGGCATGTTGTCATCATTATACCGGTATGGTAAAATAGCCTATATAGGCGGCGGGTTCGGCGCAGGTATACACAATACACTCGAAGCCGCGGCATTCGGTTTACCGGTTATTTACGGACCCAACGATCATAAATTTCAGGAAGCGAAAGACCTGCGCGCAGCCGGTGCGGCCCGGCGCATTACCGATGAAAACAGCCTGCGTTCGGCCTTCGACTTTTTTGCAGCTGAAGGGGCTGCCGGCGAGCGGGCCAGGGAATACGTCCAGCGGCATACCGGCGCCACACAGGCTATACTCAGAAAAATACTGGTTTAGATCTGGTCAACGCGCACCCAATCCATACCTGCCGCGATCGCACCATCCACACCGGGCTGGCCGTCTTCGAACACGATGCACCGCGCCGGCTCAACGCCGAGCTGGCGTGCCGCAAGCAGGAACGGATCCGCATGTGGTTTACCGAGTTTGGTATCGCCCGCACAAACGAGCACCTCGACCTGGTCTATAATACCCAGCACGGTCAGTGTACGGGTAACTGTGGTGCGGGAACCTCCTGACACGATACCAATGCGTACCTTGCCGGCGTGGTTTTTCAGATGCTGAACCACGAATCCTACAGGTACCGTCTTGTCTATAAATTTTTCAAAGAAAACGGCCGACTTTTCTGCAGCAAACGTCTCTGGCAGCTCGACACCGTACCGGCGGCTGATCTCTTTCGCCACCACAACGGTGGGCCAGCCAGCGGTTTCATCAATCAAATCCGTATCCAGCGCTACACCATATCCGGCTGCTACCTCCTGGTACGACTGCTTGTGTGCGTCAATATTATCGGCAAGTGTGCCGTCTACATCATAAAGAAAGGCCGCATAATCACCTTCAGTTCTTTTGGTAAGCTTATTTAATTTATCCTGATCAATTTCCATTTTTTTCTTTAAGGGCCTGCAGGCAGGCAGCTATCACTTCATCCTGGCCGACCATGGCGTCAATGATGACTGCACGGTCCTCATTAACGGGCGGCTCCAGTGTTTCCAACTGGCTGTCAAGCAGGCTGAGCGGCATGTAATGCCCTTCGCGCTGCGCGAGGCGTGAGCGGAGTACCGTTTTATCTGCATGCAGGTACAAAAAATAAAGTCCCGGCGCACCTGATCGCAACAAGTCCCGGTAAGATTTTTTTAATGCTGAACAACTCAATACGCAGGACTGTCCGGTTTCATGGTACCGGCTAATCTCGCTGCGAAGCGTTTCCAGCCAGCCGGCGCGATCGGCATCCTGCAAAGGAATGCCTTTGCTCATTTTTTCCACGTTGGCCAGCGGGTGGAAGGCATCTCCTTCCAGGAAAACGGCGCCCAGTGCTCCTGCTATGGCTTCGCCAACCACAGATTTGCCGCTCCCCGAAACACCCATGACTACAACCTGGCAGCTTTTCATAATCTAGCCGTTTAAAACAAGGTCTTCAAGGGCCTCGATGAATTTCGGATCGTCGTTCAGGCTTTCTACCAGCTGAACATGTTCGCCGCCAAGCGCTTTAAATTCTTCACAGTATTCGACGGTAATTTCATAGATGGTCTCAAGGCAGTCAGCCACAAATGCCGGACTGAAAGCAAGCAGCCTTTTTTTACCTTCGGCGGCCAGTTTTTTCAGCACATCTGTCGTATAAGGCTGTACCCAGGGTTCTTTACCCAATCGAGACTGGAAACAAACCGTATAGTCTTTTCTTTCAATACCAAGTTCTGCGGCGATCAGCCGGGCAGTATCATGCCCCTGTGCCGAGTAGCAGAATTTGTTCACATCGGTAAGCTGCGCACAGCAATCTTTATTTTTCAGGCAGTGGCTGCCGGTATGGTCGCATTTAAGCAGCTGCCGTTCGGGGAGCCCGTGGAAACTGAACAATACATGATCGAAAGAGGCCAGGTCGAAGCGGCGTGCATGATCGGCAAACGTACTGATCACAGAAGGATGGTCATGAAAGGAGTTGACAAAAGAGACTGGCGGTATGGTAGGCCATTTGCTTAGCAGCTCCATGACAAGCTGCATGACCGAGCCCGTGCTGGCCGATGCATATTGCGGAAAAAGGGGAATGACTTTAATGCTCTCTACCAGCCCTTCCTTCAGCCTGGAAAGCGCACGCTCAACCGATGGATTCTGATATCGCATGGCCAGTTCAACCTGGTAACCAGGCCCAAGTTTATCCTGAAGCATCTGGGCCTGGATCTCACTGTAATAGAGCAGCGGAGAGCCCTTCGGTTCCCAGATCTTCTTGTACAGCGCTGATGTTTTCGGACTCCTGAACGGCACAATGATTCCCTTTACGAGCAATGCACGCCTGAAGTCGCTGATGTCGATGACCCGTTCATCCATCAGGAACTGGTCAAGATACCGTTTTACGTCTTTTACTTCAGGGCTGTCTGGTGTGCCCAGGTTTACCAATAAAATTCCTTTTTTCCCCATATACTTAGCAAGCCCTGGTTTCTGTTTTGATGTTTGCCGCAAATATCGCCAATTTAAGCAGCCGGCGGGACATTTCTGCGTAAAAAAAGACGGCCGAGCCGGGCTTAGCCGCCCTGGTCTTTGGTTTTATAAAGCTGCCACCAGGGCAGATACGGTTTTTCATGGTGTTCCAGGTGGTAGCCAAAAAAATAACAGCTGAGAAATGCGGCTAAGTGATTTTTTCGCTGACTGCGCGCGTGATGCGCATTATCGTGTTCACCTTTATGGGGCAGGTAGGTACCAAAATAAAACAGTTGCAGCGTACTCAGCAAGGCTGGTGCGACCCAGAACAGCAGGATGTTTTTTTCCGGAAACCAGATTTTCAGCAAGTTGAAGATCACAGCCATGATCAGCAACTGGATCCAGGAAAGATACCGCAGCATGAAACTAAAGTACCAGCGCCAAAAGCCATGCGGCGCATAGTCGGGATCATCTGCGGTGTGAACATGACGGTGATGGCGATGGTGGCGCTCGTACAGGCCGTCATAAAAGAAGCCGGCATACAAAAAAGCACAAACCCGACCTGCAAGTGTGTTCAGGCTGGCATTTGACGAAACACTGCCATGCATGGCATCATGCGCGGTAATGAACAGGCCGGTAAACAGGTGCATCTGTACAAATACCATGATATAGGCAAGCGGGTTCTGCCAGGAAAAATCCCAGCTAAGGAGCAACAGCAGGCTAACGCCCCAAAGTATTATGAGACAGGCGGCGGCCAGGAGGCCGGCTGTTGAAGATGGTCGTACTGCTTGCATGGTGCATTTTCTTTCGGCGGGGTATCAATAGCGTTCAAGCTCTTCCTTGACCTGCTTCATTAGCCACATCGGGGTCGACGTGGCGCCGCAGATACCCACCTTATCGTTTACCCGGAACCAGGCTTTGTCAATCTCCTCAATTGTAGAAACGAAAAAAGACTCCGGGTTGTGCTTCTTACAAACATCAAAAAGCACTTTTCCGTTTGAAGATTTTTTTCCGGATACGAATACGACCTTATCGTACTTCTGCACAAAGGCTTCCAACTCATCGTAACGGTTAGAGACCTGCCTGCAAATGGTATCATTCGCCTTCACCTCGTAACCGCGGCTCAGCAGTTGTTCTTTGATATGATAAAACTTCTCCGTGCTTTTGGTGGTCTGGCTGTAGAGCGTAAATTTTTGTGGCAATTCCCGGTTATCAAGCTCGGCCAAATCCTGGAAAACAATAGCCTTTCCGCCTGTCTGGCCCTGCAGGCCAATCACTTCCGCATGCCCGTGTTTACCAAAGATGAGGATGGACTCATCTTCATCATGCGAGTTTTTGATGCGGTTCTGCAATTTTAACACGACGGGACAGGACGCGTCGATCAGCGTCAGGTTGTTTTGCAGCGCCAGTTCATAAGTGGAAGGCGCTTCGCCGTGTGCCCGGATCAGTACCTTCTCATTGCGAAGGTTCTGAAGGTCGTCGTGGTTGATGATAATGAGCCCTTTTTGTTTTAGCCGCAGCACTTCTTCATCGTTGTGGACTATATCGCCAAGGCAATACAGATAACCCGCTGATTCCAGGATATCTTCTGCCATTTCGATCGCGTAGACGACCCCGAAACAGAAACCGGAAGATTGATCGATCGTAACTGACAGGTTATAACTCATTGTTGCAAAAATACACAATTTATATTAAGCAAGGGCAAACCGCAGAATGGCAAAAAATGCCAGCTGTGCCAGGAACATCGTCGCACCCACGTACTTCTGCTGCTTCAGATCGGTGGCATAACAAAATTTCAGGAGGATCAGCGAAACCACGAACCAGGCAATAAAATTCTGCAGCGGAACGGTGCTCCAGTTCCAGTGCCAGAAATCGAGCGCCATAGCCACCGGCTCGAGGAAAAAATCAAGTACCGTGAGCAGCACGGCCCCGAGCAGCGATGCCAGGATGCTGTGCCTGATTCCCAAAGCCCTGATCATCTGGGCAACGCTGAAAATGAGAATTACCCAGTTTACGCCCATCAGCAGCGGCACGGCAAATACTTTAAGCCCGAGGGTGCGTCCGTAATAATAACTACCGAAAATATTCCCGGTATACACGCCGAGCACTTCGACCAGGAACCCGCTAACAAATACACCGCTAACAAAAAGCATCAGCCGGTTTAACGGACCGCGGTAAGAGAACACGATGACCCCGAACATCAGCAGCAGGTGAAAGGGCACAAGCTGTATAAAATACGGCCGCAGCGGCCCACATAAAAAGCCGGCCAGGCCGACCAGGTGAAAAATGATGATAACAGCAACAGCGATTTTTTTCGCTTTCAGATCGACCGGATCGTTCTTCCCTTCCATGTACTCGTTTTAAACAGGTGTTTTTTTATTGATAAGACCGCGATGAACAGGAACGCGCACATCTGCAGGGGATGCAGCAACAGGTTGTACAGGACTTTTTGTCCCGACAGGTACGCGATCATCATTCTCGAGAATGCGATCAAAACTGCCGGCAAGATAAGCAAACCTATATCAAATTCGACAACCATTAGCACGGGCCCGACAATGACCAACGCCAGGTACAACAGCAGGATGAAGATGTTGTTTCCAAAACCGGCCAGTAAATTTTTGCTGAAACCGGCTGCTGCAGCTGAAAAGCCGTCGTACATGCGACAGCGCACAAAGCCGTTCGCCAGCAGGGCCTCTGCCTGGTATCCCGTCGTTTTAACGAGCTTCATGATCTCAATATCTTCTACCACCTTCCCTTTTACGCTGGCGTGCCAGTTCTCTTTGAGGTAAACCGCCGCATCAAAGAACATACATTGCCCGCTGGCTGCAGCAAACGCCGGATTCCGGCTCAGCCTCACCAATCTGAGCGGCAACAGGTTCAGCAAGAGAAAATGCATGAGGGGTACTGTACAGTATTCACCAAAGGTATACATCACCTGATTGGTAAAGAGACTGACCAGTGCAAGCTTATAAGTTTTCAGCCTGAACAGCAGGTTATTGATCAGGCCGGGGGCCACTTCGTCATCAGCATCGAGAAACAGCAGACTTGTGCCTGTAGCCAACGCCGCGAGCTGATGACAGGCGAAGTTTTTACCCAGCCAATCTGCCGGCAGCGGCTGGCCGCGCACCACACGAAAGCGGCTGTCGGCACTGGCGAAGCGTTCGCAGACTGCATAAGTATCGTCTGTCGAGTCATCGTCCAATATGATCACTTCGTAATTCGTGTAGTCCTGATCAAGAATCGATTGCAAAAGCAGCCCAATCCGCGCAGCTTCGTTGCGTGCCGGGATCAGGATGGAAACCCGGTCGTCATAGTGGCGGCCATACCTGCCCAGCTTGGGGTTCGATACAAAATTGAACACAGTTACGCTAAAGCGCAGCACCAGGAAAATAAGTACGGCATACAGGAACGGGATCATACCACTTTTCGACTTTGTTCTTCTGCAGACTGCTGATAGTGCTTGTTGTAAGCATTTTTTAAAAGCTGAAGGCTCACGTACGGCTCAGGAACCCATTCCTGCAGGTAGGTTTTAACCGCAGCCTTTTTGCGGTCCCAGTAATCGGTAAAAGTCGCGGCAAACACCACCCGGAACCGGCGCTCGCCGGCCTGAAGAATCTGCATCACGCCTTTTTCAAACTGTATGGAACCCACCTGGCTGGAATAGATTTTCCCCTGCGGAAATAAAAGCACCAGATTTCCTGGCTGTTCGAGCAGTTTACCCGCATAGGACAGGGTTTCGACAATATCCCTGCCCGGCCTGCTCACGGCGAACCCGCCGAGGTATTTCAGAAAAAAGACGGTTTTATAGTTGTCTGCGGTGATCAGGACATGAAAGTTTCTGCGAAACGTCTTTTTGTTCAGGTGGAAAAGCAGGAAACCATCCCACCAGCTAAAATGATTGGCAAGCAGCAAAACAGATTCGCTGCCACCTGTGTCAAGGTCGCTGTAGGTGTAAGAAGTAAAGTTTCTTTTAATCAGGAAAGAAATGTACCAGGAAAAAAATCCCGACACCAGTTTGTTTTGCCTGGGTTCAAACATCTGCGGTAAGTTGTGAATTTTCTGCTGAACGGCAAAATCCAGAAAGTAAAAAAGTCTGCAGCGCTTGCTGCAGACTTCTTATTTATCTGGCTGTCCAGGTGTTGTTTTCTTCGTTTGCATCGGGAAGAACCTTTGCCGGGTCAAGCACGACCGAGACAACATCTTCCGATATGGGGTGACGTATTGTCCATTTGGTATTGCGCATCCATACATCTGCCGCAACCTTGATGCGTTCTGTTTTGCCACTTTTCGTTTTGACCTCGAGAATGATGGGCATGGGCAGTTTATCAAGATTGGTTACCGTAATATCGACCCGTTTCACCGCGCCGTTTTCCTTTACAACAGCCACATCGGTTACTGCCTGGTCCATTTTCCAGTTCTCGATAAACCAGCCGCGCCAGAACCAGGAAAGTTCCTCGCCGGCCGCGTTGTCCATTGACCGGAAAAAGTCAAAAGGTGTCGGGTGTTTATATGCCCAGTGCTTAATGTATTGCCTGAACGCGTAATCAAACCGGTCTGGGCCCAAAATGTGGTCGCGAAGCAGTTTCAGACCGATTCCGGGCTTGAAGTAGAGGTTCATGCCAATGTTCCGTTCTGCCATGCCATCAGGAATGAGCATCATTTTATCGCCGTTCGGATTACCGATGATGCGGGAACCGATCATGTGCATGTTCATCGGGCGTTCTTTATATTCGCCATTGTTAAAAGCGTCTGAAGAAAGGCCGTTGATAAAGGTGTTGAATCCCTCGTCCATCCAGCCGTATTTGCGCTCGTTTGATCCGACGATCATCGGGAACCAGGTGTGGCCGAACTCATGATCGATTACGCCCCATACGCTTTGGCCTTTTGCTTTCCAACTGCAGAACACAATACCGGGATATTCCATGCCACCAATGGCTGCGCCGATGTTTACGGCCATTGGGTAAGGATACTCAAACCACATTTTGGAGTAATGTTCGATCGATGCTTTCACATACTCTACTCCCCTGCCATACGCATCCTGCCCGTTACTTTCTACAGGATGAGCCGATACGGCAAGCGATGTGGCGCCGCTGGGCAGGTTGATCCGTGCCGCATCGAGCACGAAGGCTTTAGATGATGCCCAGGCCGCATCGCGGGCGTTGGTGATCCGGAATTTCCAGGTCAGTTTGTCTTTCGACGGCCGGGACGCCGGGTCCGTTAGGTCTGCTTCAGACCGCACATGCACAGTTTTTTCGCTCTGTTTAGCCTCTTCCCAGCGTTTCAGCTGCTGCGGAGTCAGCACTTCTTTTGGGTTAAGCAATTCGCCCGAGCCCATTACAATGTGGCTGGCCGGTGCGGTAATTTCGAAGTTGATATCGCCAAATTCGGTATAAAATTCGCCTGCACCCCAATATGGAAGCGTGTTCCAGCCAAGCACATCATCGTACACAGACATGCGCGGAAACCATTGCGCCACGGCATAAACTTCGCCGTTTTTGGTTGTAACGTGGCTGAGACGGTCAGAACCCTCTTTCGGGATCACAAATGTATAATCCATTTTGATCGTCACCACATCGCCTGCAGCCTGCATGGGCTCATCGAGACGGATCTGCATGCGTGTATCTTCTATGATGCGATCGAATTTCAACGACTTTCCACGGCGCTGTACGCTCAGGTTGGTAATTTTATAGCCGCCGTTAAAACGCTCGCCCTGTGCCCCGTACCGGCTTTTCGGCGGGATGATGGCATTACCGCGCGAGGAATCTGCAAAAAGATTCTGATCCAGCTGCAGCCACAGGTATGGCAGTTTGTCGGGACTGTTGTTTTTGTAGGTAATGGTCATGCTGGCCGTTACCTGGTTCCGACTTTCGTTTAGCTCGGCCTTGATCTGGTAGTCTGCCCGGTTTTGCCAGTATTTCGGTCCCGGGTACCCGCTTGCAGATCGGTATTCGTTTCCGTTTTGTGTGTAAAAAAGCGGTCCGAAGGCTTCCTGGTAGTCGTACCCCTTGGGTGCATCCTGCGCAGCCAATGGGCTTGTCAGTGCCGCCAGCAAGCCTAAAGACCCGAGGATCTTTGCAAGTTTCTTATTCATAATCGTCAGTTAATTGATACGCGGCAAATTTAGCCGATTTGCCCAGAGCACAAAATAAAGGGGCAGGAATGTTACGTAAACGGCTTAATTTGAATCCAGCTTGGGCAGCGAGCGTTGTTTCCGCTGTTCGGGGGTTAGTTTAACCCATTCATTATACGAATCGACAATGTAGGCATTGTAGTCAAATTTCTGCGCGCCTGAAACGTCTTCCGGTCTGGGTTTATAGTAAGCGATGAAATCTTTCAGATCCTGGCCTTTCAGCGTATTGATCACATTCGCCACGGTTTGTTCGTTGAAACTGTAGTTGATCTCGTCATACAGGCGCGACCTGCGGTCAAGTTCGGCTTCTTTTTTCTGTGCACGGCGGTACTTGCCGTAACCCAGATTCAGATTTAAACCGCCTATTTTGCCGTCGTTGGCTTTACGGTTCAAGTTTCCGCCAGTGCCTACACGTCTGAACTCTTCTGCCTCAGGGTCTGTCCCGCCTATGCCCTTGGCCAGCCGGGCTCCCTTGATCTCCACATCGCGCAGGCTGGTGGCCTGCTCGGTCAGGTAGATAAATTTAGGCAGCAGGTTGGGCAGGTATACGGTGTCTGTGCGGTAGCCGGAAAGTTTAATCTGAAGCAGGTCGCCGGTATTTGCCTGCAGGGTAAAGCGACCGCTTTTATCGCTTTGAGCGGTGCGTTGCGATTTGATGTTGGTAATGATGGCGCCCTCGAGCGGAATGGACCGGCGCTGTTGATCATACACCCCCCCTGTTACAACAGTTTGGGCAGCCGCCAACAGGGGCAGGAACAGAATTCCGGTAATCAGTAACTTACGCATCATATCGCAATAATAACACAGATCATTTAACCTTGGTTTGCGTTTAACACAATTTAACATGACGTTCAGGACAATTTTTCTGCATATGCAGCCTCCTGGAAGCCAATGAGCACCGGTTTGCCATCCTGCTCAATGACCGGACGTTTGATGGCACTGGTGTTGCGGACCAGCATGGCTGCGGCTGTTGATTCATCATGCACGGCCGCCTGCTCTTCAGGTGTTAGTTTTTTCCAGGTAAGGCCCTTTTTATTGACGACCTGCTCCCATCCGAATTCGCTAAACCATTCATGAAGCCTTTCGGGGGTTACGCTGCTCTTTTTGAAATCGTGGAATACAAAGTCAATGCCCCGGCCCTTAAGCCAGTTGAGTGCGTTCTTGACGGTATTGCAATTCGGGATTCCATAAACTTTGAGCATAGCCTGATTATTGAGGCTGCCAAATTAGATATTTAACAGCAGAGATTGAAATGGGCTAAATAAAAAACCGCACCAGCACGCATTTCGCGGCCGGCACGGTCCCAATTGCCAGAAAGGTTCTTAAAACGACCAGACCTGGACCATATATCAATTCTGGTTGTTGCCCGACTTGACGTCGTCGTTCCTGATCCCGCGTTTATTTTTCTGAATACCTTGTTTCAGGGCACCAAAGCGCCAGGTAAGGTCTACACCAAACTGCCGGTAGTAATTTTGTGTAAGGCTGTTCTGGCTGAAATTCTCACCCTGCGTTACGTTGCGCACTTCCCGGAATTTTTGAAATGGATTGATCGCAGCGGCCGAAAGCATCAGCTTGTTTTTGATGAGGTCTTTGCCTGCGAAGATCAAAGAATTATGCAGCTGGTTCGAGCGACCCTGCAGCGTCAGGTTCGGACTGTCATAATCATACTCCACCCCGACGCGTGTGCCTTTGCCCAGGTTCACATTCAGGTTGGCGTACCCATGGCCCTGTACCCCATCATTCTGATAAAGCCGTCCATCGCTCGCTCCGCTGAACCAAACGTAGTACAAATTACCCCCGAAGTTGAAGTCTACGAATTTTGCAATCGGATACCTGATGTGCAGGTTGGCACCCAGCCTGCGGTCCTGCCCGGCGTTCTGGTAGCTTGAAAAGGTGACTTTCTGTACCTCATCATACCAGCTCAGTCGCTGCACGGTGCGGTTGGCAAAGGCATAACTGAGGTTGATGTTGAACGAGCCCTTTTTGTATTTGCTGTACCCAAGTTCGAAGTTGTTGCTCAGCACAGGCCGCAGGCCTGGATTACCGAAAGAAACGAAATTCGGGTTCGAACTGTCGATAAAGGGGTTCAGTTCCCAGATGCCCGGACGCTCAATGCGCTGGGTATACCCCAGGTTAACCGTACCCTGATCTTTAAATTTACGGGCAATCGAAACAGAAGGAATCAGGTTAAAAAACGTTTTGTTAAGCAGCTGCGATTGCGATACAAAATCGGCATTGATCGTGGTCAGTTCAGCACGCAGGCCGGCCTTGAAGCCCCAGTTGCCGGTATTGTACTGGTAAGAATTGTACACCCCATATACATTCTGGGTGTTAAGAAAATCGTTCGTACGCTGCGGATCTGTCTGGTATTCCTGCGTTGGTGCATTGAAGGAGGCAAAACCAAAATTGCTTTTGTTGTCGCGGATGACAGCCTTACCACCCAGCTCCATG
The DNA here is from genome assembly GCF_003029735.1 of Pedobacter yulinensis. Lineage (GTDB taxonomy): Bacteria > Bacteroidota > Bacteroidia > Sphingobacteriales > Sphingobacteriaceae > Pedobacter > Pedobacter yulinensis. The sequence goes on from NZ_KZ686268.1 coordinate 35,366, forward strand.
TTGAAATTTTTGGTAACCGGGTGCACGTAATCTACCTGGGCTGTCTGTTCAAGGAGATAGCCTTTGTTGTTCTGTCGGTAGTTCGGGGCGTCGAAATTCAGGCGTTCCGATATAAAGACATCGTTATTCTGCAGGTTGCCTGAACGGGTCAGCTGATAGGAAAAGGTAAGCAGCTGTTCCTTGTTGCGCTTAAACCCGAGCTGGTAGTTCAGGCCGGCATCCATGCCATCCCAGCCGTTGCGGCCGGTATTCAGGAGGTCAAAAGACTGTTGCAGGGTGCTTTGCGTGCCATAAAGCCTGGACTGCTGAAGGTCTGTTGTGTTGCGGCGGCTGTTGTAAAATGAAAATGATGCGGTGAGCAGGTTGAGCGTATCGGCCTCAAAACTGATCTGCGTCGAACCATAATAATTTTTGCCTTTTGACACATTGCTTCCGGTCTGGAACAGGCTGCCGGCCTGCGCACCTGAACTAACCCGGTTGCTGACAGAGGCCACTTCTGGCTGGTTGCGCTGCGAGATACCGGCATCGAACATTAAACCCCATTTACCGGTTTTAATTGTGGTGTTAGCCCCAGTTCTAAGACCTTGGGAAGGGTCGATGTACCGCAACCCCAGCCGGCCGTTATAGCCCTCGTCTACCTTTTTGTTGGTAATAATATTGATCAGGCCGGCCAGTCCCTCGCTGTCGTACTTTGCAGGCGGCGTGGTAATCACTTCGATCTTCTGAATGCTGGTAGCAGGCATGGCTTTCAGAATATCCTGCGGGTTACGCGCAATCATGCCTGAGGCCCGTCCGTTAATCAGGATCTTGAAATTCCCGCTGCCTTTCAGTTTGATGTTGTCCATACCGTCTACCGTGATCAACGGCACTTTACGCATCATTTCAAGCACACTCCGCATTTTGCTGTCGGGATCTGCCTGAACGTCATAACTAAGCCGGTCAATTTCCTGTTTGACGAGGGGTTTGCTGCCTGTAACGGCCACCTCTTTCAGGCTATGGCTCGTTGCAAACAGGGCCAGGGTACCAAGGTCTTTGTCTGCTGCCTCTGCATCAATTTTTACTTGGACCTCGCGCGGAGCGTACCCCACACTTGAAAAGACCAGCTTATACAGTGCGGGTGCGAGGGTTTTTAGCATAAACATGCCGTTGGCGTCGGTATTGACCGCAGATATGGTCTGTTTGTCTTTTTGCAGGGCAACGTTCACCGCCCCAATGGGTTTGCGGCCGGCCGAGTCGACCACCCTGCCCTTCAGCACAGCTGTTTTCTGTGCATGTGCGCCGGCATAGCTCAATATGGTGACCAGACACAGCAACAAGTATTTTTTCGCATTCATTTTCTTTGGATTATTATGCTGCAAGATTAAGACAGCGCCGGCAGTTGTATAGAAAATGTGCTGAATGCCATCCTAAATGTGCTGAAACGCAAAAAACCTGGGTTTAATTTTTTCAGCCCGGGCATGTGTGCGGGTCTGAATGAGGCGTCGGCGCCGGTTAGCCAAAAATTGCCTAAAAAAAACCCAGGAGCTTTAATTCATCACATTTTTATCGATGTTTATCACATTTTCAAAATGGAGTGCAGCAGGGTTCCTAAAATTGTATCAGATTTTAATTCACATGAAAGCAAAGGATATCAACAAGGTCGAATTTTGGGTGGCCACTGCATTGTATGCAATGGCCGTGTTTTTTCTGGTTTCTGAAGCTGGAAGCGATTCACCAGACATACCCTGGCGCGAGCGCCATCAATTTGACGAGGCCGGCATCCGGTTTTCGCATTTCAGCAACTTCTTTATCCCCGAGCTTTTCAGGTACTCTCTCCTGTATTTCGTATTTCTGCTGCTGCATTTCTGTATACTGCCGGCGCTCGCCAAGCGGCAGAACATTGCCTTGCATGGGATTTTGCTGGGAGGTGCTTTCCTGATTACGGGGCTGGTCCTGGGCATTACCGGAACTTACAGCAAGGCCTATTTGCTGGTCAGGTATGACAGCATCCACGCCGGCTATAACCACATCTTTTTCCAGGCATTTACCTATGCTGCCTGGACGATCATCATTATTGTCATTTACTTTATCCTGAAGCAGCTGATTCTTCATTTCAGGGCCGGTAACCAGCCGCCATTCGGTAAGGACAACCGCATGATGCTCGAAATGCTTTTTGGGGCTGCATTCTGGTTTGTGGGCCTGCTCTTCTGGGTGGTTAGCGGCGCACCGCTGCAAATCGTGGTAAGCTGGACCCTGATCGTTTTTGCAACCATCGCCATTGTTATCTATTCGATTTATTACCTGATCCCGGAAATGACCGCGCAAATGAAGAAGTTCCGCGCTTATTTCGGGCGCATCTTTCTGATTTCACTGGGACTGAGCATACCACTGGCCTTACTGGCTACCCTTTTTGGCCACAATAACGAGGTTCTTATCGTGGTCATCTGCTTCAACGTTCCCGTACAGCTGTTTATCAGCGCCCCTTTTTCATGGTACGCCTACCGGCGGAGAAATGCAAACCTGGCTGAGATATCTTCGCTGAAGAGTGAACTCGGCAAATCAGACGCCAGCCTGAGTTTCCTTAAATCGCAGATCAATCCGCATTTTTTGTTCAACGCGCTCAACACGCTGTATGGCACGGCGCTCCAGGAAAACGCAGAGCGTACCGGCGAAGGCATTCAGAAACTTGGTGACATGATGCGGTTCATGCTGCAGGAGAACATGCAGGACAAGATCTCACTGACACGTGAGGTAGATTATCTGGTCAACTACATCGCGCTGCAAAAGCTGCGCACCTCCTCTTCAGCACAGGTACAGATCCTTGAACAGATCCAGGACCAGACAGGCAACCTGCAGATTACGCCCATGCTGCTGATTCCTTTTGTAGAGAACGCATTCAAACACGGCATCAGCCTGCAGCAACCCTCACACATCCGGATCTCACTGCAAACCAAAGAAAATAAGTTGTTTTTTGATGTGCACAACAGCATACATCTCAAGGCCGACACCGATCCTGAAAAAATGAAAAGTGGAATCGGGCTGCAAAACGTTAAAAAACGCCTGGCCCTCATGTATCCCAACCGGCATGAGCTGATCGTACGCGAGAGTGCAAAAGAATTTTTTATTCACCTGACCCTCGAGCTTTAATGCTTCGGAAAACAGAAAACGCTATCTTCAGCTCTTAAAAACGGACCACCGGATGATTGCTATTGCCATTGATGATGAGCCCATTGCGCTCGACATTATAAAATCACACGCAGGGAAGGTGCCTTTCATTGAATTGAAAGGCACCTTTACCAATGCCTTCGAGGCGCTGGCCTACCTTCAGAAAAACCCGGTTGACCTTCTCTTCCTCGACATCAAAATGCCAGATATCAGCGGAATCGACTTTCTCAGCACGCTCGCTAATCCGCCCATGGTCATCTTCACCACCGCATACAGCGAGCACGCGGTAAAAAGTTTTGAGCTGGATGCCGTAGACTACCTGTTAAAACCATTTGCGCTTTCCAGGTTTCTCAAGGCCTGCAACAAAGCGCAGCAACTGCTCGACCTGCGTACGCATGCAGGCAGCCAGAAAACGGAGCAGTCTGTCTTTATCAAAGACGGTTATGAACAGGTTCGGGTGCAGCTCGATGACATCCTCTACATTGAAGCGGGGGGCAACTATACGCAGGTTCACCTGGTAAACGGAAAAAGCATCAGTACGCGGCTGCCTATCCAGGATATGTTGCTAATGCTGCCTCCGGCCGACTTTATCCGTACCCACCGGGCCTTTATCGTTTCCAGGAACAAAATAAGCCGGTACGACCGGTACCAGGTATGGATTGGCGAAACAATGATTCCCATCAGCGCAGGATTTGCAAAATCGTTTCCTTTTTAAACGGCGTTTTTTTTTCTTCCCGCAGCGCTTATCTTTACCGGATAACTAACTGCACGTATGTCCAGATTCACTTTCCGGCAGCAGGTATTGACGGGATTTGCCGTTTCCCTGCTCTTTGTCCTCATATCAGCAGCCACGTCTTACCGCAGCGTACGTTCGCTCGATAAAGATATGGCCTGGGTTGCCCATACCTACGAGGTGATTTCGACCGTGCAGGGAATTGAACAGCATATGCTGAACGCTGAAACCGGCATGCGGGGGTATGTGATCACCCAGCGGGAAAAATACCTTGAGCCTTACCGCAACAATGTCGGCAACATCATGCCTGAGGCTGGCCGGTTAACTGAACTGGTTGCTGACAATCCGGTTCAGCACCGCATGGCAGATTCGATGGCATACTACCTCAGGCTCAAAATCGCCGATATGGCGGCGATCCTGAACGCCGACCTGCGTTCGGGAGAGCAGGCCGCACGGGCGCTCGTCATGACCGATCAGGGTAAAATTTACAAGGACAAAGTACTCGCCATCAGCCAGCAACTGATCAGGCAGGAAAGAAAGCTGCTCGAAGAACGTAAAGCTGCCATGGAACAAAGCCAGACCCGAACGACCTGGATCGTTACGCTCAGTGCGCTGATCATCTTCCTGCTTATCCTGTATCTTTTCTCCTTTATTCAGCGTACGTTCAGACAGCAAAAACAGACTGAAAATCAGATTCGCCATACGAACGAAGAACTGACGGCGATCTCGGCTGAAAATGAGCATCGCAACTGGCTGCTTACGGGCGCATCGAACGTTTACCAGGCCATGCGTGGCGTTCAGGACCTGGAAAAATTAGCTGAACGCGTGGTTGCTGCCCTTTGTAAGAATGTGGGGGCCATTATTGGTGGTATCTACAGCCGGCAGCACGGGCAGGAAAGTTTTGTGTTATCAGGTGCTTTTGCCTTTGAGAAGAAACGGGAATACCGGAAACCCATTGCAGCCGGAGAAGGCCTCGTCGGTACAGTCGCCCTTGAGAAACAGCCCCGATTACTGAGCCAAATACCTGAAAATTACATCAAGGTATCTTCGGGTCTAGGAAATACCTCCCCTTCTTACCTGTACCTTGTGCCAGTGGTTTTCAAAGATGAAACGATTGCCGTTATCGAGCTGGGCTTTATACACCGGCCTGAAGAACGCCGCCTGGCATTGCTCCAAAACGTGACTGAAAGTATTGGCATTGCGATGAACAGCGCCAACGAACGGCAGCTGCTCCAGAATTTGTTCGATCAGACGCAGCAGCAAGCCGAGGAACTGGAAAGCCAGCAGGAGGAATTGCGCACTACCAACGAAGAGCTGATGCAGAAAACGGAAATGCTGCAGGCATCTGAAGAAGAATTGCGCGTGCAACAGGAAGAGTTGACGCAGACAAATGCAGAACTGGAAGAAAAGGCCCAGCTGCTCGAAGAGCAAAACCATTTCATCAACGAAGCAAAAGATGCCATTTCAGCAAAGGCCGCCGAACTGGAATTGACCGGCAAATACAAATCGGAGTTCCTGGCCAACATGAGCCATGAGTTACGTACGCCGCTCAACAGCATCCTGATCCTGGCGCGCATACTCAGGGAGAATAAAACTGCGAACCTGACACCCGAACAGATTAAATATGCCGGTGTGATACACAATGCAGGCAACGACCTGCTGGTGCTGATCAATGATATCCTAGATTTGTCAAAGATCGAATCGGGCAAACTGGATCTGCTGATCGAACCACTTCACCCTGAAGAGATAAAGACCAACCTCGAGCTGCTGTTCGATGAAGTGGCAAAAAACAAGAATGTGGGGTTCTCGATCGACCTGTCGCCAAACCTGCCCGCACGCATTGTTTCAGACAAGACGCGGCTTGAACAGGTCATCAAAAACCTTTTGTCGAATGCCTTTAAGTTCACACCTGAACAGGGCAGCATCAGGGTTTCCATTGCTCCTGCAGCGCCAGATACCCCGTATTATCAGCCCGAAACGGGAACAAACGGCCGAATGCTGGCCATCGCTGTATCTGATACCGGCATTGGCATTCCTGAAGACAAACAAAAACTTATCTTCGAAGCATTCCAGCAGGCCGACGGGTCTACGAACCGCAAATACGGTGGCACAGGCCTGGGCTTGTCGATCAGCCGTGAGCTGGCCCGGCTGCTTGGCGGGGAGATACAAGTGCAAAGCCACGTGGGACAGGGGAGCACCTTTACCCTCTTCATCCCTGAACAGCTTGCTGAGACCAGCGCAACGGAAATTGAGGAGCAGCATATCAAACCACCTGATGCGCCTGTACAACTCAGCCCCGAAGCCTTCCCTGTCATCGCGGGCGAAGGCAAACGCATCCTGATCGTTGAAGACGACACGGGTTTTGCCGATATTCTCGCCGATTACGCTCGTGAAAAGGGCTATGAACCACTCGTGGCGCACAGTGGCGATACGGGTCTTGAGCTGGCCCAAAAAGAACGTCCGGACGCCATCATTCTCGACATTATGCTCCCGGTCATGAGCGGGTGGACCATCATTAAAAAACTGAAGTCAGATCCGCTTACGCGCGACATTCCGGTGCACATGATGTCTGCAGGCGAAGGCAGCCAAACCAAAGCGCAGCATGAAGGCGCCATTGGTTTCCTGCAAAAGCCACTCAAGCTGCAGGACCTGGATCACCTGTTCGGGCAATTGAATGCCCGGGCCGATTACAGGCTCAAGAATGTGCTGCTCATCGAGGACCAGGAAACACAAAGCAATGCGCTGCGCGATCAGCTGCTTGGCAGGGGAATTGGCGTGGCACAGGCCTACACCGGCAAAGAGGCGCTGCAATTTACTGAAGAACAGGACTTTGACTGCATCATCCTCGATCTCAGGCTACCGGATACAGACGGTTTCGCCTTGCTCGATACGCTTAAAAGCCGCGACAAACTTAAAGATATTCCGGTAGTCATCAATACGGCCAAGGAACTTGACCGGGATGAAATTGCACGAATCCAGAAACATACCCAGTCTATGGTCTTGAAGACAAGCAAGTCCAATGACCGCCTGCTGGATGAGGTGAGCCTGTTTATCAACAAACTAAAAAACCAGGATATGGAACGCAGGTCTGCAGCTACCCGCGCGGTCAAGAGCGTTTCGACCATTGAAAAAGCCCTGAAGGGCAAAAACATCCTGATTACAGACGATGACATGCGAAATATTTTTGCCTTGTCAAGCGCGCTTCAGGAATATGAGATGAACATCATCATTGCTACAAACGGCCGGGAGGCACTTGAGAAGCTGGAAGAACACCCGCAAACAGACATGGTGCTCATGGATGTGATGATGCCTGAGATGGATGGGTATGAAGCCATGCAGAAAATACGTGAACAGTCTAAATACAGCAGGCTGCCCATCATTGCCCTTACAGCCAAGGCCATGAAAAACGACCGGGAGAAATGTATCGAAGCAGGCGCGAACGATTATATTTCAAAACCGGTCGAAATGGAAAAACTTCTTTCCATGATGCGGGTTTGGTTAAGTTAGTATGCTTTCGCCCAATAAGTACCCCGAAACCATCAGCAACCAGGAGCTGGAAGCGCTGATTGCGCTGATCCGGAACGTGCATGGTTTCGATTTTGGCCATTACAGCCGTGCTTCGCTGAAACGCCGGGTACTGAAGATCATGGCGGTAGACCACCTGAATCTGTTCGACCTGCGGATGATGCTCACCAACAACCCGCAGTTCTTTGAGCAGTTCCTGATCGATATCACTGTCAACGTGACCGAGATGTTTCGTGATCCGGAGTTCTATAAGTCGGTAAGGCAGCACGTGGCACCCTACCTGAGCAGTTATCAGAAGATCAGGGTATGGAATGCAGGCTGCTCGACCGGCGAAGAATTGTATTCGTTTGCCATCCTTTTTCATGAAGAACAGCTGTATGAACGCAGTTTTTTTTACGGAACAGACATCAATTCTGAAGTGATCGAACACGCGAAAAGCGGCATTTACGACCTGCAGAAAATGAAGGTTTACTCTGAAAATTACCTGCTTTCTGGCGCCAGTCATTCCCTCTCGGAATATTACACCGCACGCTACGGGGCGGCCGCGCTTAAAAGGGAGCTCAAAAAGAACGCTTTATTTTCAATACACAACCTGGCTTCCGACGGAATTTTCAACGAGTTCCAGCTCATCTCCTGCCGCAACGTGCTGATATACTTTGACATTGAGCTTCAGATCAAAGTCATCGAACTATTTTACAATAGTTTAGCTACTTTTGGCTTTTTGTGTCTGGGATCTAAAGAAACCCTGCGAAGTTCGGCCCTTTCGGCAAATTTCAGGATTGTTGACCGGAAACAGAACATTTATCAGAAAATAAGTTAGATAAAGAAACGATTGTTAAACACATCCCCGATGGAAAAAATCAATGTTTTACTGGTCGACGACCGGCCGGAAAACATCATTGCGCTCGAGGCACTGCTTGACCGGCCCGATATCAATATCATTTCTACCACGATGCCGAACGAAGCTTTGCGCATTTGCTGGGAAAAAGATATTGCGATCGCGTTGATCGACGTTCAGATGCCTGAAATGGATGGCTTCGAGCTCGTGGAGATCCTGAAAAGCAATCCCCGTACCCAGCAGATCCTCTTTATATTCGTTACGGCCATCTCGAAAGAAACAAAATATGCGGTAAAAGGACTGAACACGGGCGCCGTAGACTATCTGTATAAACCCCTGGATCCTTTCGTCACCTCTGCAAAAGTAGACGCATTTGTCCAGCTGGTGCGGGTGCAGCGGGAGCTCAGACAAAAAAACATCCTCCTCGAAAAAGCGCAGAGAGACCTGATCGTTGCCAAAGAGGAAGCCGAACAGGGAAAGAAAATAAAGGAAAACTTCCTGGCCAACATGAGCCATGAGATCCGTACACCAATAAATGGCATAATCGGACTGGTGTCGCTGCTGCAGCAAAGCGACCTGCCGGAGGCCGAAAAAGAAATGCTGCAGTTGTTGCAGGTTTCTTCAGATTCGCTATTAGGCGTGATCAATGACATCCTGGACCTTTCGAAGATTGAATCCGGCAAGTTCAGGATCAGCCTTTCTGCAAATGAAATAGACAAGGTCTGCAAGGCCGTAATCAACTTGCTCAATATCAGGGCACGCGAAAAAAACATCAAGCTCGTGTTTTTCAGCGACCCGCTGCTGCCGGCCAAAGTCATGCTCGATTCGCTGCGGTTGAACCAGATCCTGATGAACCTGATCGGGAATGCAATCAAGTTTACAGACCCGGGGGGCTCGGTCTCGCTCGATGCCCGTTTGCTGGATAAAAAAGGCGACAATGTGCAGGTCGAGTTTCGGGTAACAGACACCGGGATCGGCATTGCGAAAGAAAACCTGACGCGCATTTTCGATTCATTTGAGCAAGCCGATGAACAGACAACTGTCCGGTTCGGCGGTACGGGCCTGGGATTATCGATCGTCAAAAAACTCGCAGAACTGATGGGTGGGATTATGCATGTGGAAAGCGAATCAGGCAAAGGCAGCAGTTTTTCATTTACCAACTGGTACCAGGTTGTCGAAGACAGTGAAAAGACGCCGGCCGCGACCGGCAATGCCGTGTTGCCTAAGTTAGACGGGCTGCAGGTGCTTGTTGCAGAAGATAACCCGATCAACAAGTTCCTGATCATGAAGATTCTGAAAGACTGGAATATTCAGGCAGACGCTGTAGATGACGGCCAGCAGGCCCTGGACAAGCTGGCCAGGCATCCGTACGACCTGGTGTTAATGGACACCTACATGCCGGTCATGAACGGACTGGAAGCCATCAGGCTGATCCGGGACGGACACATTCCGGGTAAAGAGCGGATCCCGATCATTACGTTCTCGGCGGCGGTGATGGAATCTGACCGGGAAAACGCGATCAATGCGGGCGCAGATGATATACTGGGCAAGCCGTTCGACCAGCAGATCCTGCACGAGAAGATCATTTATTACACCCGTAAGCCCGGATAGTATTATTTATTAAAATCTGTCATGGTCCGGGCCGGGCCGATCGTTACAAAACTCTTGATCAGTTCAACACTTTTATCGATGAGTGCAGGCAATTCTGCCTGCTCATCCCTGTCAAATAGGGACAATACAAAATCGGCTTGCCGGCCTTTCGGGAAATTATCGCCGATGCCAAAGCGCAGCCGTGCGTAGTTCTGGCCGCCGCATACCGACTCAATACTTTTGAGGCCATTGTGGCCGGCGCTGCTTCCCTGCAGCTTCAGGCGCAGCTTACCCAGGGGGAGGGCCAGGTCGTCGACCACCACCAGCACATTTTCGGGCGCAATTTTGAGCTCGCGCATCCAGTAGTTAACGGCTTTGCCGCTTAGGTTCATATACGTGGTGGGCTTGATCACGTGCAGCTTTTTTCCCTTGTAACCCACTTCGGCATAATAGGCCAGTTTCAGGTTTTCGAAACTGCCGTCAAGTTCTTTGACAAGCTGGTCTGCAATGTCAAAACCAATGTTGTGGCGCGTGTGCGCATACTCTGCCCCAATATTCCCGAGGCCTACGATCAGGTATTTCATCTTTTAAAATTCTGCGGAAGCGCTGTTCCTGCAAATGTAAGAACGTGCACCGGAGCGGCAAATGATTGCATAAAAAAACAGCACCGCATGGCGGTGCTGTTTTGGCAACCGGCAGCCAAAGGAATTATTTTCCTTTTGCCTCGTTTTCAGCTTGTTTCAACGCTCTTGACATACCTACAGATACGATGGTATCTTCTGGGGTATTGGTAATGACATAGCTTTCGCTTTTCAGGTCGCGAACGCGGATCAGGTGACCAACTTCCATTGAAGAAATATCTACTTCTACATTTTGCGGCATATCTTTCGGAAGCGCTTTTACGCGCAGCTTGCGAAGTTTCTGGATCAGTTTACCACCCATTTTAACACCTGGAGAAGTACCGGTGAGTTTAACAGGGATTTCCATGTTGATGATCTTGTCATCGAACAATTGAAGGAAGTCTACGTGCAGCAACTGGTCAGTTAACGGATGGAACTGAAGTTCCTTGATAATGGCCTTTGATTTGGTACCGTCAATGTCGATCTCTACGAATGTTGCATCGGGAGTATAGATGGCATCTTTCAGCTCGGTGGTTACTACAGCAAAGTGTTTCTGCTCTTTTCCACCATACAATACCGCAGGCACTTTACCTTCGTAGCGAAGTTCCTTGGCATCGCGTTTCCCTACGTTCTCTCTTGGAGAACCGCTAATTGCGATTGTTTTCATGTTATATATATTTATTGATAATGCTAATTTGTTGCCTTTTGGGCGTTATACTTTAAACAGGTCGCTGATCGATGCATGTTCGTTTACATTTGCTATGGCGCGTGCAAACAGGTCTGCTGTGCTCAGCACCCGGATTTTGCTGCTTTCCCGCTTCAGCGGAATGGTGTCGGTAACGATCAGTTCCGAAAGCATTGAATTTTCTACAGTTTCTATCGCTTTTCCCGATAACACTGCATGTGTACAAACCGCCCGTACGCTTTTTGCCCCGTTTTCCATGATCAGCGCAGCCGCTTTAGACAGCGTGCCTGCTGTATCGCAAATGTCATCGATCAGCACAATGTCCTGGCCGGTTACATCGCCGATAATTGACATGGATTCTACTTCGTTGGCCCTTTTTCTGCGTTTATCGCAGATTACTACTTCCGCATTGAAAAACTTCGCGAAAGTACGGGCCCGGTATGATCCGCCCATATCGGGCGATGCGATGGTCAGGTTCTCCAGCCCGAGGCTTTTGATATATGGCACAAAAATAACTGAACCGTCCAGGTGGTCTACCGGGATGTCAAAAAAGCCCTGAATCTGGGCTGCATGAAGATCCATGGTCATGATGCGGTGAATACCGGCAGAGCGAAGCAGGTTGGCAACCAGCTTGGCGCCGATGGCTACACGCGGTTTGTCTTTCCTGTCCTGCCTGGCCAGGCCATAATAAGGAACAACAGCCGTAATGTAATGCGCAGACGCTCTTTTAGCAGCATCGATCATGAGCAGCAATTCAATCAGATTGTCTGAGGGCTGACAGGTAGACTGGATCAAAAAAACATCGCAGCCGCGAACCGATTCATCAAATGAGGGTTGAAACTCCCCGTCGCTGAACTTGCTGAGCGTGGTGGCACCAAGTGGCTTACCGTATTGCTCGGCAATTTTCTGGGCCAGATCCTTTGTGCCGGAACCGGCAAAAAGTTTAACGGGGTTAAATTGCAGTGGCATGATGTCTTTCTATCAATGCGGTTAAAAAAAAACGGATCATGTGGTTTTGAAAATACACGATCCGATAATCTAAATTTGTTGCCCGACCTGGATTCGAACCAAGACGCACGGTACCAAAAACCGTTGTACTACCCTTATACTATCGGGCAAACTGCCATTTAAAAGGAGGTCTCTTAAACGGAATGCAAATCTAGGCAGCTTATTCCATATCTGCAAATATGTTTTCAAATAATTTAACGTAAGTTGATTCTGAACGGGTTGCGTGCTTCAAGACCTTAAAAACCTAGAAGGTTTGAACTAATTTCTTTATTTTCGGCAGCACTTTCAGTATTGAAACAGAATCTGTCATTATTATCCATAAGAAATGAACTATACGAAAACGAACAATATCGCCGGATGGGCCTGTTTTGTGATCGCTACTTTGTCTTACATCCTTACCCTCGAGCCTTCTGTTAGCTTCTGGGACTGCGGTGAGTTTATCGCATCGGCACTTCGCATGCAGGTTGTACACCAGCCCGGAGCCCCGCTGTTCCTGATGATCCAGCGCTTTTTCTCTATTTTCGCCGGCGGAGACCTGACCCAGGTTGCCTGGTGGATGAATGTTGGTTCGGCAGTTGCCAGCGGTGCAACCATTCTCTTTCTATTCTGGACCATCACCGCGCTTGCAAAAAAAGTACTCATCAAACCGGGCGAAGCAGTATCGACCGGCAACATGGTATCCATCATCGGTGCCGGCCTTGTGGGTGCGCTTGCCTACACCTATTCAGACAGTTTCTGGTTTTCGGCTGTTGAATCTGAAGTATATGCGCTTTCATCGCTTTTTACCGCCATCGTTTTCTGGGCCATTCTGAAGTGGGAAGCACATGCAGATGAGCCACGGGCCGACCGCTGGCTGCTTTTTATTGCCTACATCATGGGCCTTTCGATCGGCATTCACCTGCTCAACCTGCTCACTATTCCCGCACTTGCCTTTGTATATTATTTTAAACGCTATAAAACCCACACCACATCGGGAATGTTCAAAACCTTCCTGATCGGCTGCCTGATTTTGGGCATTATCCAGTACGGCGTGATCCAGTACCTGGTTTCGTTTGGCGCCTATTTCGACCTGTTTTTCGTAAACACGCTGGGTCTGGGTTTTGGTACAGGAGTTTTGTTTTTCGCTGTCCTGCTCATCGGCGCGCTGGTCTGGGCTATCCGGTATTCGATCAAACACCAGCACAAAATTCTTAACCTCTCGCTCCTGTCGCTCGTGCTGATTATTTTCGGTTATGCCTCATTTGCCATGATCATTATTCGTGCAAAGGCAGATCCCAACCTGAACAACAGTGATCCTGATAATGCCTTTTCTTTCCTGAGCTACCTGAACCGGGAGCAGTACGGCGACCGCCCGCTGCTTTTCGGACCAAACTTCAATTCTGAGAAGGTAGGCATCGAGGAGGGCAAAACGTTATACCGCAAGGGAAATGAAAAATATGAATCGGCCGGAAAAAAAACCGATTACAAGTACGACAGCACAACCCCGCTTCCGCGTATGTACAGCGACCAGGGTGGCCACCCCGAGTTTTACAAGGAATGGATGCGCCTGGCAGACGACCAGAAACCTACCCTCATTCACAACGTGGGCTTCTTGTTTTCATACCAGATCGGCTACATGTACATGCGGTATTTCTTCTGGAACTTTGTAGGCCGGCAGAACGACGAGCAGGGACAAGGGAGCAATTTTGAGGGCAACTGGATCACAGGCATCAAGGCGATCGATGCCGCACGGCTTGGCAACCAGGATAACCTGCCCCCGTCTATCAAAGACAGCAACGCTCACAATAAATTTTACGGACTGCCCCTTATCCTGGGCCTGATCGGTATTTTCTGGCATTTTAAACGCGACGCGAAGAATGCGGGCATTGTAGGTCTCCTGTTCTTTTTTACAGGTGTGGCCATTGTACTATACCTGAACCAGAAGCCGCTCGAACCACGGGAACGTGACTACGCATATGCAGGTTCGTTTTATGCATATGCCATCTGGATCGGTCTGGGTGTAATTGCCCTTAGAGAATGGGTTTTTAAGAAACTCAGCCCCGCAGCCGGCGCCGGTATAGCTGTCGTGGTGGGTTTACTTGCCGGACCGGTCATTATGGCCGCAGAAGGCTGGGATGACCACGACCGTTCCACAAAAATGGTTGCGCACGATATTGCTTACGATTACCTGCAGTCCTGCGCACCGAATGCAATTATTTTTACCTACGGTGATAACGACACTTACCCGCTCTGGTATATTCAGGAGGTAGAAAACGTACGTCCTGATGTGCGGATCGTGAACCTGAGTTTATTTGACACCGACTGGTACATCAACGGCATGAAGCAGAAACAAAATGAATCTGCACCGCTACCGATCAGCATGAAGGCAGAACAGTATGTGCAGGGCGTTCGTGATGTCATGTATTACCAGGATTACAAGATTGCACAGAGCCAGGAGCTGAAAGACGTGGTCGACTTCCTGCTGTCTGACGCAGAAGAGGCAAAAATCTCTTTACAGGACGGCAGTAAAACAAACTTTATACCGACTAAGAAACTAAAAATGACGGTCAATCCGGACGAGGTAATCAGCTCGGGAACAGTTCCCGCTGCACAGCGCGACCGCATTGCACCTGAAATAGACTGGACTTTCAACAAAAATTATGTGACCAAAGGAACGCTGGCCATGTTCGATATCCTGGCGCACAACCAATGGAAACGCCCGATCTATTTTGCCACAACTGTGCCTTCAGAGCAGTTTAACGGGCTGGATAATTACCTGTACAACGAAGGCTTAGCCTTGCGGCTGATGCCTTTCAAACCTGATACAACAGCTGCCGCCCGCGGTGAGCTGGTTAACACCGACGCCATGTACGAGCATGTAATGAACCGGTTCAAATGGGGTAATATGACAACGGCGAAATACCTGGACCCACAGTCTTCTGATGATACGTTTATCATGACCAGCATGTTCAACAACCTGATCTCGGCGCTTATCAGGGAAGGCCGGACGGCAGATGCGCTTAAAGCAGTTGCCAAATACGAACAGGTTATCCCAAAAAGATTCTACAGCATGAATTCTGTTATCGGCAAATATTACATGGCCGAGAACCTCTATACCCTGAAGCAAACCGAAAAAGCCAACGCGCTGGTACGGTCAACTGCAGATTTTATCAAAAAGGAACTCACCTACCTGGCCGACGTATCGCAAAGCAAGAACAGCCTGAACGGAAGCCAGCACGTACAGCGCGGCCTGTATATCTTCAACATGATGATCCAGGCAACCGCCGTGAACAACCAGAAACAGCTGAACGCACAGCTTGAAAAAGACTTCATGGCGCTGCAAAGCAGGTTTGCCATGTATTTTTCGGAATAAGAAAAACACATTTAGTCACCGAAAGCCGGCTACCCGCCGGCTTTTTTATTTTACAGGTGAACTGGAAGGGTGTGGTTCAGGGCGCAATATTCATGTGCATTTCGCGGCGTTAAACGGGACGGCAAGGTTTGCCGTTGTCTGGGAGCAGCAAACAAAAAGCCCGAAATAAATTCCGGGCCTGTATTTTAATGCAGATAAAGTCGCTATTCCTGGACAACGCCCATGGCGCAAAACTTATCGATCCTGCTTGCAATCAGTTTGTCGGTCTTTTCTTTACTAAGCACGCCCAGGTCTTTCAGAATGGTATCTTTCAGGGTAGCAGCCATAGCTTCGGGGTCCTGGTGCGCGCCGCCAAGCGGCTCAGCCACCACACCATCGATCAGCCCGTTTTTGAACATATCGTTCGAGGTCAATTTCAGGCAATCTGCAGCCCGCTCCTTGTAATCCCAGCTGCGCCAGAGAATGGATGAGCAGGATTCGGGCGAAATCACAGAGTACCAGGTGTGCTCGAGCATGTAAACTTTATCACCGATGCCAATTCCGAGTGCACCACCCGAGGCGCCCTCGCCTACGATAAAGCACAGAATGGGAACACGCAGCACCGACATTTCCAGCAGGTTTCTGGCGATGGCTTCGCCCTGCCCGCGCTCTTCAGCTTCCAGGCCCGGGTAAGCACCCATGGTGTCGATAAAAGTAACGACCGGTTTATTGAATTTCTCGGCAAGCCGCATGAGCCGGAGCGCCTTGCGGTAGCCTTCGGGGTTCGCCATGCCGAAGTTGCGGAACTGGCGTTCTTTTGTGTTCTTGCCCTTCTGATGACCAATGATCATCACACTCTGACCGCCGATGGTTCCGAAACCGCCTACAATTGCTTTATCGTCCCTGACCGTACGGTCGCCATGCAGCTCGATAAAATCATCGCAGATCATGTTGATGTAGTCCAGCGTCTGCGGGCGGTCGGCATGTCTTGACATCTGCACTTTCTGCCATCCCGTGAGGTTGTTATAAAGTACTGAACTTGTCTGCGCCAGCCGGTCTTCAAGCTCCTGAAGTGTAGCCGACATGTCGACTTTTGTCTTATCTGCAACCTGCTTTACCTTTTCGATCTGCTGGACCAGATCGGCCAGTGGTTTCTCGAAATCAAATGATGTTTTGATATATGCCATAATCGGGCTGTAAAATTACACATAATATTTTACATACAAATACATGCATTTACGCGGCATCTGCAAACTTTCTGCCGCCTGGCCTTGCTTAATTCAGGTTTCTGGCCAATACGCAGGCTTTGTGCGTGCTGAATCTTGTCCCTTTCAGGCCGAAAGAGGAGAAGTGAACAAGGTACACCCCCGCGGGGCATGGCCTTCCCTGTTCATCGCGCCCATCCCACTCAACGGTGCCAGTCCCGCCGGCTACTTCATTTCGAAGCAGGATACGGATTTTGACCCCACGGTCGGTATAAACCGTCAAAGTAGCCAGGTTGTCGGGCGCCGCGAGCTTGTAATGAACCGGCAATACATCGGCCCTGCCGTCACCGTCCGGGGAGAAGGTCGTTACGCCGAGCACGACCCGGTTTATTTGGGAACTGTCTGCCTGGCGGGAATTGCGGTACCCGGGTGTGGCATATCCGGCGGCAGCCGACGCACTGCTAAAATTGCCGGTAATGAAGGCTGGCTGGTTAAAATCGGACCGCTCGAGCGAAACACCTTTCATATTCTGCAGCAGCGGATGGTGCATGCCTTCTGTATAATCCAAACGGTCAATGAGCCGGCCGTTCTGTAGCAACAGCACGCTCCCTGACTGATTGTAATACGCAGGAAGCCGGCCCACGCCGACGAGCATTGCGGCCGGGGCCTGCGGATACTGTCCCGACAGCATCGCCGGATTGATCGAGAAAGCGCGATAGGAGCCGGCGTCGGCAAGCAGGGCGGTTGCAGAAAGCGGCCTGATGTCTGCCGGTTTGCCAAGGGTGTCGGCCCGCGCAAGGTGCAGACCGGAAAGATCGAGTGTTTTTGCCGAGGCGTTGTACAGTTCGACGAAATCGACTCCGCCCGGTCGTGGGTTGCAGAGCAACTCGCTGATCAGGACATCGCCGGGTGCAATGGTATCTGGTACGAAAAGGGCGCATTCACCTCGTGCCGGCGGGCGGCCCGCACAGTCGCGCAAGCCGGGAGTACTGATCAGATACTCCCGATTGCGGGGTATGCTGCCGGCAAAATTTAACCTGACCTTCCGGAAATCTGTATCTTCAGGGACAACCGTTGCCGGCGCTCCCATGCCGTTGTTCACTTTGTAGCTGGCCGGACGCAAGGATGTGGCCGTATCAGGTTCGCCTGAAAAGGCCAGGATGATGCTGCTGTCGCCGGCCACTGCGGCAGCAGCAAGTATAACCGGCGGCGCCTGATCGTGGAAACCGGCCACCGTGTTCATGCGTCCGGGTGTTATGCCGCCCGCGTCTGTGCAGGGCAACCAGTTCTGCCTGCCCCCGCAAGTACCGCCGGCCTTGATGCGTTCGAGGCTGAGGCCCTTCGACGGACTTGCCCGGTACCAACCGAGGTCATAACGGACCTGGTCAGCGATCCGTCCTTCCGCATCGCTCAGCGTCAGCATGTCTTCATCATTGTTTAGTGCCGGCCAGGGCGATATTCCGTGTACTTTGCCAAACCGGCCCAGTGCAGCCACGTCAGCGTTGCTGCAAATGAGCAGAAAGGCACCCGGCGCAAGCGTATCGGCACCGAAAACCGCCTTGCTGCGCAGATCTGAAAAACTCCATCCGGTCAGCACAACCGGCTCAGTCGAAGGGTTCCACAATTCCACAAATTCCTGCACAGGCAACAAAGCGTTACCGCCGGGGTTTGCAAAAATCTCATTGATCACAATCGTTTCGCCGGCGCGAAGCGCAAACGAGCGCGCCGGCCGCGCTGTGTCATAAAAATCGCAGGAAAATGCAGCAGAAGCGATTTTAGCCCAGCAGATCAATAGAATAAGACTGAAATTTCGCATATTTGGAATCATAAAAAAACTCACTTATAACTACAAATTTAAAAATTAATTAAAAATTAAAGAAATGAAAGTCGCAGTTGTTGGTGCTACCGGATTGGTCGGTACCGTCATGTTAAAAGTACTGGAGGAGAGAAACTTCCCCTTAACCGAACTGATTCCCGTAGCCTCTGAAAAGAGCGTTGGTAAGGAAATCACGTTCAAGGGTAAGCAGTTCCCCATCGTTAGCATGGACACTGCCATTTCCATGAAACCAGATATCGCCCTCTTTTCTGCCGGCGGCAGTACATCGCTGGAGCATGCCCCGCGCTTTGCCGAAGCAGGAACCACAGTCATTGACAATTCATCAGCCTGGCGCATGGATCCGTCAAAAAAACTGATCGTGCCCGAAGTAAACGCCTATGAGCTGTCTATAGACGATAAGATCATTGCCAATCCGAACTGTTCAACCATCCAGATGGTGGTTGCGCTGAAGCCTCTGCACGATGCGTTCAAGATCAAACGTGTGGTTGTTTCGACCTATCAGTCTGTAACCGGAACCGGCGTAAAGGCGGTTACCCAGCTCATGGATGAGCGCCAGGGTGTAGAGGGAGAAAAAGCATATCCTTACCAGATCGACCTGAACGTATTGCCGCACATTGATGTCTTTACTGAGAACGGTTATACGAAGGAAGAAATGAAAATGGTCAAAGAGACCAACAAGATCATGGGCGATGACAGCATCCGGGTAACGGCAACTACGGTACGTATCCCGGTCATGGGCGGACACTCTGAATCAGTAAACATCGAGTTTGATAGCGAATTCGAACTGGAAGATGTGCGCACTATCCTGGATAAGGCTCCGGGTGTTGTGGTGATAGACGATGTGGCCAACCTGAAATACCCGATGCCAAAAGATGCACATGAAAAAGACGAAGTATTTGTGGGCCGGATCCGGCGCGATGAATCGCAGCCCAAGACCCTGAACATGTGGATTGTAGCAGACAACCTGCGCAAGGGCGCGGCCACTAATGCCGTTCAGATCGCTGAGTTCCTGGTCCAGAAAGAGCTGGTCTAGAACTTGCAGAACCAAAACATATAACCAGATGTGGTGCCTGAGGGCATCACATTTTTTATTTCAGCAGGATGCATTTCAGAAAGATCTTTTGCCTTCTTATCGCCCTGGCCCCCTTATCGGCCATGCCCCAGAACCGGATTGAAAACGTTGAAAAAGCCTTTGAACGTTTCCTGGCCGACGAACAGTGCCGGTACGCGTCGGCATCGCTCTGCGTACTGGATGCGGCCTCGGGCAAACTGCTGTATGGTGCCAATGAACATACCGGTCTGGCCACCGCATCGACGCTTAAGACCATTACGGCCGCTACGGCTTTTTCTCTGCTCGGAAAAGATTTTCGTTACCAGACCACTCTGGGCTATAGCGGAAGGATCGAAAACGGCGTATTGAAAGGCGACCTGATCATCACAGGAGGCGGCGATCCGACGCTTGGCTCCTGGCGGTACGAACAAAGCCGTGAAAATGTGGTCTTAAGTCAGTGGGTAGCCGCAATCCGGGCAGCCGGTATCCGCGAAATCAGCGGCACCGTCATTGGCGATGACAGTGCCTGGGGCACGCAGACCACACCTGATGGCTGGACCTGGCAGGAAATCGGCAATTACTATGGTGCAGGCGCATCGGCGCTGAGCTGGCGTGAAAACCAATTCGATATCCACCTGCGGGCAGCGAATGCCTCGGTGATCAAAGCCCAACCAGAAATGCCCTACATCCGGATCGTAAATGAGCTGAAAACGGGTGCAGCTGGCTCTGGCGATAACGCCTATGCCTACCTGCCTCCGTTTGGCAATCTGGCTTACCTGCGCGGCACCTGGGCCAGCGACATCCGTAAAAGCGGTATTTCTGTTGCATTGCCTGACCCTGCTTACGACTGTGCTTACCGCCTGCAGGATACCATGAAGAGACTTGGAATCCGTTCGGCCGCTGCGACCACTTCCCGGTTGCTTGCGCTCGAACAAAAGACAACCCCGCCGGTTGTACAGAAGCTTTCAACGATCACATCGCCCAGCCTTTCTGAAATTGTTTACTGGTTTGAGAAAAAGAGCATCAACCTTTTTGGTGAACACCTGTTGCGTACCCTGGCCTGGAAATCGGGCCGGCCAGCGGGAACGCGGGAGGGCGCCCGCACACTGGTTAACTTCTGGGCAGAAAAGGGCATTGACCGCAATGCCCTGAATATTGTTGACGGCAGTGGTCTTTCGCCGGCTAACCGGGTAACTACCCGGGCCATGGCCACTATCCTTTTCCAGGCACAGAAAGAATCCTGGTTCGCTGATTTCTATAAAGCACTTCCTGAGTATAACGGGATGAAGATCAAAAGCGGAACCATATCTGACGTCTCGGCTTTTGCAGGTTACCACACCGACCGCAGCGGCAATAAATATGTCGTAGTGATCAATGTCAACAACTACTCAGGTTCAGGCATCAACCGGAAATTGTTCCAGGTACTGGATGCACTCAAGTAAACCCTATATCCTGATTTTTATACGCTAACGTTTAAGCTTACATGACCGCCTACATCCACTGGAACCCCAGCCCTGAACTGATCGACCTTGGTTTCATCGCCATACAATGGTATTCCCTGCTTTTTGCGCTCGGTTTCGTATTTAGTTTCCGGATACTGAAAGGAGAATTTAAAAAAGATGGTTATCCGGTGCTGGTGCTGGAGAAACTAACCGTGTACGTTGTGCTGGCCACGCTGATTGGCGCGCGGCTGGGACATTGCCTGTTTTATGACTGGGCGTATTACAAAGATCACCTGCTCGAAATCTTTCTGCCTGTTGAATTTCAGCCATCGTTCAGGTTTACCGGTTTCCGCGGACTGGCCAGTCACGGCGGCGCACTTGGGATATTTATCGCGCTGATTCTTTTTGCGCGCAAGTTTAAGGTTCCCTTTCTCTGGCTGCTGGACAAGATGGCGCTGGTGGTTCCGCTGGCGGGTGCCTGCATTCGTTTTGGAAACCTCATGAATTCAGAAATTATCGGTAAACCTGCCGAATTGCCCTGGGCATTCATATTTGAGAAGGTAGACCGCGTGCCGCGGCATCCCGGGCAGTTGTACGAAGCCCTGTGTTACCTGGTTCTTTTTGCGGTCATGACCCTGCTTAACCGCAAGGGTAAAAGCAAACCCGGTTTGTTATTTGGGGTATTTATTGCTTCGCTGTTCCTGATCAGGTTTTTCATTGAGTTTCTGAAAGAAAATCAGTCGGCATTTGAAGAAGGCATGCAACTGAATATGGGGCAGCTGCTCAGTATTCCGTTTATTTTATTGGGAATATTCTTTGTCTTAAGGCCGGTTCGCAAGACCTGAACTACCGGGCATTGATCAACCTTGAGCTTAGATTTGCAATTTGACAGAAAGCCGGGACTAAACCCGGTTTGCGACATTTGAAGACACAATCCAGCACGAGTCCTGCAAAGTTGGTAACTTTTGTAAAGTTACCAACTTTAAGTTAAAAAAAATATCTTTCTTAGAAATTATTTTCCAAACCGTTCAGCCAGTTTGTCCAATTCCCCCTTGCTTAAAAAGCCGCCCGAACTGATTACAATCAGGTGCCTGAACTTCAGTTCCTCTCCCGGTTTAAGGTCGATGCGAACGGGCTCAGCGGCAGGATTGAAAGCCTTTACGGCAAGGTTGTTAGAGGCAAATAGACCGTAACCCCTTGCATGCGAATAGGCCGGGTAACCGGGGTTTTTCGGATGGTCTATTATTGCCACGCTGATCTGTTCCTTATTTTTCGTAGCAGACAGGCTGACCCAGCGTGCCGGCTTGCCCCACACACCCGATTCTTTTTCCTTCCCTTCACTGTTCCGGTAAATGCCGTTCACGCCGGTGTTATCCAGGGCTTTTATCCGTGTCACCTTTCCTTGCGCGTCATGAAATTCACCTTCTTTCTGGTCCTTGTCTTCAAAAGCGCGGTCCATGCGGATGGCAATCAGACCATCCTTGCTGTCCCGAAAAGTGACCTGCGTATCGGCAATAAGGGTAGTGCGGCGTTCAATAAGCCTGTGGCTGCCATGTTGGGTAAAAAAGAAAGTGGTCCGTTCAGTCAGCAAAATTTTGCCAGACTGGTCCACCCAAACCGACTCTGTGCCCAGGCTGCCTCGTTTGCCTTCTTTTATTCCTGTGATCCTGCGGTGTTTGATGCTGCCATACCTGTGTTTATTGGCTGCAGGGATCGCATACGAATTGTTCCAGAAATCCAGCCCATTCACATTTTCGAAGTTGAACCACAGGCCTACATGGTGCGGATGATCGACCCGCTCGCCAGGCCGCGGATCAAGGGGAAAGCCCCGGGTAATAACAGATCCTGCGGCTGTATAAATGGGATATAGCACCGGTTTTTCAAGGTTCTCCGGATAAATGTAGCTGGTAAAAGGTGCATCGTCGATCCGGATGTCAATCCGGCGGGCAGCCGAGTCGGGGCGAATGGTAACCTGCTGGGCCGGGGCAACGCCCGCGCATACAAGCAGTGAAATCAGAAAGGAAAAAGGTCTGTAAAGGGACATGGCATCTTAATTTTCAGCAAATTACGAAAGTTTCAAAGTAAAGCAAGCTTTCCCGCACGCAAGCGGAGCCAACAAACAATTAGCAGCCTTGATTGTCAATTGGTCATGAAAATTCTCCTTACGGGCGCAAATGGCTACATTGGTCAGCGTCTCTTACCTGTGCTGCTCGAAGATGGTCACGAAGTGATCTGTTGTGTCCGCGACCGCAGCCGGCTTGATCTGACGAGGTATAAGGACCAGTCAGTGCAGGTACTGGAAATGAATTATCAGGATGCTGAAAGTTTGAAAGCTATTCCGGCCGACATTGATGCGGCCTATTTTCTGATCCACTCCATGTCATCGGCGGGCGACTTTGCAAAAAAAGAAAAAGAAATTGCCGAAAACTTCCGGGACGCCCTGAATGGCACCCAGGTTAAACAGGTGATTTATCTAACCGGTATTGCCAACGCGGAGAAGCTGTCGCGGCACCTGCAATCGCGGCAGGAGGTTGAAAAAATCCTGGCTGCCGGCAAGTACCAGCTTACCGCCCTCCGTGCGGCGATCATTGTCGGGTCGGGAAGCTCAAGTTTTGAGATCATCCGCGACCTGGTTGAAAAACTTCCTATCATGGTGGCCCCGCGCTGGCTGAAAACCCGCTCGCAACCCATTGCCATCAGGAATGTGCTGGAATACCTCGCGGGTGTACTTGCCAATGAGGAAACCTATGGCCGCGACTACGACATCGGCGGGCCACAAGCCCTGACCTATAAACAAATGCTCCTGAAGTTTGCGGCCGTTCGCGGGCTGAAACGGCATATTTTTACCGTTCCTGTCATGACGCCGCGCCTGTCCTCATACTGGCTGTATTTCATTACGCCTACCTCCTACCAGCTGGCCAAAAACCTGGTTGACAGCATGAAGACGGAGGTAACCTGCCGGCCAAATGATCTGGCAGAAAAACTTGGCATCAAACTGATCGGTTATGAAACTGCCATACAAATGGCGTTCGATAAAATCGAGCAAAATCAGGTCATTTCGAGCTGGAAAGATGCCTTCAGTAGCCGAATCTTAGACACGGGGCTGTCCCGCTTTGTAGAAGTACCTAAAGATGGCGTTTTCAGCGACAAACGCAGCATAAAAATAACCGACGAAGCACTGGCGCTGCGCAACATCTGGGCCATCGGCGGTAAGACAGGCTGGTATTATGCGGACTGGCTTTGGGCCTTCAGGGGCTTCCTTGACAAGTTATTCGGCGGTGTAGGTCTCAGGCGCGGGCGCACGAATAATGATTCGCTGAGCCCCGGAAACGTGGTCGACTTCTGGCGTGTGCTGCTTGCCGACCGCAAAGAAAAAAGGCTGCTGCTTTATGCAGAAATGAAACTTCCCGGCGAAGCCTGGCTGGAATTCTGTATTGATCAGGAACAGGTGTTGCACCAAACGGCAACGTTCCGTCCGCTGGGAATCTGGGGCCGTTTATACTGGTATGCAGTATGGCCGTTCCATGGCTTTATCTTTAAAAACATGATTCGCAATATTGCAAGTTACAATGCCGCTTTAACCAGGAAAGGCAAAATTTCCTTCTGAAAACTTACAAAATTTTTGCGCACGTCTGCATCGCTGACCGATGTAAAAGCGAAAGAAAACACGATGCTTTTACTTGCTTTGAGCAGGAAAGCCAGCCCTTCTCGCCTGCCGGGATTGTTCTTAAAGGTATCGAGCTGAAGGTAGGCTGAAAGGAGCAGTGACTCCAGTTCATCAGACAGGTGTTTCAGAAACTCCTGCGAGTTGGTGTTCTCGCGAACAAATTCCCAGCCGATAAATTCGTTACAAACCGTAAAAGACAAGCGGCAGGTTCGCATAACCAGCGTTTTAAGGTGTTCTTCTTCGTTGGCAAATGCAGCCTTACTGTTTACAATGTCATGAACATTGGTATGAAGGTAGTCCATCAGGATCGCATCAAGAATATGTTCCTTGCTGTCAAAATACTTGTAGATGGTCGCTTTCGCAATGCGTGCTTTTTTCGCAATCTCGTTCACACTGGTCTTATGATAACCGTATTTCCTGAAAAGCTCGCGCGCCGCTTTTTTGACGCTCTCTTTGATTTTTTCTACTTCCATTTAATTTTGCACCTGTAACACGTTTCCTCCTATGAAGACCGTATATTGTTTAAGAGAGACCTCAGCGGGCGGGCTAACGGGGCTGCCCGTTCCGTCGACAAGTAAAAATTTTGCATTGGAGCAGGGATCAACTGCCATATAACCACTTTCGTCCAGTTTTACTGCACATTTTTTTTCGGGATTTACGGTGCTGCAGCGGTCAAATGCGGCATACCCTCCATCCAGCTTTCTTGTAATGATCAGCCCTGCTACGCCATAGCCATCAATGGTTACGCTTTTGCCGGGAATACTGAGCGGACTAAGTTTCGGATCGGTCAGTTGTGTGCTGAAATTAACAGGTAGTTCGGGAATCTGCAGCCGCTCTTTGCCGCAGGCAACCAGCATGACTGCCGCTACCAGGAAACCGTTCACTACCCTTTTAAACATCGGCTATCAGATCAACGCAGCAGTATATTGTTTCAGGAACCGGACGTCATTCTCAGAGAACAGGCGCAGGTCGCGTATCACGAACTTGAGGTTCGCAATGCGCTCGATTCCCATACCAAATGCAAAGCCACTGTATTTTTTGCTGTCTATGCCGCAGTTCTCCAACACATTTGGGTCAACCATACCGCAACCAAGAATTTCGACCCAGCCGCTCTGTTTACACAACTGGCAGCCGCTTCCTTTACAGATTGTACAGGAAATATCCATCTCTGCAGAAGGTTCAGTGAACGGGAAATACGAAGGGCGGAAACGCACTTTTGTACCCTCGCCGAAAAGCTCCTGTACAAAATAAAACAGGGTCTGTTTCAGGTCGGCAAATGAGACATTCTCGTCAACATAAAGGCCTTCTATCTGGTGGAAAAAACAATGCGCACGAGCAGAAATTGCCTCATTCCGGTAAACCCGGCCCGGCATGATGGCCCTGAAAGGCGGCTTGCCCTGTTCCATCATGCGCACCTGTACGGAAGACGTATGTGTGCGCAAGGCAATATCCCCGTTTTCTCCGCCCTTGCGGATAAAAAATGTGTCCTGCATATCGCGGGCAGGATGCTCTTCCGGAAAATTGAGTGCGGAGAAATTGTGCCAGTCGTCTTCAATTTCGGGACCTTCTTCAATGGTGAAACCAAGTCTTCCGAAAATGCCGGTAATTTCGCGGCGAACAAGGGCGAGCGGATGGCGGGAGCCCAGTGTAAAGCCTTCACCCGGCAGGGTAAGATCGGCATCTGTTTTTACAGCGTGTGGCGCCGGGGCAGCCAGCGCTTCTTTGAGCTGCTGGTGTTTACCTTCAGCAAGCTGTTTGAATTCATTAAGCACTTTACCAAGAACCCTTTTTTCTTCAGGTCCGACCTGTTTAAATGCATCGAACAGATCTTTAACGATGCCTTTGGTACCCAGGTACTTGATACGGAATTGTTCCAGCGCTTCTGCATTGTCGGTGCTGAAAGCCTGGATATCTGCGCTGTGCTGGTTGATCTGCTCTTGTAACATCCTGCAAATATACGGCATAATCTCGGCAAATTTTAGCGTTTGCCGGTTCAAATACCACTTCAAAAGCTGCAAAATGAAACAATGGGCTGCAGCCAGGCTCAAACCAGACCGGCTGCAACCCTTCCTGATTAAATTACGCCAAGTTCCTTGCCTACCTTTGTAAAGGCGGCAATGGCCTTGTCGAGGTGGTGCTGCTCATGCGCGGCCGAAAGCTGTACGCGTATGCGCGCCTTGCCCTGCGGTACAACCGGGTAATAGAACCCGATTACATAGATCCCTTCTTCAAGCATCCTGGCTGCAAATTGCTGTGAAAGTTTGGCGTCGTACAACATGACCGGAACAATGGGGTGTACACCTGGCTGGATATCAAAACCCGCAGCCGTCATTTTTTCCCGGAAATAACGGGTATTGTGCTCAAGCTTGTCGCGCAGTTCTGTTGTCTCACTGAGCATATCAAGAACAGCTACCGAGGCGCCTGCAATAGCCGGTGCCAGCGTGTTGGAGAACAAATAAGGACGCGAGCGCTGGCGCAGCATATCTATTATTTCTTTTCTGCCGGATGTGAATCCGCCTGAAGCGCCACCCAATGCCTTTCCAAGCGTTCCGGTAATGATGTCTATCCTTCCCATAACGCCGCAATGTTCGTGTGTGCCGCGGCCGGTTTTTCCCATGAAACCAGAGCAATGCGATTCATCGATCATCACCAGTGCCTCGTACTGGTCTGCCAGGTCGCAGATCTTATCAAGCTGCGCTACCGTGCCATCCATAGAAAACGCACCATCAGTTACAATGATGCGGTGCCGCGCGTCTTTAGCAGCCTGCAGCTGCGCCTCGAGGTCGGCCATGTTGTTGTGTTTATAACGAAACCGTTTGGCCTTGCATAAACGAACACCGTCAATAATTGATGCATGGTTCAGTTCGTCTGAAATAATGGCATCCTGATCGTTAAAAAGCGGTTCAAAAACGCCGCCGTTGGCATCGAAGGCCGCGGCATAAAGAATGGTATCTTCGGTACCCAGAAATCCGGAGAGTTTTGATTCCAGTTCTTTGTGAACGTCCTGCGTTCCGCAAATGAAACGCACCGACGACATGCCGTAGCCATATTGGTCAATGGCAGCCTTGGCTGCTTCCAGTACTTTCGGATGGGAAGAAAGACCCAGGTAGTTGTTGGCACAAAAATTAACAACCTCAGCACCGGTGCTGACCCTGATGTCTGCACCCTGAGGGGTGGTAATGATCCGCTCGCGCTTGTACAAGCCGGCCTTTTCTATTTCTTCCAGTTCCTGTTGCAGAACGGGTTGCAATGTTTTATACATAGTGAATGTTTATGAGTAAAGACTTGCAACCAAAGGTATAAAAATATCATCTACTCAATATCAGAAAGCGGGTCCTGCCCTTAACAAACTTTAACTTATCGGCCGTGTTTTCTGTGAGAACAAATCCGATCTTTGGTGCCATGAACAAACTATACGCCTCAATTTTGCTTTTTTTTATTTGCACAAACGTTTCAGCACAATCATTCAAACTTTCAGGGCAAATCAAAGACGAAAAAAACGATGCGGTCGCCTTTACATCGGTTTACATAAAAAATACAAGTACCGGCACCTCTGCAAATGCAGAAGGGCACTACCAGTTGCCCGTGAGCGCCGGCAAACATGTCGTTTTATTCCGCGCAGTCGGCTACAAACCGCTTGAAAAGATTGTCGAGCTTTCCGGTGATCTGACGCTTTCGGTTACCCTTGTTCCCGAAGCCTTTGACCTGGGCAGCGTCAGCATCAGCGCCAATGCCGAGGACCCAGCGTATGGCATCATCCGCAAGGCGATAAGAAACAGAAAAAAGAACAGGGATGAACTCTACGAATACAGCTGTTCAGTTTATATAAAAGGTGTACAGAAACTGGTTGGCGCGCCGAAAAAATTTTTCGGCAGGGACATCCAAAAAGTGCTCGAACTGGATACCAACCGCAAAGGCATCATTTACCAGAGCGAATCTGAATCAAAATTCAACTTCCGCCGGCCTGGCCAGGTCAGAGAAGAAATGATCTCTTCACGGGTGGCGGGCCGGAACAATGCCTTCAGTTTCAACAAGGCATCAGACCTGATGCTCAATTTTTACGACAACATCCTGCTCGAAAATACGCTCAGTGCACGTGGTTTCATTTCGCCAATAGCGGAGAACGCACTTTTTTATTACCGTTACAAGCTGCTCGGCACGACCGAACAAAATGGCGAAACCATACACAAGATCGAGGTAACGCCGCGACGTAACAACGACCCGGTTTTCAGGGGTCAGATCTACATTGCAGAAGGCAGCTGGCGCCTCTATACCACTGCTCTGTTCCTGACGCGCAGTTCAGGCATCAACCTGCTCGATACACTGCACATTGACCAGCAGTTTCTGAAGGTAGAAAAGACCTTTGTACCGGGAACGGTCATTTACCGGTTTAATGGCAATATCTTCGGATTTAAGTTTGCCGGCAATTATGTAGGTGTTTACAGCAATTACAACATCAGGCCTGGTTTTCCCCGCAAATGGTTTAACGGCGAGATCCTGCACGTTACCGATACGGTTAACCAGAAACCGGCGGCTTACTGGGACCAGCGCAGGCCTGTACCGCTAACCGGTGAGGAGCGACTGAATTACATTCGCAAAGACAGCCTGGCCAAACGCAAGGAATCAAAGCCCTACCTCGATTCTGTGGAACAGGCAAACAATGCTTTTAAATTGGGCAAGCTGGGCTTGACCGGTTATACCATTCACAACCGCTTCCACAAAAAAAGCTTTTCATTTGACCCGGTACTGCCCTCGCTTTTTTACAATACAGTTGAAGGTTTCGGCATGAAATACGGCATAACGTACCGCAAAACCTTTGATGACCGGAGCAGCTTCAATCTGCGTCCCGAGCTGAGGTATGGCCTGGCAAACCGGAAATTTACGGGCAGCCTCGCGGCAGGCTATACCTATGATCCCGTAAAAAGAGCCTGGGTGGGCCTCTCATTCGGGTCGGGTATTTTTGATCTGAACAGCTTCGGTTCCATGAGCCTGCTCACCAACTCCTTCAACTCCCTGGTATATGAAACGAATTATCCGAAGTTGTATGAAAAACGCTTTGTCGATATTTCGACCGGCAGGGAATTGCTGAACGGCCTGTTTGGCAGCCTTCGCCTCAGTTACGCGCGGAACAATACGCTGCGCAACACGGCAGACTTTACCCTCATCGACTACGAAGACAAACAATTCTCCTCAAACAACCCTTTTACGCCCGATGCGGAAAGCCCCTTGTTTCCCACTTACCGGTCGCTTAACCTGCACGCAAGCCTGAGTTATACCTTCGGCCAGAAATACATTACAAGGCCGGACATGAAGATTTATGAGGCACCGAAATATCCGCGAATCGAGATCAGTTACCGGAAAGGCATTAAAGGCGTCCTGAAAAGTGAGGTCGACTATGACCTGATCAGCGCCGAAGTGTCGCAGGAACGCATCAGCTCGGGCATGTTTGGCTTTACCTCGTTTGTAGTCGGTGCCGGGAAATTCCTGAATAACCGCGCACTGTATTATCCGGAATTTAAACACTTCTGGGGCAACAATGCGCTGATCTTTCCGCCAAACCTGCGCCGGTTCGCCTACCTGGATTTTTATCTTTTCAGCACCGACCGGGAGTATTTTGAAGCTCATGCCGAGCATAATTTTGCCGGGTTCTTTACCAATAAAGTACCGCTGCTCAGAAAACTAAAACTGGAAGAGTTTGTCGGCGCAAGTTACCTGACTCAACCCCTCAAGCACAATTATGCCGAGTTTTATTTCGGGCTGCAGCGTCTTGTATTCCGGGCCAGTTATGGTTTCGCGTATGACGGACGTAAAAAGGTAGCGCAAGGCTTTCGCTTCAGTTACGGGTTTTGAGTTTTGGCAGGCGGGTTAAGTTTGTGAATCAGGCCACTTGCAGCAGCTCCTCGTTTTTTTTATCTTTGCGCCGCATTAAACGCCGTTTGCAGCGGTATCAATGAACATGAAAAAATACCAGACCCTGCTGTATTATTGCTACAGCCGAATCGATAATGCGGAGCAGTTCGCCGCAGATCACCTTGCCTTCTGTAAATCCGTCGGGTTAACCGGCCGCATCATTGTAGCCGACGAAGGGCTGAATGGAACGGTGTCGGGTACACCCGAAGCCTGCCAAACTTATATGGAGGCCATCCATGCCGATAGCCGGTTTGCACATACAGAGTTCAAGATCGATGATGTCGATACGCCTTCCTTTATAAAAATGCATTGCCGGTACAAGGCCGAGATCGTACACTCCGGCCTGCGCGACACCAGCATTATTGATCCCACTGCACGTACGGGAAAACACCTGGAGCCCGTAGATTTCATGAAAATGAAAGACGAAGAAGACGTCATCATTCTCGATGTGCGTTCAAACTACGAGCACAACCTGGGCAAATTCAAAAACGCAGTAACTCTCGATATTGAGAACTTCCGCGATTTTCCCGAAAAGATCAATGAACTTGCGCAGTATAAAAACAAAAAGGTGCTGACCTATTGCACAGGCGGCATTAAATGCGAAAAAGCCTCTGCCCTGCTGCTGCACCATGGCTTTAAAGACGTTTATCAGCTGCATGGCGGCATCATCAAATACGGTAAGGAGGCGGGCGGAAAAGACTTTGAAGGCAAATGTTATGTATTTGATAACCGGGTTGCCGTTGATGTGAACAGCGTAAACCCGACGGTTGTATCTACCTGTTACAATTGCGGAACCACAACAGCCAAGATGATCAATTGCGCCAACCCCGAATGCAACGAACACATTACCCAGTGCGATGCCTGCGGCAAGCAATTGGACGGTGCCTGCTCAGCTGCCTGCCAGGCGCATCCACGCAAACGGTTCTATGATGGCACGGGTTATTACGTAAAGGTACCGTTGTAGTCTGATTGTACCTTCAGCGTCAGCGACGGTGTTTGACTGGTAGTTGGTGTTCAACGCCGAAACCGGCTGATCCGGGTCTTTCAAAACGGCCCCGTCAATGGCACGACCGGCTAAATGAACGGTCAATCAAAAGTTATTACCTTTGCTGCAGAGCACACCGCATGCTGAAAGTATTTTTTTACACCTGTTTAGTTCTTGTGTCCCTGTCTGCAGCGGCCAGTCAAAGCCCCGGCGGCATTCATGGCATGGGTGTACCCTACGTTGAAAATTACCCAAAAACTGCTTACCGGGCCGGAAACCAGAATTGGTCGGTTACAAAAGACGAAAAAGGCATCATGTATTTTGGTAACGCCGAAGGCCTTCTCGCTTTCGATGGCCGTTACTGGCAGAAATATGCCATGCCTCAGCGGCAAATCGTCCGCGCCGTCGCTTCAGATCATAGGGGGCGGATCTATGTGGGCGGCTTTGGTGAGTTTGGCTACTGGACACACGGCAACGGCAAATTGTTGTACCAATCACTTACGAAACTCATTCCCGGCGGGCTTAAAGTTACCGACGAAGTATGGAAAATCTACGTGGATGGTGACCGGGTCCTCTTTCAATCGTTTTCGCGCATCTACATTTACAAAGATCAGCACATCCAGGTAATCAAAGCACCTAAACCCTTCTTGTTTTTGCACCGGGCAGGGAGCCGCTTCTTCGCTGAAGTAATCGGGTCGGGGCTCTATGAACTGAAAAATGCCGGCCTGCAGCCCCTGCCTGGTGGCTTATCAATCAGCAAATCGGGCGTCCTCTCCATTCTGCCCTACGACAACAACCAGCTGCTGGTCGGCACCAACCGCAATGGATTGTTTCTGTACGACGGGCAAAAGTTCAGGCCATTTCAGAGCCCGGCAAATGAGTTTTTGATTACCTATCAATTAAACAATGGCGTCAGGCTGAAAGGCGGCTATTACGCTTATGGCACCATCCTGAACGGCATCATTATCCTGGACCATAAGGGATTCATTGTCCAGAAGATCAACAAATCGAGCGGACTGCAGAACAATACGGTGCTCAGTTTATATACTGATGAAGAACAAAACCTCTGGGCAGGACTTGACAACGGCATAGACCGGGTTGAACTTAATTCACCGCTTTACTTTTATTTTGACAAAGCCGGGCAGTTCGGAACGGTTTACTCCAGCATCATTGACAGGGACAAAATTTACCTGGGCACCAACCAGGGTTTATTTTACAGCAACTGGAAACCTGAGGGCGGCAATGCCTATACCAGCTTCAACTTCAGGCTCGTTCCCAATTCGCAGGGCCAAGTCTGGGACCTGAGCAGGATAGACGGACAATTGCTTTGCGGCCACAATGACGGCACATTTCGCATCACTGATGGCCATATGGAAAAGATTTCGGCAGAAAACGGGGGCTGGACCATCCGCCGGCTGCAGACGCATCCCGACCAGCTGATTCAGGGCACCTATACCGGCCTGGTGGTTTACAAAAAGGATGAGGCGGGCAATTGGCTGTTTTCGCACAAAATTGTCGGGTTCCAGGAGCCCTCGCGGTATGTGGAACAAGACAGCCGCGGCGATATCTGGGTCGGTCACGCTTACAAAGGCTTATACAGGCTTAAGCTCAGTCCCGACCTCAGAAAGGTGACCAGTTACCGGTCTTATGATGAGCGCAACGGATTACCCGGCACGTACAACATCAGCCTCTTCAACCTGGAACGTAAAATCGTTTTTTCCACGAACAGGGGCTTTTATACGTACGATGAAATTGCCGACCGTTTTTCACCTTATACAACCCTAAACCGCTCGCTGGGCAGTTTTGCCGCGTCCAATAACATTATCCCCGCGGGTGAGCGGAAATATTGGTTTGTAAGCAGGGGCCGGGTAGCCCTTGGCACACTCCCGGAAACCGGCCGGCTCAGGCTTGATTCGAACCGTTTCAGTATCCTTGACGGGCGAATGGTTCAATATTACGAGAACATCAGCCGAATCAATACGAATCTTTACCTGATCAGTGTCGATGATGGTTTTGCGATCTACAACAATGCCGGTACTGTGCAGCAGCCGGCAATTGCCAGCGGCGTACTGATCAGAAAGGTGGAAGATATCACCGATACGTATCAAACCATCACCGAACAGGGCCAGACCGATGAACGGGTTGAATTGGAAAACAGCCGCAACAACATACGCATTGCATATGCTCTACCCTACTACAGGCAGGCCAGCGTTCGGTATCAATACTACCTGGACGGGTATTCGCAGAAGTGGTCAGACTGGACTGGCGCTACGCAAAAAGATTTCACCAATCTGGCTGCAGGCACGTATGTGTTTTCTGTTCGTGCCAGTGTAAACAATGGAAAACCCGGAAAAATTACGCGTTTTGAATTCAGGGTGCTGCCTCCCTGGTATGCAAGCCGGGCAGCGCTAATTTTTTATGTGCTGCTTGCTGGTCTTGGCGCCTACGCAGGGAAGATCATATATGAGCGTAAACTGCGGCGCGATCAACGCAAGATCGCGGCAAAATTGCAGCTGGAACAGGAAGAATACCTGAAGAAGGAGGCAGAGGCCACTGAAAAACAAATTATCCGGTTACAAACTGAAAAACTCCAGGCTGAGCTGGCCGGCAAGAGCCGCGAACTGGCCAATTCGGCCATGAGCCTCGTTTACAAAAATGAGTTGCTCCAGAAGTTAAGCCAGGAGATCGGCAAACTTCGCGACGGCAACGGACAGAAATTGCCTGAAGACCAGCTGCGTAAAATCCAAAAGGTGATCGATGAAGGGATGAACGATGAGCGCGACTGGAACCTTTTCGAAAGCAGCTTCAACGAAGCGCATGAAAGTTTCTTCAAAAAGCTTAAAGTGAACCACCCTGACCTTGTTCCGAACGATCTTAAACTGTGTGCGTACCTGCGCATGAACATGAGCAGCAAAGAAATTGCGTCCCTGCTCAACATCTCCCTCCGCGGCGTCGAAATCAGGCGCTACAGGCTGCGCAAAAAGCTGAATGTTCCCCACGACAAGAACCTGACGGAGTTTCTCATCGAGCTTTAGGACTACATCATTACCTCTCATAGCGGCATTTTCAACCGCGCAGACCCCTTCGTGTAAAAAGAACACTTAGCCTGCTTCGTTAAAAGGATTTAATCTTTCAAAATCACGGTTTTTGGCCTGAAAAGCAGATCTGTTTATTCACAGATTAAACTTTAGGCCCCTGGGTGATGTATTAATGTAGTGGCCTGCTCACTTGCTTATGCGGCAAAACAGCGGGACTTTTATCTCAGTAATTAACGAAAACGATTTAAAGCAATTATGAAAAAAATCTTTACGAGTTTATCAGTATGGGTTGTCTTCTGTTTGCTGTCTTTAAACGCAGCGTTTGCGCAGAACGTCACAATCAAAGGACGGGTTACAGACGCGGGCGATGGCACTTCGCTGCCGGGAGTCAGCGTAGTGGTCAAAGGCACACAAACGGCAGTTCAATCTGATGCAAATGGAAATTATTCTATTAGCGCGCCAGGTTCTGCAACCCTGGTTTTTTCCTTTATCGGTTATGCATCTAAGGAAGCTGCGGTTAATGGACAAACAACTTTAAATATAGCACTGTCATCCAGCACGCAGCAACTCGAGCAGGTGGTCGTGGTCGGTTATGGCACCCAGCGTAAGATCGATGTAACCGGTTCGGTAGCCACTGTAAAAGGCGAAGACATCTCTAAGCAGCCGTCAACAAACCCAATTTCTGCATTACAGGGAAGGGTCGCCGGCGTATCAATCACCAACAACGCATCGCCCGGCTCGTCGCCCCAGATCACCATTCGGGGTACCGGGACGATTTATGGCAACACCGGCGTCTTATATGTTGTAGACGGTGTCTGGTATGATGAGATCTCATTTCTGAACCCGGCAGACGTGGCCAGCATCAGCGTATTGAAAGACGCATCAAGCCAGTCTATTTATGGTGTACGGGCGGCCAATGGCGTTGTGCTGATTACCACGGTGAAAGGAAAGAGCGGCAAACCGACCATCAATTACAACGGGACGGTAGGCGCTCAACGAGTCACCAACCCGGTTGAGATGACAAACGCTTCTGAGTATGCTACAGCTGTCAACGAGGCATACGCCGTGCAGGGCAGTGCGCCGCTTTTTACAAACACCAACCTTGGCGAAGGCACCGACTGGTATGACCAGGTACTGCGCACAGCGATGATCAACAACCACCAGCTTTCTGTAAACGGCGGTAATGAAAAATCTACTTACAACCTGTCGCTCGGATTTCTGGACCAGGACGGCATCATTGCTACAAATAACTACAAGCGTTACACCGCGCGGCTTTCAAACGACATTCAGTTGTTTGACGCGCTGAAAGTTGGATACAACGTAACCGGCACGAACAGCCGGTCTGCAAACGTACCAAACTCAATCTTTCGCGCACTTTATACAGCCTCGCCAGTTGTTCCGGTATTTAAATCTGAAGGCGTTTATGGCGATCCGACAGATTTTAACCTGGGTAACGGCAGCAACGTCAATCCGCAGGCTACACTTGACTTTAATAACAGCCAGACCGACAAGTACCGTGTTACTGGCAATGTCTATGCAGAGCTTAAGTTTTTGAAGAAACTCACCTTCAGAACCAGCTTTGGCGGGGACTTTGGCCAGGAAGAGAACCGGAACTATACACCAAAGTATTTTGCCACGAAAGCGCAGAATACAACCATAAGTACACTTTCTGCAGCCCGCATCAGCACCCGGAACTGGATCATTGAAAACACACTTACCTACGACAACAAGTGGGAAGATCATGCTTTGACAGTACTGGCTGGCCAGACCGCACAACGGTTCAGAAGTTATACCATGACAGGTACGGCTCAAAACGTGCCCTACAACAGGGAAGCCGATCTTTACCTGAGCCTGGGCAATGCTGCCGGCCGCACCATTGAAGATTCAGGTTCGCTAAGCACCGCTGCCTCTTATTTTGGCCGCGTGAACTATTCGTTTAAAAACAAATACCTGCTAAACGCCTCAATCCGGGCCGATGGTGCTTCCCAGTTTTATGGCGGCAGCAACCTTTGGGGCTATTTCCCGTCAATCGGCGGTGGATGGGTAATCACCAATGAAGACTTCATGAAAGATCAGGCTGTTTTCAGCAACCTGAAACTCCGTGCAAGCTGGGGTAAGGTTGGAAACGCCGGTGTTCCGCTCAATCCAACCATTCAAACTGTAACACAAACCGCAGCCCTGATTGCCTTCTTCGGTGGTCAACCTTTTACCGGGGCAAGCATCAACAGACTCGTTCCGCCTGCACTATTCTGGGAAAGAAGTGCCGGTACTGACGTTGGTCTCGAAATGGGCTTCTTTAAAGGCAAACTGAATGTAGAGGCTGACTATTACAGCCGCAAGACCGAGCAAGCCATCTTTAATATCCCTATTCTGGGTTCATTGGGTACATCAGACAGCCGTCTGCTTGGTAATCAGGCCGACTTCAGGAACCGTGGTGTCGAACTGCAGGCCACATGGTCTGACAAGACAGCCGGCGGCCTTAGTTATTCAGTTAGCGGAAACGTAGGATATAACGAAAATATCGTCCTGAACGTAACATCAGGCTCAAACCCGATCGATGCAGGCGGCGGTGGCCTGAACAATGGTGTGCTGTCAACCCGTACGGTCGTTGGTCGCCCGATTGGCTCATTTTATGGGTACCAGGTTGTCGGCATCATCCAGACACCTGCTGAGGCAGCTGCTTCGGGCATTACTGGCGCACGCCCGGGCGATCTGAAATATGCCGACCTGAATGGCGACGGACGTATTGACGGGAAAGACAAAACTTTCCTTGGAAATCCAAATCCGCGGTTCAACTATGGCTTGAACACAAATTTTAGCTATAAAAACTTCGACCTGACAATCGACCTCCAGGGTGTTGCGGGAGTAGAACTTTACAATGGCAACCTCGGCAACCGTTTTGGCAACGAAAACTACATAAAAGAATTTTTTGACAACCGCTGGACAGGTCCGGGATCAACAAATGCGTATCCGTCGGCCAGCCTGGCAGGCGGCCAGAATAACCAGGCCAGTTCTTTCCTGGTCGAAAACGGAGACTACCTCCGTATCCGGAATCTTCAGCTGGGTTATAGCCTTCCGGCTTCGCTGGTCTCGAAATGGAAAATGCAGCGACTGCGTGTATTTGCCAATGCACAAAATGCATTCAATTTCTTTGGCTACCGCGGATTCACACCTGAGGTGGGCGGATCGCCTACCAACACCGGTGTAGACGTGAATGTCTATCCGCTTTATGCCACTTACAACATTGGCCTGAACGTAACTTTCTAAATGATCCGAACATGAAAAAACATAACTTAATAAGCATGCAAAAGTTAGGTGCAGCCTGCTTATTTATCCTCATACTTGGCGCTTCATCTTGTAAGGACAGCTTCCTGGATGTTGATCCGCAGGGTCAGCAGGTCGCCGGAGAATTCTGGAAATCTGAAGCTGACGCCACCAAAGCAGTCAACGCCATCTATGCAAACCTGCGTACCTGGGAAAATGTCGCCTTTCCCGCTCTGGTCATTGAGAGCACACCTGCAGACGAGGCAGATAAAGGAAGTACCCCAACAGATGCGACCTTCTTTAACCTTTTTGACCAGTTCACGGTGGGCTCCACAGAGGGTTCACTGCAGAGCTTCTGGACCGGGCAATACCGCAACATCAATTTCTGCAACCAGGTACTGGACAATATTCCCGGCATCCAGATGGACGAAACGCTAAAAAACCGTTATCTGGCCGAAGCTAAATTTGTACGTGCCTATTCTTATTTCAGGCTGGTACGCGCTTATGGCGGTGTTCCGCTCAGGCTGCATGTACCAAAAGACAATTCTGAATTTAACCTGCCCAGATCTACCCGTGAGGAAGTTTATGCCCAGATCGAAAAAGATCTGACCGAGGCTGCGGCTGTTCTCCCAACCACTTACCCCGCTACCGATAAGGGACGCGCAACAAAAGGTGCCGCCCTCGGCATGTTGGCCAAGGTTTCCATGTACCAGCAGAAGTGGTCGAACGTGCTGAATTACACGAACCAGGTGATGGGCATGGGTTACGCGCTGTTCCCTGATTTCGAAAAGTTGTTCCGTACCGAGAATGAAAACAGCGTAGAATCCCTGTTTGAGATCCAGGCAGAATTTGTCCCGGGAAATAATGATGCCAATAATTCGCAGTACAGCCAGGTTCAGGGCGTACCCGGCGTCCCGGCAGGCGGTTGGGGTTTCAATACACCATCAACTTCGCTGATCAACGCCTTCGAAACCGGAGATCCCCGCCGCGATGCTACGATCCTTTTCCCCGGCGAAACGACGCCCCAGGGAGATAAAATTCCTACAACTGTTCCGAACATCGGCTATAACCAAAAGTCTTATGTGCCCTTCAGCCGGTTTGTGTCGGGCAATCAGGGCGCCGAACAGAACATCCGGGTGCTCCGGTTTGCAGATATCCTGCTGATGAACGCCGAGGCTGCAAACGAACTCGGTAATCCGGGTCAGGCACTTACGTCATTAAACAGGGTTCGGGCAAGGGCCCGCGGCAATGCTGCCGGCGTGCTTCCTGATGTCACCACAACCGACAAAACAGCGCTGAGAAATGCCATCTGGCATGAAAGACACGTCGAACTGGCGCTCGAGAGCGACCGCTATTTTGATGTAATCCGTCAGGGAAGAGGCGCAGAGGTTTTTGGCACTAAGGGCTGGAAAGCCAATAAGAACGAAGTATGGCCGGTTCCTCAGCAAGAAATCGACCTGAGCGGCAGCCTGCTGACTCAAAACCCGGGTTACTAGGTACCCGAACATGAACCTGCTACAGGGTTCAACCAGTTCTTTAATACATTCTACATATCCTGGCCGTACCTGCGGGTACGGCCATTTTATCATCAGCTGGAAAGCTGGTGCATCCCCACACCCTGCACTCCGGACACCGGGCAGGCTGTATCCGGTCTTTGGAATTGACAACAGTTACCGTTTAGCGGTAAACAACAACTGCAACCATCCATGAACAAAAAAATTTTTGCCTCCCTGATCCTTCTCGTCGCCTGCGCCTGCAATGCTCCGGCCCAGAAAGAACTCAAGAATAATGCTGCA
Source organism: Pedobacter yulinensis (assembly GCF_003029735.1). GTDB lineage: Bacteria > Bacteroidota > Bacteroidia > Sphingobacteriales > Sphingobacteriaceae > Pedobacter > Pedobacter yulinensis. Next base: position 75,035 of record NZ_KZ686268.1, read on the forward strand.
CAGCCCGGCCTTGCCATCAAGAAAGGTCTGTCAGACGAACAATTGCTTGACCTGGTGCAACGCCAGACGTTCAGATATTTCTGGGAAGGCGCCGAACCCGTATCGGGCGCAGCCAGAGAAAGGTACCATTCAGACAACATCTACCCTGAAAACGATAAGAACACGGTTGCCACAGGCGCTACCGGGTTTGGCCTCATGGCCATCCTAAGCGGCATTGACCGCGGTTATGTAAGCAAAAAAGAAGGGCTTGAACGCCTCGATAAGATATTAACCTGGCTTGAAAAAGCAGACCGTTTTCATGGCGCCTGGCCGCATTGGCTGATCGGGGAAACGGGAAAAGTAAGGCCATTCGGACAGAAAGACAATGGTGGCGACCTGGTCGAGACTTCATTCGTTGCCCAATCCCTGATCTGCATCAGCGAATACTATAAAAACGGAAATGCCGGTGAAAAACGGGTGGCTCAAAAGGCCGATGCACTCTGGAAAGGGATCGATTTCAACTGGTACCGCAAAGGCGGCGAAAACGTACTTTACTGGCATTGGTCGCCCGAGTATGGCTGGGAAATGAACTTTCCCGTAAAAGGCTACAACGAGTGCCTGATCATGTACGTGCTGGCCGCATCTTCGCCAACTTATACTGTACCCGCCGAGGTGTACCACGAAGGCTGGGCACGCCGCGGTGAAATACGCGCCCCACACCAGGTGGAGGGCCACGAAGTGCCCTTCGATTACCAGGGCGCAAAAAATAGCGTTGGTCCATTGTTCTGGGCACATTATTCCTACCTCGGGCTCAACCCTAAAGGTCTCAAAGACCGTTATGGCGACTACTGGCAGAACAACGTAAACCACACGCGTGCCATACACGACTATTGCGTCCGCAACCCAAAAGGCTGGCAAGGTTTCGGCGCCGATTCCTGGGGTCTCACGGCAAGTTATTCTGTTAAGGGCTACGCGGCCCACAGTCCGCAGGAAGATTTTGGCGTCATCTCACCTACCGCCGCCATTTCCTCCCTCCCCTACACACCCAAAGAATCGCTGCGAACCATGCGCCACATGTATGAAAACCTCGGCCATAAGATTTGGGGTGAGTTTGGCTTCTACGATGCTTATTCAGAAACGGACAATTATTATCCGCAGCGTTACCTGGGCATAGACCAGGGCCCAATGGTCGTCATGATTGAAAACTACCGCAGTGGGCTGCTTTGGAAACTTTTCATGCAAAATAAAGACGTACAGGCAGGCTTGAACAAGCTTGGCTTTACCATTTCCAAATAACAATACCGGAATAATGTTTAGCTACATGATATCAACTTTTCACCCTATTTAAAATCTTCATCATGAAAAAAATTATTTCTGTCTGTGCTGTGATCGCCCTGCTGGCGGTTGCCTTCATTCATTCCGGATTTATTTCTCCCAAACAACCTGCCGGCTACAAAAGCCTGGCTACCGTTAACCTGACTGCCTCGAATTCGACCAGCGACGGCATTTACGCCGTTATTCAGAACAATACAAGCGGCGGGAGCACCACCTATTATATTCCGCCACATACCCCGGCAGGCACTGTACTCGGTCAGTTGCCGGCAAACGGAGATCTCTACACCGTCAGCCTCACCTCGGCAGGCGGCGCGCACGATATGTGGGTTTACTGGGAGCACCAAAGCCACGTAACTGGCCTGCGTGTTAGCGGGATGGCCCTGGGCTGCGAGAGCTGCGCCCGAATCACCATTTTTAATTAATTATCATGGTAGCTAAACATTTTTTTGGTTTTGCGTTCGTTTTTTTATCTGTCTTTTTTTCGGGCAACATCGTGATCGCGCAGAAAACATATTGCAACCCGATCAATCTGGACTATGGTTATACACCCATTCCCAATTTTACCAACTGGGGCAAGCACAGGGCTACTGCTGATCCGGTCATTGTGACGTACAAAGGCGATTATTACCTCTTCTCCACCAACCAGTGGGGCTATTGGCACAGCAGCGACATGAGCAAATGGACATTTGTGGCCAGGCACTTCCTGCGTCCCGAACATAAGGTGTATGACGACCTGTGCGCGCCTTCAGTTTGGGTACAGGGCGATACCATGCTGGTCTTTGGCTCGACCTATGCACGCAATTTCCCGATTTGGATGAGCACCAACCCCAAGGCCAATGAGTGGAAAGAAGCGGTCCATGAATTTGACATCGGCGGCTGGGATCCTGCACATTTTGTTGATGACGATGGTCGCCTGTATATGTACAATGGCAGCAGCAACACCTATCCTTTATACGGCATTGAGCTGGACCGCAAAACTTTTCAGCCCCAGGGCACCCGCAAAGAACTGCTGGTCCTGAACCCGGAACGGTTTGGCTGGCAGCGCTTTGGCGAACATCTTGACAACACCTTCCTAGATCCCTTTGTAGAAGGTGCCTGGATGACCAAACACAACAAAAAATATTACCTGCAATATGGCGCTCCCGGTACAGAATTCAGCGGTTATGCAGACGGTGTAGCCGTTTCAGACAATCCGCTGGGCCCCTTTGAGCAGCAAAGCCTTCCTTTTTCCTATAAACCTGGTGGTTTTGCGCGCGGCGCAGGTCATGGTGCTACCTTTCAGGATGAGCAAAAGAATTACTGGCATGTATCTACCGTTGTGCTCTCTGTGAAAAATAATTTTGAACGGCGAATCGGCATCTGGCCGGCCGGCTTTGACCGCGATGACGTCATGTACATGGATGCCTCGTTCGGTGATTACCCGCATTATCTCCCCGGGAAAGGAAAGCAGCACGGCGCTTTCACAGGCTGGATGCTTCTGAATTACAATAAACCCGTACGTGTATCCTCTACCCTGGGGCGTTACAGTGCCAACAACGCGGTCGATGAGGACATGAAAACCTATTGGAGCGCCGCAGGTTCAGGCAAAAACGAGTGGATTGAAAGCGATTTGGGTCAGGTTTCCACCGTCCATGCAGTGCAGGTCAATTATGCCGACCAGGATGTGGATTTTCTAGGAAAACAGACGGGCACGTACCACCAGTACATTCTCAGGTACTCGTTAGACGGGCGTAACTGGAAGGTGCTCAAAGACAAAAGCCAAAACCGCGGTGATGTACCACACGATTACGTGGAACTTGAAAGCCCCGTGCAGGCGCGTTTTGTACGGCTCGAAAACATACACATGCCCACGGGTAAATTCGCCATCAGCGGTTTGCGGGTATTTGGCAAAGGTGCGGGTAAAACTCCCGCTTCCGTCGAAGATTTCGTCGTGCTGAGAACCGAAAAAGACAAACGCAGCGCCTGGATCAGGTGGAAACCGCAGGATGACGCTTTCGCCTATAACATCTACACGGGTACAGCCCCAGATAAGCTTTACAACTGTATCATGGTGCACAGCAACAATGAATATTGGTTTAAAGGCATGGACAACACAAAGCCTTATTACTTTTGCATCGAAGCCATCAACGAAAACGGGGTTTCGAAACGAACTAAAGTAATTAAAGCCAACTAAAAAATGAAAACAAATCACCTTTCAAGCCTCCTTTTTGCCCTCCTTTTCGCATTTGCCGGCACAACGGTTGTACGAGCTCAGCAAAACCGGCCGCCTTTTTATGACGAGATCAGCCAATTCAAAAAACAAGACAGCATTTCTGTACCCGCCAAAGGAGGGATTGTTTTTGTAGGCAGTTCTTCGGTACGCATGTGGAGCGACCTGGAAAAACTGTACAAAGCCTATGGCGCCATTAACCGGGGTTTTGGGGGGTCGACCCTGAAAGATGCAGCTTATTACACCAAAGAACTGGTTTCAGTGTATAAACCACGACAGGTTGTCATTTATTCGGGCGAGAATGACCTCGCCGCCGGCGCTTCATCGATCGAAACGCTCAACCGGTTTGCAACGTTTTTTACAGACATCCGAAACAACCAGCCTGACGTGCCGGTGATTTTCATATCCATCAAGGAAAGCCCCTCCCGAACCAGGATCGGCGCGGCCATCCTGCATGCCAATTCGCTGATCAAAGAGTACCTGAGCCACTATCCGAATACACAGTTTGTAGAGGTAAACAGCAAAATGAAAACGGCGGGCGGAAAACTCAGGCCGGAACTTTTCAGGGACGATATGTTACACATGAAGCCCGCCGGTTACGCCATCTGGGCCAAAGAACTAACCCCTTATCTTTTGAAAAAATAACACACCATATGAACAAAGCAAAATACCTTTTTCTTTCCCTGGCATTTGCTGCACTGGGCGCCGCTGCGCAACAAAAACGGAGCATACCGCCTGCGCAGGCAAAAATGAATACGTTCATCAGCAACCTCATGTCAAAAATGACGGTAGATGAAAAGATCGGGCAGCTGAACCTGCTTACCGGGGGAGAAGCCACAACGGGATCGGTCGTCAGCACCGGAGTAGAGAGCAAGATCAAGAGCGGGAAAGTGGGAGGTATTTTCAGCCTGACTACACCTGCACGCATTCGCAAGGCGCAGGAAATTGCCGTAACCCAGAGCCGCCTGAAAATACCGATCATTTTCGGGCAGGATGTGATTCATGGCTATAAAACAACGTTTCCCATTCCGCTTGCCTTATCCTGCAGCTGGGACATGCCACTCATTGAGCGTACAGCCCGGATTGCTGCCATTGAAGCCAGTGCAGACGGATTGAACTGGACCTTCTCACCCATGGTAGACATTTCCCGCGACCCGCGCTGGGGCCGGATTTCTGAGGGCAGCGGAGAAGACACCTACCTGGGCTCGCGCATTGCAGCAGCAATGGTGAAAGGCTACCAGGGGGATGACCTGTCGAAAAACAATACGATCATGGCCTGTGTAAAACACTTTGCGCTTTACGGAGCTGCAGAAGCCGGCCGCGATTACAACACGACAGATATGAGCCTGCACCGCATGTACAATGAATACCTGCCGCCTTATAAGGCTGCGATCGATGCGGGAGCCGGAAGTGTCATGACCTCGTTCAACGACATCAACGGCGTACCTGCAACGGCGAATAAATGGCTCATGACCGACCTGCTCCGCAAACAATGGGGTTTTGAAGGTTTTGTCGTAACCGACTATACAGCGGTCAACGAGCTGGTGGACCACGGGCTCGGCGACCTGCAGGAAGTTTCGGCCAGGTCGCTCAAAGCCGGTGTGGAGATGGACATGGTGGGCGAAGGTTTCCTGACCACGCTGAAAAAATCGCTACAGGAAGGCAAGGTCACCCTGGCACAGATCAACAATGCCTGCAGGCTTGTTCTCGAAGCAAAATATAAACTTGGCCTGTTCGAAGATCCATTCCGTTATTGCAGTGAGGAACGCGCAAAGAACGAAATCCTTACCCCCGAGCACCTCAAAGCAGCGCGCGAAGCGGCTACCAAATCGTTCGTGCTGCTAAAAAACGAAGGCAATGTCCTTCCGTTAAAGAAATCGGGGACAATTGCGCTCATCGGGCCGCTGGCCAACACCGGCAGCAACATGCCCGGCACCTGGAGCGTCAATTCAGATCTTGCAAAAACAAAATCGCTGCTCCAGGGCCTGACTGAGGTGGCCGGCAGTGAGGTAAAAATTCTGCACAGCATGGGCGCTAACCTGCTGGCCGACTCGGCTTACCAGCAGCGGGCCACGATGTTCGGGCGCGACATTCCGCGCGACAAGCGCAGCGAAGAAGACTTGATCCGCGAAGCGGTTAATACGGCTAAAAGGGCCGATGTCGTTGTAGCCGCCCTTGGCGAATCTTCTGAAATGAGCGGTGAAAGCTCCAGCCGGACCGACCTGGAAATCCCTGATGTACAGCGCAGGTTGCTTGCTGCACTGCTAAAAACCGGCAAACCGGTGGTGCTGGTGTTGTTTACCGGCCGGCCGCTGGTACTTACCTGGGAAAACCAGCATGTGCCAGCTATTTTGAACGCCTGGTTTGGCGGCACGGAAGCTGCAACAGCCATTGGTGATGTCCTGTTCGGAGCGGTTAACCCATCAGGAAAACTCAGCGCAACTTTTCCGCAAAATGTTGGGCAGATTCCCCTGTACCATGCGCATAAAAACACCGGCAGGCCCCTGGCAGAGGGCCAGTGGTTCCAGAAATTCCGTTCCAACTACCTGGATGTAAGCAATGATCCATTGTACCCCTTTGGTTACGGATTAAGTTATACCTCTTTTGCCTATTCGCCCATTACACTTAACGGGAAAGCCTTCAGGACCGGCCAGTCGCTGACGGCAACAATACGGGTAACCAACACTGGAAAAACCGCCGGCGAAGAAGTTGTGCAGCTGTACCTGCGCGATGTAGTGGGCAGCATTACGCGACCCGTAAAAGAGCTGAAAGGATTTCAGAAGATTAGCCTGCAGCCGGGCGAGAGCCGTGAGGTTAGCTTTAAAATCGATGAAGAAATGCTTAAATTTTACAATGGAGACCTGAAATACGTAGCCGAGCCCGGCGAGTTTAAAGTTTTTATCGGAACCAACTCGCGTGATGTGGCAGCGGCCGATTTCCGCTTTGAAAGATAAGACACTATCCTGTCAAGCATCAAAGCCTGAACTGTTGCGAAACATTCAGGCTTTTTCTATTTTTACGCCCTTAACTGCAGGTTGGTTTCAACGGCCGCTTGCCTCCATAAAAAAACAAAGATGAAGAAACGCCTGACCTTTCTGTTGTTTGCCTTTCTGCTCTGTTTTACCGGCCTGCATGCACAGAACCTCGAAAACTATCAGCGGGGCGAATACCTGAGGAGAAATGACACCATTCCCTACCGCATCCTTTGGCCCCGCAACTTTGACCCGAAGAAAAAATACCCGCTTGTTTTTGTGCTGCACGGACGCGGCGAAAGCGGCAGCGACAATGAAAAACAACTCACCCATGGTGCCAGGCTTTTCCTGCGCGATGACGTCCGGAAAAAATATCCCGCCATTGTTATTTTTCCGCAATGCAGCCAGAACAGCTACTGGTCTAACGTAGCCATTACCACAAACGCAAAAGGCAAACGGAGTTTCAGCTTTCAGCAGGACGGTAAACCAACAGGAGCCATGCGTGGTTTGCTGGGACTGGTCAAACAGTTTACCCGGAAACCTTATGTGGCCCGGAAGCAGGTCTATGTGGGCGGTCTGTCTATGGGCGGAATGGGCACTTACGAGCTGCTGCGCAGAAAACGGCATACCTTTGCTGCGGCGTTCGCCATCTGCGGCGGCGACAATACGCGAAATGCTGAACGCTATAAACATGTGCCCTTGTGGATTTTCCATGGCGCGAAAGATGATATCGTCGATCCGGCTTATTCCATTGCCATCGCCGACAGGCTGAAAGCGCTGAACGCGGAAGTAAAGTTCACATTGTACCCGCAGGCAAATCACGGCAGCTGGGAACCTGCATTTGCAGAGCCCAACCTGCTGCTCTGGTTATTTTCTCATACCAAACCTTAAACTGATCTGATGAAATTCCGGCTCATACTGTCTGGCCTGCTGTTGCCCGCCGTGCTGCTGGCACAACAACCTGCCGCCAGGTACCTCGGACTGGCCAGGGCCGGGTTTAACGAAAAAAACGCTTTACAAACGACGGCCTATGTTGAGCAGCGCTGGCGCCTGCCGGGCAACACCGGCTTTAACGAAAGCATTCAACATGTGGCAGCACAGCTGGAAAAGGCTGGTTATAAATTACAAACGGCAGGATCACCCGCGGCGTCCCTTTCCTACCGAATCGAACGCCGGCCCATGAACCGTGCCACCTGGGAGCCGGTATCGGCCCTGGTTCGCATTACCGGCCAGAAAACTTCCCTGCTCGAGTTGCGCACAAACCGGAACATGCTGGCGATCAATTCAGCTGGCACCCCACCTGCAGGGATTACCGCAGCTGTTATTCAACTTAAAAGCGCTGCCGATATGCAGCATATGGATCTAAAGGGCAAGATCGTTTACCTTGACAAAGCACCCGCCAGTTTTTTCGCCGCGGCCATGAAAGCAGGCGCCGCCGGGGTACTCGGATACGCCATGCCCGCCTATACCCAGCCCGAAAAACACCAGACCTCTATCCAGTTCTCGCGAATCAGTAATGCTGAAGGCAAAGGTTTCGCGATTAATCTTTCTTATGCCGCGCGCCAAAGGCTGCAGGCCGCGCTGGCCGCAGGACCGGTCAAGCTGGACGTTGCGATCCGCACAAAGACCTACCTGGCAGAAGAACTGACCCTCATTGCCGAAATCCGCGGCGGCGAAAAACCGGAAGAACGGTTCGTTTACAGCGCACATGTACAGGAACCGGGGGCCAACGACAATGCAACGGGTGTGGCGACACTCGCTGAGATGGCCAGGCTGGCGGCTCAGCTGCATGCCGGCGGCAAAGCCCGCCCGGCACGTACCCTGACTTTCTTGTGGGGCGATGAGATCACTTCAACCCGCCGTTACATTGCCGACGATTCGCTGCGCGCAGCAGGGATCAGGTGGGGCATGAGCCTCGATATGGTTGGTGAAGATACACGCAAAACAGGCGGCTCATTCCTTATTGAAAAAATGCCCGACCCCTCGGCCATCTGGACCCGCGGTGCAGACAAACACAGTGAATGGGGCGCCGGCGAGATCGCAGAAAAAGACCTTTTCCCGCATTATTTCAACGATTTCATCCTGAACATTTGCCGTGAACAGGGCCGGTTTGCCAACTGGAAAGTAAACAGCAACCCGTTCGAAGGCGGGAGCGACCATACCCCTTTTTTACAGGCCCGCATCCCCGGACTGCTCATGTGGCATTTTACCGATGTCTTTTACCATACAGACAATGACCGGCTTGACAAGGTGTCGCCGGCTACCATGAAAAACGTAGGGGTTTGTGCCCTTGCAGCGGGGCTTACCTTGTGCAGCGCAGACGAACAAACAGCCTTCCTGGTGCTCGAACAGGTAAAGCAGGCAGCCAGAATACGTCTTCAAGATGAGGCCGTGCTCAGCAAAGCCGCAATAGCCGCTGGCCAGGACCGGAACGGGCAAAAGAAGATCCTGCAGAGCTGGAGTACATGGTACACCGGCGCCCTTGCCAGCGTCGGTGACCTCCCGGTCAGGAAAGAAAGCACAAAGCTGGGCTCTGCAATCAAGGTAGCGACCCTTGCCCTCGAGGCGCAGACCAACACTTTACTGCAACAACTTTGAACCAGCAGGATAAACCCCGTGCCATCATTGTAGGTGCCGGCATTGGCGGCCTTGCGGCAGCCATTCGCTTGTCTGTAAAAGGTTACCAGGTAACGGTATTCGAGTCTGGTGCTGCCCCGGGCGGCAAACTTGCCGAACTGCAGGGGGCCGGTTTCCGGTTTGATGCAGGCCCGAGCCTCTTTACAATGCCCCTGTATGTGGACGAGCTGTTTACGCTGGCCGGCAAAGATCCGCGGGCTTATTTCCGTTACCAGAAACTCGAAGAGATCTGCAGGTACTTTTACGAAGATGGCCTTCGCTTAACGGCCTGGTCTGACACGGAAAAACTGATCAGCGAGTTCAGCACCAAAACAGCGGCTACGCCCGAAGAGGTGAGTCGTTTCCTGGAGAAAAGTAAAGAGATTTACGACATCACCCACCGCGTTTTCCTGGAACGCAGCCTGCACAAAGTGAGCAGTTATCTGCATACAGATACCTTCAGGTCTATGGCCCGTTTTGGCGCCATTGACGCCTTCAGGAGCCAGAACGAGGCAAACGAGTCTTTCTTTTCAGATCGCCGTCTGGTTCAGCTTTTTAACCGGTATGCCACCTACAATGGTTCAAACCCTTACCAGGCACCAGCTACGCTGAATGTGATTCCGCATTTCGAAAACCATTTCGGTGCATACCTTCCCGAAGGCGGCATGTACAGCATTGTTCGTGCGCTCGAAAGGCTGGCCGGGGAACTGGGCACCACTTTTTATTACAATGAACCCGTAAACGAGATCCTGATTGTGAATAAAAAGGCGGTCGGTGTGGTAACCGCGGGCGGCACTCATGCGGCTGCAGTGGTGGTTTCGAACCTTGACGTCTGGTTTACCTACCGCAAACTGCTTCGCGGAATACCAGCCCCTGAAAAGTTGCTGGCTCAGCAGAGAAGCAGCTCGGCCCTGATCTTTTACTGGGGCATCAACCGCCGGTTTGAAACGACTGGTTTGCATAACATTTTCTTTTCTGCAGATTACCGCGCTGAATTCGACAGCATTTGGAAAGCACAACAGGTCAGTGCCGATCCTACCATTTATCTGAACATCACATCGAAAATGCTGCCCGAAGATGCACCTGCAGGCTGCGAAAACTGGTTTGTCATGATCAATGTACCTGCTGCGAACGGCCAGGACTGGCAAGCGATTGTCCGTACAGCCCGCGCCAGCATGATCAGCAAACTAAGCCGGTTGCTGGGCACCGAACTTGAGCCCCATATTGTGTATGAACGGGTGCTCGACCCGCTGACCATTGAAAGCCGTACCGGATCTTTCCAGGGCTCGCTTTACGGCAACAGTTCAAACAGCCGTTTTTCGGCATTTCTGAGACACCCCAATTTTAGCAGAAAAATCAGAAACCTGTATTTCTGCGGTGGTAGTGTGCACCCCGGCGGCGGTATACCACTTGCCCTGCTGTCGGCAAAGATCGCCGCAGACTGCGTGCAACCTCACTGATTATTTCTAAATTTGGCTTCGCGGATGGTTCCAGAACCACTGGCAACGCGCCCGTTCTCTTGGACGGGGCGGGTTGAGCAGCCGGACCAGCCGCATTGCCAACCATAAACCAAACCATAAAATGAAGTTCCCATACCGGAAGATCGTGGTCAAGATCGGGTCAAATGTGATCACGCAGGATGACGGCCTTCCCGACCACAGCCGAATAAAAGACCTTGTTGACCAGGTTGCCGTATTGAGAGCATCGGGTCTGGAGGTTGTACTGGTCTCCTCGGGTGCGGTGGCCTCAGGCCGAAGCATCATCACCGTTGCCGAAAAACAAAATGCCGTTGCTGCAAGACAGTTGCTGGCTTCGATCGGGCAGGTAAAACTCATTAATACCTACGCTGCATTGTTCGAGGCCCACGGGATCAATTGCGCGCAGGTGCTGGTTACAAAAGAAGACTTTCGCGACCGGCTCCATTACCTGAACATGAAAAACTGTCTGCAGATCCTGTTGCAGCATCAGGTTGTGCCGATCATCAACGAGAATGATGTGGTCTCTGTAACCGAACTGATGTTCACCGACAACGATGAGCTTGCCGGGCTTGTGGCGGCCATGCTGGGTGCCGATGCGCTGGTGATTCTTTCGAACGTGAACGGAATTTACACCGGTGATCCGAAAAGTCCGGATTCCCGGCTCCTTGAAGAAATTAGCGGCAGTACCGCTGCCATAGCGGGCTATGTAACGACCGGTAAATCGCAGTTTGGCCGGGGCGGAATGCTGACCAAGGCCAGCATGGCTGCAAAGACGGCAAGCCTCGGCATCCCCGTACACATCACCAACGGCAAAACCGACAATGTGCTGCCGCTGCTGCTGGCGGGTAAATTGGCGCACACCAGGTTCGCCACCGAGAAAAGGGCCTCTAACAAAAAGAAGTGGATCGCCCATTCAGAGAATGCCGCCAGCGGTACGGTCCAGGTCAATGAAGGGGCTAAACTCGCGCTGACCTGTGGCCGGGCCAGCAGCCTGCTTCCCGTGGGCATTACGGCCGTGCTGTCGGGCTTTCAAAAAGGTGATATCATCAGGGTGGTCGATGAACGCGGCCAAACAGTCGGGCTGGGCATTGCCGAATACGGCGCGGATAAGGCTAAAGAGCGCATTGGCCAGAAAAACCAGCGCCCGCTGGTCCATTACGATTATTTTTACGCGAGCAACTAACCATGACATTCGATCATTACTTCAAAAAGGCCGCAGCGGCCAGCCGGCTTACCTCGGCTATTGGTGAAGCAAAACGCATCTCCGTGCTGGAGGCCCTGGCAGACGAACTGCGCGCTGGCACGGACCACATCCTGAAACAGAACCAGCGCGACCTTGACCGCATGGACACCAGCGACCCACGCTATGACCGCCTTAAACTTACCGAAGAACGTATTGCCGGTATTGCTGCAGAAGTCTTGCAGGTAGCCGCGCTTGAAGACCCTCTGGGCAGAACCCTGAGCAGGAAAACCCTGCCCAACGGGCTGGACCTGCTGAAGGTTACGGTTCCACTTGGCGTGGTCGGCGTGATTTACGAGGCCAGGCCAAATGTTACGGTCGATGTTTTTTCGCTTTGCTTTAAAACGGGAAATGTTGCGGTCTTAAAGGGCGGCAGCGATGCAGCTTGCTCAAATACTGCGCTGGCCGGCATTATCCATGACGTGCTCCGCAAACAGGGCCTGCCAGAAGACCTGGCCGTGCTGCTGCCCGCAGAACGGGAAGCAACAGCGGCCTTGCTGCAGGCGCGGCAATATGTGGATGTCCTCATCCCAAGGGGCAGCCAGCAGTTGATCGATTATGTGCGCGACAACAGCCGCGTTCCGGTTATTGAAACGGGCGCAGGCATCGTACATGCGTTTTTTGATGAAAGCGGCGATATCAGAAAAGGCCGGGAAATTGTGACCAACAGCAAAATGCGGCGTGTGAGTGTGTGTAATGCGCTTGACTGCCTGCTGGTTCATGAAAGCCGTCTGGCTGACCTGCCTGAATTGCTCGGCGGACTGGCCCTTGCAGGCGCCGGAGTTTTTGCCGATGGGCCGGCTCATGCCGCGTTGACGAACACCTATCCTGAGCATCTGCTGCAAGAGGCTGCTCCCGAACATTTTGGCACGGAGTTTCTGTCGGCCAGACTAGCCGTCAAAACTGTGCGCAACCTTGACGAGGCCCTGGAGCACATTGCCGAATACAGCTCGAAACACAGCGAAGCGATCATTTCTGAAACACCGGCGCACATTGACCAGTTCCTTCAGCAGGTAGATGCCGCCGCAGTGTATGCCAATGCATCGACAGCATTTACCGATGGTGCCCAGTTTGGTTTGGGAGCTGAAATTGGGATCAGCACACAGAAACTGCATGCGCGGGGACCAATGGCCCTGCAGGAACTAACCAGCTATAAGTGGCAAATTCGCGGCAGCGGTCAGATTCGAAGTTAGGGAAACACTGTTTTTTCAAGTTCTTCAGCACTCAGGTCAAACGCGTTCAAAATATACGTGGCCTGGCTGTAAAATGGTTCGCGTTCACCCAGTTTCTGTTCAATAAATTGCAGCAGCGTGGGGTCATCCATGTCCTTAATCAGCGGTCTTTTTTCGCGTTTTTGGAGCCTGGAGACCAATTGGGCAGGCTCCATTTTGAGGTAAACGCTTTTGCCGTGCAAGTTGATCCAATCCATGTTGTCAAAAAAGCAGGGCAGGCCGCCGCCGGTTGCCACGACACAGGTTTCAGGATAGGCGAATTCATGCAAAGTTTCCCGTTCCAGTATGCGGAAACCGGCTTCGCCGTGCGCGGCAAAATAGTCGGTAATGCTTTGACCAGCCGCTTTCACGATCTCATCGTCCAGGTCAATAACCGGGCAGCTCAGGCGTTGCGCCAGCTGTTTGGCTTTCGTGCTCTTTCCGCAGCCCATAAAACCTATGAGAAAAATAATGCCTTTTTTTTGCTGTTCCATCTGTCCTCTTTAAACTTTTTAACTCATGCCGATGAGGTCATCAGCTCAATTTTACCCTTGGGTCTACAACCGCGTACAGCATGTCTACAATGATATTGATCACCACAAATACGAAAGCAATAAATAAGATCGAGCCCATTACTACGGGAAAATCAGACATTTCAAGAGCGGTGACGGTGGTACGCCCAAGGCCGTTGTAGCCAAAAATGTATTCTACAAAAAATGACCCGGCCAGCAGCGAAGCAAACCAGCCTGAAATGGCCGTAATGACCGGGTTGAGCGCATTTTTAAGCGCATGTTTATAAATGATGGCGCTGCGCCCGAGCCCCTTTGCCCGGGCCGTGCGGATGTAGTCCTGCGCCAGCACGTCGAGCATCGCGCTGCGCGTAAGCTGAACAATGATGGCAAGCGGCCTGAGTCCGAGGGTAATCATGGGAAGCCAGAGGTTTCGCAGCGTAAGCACCTCGCCCCGGAAAGGATCGTAGCTGTACAGGCTGCCTGACATGGACAGGCCGGTCACATCGCTCAGCAAAAATCCGAAAATCCAGGCAATGATGATCCCCGCAAAGAACGAGGGGGCCGAAATGCCCAGGATGGCGAAAGAATTGGCCAGGCGGTCGATCCACGTATCTTTGTAAACGGCACTGAGAACCCCCAGGAAAATGCCGATCAGGGTGGCAAAGATCATCGCTGTTGCGGCAAGAATAAAGGTGTTTGGAACGGTCTCGGCAAGGATGGCCGTAACATCGCGACGAGTCTGGTACGAACTGCGCAGGTACGGCCATTTTAGCGCCAGTGCATGTTCGTCTGCTTTGAACAGCCGGATATACCGGTATTTTTCCCTGTTAGCCGGCGTGTCTTCGTGCCAGCTGAGCGGCGAGAGGTCATTTACATACAATAAAAACTGGACGTGCCTGGGGCGGTCCAGTCCAAATTCTTTGCGTACTGCCTCGAGCGATTGTACGTCGGCCCGCTGACCCATGGTCATGCGGGCAGGATCTCCAGGCAGGATGTTAAAAAGCACGAACACGACGACCACCACGCCTCCCATAACGATCAGTCCGTAAAGCAGTTTTCTAAAAGTATAGCGCAGCATTATTTGGAAAAATAGTTTTTAGAGAGTATGTCGAAATCAGGCAGGCTGTGATAGTGCCACTTGTTTACAATGGTGCCCTCCCGGAGCAGGAGCACGCCCGGATTGGCCCTGACCATACTTTTTAGCGGCACGGCATCGGCATAAAACACCTCCATAAACAGGCGGTGGTTGCGGCTGAAAGTAGCGGCATCCCTGGCCGAACTGGCAGTAAGCAACACCGTCCGGATATTAAAATGCTCACTGGCGTTGAGGGCCAGCGCATTGATCGCCGCTATAGCCTGCTCATTGGCCTGATCCAGGTTCCAGGCCACCACCACCAGGTTGTAATAGGGATTTTCCAGCAGCTCGCGGGTATAATCTGTGCCTGATGCGTCGTTGATAAAGAGGTCTTTAACCGGGGGCGTAAAGCCTTTTTTCCAGAGTTCTTTTGTTGGCTCGCCGACTATTTTCCAGGCATCGTCTTTCCAGATTCCTTCTTTCAGGTAGGCGGCATCTGTAATCTGTCTCGATTGCCCTGTTTTGCTGTTCTTAAGCTGGTACACGATGCGGTATTCATCGGGCTTTTTCCCAGGAGGCACCTGCATGAGCGCGGGAATGTTTGCTCCCACTTTATAAGGCAGGAAGTCGATTACCGGACCATAGTTATAAGTAAGGGAACCGAACATGAGCGAAGCGGTAAAGATGGCTGCAAAAAGTCCGGCGCGCCGGCCCGGATGATGCACCACAGGCGTGATCCGGTTCCTTTCACGAAATATAAAAACGATCAGCAGCAGCAGCACCAGGTCTTTTGTAAATGACTGCCAGGGCGTGAGCGGTATGGCATCGCCAAAACAGCCACAGGAAGTAACGACCTTAAAGGCTGCCGAGACGAAAGTCAGCAGCGTAAAAAAGATAATGAGCAGCAACAGGCCCCAGGCTACCCGCCGAGCAGACATGCCCAGCAGCAGGAGTGCGCCCAGTAGGATTTCGAGGGCACAAAGCAGAATGGCCAGCAGAGTGGCAATTCCGTTTAGGAAACCCATATGGAAAACATCAAAGTATTCTTGCAGCTTATAACCGAAACCGAGGGGATCGTTAGCTTTGATCAGTCCCGAAAATATAAACAGGATACCGACAAAAAGCCGCGCAAACAAGAGTAAGTTTCTTTTCATATTCTTTGAGTTTTATGCTGCCAATGCCGCCACCAATGGCTACAGACCGAGTTTAATCAGCGCGAACACCGCATAATTGATCATATCCTGGTAGTTCGCCTTGATCCCCTCAGAGACCAGCGTCTGCCCTTCATTATCTTCGATTTGCTTTACCCTGAGAATTTTCATCAGGATCAGGTCGGTGATTGAGCTTACCCGCATGTCGCGCCAGGCCTCGCCATAGTCGTGGTTTTTGGCAAACAACAGTTCCCGGACCTCATTGATCTTTTCGTCGTAACGGCTTTCTACCTCGGCCGGGTCCAATTCAAGGGGAGTTTCAGCAGGCAATTCAAGCTGCAGCATGGCCATGACACAGTAATTGATGATGCCAATATATTCAGGAAGCACCCCCTCGCCTACTTTCGAGACCTTTTTCTCTTCAAGCGTACGAATGCGCTGCGCCTTGATGAAAATCTGGTCTGTTATTGAGCTCGGCCGCAGAATGCGCCAGGCTGTGCCGTAATCTTTTGTTTTTTTGATGAACAGGTTACGGCAGTGAGCGATCACTGCATCGAATTCTGTCGCTGTATTTTTTTGTGCCAAAGAAATAATTATTGCTTTTAAGTATTTTTGCTGCAGTCACGGCCTGTTCCCGACCGTCCGGCAGCGCCGTTTGCAGGGCGCCCCAGCCCGCAAAGAACGGCTAAAGATACATTTTTGAACGCAAACCTCAACCGCCTGCAGCATGACAACAAGCAATCCTTCGACGGCCATATACTGGCAATTCGGCTCCCGAACCGTCGACTTCGCCGCGCCGCGGGTAATGGGCATTCTGAACGTTACGCCTGACTCGTTTTTTGCAGCAAGCAGACAGCAGGATATCGATGCTGCACTGCGCAAGGCCGGGCAGTTCCTGGACGAAGGCGCCACCTTTATCGATGTAGGGGCTTACTCTTCCAGGCCCGGGGCAGATGACATTGCACCCGCCGAAGAACTGCGCCGGCTGATACCGGTTATCGAAGCCCTTTCCAAACACTTCCCTGAGGCTATCCTCTCTGCAGACACCTTCCGCGCCGCAGTAGCCAGGGAGGCGGTGGCTGCCGGGGCGCACCTGGTCAATGATATCGGAGGCGGCATCCTGGATCCGGCGATGTTCGACACGGTAGCCGGCCTGAAGGTCCCTTACATACTCATGCACATGCGCGGAACGCCGCAAACCATGAAAACGCACACCGGGTACAATGACATGCTCACAGAGATGGACGCCTTTTTTTCCGCACAGGTGGAAGCGCTGTTAGAAAAAGGAGTGAAAGATGTTTGCATTGACGTGGGTTTCGGGTTTGCCAAGACCATTACGCAGAATTATACCCTGTTGCGGTCAATGCATCGTTTCCAGGAATTCGGGTTGCCCTTGCTGGCCGGCCTGTCGCGTAAATCAATGGCCTGGAAACCGCTTGGCATCAAAGCAGATGAAGCACTGAATGCAACCACCGTGCTCCATACCCTTGCCCTGCAGCAGGGCGCATCCATTCTTCGAGTGCACGACGTACGTGAAGCGGTTGAGTGCATCCGCATCAGTGAGCTTTACACCGGCTGATGCACATCAATATGTAGATTTGTTTTTCTAAATTGCCGCAATGAAGGGTTTTGAATTTGACTTTCTTAAGATCACCATAACCGATGTGGTCGATGTTGTGCTTGTCGCCGTGCTCATCTATTATGTTTATAACCTGATCAGAAACACCCTCGCCGTTAACCTGCTGCTTGGCATGTTCATCGTGCTGATCCTCTGGTTTGTTGTCGACTCGTTGAAGATGGAACTGCTTTCGACCATCATCAACAAATTCATGAATGTCGGCATTATCGCCCTGCTGATCATTTTTCAACCCGAGATCAGGCGCTTTCTGCTGCTGATCGGCAAAAACGCGTTCCTGCAAAA
Source organism: Pedobacter yulinensis (assembly GCF_003029735.1). Taxonomy (GTDB): domain Bacteria; phylum Bacteroidota; class Bacteroidia; order Sphingobacteriales; family Sphingobacteriaceae; genus Pedobacter; species Pedobacter yulinensis. The sequence continues at coordinate 92,734 of NZ_KZ686268.1, forward strand.
AAACAAGGCCTGGTGGGGGTACCTGTTTGGCCGTAAAGACATTGAGCGCAACAACCTGGCTCGAATCAAGCCGATCATTGATGCCTGTAAAAGCATGAAAAAAACACGCACGGGTGCGCTGATTGTGATCGTTAAATTTTATGACGAACAATTTTTTGCGAACAGCTGCGAAGCGGTGAATGCCCGTATATCGAAGCGGCTTTTGGAAGCCATTTTTCAAAAAAATAGTCCGCTGCATGACGGCGCCGTGGTGATCTCTGAAAACAAAATCAAAAGCGCCAGCTGTATTTTGCCGCTAACCGACAATGACCAGCTGCCGCCGCAGTTTGGCTTGCGGCACCGCGCGGGGATCGGCGTTTCTGAAACCACCGATGCGGTTGCCGTGATCGTATCTGAAGAAACGGGCGAAATTTCGTACGCCAAACAGGGTCGCGTGCGGATGAATGTTTCGTTCGGCGAACTGGAAAAGCTGCTCAACAAGGACTTTTAACGAAAAAGCCACCCGGTTCGCGGATGGCTTTGTTTATTTTTACAATGAGCTTAGCAGTATTGTTCAAAAGCACCGATCAGGTTGTCGGCGATCATTTGGGCGGGGCGGCCTTCAATCTGGTGGCGTTCAATCATGTGAACCAACTTACCGTCTTTGAACAGCGCCATGGCCGGCGATGATGGCGGATAAGGGATCATGTAGCTTCGTGCTTTATCTACTGCTTCCTTTTCCATACCCGCAAAAACCGTAACCAGTTTATCAGGATGCTTTTCATGCGCAGCGGCTGCTTTTGCTGCCGGACGTGCATTGGCTGCCGCACAGCCGCAAACAGAATTAACAACCAGCAAGACGGTTCCTTCGCTTTTCAGGGCGTTGTCGACATCGGCTGCATCTTTTAACTCTTCAAAACCGGCGCCGGTCAGATCCTTGCGCATGGGTTCAACTAAATATTCAGGATACATTTTTTTAAATTATTTCGTTTTTCAAATCAATATCACAAAATTAGCTAAATCTAACCGGAAAAACCCTTAGCTAACCATTATTAACAATCGGATGATATTCGCCGAAATTGTCGTATCGTTTTGAAAATGTTAAATTTGCAACCTGCAAACCGCAAAGGATTGATGAGAAGAAGGAAAGAGAAAACGACAATCATTATTGTCAACGAGCAGAAGAATGCCATTCAGCCAATCGAGGTTCCCAGTAAGTTTGTCGTCAACTGGAAAAAATATGCATTAGCCGCCGTACTGGTGTTTTTTTCAATGGTCACATCCATTATTTACCTGACCATTAGCAGGAACGAACTGTATGAATCGGGCCAGGTCCTGGCCAGCCAGCTTGAGGCCGTGCAAAGCGAAATGCAGGAGATGGCTACTGATACCGTCAAAGCCGAAGAGCCGGACCGTTATGCTGAAATCGACAATAAACTCAGCACAATCAATAAATTTTTGAAGGCCCGCGGCCTTAAACCAGCTTTCAGCGACCAGAAAAAGAAGGAACTGACGGAAGAGGAAATAGACAACTACTATAAGGAATACCTTAATAAAGTAATTTTCAACCTGGCCCATACACCCATTGGCTTTCCCTACCCGGGCCATATTACCTCGACATTCGGGCACCGGGAAAACCCCTTTACTTTTTCAGGCGGCGAGCGCCATAAAGGCATCGACATTAAAGGCAATACCGGCGATCCGGTTCGGGCAACTGCGCAGGGCCGCGTTACTTTTGCCGGCTATCGCGGCGGATACGGCAAGTGTATCGTGCTGAAGCACGCCAATGGTTTCGAAACGCTGTACGGTCACCTTTCGCGCATCAATGTAGATGAAGGCGACCGGGTAAAAGTTGGCGAACTCATTGGCCGCATCGGCTCTACAGGCCGCAGCACCGGTCCGCACCTGCATTACGAAGTGCACCGCAACGGGAAATTTGTGAACCCGAAAGGATACCTTTCGTTGAACTAACGAGAGGCAGCCAGCCAGGTGCCTGACCGTGTAAACAACGCCTCAGCCTTTGGGCAGATACACGTTTCAATAAAACGATATTCACGACAACCAGTCGTACTGCTTGCCTGGCAGGTTGAGGGCGCAGCGCCGGTTTGTTTTCGATCGCCGAAATGTCAACATTTTACACACGCCTTCCTCTTTCTCATATTAATCACCGATATTTGTACCGGTATTTGCGCGTGGCGCAAAGCGCCGTAAGCATGCAGCAAATTTGCTGTGATTCAATTCATTAAAAAAATAAACATGTCATCAGTAGAGACGACTTACGTACCTTACAAAGTTAAGGACATTTCACTGGCGGAGTGGGGCCGCAAAGAAATCGAACTGGCAGAGGCAGAGATGCCTGGCCTGATGTCCCTTCGCAAAGAGTTCGGACCTTCGAAACCCCTTAAAGGCGCCCGCATTGCCGGCTGCCTGCACATGACCATTCAGACTGCCGTGCTGATCGAAACACTTGTTGAGCTCGGCGCAGACGTAACCTGGTCTTCTTGCAATATCTTCTCTACCCAGGATCATGCAGCCGCTGCCATTGCAGCCGCAGGAATTTCTGTGTATGCCTGGAAAGGCCTGACAGAGGAAGAATTTGACTGGTGTATCGAGCAGACCTTGCACTTCGGCGAAGACCGCAAGCCCCTGAACATGATCCTGGACGACGGTGGTGATCTGACCAACATGGTATTTGACAGGTACCCTGAATTGATCGGCGAGATCCGCGGACTTTCTGAAGAAACCACGACGGGCGTTCACCGCTTGTATGAGCGCATGAAAAATGGCACGCTTCACCTGCCGGCCATTAACGTAAATGATTCTGTTACAAAATCAAAATTTGACAACAAGTACGGTTGCCGCGAGTCGCTCGTAGACGCCATTCGCCGTGCTACCGATATTATGCTGGCCGGCAAGGTTGCCGTTGTGGCGGGATATGGAGATGTAGGTAAAGGTTCTGCTGAGTCTCTGAGCTCACAGGGCGTTCGGGTTATTGTTACCGAAATCGACCCGATCTGCGCGCTGCAGGCGGCTATGGAAGGTTACGAAGTCAAAAAATTTGCAACCGCCGTTAAGGAAGCCGATATCATTGTTACCACGACCGGAAACTGCGACATTGTTCGCGCTGAGCACTTCCGGCTGATGAAAGACAAAGCCATTGTTTGCAACATCGGCCACTTCGATAACGAGATCGACGTAGCCTGGCTGAACCAGAACTACGGCGACACAAAAGTGGAGATTAAACCACAGGTTGATAAGTATACAATCGATGGCAAAGACATCATTCTCTTAGCAGAAGGACGTCTGGTGAACCTTGGCTGTGCCACTGGTCACCCCAGCTTTGTAATGAGCAACTCGTTTACCAACCAAACGCTGGCACAGCTTGAATTGTGGACCAACCGGGATGCTTATGAGAACAAAGTATATACCCTGCCTAAACACCTCGACGAAAAGGTTGCACGTTTGCACCTCGAAAAAATTGGTGTTGAGCTTGACGTGCTAGATCAGCACCAGGCAGACTACATCGGTGTTCCTGTCGAAGGCCCGTACAAGCCAGAGGCATACAGATACTAATCGTTAAAAATGCGAAAGCCGCCGGATATTCCGGCGGCTTTTTTTTTACCCAAAGTGCGCATGACAAAAACATTCGATTCCATGGATGGAAACCGGATCAGGTTTCGCTGGTCAGCTGGTTATTTTATGGTTGCACTGCTTTTATTCATTACAGAGTTACTTATTGCACTTTACGTACATGATAATTTCGTGCGGCCATATGTCGGCGATTTCCTCGTTGTCATATTCATCTACGCATTCATCCGGACGTTCTGGGCGCTGCCCCCAGGGCCATTACTGATTGGTGTCTTTTTGTTCGCCTGCGCCATTGAAACTGCTCAATACCTCGACCTGGTCAAACGCATCGGACTGGAAAACTCCCCCGCTGCGCGAACGGTACTGGGCACCTTCTTCAGTTGGAATGACATAGCTGCGTACGCTTTAGGTTGCCTATCAGTTACAGGGGTGGAATGGGCCATCCGTAACCGGCCGAAACCGGCCATAAGCTGAGCAGGATCGGTTCGCAGCAAAACAGGCGGATTGAATTTGGCAGAGCTCGACTCCACCAAAGTTGGTAACTTTTATAAAGTTACCAACTTTAAGTTAAAAAATCAATCGTTTACCGATGAAAACTAAACAAAAGTAAAGATGAAATTTGCCGTGAAATTCCAGATGAATACAATCAATGTAGCTGAGAGTTTTGCCAGGTAAAAAGGCATCTTCAGTTTTGATTGGTGCAACAGGTACAGGAACCCCGTGTTCAGCAGCAAACCGATCAGGCTGATGGCAACGAATTTGGCAAACTCCCCTTCCCAGTGGATGTTGTGACTCTGGAAGGTCCATGACCTGTTCAGCAGGAAGTTGCTGATCACGGCCAGTGAAAAACCAACAGTGTTGGCCAGGTACTTGTTCGTTTTAAGACGGTCTTTCAATAGCCAGGTCGTACCAAAATCGATCAGCAGACCTGAAAAGCCGACAACACCGAACTTCAGAATCTTAAAAAAAACCTTTTCCATTACCGTTCAATTTTTAACAGCACAAAACTATCCAGCGTACCTTCCCGTGTTGCTGCATTCAGAAATTTTGGCTTAAGACGGGTTATGTGGTAACCCTTAAACGCCTTTAAACGCACTGCACCAAACCGCTCTTCCAACTCTGCTGCCGATTCCGTGTCTGCATACACCAGCAAAGGCTTGTCGGTTTGAAGTTCAGCGAGTGCTTCCGGAGTCTCCGCCCGGTCTACCAATCCCGGATGGTAAAATTCAAATGCATAGGCATTCATCAACTGCTTATAAATTACCGGCCTTCCTTTAAGACCCTGAACGGCACTCCACCTAGCAGCCTGCATACCTGCCTGGTATTGGAGCAGCGCCGGATAAAAAAAGAAATTAACGAAGATGAGAAAGAGCAGGGCAAAGGTCACACTTGACCATACAATACCCCGTTGGGCCGACCGCAGGCCTTGCCAGGCAATCAGGCTGACAGCTGCCACGACAAGGATGTAGAACAGCCCTGAGCCTTTCACTCCAAAGAAAAATACGATCACCGCAAGCAGCAGACAGGCGAGCACGCAAATAATCGCCTGTATACTTCGCCAGCTGCGCAGGGCAACCGGAGACAACGTGCCCAGGTAGGCTGAAGACAGGATAGCGAGTTGCGGAAAGATCAGAATGATGTAATGCGGCAATTGAAATTTTGACAGCGAGAAAATGATAAACGTAAGTGCGGCAACAAGAAAGATGATTGCTTTGGCATTTAACACCCGTTTAATGTGGCGTAAGTCACGCCAAACAGCAGCGAACAAGATCAGCGACCAGGGCAGAAAAGCCCATAGCGTGGTATGGATAAAAAACGACAGATCACCTTTTCCCTTGATGGGGCCATTGTTGAAAAAGCGCCCGAACTGGCTGTCCCAGAAAAAGAACCGGATACCCGAAACATTTGTCTGGCCAAAGACCACTTTGTCAGGGTGCATGTCAAATTGCCGGTAAAGGCAGTAGAGCTCTGGGCTAATAAATGCCAGGATCAATGCAATAGCCAGCCACCACCGCGCGCTGAACAGCGAGCGCCACTGTCCGGTCAGCAGCCAGTACAAAATAAAGCCGCCAAACAAGGGCATCAGCACGAAAATGCCTTTGGTCATAACGGCCAGTGCAGCCATAAAGGACCCCGCAATAATGTGCCACACCCAACGCTCGCCGCGCGCAAGAAAATAGTGGTACAATGCACCGACACTGAAAGCCGTCAGGTACACCTCTGCACGAACATCATAATTGCAGAGGATGAGGTGTAGCGAGGAAAAATAAATGACCGCTGCGAGCAAAGCCGTTTGCCGGTTATACAAGTGCAGGGCGAGCCTGTAGAGGTAAACCAGGCCGAGCAGGCCAGCCAGGAAAGACGGCAGTTTATACGCAAAGGCACTTAAACCAAAAATTTTGAAGGACGCAGCAGCAAGCCAAAACGGCAAATGCGGTTTGTCTAGCCACTCTCCGCCATTGCCGAACAGGTTGATCCAATCGCCTCGCAGCACAATGTTTTTCGCTATGGAGGCATACAAAGCCGCATCCGGCTCCATCACCGGTCCGGCCAGCGAGGCCGCGCCAAAAAGAATGAGCAGGCCTAATAAATACAACATCGATTTTTCTGATGGCATAGCGCGTATCTGGTCGGGCAAAAATCAGCATAATTTTACCGGAACAGAAATTAATATGCGGAAAGCAAGATGCCACGCCGTTTTTGTAACTTTAGCGCAGTTATGAACAAGGAAAAGATCATTTTCTGGTTCAAGAAGGTCGGCATTGCCGGTTTTCTTTTTTTTCTGATCAAAGGCCTGATCTGGCTTGTCGTTATCTATTATCTTGGCAAGAAGATCTGAGCTGATTGCACATCTGTATATGGCTACAAAACTTTCTGTAAACATCAATAAAATTGCCACCCTGCGCAACAGCCGGGGCGGCAACAATCCCGACCTGGTCAAAGTGGCATTAGATTGCGAAGCATTCGGCGCTGAAGGCATCACCGTGCATCCACGGCCTGATGAACGCCACATCCGTTACCAGGATGTGTATGACCTGAAAGCGGCCATCTCAACCGAATTTAACATTGAAGGAAACTGCCGCGAGCAAAAGTTTGTAGACCTGGTCTTAGCCAACAAACCTGCGCAGGTTACACTTGTGCCCGATGCCGAAGGACAAATTACATCTAACCATGGCTGGGACACCGGCAAACACCGCGATTACCTGCGCGAAATGGTTAGCGTATTCCAGGGAGCAGGCATCCGGGTATCGATTTTCGTTGATCCGGTGGTTGAAATGATTCAGGGTGCTGCAGAAACAGGCACAGACCGCATTGAGCTTTATACCGAGGCCTATGCACACAATTACTACGAGTCGCGCGAGAAAGCGGTCCTCCCCTATGCTGCTGCTGCGCGCCGCGCGCATGAACTTGGGCTGGGACTCAACGCAGGCCATGACCTTGACCTTCATAATCTGCGCTTTTTTGCCCAGCAGGTACCTGGTCTGCTCGAAGTCTCAATTGGCCACGCGCTTATTTGCGACGCAATTTATCTGGGACTGGAGAATACGATCCAGCAATACCTGCATCAGCTGCGTGAAAGCGCCTATTAACGCCAGCACCTATGCCTGCCGTTCAAAACACGGATAAGCACGCCTAACAACAATTTCAAAACATAACCGATATACTTAAACCAATGAAAAAACTGCTCTTTTCTTTTCTCATCCTTACAATTGCGGTTGCCTGTGCAGACCGTTCTGCCATCAATGAAAGTGATGCAGCCGAAGCCGTGACCGATTACCTGGAACGCAATCCGGAATTTGAGACCAGCCGCTTTCAGTATGGAGAAATGAAATTCAGTTCGGCAAAAGAGCGCGAAAAACTTAAAGTGTACCAGGAGCTCGCTGAAAAGGGGCTGATTGCGCTTCAGCCGCTGAAGCAAAAAAAGAAATTTCTAAGCCGTGACAGCAGTTATACATACCTGGTTAAACTCACCGATCAGGCTCGCCCGCTGGTGCTTGAACAGGCCCGCGACCGTGCCACCGTACGCGTCTTTGCCTACCGTCTGGCCGATGACAAACCGGTGAGTTTTAAAAACGTGGGCAGCAACCGCGCTGAGGTAACACTTTCACTCAAAAAAGAACCAACTGACTTCGCTGCCGTGGCCGACAGCAAGACACTTAACAGCACGTTTATCAATAAAACCTATAAACTTCGCTACACAAAGGAAAACGGCTGGTCGGTGAAAAAATGACAATTCCAGGTTAAAATACGCCCGCTAAATCTGGAGGCGGAACTCCCCAAAACACGCCCGAAATACCTACCTTTGCGCAAATTTATTGCAATCATGGGCTTGAACATCCAATACAGGGAAGCATTTGAAAAGAGGCACATAGCGCCAGATCAGGAGCAGACAGCGGAAATGCTGCAAGTAATCGGTGTTGACTCGGTCGACACCCTGATCAGCCAGACCATTCCGGAAAAGATCAGGTTGAAAGACAAACTGAACCTGCCGGCAGCCAAATCAGAAACCGCCTATCTGGCGACCCTGAAACAAACCTCCCTGCTGAATAAAGTTTTTAAAAGTTTTATCGGCCAGGGTTATTACGACACGCATACGCCGGGCGTCATCCTGAGGAACGTCATGGAAAACCCGGGCTGGTACACGCAATACACGCCTTACCAGGCCGAAATTGCTCAGGGCCGCCTGCAGGCATTGCTTAATTTCCAAACCATGGTCATTGACCTGACCGGAATGGAGATTGCCAATGCATCCCTGCTCGACGAGGGTACAGCCGCCGCTGAAGCCATGTTTATGCAATACAGCCTGCGCAAAAACCAGCAAGCCAACAAATTTTTCGTGTCTTCGCTTGTGTTTCCGCAAACGATCGACATCCTGAAAACGCGCGCCAATCCATACGGAATCGAGCTCGTGTTCGGTGATCATCAGTCGTTCGAACCTACTGCAGATTTCTTCGGTGCCGCCATCCAGTATCCCGCCGGCAATGGTGAAGTATTCGATTATACAGCGTTTGCAGCCAGCCTGCATGCCAGCAACATCAAATTAACTGTCATTGCCGACCTGCTCAGCCTGACCTTGCTCAGCCCTCCGGGCGAATGGGGCGCAGATATTGTAGTGGGCACCTCGCAACGGTTTGGCGTACCCATGGGATTCGGCGGGCCGCATGCTGCTTACTTTGCCACCAAGGAAGAATACAAACGGTCTATCCCGGGACGGATTATCGGTGTAACGATCGACAGCCATAATGATTATGCCCTGCGCATGGCGCTCCAAACCCGTGAGCAGCACATCCGCCGCGACAAGGCAACATCAAACATCTGTACGGCGCAGGCCCTGCTTGCCATTATGGCGGGGTTCTATGCTTCATACCACGGTCCTGCCGGACTCAAAGCAATTGCAGAGCGTACGCATGGCCTGGCCATCTCACTCGCCGAAACCCTTGAGAAGCTTGGCTACAAGCAATTAAACACTGTCTTCTTCGATACCATTCGTTTTGACCTGGGCGACCTGGTCGGACCGATACATAAAGAGTGTCTGGACAACGAGATCAATCTGCATTATCAGGGTTCTGTTGTCACCATCGCATTCGATGAAACCTCGCTTTTTGACGACGTAAAGACCCTTGCCCGAATCTTCGCCAAGGTGAAAGCCGTTGCCTCAGACCAGGTGGAAGTTATTGCCGATGTGGATACCGTCATACCGGCTGCCTTACAGCGCCGGTCTGCGTACCTGACACACCCTGTATTCAACTCATACCACTCAGAGCACGAGATACTGCGGTACATCAAGTCGCTCGAAGCAAAAGACCTTTCGTTATGTCATTCGATGATTGCGCTTGGTTCCTGCACCATGAAACTCAATGCGACGGCAGAAATGATCCCGGTTACCTGGTCTCATTTTGGCAGGATCCATCCGTTCGCGCCATCAGACCAGGTTTTGGGCTATTACAACGTTTTCAATGAACTTAATGCCTGGTTAAGCGAAATTACCGGCTTTGCAGCCATGAGCCTTCAGCCCAATGCAGGTGCGCAGGGCGAGTATGCCGGTCTCATGGTTATTCGTGCCTACCACCAGGACCGTGGCGATCACCACCGCAACGTAGCCCTGATCCCTGCCTCGGCACATGGCACCAATCCGGCTTCTGCCGCCATGGCGGGCATGAAGATCGTTGTCGTCAAATCTATGGAAAACGGCAACATTGATGTAGAAGACCTTAAGGCCAAAGCCGAACAATATAAAAATGAGCTTTCCTGCCTCATGGTTACCTATCCATCTACCCATGGCGTGTTCGAGGAGAGCATCATTGACATTTGTAACATCATTCATGAGAACGGCGGCCAGGTCTACATGGACGGTGCCAATATGAACGCGCAGGTTGGCCTGACAAGCCCGGCAACGATCGGTGCAGATGTTTGCCACCTCAACCTGCACAAAACATTTTGTATTCCGCATGGCGGCGGCGGCCCCGGAATGGGTCCGATTGGCGTAGCCAAACACCTCGTGCCTTACCTGCCCGGTCATGCGGTCATTGACATCAACAATGAAAAATCGATCCCGGCTGTATCTTCTGCTCCGTGGGGATCTGCTTCTATTCTGATCATCTCGCATGCCTACATTGCCATGATGGGTGCCGATGGCCTGACAAACGCCACACGGTATGCCATTCTGAATGCCAATTATATGAAGGCTCGTCTGGAAAAACACTATCCGGTGCTATACTCAGGTGCTAATGGGCGCTGCGCACACGAAATGATCCTGGATTGCCGTTCGTTTAAGAATGCCGGTATCGAGGTCACTGATATTGCGAAAAGGCTTATGGATTATGGCTTTCACGCGCCTACGGTATCTTTCCCGGTTGCGGGTACCCTGATGGTAGAACCTACCGAAAGCGAACCAATGCACGAACTGGATCGCTTTTGCGATGCGCTTATCGCGATCAGGAACGAGATTGCAGAGGTCGAAGCTGGCCAGGCCGATGCAAAAGACAACGCGCTGAAGAACGCACCGCATACGCAGGGCGTCATTACAGCCAACGAGTGGAACCATACATACACCCGTCAGCAGGCTGCGTTTCCGCTGCCTTACGTGGCAAGCCGCAAGTTCTGGCCATCGGTTGGCCGGGTGAATGACAGCCACGGCGACCGCTCGCTGATCTGCGCCTGTCCGCCGCTTGAAAGTTATGCAGAAGAAACGGTAGCCTGATCTGCCTGATCATTGCGAAGCCTGGCTGAGTTTAATACAGCCAGGCTTTGTTTATTGCAAGGCTGCCGCTCCTGCTCCTTGAAAATTTAAAATTCTGTGGCATAAGTACCGCGTTTTTTTCTGTACTTAGCTCCATTGGTCTAAATAAAATGAAAATGAAATCAACAATTAGTACAGTTCTCCTGGTGGCGGTTATCGCAGTCATGACAGCGTTTAAGCCGGCACCTGTTGTTTACAAAGTAGACACCGAAAAATCTACCCTGACGTGGATAGGAAAAAAGGTAAGCGGCTCACATAATGGCACCCTTGCCTTGCAGTCAGGCTCATTGAGCTTTAACGGTAAAAAGCTGAATGGCGGCAATTTCACTATCGACATGGGCAGCATTAAAGACGCAGACAAAAGCGCACGCCTGGAAGGTCACCTCAAAGCTGACGATTTTTTCGGGTCGGCAAAGTATCCAACCTCAACGTTCGTGATCAAAAAAGTTAGCCCTGCAGCTGCAGGAAAGGTTAACATTACCGGCGATCTTACCATTAAGGGCAAAACAAACAGCATCAGTTTTCCGGCTACCGTTGCCTGGGGAAGTGATGGCACGGTAACGGCTACAGCAGACAAAATCGTTGTGGACAGAACCAAATTTGATATTAAATACGGATCTAAATCATTCTTCTCAGACCTCGGCGATAAATTTATTTACGACGAATTTGAACTTGCAGTCAAACTGGTTGCAAAAAAATAACTAGCTTTATTAGAAAGCAGAGCCAGTAATACTTTGCTGGCTTTTTTTATTTACTTTACTTTGCAACAAGCTTGATACAGCAGCAATTTTTCAGCGCTGTTTTGCATTTTAGAGCTTTCTTGTTTAATTATAACTTTTCAATGGCCAGGTCAAAAATCAATCTCCTTGTAATTGATGACGATGACATCAACATTTTTATCATCAAAAAAATTGTTGAGAAAACGGGCTACGACGTAGACATGGCCTCGCAGGCAAACGGCAAACTCGCCATTGATTACCTGCAGGAAATGCTTGACACAAACGGTCCTTTTCCCGACCTGATCCTGATCGACATCAACATGCCTGTACTGAATGGCTGGGAGTTCATCGAAGCTTATGAGAAAATGAATGTCGATAAAAACCCGCACATGTACCTGCTGTCTTCTTCGGTGTATGAAAACGACATTGAAAAAGCAAAAACCTATGCCATTGTGAACGGCTTTATCTCAAAGCCGCTCGCCATAGAACGGCTCAAGGAACTTTTTGACGCGCTGGATTAGTTACCAGGCAGAATCCGGAATATCACTTACCTGCTGCTTTAAGTCCGATTTGTTGCCTACCCAGGAGATTGCGGCTGCGCCGGATGCAGTTCGAGTCCTGCAAAGTTGGTAACTTCTTTAAAGTTACCAACTTTAAGTTAAATTCACAAACGAAAAAGCTTAAAATAAATCCTAAAAGTTAATACACTATAAAGTTGCCTTCTGCCTGTTTCACAAAACCCGTTGCTTTCGATTTGCCATGATAAAAGAGGCACTGCCAGTGTTCTGCTGCTGCCCGGTTTCCGAAGGCTTCACGCAATTCCATTGCTTTCCTGCCATCAAAATCATATTTGGCAATAAACCGCCGCTGTAACTCTTCAGGTTCAGGCAAAACGTCTCCGCCAAAAAACACTTTTTCCTCCCCGTCCTCGATCAAAAAAACCTGGTGGTGCGGCGTATGCGCACCCGTGTGTTCATAATGTACCCCCGGAACAAGTGTTCCCGAACCTTCTATAAATGTCAGATGCGCATTGCGCTGCAGAAACTCGAAAATTTCTGTGCGGTAAGAGGATGACTTGCCAGCAAAGGCATTTTCCCACTCCCCCCTCTGAATAACATATTCTGCGTTTGGAAAGCTCAGCTGCATGGCACCGGTCCGGTTATCGACCATGCCCCCCGAATGATCAAAATGCAGATGCGACATGAGCACAAGATCAACATCTGCAGGATCGAAGCCTGCATTGCGGATGTTCTGGTGAAGAACCATTTCGCCCTGCTCATTGCTGTAGCCAAGTCCGGTGTCACAAAGTAACAACCGTGCAGCAGTTTTTATCAAAAAAGGCTGCACATGAATAAAAAGCGAAGCCGGCCGGTCTTTGGGGTTATCCTTCTGAGGATCAAAGGGGATAAACTTTTTGCTGACATCTACTGAGTAGGAACCTTCGTATAATGTGAAAACCTGCACGGAAATAAGGGTTGTTAAAAAAATGTATATTTACGACTCTTCAAGACAAAGATATGGAAAAAAGATGGGTGCCTGTGCCGGAATGTTCGGAAGACCAGGTCGGGAAACTGGCATTGGAACTCGGCATCGACCAGACGCTATCCCGTATTCTTGTGCAGCGCGGCATTTGCTCTTTTGACGCTGCGCGCGATTTTTTCAGACCCCAGATCAGCCACCTCCACGATCCCTTTCTGATGAAAGATATGGACATTGCCGTGGCACGCATCAGGCGCGCCATTGCCTCAGGAGAGCGGATAATGGTGTTCGGCGATTATGATGTCGATGGCACTACCGCCGTCACGGTTGTTTACAGCTTTCTTGCCGGTCTGGCCGAGCACCTGGAATATTACATTCCCGACCGCTATGCCGAAGGTTATGGCGTTTCTTACAAGGGTATCGACTGTGCCGAGGCGCATGGCGCGAGCCTGATCATTGCGCTAGACTGTGGCATAAAATCTGTCGCCGAAGTGGCTTATGCCAGGCAAAAGGGCATTGACTTTATTGTCTGCGACCACCACCTTCCCGGGCCCGCCCTTCCTGATGCTGTGGCTATTCTCGACCCCAAACGCAACGACTGCAGTTATCCATTCGAAGAACTCTGCGGGTGTGGGATCGGGTTTAAGCTCACCCAGGCCTTGTGCAAATCGCTCGGCTTAGACGAAACGCTGCCCCTTCGTTACCTTGACCTGGTTATGGTCGCTATCGCGGCAGACATTGTGCCTGTTGTTGGCGAAAACCGGGTTTTGGCCTATCATGGCTTGAAAAAACTGAATGAAAACCCTTCCCGCGGCCTCTATGCGCTGATGGAGGTGGCCGGTAAGACCGGGGGCTATACCCTGACAGACGTGGTGTTCTCTATCGGTCCGCGCATCAATGCAGCCGGCCGGATGGATCATGCCAGCCACGCCGTAGAAATGCTGCTTTCGGCAGAAAATGTAGCCGCCCAAGCCCAAAGCCTGCTCATTAACGATAAAAACGCTGCGCGCAAGATGTTTGACCAGGACATTACCCGCGAGGCGCTCGCGCAGATCGAAGCCGACGAGCTGATGCTGAAACAAAAAACCACCGTGGTGTACAGCGAGAGCTGGCACAAAGGAGTTATTGGTATTGTCGCTTCCCGGCTAACAGAAAAATATTACCGACCTACAATTGTGCTGACCGCTGCGAACGGACATGTAGCCGGCTCTGCGCGTTCGGTAGCCGGCTTTGACCTGTATGAGGCACTTCAGGGCTGCGCACACCTGCTCGACCAGTTTGGCGGGCACCGTTTCGCTGCCGGTCTTACCATGCGCCGGGAGAACGTAGAAGCGTTCAGGCAAAAATTTGAAGAGGTTGTTGCAGCCAGCATCAATGAAGACCTGCTCACGCCGGTCATTCCCATTGACGCCACGCTTGGGCTGGCCCAGATTACCGGTAAATTCGCCCGTATTCTTGCCCAGATGGGACCTTTCGGTCCGCACAACATGGCCCCAGTCTTTGTTAGTGTAAACGTGATGGCCGCTTTTGAGCCTGCAGTGGTCGGCGGAAATCACCTGAGACTCGCGGTTAAACAGGAAAATTCAGCTATTTTTGAAGCCATTGCGTTCGGCCAGGCAGATATGCTGCCCGCGCTGCGTACCGGTATGCCCTTTTCCATTTGTTACACGATTGAGGAGAATACCTGGAGGGATAAAAAACGCTTGCAACTCAATATAAAGGCCATCAGGCCGCAGAACGGATAAACAACCCATGATATTAAGAGCTGAAAACCTGGTCAAGAAGTACAAACAGCGCACAGTGGTAAACAATGTGTCGTTCAACGTAAGCCAGGGCGAAATCGTCGGACTGCTCGGACCTAACGGGGCCGGTAAAACCACATCGTTTTACATGATCGTAGGCCTGATCAAACCCAATGAAGGTACCATTTACCTGGAAGACGAAGATATTACAACAGACCCCATGTACCGCCGTGCCCAAAAAGGAATCGGTTACCTTGCACAGGAAGCTTCAGTGTTCAGAAAACTGACCGTTGAAGACAACATTCTGGCCATTCTCGAGATGAGCAAAATGACCAAGGAAGAACAGCGGGAAAAACTCGAAGAGCTGATCAATGAATTCAGCCTGCACAAGGTTCGTAAGAACCGCGGCGACCTGCTTTCGGGTGGCGAACGGCGCCGCACTGAGATTGCACGGGCACTGGCCGCAAACCCGAACTTTATCCTTCTGGATGAGCCGTTTGCAGGCGTAGACCCCATTGCCGTAGAGGAAATTCAGTCTATCGTGGCCAAACTCAAACACAAAAATATCGGGATCCTGATCACCGACCATAACGTGCAGGAAACATTGTCCATTACAGACCGCGCCTACCTGCTTTTTGAAGGAAAGATACTGGAAGCGGGAACCCCCGAGGTCCTTGCAGCAAATGAAATGGTCAAGAAAGTTTACCTCGGCTCGAACTTTGTGCTGCGGAGAAAAAAATTCTAACTATGGCTATTGTCAACTCCATCTTTGCCTGGATCATGAAAAAGCGCATTCACCAGATTGAGCTTTTTATAAAATATCCGCACGAGGTCCAGGAAGAATGGTTTCTTAACCTCATTTCGAGCGCTGAAAACACAGAGTGGGGCAAAAAATATGATTATAAGACCATCCTGAACCCAAACCAGTTTCGTGAGCGCGTTCCTCTTCAGAACTACGATACCCTCAAACCCTATATTGAGCGCATGCTGCAGGGGGAGCAGAACATTTTGTGGCCTTCAGAGATCCGGTGGTTTGCCAAATCTTCAGGTACCACGAGCGACCGCAGCAAATTCATTCCCGTATCGCAGGAATCGCTCGAAGAGTGCCACTTCAAGGGCGGAAAAGACCTGATCTCGATCTTTTGCAACAACCGTCCAAACACCCAGATCTTTACCGGAAAATGCCTTGTTCTGGGGGGCAGCCACCAAATTAACCAGCTCAACACGGATTCTTTTTACGGAGACCTTTCTGCCGTACTGATTAAAAACCTGCCGGTTTGGGCAGAGTTTATGCGCACCCCAGACATGTCTATCGCACTGATGGACAACTACGAACAGAAGATGGACAAAATGGCCGAGGCCACCATTCATGAGAACGTAACGAATATCTCGGGCGTACCGACCTGGACCATCGTGCTGGCCAAAAAAGTCCTCGAAATGACGGGCAAAAGCAACCTGCTTGAGGTCTGGCCCAACCTGGAGCTTTATTTTCACGGAGCCGTAAATTTTGCGCCTTACCGGGAACAGTTTAAGAAACTGATCCCTTCGGCAGATATGTATTACCTGGAAACCTACAACGCTTCTGAAGGTTTCTTCGGCATCCAGGACCAGCCGCATTCTGACGAAATGCTGCTGATGCTCGACTATGGCATTTTCTACGAATTCATCCCGCTTGAAAACCTGGACGATGAGCAGCCCAAAACGCTCTTGCTTAACGAGGTGGAGCTGAATAAGAACTATGCGATTGTGATTACCACCAATGGCGGCCTCTGGCGGTATATGATCGGCGATACGATCCACTTCACATCCCTGTCGCCGTACCGCATCAAAATATCGGGCCGGACCAAACATTTTATCAATGCCTTCGGCGAGGAGGTCATTATTGACAACGCAGAAAAGGCCATGATCCGCGCCTGCACAGAGACCGGCGCCATTGTGCGCGACTATACCGCCTGCCCGATCTATTTCAAAGGAAATGATGCGGGCGGCCATGAATGGATCATTGAATTTGAAAAACAGCCCGATCATTTCGAGCGTTTTATCGACGTCCTGGACAACACCCTGCGCGAAGTCAATTCTGATTACGACGCCAAGCGGTTCAACGATATGGCCCTTCGGCGGCCTACGGTTCACAATGCGCCTGAGAACACCTTTTACAACTGGCTGAAAGCACGAGGCAAACTCGGCGGTCAGCACAAAGTGCCCCGGCTTGCCAATGAACGCAAATATGTAGAAGACATACTCGAGCAGATCAAAGCCCGTTAAGAGACAAGGCTTCGCGAAGCAACATGGCATGAGGCAGGACGGTGGGCAGTCCGTTCGTATCCCTACAGGCTGTGCCGCATAAAACCGGACCGGCGCGGCAGCCCCCGGGCGCAGCCGGGGCTACAGCAGAAAGCCGGACCTGCGCTGCCAGGAACTGCTGCCCCTGCTCTTTCCAGACCTTTACACATCGGGGCAACTCAGCCCCATTTAGGCTTGTTTTCAGCGATGTTCGGGCCCTGACCTGAAAAAACTAACATCAATCCGCCCCCAACAACCTTTAAGTTATCCTTTCCGTGTCGTATCTTTAGTCGTAACTTTGCCGGCTACAACAGAAAAAAAATGAGCAAAACCAATAGAAAGCAGGACGCCCTCGATTACCATTCGCAGGGTCGGCCGGGCAAGATACAGGTTATCCCTACCAAACCCACGCAATCGCAGCGCGACCTGACACTCGCCTACTCTCCCGGAGTAGCCGAGCCTTGTTTGCAGATTGCAGACAATAAGGAAGACGTTTATAAATATACGGCGAAAGGAAACCTGGTGGCGGTGATCAGCAATGGTACCGCCGTGCTTGGCCTTGGCAATATTGGTCCCGAAGCCGGAAAACCGGTCATGGAAGGAAAGGGTCTGTTGTTTAAGATCTTTGCCGATATCGATGTCTTTGACCTGGAACTCGACACAACCAATGTCGACGACTTCGTGAAGATCGTTAAAGCGCTCGAACCGACCTTTGGGGGCGTTAACCTGGAAGATATCAAAGCGCCTGAATGCTTTGAAATTGAACGCCGCTTAAAAGAAGAAATGAACATCCCGGTCATGCATGACGACCAGCATGGAACGGCCATTATCTCTGCCGCAGCGCTTATTAATGCCTGCGAACTGCAGAAAAAGAAACTTGACAAGGTAAAGATCGTTGTAAACGGAGCCGGTGCCGCGGCCATTTCCTGCAGCCGCCTGTATGTTTCAATGGGCGCACGCAAGGAGAACATTGTCATGTGCGACCGCACCGGCGTGATCCGCACCGACCGCAGCAATCTCGATCCCATCAAAGCTGAATTTGCGACCAGCCGCGACCTGAACAGCCTGGAAGAAGCCATGCAGGGCGCCGATGTATTTATCGGTCTTTCTTCGGCCAATTGCGTAAGCGCAGAGATGCTGGCGTCTATGGCTAAAAACCCGATCGTTTTCGCCATGGCCAATCCAGACCCTGAAATTGCCTACGAACTTGCCATTGCAACACGCAAAGATATCATTATGGCCACAGGCCGTTCTGATTATCCCAACCAGGTGAACAATGTTCTCGGTTTCCCGTACATTTTCCGCGGGGCGCTCGACGTTCGTGCAACAGCCATCAATGAAGAAATGAAGATCGCGGCGGTCAAAGCCATTGCAGCATTGGCCAAGGAATCTGTTCCCGAAGCCGTTAACATGGCCTATAATGCAAAAAATTTGAAGTTTGGTAAGGATTACATCATACCAAAACCGGTTGACCTCCGGCTCATGACAAACGTATCGACGGCGGTGGCCAGGGCGGCGATCGAGTCTGGTGTAGCCAGGAAGGTCATTGCCGACTGGGATGCCTATACCGAAGAACTGAACCGCCGCCTGGGGCTCGATGATGCCATTATGCGCAAGCTAACGCTGAAAGCACGTTCCGCACCGAAGAAGGTGGTGTTCGCCGAGGCTGATGAATACCGCATCCTCAAAGCCGCCCAGATCGTTAAAGATGAAAATATTGCCATTCCGGTACTCCTGGGTAACCGCGAAAAGATCGAGCAGATTATTGCCGATAGCGCATTGGACTTGGAGGGTGTTGAAATCGTTGACCAGATGCTTGATACAGAGCGCGTTAAACGGTATGCCGATGCTTTATACAAAAAACGGCAACGCAAAGGCGTTTCCCTGAATGATGCGGTCAAATTTATGCGCGACCGAAATTATTTCGGCGCATCGATGGTCGAATTTGGCGATGCCGACGCCATGATCTCAGGCCTGACCAAAAATTACGCAGCAACGATCAAACCGGCACTGCAGATCATTGGTACCGAAGAGGGCGTGAACCGCGTGGCCGGCATGTACATGATGATGACAAAAAAGGGCCCGGTCTTTTTTGGCGACACCACCGTTAACGTCAACCCGACAGCAGAAGAACTGGTCGACATTACGCTGATGCTCGACGAATCGGTCAAAAAATTCAATATTAAGCCAAGGATAGCCCTGTTGTCGTACTCCAATTTCGGCTCGAACGAAGGTGCCGTTCCTGAAAAGATGCGAAAAACGGCAAGCATTCTGCATGAACAGCATCCGGAGGTGCTGGTCGACGGCGAAATGCAGGGCAATTTTGCAATCAACAGCGAGATGATGAAAGAAAATTTTCCTTTCAGCGCACTTGCAGACGCCCCGGCAAACACACTGGTATTTCCAAACCTTGAATCGGGCAACATTGCCTATAAACTGCTGCAGGAACTTGGCGGTGCAGAGGCGGTCGGGCCGATCCTGCTGGGACTGAAAAAACCTGTACACATTGTGCAGCTCGGCAGTTCGGTGCGGGAGATCGTTAACATGGTCACCATCGCCGTTGTAGATGCCCAGGCCAAAGAAGCCGCAGGTGAAGCACGCAAAAAAGGCGGCTTATTCAAAAAACCAACAAAAAAAGCATAGACCATGTACGCATATATTGATGGCAAACTCA
This sequence comes from Pedobacter yulinensis, assembly GCF_003029735.1. Lineage (GTDB taxonomy): Bacteria > Bacteroidota > Bacteroidia > Sphingobacteriales > Sphingobacteriaceae > Pedobacter > Pedobacter yulinensis. Next base: position 112,438 of record NZ_KZ686268.1, read on the forward strand.
CTTTCAAATCTGCCACGCATGTTGTTATTGAAACCGGTGGTGTCGGTTATCACATCAATATATCGCTGAACACCTACGCGGCGCTCAAAGACAGCGAGCGTCAGAAATTATATACCTGGCTCCAGGTGAAGGAAGATGCGCATACCCTTTATGGCTTTGCCGATGAGGGTGAACGCAAGTTGTTCCTTCACCTGATCTCGGTATCAGGCATCGGCGCAGGCACCGCGCGCATGATGCTTTCCTCCATCACACCCGCCGAGATCCAGGCCGCTATCATCAGGGGCGACCTGCCGCTTATTCAGCGCATCAAAGGCATCGGTGCAAAATCTGCACAACGGCTTGTACTCGAGCTCCAGGACAAACTAAAGAAAGAAGGACCCGACGCGCTGATATCTGTTCCGCAACACCATACACGGAAAGAGGAAGCGTTGTCTGCCCTCGTTATGCTCGGCTTTGCGCGCAATGCAGCCGATAAAGCGCTCGAAACCATAATAACTAAAACCAATGAAGAAATGTCTGTTGAACAGTTGATCAAAGCCGCGCTGAAAAGCCTATAGTCTGTAATTGTTAGCCGCTTGAGAAGAGTCTTTACCTGCCTGGTCATCCTGTGTCTTCTCGTTTTTGGCAACCAGACGTTGCAGGCGCAGGTTGCGCAAACGAAAACACCCGCAGATACCCTTAAAAACACGTTTAGTTTAAGGGAAAGGAAGACTTTTGGCTTTGGTAAGGGAAACACATTCTCGCCGCTACCCGGAAATCTAACCAGGGTGGTCGAATTTGATGCCGAAAACAAACGTTATGTGATCAGGCAAATGATCGGTGGCCGCGAGGTGGCCATGCCGCAATACCTCACCATAGACCAGTACCAGCGCCTGCTTACGGCCGAGATCAAAACGGCAAACTGGCGCAATTTTTCAGACTCGACGCTGAACGAGGTGAGACAGACCGGTATCATCCCGGCGGTGCGCATCAACAGCAAATCTTTCGAGCGCATTTTCGGGGGCACGACCATCGATATCCAGCCACGCGGCGAAGCCGAACTTACCTTTCTGGGCCGTGTAAACCGCAACGAGAATCCCCTGTTCAACGAGCGACAGCGCGTTCAGACCAATTTTGATTTCAACCAGCGCATCCAGATGAACCTGGTGGGCAATATCGGCACCAAGCTGAAGTTGCTGACCAATTACAATACCGAAGCGCAATTCGATTTTGAAAACCAGATCAAACTGGACTATACCGGCGCACCCGACGAAATCATTAAAAAAATAGAAGCGGGAAACGTAAGCATGCCACTCAACGGCAGCCTGATCTCGGGCACGCAGGCCCTGTTCGGTATCAAGACCCAGCTGCAGTTCGGTAAGCTGGGAATAACCAGCGTCTTCAGCCAGCAAAAATCGCAGTCGAAAGAAATTCAGATCACCAATGGCGCCCAGCAAAATGAATTTCGCATTACCGGCGATAACTATGAAGCCAACAAACACTTTTTCCTTGCCCAGTTTTTCCGAAACAATTACAACAAGGCGCTGGCCAATGCCCCGAACATCCTGTCGCCGGTAAACATCACGAAGATCGAAGTCTGGATCACCAACAAGAGCAGCCAGACACAGGACTCGCGCGATGTGCTTGCCCTGCTCGATCTCGGCGAAAACAGCCCTTACAATACCGCGCAGATCCAGGGCGGGCCGGGTTATTCGCTGGTTCCTTCGGGCTTTGCCGGTGCAGCCGGCATACCGCAGTCCAACAACCTGCTTACCAATCTGCCTGCAGGTGCCAGGTTCAGCAACTCAAACGATGTCATTGCTTATTTCCAGGCCAACGGGGCGACAGATAATTTCAACAAACTTACGTACGCACGCAGGCTGAATGAGCGCGAATACATCCTGCAGCCGCAGTTGGGATACATTTCGCTCAATAACCCTTTAAACGCAGACGAGGTGCTCACCGTAGCTTATCGTTACACTTATAACGGTGTGGAATACCAGGTGGGTGAATTTTCGACCGATGTGTCTTTTGACCAGGCCAATCCGAAAGTGCTGTTCACGAAAATGCTGAAGAATGAGACAATGAAGATCAACCTGCCGACCTGGGACCTGATGATGAAAAACATTTACCTGCTGGGCGGGTATCAGATTGGCAGTCAGAATTTTAAACTAAACATTTACCGCATAGATGACAATTCGGGCGTGGAAAAGCCGCTGGTTACAGAAGGGCAGAACACGGGCAATAAACAGTTCATTAACCTGACCGGGCTTGACCGCCTGAACCAGCAGCAGGAACAAAAGCCCGACGGTGTGTTCGATTTTATTGCCATGGCCAATCCGCTGGGCAGCACATACGGCCCTTATGGAAACAGCTACAGTGGCGGTGGCTACGGCGGCGGCACCGGCCAGACCGGCAGCAATCCGGCCATAGACAACACGGTGAAGGGATACGTCACGATCGATCCCCTGAACGGCAGGCTTATTTTCCCGGTTATCGAGCCGTTCGGCGCAGACCTCGCGGCCCGGTTCGCACCGGGCGAGCAGTCGCTGATCCAGAAATATACTTTTCCTGCGCTGTATGACTCTACCCAGGTCATTGCCAAACAGCTTTTCCCCAAACAAAACCGGTACATCATCAGCGGCACGTACCAGTCTGAAGTTTCTTCAGACTTCAGCCTGAATACATTCAATGTCCCACAGGGCTCGGTGCGGGTGTTTGCAGGGAATATTCCGCTGCAGGAAGGCACCGATTTCACAGTCGATTATATGGGCGGGCGCGTCAAGATCCTGAACACCGCCCTGCTGACATCTGGCCAGCCAATCCGCATCACGACCGAAAACAACGAGTTGTTCGGCGTGCAGCAGCGCAGCCTCTTCGGAACCCGGCTCGATTATCGTGTAAACAGCAAACTGAACCTGGGCGGCACCATCATGAACCTCAGCGAAAAGCCGATTACGCCTAAGGTCAACATTGGCGAGGAGCCCATTTCCAACACCATCTGGGGTCTCGACCTGAATTACAACGCACAGTCGCGCTTTCTCACCAAACTCATTGACAAGTTGCCTTTTCTTTCGACCAAAGCGCCTTCAAACATTACCTTTTCAGGCGAATTTGCCCAATTGGTTCCAGGGCACTCGCGCGCGCTGAACATGGCCGGCGACCGGGGCGGCACCAGTTACCTGGACGATTTCGAAGCATCCCGCTCAATCATCGACCTCAAAGGGGCCATTAGCTGGCAGATATCGGGCACACCACAGCTTTTTCCTGAAGCCCAGCGCATCAACGACCTGAGTTACGGCTACAACCGTGCCCGCCTGGCCTTTTATAACATTGACCCTATTTTTTTTACACCCTCCTCGCTCACGCCAGCCAACATCCGCACCAATGCTGCGCTGCGCTCAGACCATTATACGCGCGAGGTGCGGGAAAATGAAGTGTTCCCCTTTAAGCAAATCGCTACCGGGCAGCCGCTGCAACTGCCGACACTTGATGTGGCCTTTTACCCGAGCATTCGTGGTCCGTACAATTACGTAACCACAGGTTTCAATCCTGATGGCAGCCTGACCAATCCGCGGTCGCGCTGGGGTGGTATGTACCGACGCATTGAAACCAACGATTTCGAATCGCTCAACATTGAATACATTGAGTTCTGGCTCATGGACCCGTTTATGAACAAACCTGCATCGCAGGGTGGCGACCTGTATTTTAACCTGGGAAATATTTCTGAAGATATTTTAAAAGACGGGCGCAAATCGCTGGAGAACGGACTTCCTGCCAATGGCGACCCGACACGTTACGATGAAACCAACTGGGGCCGCGTACCGAAACTCCAGCCAGTGGTGCAGGCTTTTGACAATGACCCCGATGCGCGGCGTGCGCAGGATGTGGGGCTCGACGGATTGAACAATCAGACAGAACTGACCAAGTTTGCCAATCCGCTGGCACAGATCCGGGCGCAGCTGAACCCCGGCGCGGCGCAGAGTCTCGACAACGACCCTTCCTCTGATGACTTTGTGTACTACCGCGGACCAGCGCTTGACCAGGTAAACGCAAACATTTTGCAGCGTTATGAAAAATATAACGGCACCGAGGGCAACTCTAAAACACCTCAGCAGGCGCAGCAGGACCTTGGTGTAGACAATGCTGCCGCCACGGCCTTGCCGGATGGCGAAGATGTAAACCGCGACAACAACATGACCCAGTCTGACGAGTATTTCCAGTACAAGGTGAGCCTGGTGCCAAACATGTCTGTCGGCGACGGATATGTGACTGACAAACTCGTTACGCGGGTACAAACGCCCGACGGGCAGAACAAACAGGTAACCTGGTACCAGTTCAGGGTGCCGCTGGCACAATACGACCAGAAGGTAGGGAACATCCAGGACTTCAAATCGATCCGTTTCTTCAGGATGTTTCTGACCAATTTTGCCGATACGGCGGTTTTGCGGTTTGCCAAACTGCAATTGGTAAGGGGCGACTGGAGACAATATAATGCAAAGAACGAAGCCGATAAGGTGATCACCGACCCGGCGCTGCAAAGCCCCGGACCGGACAACTCGGTAATCGAGGTAGCCACCATCAACATTGAAGAGAACGGCAGGCGAAGCCCGATTCCTTATGTGCTGCCGCCCGGGATAGAACGTGAGCAGGATTTCAGTAATTTTCGCGGAGACACGCGACAGAATGAACAGTCGCTGGTGTTTAATGTACGTGACCTGCGCGATGGTTACGGCCGCGCAACGTTCAAGACGGCCATCAATGATTTCAGGTCATACCGCCGCCTTGCGATGTTCATTCATGCGGAGGCAAGTGGTGCGACACCGCTGAATGACAACGATATCTGGGCGTTTTTGCGCATCGGAACAGATAACCAGGATAACTATTATGAATACAGTCTTCCGCTAAAAGTAACGCGCCCGGGCACCAGCGATCCAGGGGCCATTTGGCCCGACGCGAACCGCATGGACCTGGAGCTGGAACTGTTTCAAAAGGCAAAAGTGGCGCGGAATAATGCCGTTCAGCTGAACGGGCAGCCCTGGCCGATCAACCTGCCCTACAGGTACGTGGCCAATGGCCAGGTGGTGATTGTGAAAGGACAGCCGGATATGAGTAAGGTACGCATCATCATGCTAGGCGTTAAAAATCCGCTGCGCAACCCGGCCAGCCCTGCAGGCGATGACGGCCTCGACAAAACGGCGCAGGTATGGTTTAACGAACTGCGGCTAACCGAATTTGATGAACGCGGAGGCTGGGCCGCCACAGCCCGCATGAACGCCAAGCTGGCAGACCTGGGCGACCTGAACGTTTCAGGAAGCAAGTCGACCATTGGCTTCGGGTCGATTGACCGCCGGGTGAGCGAAAGGAACCGGGCCGATAACCTTTTCTTCGATATCAATTCGAACATGGAACTGGGAAAATTTTTTCCGCAGAAAACAGGTATCAGTATCCCCATGTTCGCAAGCTATTCATCGCAAATCAGCACGCCACAGTTCAATCCCCGAACACCAGATATTGAATTAAAGAACGCGCTCGAGGGATCAAACAGGCAGCAACGCGATTCGATCCTTAATTTTTCGCAGGATTTTACGACCCGCCGCAGCCTGAGTTTTACAAACGTTCACAAAGAGCGAACTGACCCGAATAAACCCGCAAGGCTCTGGGATATTGAGAACCTGAGCGTCAGTTATGGCTTTGCAAAATACCAGCACCGCGATTTCATCAATGAAAGCAGCATTGAAAACAGCTTTCGCGGCAGCCTGGCCTATACGTTCACGGCCGATGCCCGCAACTACCAGCCCTTCGATAAACTGATCAAATCCAACCTGCTGGCCATTTTAAAAGACCTGAACTTTACACTCAGGCCAAACTTTATCAACTTCAGGATCGATCTGGACCGGTATTATGCTGAGAATACCCTGCGAAATAATGATCCGAATAACTTTATTCCAATTCAGACCACCTTCAACAAAAACTTCCAGGTAACCCGGGTTTACGGCATTGGATGGAAACTGACCAAATCGCTTACGCTCGATTTCAATGCCACCAATTACTCGATCATAGACGAACCTGAGGGGCGCATTAACGGGCTGAAACGTGACACCGTCTGGCAGAACCTGCTGCGCCTGGGGCGGACGACCAATTACAACCACACCCTGAATGTAACATATGAAGTACCCATTGCCAAGATCCCTGGGCTGGACTGGATCGAGCTTGCGGCGCGTTACGGCACCAATTTCAATTGGCAGACCGAACCGCTTTCTACGCTCCGCGATCCGCGCATTGACCTTGGCAACACTGTTCAAAATTCGCGCACCATTCAGCTCAACCCTACCCTTGGTTTCAGCAAACTCTATAACAAGTTCCCCGCACTGAGAAAAGCGGCTGCGCCAGACGCCAAACCAATGGCCCGGTTCCTTGCCGGACTGGCAACATCGCTCAAGAGTGTGAACATAGCTTATACTGAGGTAAGAGGTACCTTTTTGCCCGGCTATTTACCCGAAAGCCGTTATTTCGGCATTGATGACATGGGTGCACCAGGATTGGGTTTTGTGTTCGGAAGCCAGCGTGACATCCGTTCAATGGCCATGAGCAGCGGTTGGCTCACCAGAGATACACTGCAGTCGCAGCTGTATGTCAATACGCTCAAAGAGAATTTTAGTCTGACCGGACAAGTCGAACCGCTGCGCGACCTTCGCATCCAGATAACCGCAACCAGGAACCAGACCAGGAACTTTTCCTCGAACTTCCGGTTCGATCCTTCGGCCGCCTCTTTCAGGGACCTTGGGGCCCAGACCACCGGCGATTACAGTGTGTCTTTCATTGCCCTGGGCACAGCATTCAGTGAAAAACCCGGCGGACTCGTATCGGGGCTTTTTAACCGCTTTATGGCGAACCGCGCGGTGATCTCGGGCCGGCTCGGTGCCATGAACCCAAATTCCGCAGGAGCCAGCGGCGGTTTTGCCGACGGCTATGGTCAGAACGCACAGGATGTCGTAGTCGGCGCCTTTCTTGCGGCGTATACCGGAGCAGACCCTGGCTCTTCGCGTCTCAACGCTTTCCCGAAGATTCCATTGCCGAACTGGTCGCTCACTTACGGGGGCCTGTCAAAGATCCCCTTCCTGGCCGAGACGTTCACGTCTTTTGACATTAAGCATGGCTACAGTTCATTGTACAGCGTGGGCTCATTCAATACCCTGCTGCGCTATTCGGAATCGAACGGTTTTCCGAACGCGCGCGATGAGGCTCGCAACTTTTTACCGCGATATCAATTTTCGCAAGTTGCCATCTCTGAACGTTTTGTACCGCTGGTGGGAATCGATACCCGACTGCGAAATAACCTGACCGCTTCTTTCGAGATCAACCGGGAAAGGCTCTTGGGCTTAAGCCTTGCCAATAGCCAGCTGGCACAGTTTTCAGAACATAACATTGTTCTCGGACTGGGTTACCGCACCAACAAATTTCGTTTTCCATTCGGGCTGTTCAAGCAGCTCAAGATGGATAACAACATCAATTTCCGCATAGACGTAGCCGTTCGCGACAACAAGACTGTCATTTACCGGGCTGACGTGGCCGAAGCCGAAGTTTCTGCCGGCGCAAAAAACATTACGATGCGCCCGAATATTGATTACGTTATTAACCAGCGATTTAATGTCAGGTTATTTTATGATTCGAACGTAACCCGCCCCTATACGTCGCAGGCCTTTAACACTTCTTTCAGCAATTTCGGATTTAGCTTAAGAGCAACTTTAAACTAAAAATTAATTATTTGCGCATTTTTTTAACTTAAAGTTGGTAACTTTGTAAAAGTTACCAACTTTGCAGGACTCGAACTGTATCCCGGCGAATTCCCCCTCTGGTCAACAATTGTCGGCCCTGCAGAATTTTTCGGTTTCACTCTTTATCCCATATTGAGTACATTTGACAAAAATATCAAAAACATGAATTTCCCCTCAGAACTGAAGTATACCAAAGACCACGAATGGGTAAAGGTTGAAGGAAACGAAGCTACCATCGGCATTACCGATTTCGCGCAGCGCGAACTTGGCGATATCGTCTATGTAGACATCAATACCGTTGGTGAAGAAGTTGCCAAAGAAGCCGTCTTCGGAACCGTTGAAGCTGTTAAAACCGTTTCTGATCTGTTCATGCCTGTAAGCGGCACCGTACTTGAGGTGAACGCCGAACTGAACAACAACCCTGAGCTGGTTAATTCAGACCCTTACGGACAAGGCTGGATGGTTAAAGTATCGCTCAGCGATCTGACCGATGTTGACGCCCTGCTTTCAGCAGACGCTTACCAAACCTTAGTAGGCGCCTAACCGATGTCTTTTGGCAAGGCACTGGAATACCAGAAGTGGTCCATCCTTTGGACCATTGTTATTTTGGTGCTTTGCAACTGGCACTTTGAGAACGACGGTTCCGGCGGCTTTTTCTTTGAAGGTTTCGACAAACTCGTTCATCTCGGCTTCTTTTTTATCCTCACAGTCCTGGTCCTTTACGGCAAGATCGTAGAAAACCGGAACCTTGCGCTCCGCATTTACACCCTTTTTAAAATCACATTTCTTACATCGGCCATCGGCGCCATCGTCGAAGTGCTGCAATGGAAGATCTTCACTTACCGGTCGGCCGATTGGTGGGACCTCGTTTGCGATTGCCTGGGTATCGGCATGGGTATGTTCAGTTACCTCCTGCTGCACCGCGCCCATCTTCGTCAGCAGACCCGGCCCGACACACACCACCACAACTGATGCTGCATCCGCGGCCAAGGTGTATTTAAATTGTTACCCATCTTTCCAGCCTCATTAACAAACCATTTGTCCGGTTCGCAGTCTGATAGATAATTTTGCGAATCATATTATAAGATGAAAAAACTACTACAAACGTTCTTCACAACATCCGGGCTTTTTATATGCCTGATTATTCTCTCCACCCTTCAGGCACAGGCCCAGTCAAAAAACGGCTCTGTAACCGGCAAGGTTACCAACGGCTCTGACAAAACCCCGCTAGATTTCGCAACAGTTGTTGTCAGGGACCTTAAAGACTCCAGTGTCGTAGCCACCACCACCACCGAAACCAATGGCACTTTCCTCATCAAAAGCCTGGCCATGGGCAACTATAAACTGTATATCGCTTTTCTGGGGCTAAAAACAGCAACCCGCGATTTTAGCCTGACGGCCGATAAACCCGCAGCAAACATTGGCGAGGTGGTTATGGATCAGGATGGTGTAAACCTGAAAACGGTCGAAGTGAAAGGAGAAGTCGCACCGGTCATTGTAAAAACAGATACTGTAGAGTTCAATGCAAAATCGTTTAAGGTAAGGGAAAATGCAGTTGCCGAAGACCTGCTCAAAAAGCTGCCCGGGGTCGAAGTGGCCAAAGACGGAACCGTCAAAGCACAGGGCGAAACGGTGACCAAAGTCAAGGTAGACGGCAAGGAGTTCTTCGGAAACGACCCACTCATTGCTACCCGCAACATTCCTGCCGAGCTGATCGACAAAATCCAGGTCATCGACGAGCAATCTGAACAATCGCGCTTTACCGGCGTGGACGATGGGAACCGCAATAAGGTCATCAACATTACCACGAAGAACGGTTTGAAAAAAGGATATTTTGCAAACGCAAACGCCGGTTATGGTGAGGACGACCGGTATGACGGCAAAGTTTTCGTGAATACGTTCAATGATGACCAGAAAATTACGCTGGTTGGCCAGTTCAACAACGTCAACAAACAAGACTTTGGTAACATGGGCGGTTTCGGTGGCGGAGGCGGCGGAGGCATCCGGTTCAGCGGACGCGGCGGGGGTGGTGCAAACCAGCCAGGCATAACCACGACCAATGCCGTCGGGCTGAACTTCCAGGACCTCTACAAAGACGGAACGGAACTTTCAGGTAACTATTTTTTCAATAAAACCGACTTTATTAATAACCAGAATACCCTGCAGACCAATCTGCTGGGCAATGCCACCAGTACCTTCCGCAACCGGTCAGACAACACGTCCGGGCGGGAGAACCACCGCTTTAACTTCCTGATCGATACCAGGCTCGATTCTGCGACAAGCATCCGCATTCAGCCTAATCTCAGCTTTACGCGCGATGAAAACAGCAACCTGAGTAACTATGTGCGCAATTACAATACGCTGAATACGGTAGGCGAGCAGCGGCTTACCTCCAACTCAACATCCCCGGTTGTTAGCAACAACATCCTCATCCGAAGGAAATTTCTGCGCCGCGGCCGCACACTTTCCCTGAACATCAATACCAACATCAATGACAATTCAGGCGACAATTTCAATTATATCCTGGACAACAATACCGTTGACGGAACCACCCTTCAGAAACTAACCGATCAGCTGAACGACAGCAAGAGCAATTCGCTGAGCAACACGGCCCGGGTCGTTTATACAGAACCGCTCAGCAAAGTAGCCAGCCTGGAGTTCAACTTTCAAAACGGCTACAACCAGGATCTTTCGGAGCGTTATGCCTACGATTACAACCCCGCCACCTTGTCTTATGATTTGCTGAACACAACCTACTCGAACGTTTTTGAGAACACGACCCTCACCAACGCGCTGGGTATGAGCTACAACGTGATCCAGAAAAAGTATACCTGGAACCTAGGTCTTGCCGTACAGAATACCGATCGCAAGAACATCAATAAGACATTGAATTCAACGATCAACCAGAATTTTTATAACCTGACACCCACCGCACAGTTCCGCTATAATTTTAGCCGCAGCAAACGCCTGCAGATCGATTACCGTGGCAACACTTCGCAGCCGGGTATCAACCAGATTCAGCCCATTGTAGACAACACCAACACGACTACACTGCCTGTCGGTAACCCTGATCTGAGGCCTTCATTTACCAACAACCTGCGCCTGCGGTTCAACAATTTTGATTTTACGCGTTTCCGCACCCTGTTCGCCTTTATTAACCTCTCGCAAACCAGCAATGCGTTCAGCAGCGAACGGGTGCAGATAACCAACCCGGCAGACACCAATTTTGGCAAGATCCGCGTGCGCACCATTAACGTAGACGGTGTTTACAGCGGTAATGCATTTGCCAATCTCGGGCTGCCGATCATTCCCAACAACAAACTCAACCTGAATATCAACATCAACGGAAATTATCAGCGCGATGTGGACTTCAATACCGCCATCAAAAACATTTCCAACACCTGGTCAATCACAAATGGCTACAGCCTGGTATCAAATATGGATAAGTTTGACGTGAATGCCGGCATCAGGGGCACACTGAACCGCTCCACCTATTCTGCGCAACCGGGCCAAAACAACACATACTATACGCTAAATCCAACGGTTGACATCAGCTACCTGTTTCCGGGCAACGTGCGTCTTGCTTTGGATATCGATTACTTCCAGAACACCGGTCGCGGCCCTGGCTTTGATAACCGCTATACCATCGTCAACTCATACCTGAGCAAACAGGCTTTTAAAAACCGTGGCACGTTCAAGGTGTCGGTTAATGATGCGCTGAACCAGAACCAGGGCGTAACCCGAACATCGACCAGCAGTACAATTACAGATTCGAATTTTCTGGTTCTTAAACGTTTTTACATGCTCACTTTTACCTACAACCTGAACCGGGTTGGCGGCAGAACAGTTGATAATGATTCACAGCAGCAGGGTATGCCCGGCATGGGCGGCGGCATGCGCAGGGGAGGTTTTTAAAGACTTCCTGACAAGGGTTAAGGCCATCCGAAACAGATGGCCTTTTTTGTTTTACAGCAGTGCTATTTAGTGGCATGGCCTTTGGTAAAAAATCGTGTTTGCTGAAAAGCTGCGCCTCTGCAACCGTGTACTTGGGGCAGCAGCTTCAAATTACCTCATAACCTATGATCTTTATCTACCAGATTCGCTCCCTCGAACACAAGACTGAAGCTTGTCCCGATCTTATATGCCCGATGTGCAATCAACAGGGCGGTGTCCACCTCACTGTACGACAGCGTTATGTCTGGTGGATCGGCCCGATGTGTCCTTCCGGCAAATTCGGCATTGCCTGGTGCGAGCGCTGTGGCGACCGCATTCTGGGTGTGAAATGGGACCGCAGCCTCAGGGAGCGCTACAAATCGATCCGCAGCACCACCAGTACACCGTTACGCCTGTGGCGGGGAATGATCGTGATACCGGCGTTCTTCCTGCTTGTCATACTCGCTGTGACGTATTTCGGCAAGCGGCACGAAGCACAACGTGCAGCAAACGAACAACAGAAAGAGGCCCTGCTTGCGGCACCGCTTCCCGGCGATATCTACCGTGCCCACGACGGCGGGCAAATGGTCAAAATCAATGAAAACTCAGCTGCTGCCTCGAATGATGTTTATGCCCTCTATAAGGTTGTCGGTCGGTCCGGAGATTCTGTATTTGTTGTAGCAGGCAATGCAACACGCATCAGCACAGCTGAAAAACCCATCAATCCTTATACCGATGGGTTCTGGGAGGAAATCGAAAAAGAAACCACTGCATTCAACGGCAAGCCCATCGCCATTTCGCATCAGTCGATGGTTAAGTATGGTTACTTTTCCAGGCTCATGAAAAGTAAAGATGACATGCCGGGCAGCATCATGAGCGCTACCCGCAACCACGATAAAAAGTAACTCTCCCTCTATGAAAAGCAACAAAAACCCGGTCGAAGACAAATATGGTGCAACCGATGCCGATTACGAATACAGTGGTGCAGCATCGCGAAGCGCCTGGCCTCCGCTGATCTTCTCGGGACTGCTGGCTGCCGCGCTTGTGGCAGTGGCCTGGCTGCGTTACGACGACCTCCGGCAGTGGGAATTGACCGGCGGCAGCATCCGCATGTATGCTATCGAAAGACTTTGTTATGAACTTGGCGGCGTCTGGCTTTTTCCCGTGTTCCTGATCTGTTGTGCGGTTCTGCTCTTCTATGCGGGCATTAAACAGTATAGGCACCGGCGCCGGCTGATCAGGCTGTAAGCGTTCTGTATTTCATTTGTTACATGGCAAAAATCTGACACGAACCAAACCTTCAACGGCTTTTCGTGTCAGACTGAGAACACCAAATGTAACCAATGAAGAAAATCATTACGCTTTTTCTCCTGCTTTGCACAACGCTTTTATATGCTCAGGATAAAACAGGCGCCGTTTCGGGCCGGGTTATGAGCAGCAAAGACAAAAAACCAATCGACTTTGCTTCCGTCGCCCTTAAAAATCTCAAAGATTCCAGCATTGTAGGCGCCAACACCACCGGTACTGATGGTAAATTTATTTTCACTAAACTGCAGCCTGGCAATTACCGGCTTTTTATTGCTTTTGTAGGCCTTAAAACCATTAACCGGGACTTCAGCGTTCAGGCGGATAAGCCGGCGGCGGAACTGGGTGATATCTTCATGGACGACAACAGTATTGACCTGGAAACGGTCGAGATCAAGTCAGAGGCGCCGCCCATCGTGGTAAAAAAAGATACACTCGAGTTTAACGCGAGTTCGTTCAAAACAGTAGAGAATGCCGTAGTTGAAGACCTGCTCAAAAAACTTCCCGGCCTGGAAGTCGACAAGGCGGGAACTGTTAAGGCCCAGGGCGAAACGGTGACCCGCGTAAAGGTCGATGGCAAGGAATTTTTCGGCAACGACCCTCTGCTGGCCACCAAAAACCTGCCCGCCGATATGGTTGACAAGATCCAGGTTATAGACGAACTGTCTGAACAGGCTAAGTTTACCGGCATTGACGATGGCAACCGGGTTAAGATCATCAACATTACAACAAAAAAAGGCAAGAAGAACGGCTATTTTGGCAACAACACGGCAGGTTACGGGAGCGACGAACGTTATGATGTGAACATTAATGTAAACCGGTTCAGCGACAAGCGGCAGGTTTCCCTGCTTGGTCAGTTGAACAACGTCAACAAGCAGGGTTTCGGCGGCGGCCTGGGGGGCGGGAGGTCAGGGCCTGGGATTACGCGAACGAATGCCGGCGGCATCAACTTCGGCGATACCTACAATGATGAAACCGAAATAAATGCGAGTTACTTTGTTAACAGCAGCAACAACCTCCGACTTCAAAACAGCCTGACCCAGAACCTGCTCGGCGACATCACAACTATTTTTGACAACCGCCAGGAAAACAGGTCAGAACGGCTTAACCACCGGCTCAGCTTCATGATCGATACCAAAATTGACTCACTGACCTCGATCCGTATCCAGCCCAACTTCAGTTACACCAGCAATCAGAGCAATAATCAAAACATTTATACACGCGATTACTCCAGTTACGTAACCAGTGGGCGGCAAGAACTGCGAAACGATGGCACATCGCCGTCGGTAAATAACAGCGTTTTGCTGCGCCGCAAATTTATGCGCCGCGGGCGAACCATTTCCCTGAACCTCGAAACCAGCATTAATCAGAACGATTCAGAGAACTACAATTATATAGCAGACGAGGTAGTTAGCGGGAATGGCGGCACCGACCGGCTCACCAACCAGCTCAATGACCGCGACAATTATTCGCTGAACCATACCTCCCGCCTGGTGTACACAGAACCCCTGTCGCGCACACTCAGCCTGGAGTTCAACTACCGCAACAGCTACAATTACAATAACTCGGAACGGTATACCTACAATTACAATGAATTGTCGGGCGCGTATGACCTGATCGATCTGACCTATACTAACCTGTACGAGAACACGATCCTGGTCAACGCAGCAGGATTCAGTTTCAACCAAACCGGAAAAAAGTTCACCTGGAACGCCGGCCTGGCCGTGCAGAACAGCGACCGCACCAACATTAACATTTCGCGCCATACCACACTCAAACAAAACGTTTTCAACTATACGCCTTCGGCCTTGTTCAGGTATAATTTCAGCAACAGCAAACGCCTGGTTGTCAACTACCGGGGAAGCACCAATCAGCCAAACATCAACCAGTTGCAGCCGATCCCAGACAATACGAATACCCAAAGTATCCCTGTCGGCAATCCTGACCTGCGGCCCGAGTTCAACAACAACCTGCGTATGGTCTACAATGCTTTCACCGGCGGGCGCAACCGTTCACTTTTTATCAACCTGAACCTGACGCAGACGTCCAACCGCATTGCCAACAGCAGCTCGCTGATTACATCGGGCATCAACCAGGGCAAGCTGGCCGTTACGCCGGTTAACGTGAACGGCGTGTATTCGGGTTCGGTTTCTACAGCACTTAGCCTGCCGCTGCTTCCTGAAAACAAACTCAACTTTCATATCAACCTTGGCGGTAACTACGACCGCGATGTGAATTTTACCAATTCATTGCGTAATGTAACCAACAGCTGGTCGCTCAGGAACGGCTACCGCCTGGTTACAAGCCTCGACAAACTGGACTTGTCTGCATCGCTCTCCGGCGCGATCAACCGCGCTACCTATTCTGCACAACCTCGGTCAGATACGCGGTTTTATACCTTTAGCCCGTCGGCAGATGTCAGTTACCTTTTTCCGGGAAGTATCCGGCTGGGCATGGATATCGATTACAACACCAACACAGGAAGAGGTGAGAATTTCGACCGAGAATTTACTTTGCTGAATGGTTTCATCAGCAAACAGTTTTTTGATGGCCGGGGCACCGTCCGTGCATCAGTGAACGATGCGCTGAACCAGAACCAGGGCATAAGCCGAACGGCAAACAACAATACCATCCAGGATCTCAGTTACAATGTTCTGCAGCGGTATTACATGTTTTCCTTTACTTATACGATCAGGCAGTTCGGTGCACGCCGGCGCATGCCGGACAGCCCAGGCCAACGCGGAGAGCGCCGAGAGCGTGGAGAGCGTGGAGAGCGTGGAGACCGCGGGGCACGCGACCAGCAACCGGGCAGTGGCGGTGGCATGCGGGGCGGAGGCGGCCGGCAGCGAAACTAGACCGGGCTTTGCAGACGCTCTGCTGACAGTATTCTGACTTCCTTATTTGGAATAGTTTTAAATAAAGCCTAACTTGCGGCCTCATGAATCTTTCAGAACTGCGGCCCGGAGAAAAAGCTACCATCGTTTCATTCAGCGATGCAGATATGTCTGTAAAACTAATGGAAATGGGTTGTCTTCCCGGCGAAGTTGTTGAGGTGGAGCGTTTTGCGCCCCTTGGCGACCCCATTGCCATTCGGGTGGCAGGTTATCAGTTGTGTCTTCGGCGAAGCGAAGCAGCAGTTATTCTAATTCAATAGGTTTGAAGAAATCGCTAAAGGTTGCCCTGGTCGGCAACCCCAATACGGGTAAGTCCACTCTTTTCAACCTGCTTACGGGCATGAACCAGAAAGTGGGTAATTTTCCTGGCGTGACCGTCGACAAAAAGACGGGTTCCATCCGGTTTGATGATGGTCGGGTAGCAGAGGTCATGGACCTTCCCGGCACCTATAGCCTTTACCCCAAAAGCCTTGATGAACATATTGTTTTTGATACGCTTGCCGCTTCAGGCGGCCCCGATGTGATCGTCGTCATTGCCGATGCAACCAACCTGAAAAGAAACCTGCTGCTGTTTACACAGGTAGCCGACCTGGGCTTTCCGGTTATCCTGGCGTTGAACATGATCGATATGGCCGACCGCGCCGGCATGCGCATCAATACAGACCGGCTTGCAGACATGCTGGGTGTGCAGGTCGTACCGATATCGGCCAGGCGCAACAAAGGCATAGAAGAACTGAAAAAAGCGATCCAGCATTGCACCCCGGTGGCCACTCAGAAAACGGTCCTAAAGGCCGAAGAATTTATGTGTATGCCGGCAGTAGCACGGGTAAAAGCGCTGGTTGGGGCCGAAAACGATTATTATGCCCTGCAGCTGCTGCACCGCGAAGACCAGGTATCTTTTCTGGAAAAACAGCATGTAGAAGGCCTGCGAACAATCATCCGTGAAGAAAAATTTGAATCCGGCTCACTGCAAACCGCCGAGACGATTAACCGCTACCGCTTCATTAATCATGTCTTGTCGGCCACGGTCGAGAACAAACCCAGCCACGACCAGTTTGCTTTTACAAACAAGGTAGACCGCATACTTACCCATAGAGTCTGGGGATTCCTGATCTTCATCGGCATTCTCTTTTTTATATTTAACGCCATTTTTGCGTGGTCAAGCACACCGATGGACCTGATCGAGGGCAGCTTTGGCTGGCTTTCTGAAGCCGGGCATACCTACCTGCCGCCGGGCATGCTCACAGACCTGCTCATAGATGGCGTTCTGGCCGGCCTGGGCGGTATCCTTGTTTTCATTCCACAGATTGCAATTTTATTTGCATTCATTTCTGTGCTGGAAGACAGCGGTTACATGAGCCGCGTAACCTTCATGATGGATAAACTGATGCGTAAGGTTGGGTTGAACGGCAAATCGGTCGTTCCCATGATCGGTGGCCTGGCCTGTGCCGTGCCCTCTATCATGGCAGCGAGAAACATAGAAAACTGGAAAGACCGCATGATCACCATTATGGTTACGCCATTGGTCAGTTGCTCTGCCCGGCTACCGGTTTATACCCTGCTTATTTCGCTGGTGGTGCCAGAACAACGTTATTTTGGCTTCTTCAACTCCCAGGGCCTGGCGCTTATGCTGCTGTACCTGGCAAGTATCGTTGCTGCCGTGCTTGTTGCCTGGGTTATGAAAATGCTGATCCGGGTCAGGGAACGCTCTTATCTGATTATGGAACTGCCGGTTTACCGGGCGCCACGCTGGCGCAATGTCCTGCTCACCATGTATGAAAAGTCTAAGACCTTCGTTCTCGAAGCAGGTAAAGTCATCGTTGCCATATCGATCGTTCTGTGGGTGCTGGCTTCGTTCGGGCCGGGAAACCGTTTTGACCGCATTACCTCGAAATACGAAACCCAGCTTGCCAGGCCTGGCGCCGATTCGACGCACATACAAACCCTGATGGCTACCGAGAAACTCGAAAATTCGTACGTGGGTATACTGGGACATGCCATCGAGCCGGTTATCCGCCCCCTGGGTTATGACTGGAAGATCGGTATTGCCCTGATCACCTCGTTCGCTGCCCGCGAGGCCTTTGTTGGCACCATGGCAACGATCTACAGTGTTGATGGCGGTGAAGATGATTCGGCAACGCTGGGCAGCCGCATGGCCGCTTCGAAGAATTCAGTAACTGGGCTGCCTGTCTATACGTTTGCCACAGGTGTATCGCTCATGCTGTTCTATGCTTTTGCCATGCAGTGCATGAGTACGTTTGCTGTGGTTTACCGCGAAACAAAAGGCTGGAAATGGCCGGTTATACAGCTGCTATACATGACCGCCCTGGCCTATGCAGCGGCCCTGGTTGCCTACCAGCTTTTGAAATAACGCGTGGCGCTCAGGGCCTGTTGCCGCCAACGTTTACTACAATGCCGAGCGTAAAAATGGAATTGCCTGCGGTTAAATATTTTCGGTTGCGCAAGCCAAGGTTTGTACTGCCGGTGTATTGCAGCTGCACATTTTTGCTAAGCGCGGTCCGGGTAAAAAATACAGGCTCAAAAAAGATGTTGTCTTCAGGTGCATGCGCCTGGTTGTTGAGCAGGAACCTGTTCATGTCCACGTAACTCAACCGCAAAGCCGTTCCATAATTCAGTTCAATCTTTTTTCCGAAGAGTTGAAAACCATCCTTATCTTTTGCGCTGTAATTCACCTGCATAAAGTATTTTCTGAAACCGACATCCTGTTGCTCGGTCACCGTAACGCCTGTCGGCGTTGCTTCTTTGCGCGTTGTCAGGCTGCTTCCCCGGCCAAAACCGGCATAAACTTCGAAAATTTGCCTGTCGCCTTCGCCGAAGGGCGTAAAGTACCCCGCACCGGCCTCGATCAGGTTATGGTTAAATTCCCGTTTGCTGCCCCGGTTGTTCATGATCGAACCGTTTAGCAAAATGCCGAGGTGGTTGCCCGCTGCGTAGGCCGCATTCACGCTCACATTGCCTTTGAGGGAAACATGGCCGCCCGCGCTTAACTCCCCCTGGCTGCTCAGCATTGGGGTGTTGGGTACATTCGGCATGTAAACGGAAGAACAGGAAGAAAAAACAAAAAGAACAAAAACTAAAAATGTGGTCTGGATTCTGGTCAGCATCATTTATATGGCAGGAGTTTGCAGGCATTCAGCAATAACCGTACCCACGGCGGTGGTGTTGCAACGCTTGCGGTTGTCATGGCAGCCTGAAACAAAAACGCCCGGGCTGCACTTTTCGTACAAAACCCGGGCACAGTCTGCAGTATGTTATTAAAAATCATTATAACTGACCACTTTTACATCCTTGTGCCTGGCCAGGATATCGGCCATGATTTTGCGATGCGCCGCACCGACCGCTACAACAACCCGCCTGGCGCCTGCCGCGCGTGTCTGCTCCAGCAAATTGGCGCACATGCCTTCGTTCCGGTTGGTCCACTCAGCATACATGCGCCGGGCCTTTTCTGCAGGAAAACCAGGAAGCACAAGAGCCGGTCTGCCGCCATAAAAATTCCAGGCGTCGTTTAACTCCGCATAACGATCAGTATTCATGTTTACGTAGGCAGACTTGCTCATTTTTCTTTTGTCTTCTGGCGTGAACTCGCCAAATGCTTCGATTGCGCGCACCGTTGCCGCGGCCTGCGAGGCGCTGTCTGCCTTGGCCAGTTTTGCAAGGGCCCGAATATCGGCAGCCGTTTCAGCCCAGGCTTTTGACCAGGCCGGATCAAATTTCTGACAATCCATGCTGCCAATGCCATCGAGGCCGAGCTCACTGATAAGCGGAAAAAAGATGGTGCTGTATTCGCTGGCCGGCCTGTACAACCGAACATTTTTTAACGAATCCTGGTTCAGGAAATGCGCATTGTAATAGGCCTGGTCTGCCGCCGTAAATGTTTTTTTTCTTGCCTGCTCAATAACCCAAACCTGATATTCCGTATTGGCGCGGTCGTTTGTCCGGGCGTACCACGATGCCAGATCCATGCGCAGCCGGTTCTGGTCCGGGCGTTTGGCCAGTGATCGCTTTGCCCTCGCAATACGGCGATCCAGGTCGTTTATTTTTTCAGGAAACTGCCGTTCCATAAAGCTTTTTCCTTTTGCAAACGCCCGCCTGGCCCAATTTTCGGGCGCCAGTTCTTCCAGCTGTCGCGGAGGCACATACTCGCCGAACACCATGTCTGGTTTGAATGTCTTTAGCCGCGAAACCACTGCGTTGAAATCTTCTGAACCGGCAGGATTGTCGTGCGAGCTGCCCACCACCATAATTTCCAGCTGCTGTGCGTTTGCCATTAACAGCGTCGTGCACAGGACAAAGGTAAGTATGAGGGGTTTTATAAGTCTTTTCATGTTTTGAATATTTATTGCTTGTTTGATCTGGCTCAAAATTGCAGATACCGGCAAAACCGGTAAAAATTATGATCTGAACCCTGCAGAATATTATCCGAACACCGCATTCAGAACCATAAGCCAATTGGAGCAAAAAAAGACCTGCTGGGATAAATTACCGGCCCGTTCGGATAACAATTTCAGGCATCAGGCGGCTTTTTTGTAGTTTCGGCCAGATCTTTTAAGATCCAAAAAACCGGAATGAAAAAATCTGCTGCAATTTTAATTCACCTCGCGTGCTGGACCCTGCTCCTGCTTTACGGCTATGGCGAATACCTGCTTAAAAAAGAGGTTCGCTTTTCAGACCTGGCTTTCCAGTTGTCGATGACCACCGTACAGATTATCGAGTTTTACATCTGTTACCTCTGGGTGTTCCCCGGACTCCTAAAAAAGAACCGGGTACTGCGACTCACCGCCGGACTTATCATAGCCATGGGCGTCTTTGTGTTGGTGCGTTATCTGATCGAAGAGGTTTTTTACCTGAAGGTTTTTGGGTTTCACAATTACAGCAAGGACACCCCGCTCTGGTACTACTTTGTTGACAACCTGTATTACGGGACATCTTTTATCGTGCTGGCCGGCGCAGTGTGGGGTGTGCAACACAGCTTTAAAAGTGAGAAAAACAACAGCAGGCTCCGGGAAGAAGCAAAAAAGGCCGAATTGGCCTTTCTCAAATCGCAGATCAATCCGCACTTTTTGTACAATACGATGAACTACATGTATTCACTTGCCCTTCCGGTATCAGACAGGCTGTCCAACGCGGTACTGCGCATGTCTGACCTGATGCGGTACACACTGAATACAAGCCCGGACGGTTTGCTGCCGGTTTCGCAGGAAATCGCTTACCTGGAGAGTTATATTGAATTATTTAAAATGCGCTTTGAACCTGATTTTTACGTCCGGTTTGAGCAGTCGGGAATAGCCGGTCAGAGAATCGCTTCGCTGCTGCTGATCCCCTTCGTGGAAAACGCCTTCAAACACGGCGTGGTCCGCGACCCCGAAAAACCGGTCAGGATTATCCTGAAGATCGTAGCCAGACGACTTGAATTCAGCGTCAGCAATAAGATCAGCCATGCGCAGAAAGATCACTCCAGTGGTATCGGCCTGGCCAATATTCAACGGCGGCTCGACCTCATCTATCCTGACCGGCATGACCTGCTGATCTCGAACAATGGCCAGACCTATAAGGTTACACTGGTTATCCACCTTGATTGAGTTAAATTTGTATCAAAGCCCAGAAGATGATCCGTTGCCTTGCCGTAGATGATGAAATGTATGCAGCCGAAATAATTGCCGGCTATATTGCGAAAACGCCCTTTTTGCAGTTGGCGGGCGTAACCAGCGATCCGTTCGAGGCGCTCCGCCTGGTGCAGGCAGGCGAAATTGACCTCGTGTTTCTTGACATCCAGATGCCCGAGCTTACGGGTATCCAGTTTCTTAAGATCTGCGGCGGCAAATGCAAGGTCATCCTGACGACCGCTTATCCCGAATATGCCCTCGACGGCTTTGACCTGGATGTGATCGACTACCTGCTGAAACCGGTTCCCTACGAACGCTTTTACCGGAGTGCCCTGAAGGCCAGCCAGCACCTCGAGCCAGCCCTGCCCCAACAACCCGCTCCTGCACAGCAGTCTGCACAGCCAGGCGCCGACTATCTGTTTATTAAAGGAGACAACAAGAACAAGTTTATACGTGTTGAGCTGACTGATATCCTTTACCTGGAAGGTTTAAAAAACTATGTCTCCGTTTACACGGCAACGCAGCGACTCATTACCTATCAATCGCTGCGCGAGTTCGAAGCGCAACTGCCGGCACAGTTGTTTATGCGTATTCACAAATCGTACATTGTCCCTTTCGGGAAAATCCGGATGGTTGACGGGAATGCCGTTTACATTGGAGACAACAGCATTCCTGTGGGCGAAACCTATCGGACCGAGTTTTTCAGGCGCATCAGGGAAGGTGCCTAATTAAAAAACCTGGCCTTTTTACTTTTCCTGGGCTGAAGCGGGCGTACGGCTGCGGCAACTTCTATTGGCAGGTCAGACTCGATGATGTCAAACCCTGCCCGCACCACTTCCTGGTAGCCGGCTTTCCTGGCTTCGGGGTCGGGCAATTTATCGGCGCTGGGCCCAGTGCCGATCATGACCATGACACCGCGCTCATGCAGCCATTTGCATATTTCCAGGTTTTCTGGAGTCGGTTTCGGTCCAACATAGGCCATAAAATTCTTCCATGGCACACCCGAGCGGTCATACGCTTCGAAAGACTTTTTATTGAGAATGTGTGCAGAAAATATTGCCTCCTTACTTTTATCGTAATAAAAGCGCGCCTGTTCTGCATTGTGCACGGTGAGCATCACCCAGCCCCAGGCCTTGTGCTTATCAATCATGGCAGCGGTTTTCTCCATCGGCAGGTCTTTTTTGTCCAGGTTGATCAGTGTTTTGCCTTTGGCCCAAACAATCGCTTCTTCAAGTGTAGGCACACGGAAGGGCGTAATGTTGCCCTCAGGATCTTTCAGCTGCAGTTGTTTGACCTCAGCCAGGGTGTATGAAGACAGTTTTCCCCTTCCTGTGGTGGTCCGCTCCAGCGTAGCATCGTGCATGAGAACAGGAATGCTGTCTTTTGTCAGGCGCGGATCGATCTCGTAGTAGGCCGGGGTATGCCGCAGGGTGTTCTCGAAAGTTTCAATTGAATTTTCGGGGAAGCCTTTGACCATACCGCCACGGTGCCCGCTGATGAGGATGGTTCCGTCGCCTTCGTACTTAAAGAAACGCCGCGCATCTTTACTGCTTTTAATCTTCAGCGTATGCATTTTTTGCTGCGCGCTGGCCAATTGCCCGCAGGCAAGCAGTGCCGCGAGCAGCAGGCCTGTTTTGAGTTGGTATTTCATCACTGTCGCTAGATTTTGCTGTTTAACTTTTTTAGGGTCAGTTCGCCGGCGCTGTCAATTTCGAGCAGGGTAACCGATGAATTTTCCTGGACAATTTTACGGTAATTTTTGAGGGGCATTCCGAGTTTATAAGCCATAAAAAGCCGGTTGGCGCCGTTGTGTGCAACGACCATTACACGGCCATCAGGAAAACGCTGCACCAGTTCAAGAAAAAAAGCGTCGATGCGCGACACCAGTTCGAGCGCCGTTTCGCCTGTGCCACCTGCCCTGGTGTTGCCCGGATCGTTGCTCCAGTCCTGCCAGAGGCCCGGGTTTTCAGGGATAAATTCTTCCTTGGTTTTTCCCTCCCAGGAGCCGAAATCGGCTTCGATAAGCCGTGGTTCGATCTGAACGGCGTCGGGTTGGCCGGAGGCTGTCTGTGCCGTCCGGTAAGCCCGCTGCAGGGGCGATGAAAAAATGGCATCAAACTGCACGCCCGCAAGCTGCTCCCGCACAGCTTGCGCCTGCTGCAGCCCCTTTTCTGTAAGACCGATATCGGTACGGCCGCAATATTTATTGCCTTGTGCGTTGTAGGCGGTTTCGCCATGGCGCAGCAGGTAAACTTCAAGCATAGTTCGTTTCGTTTTCCAGGTATCCTTTTTCTTTGAGGAGACCAATAAATTCCAGGTATGATGTTTCGTACTGCCGCGTCTGCTCCGGCTGCGGAAGGACGGTCTGTTCAATCGAGGTCATGGCTTCTGCCGCTTCGGTCAGGCTGCCAAAATATGTGGCCGATGCGGCAAGGATGGCCGCACCCAGGGCTCCGGTTACGTTCTCCATTTTGTGCAGGGGCAAATTAAGCACATTGCTCCTGATCTGCAACCAAAGTGGGTTGTTGCTTCCGCCGCCGGCGCTGTAAACTGCTTCTGCCTTCTCGCCCGAAAGCGCTGCCGCAAGCTCAAAAGCGTACCGTTCCACATAAGCCAGGCCCTCCATTTTCGCAGCAAACCGCGTTGCCTCGTCAAGCCCGGCCGGCTCGAATCCGCGCGCCTGCGGTGCAATAAACGGGAATCGCTCACCCTGCTGCATCAAAGGATAGGAAAACTGCCCGGTAGGGACTTTCGCCACGGCCGCAGCAGTCAATACATCAAGGTCGGTCCCCGGGAATTCACTGCGTACCCAATCAGAGCCGATATTGGCAGCGCCCCCCGGCATCCAGTATCCTTCAGGGTGCCGGTGCGAGTACAGCCGGCCCTGAGGATCATCAACAACAGAAGTGGTAATGCCTTTCAGAACAAGGGTCGTCCCAATGGTGCTGTTCCATTGTCCGGGTTTCACTGCACCTGAGGCAACCTGCGAGGCACAGCCATCGGTCATGCCTGCCGCCACGGGAACGTCCTGTTCAATACCGAATTCAGTTTTTAAGTGCTGGTCAAGCTGCCCGGCTATTCCGCCGGGAGGCAGCACTTCCGGAAACCATTCCTGTTTTACCGGCAAGCCGGCAGTGATCCATTCCGGCCAGCGCATATTGGCAACGTCATATCCTGACTTCAATACATTGGTATAATCTGACACGCCATACCGTCCGCTGAGGCGGCCAACGATAAAATCGGCTGCATGCGCCCAATAACGGATGTGCCGGGCCTGACCGGGATGATTTTTGACGAACCACAGCATTTTAGGAAGCCCGCACGAGCTGTTGAAGACCACGAAGGCTTTTTCGCCCGATCCGGCAGCCAGTTGCCGGCAATATGCTGCTTCCTCGTTTTGCCGAGTATCACTGTACATAATTGCCGGGTAAAGCGGGTTGCCGGCAGCGTCGAGCGGGATCACCGTACCGGAAGTCGATGTGACCGAAATGCCTGACAGCCCGGCGCTGCCAACCGAAGCGATCAGGTTTTTCATAGACCGCCTCAAGGCCGTCCACCACAGCAAGGGGTCCTGCTCGCGCCTGAGGTCCTCGCTCAGCGGAAACGTCTCTTCAGTGGCGCCAAGTTCGGTTCCCGTTATATCCACTGCCAGGATACGCAGCCCCTGGGTACCAATGTCTATACCGATAAAGAATGGTTTCTTCATGCAGGCTGCCATGTTGAATGTCCGGGTTTAACATACAGGCTTTTCAGATCCTCGCGGGTTGCTTTCCATTGCTCATAATAAGCCCTCACCTGCGCATCGCCGCGCGGCTGTACCGATTCGGCCCCGCCGCCAACCTCGCTGTCGCGTCCTAAGGCCAGGTTACAGTTAACGACTCCGCCTGCTACCGAGGCCTGCCGGTAGTTTTGGCGTATACGGACCGTCCTGCCTGTCATATCGGCCACGAACTGCCGCATAAGCGTGCTCTGAAACCCGCCGCCGCAGGCCCATATGTAATCTTGTTCGTAGGGTGCTACGTCGAGCAGGCAGTCAAAGTTTTCTTTGATACAGCAGGCAATATCCCACAGCGTTGCACGCACAAAATTGGCCCGCGTTAACTCGTGACTTACCGGTGTGCTGAACAGAAAGCCGCCGCGCGTAAGCGGCGCATGTTCTTCTGCGATCAGAGAACCGAGCGATGCCACGCATTGCGCAGGTTCGGTCCGGCTTAGCTCAGCCTCGATCACATCATAGTCTTCGTTTGGATAAAATATCTCTTTCAGCCGCTGATAATTCAGGCCGGTTACCCCTGCATTGGCTTCGAGCACAAATTTATTTTCTTCAGTATGTCTGCCTGACCAGGTGCGCTGCTGGCTGTCGACCACATAACTGTCTGTAATCCGCACAATCGGCGTGGTCGTTCCGGATACAATGACGATGTCGCCTGTTCCCGGCCTGGTGCTCTGCATGGCCAGCTGCGTATCGGCGCCGCCCACTACAACACTCGCCGAATCGGGAATGCCGAATTGTGCCGCAATGTGGGGCAATACCCGGCCTTGGATGGTGCCTGACTGTTGCAGCTCCGGCAACATGTGCTGCGGAACACCAAATGCAGCACACAGCTCTTCAGACCAGCACTTTCCCGCTATGTCGTACAACTGGGTTTCTGAGGCCTGCGCATGCTCATAGCCGGCAATGCCGCACAGCATGTACTGCGCCCAGTCGCTGATGCTCATCACGCTGCGGCAGGCGCTGAATAGCTCCGGTCTGCGTTCGCGGATCCCAACAAGCTTCAGTGCTGAAAACAGCGATGAGGGGTAGCGCCCGGTCAGTTCATAGATATGGTCCTTGCCGTTCACCTGCCCTTCCCATTCACGGCCCCGGTGGTCATGGTTGGGCAGACCGATAAGAAGTTTGCCATTCTCGCCTGTCAGCACAATGCCTTCCCGCTGTGAAGAAGCGGTTACCGCCTGTATGGCTGCATCACCGCAGGCCGCCAGCGCTGTACGGCTTAACTGCACAATTTGCTGCCAGAGCACCCCGGGTTCAAAATAGAGCGCCTCGGGATACAGTTCGTCTTTGTGGTAAATCACATCGGCCCGTTCAACGGCGAGTAATGCACCTTCGGGAGTAGCGACGGCAACGCGGACATTGCCCGTGCCGATATCGATAACCAGGTATGCTGCTTGTTTTGCCATGTCTTATTTAGTTTGGATGGGTTCTGCGCTTGCAGCAAAATGTTTTAAGACCTGTGCATTCATGATCGACACATGGTGATCCTCAACCTCGTCTGTCGCGCCTGCCGTGTGCGGCGTAGCAAGTACGTTCGGATGGCGGATCAGGCGGTAATCAGTCTCATCGGGCGGTTCGTGGTCAAATACATCCAGGATCGCACCACGAATCCTGCCGTTCTCGATCGCCTCAAGCAGACCATCACGTTTTACAACGGCCGCCCGGGCAGTGTTCACGAATATGGCGTCTTTTTTCATTAGTGAAATCAGCGAACCGTCAATCATGCCCCGGGTATCGTTGGTTACAGGCAGGTGAATAGACACAATATCACTTTCGCTGAACAATTCATCAAGTTCCATACGACGGTATCGCTGGTTGTATTCGGTCACATAAGGGTCGTAAAAGTGAATGGTGCAGGGAAAGTTCTCAAGCATGGAGGCAATGCGACGGCCAATGGCGCCGAAACCAACCAGGCCAACAGATTTGCCTGCCAGTTCGTTACCCTTAAACTCCAGGTAAGAAGTATGTGCACCCTCGTCCCAACGGCCGTCTACCAGCCACTGCCTGGCCGGAATTGTTTTGCGAAGCAGCGTAATGACGTTTGCTACGAACAGCTCTGCAACAGCCTGGGCATTGCGGGCGGGTGTATGAAACACCGGTATGCCCAGGCGCGCGGCCGCATCGAGCGCAACGTTCGACGGGGTGCCGCGGCAAACGCCGATAAAACGCAGGGCAGGAAAAGCTTCGATAACCCTGGCCGTAACGTGGTCATGTTCTGTGATCAGCGCATCGGCTGCCGTCTCTTCCAGCAGCGCCATCAGTTCTTCCTCGTTGTAAGCCCGGCCCTGCGGTTTCCATGAACGGTAAACCACTTCTGCAATTCCGCTCAGCTCCTTTTGCCCGTCCTGGTTGTACGGAGCGGTGATAAGTATTCTCATGTATCGTATATATGCTATTCTTAATTATCTTACTGATGTCGGCTGGCCAGCGGCGGTGTTTCGGTCGAGAAGGCCGTCCGGGCCCCATCCGGCAAATGAATAAAGCGGGTCAACAGGGCGCTCAGAAAGTACAGGCCGGCAAGGATCCAGACAACGCCCTCATTGCCAACAGAACCGATAAACAAACCCACAATCGCCGGCCCGGCAAATACGGCCAGGCCTGCGCCCAGGTTCAAAATGGCCATGGCGGCACCCTTGTCTTTTTTAACGAGCGATGGGACCAGCGCAGAAAGCGGCACATAACCTGCCAGCAGGGCTCCCCACAGGATGCCGCAAAACATCACCGCCCAGAAACTGACGCCAAAAACCTCTGGTGCGTAATAAAAAAGCAGCGTGGTCAGGCCGCATCCTACACCGCCAAACCACATGACCGTGTTGCGCCACCCCAGGCGATCGCCCACAAAACCAAAGATGAGGTTGAAGGCAATGTTCGCTGTGAAAATAGTGCCCCAAATCTGCAGCCACTCGGTCGTCGAAAAGCCGTGTGCGGCCATATAAGTGGGCAGAAAAACCGGGAAGGCAAATTGCGCTGTGGTGTTGATGATCCGTACAATACCGCCAAGCAGCACTTTCGGTTCCTCACGGATGATGGTCAGCCCTTTTGCCAGCTCTTCTGCCTTGCTGCCGCCTGTAACGGGAACAAATTTATCCTTGTTAAGCACCAGTGCGAAAAATGCGCCGACTGCTACCCAGAAAATTGAGCTCCATAGGGTGTTCAGGTAGCCGAGGTTTTGTATGGCCCAGCTGGAGTAATAAGCGCCGAATACGTTCAGTCCGCCTGTAAAAACAAACCAGAACCAGCCCACGGCTGTACCCAGTTTTCGCTGCGGACTCCGGTACGTGATCCAAACCAGGAATGAATAAGCAAATAGCGGATAACCGAACCCGCGTATGGCATATGTGATCAGCATCATGCCGAAATTCAAGTCGGGCATACCGTAGGCCACAAAACCAACTGTGCCGAGAACATACAGGATCAGGCCCATCAGCATGGTTTTCTTAGGGCCGAAACCTTCGGCCAGAACGCCCGAGAACCAGGATGATATGGCAATCGTAATTCCATAAACAGTGAACAGTGAAGCGCTTTGCTGTATCGTCATGCCACGCTCGATCAGGTACGGACTCAGCCAGCCCTGCTCAACCCCGTCGCCCATCATAAAGATGAGGATACCCAGATAGCCCCAGGCAAGATTTTTAGGTATGCCGATCCGGTCTAATGCCGAGTGCCCGGCAACTTGTGTTGCTTCCATTTTGGTTCGTTTGTATTCGGTTTAGGTTTGGTTTGTATAAGCAATTATAACAAAATAAAATATAATTAAAGCAAAAACGGTTTAGATGACTTCAAATATTCATTTATTTGCCTTTTGGAGTTTCATAGGCATCCAGCCGCAGATCTGCAGACACAAAAAAATGGTCGCTGGGATAGTGACCGTTCAGCTGCTCATCAATAATTGCCGAACTCAAGGGCACGACAGGCCCGCGGAAAAATATAAAATCGATTTTTCCTGGTGTTTTACCGGGTTCAAGCGTTTCGGGATACGCCTTTCCCCTGAAGCCATGAACAGTAAAGGCTTTTGATGCGGGATGAAGCTGTTTATGCGTATCAAGCCAGCCAGACTTTTCGAGCAAGCTGTAAACAGCATTGCTGCTGCGCGCATTGAAGTCGCCGGTTAGCACTTGCGGGTAATCGGCCTGGTATTCGCCGCACTCAGCGAGCAGCAAGGCGATTTGTTTTTCGCGGGCCGGCTGCGATTTGTGATCCAGGTGCGTATTCACGAGGCGAAAGTCCCGGCCGGTTGACTTGTCGCGCAGCCGGACCCAGTTTACGTGCCTGGCACGGGCTGTTCCCCACGAGCTGCTGCCGGCAACAAGCGGCGTTTCAGACAGCCAATAGGTACCCGCAGCAAGGAGTTCATACCTGGATTTGCGGTACATAACCGGGTTTTTGGCAATGCCGAAGTAGGGTTCGCCGGCATGGGCATCCATTTCCGGACCGTCGAAACCAATCAGCGCATATTCTTTAAAATAGTGCCTGATGTCATCTGCCTGAACCTTTAAAACCTCCTGGAAACCCACCAGGTCGGGCTGCTGCCGCGCAATAATTTTCAGGCAGGCGTCTTTGCGGTGATTCCAGCCCAGCCCCTGTGCATCGTCTTCGGCCAGTGCCACGCGGATATTGCAGGTCATGGTGCGGTGTGCCCGCCTCACGGCTCCTCCCGGGAAGGCAGCTGCCCCGAAAGGCAGTTGCGCGAGCGGCAGGGCGGCGGCCAGGGCGCTAATTCCGCCGATAAAATTTCTCCGTGTCAGATGGTGCTCTTGTATTTTCATATGCTTTAGCTTAAAACCCCTGCAGCAGGCTCACGGAGATAGGCACCATGCGCGCGCAGTTCGGCCTGGAGTTCAGAAACATTAATGGCCGAAGGTGTTACGCCTTTTTTCAGGGCCAGCCGTGCCGCGCGGCCGGCCGCTTCACCCATGGCCATGCAGGGCGCCATTACCCGGATGGCCGACATGGCTTCGTGCGTGGTCGAGATACAACGGCCTGCAACCAGCAGGTTCTCTGCTGCCAATGGAACGAGCGAGCGGTACGGGATGTCATAACAGTCACCACACCACTGCAGCGTACAACCTCCCCCTACCGGGTGATGCAGGTCAAGTGGGTAACTGGCCACCGCTACAGCATCGTCGAAATGCGCACAGCCAAGCACATCATCGGCCGTCATCACGTACTTCCCTACAATGCGCCGGGTCTCCCGAATGCCGATAAAAGGCGCCATTTTGCTGAAGTAGGCGCTCTCAAAACCCGGAACGTACTTGATCAGGTATTTCTGGATGTCGTTGATCTGCCGCCTTCCTTCCATTTCCCCGAATGAAAGACTCTCGGGATTGGTCCCGTCAACACCGTTTACCCGAGTCATGTTTACCCAGACCTCCCCTTCCCGAAGCCCAGTAATCACGATGGTGCGTTCGGTTGGCAGTTCAAGTCCATCCTGCTGTGCTTTCTGGATGAGCGAACGCAACCCGACTACAATAAACTGGTTATTCTGCCCGAAGTATTCGTTCGGAATAAAATCTGTGAGGTAAGTGCGCGGTTCTTCTGCAATGCTAAGGCGCAGTTTTTCAGTATCAACCCCACCCAGGCAAAACATGAGGGTGGGCGGTTGCACCCCGCCGTGTTCATTTCCCTGCTCGGTTGGTACGCCTGCGCGGTAGGCCACGTCGGCATCGCCTGTACAATCTATCACGGTTCGAGCCAGGATCACCTCACGTCCTGATTTACTTTCTATGATCACGCCTTTGACCGTATTGCCTTCTTTGACCACGCCTGCAAAAAAGACATACAGCAGAACCTGTACACCGTATTCGTTCAGCATTTCCAATCCGACCGTTTTCACAGCTTCCGGCTCCACAAGTGTAAGACTCATGTGAAGCGGGCATGGCCGGTGTTCGCTGGCACCCTTCCTGGCGGCCAGGCGATCTATAAATTGCTGCGGCAGGCCTTTGATGATCTGATTTCCTTTCTGCCCAAGGAAACCAAGAACCGGCAAACCGATGGTCATGTTGCCGCCTACAAAACTGCGGCTGTCGATCAGCGTTACACGCATTCCTTCGCCGGCTGCCGCCATGGCGGCCATCAGCCCTGAAGGGCCACCTCCAACAACGAGAACATCGGTTTCAAACCGGACCGGCAGTTCCTTTTCCGGTTCCTTTACAAAAATCTTTTTCATATAAATACTTGCTAAAATGCCTGGACAGCTGTTGGCGGTTTCTCTTTCCGGACCATGGTCCAAAGCACCACCGCTGCCAGTGGATGCAGAAATGCCATGACGAGAAAAAGTTTTCCCGCCCCAATCGAGCCAATATACTGACCTACGAAATAATTAAACAATACGGCGCCGACCGCCCCGAAACCACCGGCAATGCCCAATACGCCTGCAGAATTTCTTACCGGGAAAGCTTCGGCAATGACCACGCTCACGGTAAATAACCAGCTCAGGCATACGGCAGCGACCACGCTGAAAACCAGTAATGTCATAGCGGCTCCCGGCAAAAAGGGCGTGAGCGCACAAAGCGGCGCCAGGGTTGCTGCAACCGTTAACATGATCTTACGCGCTTTCAACGGTTCCCTGCCCCGCCGAACAAGCCAGTCAGACCACATAGACATGCCAATACCGCCCAGGTCCGCTGCCAGAAACGGGATCCAGCCTACCATACCAACCTGTGCCAGCGAGAGGCCTGAAGACTCCTGCAAATAACCGGGTAGCCAGAAAAGGCAGAAATACCATACCGGGTCACTGATAAAACGGATCAGGAGTACACCGTACAGACTGCGGGTGGTCCACAACCTGCGCCAGGTAAATGCTTCTGTTTCGGCCGCCACTACCGAGCCTGCAGACTCCTTCAATATGTTTCCGGGCGGATCGCGGTATACAAACCACCACAGCACGGCAATAGCCACCCCAATCAGTCCGGAAACGATAAAGACGGTATGCCAGTCGTATTCTATGGCCAGCCAGGCGATGAATGGCGGTGCGATGATGGCCCCAATTGAACTGCCGGCTGCACACAGGCTGTTGGCCGTGGCACGGATCTTTCCCGGGAACCACATGGTTACCACACGGATCTGTGCAGGAAAATTAGATGGCTCGGCCAGCCCGAGCAGGCCCCTGAAAAAAGTAAACTGGGCAAAGTTTCGCGCAATTCCGCCGCCTATACAAGCCAGAGACCAGGTCAGCACGCCCCAAAGCATCACCAGCCGGGGCCCGAAACGGTCTACCAGCCAGCCCGTAACCGGGTACATCAATGCATAACAAACGGTGAAGATATTGACAACAACGGCATACCCATCGTCGCCCAGCTTGAATTCTTTTTTTAATACCGGTTTGAGGATCGATACGATCTGCCTGTCGACATAATTAAAAACAATAGCCAGGAAAATCACACCGATAATTAACCAGCGCCTGCGCTCAGGAAGTAAAAATGCCGACATACCGGTTTATTTTGTTTGCTGCAAGCAACAGCTACTTGGTTAGACAACTGGGATCAAATAAACAAATTTTAATGTTTTAAAACAAAATAAAAGAAACTAAAATGATTTGAAAGATCAATTATTTGAAGGCAGGATACTTTTTTAAGATTGCGAGAATCTGTGGTCTTAAGATTTCGAGCATCCGGTGAAAGCCAAGGTCGTTCGGGTGTGTACCATCTACGGTACCCTCGTGGTCACTACCCAGCATGCCGTCTGCCTTGATCAGGTAGAGGTCTTTCATTCCTGCTTTAAGCAGCGCATTGACCTGGGTTGTAATGGCCTGGTTTTGCGCGGCAATCTTTGCCCCTATTTCGCTGTCGAAATACCCTTTCTCGCGGATAATGCTTTGCACCACGATAATCGGTTTTCCGGGCTGCCGCTCGCGCAAGGTACGGATCAGGTAGGCCGCCCGGTCGGTGATCTGCTCTGGCGAAGGATTGGGCACGCAGTCGAGCACATAAGCGTCTGCCTGAATCCCGGCAACGAGGTCGGCCGCGGCTTTTTCCATTTTAGCATTCCCGCTAAGCCCCATATTGTAAAAATTGATGCCCGTCATGCGGCTGAGCCTTGCCGGGTAGGCCATTCCCGGCCGGCTTGCAGATGCCCCCTGCACAATGCTCGATCCATAGATCAGCACCCGCTTGCGAAACTGGTCTTTTAAGGGCTCAAGTTTTGACCCGGGCAACACGCCCACCTCGAGCGAGAGGGCCTCGTCATACAGCGGCAAATACAATAAACATTCCTTTTCCTGGTTACCCAGGTTCCTGGCCAGGATTGCTTCGCTGCAATCGCCAGAAGGGCCAACCGCCCCGGCGTATTGCCACAGACCTTTGTTTTTGATATACAGATCAAGACCCTTATACGCAATGGCCGTCATATTGGCGCCTACTTTCCTTTTGGTAACGCACCATTTGGCAGCCACCAGGCTGCTGTTGGTTTTGAAAGTGACCGCAATACCGGCAGAATTGGTAAGCAGGTTTTTTACCGCCGGTGGCAAAAGGGGATAACTGGCCGTATCAACACGTTGAAAAGGTTTTTTAGTGGGCATAAACCTGCCCTCGACATACAGCGACGCAGCCGGCGTATATTGAATGGCCTGGATTTGCATGTCCTGCGAGCGGGCCGGCAGTTGGAAAAGCAGCACAAAAAGTGCAGCGAAAATAGATCTGAACATCATTTAAAATTAATAAGAGAAGTAAACAGTTTACCGGTTAATGGCATAATTCCCCACAACCTGCCCGTCATCACGAATCATTTGTACTGCGAGCTTACGCCCGGCGGCGTTAAAGCGAATCAGGGTCCGCCTGCCGTCTTGAGGGCCGCCCCCGATCACGATCGGAAAATTATGTCCCTCCTGCGGCTCATGGATCCCATAGCGGTGTGTATGTCCTGAGATGAGCATGTCAATTTTGTATTTATTGAACAGCGGACCAAACAGTTGCCGGCAATGCATGGTGCCGTGCCAGTCGCCCGAGTGGTAGTGCGGAATGTGCATCAGTACAACCCTGAACCGTGCCTGCCGGTACGCCTTGCTTTGCATGTGCTGTTCCAGCCAGGCGGCCTGTTCGGCGCGGTAGCGGTCGTAATCGGCCAGACCGGCATATACGGGTGCAGTGTCTTCCTTATCCTCACCGGTATCCAGACAGACGAAATGAACAGGGCCACGGTCAAACGCAAAGTAATTGCCGCCGTCTATGTTTTCAAAATACCGGCCCAGGTTGGGCGAAAAGCGCCCCCTTGTTTCATGGTTGCCACGAATGAAAAGAAAGGGCTTGCTGCTTGCAAAACTGTCTGTACAGGGCGCAATGAGGTGGTCTATGAGTTGCCGCTCATCGATCTGGTGGTTAAACATGTCTCCGTTCAGGAACACGAAGTCATACCTCTCATCCTTGTTCAGGGCAAGCAACTGCCCGAATGAAGCCGGTCTGTCATGAATATCGTTCAGGATCAGAAATGAAACTGCTTCTTTGTCGGCAGCAGGCGTGCTGAACGTGAAGGGCCCGGCCTGAACGGTCTGACCGAAAGTGATTTTGTAGGGCTGAAAATCAGTAATTTCTTTCGAAAATACCGTATAGGTGTACGTTGTGCCTGGCTTTAAGTTATTCAGCCTGATGCGCTGAATGCGGTCGCTCACAGAGAACATGCCGTTTTGACTGTGTGCGGCCCGGCGTTTCGGTCCGCCCGCTTCCTGGAACTCGACCCAACTTTGCGTTTGCCGGCTGGTCAGCCACATGACGGTCATACCGTCGGGCGCGGGTGCCTGCAGGTACGGTTTGGTCAGTAACAGCGGGCCGGTTTCGTCGGCGGCTGCAGCCGTGCTGGCTGCCGCAGGCAGCGGCGAAAAGCCCAAACCCAGCGCGCCGCCAGTCACGGCAGCCAGCTGAATAAAATTTCTTCGGTTTACATGTTTAGTTTTCATACTCAGGTATCAAGTGATAGTATGTTAGTTTAAAATCGTTGCCCGGGACATGCCATCGTTGTTTATGGCAGTTCAGTACATGACCCGGACCGTATCTGAGGCTGCTGGTTCTGAGCCGGGTACCCCGGTTAGCGGAACGGCTTGCTGCCTGCAGGTTAAGATAAACTGTGCTGCTTGTTTTTTAAATCTTTGTATTAGCTTTGTTGCGATTAACCAATTCCCTGCATCATATGAACATAACAGACAGGCATAGAATGATCTTGCAGATTCTTCAGGAAAACGGCCGCGTAGACATCAATGAACTCAGCGCGCAACTGAAAGTATCAGGTGTAACCATCAGGAAAGACCTTAAACTGCTCGAAGACAAAAACCTGTTGTTCCGGACACGTGGAGGCGGATCAAATACCAATCCCTACGCCAGCGAGCGCACCATCAATGAAAAGGAGTTCATCAACGCTGAAGACAAAAAGAAAATTGCTTCGGCTGCCGCCGGCCTGATCGGCTCGAACGACTCCATCATCATAGGTTCGGGAACAACCATGTTCGAACTGGCCCGCTGCCTGCATCCCTCCCACCAGCTCACCGTCATTACGCCTGCCCTTCGTGTTGGTCTGGAACTGAGCACCCGCCCAAATGTTGAAGTGCTGCAACTTGGCGGCCTGATCAGACCCAACTCTTCATCGGTTGCCGGCATCCACGCTGAACGTGTTCTGGCCGAAATTTCCTCGCGTTTCGTATTTCTCGGCGTTGACGGTATCGATCCTGAGTTCGGGTTCTCCATTACCAACCTGGCAGAAGCTGCGCTCAACCAGAAAATGATTGAGACAGCCCAGTCGGTGGTCATCCTGGCCGACAGTTCTAAATTTAACAAACGCGGCCTGGGCCGCATTTGCACCTTTGACCAGGTTGAATATGTCATTACCGACAACAAAGCTCCCAATAAAACCATCCAGTTCCTGGAAGAAAAAGGCATCAAGGTCATTATAGCCTGAAACCGGCTTAACCAGTTACCTTGCCCATGTAAGGGTCTGAGAAACTCTCTTTTCCCGTTTCCACCCGGCCGGCATACCGCCTGGACCATGATGACGCACCTGCGGCCGAAACCACAAAGTCGTACCAACCGTGGCTTGAAGCCAATGGTAGAATCAGCTGCGCAGTTTTTTTCGCTCCTGCCTCAAGCGTAAAGTCTTTTTTCAGGTAAATCTGGTCCTTTATCCCAAGCACAATTGCACGGCTGCCTTTATTAACAGCCCTGACAATTACGTTGCCGCTTAGCTTTCCTGTTTTTTTATCGGCCTCATATTCACAGGTCAGCTCGATTTCGGGGTCTCCCTCATCGCCTTGGAATTCGCGGTAAAAGCCATTGGGTGCATTGACCCGCAGGTGATACCCATTTTCAAAGCCCGCAAGCGGCCACTCATACCTGATGCTGTCGCCGGCTTTGACGGCAAAAGACCAGTTTCTGAAGGTTTCTGCAGCCCCATCCTGCGTAAATCTGACCGGCGCATACACACTGAAGGGTGCACCCGAAGCCTGTTTTCCGAACACTTCATTTCCCGCTTCGAAGGTGACAACGACCGACCCTCCCGACTTTCTGGCCTCTGCATACAGCTGGTAAGGCAGCGCGGCCGAAGGGCGTACACCTTTTTCCTGCACGGCGATAAACGGCGAGGCCACCGGGTCTGCAGTGATCTTTGCCATCTCTTCTGTACTGAGGGCCTTGAACCCGCCGGGCTCTTTCTTGAATTTCGCGCTATGGATCCGCTCGACATAGGCATCGCGGTTAAGGGCAGCTACTTTCTTCTGCTGCTTGCTGAAAGGCACGAATGCCGAAGTCAGGTCGCCTGCAATGGTGCGCCGCCACTGGCTGATGTTGTCGACGTGAATGTTCTTGCCAAATTTCCTGTTCACAAAAGTTTCCAGGAACTGAAGGGACGACGTATGATCAAACAGCTGCGAACACACACGTCCGCCGCGGCTCCATGGTGACGCAATGAGCATGGGCACCCGAAAACCAAGTCCGATCGGTGCCTCCCGGGCCTGTTTCTGAGGCACGCCCTGCTTGAGTTCGTGCTCAAGCCTGACATGCTCGATTTCGGTATCGATGCCTGCAGACACTTTACCCGTGCCGGGCTTGTTTTCGTCAGGAATTGAATAAGGCGGAACGTGGTCATAATAACCGTCGTTTTCGTCGTAAGTAACGATAAAAATCGTTTTTTTCCAGACCTCGGGGTTTTTCGTCAAAATATCAAGAATCTCCGATACCCACCAGGCACCATACCAGGGTGCGCTGGGGTGATCAGAAAAATTCTGCGGACCGGCCAGCCAGGATACCGTTGGCAGTTTGCCGGCGTTCACGTCTTTCCTGAACTGGTAAAGCAAATCGCCTTCCGGTACCGTGACTTCGCGCTCCTCTGCGCCCTCTTTATAGGTCATTTTGCTGACCCTGCGGTAGGCCGCGTCAGCTTTATTGGTTACAAATGCCCGTTGGAAAAGCTGTTTTTCGCGGTCAGAAAGTTTTGCATAACGTTCCTGGCCCCAACGCCCAAGTTCTTCCCTGGCTTTATCGAGCACTTCCTGTTTCTTTTTCAGGTCTGCCTGGATTTTGCGCGCCGCTTCTTCACTCGAGGGGCTGCGTTCTTCCAGGTCGGCGATCTCGCCCGGCAGGGTTTCCATTTGTTTCCTGAGGCTTTCCAGGTATTTCGGCGCAAACTTAACGTTATAGGCGGCAAAAAATTCGAGCAGGTTGCAACCAAAATTTGCCAGCCAGGAGCGTTCCTCGCCGACAAATCCGCCGCCGCAGCTGATCTCGTTCTGGTAAAAATTCCAGGAAATTCCATTGTCTTCCAGCAGTTCGGGAAAGGTTTTCCAGCCCAGTTTCGCATAACTGTAATTGTCATTCCTGATGTGCGCTTTTGGCAATCCGGCTTCGGGGTGGGTAATGTTGCCGGTCCAGAAGAATGAACGGTTGGGCGTCGTGCTGGTCATTGCCGAACAAAAGTTCTGGTCACAAACCGTAAAGGCATCGGCCATGGCATAATTGAAAGGGATATCCTCACGGTTGTAATACCCCAGCGTAAGCGGCATTTCTGCGTATTTTTTGTTGCCCGGAACCTTGGCCGGTAACCACTTATCATGCTTGCCCCCGTTGTAGGCATCGACCTGGCTGGCCCGGGAGTGGGGAAGATCGCCCATCCAGGTGGCTTTTGTATCCTTAATGTTTAGCCTGAATGGGGCATAGGTATGGCCCAGGGCATTGGTTTGCAGCCAGACCGGTTTATGGTCTGGTAAAGTAATGGCTCTCGGGTCGTTAAATCCTCGAACGCCCTGCAGTGTACCAAAGCAGTGATCGAAAGACCGGTTCTCCTGCATCAGGATCACAACATGTTCGGCATCCAGGTAAGTACTGCCCGGCGCAGGATCAATAGCCAGCGCCCGCTGTATGGAGCCGGGCACAACGCTGCCTAAACCGGCGGCGCCCGAAAGAAGAATGGATTTTTTAATGAATGCTCTGCGGCTGTCCATGGGGTTTCATTTTGAAACAAGTTTAGGACTTTTACCGGCAAAGAAACAGAGCAAGGTTTGTTATTATTTCGATTACCACCTATATTGTTACAATATCTTAATAATATCGCAACAGAAGGTTTCAAATCATTTAATTTTGAAAAACGTGGTAGGGCCTGCGCATTATCCTTTTTGAATCTTTAGGACCATACCTGGCT
This sequence comes from Pedobacter yulinensis, assembly GCF_003029735.1. Lineage (GTDB taxonomy): Bacteria > Bacteroidota > Bacteroidia > Sphingobacteriales > Sphingobacteriaceae > Pedobacter > Pedobacter yulinensis. The sequence continues at coordinate 151,334 of NZ_KZ686268.1, forward strand.
GGAGCGCACTTTTTTTCAGGCCGTTCATCTTCTTGATCTCGTAAACTGTGATTCCCTCAAATTTTTCTGCAATTCCTGAAAGCGTATCACCGAGTTTCACTTTATAGGTTACAAAACGGGAAACCGGCTGCAGCTGTTTCTCTTCCTTTTTCAAAGGATAGACTTTAAGGATTTGCGCAGGTACGATCGTGTTGCTGACCAGGTTGTTCCAGACCTTCAGGTCCTGTACCTCCACACCGTATTGTTCGGCAATCGTGCCCAGACTTTGCCCGGCTTTAACCTTATGGTACCGGAGTGTCGCTGCCGGCCTCGTCAGGTTAGCCGTTCTGATCACTGCTTCGTGTTTTGCCAGCTGCAACGCAGGTTCAGGCAAAACACCCTCGGCATTCAGCACATCATACACCCGGGCATAATTGTATTGAGCCAGTTTGGGCAGTACAATACGCCGTGGATTTTTAGGCGAACCGTTCACTACCTTTTTACGGTACGAAGGGTTCAGCGCCCAAAGCGCATTTTCATCGAAATCCATTGCACGTGCCAGGGCCGGCAGGGAGACCATTTTACTGACCAGCATTGTATCTGTCTGATAATGCATCGGGTTTTTATGTGCATTGATCTGGTGTTTCCCCGCATAGTTCATAACGTAAACCGCGGCAATAAAGGCAGGAACGTAATTGCGGGTTTCATTTGGCAGAAAGGGCCTGATGTCCCAGAAATCCCGCGATCCGGCCCGCCGAATGGCACGGTCCACATTGCCCTTGCCACAATTGTATGCAGCAATAGCCAGGAGCCAGTCACCCAGTTCCTCATAAGAGTCCCTGAAATAGGCAGCGGCGGCATAACTTGCGCTGATGGGATCCTTGCGTTCGTCTATATATGCGTCGATTCCGAGTCCGTATGCCTTGGCAGTAGCAAACATAAACTGCCACAGACCGGTAGCGCCAACGCGCGATACGGCATGCGGGTTCATTGACGATTCAATAATTGGCAGATATTTCAGTTCTGCCGGCATGTTCATGTCTTTCAATGCCCGTTCAAAGATCGGGAAATAGTATTCTGAGAGGCCCATCATGCGCCCCATCATGTCTTTGCGCTGGCTGTAAATGTCGATATACTTCTGAACGTACTCGTTGTAGGGAAGCGGAATGAGTTTCTGAATGGAATCGAGCCGCAGTTTATAGATGTAATTTGACCCGTAAGCAAAGGGCGTCTCTGCAACCTGCGGCACAGCCGTCGTGTCTGATCCGGGCTGCAGGAAGTTTGCCGTACCGATCGGTTTAACTGAATCTCTTTTAAAAAACTGCTGCGCCTGCAAAGACGAGATGCCACAACCGACGATAAGCAGGAATATCGGGAAGATGCATAGAAGTAATTTTTTTTGCATGAGCAAGATGTTTGGATGCAGCTGGTGCCACGATGTCAAAAAAATTAGTTACTGTTCTGTGAGCTCCAGGAAATGCCTGGAGAAAGATAAGAGCCCTTCTTCATCAAAGTGTTTGGCCAGAAACTGAACACTTAACGGCAGCTCTTCAGAATTATTGCCCAGGGGCAAAGCAATGGCCGGGTTACCTGCTAGTGGCGCCAGTACGGTGAAAATATCTTCCATGTACATGACAAGCGGATCCTTGATGTTTTCGCCGATCTTAAAAGCCGGTGTCGGGCTAACCGGGCTCAGGATAAAGTCGTAGGCAGAAAGGATTTTATCTACCTGTTTCCTGATCATCTGACGTACCTGCTGGGCTTTTTGGTAATAAGCGTCATAATACCCGGCGCTCAGCACGAAGGTGCCCAGCATGATGCGTTTTTTTACTTCCTCGCCGAAGCCTTCGGCACGCGAGCGTTTGTACAGCTCGTTGAGGCCTGCAGCTTCTTTATTCCTGTAGCCGTAATGCACCCCGTCATAACGCGACAGGTTGGATGACGCTTCGGCCGATGTGAGGATATAATAAGCCGGGACAAGGTAGTCGAGCAGGTCAAAAGACACGAGGTCAACCTGATGACCGGCTGCTTTCAGTGTGTCAACTGACCGCATGATCGCACTACGGATCTCCGGGTCGAGCGCTTCGCTCTCTATCGTTTCGCGAAGTACGGCAATGCGCCGTTTTTGACCGGTAGTGGGTTTTGGAAGATAGGAGCCAACGGGTACTTGCGAAACCGTACTGTCATAGTCGTCTGCGCCAGCAAGTACTTCGAGCAGCAAGGCGGCGTCATCGACACAGGATGTAATGGTCCCAACCTGGTCAAAAGATGAAGCATATGCAATGACACCGTAGCGAGAAATGCGGCCATAAGTTGGCTTCAGGCCAATTTTACCGCAGAAAGCCGCCGGTTGCCTGACCGAGCCACCGGTGTCTGTTCCCAGCGCCGCCAGGCAGAGGCCGGCCTGAACCGCAACAGCCGAGCCGCCTGAAGAACCGCCTGACACGCGGGTGTGATCGGCCGCATTTTTGACTGGCCCATAAAAGGACGTTTCGTTCGAGCCACCCATGGCAAACTCGTCGCAGTTTAGCCGGCCTATAATGACGGCATCTTCGGCCAGCAGTCTTTCAACTACTGTCGATGAATAAGGCGACACAAAGTCTTCGAGCATTTTTGAAGACGCAGTAACCTTATGCCCCTTGTAACAGATGTTATCTTTAATGCCGATGACCATGCCGGCCAGTCTGCCGGCCCGGCCCGAAATCATTCTGGCTTGAACCGCGGCCGCCTGCTCACGTGCAGACGAAAAAAACACCTCGTTGAATGCATTGAGGTGTTCGTATTCCGTGATGCGGATAAAATAGTGTTCGAGCAGATCGGGCAGGGTGATTGCTCCTTGCGCAATAAGTCCCTGAATCTCCGACAGAGAAGTGTATTTTTCCAATCCGATAAGTTTGGTCAGTGAATTCTAGACAGTAGTCTTGCTTTCCTTACCGGCCTCGGCAGGCTCTTTATCCATGCCGTCTTTACCGTCTTTGAATTCCTTAACCCCTTTACCTAAACCCTTCATCAATTCAGGAATTTTTTTACCGCCGAAAAGCAATAAAAGGACAAGGGCGATTACGATCAGCTCTCCTCCGCCCATTCCGAAAACGCCTGCTGCCAATGTTGAATGTAACATACTATTTTGATTTAAATTCTTTGTTCAATTAAGCTTTATTTTCCTGTGGTTCCTTTGAATCGGCTGCCGCAGCGCTCCTGTCTGCCAGGGGATCTACGTTCGCCGGGTCTGCAGGATAGTCTGAGTGAACGGGATAATCCGAACTTACGTGCTCTTCAGACCCTTCTTCAGGATGCAACCGGCGACTGTGTGCAGCCGGTTCTGTTTTGTCTTCCTCATCAATATCCATTGCATTGATGTTGCGGTGGATTTCACGTTTTACACCCTCAGATGCGTCTTTAAAGTCGCGGATACCTTTACCCAGGCCTCTGGCCAGTTCCGGCAATTTTTTACCCCCGAATAACAAAAGTACGACGACAAGGATGAGCGTAATCTCGCCCCCGCCCATATTTAAAAATTCTGCTGTTGTTCCTGGATACATCACAAGTCTATCTTTATACAAATATAAGCATTTTTTAACGGGCTGGTTATCGCGCCAGCCAGGCTTCCGGATTTAAAGGCACCGTTACCCGCCTGATCTGGAACTGAAGTTCTCCCGCCCCGTCAGAGCTGCCCACCGTACCGATGGTCTGTTTTGTTTCGACCTTGTCTCCGCGCGATACGCTGACAGATGCAAGGTTGCTGTAAATGGTAAAGTATTCACCGTGTTTAATCAGCACAAAATACCGGCCCATATTGTTCACCACGTTCGAAACCTGCCCCTGGAAAACTGCCCTCACCGCTGCGCCCTCACCTGTGGTAAATGTTACCCCGTCGTTATCGATGCTGGCGCGATCTACCATGTGGCGGCCAAAACGTTCGGTGATCGTACCGACAGCCACCGGCGATGGCAGGCTGCCCCGGTTGTTCTCGAAATTAGCCGACAACCTGGCTGCCTCCGGAGTGGCTTTCAGGTATTCGCTGGTCGATTTGGTCTTTGTAGAAACCACCGGAGCAGGCTTGTTGGCCGCTTTGGCTGCTGCAGCCTCCCGGCGCTCCCGTTCTTCGGCTTCACGTTTCGCCTTTTCTATCTCCCTGGCAATCGCTGCGCGGAGTGAACGGTCAATCGCCGCTTGTTTTTTCTTTTGCTGGGCAATATCCTGCCGGTAACGCCGCTCCTGCTTGCTGTAACTGCTCAGCACTGAGCTTTGCTCGCTTTTATCCTTCCCCAGTTTTTCCCGTTCACGTTCCTGGTCTTGCAGCAGCGTGCTTTTTTGCTTCCGTGTGCGGTCCAGTTCAGCGATCTTGCTGTTCAGCTGTTTTTGTGTTCCCTGGATGTAATCTGCCTGCTTTTTGCGGTACTGACCGAACTGCTGCAGATACTTTACCCGCTTATAGGCCTGGTTAAAATCTTTCGCAGCAAAAACGAACATCATCTTGTCATAAGCGTTCCGGTTGCGCTGTGCAAAGCGGATCATGGCTGCGTAGTCTTTTTTCAGTTCGCCAAGCTGCCCCTGCAAGTTATGTACGGTATTTGTGTTCTCTGAGATTTCGTTGTCGAGATTTTTTATTTCCGAGTTGATGACGCCAATCTTTTCCTGCCGCAACCGGATTTGCGCGTTCAGGGCATTGATCTGCTGACGGGTAGCCTGCTTGTTCTGCGCCGCTTTGTTCAGGTTTCTTTGCAAAAGCTGTATTTCACGCTGAATGGCTTCTTTTTGCCTTTTCAGTTCAGCGCTGCTCTGCCCGAATGCCAGGCTTGCTGTTGCTGTAAAGAACAGAACCAAAAGAATTGTGTGTAGCTTCATTAAGCCAAAAGTATAAAAATTAGTTGATTACCTCATACCTTTTGGGCACGGTAAAGGGAAATTCGAGCGGAATGTTACCTTCAATTTTCGTGAAAGTAAGCGCCATGGTAACCCGTTTCGGGCCGGCCATCGAGTTGATATTGACCTGCCCGGGGAAGAGGCCGCCATTGATCTCCTGGTGGGCTGAATACTCAACTTTGAGTGCCCGTCCTGCCGCCGCATCGTTCAGATTAGTTGCGGTGAGTTTCATCAGTTCATTGAAAAACATGTTGTAATCAAGCGACTCCCGTTTGCCGGTCAGCACGGTATTTACGCCTTTTTTTTCAACGCCTGGCTGCCCTGCGAGCAGCAACTCGGGTACGTTGCCGCTTAATACCGACTGCAGCATCTGAAAATCGATTTGCCGGGTAGCGAAGCCCTGCACAAAACTGAACGGCTTGCCCAGGTAAGTGCTTTGCAGACGGTTCACGACCCGAACGCTATCTGGCGTGATCAGTGCCCTCGCCACTTCAATGCCGGCCAGTGCCGTGATGCTGGCCCAGATGCGTTTGCCATTTTCCATACGGATCTGGATACCCACATTATTGGTGTTCCCGCCCATGTCCAATAAAGCTTTGCCGCGCAGGGAAAGGGTTGTGAATTGAACCTGTGTGCCGCGGATGCGGGCAATGGCGCCAGCGGCTGCAGGCACCGTCTTCGCGGCCGGGGCAGCTGCCGAAGTTTTCCTTGTCTTGCATCCGCCGGCTGCGATCAGCACGAGCGACACGCTAAGGGCGGCCAATATATTCCTTTTCATCGATTTTTCTTTTTAACAACACATCATCATTACCGGCCAGCCGGGCCTTTTGCCAGTTGACCAGCGCATTCGGCTTATCGCCCAGCATATAGAGTATATCCCCAAGTTGTTCGAGGTAAACAGGCGTGTTCCGGTTATTGTTTTTAAGCGCCATTTCGATGAACCGGCGTGCCTCCCTATAGTCTTTGGCAGCAAAGCGGATTCCCGCTTTCAGCGCCTGGCAGTCGGCAACCAGTTCCCGGTTTCCTGCAGCCATACCTTCAGCTATTGCGAGCTGCCGGTCGGCTTCGGCCGCATTTCCCGTACCGGCATGCGCCCTGGCCAGCAGCAGATACGTGCTTCCCTGGTTTGGGTAAAGCAGCAGGGCGTCGCCGGCGGTCTTAATGGCATCAGTATTCTTATGCTGTGCCAGCTGTACCGCAGCCAGTTGCTCCCAGGCCGTATACATATTTTCTGAAAGCTGCAAGGCCGACTTATACCGCAATTCAGCCTCAGCCAAACGGCCGGTGCGGTAAAGAATGTCGGCGTAGAGAGCCTGCAGCCTGGGTTCGTCGGCATGAAGGTCGGCTGCAGCACCTGCCCACCTGGCAAGCTGAACCTTTTTGGCCGTGGTTGTCGCGGCGCCAATCATTGCAGCGAGCGTTTTCAGTTTACCTTCAACAGGCATCAACTGGTTGCCAAAAGCCCGTGCAAGCGCAGCTTCAGATGCCGGTTCATCTTTTTCAAGACGGAATGCATCGGCCAGGGCCAGGTCGATCTCATAATTTTCCGGCTGCAGGGCCTGCGCCTGCTTCAGTAATTTAAGCGCTGCCGCTGACTTTCCTTTCTGCATCAGCATGCCGCTCAGATACAGGTAGCTGTTTACATCGCCTGGTCCTTTGCTGAGCATAGCTCCGAGTTCCGCATCGCCAGGGGCGGGCTGTCCATGCAGGCGAATGCGGTCGCGCGCTTGTTCCAGGGCCTCTGAATTGCCGAATTTTTGTTCCAGGAGCTGGTACGCCTTCAGCGCTTCGTCTGTTTTTCCGCCAAGAAAAAGCGCGTTTGCCCGGTCAAAATAGTAGCCGTCTTTGGCCGGCGCCAGGGCGATCAGTTTGTCGAATACCGCAGTTAGCGCCGCCATGTCTCCTTTACGTTTGTAGATTTCGGCAAGCAGGATCCAGTACCATTCATTGCCAGGCTGCAGGGCCGTGGCCTTTTTGATATGGGCCTCTGCCTCGTCCACTTTGTTTTGCTTGAAGGCCAGCGAAGCCAGTTCATACCAGGCGGCATGGTAATTGGCATCGGCAGCGGCAATGCGGCCAAAGTCTTTTTCCGCTTCAGGAAAGTTCTCAACCATTTTTTTCCTGAGCCCGGCAAAGTAAATTTGTTTCAGGCTGTTGCTGTCTGTATGAACGGGTACCGGAGACTGGGCCGCCGCCCCCAGGGCCAGCACCATCAGAAGAGAAAATAGCCTGGTACGCATGTTATTTTCCGGTATGTCCGTAACCGCCTGTACCCCTGGCCGTGTCTTCCAGTTCGGCAACCGGCTCCCAGCTGATTGTTTCATGCCTGGCAACGACCATCTGGGCAATGCGCTCGCCGTTGTTTACGACAAACGCCGTGTCAGACAGGTTGACAAGCAGCACTTTAATTTCGCCGCGGTAATCGGCATCGATGGTTCCCGGCGTGTTCACGATACTGATGCCGTGTTTGTAGGCCAGGCCGCTTCGGGGCCTGATCTGCGCTTCATACCCTACGGGCAATTCAATGTGCAGTCCGGTGGGGATCAGCACACGCTGAAGCGGGCCGATCATTACCGGCTCGCCGATGTGGGCGCGCAGGTCCAGGCCGGCAGCATGTGCAGTCTCGTATTTTGGCAGTTCGTGTGCCGAATGGTTAATGACTTTGATTTTCATAAGTTATTTTTTGGCGCGCAGCATCATCTTCAGTTTCTGCCCCTCGCGCAGCCAAATCACCGCTGCAAAGAGCACAAGGAATAGGTTACCTATGTAAATGTTCCTGTTAAAAATATAAAAAGAAGCGTAAACCAGCACGGTAGAAAGTAAAAGATAGCCCAGCATGCGCAGCAGCGGATAAGGAATGGGATAGTGTTTGTGGCCGAGCACATACGAAAGCACCATCATGCTCAGGTAGGCAAGCAGTGAAACCCAGGCCGCGCCCACATAACTGTACCGCGGTATCAGGATCACATTCAGGATAATGGTGAGAACAGCCCCGAAGCCCGAAATATAGAGGCCAAATCGTGTTTGGTCTGAAAGCCGGTACCAGATAGATAGGTTCATATAAATACCCAGACAGACGTAACCAAACAACAGGATAGGAACAACCTGCAGTCCTGACCAGTACAAGGCCTGCTGTGCCGCGTCTTTGCCTCTTATAAAATATTTGAGAATTTCGATATTGGCCACCAGCGCCAGGAAAATGAAGGCCACAACGATGACGAAGTACTGCAGAATGGTGGCATAGGTTTCCCGGGCATTCTTTTCCTTTGCATGGTTAAAAAAGAAGGGCTCTGCCCCAAGCCGGAAAGCCTGGATAAAAATGCTGAGAAAAACCGCAATCTTTGCACTGGCACCATAAATTCCGGTATCCTGAAAACCTTTTCCTGCCCCGGGCACAAGTTCTTTGAGTACGATCTTATCCAGGTTTTCATTGATCACGAATGAAATGTTGGCGACCAGGATGGGCCAACTGTAAGAGAACATATCAGCGAAAAGCCGGCGTTCAAACCGCAGCCGCAGCTTCATGAACTCCGGCAGCAGCATGATCATGGTAAGCACGCTCGCCGCCAGGTTTGAAATGAAAACATAACCGATCCATTGCTGCCTGTACCAGCCCGACAGCCAGCCCGATAAGGGCCAGTCATTCCGGATGATGGCCGGGATGAGAAAGAGAAAAACCAGGTTCAGGCCTATAAAGGCCCCGATGTTCAAAAACTTGATCGTGCCGTAACGCAAGGGCCGGCCATCTGCACGCAATTTGGCAAATGGTATGACGCACAGCGCATCAACAAGCAGGATACAGAGGAAGTAGTGAATATATTGCCGGTAATCGGCCGAAGCCACGGTTCCGCCGTCGGCAAGACCGGATGCAATGCTGCCCGAAAACACCATGCCCGTGCAAAAGAACAGGAAGCCCAGAAAAGCAACCGTCAAGAAGGCATTGTTGTACACGTCTTGTTTGCGGTCCTCATACTTGTTCAGGTACCTGAAAAAGGTGGTTTCCATTCCGAAAGAAAGCACGGCATTGATCAATGCCGCCCAGCTGTACATATTGGTAAAAATACCATAAACACTGGTGGGGTAAACGCTGGTATAAACTGGCGTAAGGAAAAAGTTCAGCACCCGCGAAAACACGGTACTGACCCCATAGATAATGGTCTGACCTGCAAATTTTTTATAAACAGACATGGCTGGCGGGGCTGGTTACCACAAAAGATTTTTCTTTACGACCTCAAAGTTTCTGAAGTTGCGCAGCTCGCCGCTGCTGATCTCGAGGCCTTCAACCTCAGAACGGTCTGGTCCTTCCCGACACCAGTCGGTAAAAGCGTCGAGCATGAAGTCCTCTCCTTCGGCTTCGATATACACAGAGCCATCCTTTTCGTTCTTTACAAAACCCTTGATCCCGATCTGATCGGCAACCGCTTTTGTCGAAGCCCTGAAAAATACGCCCTGTACCTTTCCGCGCACAATGATATTGAGGTGTTTCATGTAGGGCAAAGTTAGCCTATTTAGGCAATTATTGGTTCATGGAATTAAAGCGCCATGATTGGCCCGAACTGCGGCTGCGCCCGCTACCGTAACTTCTCTGGATTACCAGGCAGCCCATGCGGCTAAAGCAGGGTGCTGACGCGGTGGCGGGCCTGCAAAAAGCCCGTCCAGATCCTTTCCAGGATTTCGGCAGCCGGTTCAATCTCGCGCAGCGCAGCCGAAACCTGTCCAATTTCCAGCTCGCCTTCTTCGAGGTCCCCCTCGAACATACCGGCCTTGGCCCTTGCACGCCCAAGCATATCGACGAGTTCGCCGCGCCCTGCACCCCGCGCCTCGGCTGCATGGATGGCCTCAGAAAAAGCGTTGTTTAGCAGCCTGACGGGCACCAGCTTTTTCATGCTTAGTCGCGTGTCGCCCTCGCCCGCCTCCACGATTTTTTGTTTGAAGGCAGGATGGGCAGAAGACTCTGCCGCCACGGCAAAGGCCGAACCGATCTGTACGCCATCTGCCCCCAGCGCCAGAGCGGCAAGCATGGCCTCGCCCGAGGCAATACCGCCTGCTGCAATGACCGGAATATCAACCGCCTGCCGAACTGCCGGAACCAGGCACATGGTGGTCGTTTCCTCGCGCCCGTTATGGCCTCCGGCTTCAAAACCTTCGGCAACCACCGCATCAACACCAGCGGAGGCCGATTTTATAGCAAATTTGCTATTAGAAACAACGTGTACCACAGTCAGCCCTGCCGCCTTCAGCAAAGGTGTCCAGGTAGCGGGGTTTCCTGCAGAAGTAAATACGATCCTGACATGCTCTTCCATAACAATATTCATCAACTGTTCGATGTCCGGGTACAGCAATGGAATATTGACACCAAAAGGCATTGCGGTCGCCCGGCGGCACTTTTGAATGTGTTGCCGCAGTACATCCGGATACATGGAGCCCGCGCCGATCAGGCCAAGGCCGCCGGCATTCGAAACGGCTGCTGCCAGCCGCCAGCCACTGCACCAAACCATACCGGCCTGGATAATGGGGTAGCGGATTTTAAAAAGTTTTGTGATTGCTTGCATGCTTCGGTAGTTTGAATTCAGGCGCCGGTTGGACCAAGCGATGTCAGGTCTTGCCGGTTCAGGCAAGCCGCAGCACGCGCGTACCCGTAATCTCTGAACGTTCGTTGACAGGAATAAGGTTCAGGCCCGGCTTCTTCCCATTTTCCAGGCTGCCGGCCCAGTCGCTCAGGCCAAGAAACTCCGCCCCATTCCAGGTTGCCCAGCACAGCAGGTTTGCCAGGGGGATCTGTGCCTCCTCCTGCAGTATCTTCATTTCTGCCAGGATATTGAGTTCGGTATTGCTGGCCAGGCTATCTGTGCCAAGCGTAATGCGTGCACCAAGCCGCTCCAGCATAGCCACATCTGGCAGGCGGTTTTCGATGTATCGGTTGGCCGCCGGACACAGGCACCAGTACAGCCTGCTGTGACGGGCGGTGGCGCTGCGGTAATCTGCTTCGGTGGTGAATGTGTTGTGCACGAGGAGCTGCTTCTGCGTAGCAGGCAAATGCCCCACTGTTGCAGGCAGGGAGTTGAGGCCGGGCGGCTCAAAGAAGGCCAGATCCAGACCCATTTTCTCGTACAGCTCAACAAATTCACCCTGTTTTTTCTGAAAAAACAGATTTTCGTCTGCGGTCTCCTGGTTGTGTATACTTAAGGTGGCATGTCTTTCCATGGCATGCTGCCCCAGCAGAGCAAAAAGTTTTTGAGACACGGAGTACGGGGCATGCGGCACGATCGATACAGAAAGCGGGGCAAATTGCCGCTCGAGCGCCACGACCGATGCAAAAATTTCGGCTGCGCGGGCCGGGTTAAAACCCAGGGCCTCCACAAAAGTGTGGTAATGCAGGCGGCTTTCCAGCTTTACGGCCCGCGATGCGGCGTTATTGGAAATATCACCCACGGCTACAATGCCGTTGCGGTGCATTTCATCATCGGCCGCCAACATGGCGGCCCCGATTTCTTCATTGCCTGCCCCACGGCGGCTCATGACCAGCTGTACAAAGCCCGGCAAGCCGGTATGGCGGGGAAATTTACCGCGAAGGTGCGACAGCTCCAGGTGGCAGTGGGTATTTACAAAACCCGGCACCAATGCCCCCCGATGGCGTTCTACCCGTCCCAATGCGGCATCAAAATCTGCCTCAGACCAGACACCCGCAACGCGCCCGTCGGCCTCCATGCCCACAACGCCCCGTTCTAAGGGCGCAGATGTAACGGGGTAGACCTTGTCTGCCGAAAAATACCGGACCATGCGGTTTAACTGGTTTGCGAGGAATTAAACCGGTAACCAACTCCGCGCACCGTTTGCAGCAGCTGCGGGTTATCAGGGTTCAGCTCAATTTTTTTACGCAGCCGCACAATGTGCATGTCAAGGGTCCGGGTATTCACATCTGAATTGTAACCCCATACCACCATCATCAGCTCATCGCGGTTAATGACCTTACCGGGGTGCCGCAGAAAATACAGCAGGATGCGGTTCTCGAGGATGGTCAGCTCGATCTTTTTGCCGTTCCTGAACAGGGTGTGGATATTCGGATGGTGCTCCATTGAACCAAAACGGTGAATTTCTGAAGTATCCTTATTAACGATAAACTTCACTTTGCTGTCCAGCATGGCCACAAGCACGTCCATATTAAAGGGTTTGGTCACATAATCTGAGGCCCCGAAATTGTAGGCATCGATTTTATCTACATCCTGCGCTTTGGCGGTCATCATGATCACCAGGTTTTCAAAACCCTGTTTTCTTACATTTTCGCAAACTTCTGCACCCTGTTTGCCCGGCAGCATCCAGTCAAGCAGGACAATATCGGGCTGCGCACTCATGATCGTCTGTTCGGCAATTTCGCCGTCTGCCGCCTCAAGAACCTCGTACCCTTCTGCCTGCAGGCGGTGCACCACCAGGAACCTCAAGTTCTCATCATCTTCAACAATCAGTATTTTTACTCCTTTTGACATAGTTTATGTGTTAATGTACGGAAGCACAATAATGAATTCCGTCCCCCTGTTTATTTTACTCTTTACCCTGATTTCGCCCCCCATAAAATTAACCAGTTCTTTGCAGAACGCCAAACCGAGACCCACGCTTCCCTGCTGGTTATACTGGTTCTGGATGCGAAAAAATTTCTTAAAAATGTGCTCAAGGTCTTGTGCGGCGATCCCGATGCCCTTATCGGTAAACCGCAGCACAATGCGGCCCCTGATCAGCCTGGCGCTGATGTGAAGTTTTTTGTTTCCAGGGTTCGAATACTTATAGGCATTTTCTGCCAGGTTATCGAATAGGCTGCCCAGCAAAACCGGATCGGTTATAAATTTATCAAAGCCGCTGACCTCGTAGGTCATTTCGAAATCGCTGTATTTAAGCGTGTGCGACTCGATGGTACTCTCGATAAAATCCCGCATCGATACCTCTTCCTGGTTCAGCGAAATCGATTTGTTCTCGATCTGCGTAAAGGCCAGCAGTTTGTTCATCAGGCCGTTTAACTTGTCAGCCTCTTCATCCAGGATCTTTCCATAATGTTTTTGCTCGCGTTCTGACAGGGAACTGGCGCTGCGAATGTTGTTTCCGGCTATTTTAATGACACTGACCGGCGTCTTGAATTCGTGCGAAAAGTTCGTGATGAAGTCGTACTGCAGTTTGAACATTTTACTGTTGATGTTCAGGTTGCGGTAAATCAGCATGGCTACCAGCATCAGTACTGCATACACCAGGAGCAGGATCAGCGCAATGGGCAGGAAATAAGAAAACACCTCCTTCTTGATAAAGGACCGAGAAGACTGAAAATAAAGCTTATAATCTGAAAAAGGGCCCGGCAGCGTAATTTCTGTTGCCATGTAAAGATCTGAAGCATCGATCGGGTCATAGGTCAGCGGCTCAATGCGGATGCGCTGGTACAGCAGCGGACGCGAATTGACGATCCGGATCTTGTAAGGATCAAGCTGGAAGGTGAGCAAGTCCTGCTGGTATACCGGTGAAGAAGCCAGTTTACGCCTCATCATCTCTTTATACACCTTCAGGTCTTCGCGACGGGGTATATTCAGATAGGTGATCCGGTTTGAGCGGATGGCGGAAAAATTCGAGAACAGTTCGTCCTGTGAGGGTGCTTTCGCCGTGTCCAGGCTTTCTACGAATGAAACGAGCTTAAAGCCGATGGCGTTGAAGTCATCGCCGACACTGAATGAGCGCGTATTGTCGTAGGAAAAAAGTTTCACAGAATCGAGTGGCACCAGGCTGCCGAACTGGTAAATGGCTTTGGGTCCAAAAGAAAAATGGCTGGCGTTAATTCCGTCACGCACCGGTTCGTTTTTGACTTCGGAATCGTAAAAGATCACCTTTGAGACAAAGGGGTATTTGAGCAGCACGGTATCTGTAAATTTGGCCGCAGTGGCCGAATCAAGGAAGCCATTGTAGTAGGAAACTTCGGGAATTTTATTCTGAAAAAAATCGTTGTACGGCCCGATCGTTTTTTCAAGCACGTCTACTTTTGCCGAACTGAATTCGTTTTCTATGTACTTGTTGCTGAAATTGAAGGCCAGGAAAAGCGAAAGAATAAACAGCACTGAGATCAGCACTATGAATGTGATGATCAGCAGGAAGTTTTTCCGGTAACCACTCGTTTTATCCGCAATCATGTAGCCATTACTTTTTCAGGTTCTCTTTGAGAAACGCTTCGAGCGCTGCATAGAACCTTTTGCGGCTTTCCTCTTTTTTCTCCTGGTAAGACCCCTCGTCCTTTTCAAGGTAAGTTACAGGAATATTTCGTTTTTTCAGTTCTTTAACGAACTGAATTGTCTCGCCCGGGTTAACACGGGGATCTTTCGCGTTCTGCGCAATAAACAAAGGTTTTTTGAAGCGGTCTGAATGAAAAACCGGCGAAACGGACCGCATGTAGTCTACGTCTGTAAGCGGGTTGCCGACAATTTCGTAATACATCTGCAAAGAGGTTTTCCAGAATGGCGGAATGCTTTTCAGGTAACTGAACAGGTTCACAACGCCCGAGTTGGAGGCTGCCGCCACAAAAAGCCCGGGATTTTCAGACATGCAGTTCAGTGCAATGAAACCACCGAAGCCTGTGCCGTAAATGGCGATGCGTTTTCGGTCGGCTATGTTTTGGACAATGAGCCAGTTTACCCCATCAATGACATCTTCGCGGATCTTCTTGCCCCATTGTTTGAAACCGGCCGTCATGAACTGTTTACCATAACCGTCAGAACCCCTGTAATTGATCTGGAACACGGCATAACCCCGGTTGGCCAGGAACTGTACTTCTGCATCGTAGCCCCAGCCGTTGCGCGAACGCGGCCCGTTGTGCGGAAGCACGACGACCGGCAGTTTTTCTTTCTTGCCGCCCTTTGGTAAGGTCAGGTAACCGTTAACCGTGAGCCCATCGCGTGAGGTAAAACTTACCGGCTTCATTTCGCACATCTCAGCTTCGTGAATCGAAGAATTAATGTCGGCCAGCTTTTTTAATTTCTGCTGGCCTGAGATGTAAAGGTAATACGACCCGGGGTTTCGATCGGTAAAGGTACGCAAGACAAAAACGTTTTCATTCTTGTCGCGGGCCATAATCTTGATCTCAGTTTTGGGCAGCAATTCGTCAAGTTTCCCATAAAACGCCTTTGCCCGCTCGTTCAAATACCTCTTCTGTTTTTTCCAGGTTTCTACTACCACATACTCTACCTGCGCCTTTGCGCGCGAATACTGCCCTTCTACCACGTTAAGCGAATCGCTGTAGAAAAGCACTTTCTGCTCTTTTCCTGTGACCATATCCAGTTCGATCAGGGCATTTTTATCGCGGTTGATGTTTGAGATGGCGTATACCGTACGGCCGTCCTTTCCGGCGAAGCCGATGGGAACCAGGGTGTTCTTGAAACTGCTTTTGATCACTGGTCTGAATGCCTGGCTCTCATTGTCCCTGAAAAGCAGGGTTTCGTTTACCCCATCGCTGGCAATGGCCAGTTTCAGGCGTCCCTCCGCATCGGTAATCCAGTCGGCAATGTTGCCCGGATTCCGCGCCGCCAGGCTCAGAGAACCATCCCGTATGTTCAGCTTGTATACGTCGAAAACGGTAGAGTCACGTTTGTTCGACGCGACCAGCAAAAACTTGTTATCGATGAGCTGATCTTCAAGCACCCGGATCTTGGCTTTAGGGTCTGCCGAAAGTTTTCTGGGTGCACCTTCGTTCTTATTGACGATGTACATCTCTGCGCCGGTTTGCAGGGGCTGGTCGCGGTAAAAAATCAATTCGTCTTTGCTGACCCACAGGTAGAAACGCACCCCTCGGCTTTTCAGAAAACTCAGCTGCGTCACCTTGCCGGTGGCAATGTCTTCTGTAAACAGATTCTGAAGGTTATCCTGCAGTTTCAGGTAAGATAAGGTCTTGCCATCGGGGGAGACCTTGTACTGGGCGCGGTCCTGGCTTTTGAAGAAATCATTCACCGCGATCTCCCCTGTCTTTACACCCGGTTTACAGGCAAAAAGCAAGGAAAGGACAAACAGCAGGAACAAATTCTTCAACACACGCATACTGGTAAATAGGGTACAAAAATAAGCATTACGCAAGCGCGTGCCGCCTATTTCGTTAACAATGTTACTTAAACCAATACCTAACCCAAACCGTAAAGTAAGTACTTTTTGGAAGGGCTGTTCCGTAAAAACCGTAACATTTAAAATACTTTACGGCTAGCCGCCCGGAAGGGGTTCTTTGTTAGAAAAATGTTACTTTAGTGCAGCCATGCCCAATTTTCTACAGCATTTATGTATTGCGTGCATAACCATGGCCGTGCTGCTGACGGCTGGCCCGGCTTCAGCCCAGCAAGGCGACCAGGCCCTTGCAGCCGAATATTACCGAAATGGCGATTATCAAAAATCGCTTGCCCTGTACGAACGGCTGTATGCCGCCGCGGGCTCGGCCCAATCGTTCGAAGGTTACTTCAACAGCTTGCTCAAAACAAAGCGCTTTGATGATGCAGAAAAATTGCTGAAGCGCAAGGGCAAAGATGCATGGTCGGCCACAGAATACAGCATTGCACTGGGCCAGATCTACAGCGAATCGGGGCAGAACGAAAAAGCAAAGCGTGTTTACGATGATCTGATCGCGAAATTACCTGCTGAGGAAACCCGCATTCGCGATGCCGCAAATACTTTTTACCGGTACGAAGCCTACGACCAGGTTATCAAGACCCTTCAGCACGGACGGAAGGTATTACGCAATGACCGCTTGTTTACAAACGAACTGCTTAGCATTTACCGCTTTAAGAAAGACAAATACATGCTGGCACAGGAATATGTCAATGCCCTGGCCGACATGCCGCAACTGCGGCCCCAGGCCGAAAATGTGCTCGCCGCGCTATTTGAAAGCAAAGAAGACTACCAGCTGCTGGCCAGTGCGCTGATTGCGCAGCTACAGAAAACGCCTGATAACGAAACATATACCCAGTTGCTGATCTGGCAATATATTCAGCAGCGCGACTATGACGCAGCATTGCGGCAGCTTATTGCGTTTGACCGGCGTACAAAAGCCGAAGGACAGCAACTGCTCAATGCCGCCTATAATTTCGCAGCCGAAGGTGCTTATGATGCTGCCATTAAGGCATACGAATACCAGATCGTTAAGGGCCGGGAGAACCGGTACTATTTGCCTGCGCGTATTGAGCTTATCAATACCAGGTACCTGAAAGTTAAACGCGACCGCCAGCCGGCCGCCGCCGTTGAGAAATTAGCTGCCGAATACCAGGATATTTTGCAAACCTATGGCCGTACCACGCAAACGCTGTTTGCATTGAAACACCTGGCCGATCTCCAGGCACACTACCTGGACCGTCCTAAACAGGCCGAAGAAACGCTCGAGGCCGCACTGAACATTCCAGGTGTCGCGCCTGCAGAGGCGGGCCAGATCAAACTGGACTTGGGCGATGTCTATATTTTGAGCAATGAGCCCTGGGAAGCGATCCTGGTCTATGAGCAGGTCAGCAAACAATTTGAGGGCCAGGCGCTCGGCAACGAGGCCCGTTACCGCAGCGCTAAGTTGTCCTTTTACCAGGGAAATTTTAGTTATGCCAAGTCGCAGGCCGACGTTTTAAAAAATGCCACCTCACAGCTGATCGCCAACGATGCGCTGAACCTGAGCCTGCTTATATCAGATCACATGCAAAGCCCGGCCGACAGCAATGCGCTGAAGATTTACGCCGACGCCGAGCTGCTGCTGTTCCGGAATCTGGCCGATGCCGGCATGCAGAAGCTGGACAGTCTCGACATCCGTTTTCCCGGCCATAACCTGCAGGATGCCGTGCTCATGACGAAAGCGCGCGTGCTGACCGACAAAAGTAACTTCAGCGCTGCTGTCGATATCTATAAAAAACTCATTGCTTCGTTTCCTGAGAGCATCTATGCCGATGATGCCCTATTCAAGCTGGCTGCCTTGTATGAAGAGCACCTGAATGACCGCGAACAGGCAAAAAACTGGTACCAGCGGCTCATCACAGACGCACCCGGCAGCATGTTTGTCGCCGAGGCCCGCAAGCGTTTCCGCATTCTGCGCGGCGATCTTCCCGGTCAGGCTCAGGAGCGGCCCACCCCTGCGCTTTAAACTTTTAAAGCCAGCCTGAATGTTTATCTTTGCCCCATGTTATTGTACAATGTTACACTCATCGTCGAAGACGGGGTAGCCCAAGAATTCCTGAACTGGATGCAGGAAGTGCATATTCCTGAAGTCATGGCTACCGGGCATTTTCTTTCCAACCGGATCCTGCGCGTAGTTGATTCGCCAAACGAAGGGGTGACCTTTTGCTCGCAATATGTTGCTGAAAACATCGGCAGCTACCAGGATTATGTAAACAACCATGCAGCAACCCTGCAAAAAAGCCTCAACGACCGTTATGAGGGCCGTTTTGTGGCTTACCGGACTTTGATGGAGTACCTAGACTAAAATGATGCAGATTACCAAGACCCCATTGAAGGGTGTACTCGTTATCGAGCCAAAAATATGGAAAGACCCCCGCGGGTATTTCTACGAAAGTTTTAACAGCCAGATCCTTGCCGAGGCGGGAATTACCGCTCCTTTTGTTCAGGACAACCAGTCATTTTCCCAAAAAGGCACGTTGAGGGGGCTGCACGCGCAAAAGCAGCCTTTTGCCCAGGGCAAATTGGTGCGGGTTATACAGGGCCGGGTGTTTGATGTGGCGGTTGACGCCCGCAGGCAATCCCCTACTTATGGCCAGCACTTCGGAATCGAATTGAGCGGTGACAACCACAAGCAGCTTTGGGTGCCTCCCGGGTTCCTGCATGGTTTTCTCACACTTGAAGATGATACCATCTTTACTTACAAAGTGACCCAGTTTTACAACAAGGAATCGGAAGTGGGTGTAATCTGGAACGATCCCCAACTCGGTATCAACTGGGGCAGTATCCCGGCGGCTGAACTGCTTCTCTCAGAAAAAGACACCGTCCTGCCCGGGTTTAGCGAATTCGACAGCCCTTTTTAAGGGGTTGAACACGGCCCCTTCTACGCGACCGGCCGGTTTAGCGTTACTGCAGCAGCCAGACCAGGCTGCTGCAAAATAATACCCCAAATGTTCACATGCCTGCTTTGAATTGACGGCAAATACCAGTATGTTTATTTGCCCCAACGGGTTCCCGACCAAAAATAAACGCAAATACAAACCGCCGTCTGCCAGATGACCCAGTCAAGTTATTATAATTTATTTTTGCTATCGCCGTTGCCAATGTGGCTGTTCGACGTCCAAAGCCTTGCCTTTCTGGACGTTAATAATGCGGCGACCAGGAATTATGGTTACAGCCGCGAGGAGTTTCTTAACATGACGATCAATGACATCAGGCCGCAGGATGATGCGCCGGCCATTGAGAATCTGGTCAGGGAAAACGCCCGGTCAGGCCGCTTTTACCAGAATATTTTCCGGCACCTCAAAAAAGACGGCTCGCTGATCTATGTAAACATAGAAAGCAACCTGATCGATTTTGAGGGTCGCAAAGCCCGGATCGTACTGGCGAGCGATATCACCGAAAAAATCCGAACGGAACACGAGCTTGAGCTTAGCGAGCAGCGGTTTCGTGCCCTGGTGCAGGAGGGATCGGACCTGATAGCCATTCTGGACAGTGAGCTGCGGTACACCTATGTCAGCCCCACCTCTGTTCGTATCTTAGGTATACCGGCCGAAGAGATCACCGGCCACCACGTGTTCGATTTTATCCACGACGATGACCGGGCGCGCCTGCTTGCCGAGGCCGACCGGTTGAGACGCATGCAACACATTACATTCAGCCCCTTTCGCTTCAGGGACAGCGAAGGCGGCTGGCGCTGGCTGGAAACACGGGCAACGAACCTGAGCAGTAAACAGGCGGTTGGCGGCATTGTCTGCAACTCGAAAGACATCACAGACTCTATAGCGAGCCAAAAGGCCTTGCTGGAAAATATAGAGCGTTTCAACATCGTCTCAAAAGCGACGAGCGACATCATCTGGGATTACAACGTGAATACCGGTAAGATTCTGTGGAACAAGGGTATAAAAGGAATTTTAAAGTTCAATCCGGAAGACTACCTGACAACCATTTCCTGGTGGGAAGAGCACATCCATGAAGAAGACCGGCAAAGGGTTGTTTCACGTTTTAACGAGCATCTTGCACAGGGGATCCTGCGGTGGCAGGATGAATACCGTTTTATCTGCGGCGACGGGCAGGTGAAGCATATCTTTGACCGGGGGTTTATCAGCCTGGCCGATGGCGTCCCCGTGCGCATGATCGGCGCCATGCAGGACATCACCCGCAGAAAAGAAGAAGAACATTGGTCGAAACTGCTGGAGTCTGTCGTTATCAATACCACAGACGGCGTCCTGATTACTGACGCAGATCTGAAAGACGGGCCGGCCATTGTGTATGTCAATGCAGCCCAGGTGGCTATGTCAGGTTATTCACGTGAAGAACTGATTGGCAGCAGGCCTGACATTCTGCATGGACACGACAGCGGGCAACAAGGTGTTCAAGCCATTCGGGAGGCTTTTTTACAGGGTAAACACTGCAACGTTCAGCTGATCAACTACACCCGCGAAGGTGTTCCCTTTCATGTCAGTATCACCATGAGCCCGGTGAGTAATTCTGAGGGCAGAATTACACACTGGATTTCCATTCAACGCGATATATCTGAACAGATCAGTTACCTGAAGGCCGTTGAGGCGCAAAACAAAAAACTCCGTGAAATTGCCTGGATGCAGTCGCATGGCGTTCGCGCACCCCTGGTTCGCATCATGTCGCTTGTAGACCTGCTTAGGCGGGAAGAGGTGACAGATGAAATAAGGGTGCTGCTGGATTACCTGGCCGAGTCGGCAAAAGAGCTGGACACCGTGGTCACAGACGTAACACGAAACACCAGCCTTGACCTGCAAGACGGTGACAAGACCGAATAATCTTTACCTGCGGCTAATATTTGTTTAGCCGCTTGTACGCTTCCATATAGGCGCGCGGCGACCGGCCAATTACACTCTTGAACACCCGGTTGAAATTTGTAATACTATTAAATCCAGCCTTATAAGCTGCATCTGAGATGGAGTCGGTGCGTTTACTCGCTGTCAGACTTTTGCATGCTTCATTAATCCTGACCTCGTTCAGAAAAGCCACGAACTTTCGGCCGGTATGGCGTTTGAAATACCGGCAAAAAGCTTGTGGCGTCATAAAAGCTGCGTTCGAGACCTCTTCAAGCGTGAGCGCCGTGTGGTAACGTTCCATAATAAAATTCAGGATGTTGCTGAGCCGGATGCCCTCGTTGTCAGAAATGTTTGCAGAATAGTCGATCGGACAAAGTGGTTCTGACTGCTCAAGCTGTTGCAGGGCGCTAAGGAGTTCGACGAAGCTGATCAGATTTTGTGCGCCCGAGGTTTCATAAACCTTCAGCATTTTAGCTGAAATACCGGGCACCCAGTCGGGATGTACCCGAAATCCATGCCTGTTCAGTTGCAGAAAGTTTTTGGCGCTTTTCATTTCGGGCAGATCAAAAAGCCCATTCATCGACCCCTTTGCATTAAAGTAAAGGGAGGTTGATTTCACGGTCGTTGCCGGATCATGCTCAAAATACTCCGGGTTGCTTTTTAAGAGGTGGGGCAGGTTGCTGCCAATGAGGAAAAGGTCGCCTGCTTTGAACGCATGCATGTTGTTTCCCGCTATCAAAATCCCTTCACCGCGTTCAATCCACGTAAGCTGGAACTCATCATGCCGGTGCAGGTAAGGATAAAAATGCGGCTGCTCCAGTCGTTCAGCGATCACGCTTTTATCGTCGGCATACAATATTGTAAAAGGCAGCACTTTCATAACATCATTTTAGGGCATGAATTTACCGAAATTAGCCGAACATTTAAGAAAGAGCGATTTTTAAGGTTAAAAATCGGCGCGACCAGACCGGAGGCCGGGCCATGCCGGTTAAACTTCAGGGGCTGATGATGTCATCGCTGCAGGATTGGCCCAGCGGGCAGACCAAGCGCAGTGAAGGTCGTATATCGCGTTAAAACGCCGCTTCGCGGACGCGTTCAATATCTGCAGCCTCAATTATCAGGTCGTCGCCAAGTTTTCTTGCTGCATCGGCGGTAATGACATAATCATCTTCCACGCGGATACCGCCAAAATCCCGGTATTTTTCAGCTTCATCGTAATTTATGAACTCACTGAATCTTTTTTCAGCCCGCCACTGATCAATGAGCTCCGGAATGAAGTACAGGCCCGGCTCAACAGTCAGCACATATCCCTGTTGCAGTTCTTTTCCCAGCCGGAGGGACTTGAGCCCAAAAAGCGCGGTGTTCTTTTTCAGATCCTCGCTATAGCCAACATACTGCTCTCCGAGGTCTTCCATATCGTGTACATCAAGCCCCATCATATGCCCGGTGCCGCACTGAAAGAAGAGGGCATGTGCGCCGGCCTGAACAGCCTGCTCCGGATTCCCCTTCATCAGACCAAGTTCCGTTAATCCGCGGGCCAATGTCGTACAGGCCTGAAAGTGCACATCCAGGTACCGTACGCCCGGCCGCAATATGGCCACAGCATCCCGGTAAGCTGCAAGCACGAGATTATACAGGTCTTTTTGCAGGGCTGTAAATTTTTTTGCAACAGGAAAGGTGCGGGTAAGGTCGCCGGCATAACACCTGGCCGTTTCGGCACCGGAGTCATTCAGTACCAGGCGTCCCTCGCGCAGCAGATTGCCATGATGATGGTTATGCAGGATTTGTCCGTTCACGGTCAGGATAATCGGGTACGCAAGATCGCCGCCGCCTGCAAGGGCTTCCCGGTGTATCGTTGCCGCAAGCTCATACTCAAACATACCCGGCCTGGCCTGCTGCATGGCCGCCAGGTGCATGCGAGCTGATATGTTCGATGCCAGGTCCAGTTCTTCGATTTCCTCGCCAGACTTTACAGAGCGCTGCGCGATAACCGCCTTGACGAAACTGACAGAAGCCTGTGAGGCAACAACATCAGTATGCATGCCGGTTAATGCAGCCAGGCGCATCTTGTTTTCGGCCCGGTACGGCGGAAGAAAATGTATGGCCCTGCCTGCTGCAGCGGCCTCTTCCAAAACACGTTGCAGCTTGCGTGCTGGCTGAACGGCATCGATGCCGCTTTCTTCAGCCCAGGCTGCCAGGGTCTTCTGGCGACCCATCCAGACAATGTGGTCCATTGTCATCTCGTCGCCAAACAGGGTACTGGTACCTGTCTCGCTGTCGACCAGCGCAGCCAGGCCGGGCAGGCCGATGCCAAAATAGTACAGGAATGTGCTGTCCTGGCGAAACCTGTATGTATTGTCGGCATAATTCATCGGGCTTTCTTCATTGCCCAGAAAGAGGAAAAGGCCATTGCCCAGCCCCTGAACCAGGGCTGAGCGTCTATGTATATAAGTCGAGGTCTGAAACATAAGCAACGGATTGTTATCCGAATATACGGCCTGCAGTCAGCAGCCGGAAACTTAGGGTCCAAAAAAGGCAAAATGATGACCGGATGAGTTCATTTCCGTGCTGACCGGGGGCGGATGCCTGGCGGTTGCACGTCTGAGACGGAGCCCCGTCAACACCGGGAAGCGATTGAACGCCGAAATCGGGCAGAAGTTGATACCGGTTAGTGTTGATGCTTTGGGGCATTTTTCTGAACATTAAGGTATTAAAGGCGTTGCCGGAAGATGTATATCAGCAGAAACAGTATTTTTAAGGTCCGGACGATTTTTTCAAAACCAAATGGCGCATCAGTATGTTGCTCAATTAATTATACCTCAACACCCCATTATACCGGGAAGAAAGTTTGTTGGGAAATGCTAATGGAACGTGCGATGAACAAAACAATTTTTCTCCTGGAAGACGATCCGGATATCAGCGATATCCTTGCTTATGTACTCGACAATAACGGCTACCGTGTCAAAGCCACTGGCAGGGTGTCTGACTTCTGTTCTGACATTGAACAGCAGCGTCCTGATCTGATCATTCTCGACGTAATGCTTCCTGACGGAAACGGCATTGATGTTTGTCACAAGATCAAACATGAAAACAAGTGGAAAAACATTCCGGTCATTATGATGTCTGCGGCCTATTCAGCCAAAGACAACATTTGTAAGGATTGTGGTGCAGATGGATTTATTTCAAAGCCATTTGATATCAACCATTTGCTGCAGCGTGTGCAGGCATTAGCGAATTAATCCAGCTTGTGGGTAAGGAAAACGCCTGCCCGGGTAAGGCAGTATTTTCCTACATCCAGTATCAGCCTTGATTTTTTAAATGGATAAGTATAATCAGGACTGGCGACAGCGCTGGCTGAAGCCTGGGCGGTTTGCAGACTGGTTACCAGCGTGCGCTGCCAAACGTCAGCCTGTGATCCATCTCTGCTCCTGAGAGGACACATGACGAGCCCACCAAAGTTGGTAACTTTTTTAAAGTTACCAACTTTAAGTCAAATTTTGAAACCAAAAATTAATTTATTATCAATAAAACAGCCCCGGCGTGGCCGAGGCTTCCGTGAGCGTATAATTATTGTTTAATCAGGTCATACAATTCGTCGAGCTTTGGTGACAGGACGATCTCAATCCTGCGGTTGCGGCTTCTGCCTTCAGCACTCGTATTCGGTCCCAAAGGCTGGAATTCGCCCTTTCCGGTAGCGGTCATGCGTACGCTTTCAACTTTCTCATTTTCGGTAAGGAAACGCACCACTGATGTGGCACGCAGCACGCTCAGGTCCCAATTGTCCTTGATCTGGCCCAGGTTCGTAATTTTTTGTGAGTCGGTATGGCCTTCAACGGCGATGTTAATTTCCGGCTGCTCTTTCAGCACCTTGGCAAGCTGTGCCAATGCCTGTCTTCCCTTCTCGTCAATGATGATACTTCCTGAGGGGAAAAGCAGCTTGTCTGTAAGTGAGACGTATACCTTACCGTTTCTGATCTCAACGGTCAGTCCGCTTTTTGTAAAGCCCAGCAACGCCTGCTGCAGCTTTTCTTTCAGCTGGTTAGTGGCTGCATCCCGCTTGCGCAGAATTTCTTCCACTTCTTTCAACCTTGCTTCACGTTTCTTAAGGTCGTCTGACAGTTTACTGATTTCTGTTGAACTGTTGCTGCGGAGTTTGGTGTAATTGGCATCCATCTCACCAAAACGTTTCTGCAGGTCGAACATTTGCTCATGCAGGTCTGCTGTATCCTTGCGCAGGCGTTTTAACTCATCTTCGAGGCTTGAAATTTTGGCTACACCTTCATTATAAGCATTGTAAAGCGAATCTTTTCCCGCCAAAAGCGCTTTATACTTTTTCGGCGAAAGGATAACGCAGGAACTGAACGCTGAGGCGAGCAGCAGCGCAAAAAAAAGGAAAGGGGTTCTTTTCATTTGTAAAATTTGAGGTTTCATCTTAAGCCCGGCTTATGCTCAGGCAAGTGCGTTTCTCAAAAATACGACAAGCGGATATAAATTTTCGAAGGCTTTTCCCAACTTATCCACAAATTTTGGATCGAACAGGGATTTGTCAGCAATATCATGAATTCCGACAAAACTCTTCAGTTTCAGGTATTCGATTTCCGGATGATCGGCATCGTATCCCTTCGGAGTGGTCTTCAATGTGTCTTCCCTGCTAAGTTCGAAGTATTTCCTGAATCCCGGGCTTTCAACCAGGCCTCTAAATTCTGACCCGTTGTAATCGATCTCCTGCCTGATCAGTTTCAGGTGCGCCGCCTCGGGCATCCAGGATCCGCCCGCCAGAAAAGACTTGCCGGGTTCGAGCTGCAAAAAGTAACCAGGTTCATTTACACCTTTTCCGCCCACGGAAAAGGATATCCCGAAATTCGTTTTATAGGGCGTTTTGTCTTTGCTGAAGCGGATGTCCCGGTAGATGCGCAGCAGGCATTTCTTCGGATCGGCATCTGCCTGAAACCTGGGATCAATTCGTGCCAGCACAGGAATGATTTTTCCCGTTAGCTCGTGGATATCCTGTTTTGCCGTTTCATATGCATCCTTATTCGCAAGAAACCACTCTCGGTTGTTGTTGCGCGTAACCTGGCTAAGAAAGTCCAGGGTAGTAGGCTTAATCATGTGGTTTTTATTAGTGGACAGCGACGTGCGTGTCGTTCTTGCGGCGGTATTTTCTATACCAGACAATACCCACTACAGTAACGAGCACATAGGGAATGGCCAGGAGGTAAAGTACGCCCGTGTTCAGGCCCTTACCCTGCGTATTCCCGTTTTTTGTTCCTTGTTCGGCATTGATCGAACACATGGCACACTGGGCCTGTGCCGGCACAGATGTCAGTGCGGTCAGCGCTACAGACAACATCAAAAAAGAGAGCAGAATCCGGAGACGCTTCATACCACAAAGATAGCGATTGTGAATGGTTTTGCAATGACGGGAAGGCGGGTCATCATAAAAAAACGGCCGGAAGAAAACCTCCGGCCGTTCAGCGTTAACCTAACCTGTTATTTATAATGAAGCAACCTGCTCAGCCTGTTGGGCATTGATCTGTGATTGCTGGGAAGTAAACTTGTCCATGGTGATGCTGGCTACTTTACCCATTTGCAAGGTATGTTCGCCGGCCGATCCGCTCAGGGTCAGGTTCGAGTTGTCCTGAAGCAGGCTATAAAGACCTGTTACATTTGCATCGATCGTGGCTTTGGCCTCGTCTTTCAGAATGATCTGCAGGTATTTTACATCCAGGTCTGAACCGGTGCTCACCTTTACCCGGCCCGAGGCCTCGATGCGGTACAGGTCTTTAACCGATACACGCACCTGCTGGGTTTCGCGTGCCTCTGAGCTGATGCGCAGCATATCTCCTTTTTGCGTTACAGAGGTTTGCTGACCTTCGTTCAGTAGTTCTACACGTTCTGTGCCGTCCTGCACCAGGATCAACTCCACATTGCCGCTCACCACGACTTTTTTTACACCTGATGGTGCCGATACCGTACGTACTTTTGCAGATTTTGCTTTCTTCGGATCGGCAGCGTAAGCGCTGGATACACTGGCTGAAAGTACGACAGCTGAAAGAGCGAGGGCGAGGGTTTTGATTGAAGTTTTCATGATCTTGTATTTTTAAGTGTCTTATTTTATTGTTGTTGTTTTGATATTAAGACGACAAGCACACCCAAACGTTGCAGACAAAAACCCAGCTTTATACCAGCAAGGGCAACCCTTCGACGAACGCCCGTTTATTGAAGACGAACGGGACCAATACCTGGCGTTGCGGAGACAGGAATCTCCAATCAAGACTTGGGTACAGCGCCTTTAAGCATTAAAAACGATAAGGAGGCCAAGTCAGGAATACAGCCTGGGATTAGATCGCTAAGAGGCTTGACCGTTTACGGTTCTCGTATTTGATTCGGTTTGATTGTTCTGTAGTCAGGCTGTTGCCGGTCGCATAACCATGACCCTCTGGAATAAGCGTCCACATAAATAATACCGGTCTGAAGCTGATGATAGGTGAATCTCAGAGCTCATCCTGGTCGGTTGAAGATTTGCCAGCTGTCATCTAACGGAATAACACCCTTTGCTGTCTGTTGTCCGACGGAATCAGGACCTCGGCGCCTCGTTTACAAGAACAAGGAACGAAAGGCAGCACCACCTGCTTCTTTAATCGAACATGCCCTCGTTTTTCAGAATCGGTTCGGACATGGGCGAAATGCGCTTCAAAGTAAGATCAATATTCATTTCAATAACAAGAATTATCTCGTTTATTCGCTTGATCAGATCATAGCAATCGGTAACATCTCTCCTAACTTACCATTCGGGCTACAGAACAAACTCAACACCTTGATCACAAAGTTGAATGACAATGAGATCAACCTTGCAGCCGTGCTGGAATCACAACTCGATAAACAGTCGATTGATCAATTGGTAACTTACATTAAAAACAAAGTGGGTGGCAATAATGAGATCGCCTTAATTCGTCCTGGTCAGTCGTCAGCCATTGGGGCTCATATTTTTGTACCATAAGGATATGAGTCAAGAACTGAAACAGGGGCAGAGATGTCACAGGTATCTGATTTCCAAAATGCGATTATTGGAATTAAAATGGTGTACCTACGTTCAAGCTTGATGACATTCACGGCGTCAAGTCAGGCGAAGTAATTGGTTTGGGAAATTAAATGGAGAGTGGGCAGGCATCTGTGTTGTAAAATACTGATTTCAAGGACCTAACGTGCTATAAAAAAGGCTGCCACTAATGCTGGGTGGCCTTTTTTGCGCCTAACTTCTTAAGCTCCGTCTGATGGTTTGATCCATGGAACTTAAGGCAAGGTAAAACTCGGAAAGTTTTTGCTATAGGAACTTTGTGGATAGAAGCCGGCTTCCAGTCATATTAAGACCTGCGGAATGCACAAACTTAACTAAAAATTATAGTACGGCGAGATCATCAGGTAAACCACCACCCCCGTTACGGCCACATACAGCCAAATGGGATACGCCCAGCGCACAATCTTTTTGTGTTTGGCTACCTGCATGTTCAGGCCCCGGTAGAAACTGATCAGGATTAACGGCAGAACGCCTGCCGCAAGCACAATGTGTGTAGCCAGGATGAAATAATAAACATAGCGCACGTTGCCTACCAGGCCCTTCTCCGCAGGCGAGAGCAGCCCATCGTGGTCAGCATCGCCGAAGATGGTATCCTTGTGGTAAAAGTGAAACAGGATATAGAAAATGAGAAACACTGCAGACAGCATGAACGTGATTACGTTTGTGATTTTGTGTGCCTGTATTTTCTTTTGTTTGATAAAGATCAATGAAACAACCAGCAATATGGAACAAGCAGCATTGATGCCGCCAATGATATGTGGCAGTACGAAGAGAAAAGAGGGCGTCTCGGCCGGCGGCGGCAATAGCTTCAGTCCCACGACCACCAGCAGCACAACGGCCGTTACAATCCAAACCAGTCTCTTAAAAAATTTATCGCTCATTACATTTAAATTGCGGCATCAGCGACCGTCGCGCACATCGCGAAGGGTTTCGGCCACGAGCACCTTTATTTCATCATCTAATTTTGCCACCTCTTCAGGATTGGCAGCATCGTAAAATCCCCTGATGCGTCGCTGTGTATCGATCAGCACGAGTTTGTTGCTGTATACGAAGCCCTGTCCGTCTTGCTTCGGTACAATGTCAAGAAGCAACTCCCTGCGAATGAAGGGATAAACAACAGCCGTATCGCCAGACAACAGGTCCCATTTTCCGGCGGCAGCCTTGTACTTTTTTCCAAACGTACGCAGGGTTTCAGGGTTGTCGGCAGGATCAACGGAAAGGGTGATGAAACGGATGAGGGGATTGCGTTCGTAGATCAGGTTCAGGCCTTCCAGCGCTTTTGCTGTCAGCGCAACCGGATCGCCACCCCTACTGTACAGCAGCCCCGCCACGACAACCTTAGGTTCTTTACCGGCAAGTGATACAGGGTTTCCGGCCTGATTTTTCAGCTCCAGGTTTCGGAGCGTGTGATATGTCGTATCAGGAATTTTCTGGCCACGACGGGTATGAAACGTGCCTGAAAGGGTTTTTTCGCCAAAAATGGGCAAAGGCCGGTAACGGTTCTTTCCTTTGTCCTGTAGCAAATAATATAAAAATCCTGGTACCGCTAAAATGGTA
This sequence comes from Pedobacter yulinensis, assembly GCF_003029735.1. GTDB lineage: Bacteria > Bacteroidota > Bacteroidia > Sphingobacteriales > Sphingobacteriaceae > Pedobacter > Pedobacter yulinensis. The sequence continues at coordinate 180,776 of NZ_KZ686268.1, forward strand.
ACCAGGATCAATATTTTTTTTATGGAGGCGGGTTTCATTAATGGTTGATCATGTGGAGATTCAAAAAGTCTCCTTCAATCAGCATCAGCACGATAAAGTAAATGATAAATATGAATGAAACCGTTAACGACAACTGCAGCCCGAGCTTCTCATATTTCAGGTGCATGAAATAGGCCACAATGTAAAATGCCTTGAGCAGGGTAAGCACGATATAAATGATGTTACCGATACCCTGAGACATATAACCATTCGGCAGTACCCAAAGGGCAATGATAAACTCGATTACGGTGATAACAAGCAGAATTCCGAAGACCTGCCAGATTTTGCCTTTACTTAATGCGGCATGCTCTTCGTGTGCATGTCCGTCTGTATGTGTATGATGTTCAGCCATGTGATTGTTATGCTATGCGTATAGAGATTAAACCAGGTAAAAGAAGGTGAAGACGAATACCCAGACCAGGTCTACAAAGTGCCAGTACAGCCCAACTTTTTCCACCATCAGGTAATGTCCGCGTTTCTCAAAAGTTCCGTTGATGGTCATGATCAGGATAATGATGTTGATCACAACGCCGCTGAATACGTGAAAGCCGTGGAAACCGGTGATGGTGAAGAAAAGGTTCGAAAACTGCTGTGCCGAGACCAGCGACACTTCGCCGTTAAACAGGTGTTTCAGGTGTTCTTCTGATGGAATCTTTCCCCAGCCAAATCCTTCATGAAAAAGGTGTGTCCATTCCATAGCCTGGCAGCCCAGGAACATAAAGCCACCAATGATCGTTGCGATCATCCAGCCAATTACTTCCTTCTTGCTGCGGCGGTGACCGGCCTCAACTGCGAGTACCATGGTTACCGAACTCATGATCAGGATAAAGGTCATGATACCCACAAACACGAGCGGTGCGCCGCTGTCAGTTATGCCGGGAATAGATTGAAATACAAGATCCGGGTCAGGCCAGGTAATTTTTGAGAAGCGCTGTGCTCCGTAGTAGATCAGTAACGAAGAAAAGGTAAACGCATCTGACAGCAGGAAAAACCACATCATGATCTTACCATATTCTACTGACCACGGAGAGCGTCCGCCGCTCCATGGGCCAGTCTTAACTTGATCTAACTGAGATACTGGGTTCATTTGAAAGAATGTAATTTTTGTTAATTAATCTAACGGTTCAAAAGTAAAAAAACATAGAGATATATCCACAATATATCTATAAAATGCCAAAATATGGATGCAATCTCCATCCGGTAGCCATTACGTTCGGCGCTTACTTTTCCGGCGCCGAAGAAGGCACTGATGATCAGCCCCAGTCCGGCAATGATGTGCAGGCTATGAAACAATGTAAACACATAAATCATCGAGATGCCTGCGTTGTTATTGATGAAATAAGCACCTCCAAGCGACATCTGCGCCCAGGCACTGTACTGCAGGTAGGCGAATACCAGGCCAAGCAGGATGGTCAGGAGCAGGTAGCGCTTTTGCAGCGATGTGCTTTTATGCCGCGCGCGCGAAGCCAGGAAAAGGCAGACGCTGCTTGCCAGCAGCACCAACGTGCTGTAAATAAAAACATCGGGAAGAACCAGGCCATGCCCCTTCCCTTTCGATCCGGAGAAAACCAGGTAATAACTGGTCCAGCCCCCGAACATAATTGTCGATGAAACAACGAACAACCAGACAATGAATTTTTTAGGTTTCATGTCGTAATTGCCAGTCTGTTTCGGTAAAGAAGTCACCATATCTATTTCGCTATAAAATCAAACAACAAGATGAGCTGCACCAATGGCAGGTAAAAAAACGAGCAGAACATCACCTTTCGTGCATCTGCGAGTTCCAGGCTTCTTAACAGTTTTAAGGAGAGCCATGCAAAGTAAAGTCCGGCCAATACCGACACCCCGCCAATAAAGTACCCGCCAAAGCCGTAAAAGTTTGGCAATAAACTGACCGGTAAGAGTAAAACGGCACTGATAAATACAAATGCAGCAGAGGTCTTATCCCGACGGGTTGTTGGCAACAACCTGAACCCGGCTTTTTTGTAATCATCATCCAGAACCCAGGCAATAGACCAGAAGTGCGGAAACTGCCAGACGAATTGGATAACAAAGAGGATAACGGCAATCTGGTAATCGGCATCTGTAAAATCTTTGAAATTGCCCATTGCTGCCAGGTAACCGATAAGAGGCGGCAAAGCGCCCGGGATGGCCCCCACAAAGACCGCTACAGGCGACTTTTGCTTCAAGGGCGTGTAGGCAAATGCATAAAGTAAAATGGAAAATACAGACAGCAATCCTGTTTCAATGTTCAGTTTGCCCAGCAGCCAGGTGCCCAGCATGCCCATCAGCAGACCGGAAACGAGTCCCTGTCCGTTGGTCATTCTCCCGGCGGGCATGGGCCGGTCTTTGGTACGCGTCATGAGCTTATCGAGGTCTTTTTCGATCAGCTCATTGAAACAGTTTGCGGCGCCCGTAACCAAAAATCCCCCGGCAATCAGGATCAGCCAGTTGATCCAGTTAATTGCTCCATGCTGTTTGCTGCCGATCAGGAAAGCGATCGACGCAGAGAAAACCACCACAAAAGTGAGTCTGAACTTGATGAGCTTGGAAAAATCTGCAAAAAACTGTTTCAACCTAGTTATTTATTTGTTTGTATGTCTCTGTGTTGTAAACCAACAGGTAGAGATAATATTGAATACTGAAAAGCACTGTCGAGAACAGGATGTGTACCGCCTGGGCCACCGGGGGTAAACCCAGATACGATAAGGCCAGTCCTGACCCAGCCTGGATCAACAGGGCCAGCAGCACGAGGTTAACCATTCGCAAAGGTTCAGCGCGCCCATTGAAACGGTCGCGTACCATTTTATAAACGATCAGGTTGGCCACCACAACGGCGATGGCCATATCGCGGTGGTAGTCAAATATACTCCCCAGTTTACTTACCCATGTGCTCCGATGCAGGTCAGTCATGCTTTTTGAAACAGCATCAATTGCCTCCCTGACTTCAGTTCCGAGCACAATCTGAACAATGCTGAGCAGGATGGTGATCAGGCCAAGCACTTTCAGCCAGTTAATTCGCCACATGATCACCTGTTTCGGTTTGTCAAGTTTGCTGGCATAATGGTATGTGTAAACCAGGATGCCGATCACAACGAGCGCCAGCACCATATGTACCGTTACGACCCAGGCAAGCAGGTTGGTCGAAACCACGATAGACCCAAGCCAGGCCTGGTAAGCAACAACAAAAACATTGAGCACGCTTAAGACAGTGATGCGGGTAGCCCGTTTCCTGTAGCGGAAAGATATAACCGCCAGGATCAGGAGCAAAAAGCCTGTCAGCGCGCCGACCAGCCGGTTAATGTATTCAGTCCAGGTTTTAGCGGCATTGAAGGTTTCCGGTTCCAGGATCGACTTGTCATTCCTGATGCGGTGGGCCAGGTCGCCTTTGCCCAGGCGGTCCAGGGTTTTGGCGAAACGCTCATTCTTTTTTACACGCTGCGCCACATACTTCTGCTCATAGCCGGCCGGCAGTTCGCTGGCCGTTGTGGGCGGCACATAACGGTCAAAGCATTTTGGCCAGTCAGGGCAGCCCATTCCGGAACCCGTACTGCGCACGATCCCCCCTGCAAGAATCAGCAACAGGGTTACGATAATCGTGGTGAAGTTGAGCCTGATAAAATGCCTGTCTGATCTGTTGATCATTTCGAATGTGCTGGATTAAAAAATGGGGTATCTGTAAGTTAAAACTTATGGCAGATACCCCATTGCTATGTTTTCTGCAACCTAGTGCAGCGGTGCTTTCTGTTCTGCCGGAGGGTTTTGAGCATCCCACTCACGCTGGATGCGTTCAGCCTCTTCGTTCCCCTCAAAGTCATGCGGCAGGTTAGAGCTCATGGTCTGAGAGAATGGGATGGTCTGAGGGATAAAGTCCTCATCATGTCCCGGTTTGCTGTAGTCATATGGCCAGCGGTATACCGTCGGTATTTCGCCGGGCCAGTTGCCGTGCAGGTGCTCCACAGGTGTAGTCCACTCAAGCGTGTTGGCCTCCCATGGGTTCTGCGGTGCTTTCTTGCCTTTGAAGATCGAGTAAAAGAAGTTCCAGAGGAAGGCAACCTGCGCCAGGGCACCCAGGATAGCTGCCCAGGTAACGAATACGTTCACTGTCAGCCATTTCCGCATAAACTCAAATTCAGTAAAGACATAGTAACGACGTGGTACGCCGTCCAGGCCCAGGAAGTGAAGCGGGAAGAACACCAGGTAAGCCGAAATGAACGTTAACCAGAAGTGCAGGTAACCCAGTTTGGCATTCATCATTCTGCCGAACATTTTCGGGTACCAGTGGTACACACCGGCAAGCATGCCGAATATCGCAGCCGATCCCATTACCAGGTGGAAGTGGGCAACCACGAAATACGTATCGTGCAGGTTGATGTCAAGCGATGCATTTCCAAGGAAAATACCGGTCAGACCACCAGAGATAAAGAAAGATACCAGGCCAATGGCAAACAACATGGCCGGGGTAAACCGGATGTTACCACGCCAGAGGGTGGCCAGGTAGTTGAACGTTTTTACCGCAGATGGTACAGCGATGATCAGCGTCGTGATCATGAATACACCACCCAGCAAAGGGTTCATACCGGTTACAAACATGTGGTGGCCCCAAACGATAAAAGACAGAACGGTGATACCGATCAGGGAGTAAACCATGGCATGGTAACCAAAGATCGGTTTCCTTGCGTTCACGGAAATAACTTCAGATGAAATACCCAGTGCAGGCATGATTACAATGTATACCTCAGGGTGACCCAGGAACCAGAACAGGTGCTGCCAAAGGATTGGTGAACCGCCTTCGTTAGGCAGGATTTGCGTACCGAAAACGATATCAGAAAGATAAAAACTGGTGCCGAAACTCCGGTCAAAAATAAGCAGTACAACACCAGCAACCAGTACCGGGAATGAAAGGATACCCAAAATGGCAGTAAGGAAAAACGCCCAGATTGTCAGTGGCATTTTCCAGAGGTCCATACCTTTTGTACGCATGTTCAGAACGGTACTCACATAGTTGATACCGCCCATCAGGGACGAAGCGACAAAAAGAACCATGCTGATTAACCAAAGGGTCATACCCAATCCGGAACCGGTAACGGCCTTTGGCAGGGCTGATAGCGGCGGGTACACCGTCCATCCGGCAGAGGCCGGACCTGTCTGAACAAAGAAAGAACCCATCATAATCGCGCAGGCCATAAAGAAGAACCAGTACGAAAGCATGTTCAGGAACGGCGAAGCCATATCCCTTGCGCCAAGTTGCAATGGAATGAGGAGGTTACTGAATGTACCGCTCAGGCCGGCTGTCAGTACGAAGAATACCATAATGGTACCGTGAATCGTAACGAGTGCCAGGTAAAAATCAGGCTTGATACGGCCTCCTTCGGCCCACTTGCCCAGGAATGTTTCCAGGAAAGGGAAACTTTTATCCGGCCAGGCCAGCTGAATACGGAAAAGAATAGAAAGACCCATGGCGATAACAGCCATGATGATCCCTGTAATCAGGAATTGCTTGGCAATCATCTTGTGATCCTGACTAAAAATGTACTTGGTCAGGAAGGTCTCTTTATGGTGCCCATGATCGTGGTGATCGTGATGCGTGTCGTGTATTGCTATTGTTGACATAATTTTCTAGCTCTCTCCTTTATATTAAATTGTCGCTGCCTTGGGTTGATTGGTAGTTGAATCTTTGGCAGTGGTGTCAGCTGCCGCCGCCGGCGCTGCCGTTACAGGCTTGGCAGAAGCAGGAAGGTTGAAGGCCTTTCTCAGGTCATCGTTCAACCATTCGGGCTGCTGTTTAATCCACTCTGCATATTCCTGCTCGGTAACAACCCGAACACGCTTCTGCATATTGTAGTGGCCCTGCCCGCAGATTTTGGAGCACAACAGGACATATTCAAACGCCGGATCATTCATCTTCTCTTTCATCTGCTGCGTCGTTACCGTCGGCGTAAACTCAAAATAAGTGCGCATGCCGGGAACGGTGTTCAGCTGCACGCGGAAATGCGGCAGGTAGAAACTGTGAATAACGTCCTTGCTTCCCAGGATTACTTTAACTGGTTTGTTTACAGGCAGCCACAATTCGTCGGCCATCTGGTCGTCGCGTGAATTCTTGTCCTTGAAATCGATACCCAGTACGTTTGCTCCGGTAGTCAGTTTATAATTTCGGTCACCCACAATGCCGTCAGAACCGGGGTAACGGATCTGCCAGGCGAACTGCTCAGAGATCACTTCAACCTGCAGTGCCTTGTTATTGGGATCTTCAGTCTTATAAAATATCGACCTCCAGGTCAGGAAGCCCATCAATACCAGGACAGTCAGTACCAGTGCAGGAGCAATGGTCCAGATCTTCTCGATCGTGTTGTTATGCGGGTAGAAATAGGCCCGTCTTTTTGCTGAATGCTTATAGAAATAAGCAAAAGCAAACAGCAGGATGTGCGTAACGATGAACACGATCGTTGTAATGATCAGTGTCAGGTTAAACATCTCATCGATTTTGCGGCCGTGCTCGGAAGAAGCGTCAGGAAGCAGCATGCTGCCGTGAACGGTATATTCCCAGTAAACACCATATAAGCCGATCAGCAGGAACAGCGCGAATAAACTCGCGTTTACCTTGTTCCAGTTAATGGCGGCTGGTTTTCCCTGAACTTCCCGGGTCAGTTCGTAGATCCTGATTGCGCGGCCAACGATAGCCACGAACAAACAGAACGACAAAAAGATCAGGCTGTAGAAGATGACCGATTTATAAATCGCATCCATATCTACTTTCGCCTCGGGGGTGTTAGCTGTAGTCGTAGCTGTAACAGCAGTTTCCTGGGCAAACACGCTTACACTGGCAAACGCCGTGCTCAGTGCTGTCAGAACCACTGTTTTCTTATTACCTATTACCTTTATTAAACTCATTTTCGTAAAGCCGTACAATGTACTCTGGTGTAATATTTATTTATTCTATTCGATCAGCCTGTATCCTACAGGTGGTGATGTAAACTTTCTTGTAAGAATGGATGGTTCTTTGCAATCAATGGTTTCTTGGCCAGGTTAGAAAGAACGGTAAAAGTGAACAAGCCTACAAAACCAATCGCGATACCGATTTCAATCGGGCCGAAGCCCGCTTTGTCTTCTACCGTTCCGGGCATGATCATCTGGTAGTAATCTACCCAGTGGCCACACAGGACAAGGATAGATACGATCAGCAACTTGTTGTCGCTGCGTTTGTTGTCGCGGTCCATCAGCAGCAATACCGGCGTCAGGAAGTTCAGCACCAGGTTCAGGAAGAACCAGAATTTGAAGTTCTCAAAACGTTTGTAGAAATATACCGTCTCTTCCGGGATGTTTGCGTAATAGATCAGCAGGAACTGGGCAAACCATACATACGTCCAGAAGATGGAGAAACCGAAAATAAATTGGCCAAGGTTGTGCAGGTGGCTGTTGTTCACCCAAGACATGTAACCGCTTCTTCTCAGCAGGATGATGATGATTGCCATGATCGCCAGGCTGCTTACCCACATGGCGGCAAAGTTGTACCAGCCGAACATGGTTGAGAACCAGTGGGCTTCAAGAGACATGATTGTATCGAAAGCAAAGATCGGAGTGGTAAAACCATACACAACCAGGAAGATACAGGAATACTTGAAGCTCTTTTTGTATGAGTTCAAACCACCCGCCAGGTCTTCATTGGCAGAAAGCCTGACCAGCAGCATGGCAAAAATGCTGTATACGCCCAGGAAGATCACCTGACGGCCCAGGAAGAAAGGCACATTTAAAAATACCGCTTTACCTGCGATCAGTTTATCATAGTTTGGACTTTTCGGATCCGTCAGACCCGGTGCATTCCAGTGGTGGTAAAGGTCGTGTGTGTACAAGCCAAGGCCGCAAACAACAATCAGGATGATCGCAGCTAACGGCAGTGTACGTGCCATAGCCTGAGGTACGCGAAGGATCGAGGCTGACCAACCGGCCTGCGCTACGAATTGAACTGCTAGGAAAAAAGCTCCCGACATGCAGACGCAGGCAAAGTAGTAGGCCATCAGCAGCAGGTTGGAGAACGTGCGCTCGTGTAAGGCGTGATCGGAAAAACCGTAGGCAATTGCCGCTGCGCCGATAACCAGCGCGACAATGCTTAAGGTTTTTGCCTTTCCTGCAAACTCAAACTGCTCTGATAAATTATAATTGTGAGTTCCCATTTATATTCAGCTTTTTTCTATTTTATTTTTTGTAATTGTTGTACGTACATCACCACTTTCCAGCGCTCGCGCGGTGTAAGCTGCGATGCATGTGACCCCATGTTGTTCAGACCGTACACAATGGTATGGTATATCTTTCCTGCGGTCAGGTCCTGCATCAGGCCGCCCCTTGAAGAGTTGGCATCTGCTCCATGATACGAAGGTACGCCGGTAAATTTCTCGATCTTAACCAGATGCCCCTGTCCGTCGCCTTTTTCACCATGACATGGCGAGCAGAAAACCTTGTACAGTTGCTGCCCTTCGGCCAGGTTCTTTTTGTCGGCCGGCAGGGGATTAACCATTTTGGCGCCAGCTGCTTCATAACCCTCTTTGCTGTTCGGATAAAATTCATCCTGCTCAAAACCAACAGGCACCGTATTTTTTGGCGGCATTTGCGCCGTTTGTCCGTTCTTGAAGTTGCTGTTTGGCTGATCCGGGTTGTAACCGAGCGGATCGTACATATTTCTTGCATACTCCAGCCCGGTGCTGTTTTTGTCACGGCAGGCTGAAATAGTTGCAGCGAAAGCAAAAGCTACAAAAGCTGCTAAAACAATCTTATTCTTATTCATAGCTGATATACTTCCTTTCGTTATACTTTACTTCAAGGGCACCAGCCTCTTTAAGCAGGCTGTCTACCTTGGTGTGCTCGGCACCCTGCTGCGCATCGATCGCAATGATGAAGCGGTCGTTCGTAGCGCGAAGGTCCATGACCCGCGGCGCACGGCCGGGAAACAGGTGTGTTGAGGCGTAGTAGGAACCAACCATGCCAAAAGCACAGAAGAGAACCGTTAACTCGAACATAATTGGAATAAAGTCAGGTAAGGCAAAGGCGGGCTTACCGCCGATGTTCATCCGCCAGTCTACCACCGCAGTGAAATAGATCAGTGAAAAGGCCGCGAGCGTACCGGTAATTCCGAAACAAAATGCAGCTACATCGATCCGTGAACGTTTTACACCCAGTTTCGCCTCAATTCCGTGAATGGGCATAGGCGTATACACGTCATAAATCTTGATGTTATTTTCCTGAAGCTTTTCGATGCCATGCATCATTTCATCAGGATCGCCAAAGCTGCCTAAAATATATTTGATATTACTCATTGTTATACTTTTGCGTAGTCTTCTTGTTTAACACTGTCAAATTTCCCGAGCGACTCCACGTAAGAGTCTACATAAACCTTATCGTGTTCATTGTTCTCGATCTGGCGTTTCTTCTCCTGCTCACTTGCCGATTTCAGCAGCAGTTTCACCTCAGCAATCGCAATCGAAGGCAGGACGCGCAGGAACAGCAGAAACAACGTAAAGAACAGGCCGATTGACCCGACGAAGACACTGATATCAACCCAGGTCGGATAGAACATGACCCAGCTTGAAGGAATATAGTCACGGTGCAGCGAGGTCACGATGATCACGAAACGCTCGAACCACATACCGATGTTAACGACGATTGAAAGCACCCATGATGCCGGTATGCTGACGCGGATCTTTTTGAACCAGAAGAGCTGCGGCGAGATTACGTTACAGGTCATCATTAACCAGTAAGCCCACCAGTAAGGACCAGAGATACGGTTCTGGAACGCATACATTTCATATTCTGAACCTGAATACCAGGCAATGAACAGCTCGGTCAGATAAGCCACACCAACAATAGAGCCTGTAACAATGATGATCTTGTTCATCGACTCGATGTGGAACATGGTAATGTAGTTCTCCAGTCCGAGAACCTTACGCGCCACCAGCAGCAGCGTCTGTACCATGGCAAAACCAGAGAAGATCGCTCCCGCTACGAAATAAGGCGGGAAGATCGTGGTGTGCCAGCCCGGAATAACCGAGGTTGCAAAGTCCATGGATACGATCGTGTGTACCGAAAGTACGAGTGGTGTAGAAATACCGGCAAGGATCAGTGATACGGCCTCAAAACGCTGCCAGGTTTTTACGCTGCCGGTCCAGCCAAACGACAGGATGGAATAGATCTTCCTGCGCATGCCTGTTGCACGGTCGCGGATGGTAGCGATATCGGGCAATAAACCAGTGTACCAGAATAAAAGCGATACCGAAAAATAAGTAGAGATCGCAAACATATCCCATACCAGCGGGGAGTTAAAGTTTACCCAGAGTGAGCCAAACTGATTCGGCAAAGGCAGAACCCAGTAAGCCAACCATGGACGGCCCATGTGTGAAACCACGTAGGTAGCCGCACAGATAACCGCAAAGATGGTCATCGCTTCTGCCGACCGGTTAATGGAGTTACGCCAGTTTTGGCGGAAAAGCAGCAATACGGCCGAGATCAGTGTTCCCGCGTGACCGATACCTACCCACCACACGAAACCGGTGATGTCCCAGGCCCAGCCTACCGTTTTGTTCAGTCCCCACGCACCGATACCGGTCCAGAAGGTGTAACTTACAGCAAATACCCACAACAAAGCACCACAGGCTGCAGCGATAAAGCCGATCCACCAGGCTTTGTTTGGCTTATTTTCTACCGGCATCAACACCTCTTCCGTGATCCTGGCGTAGGTGATGTCTTTGCCGGTAATTAAGGGTTCTCTTAAAATTGATTCGTTATGTCCTGACATAATATTTTCTTTTTTCAGGTTTATGCCTGTACAGTTGTGTCTACGTTCCTAACTTTTGTCATGTAACCGATACCGGGCTGGGTGTTGATCTCTTCCAGCACATAGTACACACGCTCATTGCGCAGTGCTTTCGATACTTCAGAATCCGGATCGTTTGCATCGCCGAAAATGATGGCATTTGCAGAACATGCCTGCTGACAGGCCATTTTAATGTCTCCGTCGCGAAGCGGGCGTTTCTCGAGTTTAGCCTCAAGTTTACCGCCCTGGATACGCTGGATACACATGGTGCATTTTTCCATGACACCTCTTGAACGGGCAGTTACGTCAGGGTTCAGAACCAGTTGCGTAAACTCGTTGTTCATGTAGTTGTCGAAACGCGAATCGTTCCAGTAGTTGAACCAGTTGAAACGGCGCACTTTATACGGACAGTTGTTCGCGCAGTAGCGGGTACCCACGCAACGGTTGTAAGCCATTTGGTTCAGACCATCAGAAGAGTGTACGGTTGCCAATACCGGACATACCGTCTCACAAGGTGCGTGGTCGCAGTGCTGGCACAGCATCGGCTGGTGCACAACAGAAACATTGTCAAGGTTCTGCAGTTCAGCAATTTCGGTTTCTTTTGTCACCGACTGGATACCGCTTCCTGTTCCATGTGCGCCACCTTCGTGTGCTTCTTTATGACCGGCATCCTCATTAAAGCTGTAATAGCGGTCAATTCGGATCCAGTGCATTTCACGGCGGCGACGAACTTCGTCCTTGCCCACAACCGGGATATTGTTCTCTACGTTACAGGCCACGATACATGAACCGCAACCGGTACAGGCATTCAGGTCAATTGCCATGACCCATTTGTTGCCTGGTGTTTCCCACTTATCCCACAGGTCGTAAGTCTTGTGTTTCGCATGGTCGTTACCTGATCCCGAAGCCGGGTTCTTCAGGTAATTTGCCAATGTCGTTTCGCGGATCACGTTTCTTCCTTCGAAAGAGTGGTGTGTCTGCGTTTGGGCAAGTTCTTCACGGCCACCGGCTTTCTCCAGTTTTACGGTATTTGCATACTGCAGTGTGCCGTTCACGTATTTTACAAAAGGATAGGCGTTTTTACCAACGTTATCGCCGGCCTTACCCACTTTTGTGCGGCCATAACCCAGGGCGATCGAGGCCGTACCACGTGCCTGTCCGGGTTGGATCAGCAAGGGCAGGATAACTTCATATCCGTTATCAGCCTTCACACGAACCAGGTCAAACTCAGCGAGTCCGAGCTCTTCAGCGAATTTCGGTGCCAGGGCAACATAGTTGTCCCAGGTTACTTTCGATACCGGGTCGGGTAATTCCTGGAGGAATGCGTTATTGGCATGTTTACCGTCGCGCATCGGGATGCTTTCATACACATGCAGCTGTACGTCTTTTTCAAGCGCTTTTGACCGGTTCACAATGGCAGGAGCAACCGCCGCGAGCGACAGGCCGAAGCTATATGTACCTGCCGGTTTGGCCGGAAGAGCAATTACGCCGGTTTGCAGCACATCTCTCCAGGTTTTGCCTGCAGCAGGAAGAATGTTCTTCTCCCAGTAGCTGCGTACGTACTGATAGTATTCTTTAACAGGATTGTTAGACCAGTTCAGCAGGCTTTCTTCAGCCTGGCGGGTGTTGAACACCGGGTTAATGGTTGGCTGTACAACCGAAAAATACCCGGCATACATGCTGGCATCGCCCCACGACTCCAGGTAGTTGTTATTGATCGCGATCACTTTACAAAGTGAGGCAGTCTCATCTTCGCGGTCAGCAAATGACACGGTCAGTGTTACTTTCTTCAGCGCTTCAACAAACGCTTTGGTATCCGGTGCGTCATAGGCAGGATTGCTGTCCAGGAAGAACACCGCTCCTACTTCGCCGCGGTTCATTTCATTGACCAGTTCAGCAAATGCAGCGTCATTGCCGGCATATTTCTGAAGCGGGTTGTCCAGGTCGATGGTAGTGCCGTAGTTACCCAGGGCTGAGTTGATGGCATTAACCAGGATTTGTGTAGAAACGTCATTGCTTCCGCAAAGCACAACCGAACGTCCTTTGGCGTTAACAAGTTCTCTTGCAGCCAGTTTAACCGCCTTGTCTGCTACCGCATTATTGCCAAGGGTTCCGCCGGCCAGCGCCTGTCCGGTAACCGCATTGTAAAGCGCAATCAGCGCCGGACCTTCTTCCGACAACTTGATCGTGATGCGTGAGTCGGCATTGGTTCCGCTCAGGCTCATGCCGGTTTCGAACTGGATGTGGCGAGACATTTTTCCGCCCTTCAACGATTTCGCGTCACGGTTGGAAACATACTGGGCTGTATTCTCTTCGCAATTGAGCCAGGTACCAAGAAAATCGGCGCCGAAGCTTACAATAACGTCTGCTTTGTTGAAATTATATTTAGGCAGTACAGCTTTACCAAAGCTGTTTTCATTGGCTTTGATGATACCGGTATAAGAAACCGCGTCGTACTGTACATGTTTGGTAGTCGGGTAAGCGGCAGCAAAGTCAGCGATCACTGCTTTAGCCGAAGGACTGTGAACTGTTGAAGAAACGATCCTGATCTTTTTGCCCGAGGCCTGGACTTTGTTCAGCTCGCCTTTTACGAATGCATCAACATCTTTCCAGTTTGCATCCTTGTTACCGTTTACAACTGGTTTTTTCAGTTTAGATACATCGTACAGGTCAAGAACCGAAGCCTGTGCCTGTGCATCGGTACCGCGGCTGAACTCGCCGGCGTTGGGATTCGGCTCGATCTTGATCGGGCGGCCTTCCCGTGTCTTAACCAGGATGCTCTGACCTTTGAAGGTCGACACATAAAAATTCGGTATGCCCGGGATCACCTCTTCAGGTTTAACCAGGTATGGAATAGATTTATGTAGCGGAGCAGTCTGACAGGCTGCCAGCGTTACCGCGCCCAGACCAAAGCCAAGGGCTTTCAGGAAGTCGCGGCGGGGCGTAACAGTACTCAGGCCTGCTTCATTCAAAACATCTTCAATTGGAAGGGGCTCAGGGAACTCGTTTTTGCTGCCTTCAACAAAATCGCTTGTATTGTTGTACTCTTCTAAACCCTTCCAGTATTTCTTGTTGCTTTCCATTTAAGCTATATTACTGTTTATCGAACGTTCTTAACTAATCTTCTGTTAATAGTGGCATTTTGAACACTCCAGACCGCCAAGCAGTGCAGGGGTGATCTTTTCGCCTTTTTTGATCTTCTCGTGTGCGGCGATCACTTTGGTATAGAAGGCATTGTCTTTGCCTGAAATCTCAGCCTCTTTGTGGCAGTTGATACACCATTTCATGGTAAGCGGAGAGAACTGGTAGATCTCTTCCATGGTGTTTACCGGGCCGTGACAGGCAAAACAAACCGGCTCTTCAGGTTTCAGACCTTTTTCCTTACGGATAGCCTGCTCACCGACCACCACGTGCTGTGAGTGGTTAAAGTATGCAAAGTCTGGAAGGTTGTGAACGCGAACCCACTCAACCGGTTTTTCCTTGGTCTTATCGAAAGTCATGCTTTCAGGGTCATAACCCAGGGCCGTGTAGATCTTCTGGATCTCAGGTGAAATGTTTCCATCGTAATTGTCGCGGGCCTGCACCGCTTTGTGGCAGTTCATACAGACGTTAAGCGACGGGATAGACGCGTTTTTAGATTTAAACGCACCGCTGTGGCAGTACTGGCAGTCAATCTGGTTGGTACCGGCATGCAGTTCGTGCGAGAACTTGATCGGCTGCGCAGGCTGATAACCTGTATGCACACCGGTGTTCCACATGCCCATCCAGCCAAATGATCCGAGTGTAATGACCAGGCACAGGATAAAGAACAAAACAAATTTCTTGTTTTTGAACAGCCTGCGAATACCGACAGTTACCGGAACAGTTTCTTCCTCTTCAATAACGATTCCCTGTTTTTGCAGGATCAGACGCTCCAGGGCTTTGATGGCACGGCTCAGAATGATCAGCACCAGGATCGAAACCAGGATAATCGCTACAACACCGGCAATCGAAAGACCCGATACCTCTTCGCTGGCGGTTTCGCCGCCACCCTGTGCGTTGTCTTTCTTTGGCTCGCCTTCCGCAACATAAGCCAGTACGCTCTTGATTTGCGCATCGGTCAGCGTCGGGAACGGGGTCATGTCCTGGGCAGGATTGAATTTTGCAGCCTCAGCAGCTTCGGGATCTCCCGATGCGATCAATGCCGGCGCATTCTTGATCCATTTAAGCAGGAACTCTTCGCTTTTGGTCGGAACGATTTTTTGAAGGGCCGGACCGATCATGTCACGGTCAAGCGCATGGCAGGCAGAACATTTTTGCTTAAAAATCGTTCTTCCTTCTGCCGCATCCTGTGCATTTACCGCCGAAACCGCGAAAGCAGAAAAGGCGGAAACCATCACTACTGACCTCCAGGCTCTTTTAAAAATCAATGAGATATTCCTCATAATGAGTATTTTATGCTTTATTGTTAATTCGTTGTGTGGGCTGCCGGCGAAACGAGGTAAATCACCTCACCGAAAACTTGCACAAAAGTATCATTTATTAAGATACCAATGACAAAGGAATGACAGTGAAATACAATTTATAATCATTCTAAACTACCCTATTTTATGCCCTGAAAGGTGCTTAAAACGGGTTTTTTGCTTCGACCCCACTGATCGTTTTGACACTGGTTTTTTGGAAAGAAAAAAACTTTTTTTTAGAATATATAGGTCTTTTTCGAAGGCCTTCTCTGCCGGTTACTTTGGTTCCATTCTGTCACCAGGCCCGGCGAGTTCATACAGAACAGCCGGGCCCGGTGATATCAGAAGACTTCAAACAGTACTATTGTTTTAAGATCCAGGCAAAAATTAATGGCGCTACGATCGTCGCATCAGACTCGACAATAAACTTCGGCGTATCGATGTCCAGTTTACCCCAGGTTATCTTTTCATTCGGTACAGCACCCGAGTACGAACCATATGAGGTGGTCGAATCAGAGATCTGGCAGAAATAACTCCAGAACGGAATGTTCTCCATTTCCATATCCTGGTAAAGCATGGGTACCACACAGATGGGGAAGTCGCCGGCAATACCGCCGCCGATCTGGAAAAAGCCGATTCCTTTACCCCCACTGTTCTGTACATACCAGTCAGACAGCCAGGCCATGTACTCAATACCACTTTTCATGGTGTTTGCTTTGATCTCCCCTTTGATCACGTAAGAAGCGAAAATATTGCCCATGGTCGAATCTTCCCAGCCCGGCACGACAATCGGCAGGTTTTTTTCGGCAGCCGCCAGCATCCAGGAATTTTTGGGATCAATCTCATAATACTGTTCAAGTTCGCCGCTCAGCAGGATCTTGTACATGAACTCATGCGGGAAATAACGCTCACCGCTGTCATCGGCGTCTTTCCATATCTTGTGAATGTGTTTCTGGAGCCTGCGAAACGCTTCTTCTTCCGGAATACAGGTATCGGTTACCCGGTTGTAATGGTTCTCCAGAAGATCCCACTCATCCTGAGGGCTCAGGTCACGGTAATTTGGTACCCGTTTATAGTGCGAATGCGCAACCAGGTTCATGATGTCTTCTTCCAGGTTGGCGCCGGTACAGGAAATGATCGAAACCTTATCCTGCCTGATCATCTCAGCCAGCGATATACCCAGCTCTGCGGTGCTCATTGCCCCGGCAAGGGTAATCATCATCTTTCCGCCTTCATCCAGGTGTGTTTCATATCCTTTCGCCGCATCCACCAGCGCAGCTGCGTTAAAATGCAGGTAGTTTTTCTCTATAAATTGTGAGATCGGTCCTCGTGTTGTGCTCATGTTATTTGAATTGCTGGCGCAAAATTACGAAAATGCAGGGAATTGACAATCGTCCGGGACCGCCGGCACCGCTTCTGCCCAAGCGTTGCGGTGATGTGCGAAGCCGCTGAGGATGTGAGCGGCAAAGTCAGCAACTCTTTTTATGCCGACCGGCTTCGCTGTATCCCTCCCTCGTCCGGGGCTGCCGCTGCGATCCGGCTTAAGGAATGCCCTGCAGTGCCTTTTTACGCAGTCAGTCCCCTCATGGTGCAGACCGGCAGACTTTCAAACAAAAAATTTACTTTTGCCCTTCATGAACAAAGTGCTCATTTCGCTGCTCGCGCTGTCGCTGTTGGCCGCTCCGGCTGCCGCCCAACGCAAACTGATTGAAAAATACCTGTCGAACAAAAAAGACAGCAGCCGCAGGCCAAGCTTTATGCCTGTTCCTGTGTTCGGCTATTCGCAGGAAATCGGGGTGGAGTTTGGCCTGGGTGCCTTATACTCTTTTTATGCAGACCGTACAGATACCGCTCAGCGCAGTTCAAATTTTTCCGGCAACCTGTCTACTTCTACCAAGAAGATCTTCAACATTAGTCTCAATGCCGACGGCTGGGCCAAAGGCAACCGCTACCATTATATAGCCGATGTAAAGATCCGCAAAATGCCCTTTGACTTCTTCGGCACGGGCAACAGTACCGCCGAAGCAGACAAAGACCGGCTGGTACAGAATATGGTGAAGCTGGCCTTCGATCTGGAGAAGCGGCTGCTGCCACATGCCTATACCGGCGTATCGACGGCTTTTGAGCAATACCACTTTACAGACAAAGCCGCTGGCGGCATGTTCTCCCAGCCAGACCTGACCGGAGCCCCGGGCGGGCGGGCATTATTTATAGGCCTTTCGCAGAGTTATGACACCCGCAACTCGAACAACTACCCCGGTCGTGGTTTTTTTGGCCGGGTTACTTACCAGTATGCCCCCGATCTGTTTGGCGCTGGCCATTTTTCAGGCAGCCGGATAACGGCCAACCTGAGCAACTTCTGGACACTGCACCCGAAATTTATATTGGGTGCCCAGGGCATCTACCAAACAGTGCAAAGCAGAAATACGCCATTCTGGATGCTGCCGCAACTGGGCAATGATGAGATGATGCGCGGATACTATACCGGTCGTTACCGCGACGAAAACCTGCTAGCTTTCCAGGCCGAACTTCGTTTTCGCTACAACCACCGTTTCGGCGCGGCTGTGTTTGCCGGCACCGGCCAGGTATTTGGCGAGAAAAGCAACCTCGCCATGCGCGGATTTAAACCCAATTACGGGGCCGGATTCCGCTATTTCTTTGACCCCGAAAAAGGGCTCAGCGTACGCCTTGATTACGGTGTTGGCGAAAAACGGCCAAATGAAAAACGCCAGGGCGGGTTTTACATCAGCTTGGCGGAAGCATTTTAGCAGGAACTTGCCCTGTTGCTACATTTTCCCCTGCACGGTGTATTCGCCGGTGGCGAAATTGACGGTAAGCAGGCTTCCGGTTGTCCTGACGCCGGGGCGGCGGCTGTGTACGACGGCAAAATCATGCGCTGTGACTAACTGAGCTTTGTAGTCGTATTCAATGCGGCTCCCCTCTATCTTAAAATGTGCGGTTTTGAATTCGGCTTTACCAAAAAGATCGATCCTGGAACGATCTTTAAAAACCCGGGTCGAGTCGCGGGCTGAGTATTCCACTTCGATATCCCCGTCTTTCAGGCGTAACTGCTCCTGCACGGTGAAATCGCCCGTGTTCATATTAACGCTTAATTGCGCACCCGGTGCAGCAATGAGGGCCTTTCCGTCCTGAATAATCTTAAAATCTGTGGCCTTGAGCTGGTTGGGATGGCGGTTTAACGAGGCTTTACCGGCATGAATGCTGAACCTGCCAGCCAAAAGGTCTGCACCGGTTAGCTCTGTAATGCCCTCCCTTCCACTGATCGATTCAAAGCGTGCAACCCGTACCGGAACGTCTGTTCTGGCCCCGCCATATGCCGCCCGGTGCTGTTCGGCACCGGCATCCTGCTGGTAGCCGAGGGGTATATTTTCGGGCCCGGCTGTCGTTGCCACCTGCTGTTGGCGGCCATCTTCCTGGTAAAACCTCGAATAGTGTGCGGGGTTGCGTAATTCTTTTCCTCTTGGCTGGCTGTACAGGGCAATCAGCTTGCTGCTCGTATACACCTTTCCGCCCGCTTTCGCCTCGCCAAAAAATTTGACCAGCACACTGTCTCCGCTGCGGAAGTTCCCTGCCAACAGCTTCTGGCCTGCTAAATTGAACCGCAGCGAAAAA
This sequence comes from Pedobacter yulinensis, assembly GCF_003029735.1. Classification (GTDB taxonomy): domain Bacteria; phylum Bacteroidota; class Bacteroidia; order Sphingobacteriales; family Sphingobacteriaceae; genus Pedobacter; species Pedobacter yulinensis. The sequence continues at coordinate 199,691 of NZ_KZ686268.1, forward strand.
TGGCCGTCATTAAGCCATAATGCTGAAATATGCCCGGAAGCGTCTGTTGTTAGCTTACTGATTCGGCTATAGGCAAACCGTGCGCGGTTTGCTTCATAAAGAAATGGCTGGCGCACAATTTTTTCCTTGTACAGAAGCTTGCCCGTTTTATCATGAATTTCTGTAGGTACAAATGTAATTTTTTGGTCCTGATCAATCAGAGCACCCCTCAGTTTCACAAAAATGCCCGCACCTTCAAGCAAGCCCGCCGCACGCATGCGGCTGTGCGAGAGGGCAACCTGCAAGGTCCCAGAACTGGTGTTCAGCAAAAAGCCCTGTCCGAAACCATCCGACCACAGGGCACCCACGCGGCCCTCCAGCGGCATGCCCTTTAATGAATCAACTCCGGCAAGTGCCTGCCGGTAGGCGGGATTATTGCGCCAGCCGGTGTCTTGCCGGCTTGCCGGCGAGACCGGGCGTTCCTGAGGTACCTCGACGTAACGAACGGAAAAACCCCAGGACAGCACCGCCACAACAGGCAATGCCGCTAGATATACAAACTTTTTCATGTTATTGGATTGATTGGTGAAAAGCATTTCTATTCGCTCGCGGATCGGGTGGCGAACAAAACTGTGCGTCAAACCGGCTGGAGCCGGCCGCCTGGCGAGTCCAAGGAGCAGATGAGCATAAGCTTCCTGCCCGCACTGGCTTGCGGTAACCTGGTCGGCCTCGAATTCATGCAGCTGTTCCAGCTCGCGGGCATACCAATAAACCACCGGATTAAACCACAGCAGTGCACGGGCAGCCTGCATAAACAGTTTATCGAGAGAATGCCACCTGGCGGCATGCACGCCCTCATGGAGCAACAAGGCATCGAATTCAGCTTTGCTGAGCCGTTCGGGATCTACAAAAACATACCTGAAGAACGAACAGTTGGTGAACCCTTCATTCTTGTAAATCACCCGGAGGTTTCCGATCCGCTGGTAAGGGTGGTCGCGTTGCTGCAACAGTCCGCTCAGTTGTCGCAGCAGCGGCCAAAGGAACCCGGCGGTAACCGCCAGGTAAAGTACGGTTAGCGAGGTATCCGGATCGGGCCAGGCGAAAGGTTCCGGAGCCGGCGCTGCCGCCGGCTGCAAGTCTGATCCCACTGACGTAATGAGGGGCTCAGGAACGGTGGTGGCAGCTATCTCCGCTACGGCAGGTTCAACAACCTGCCTCACCTCTACCCGCCAGGCCGGTATAAAAAACGCCAGCAACAGCGCTGCCAGCAAATAGGTCCTGTTTAGGGCGAAAAAGGTGGTTTTTCGCAGGGTGAAAAAATAGAGGCCGAAGAATAGCGCCAGACAGGCACTTGCTTTCAGCAGGTACAACAGCAGTTCCATATTATTTCTTTTTATCGATAAGCTCCCGGATCGCTTTGATGTCAGCCTTACTTAAAGGATTTTCTTTGACCATAAAGGAAAGAAGGCTGGCCGGCGAGTTATCGAAATAACCCGACAGCAGTTTCCCGAAAGTCGTCCGGGCATAGTCGGCCCGGGCAATCAGCGGGAAGTACTCATAAGTCTTCCCATAGGCCTTGTAACCGACATAGCCCTTTTTTTCCAGGAGCCTGACGATAGAGGATACCGTGTTATAAGGAGGTTTGGGATTTTCATCCAGGGCCTCAAGGATGTCTTTTACGAAGCAGCGTTCCAATGCCCATATCACCTGCATGATGCGCTCTTCAGCTTTTGTTAATTCTTCCATAACATAAAGCTAAAACTTATTTTTCAGTTATACAACTGATTTCTCAGTTTTAAAACTAAAAAATCAGTTGTTTGTGGTATAGGTGGGCTTCCTGCCGGTTTTACCGCACAAACTATCGGGTTTTAGCCCTGATGGCAGCGGCAGCCCCGACCCTGGGAGGGCTACAGCGTACAGCAGGACTGCCGGTGTTCAGGGCACCACAGCTGCGCTTCAAAAAAAGGAACTAGTATTTAAGTTTGAAGTGTTCTTTTGCCTGTCCCTTTTTGAAAAATACGAGACCGATCCAGAAAAGATCGACGGTAACAGTTACCGCGGGGTGGTTTTTAATTTCCTGCCAGGCTTCTTTCATGCCCTGACTCCAGTAAATGTCGTCAAAGATCAGTAAGCTGTGTTCATGGACTTTTGGCAGGCACATGTTAAAATAGGCGAGCGTAGCATCCTTGCGGTGGTTGCCATCTATATACACAAAATCCAGCCGTTCTGTGCTTTTAAGCAGTTCTGGAAAAATATGATCGAAGTTGCCGGTCAACAGTTGAACGTTGCCGCAGCCGACTGCATTGAGGTTTTCCTGCGCAACCGCAGCAGTTTGGGGACAGCCTTCGATCGTCGTGATGGCTGCATCCGGGCAGGCCTTGGCAAAGTACGCGGTGGTAATGCCGAGGCAAGTACCGAGTTCGATCAGGCTTCCGGGTGCATTGTAGCGGGCCAACCGGTAAAGCAGCTGGGCCAGCGCTGGCTTTTTGAGCGCATTTTTTGCAATTGTCCTGATTTGTTTGCGGTTGTCTTTATCGAGGTGAGAGCCGGCGCCAAGGTCGGTTACAGTGATGTAACGATCGTCATTCAAAAGTTTTTTTCGCTGCTTCTCGATGATTTGCGCATCCTGTGTGGCCTCAAAATTGTAAATTACCTCGTCGGCAAGTTTGTAGACAAATGGAGAATGTGTCCCGTGGCGGCTTTTCGCGGTTAGCCGATGCCTGAGATAATCTAGGACGAATTGCATGTTCATGGAGGCAAAAGTAGGTAAACAGCGCCAGCAGGATAAAGTTTTATGGAAAATATTGCAGAAATCAGCGCCCTCGTCAAACTTCTTGACGACCCGGACGAAGAAATATACAGTCATGTAGAAAAAAAACTGCTCGAGTATGGAAACGAGGTGGTCGACTACCTTGAAAATGCCTGGGAGCAGTCTTTCGATGCCCTGATGCAGCAGCGCATTGAGAACATCGTACACCGCATCCAGTTCAACGCGGTTAAAGAAGACCTGAACCTGTGGTACATGAGCGGAGCTTTCGATCTGTTGCAGGGCGCCCTGATCATTAACCGCTATCAATACCCCGACCTTGACGAGCAGAAGGTGATTTTCCAGATCGAAGAAATGAAACGCGATATCTGGGTCAACCTGCAGTATGAGATGAGCTCGATTGAAAAGGTGAAACTGATCAATCATGTGCTGTATAACCAGCATGGCTTTAGCGGAAATACGAAAAACCACCATGATCCGCAGAATTCATACATCAGCCAGGTACTGGAAAGCAAAAAAGGAAACCAGATCTCACTGGCCATCATCTATTCGACCCTGGCGCAGAAACTTGACATTCCAATCTATGGCATCAACCTGCCGCAGCACTTTATTCTGGGATATGTAGACGAAACAAAACGCGATGAAGAGCAGGAATTCGGCGTGCTGTTTTACATCAATGCATTTAACAAAGGGAATATTTTTGGTAAACATGATGTAGACCAGTTCCTGCGGCAGCTAAACCTGGAACCGCTGCCGGGCTATTACCGGCCATGCAGCAATACTGAGATTATCAGGCGTGTAATCCGCAATCTGATCTCTGCTTATGAAGGCGCGGGTGCACCAGACAAAGCCCTCGAGCTGCAGGAATTGCAGGACATTTTAACACAGGTGTAGATCAAGAAATATTTTTAATTTGCAGGAAATAAAAAAACAAGTTGGTGACTTTACGAAAGTCACCAACTTTAAGGTGAAGTCCCGGCTTTTTACGGTCTTGAAACAACTTAAAACAGCTTCAAATCTTGAAGCAATCCGTTGCAGCCTGTTTTGTCTATCTTGCCGGTGCCGAAATGCGGTGCAAATTCCCGAAAGAATTTTCCAGGCAAAATCAAATGATTGTTATTTACGGAGAAACCAACCATGCTGCCACTTTGTGAAGGGTTGAACACGCAGCCCCTTACAGAAGCCCATTCGTAGCCGTAACCGGCTAAAGCGATAACGAACCGCTTAAACCAGGCGGTTTTTCTTTAGCCAGATCAGCATCGCACCAAACCAGTCACCAGCTTCTTTTTTATTGTTCAGACCAAAGCCATGCCCGCCCGCTTTGTAAATAAACAGCTCTGCAGGTACACCAGCTCCATCGGCCGCTTCCTTGAACAGCCAGCTGTTGCGCACGGGTACCACCTTGTCATCTTCTGCATGCACCAGGAAGACCGGCGGCGTACGTTTGTTCACCTGTTTATCTGAAGAAAAATAAATTTTGTCGTTTTCTGCAGGCGCAGGTCCGAGCAGGTTTTTCATGGTGCCTGTATGCACTGACTCTGAAAAGCTGATAACCGGGTACACCAGAACCGAGAAATCCGGTCTGAAACTGGTTTTTTCTTCTTTATGGATCTGCCTGTCGGCATAATGAACGGTCAATGTCGATGCAAAGTGGCCACCGGCAGAGAAGCCCATGATGCCGACACGGTTTTTCTTTATACCGTATTTCGCGGCGTTTTTACGTACCAGGTAAATAGCCTGTTGCGCATCCTGCAGCAGTGCAAAACGTTTGTCCTGCATGATCTCGTCTGACGGCAGCCTGTATTTCAGTAAAAACGCACTGATTCCGGCTTCGTTCAGGCGCCTGGCCACATCTGTTCCCTCATGGGTATAAGCAAGGATGCCATAGCCCCCGCCCGGGCACACGATTACGGCCGTGCCGTTCGATTTCCCGGCCGGCGCAGGATACCAGGTTAGCGTTGGCACCGACACCTTGCTGATGCGCAGAATGCCGTCTTTGCTGGTTTCGCCTTTCTCCACATAACTGGCAGGCGTGGGTTTGGAGCCTGGAATCGGGCCGTCGTACAATGGGAAGACCTCCTGTGCGTTCAGTTGGTTTAGCATGAGCAGGCAAAAAAGAAAAGTACTCAGTTTTTTCATTCAGCGTTATCGGTTACCGGTTGTCAAAATTCCATCAGGTAGGCTTTCAGAAAATCGTTCAGATCGCCATCCAGCACGGCTTGTGCGTTCGAGGTCTCGTGGTTTGTGCGCAGGTCTTTTACCAGTTTGTAAGGATGCAGGACATAGTTCCTGATCTGCGAACCCCACTCGATCTTTTTCTTGGAGCCTTCTATAGCGGCCACAGTTTCCATTCTCTTGCGCAATTCAACTTCATACAGCTGCGAGCGCAGTAGCCGCATGGCATTGTCTTTATTTTGCAATTGCGACCGCGATTCCTGGTTTTTTATCACAATGCCTGAAGGTTTGTGGTACAACCGTACCGCAGTTTCCACCTTATTTACGTTCTGTCCGCCGGCGCCGCCTGCCCTGAAAGTCTCAAATTCAATATCACCTGGATTGATATCGATCTCGATCGTATCGTCGACCAGGGGATACACATAAACCGAAGCGAACGACGTGTGGCGCCGCGCGTTCGAATCAAAGGGCGATATGCGCACCAAACGGTGTACACCATTCTCGCCCTTCAGGTAACCATATGCAAAATCACCTTCAAACTGCAGGGTAACTGATTTGATGCCGGTAACCTCTCCCTCCTGCGAGTCCTGCTCGGTGATGCGGTAGCCGTTTTTCTCGCCCCACATCATGTACATTCGCATGAGCATGTAGGCCCAGTCGCAGCTTTCGGTGCCGCCGGCACCTGCTGTGATCTGCATGACAGCCGGCAGCTGGTCCTCTTTGCTGCTCAGCATGTTCTTAAACTCCAGGTCTTCCAACAGGCGGAGGGTTTGTTCAAACTGCTCCTGCATTTCAGTCTCAGACGCATCGCCCGACTGCAGAAAATCAAACATGACCTGGCTGTCCTCTACCGAACCGTTTACCTGCTGCCAGGCGTCTGTCCAGGTCTTGTTGGCTTTTATATTGGCAAGTACCGCTTCTGCCGCTTTCGGGTCATCCCAGAAACTGGCAGCCAGCGTTTTTTCCTGTTCTTCTGTAACGATTTTTAAACGGGCATCAACGTCAAAGATGCCTCCTCAGGGAAGCTGTTCTATCCCTTAAATCCTGAATCTGTTCTTTGGTCATGGAAACAAAGGTAAAATAAATTGCCTAACTGCAGTCTGGCGCGGGCATTCTGCGCTTGATCAAAAATATTACCTTTACAAAAAATAGTGAGAAGATGTTACCAAAAACCGATCTGACCCGTACCCATGCATATGCGGCCCTGAGCCAGCACTTTGAAACTACCCAACAAACACACCTGAGGGATCTCTTTGCTGCAGATCCGCAACGGTTCGATAAATTTTCACTGACTTTCGAGGACATCCTGTTCGATTTTTCGAAGAACCGCGTCGATGATAAGACCCTGCAGCTGCTGCTTGAGCTGGCCCGGGAATGCAAACTGGAAGATGCAATCGGGGCTATGTTCGGCGGAAGCCGCATCAATGAAACCGAAAACCGTCCGGTGCTTCATGTAGCCCTGCGCAACCGCAGCAACGAAGCCATACAGGTAGATGGCAAAGATGTCATGCCCGAGGTAAACCGGGTGCTGGCCAAAATGAAAAAATTCACCGATGCCGTCATTGGCGGCGACTGGAAAGGGTATACAGGAAAACCGATTACCGATGTGGTCAACATCGGCATCGGGGGTTCAGACCTGGGTCCTGTTATGGTTACCGAAGCCCTCAAAGCCTACAAGAACCACCTCAATCTGCACTTTGTTTCGAATATAGACGGCACACATATTGCCGAGACCATAAAATCGCTCGACCCCGAAACCACCCTTTTCCTGATCGCCTCGAAGACCTTTACCACGCAGGAGACCATGACCAATGCACACAGTGCCCGCAGCTGGTTCCTGGAAAGCGGCGCACAGCGGGACGATGTTGCAAAACATTTTGCAGCCCTTTCTACAAACAGTAAGGAGGTGGCCGCTTTTGGCATTGACACAGAGAACATGTTCGAGTTCTGGGACTGGGTGGGCGGACGGTATTCCCTCTGGAGCGCGATCGGACTTTCCATAGCGCTCGGGATCGGTTTCGAACGTTTCGAAGAACTTCTGGCAGGTGCGCACGCAGCCGACAACCATTTCCGCAACACTGATTTTAAGCGGAACATACCTGTTATCCAGGCCCTGCTGGGTGTATGGTACATCAATTTCTTTGGCACCGAAACCCAGGCCATTCTGCCGTACGACCAATACATGCACCGTTTTGCCGCCTATTTTCAGCAGGGCGATATGGAAAGCAACGGCAAATTCGTTGGCCGCGATGGCAGGAAAGTGGAGCACCAAACCGGACCAGTCATCTGGGGCGAACCCGGAACCAACGGGCAGCATGCTTTTTACCAGCTGATTCACCAGGGAACAAAACTTATCCCCTGCGATTTTATTGCTCCTGCTCAAAGCCTGAACCCGCTGGGCGAGCACCACGCCATTTTGCTTTCAAATTATTTTGCACAGACAGAAGCGCTGATGAACGGAAAGAGCCAAGAAGCGGTCGAAGCGGAGCTTCGCGCAGAAGGCAAAAGCGATGAGGCCATTGCAGAACTGGCGCCTTTCAAGGTTTTTGAAGGCAACCGCCCAACCAATTCATTCCTCCTGAAGAAAGTAACCCCCTACACCCTCGGCAGCCTGATTGCCTTTTATGAACATAAGATCTTTGTGCAGGGCGTGATCTGGAATATTTTCAGCTTTGATCAATGGGGTGTGGAACTGGGCAAACAGCTGGCTAAGAACATCCTGCCCGAGCTGAAAAGTGACGAAAAAATTTCCTCGCACGATGCTTCTACGAACGGCCTGATCAACCAGTACAAAGCCTGGCGATAACCACTAACCCGCCAGCCGGCCATGCTGCTGGCGGGTATTTTTTCTTACGCTTTTTACACTTCGCGAAAAAGCTTACCTTTCACGGTATTAACTAATTTTATTACATCATGAAAAGAAAATTACTTTTCACCGGCGGCATGCTGGCACTCGGCCTGACTGCTGCTGCGCAAAAGGTACAGTTTACAGAATACGACCTCGACAATGGGCTGCATGTCATTCTGCACCAGGACAAAACTGCACCGGTCGTGGCGGTGTCGGTCATGTACCACGTCGGCTCGAAAGACGAACAGGTTGGCAGAACCGGTTTCGCTCACTTTTTCGAACACCTGCTTTTTGAAGGCTCTAAAAACATTAAGCGTGGCGAGTTTATGAAGATCGTAAGCAGCAACGGCGGTCAGAACAATGCAAATACCTCGCCCGACCGGACTTTCTATTATGAAGTGTTCCCCGCCAACCAACTCGAACTGGGCCTTTGGCTGGAAAGTGAGCGCATGCTGCACCCCGTTATTAACGATGTAGGCGTTCGGACCCAGAACGAAGTGGTCAAAGAAGAAAAACGGTTGCGTGTAGATAACCAGCCTTATGGCAAGTTTACCGAACGCATCTTCGCGCACTTGTTCGACGGGCATCCATACCGCTGGCAGCCCATTGGTTCTATGGAAGATCTTGACGCCGCAAAACTTGACGAGTTCCTCGCTTTTTTCAAAAAATTCTATGTTCCAAACAATGCTGCACTTGTCATTGCCGGCGACATCGATGTGGCCAAAACCAAAACGCTGGTACAAAACTATTTTGCTGAAGTGCCTAAAGGCGCACCCGTACAAAGGCAGAAGGCCGAACTTAAACCGATCAGTAAACAGATCATTGATACGGCCTACGATGCGAACATCCAGATTCCTGCGGTATTCGCTGCTTATCGTGTGCCCGGCATGGCAGATAAAGACTCGCACGCACTGCAAATGATTACCTCAATCCTTTCGGGCGGGGCAAGCTCGCGTTTGAACCGGAAAATGGTCGACGAAAAGAAAAATGCCCTGCAGGTAGCTGCTTTCAACTACTCGCTGGAAGATTACGGTGCCTACATTACACTGGCCCTGCCCAACCGCAATACCCCGCTCGATTCGCTGCTTGCTGACATTGACGTCGAAGTGGCGCGCATTCAAAATGACCTGATCCCTGAAACGGAATACCAGAAAGTGCTGAACAAATTCGAGAACAGTTATGTCGGCGCCAATTCCAGAATGATCGGCGTGGCCGAAAACCTGGCAAACGGTTACACTTTCCATAACAAAAACACGAACAGCATCAATGAAGAGCTGGAACAGATCAGGAAAGTAACCCGAGAAGACATCCGCTCGGTAGCCAGGAAATACCTGAACAAAGACCAGCGAGTTGTTTTGTATTACCTGCCAAAAAAATAGCCATCACCAACAAGAAAGATCAACATGAAAAAACTATATATTTTTGCTGCTGCGCTGGTTTTTGGCCAGGTCGCTTTTGCACAAAAGATTGACCGCAGCCAGAAACCCAAACCGGGCCCCGCGCCGGTCATCAAGATCGGGGACCCTGTCATCTATAAGATGAGCAACGGGATCACCGTTTTGGTGGTTGAAGACCACAAATTGCCTAAAATTACGGCCAGTTATTCGATCGATGCCGGTCCGGTAACCGAGGGCAGCAAAGCTGGCGTTATGACCATTATGGGTTCCATGCTGGGCGAAGGGACGACTTCGAAAACCAAAGCACAGTTTGACGAAGCGGTAGATATGCTGGGCGCCAATGTTGGCCTGAGCGCATCAGGCGGCAGCGTTTCTGCGCTTACCCGTTATTTCGACCGTGCATTTGCACTTTTTGCCGAAGGATTACAGCACCCTGCCTTCCCGCTGCCTTCTTTTGAAAAGCTTAAGTCTCAGAACCTGACCGGCCTTAAATCAAACGAGCGCAATGCCAAGGCCATCTCTTCACGGGTAGTGAACGCACTGAACTACGGCTCAGACCATCCGTACGGAGAGTTTGTAAGCGAGCAAAGCCTGAATGCCCTGACACTTGACGATGTCAAGGCTGCTTATAAAAAATACATCACGCCATCGCGCGGGTACCTTACCTTCGTTGGCGATATCAAGCCGGAGGCGGCGAAAGCACTTGCCCAAAAGGCCTTCGGCGACTGGAAAGGAAGCCAGCTCAGCCTGCCGCAGCTAAAAAAAGTGAACAACCCGGCCAAAACGGAGATCAACATTGTCGATGTTCCGAACGCCGTGCAGTCTGAGATTACGGTAACCAACCTGATCGACCTGCCCATGAGCAGTCCGGACTATTTCCCGGTGCTGCTGGCCAACCAGATTTTGGGCGGCGGTGCTGAAGCCCGGCTGTTCATGAACCTGCGCGAAAAACACGGATTTACCTATGGCGCTTACTCATCGGCCGGCGCAGGCAGGTTCCAGACCACATTCAATGCGTCTGCATCGGTACGCAACGAGAAAGCAGACAGCGCTGTTGTCGAATTTCTGAAGGAGATTGAAGGCATGCGCAAGAACAAGGTAAGCGCCGAAGAACTGCAAAACGCGAAAAATCTGTATAACGGTTCCTTTGCCCTCGGTCTTGAAAACCCGGCGCGCATAGCCGGTTTTGCCAGCAGCATCCTGATCAACGGGCTGCCTAAAGACTTTTACCGCACGTATTTGCAAAAGATCAATGCCGTGACCGCAGAAGACGTTCAGCGGGTGGCAAACAAGTATTTCAATCACGATAACACCCGCGTGGTCATTGTCGGTAAGCGGGACCAGTTCGATGCCAATTTAAAGCGCCTCGGCTTAAAAGTTCAGGCGTATGATAAATTCGCCGTGCCGGTTGCAGACACCCGGCAGCCTTAATATCCTGATCAAAGCTTCCGTTGCCGCAGCGGAAGCTTTTTTTTGTCCCGGCCAGGCAACCTCTATCTGCTCACATCCGTAACCGGAAGTATCGAATCGACAAAACACGTGACCCATCTGTTAAATACAGACTTGCTTGAAGGTTGTAGAAAAAGGGACCGCAAGAGCCAGAAGGCCTTGTACCAGCTTTTCTATGGCTTTTGCATGAAGATATGCCTCCGCTATGCCCAAGACCGGGACGAAGCGCTTGAGGTAATGAACGATGGTTTTATGCGTGTTTTTCTGAATATAGACCGGTACGATGCCACGCGCGATTTCAAGTCCTGGCTGAGTACCATTATGATTAACACCTCGATCGATCATTACCGGTCGAAAATCAGGAAGATTGAAATGGAAGAATTACAGGCGAAACACGAAATGGAAGATGCGGAAGGAATTTTGTCGCGGATAAACTATGACGACCTGTTGAAAATGGTGCAGCAGCTTTCTATGGCTTACCGCACTGTCTTCAACTTGTTTGTTATCGATGGCTATAGCCATGAGGAAATCGCATCGATGCTGTCGATCAGTATCGGTACATCAAAGTCAAACTTGTTTAAAGCAAGGGAACAATTAAAACGAATGCTGCGCGCGCAAAGCCACTAGCCGCCATTAAAGAAAAGCCATGCAAAACGACCATCAATTTGATAAGGCGCTGCGAAAAAAGGTAGACGAGAGTGAACCACGCTTTGAGGAAGCCGCATGGGCAAAAATGGAAGAAAAGCTGGACCGGCATGACCGGCGTGTGCTCTTCAGGCGCCTTACGTATGCGGCTGCGGCAGTTTTGCTGCTTGGCCTGCTGACCTGGCTGTTGTACCCGGCAACGGCGCCGCACAAAGCACCCGCAAAAGATTATACCAGAGGGGACCAGCCGCAGCACCCGGTTCGGCAGCCGGGCGGCGATACGCTGCAGCATTCCGGCCTGTCAGATCAGACGGCGTCACGACGCTCAGCCCAGCCCGCGCCGCGTTCTGGTCATGTAAGGCCTCACAAAACGGCCCATACAGCCTATTCCGGCCCCGTGCAGCATGCGCCTGTTTCCCGTAGCGACAAGACAATGCCGGCAAGTCATTATGCAGCGCGACCGCAGCAACAGCCACCGGCCGAAACCCCTGCTGCCCCGTCCACAAATTTCACACCTGCGCAGCCGGAAATTCCTCGCCCTGCGCCGCGCCGCGGCCTGCCGCTCAGCCTGGCTTTCAGCGCCGGGCCGGATTTCAGTTCAACCAGCCACCTGGTGGGCGGGCGGGCAAACATCAGCGCAGGCATGCTGCTCGGCGTCAATGTGGGCAAGAGACTGACCATTTCTACCGGCGCACGCATCGGCCTGAAGCGCTATGATGCCACGGGCTTACAATACAAAACCGCCGATATGCAGCGCATGAGCACCGTATCCGGGATTGATGCGTCCTGTAATGTCCTGGAGATCCCCCTGCAGGCCTCTTACGCCATCGTTGACCAGCCGACCCGAAGGCTGGAAATCAACGCGGGGCTGTCCAGTTACCTCATGCTCAAGGAAACTTACCGCTTCGATTACACAGAGGCATCCGGTTATAAACCCTATACATTGATCAAGAACAATGCGAACCAGCATCCTTTCAGTGTGGTGCATGTTTCGGCAGCCTATTACGTTGATATACCACGTACAGCATTTCAGCTTGGTCTGGAACCGTACATGAAGGTTCCGCTGCAGGGTGTAGGCGAAGGAAAAGTGCACCTCAAGTCGAGTGGTGTGGCCCTGAATCTGCGTATGCCGCTGGGCACCAGGTAAACCTGTCCTGTTGCAGGCAAGCAGAGTGATGAATAATTCGCTTTGGTTTATGGAAAACTTGCTGTTTGCTCATCTGTTCTGTATACACACTTCAAACATACGACAATGAAATTTTTCAATACGCTATTTGTCCTGCTCCTGGTTTCGGCCGGCCTGCAGGCACAGGTCACCGATAAGGCCGAACTGGCCGAACTGATCAAATCAAAAAAATTCGTTTTTAACGCCAGTGCTGCGCTGCCGCTAAACAGCCTTGATATGAACCGGGTCATGAGCCGCATGCAGGGCGGCATGAACAGCGGCAGCATGATCCAACTGAACGGCATGCGGTACGATGTGCGCCTTGACGGCGACACGCTCAAAGCGTACCTGCCTTATTATGGCCGCGCTTTTACCGCGCCTTACGATCAAAACGACAACGGAATTAAGTTCAGCTCAACCAATTTCACATACAAGGAAACCCGCAAGAAAAAAGGCGGCTGGGTGCTGGTCTTCAATACAAAAGATGTACGCGACAACCACCGGTTTACGCTCGATATTTCTGAGAAAGGCTACGCTACGCTTGTCGCCAACAGCAACAACCGGCAGTCTATTACTTTTAACGGCACCATCGACAAACTGAAAGAGGACTGATCAGTTTCTAACCAGGCTGATCTCAAAAATTTTCGGCCATTTTTTTCCGCCTACGAACAGCCTCTTGCGGGCCTGGTCGTAGGCGATTCCGTTGAGTACGTTATTTGAAGCGGCCATCTCGTCCTTGAAATAATCTTTGGGCAACAGACCGGTCAGGTCTGCTTCGCCGGTCACGGCACCAGTGGCCGGATCAATCATGATTATTTTTTCCTGGCCATACACGTTCGCGAAGATTTTTCCGTCTATATATTCAAGTTCATTCAACCGGTCTATGGCACCCTTGTCGTCGTAAATTTCGATGAAGCCTTCTTCTTTATAGGTTTCGCGGTTTAAAAACCAGATGCGGTTACTGCCGTCAGATTTGAGCAGCCTGCTGCCGTCATAACACAAGCCCCAGCCTTCGGGACTGTTCTGGTAAGGAAACGATCCGGTTTGCTCGAGTGTAGCCGCATCATACACAAGGCCTGTTTTTTCCTGCCAGGTCAGCTGAATAATGCGGTTGCCGACCCTGGTCACGCCTTCAGCAAAATATTTTTTATCGAGGCTCACCTCGCGCATGACTTTTCCTGTAACCGGATCAACCCAGCGCAGCCTGGAATGGCCCCGCTGGCCCGTGCTTTCCAGAAATCTGCCCTCATGGAATTCAAGGCCCTGGGTATAGGCGCTTGTATCGTGCGGAAAAACATTTCGCACTTTGAACGTATACCGGTCAGGTTTGCGGCCTGAACGGATAACGACATTCGTTTGGACCGTATCAATCCTGTTTGCCGTGTACACCAGCGCACGCAGCTGCCTGAAACCGAGGCCGAGGGTAGCTGAAGGGAGCGAAAGTGCTTCTTTGCCCCGCTTTCGGGCCAGCGAGCGCCCGTCAACATGGTAAACAACCGAGTCTGGCCGCAAGCTGCCAGGAAGGTCCAGCTGCACTTTGATCGTCTCGCCCGACTTAAAATTTTCGCCCTGAAAGGGTGAGCGGAAATCGATAAGGTGTGCACGCTCCCTGCAACCGAATGCCAGGCTCAGGAAAATAACATAAAAACAGATCTTATTCATTGTTAACAGGCCAAAATGCATCTTCAATGTGCCGGATCACGGGCGCTGCAGCCCTCTGCAGGGTCACGGCCACAATATCAAACCGGATCTCCCCTTTGTGCGACATGGCCGTGATGTAAGCATTTGCTGCCCGGGCCAGCCGTCTTTGTTTTGCCAGGGTTACAAAGTCTTCGGGTTCTCCAAAACTGACGTTTGACCGGCACTTCACCTCGACAAAGATCAGTTTGCCGTCAAGGCTGGCCACAAGGTCAATCTCATCATGCCCGGCCCTCCAGTTCGCGTCCAGGATCTCATACCCCGCTTGCTGCAGGTAAAACGCTGCACGCACTTCACCATCTTTCCCGCGGTCATTGTGAATGGCCATACCTATTTGACGATTACCGAACCCAGGTAACGGGAAATTTCCTTTTCCACATTTTTTATGTGGATGTAACGCTGCATCAGGATTTCCTGGTCATCTGCCGACTGTTCTGCCTGGATCTCCCGGAGAAGGTTTGCAAGAATCTGGTCAATCTTGCGTTTCTTCAGGTGATAAATGCCGCCAAGTATGGTGTTTTTCAGGTTCATGCTTTCATCTTTGACATAAATCTGGTGGCGCTTTTCCCAGTTTTCGCTGAGCTGGTAAGGCGAAGTGGACAGCGTAATGGCCAGGTTGGCAATCTCGGCATCCTTATGCTGGATAAACTGGCTGGCTACCGGCAGGTGACCCAGTTCTATTTCAGCTTTATAGTGGTCAATGATGCGCTTGCAAAGCGGATCGGTAAATTCCACATCAGCCAGGTTCTGAATTACGAAAGAGCCGATATACATGTTGTCTATCCCATCCCAGTTTACAAGTTCATGGCCAAAATTCAGCAGCAGGCGTACAATTTCATTTTCCTGCCGTTGCTCGTTTGCCTGTTCTGTGTCTTCTTCCAGAAAACCGGCTGCCAGTTCGTCTGGCATAGGAAGCGGCTCAGGTACATACGAACCCGGCCCTTGCTGACCGCTGTAAGAAGAGGTCCCGCCATACCCGGTCGATGAGGTTTTCTTAAGCCGCGCCGCACGCATCTTGTTCAGCTCGGTGAGCAGAATGCGTTCTTCGACTTCCAGCAGCCGGCTGCATTCCCGTACAAAAACCGAGGCCTTGATGCTGTCAGGGATCTTCGAGATGCTTTCTACGATATCGCGTATAATACCCGCGCGTTTAATGGGATCGTTGCCGGCCTCGGCCAGCAGGATATCGGCTTTGTAAAAGATGAAGTCTTTCCGGTTCTCTTCAATATAGGTCCTGAAAGCCGCCGCGCCTACCGCATGCATGTACGAATCAGGGTCGTGCCGGTCAGGAAAGGAAACGACCTTAACGTTCATTCCTTCTTCCAGGATCATGTCCAGGCCGCGTAGCGAGGCTTTGATGCCCGCCGGATCACCATCGTATAAAATAGTGACGTTCTCCGTAAAACGTGAAATAAGCCTGATCTGCTCGGTCGTTAACGAGGTGCCCGATGATGCCACCACATTCTCGACTCCAGCCTGGTGTACCGATAATACATCTGCATAACCCTCTACGAGGTAACAGTTGTTGGCATCGCGAATGGCTTTTTTGGCCTGAAAAAGACCGTACAGTACATTAGACTTGTGATAAATGTCGCTCTCAGGCGAATTCACATATTTCGGAACACTTTTTTCGGTCTTGAGCGTCCGTCCCCCGAACCCGATTACACGGCCGGTAAAGTTATGGATCGGAAACATGACCCGGCCGCGAAAGCGGTCGTACACGCGTCCTTTGTCATTCCTGATGCTCAGACCCGTTGCTTCCAGGTATTGATGCGCATACCCATTGTTGAGCGCCTGCTGGGTAAGGGCATCCCACACATCGGGCGAATAACCAAGCTCAAATTTCCTGATCACATCTTCGCGGAATCCGCGTTCCCTAAAATAACTGAGCCCAACAGAACGGCCTTCATCGCTATCCCAAAGCTGTTCCTTAAAAAAGGTTGCGGCGAACTGCGAAAGCACATAAAGACTTTCGCGCGCCTGGTAGGCCTCGGTATCTTTCGGAATCTCGCGCGTTTCTTCGACCTCGATGTTGTATTTGTTGGCCAGATACTTCAGCGCTTCAGGGTACGAATATTTTTCATGCTCCATCACGAAGCGTACCGAATCGCCGGCCTCGCCGCAGCCGAAACATTTATAGATGCCCTTGGAAACCGAAACGTTAAAGGATGGTGTTTTTTCGTTATGAAATGGACAGTTGCCGATCAGGCTGCTGCCGCGCTTTTTCAGGTTTACGAAATCGCCCACCACTTCTTCGATACGTACCGTATCCATGATCTTATCTATCGTATCCTGCTTGATCATCTTAAAATCCTTCGCCCGTTTGTGCCAGCCCCCGCTCCTTGCTATTTAATAAACGGCAGCATGTTTTTTGCCAGGAATTTGTTTCCTTCGTCGTTCATGTGTACCCCATCACTGGTCAGAATTCCTTTTTCGGCGTTGCCGGGATTTTTGCCTGCTTCGTACTCAGCAAAAGCCTTGCGGAGGTCGCACACGGGTATGTTGTTTTTTGCAGCCAGTTCGCGTATGCCCTGCGCATACTTATCCAGTTCTGCATCGAGCGGATTCTCACCGCTTTTTTTCTCACCAATGACCGAAGGGGTGCACAACACCAGTTTACTGCCGGCTGCGGTTATTTTGCTGATCAATGCCTGATAAAATTTGAGGTATTTGTCATAGTCAGTACCGGTGTGCGAGGTCTGCTTGTGCCAGACATCATTAATCCCTACATAAATGAAAACCAGGTCAGGCTGTTTGCTCAACACGTCTGTTTCAAGCCTGAGGTAGAGGTCATACACTTTGTTGCCCCCAATGCCGGCGCCTGCCACATCAAAGCTGGTGCTGCCAAGCTGTTGTTTGATAAGCGTAATGTACCCGTTTTCCTTCACGCCTGCCTGGGTAATGGAATCGCCGAAAAATATGACTTTTTTTGGCCTGGCTTTCATAGCGGTAAATGCAGTTGCCAGGGCTAGCAGTATGAAAATTGCAGAGGTGGTCCGGATGTGTCTTTTCATGTTGTGATGGGTTATTGCTTGGTATTGAGTTTAAAATCAAGATCCTGAAAATCAAAGCTAAAATCAGTCAGCGGTGAAATGGCCTCCATCTTAAAGCCGGTCGGCCTTCCCTCTGAATCGAGCTGGTAAGTAACAAAGGCATCGGCATCCAGGCTGCGGTCCTGCCATTTAACCAACCAGGTATTGGCTTTGTAAAAATACATATCTCCACGCAGCTTTGGCGAATTGCGGCTTTGAAAATACAGATGGCCCTGTTTTACGCTGATGGTTGCCTGGCCAAACCAGGGGTCGCTAAAGGTTCCGGCATAGGCGGCGGGGTCAGGACTTCCCGCACCGGCCGAAGCAATCTGCGCTTGTACCTTGCCAACGATATCGGCAGCCTCTTTTTCATTTTTAAGCCTGGCATCGTTGTACTGCTTGATCCGGTCCTTTCCTTTAATGCCGAAATATGCGTCTTTTATCGTGTTTGTGATCGCAGTGAACGCCGCGCCCGACTGCTGGTTCGTCAGCACAATAATGCCCAGCCTGAGCTCCGGGACCATGGTTACCTGCGTGACGATCCCCGCCAGGCCGCCCGTATGACTGACCTGCAGGTAGCCGTTTACGTCACTCAGAAACCAGCCCAGTCCGTAAGCCGAAAAATGGGTGTTGTAAGGCGAGCCGCCGTTTATAATGGTTTGGGGCGACCACATTTCCCGGTGCACCGCAGCGCTGAACAATCGTTTTTTATTGTCCTGCCCGTATTGTCCGCCGTTCATCTGGGCAATGACCCATTTACTCATATCGGTCACGTTCGAATACATGCCGCCCGCTGCGTTGGCCAGTTCGGTAAAACTTAAGCCCACCGGGACCAGCTTGCCGTCTGACGGCGCATGCCCGTCAATGATGTTTGACCGGTCTTTCAGCCGATACCAGGAGGCCGCTGTTGCAGTCATTCCCAGTGGCCTGATGATGCGGCTTTCAATGAAGTCCTCATAACTGATCCCCGATATCCGCGCTACCACTTCGCCCGCAACAATGTACAGCAGGTTATCATAATCATACTTGGTGCGAAAGCTTGATACTGGTTTCAGGTACCGAAGGTTATGTATCATTTGTTTTTTGGTCACCGTACTTGAATCGGGCCAGATCATCAGGTCGCCTGCGCCAAGCCCCAGTCCGCTGCGGTGCGTAAGCAGATCACGAACTGTGAACTCGTTCGTTACGTAGGGGTCATACAGCTTGAATTCCGGGATTATGTCGGTTACGCGCGTGTCCCAGGTGATTTTGCCTGAATCGATGAGTATGCCCAGAGCTGCAGCAGTAAACGCTTTTGTATTTGATGCAACACCGAACAGCGTATTTTCATCGACTTTTTTCCCGCTTTTGAGCGAGCGGACACCATATCCTTTGGCATGGATCAGTTTACCGTCTTTGACAATGCCCAGGGCGATGCCGGGAACATTAAACGTGCGAAGCGTTTGTTCAACAAGGCTATCGGCCTGCCTGCCGGTAAAGGGCTGAGCCATGACCGTTCCGCTCCATAAAAGTGAGGTCAGCAATGCGGTCAGGAAAAATCGTCTATACATATGAACCGAAAAAATTAAAGATAAGACTTTAGTAAAAACATTCGGCGCCAGACGGGCTATTTCGAACCCGCTAGCTTGTAATCCTTGTGCAGCACCAGGAAACTGGCGCGTTCTTCTTTTTTGAAGGGAATATTCCAATTGCCCTGGTAACTGATCTTGGTAGGCAGCTTGTCATCGTTAAAATAACTCATCTCGATGTTCATCTGCACGTCGAAATCAAAGAGAAAATTACTGTATTTCATGTCGACATAGCGGCCAAGGATATTGAAATTGCGTTTGTCAAAAATGGTGACCAGCTCGCGGATCATGATGCCGCTCTTTGTCCAGCTGCTCAGATCAGGTTTAACGGCAACCGTAAACCGGTACACCGGTATGGAGTCGAGGTAGGTAGCGCTGGCAAACGAATAGTCGTAGTACTGCCGCATATTGGCTGTAAAAATTTCGGTCTTGCTGCCAATAAAAGGTACACCCTTAACCGGGCGGCCCGGCGAAAAAATCAACGTTTTCAGCTTGCTTTTATACCCTTCGTTCGTGCCGCCGGCTTTACCGTCGCCAAGAGGTGCATTCGGAACGAAATCACTGCTGTAGGCGTTCATGAAAATGTAATCGAACATTTCAACAGTATACAGCTGATATTTGCCATTCTTTTTATACACTTTCCCCGTATCCTGTTTCACCAGGTATTCCATCTTATGCGGCCCGTTGTTGTTGTGCCTGATCTTCCGGTACATGCGGCCATTGACCTTATCCTTTTTGTCGTAAGTATAAATGCGGTTTTCGGCAATAAAATTATAGGCCTTCATTTTCTGAAAAGCCTTGTAGAAACTGGTGTCGTTGATTACGGCATTGATAAAATCTTCTACGTTGAGCCGGTGTGAACGAATGTTCACGACCGAATCGAGGGTGATTGTGCGGATGGTATCGGGGTTAAACCGCTCAATTTCCTGCGCCTGCGCGGGGAAGCGGAACACTGCCACGAGGCAGTATAAAACAATCAGCCGAACCGTATGCTTCATCAATTGCCAAGCTGTTTAAGCGCCAGGTAGGCCATCAATCCGGTCGAAGTTTTCAGCGCATCCTCATCGATATCGAAGGTCGGCGTATGCACAGCATATGTCGTTTGTTTGGCTTCATTACCCGTGCCAAGGCGGTAAAAACACGCATTGGTGACCTGTGAATAAAAAGCAAAGTCTTCCCCGGCCATCCAGATGTCGAGGTCGATCACATTTTCTTTTCCCAGATAGTCTTCTGCATGCTGCCGCGAGGCCATGGTCAGTTTTTCCTCATTAACCAGGAAGGGGTAACCTCGGTGAATATCAAAATGGCAGCTGCCGCCCATGCTTTCGGCAATACCCTCGGCCATCTTTTTCATCCGTTTATGCGCTTCATCCCGCCATTCTTCATTGAGCGTGCGGAAGGTTCCTTCGATCTTCACCTCGTTCGGAATAATATTGGTTGCACCGTTGGCGATGACCTTGCCGAACGACAGGACCGAAGGCAGACGCGGGTCGGCATGGCGGCTCACGATCTGCTGCAGCGCAATGATGATGTGCGATGCAATCACGACCGGATCAATGTTCTGGTGCGGTTGCGCACCATGGCCGCCCTTGCCGCTAACCGTTACATAGAGCTCGTCTGTTGAGGCCATGTAAATGCCCGGGCGAAAGCCTACCGTGCCGGTTTTGAGCAGGGGCATGACATGCTGGCCCATAATGGCAGCAGGTTTCGGGTTTTCCAGGACACCTTCTTTGATCATAATGCTGGCCCCGCCGGGCAGCAGTTCCTCAGCCGGTTGGAAGATCAGTTTCACCGTACCTGAAAATTCGTTTTTGAGCGTATTCAGTATAAAGGCGGTACCCAGCAATGACGAACTGTGTACGTCATGGCCGCAGGCGTGCATGACACCAGGATTTTTAGACTTATATGGTTTGTCGTTGGCTTCATTAATGGGCAAGGC
This sequence comes from Pedobacter yulinensis, assembly GCF_003029735.1. Lineage (GTDB taxonomy): Bacteria > Bacteroidota > Bacteroidia > Sphingobacteriales > Sphingobacteriaceae > Pedobacter > Pedobacter yulinensis. Next base: position 220,353 of record NZ_KZ686268.1, read on the forward strand.
GTCCATGTCGGCACGCAGGGCGATAACCGGACCGGTGCCCGCACCGGTAATCAGGCCTACCACGCCGGTATCAGCACAGGCTGTATAGGGAATACCCCAGCGGTCCAGCTGCGCTTTAATAAAGGCAGATGTCTCGTGTTCATGAAAAGACAGTTCGGGGTTGGCGTGCAGGTGCCGGCGAAAGCCGACTACCTCTTCAAAAACGGATTCAGAAAGCTGTTTAATTTTCTCCTTGATCATCTGATTCTAAGTTGGGCGCATTGATCTTTTCTCTGAAAATGAACAGCGTGGGGTATTTGGGCCGCAGCTGGTTCAGAAATCGCTGTGCTTCGAGCCTTGACCTGAAATCGCCAACGCGCAGGTAATAATTTGGCTCGCGGTAAGTAATGTATGTGCGGTAATTCGGAAAGTCCTGCCTGAAACGGGCCTGCATGTTAAAGGTTTGCCGCCGGTCTGAGCCATAAAAAACCTGTACGCGGTAACCCATCGAAGACACGACCGGTGCAACCGGCGCCTTTGGCGATACGGTAGTTTTCTTACGGTACAGCGCGGCCCGCTTCGCGATCAGGCTGTCGATCAGCGGATCTTTAACGACCCTGACCGTTCCGGGTGTGTTCCGGCCCGACTGCCCGAAGGCTGCGCAGGAAAGCAAGATCAATAGGAATACGCTGGCTGTTTTTCTCATCGGGGCTATAAAGTACGAATGCCGAACTTTCTGCAAAATTCGGCATTCTGTGATTGGATTACAAATTAGTTTGCGCCGTGGCAGTTTTTGTATTTTTTGCCGCTTCCGCAAGGACATGGGTCATTGCGGCCTACTTTTGGGTCGACCCGTACCGGCTGCTGCGGAATAGCTTCACGGGTGTCGGCAAAATCCATACCCGGTTCTTCCTGTCCGAACTCCTGCTTCGTGGTTTGGAGCTGCGGCTGGCGTTTAGGCACGGGTGCCTGGCGAATTTCTTCTGCCTCCTGAGCAACCGGAATGCCGCCTTTGAATAAAAAGCTGACCACCTCTTTATTTACAGCGTTGAGCATGTTCTTAAACAGGTTGAAGGCTTCCATTTTATAAATAACCAACGGATCTTTCTGCTCGTATACCGCGTTCTGCACAGATTGTTTCAATTCGTCCATATCGCGCAGATGCTCTTTCCAGGAGTCATCGATCAGCGCAAGTACGATGGTTTTTTCAAAACTTTTTACAACCTCACGGCCTTTGTTCTCAATCGCTTTTCTGAGCGAAACCGGAACCTGTATGCCGCGAATGCCATCTGTAAAAGGAACAACGATCTGCTCGATCTGCTCGCCGCGTTCTTCAAAAACCTGTTTCAGCACCGGCATGGCCTGGTTGATAACCGCATCAGATTTACGGGTATAAAACGCCGTGGCCTCGTCAAACAGTTTCTCAGTCAGGTTCTGCACATTGAGCGAGGAAAATTCCTTTTCGGTGATTGCTGTATCAACAGAAAAGTTTTTGATGACCTCCAGTTTAAAGCCTTCATAGTTCGCCTCCGTGCGGTATTCGTTTACGATGTCTTCAGCCACGTCGAACACCATGTTGTTCATATCAACGTCCAGACGCTCACCGAAAAGTGCATTCTTGCGTTTTGCATAAATAACCGTACGCTGTGAATTCATTACGTCGTCATACTCGAGCAGGCGCTTACGGATACCAAAGTTGTTTTCTTCTACCTTCTTTTGCGCACGTTCGATTGATTTGGTAATCATCGAGTGCTGAATGACCTCTCCTTCTTCGATCCCCATGCGCACCATGATGTTCGAAATGCGTTCTGAGCCGAAAAGACGCATCAGGTTATCTTCAAGCGACACAAAGAATTGCGATGAACCGGGATCGCCCTGGCGACCGGCACGACCGCGAAGCTGCCTGTCTACCCGGCGCGACTCATGCCGCTCTGTACCCACGATCGCAAGTCCGCCGGCCTCTTTTACCCCTGGCCCGAGTTTAATGTCGGTACCACGGCCGGCCATGTTCGTTGCAATGGTCACGGTTCCTGATTTTCCAGCCTCTGCCACGATGTCGGCCTCTTTCTGGTGCAGCTTGGCATTCAGCACATTGTGTTTGATGCCGCGAAGTTTTAACATTCGGCTCAGCAATTCAGATATCTCGACCGAAGTTGTACCCACCAGAACCGGTCTGCCTGCCTGGGTCAGTTTAACGATCTCATCGGCAACGGCATTGTATTTTTCCCGCATGGTGCGGTAAACAAAGTCCTGCTCATCCTTACGGGATATCGCCCTGTTGGTCGGAATTTCAACAACATCCAGTTTATAGATCTGCCAGAATTCACCGGCCTCTGTGGTAGCCGTACCGGTCATACCGCAAAGTTTGTGGTACATGCGGAAATAGTTCTGCAGCGTAATGGTCGCATAGGTCTGCGTTGCGTCTTCGACCTTTACATTTTCTTTTGCCTCGATTGCCTGGTGCAGGCCGTCAGAATAACGGCGTCCTTCCATGATACGGCCGGTCTGCTCATCCACGATTTTGATCTTGCCCTCGTCAATGATGTATTCCACATCTTTCTCAAACAGGGTATAAGCCTTCAGCAACTGGTTCACAGAGTGGATCCGCTCAGCTTTTACTGAATAATCGCGCATCAGCTCGTCTTTGCGACGTACTTTTTCTTCGCCAGACAAATCTGACCGTTCCAGCTCGGCAATTTCAGTACCTACGTCGGGCAGTACGAAAAAGCCGGGGTCTTCGCCAGACTGGGTGATCAGTTCGATGCCCTTTTCGGTCAGTTCGACCTGGTTGTTTTTCTCATCGATGTGAAAAAACAATTCCTCGTCGACCTTGGGCATATTCTTCGACTGATCCTGCATGTAATGGTTCTCTGTTTTCAGCAGTGTTTGCTTCACATTGCCTTCGCTCAGGAACTTGATCAGTGCTTTATTTTTCGGCAGCCCGCGGTGTGCACGCAGCAGGGCTATACCACCCTGTCCTTCTTCCGGACCCGATTTGCCTTCGTTAATTAGTTTTTTGGCCTCGTTCAGCGCCTGCGTAATGTAAGTTTTCTGGGCATTGACCAGGCGTTCAATCCTGGGTTTCAGGTCATAAAACTCATGCTGGTCACCAAAAGGAATTGGACCAGATATGATCAGTGGCGTTCGCGCATCATCGATCAGTACCGAGTCAACCTCATCGACCATCGCATAATGCAGTTTACGCTGAACCAGTTGCTCAGGCGTCTGCGACATGTTGTCGCGCAGGTAATCGAAGCCAAATTCATTGTTCGTACCGTATGTAATATCTGCCAGGTAGGCCTTACGGCGCTGCTCTGAATTGGGCTCGTGTTTATCGATACAATCAACGCTCAGGCCATGGAACTCGAACAGTGGGCCATTCCACTCCGAGTCACGTCTGGCCAGGTAATCATTCACAGTTACAATGTGAACGCCTTGTCCGGCCAGTGCGTTCAGGTAAGCAGGCAGCGTACCCACGAGGGTTTTACCTTCACCGGTTGCCATCTCTGCGATCTTGCCCTGGTGAAGCACAATACCGCCAATCAGCTGCACATCGTAATGCACCATGTTCCAGACCACTTCGGTTCCTGCTGCCATCCAGCTGTTGGCCCACAGCGCTTTTTCACCTGCAATTTTGACATTATCCTTGCGGGTGGCGATCTCACGGTCAAACTCGGTCGCCGTCACTTCAATCTGGGCGTTCTCTGTAAACCGGCGCGCCGTTTCCTTTACCACCGCAAATGCTTCAGGAAGGATTTCCAGCAGTACCTTTTCAAGTTCTTTGTCGCGGTCCTTGCCCAGGCTGTCGATCTGATCGTAAATGCTGGTTTTTTGCTGCAGGTCTAAAGCCTCATTTTCGGCCTCAGTACGCAGGGCGGAGATCTGCTGATCTATTTCAGTCAGAAATTCCGCAATGCGCTGTTTAAATTCAATTGTTTTATGACGCAACTCATCGTTGCTGATGGAACCAAGTTTTGCGTATTCCTCGTTCGTCTTTACGACTAACGGCTGTATTCCCTTTATATCCCGTTCTGATTTGCTTCCAAAAATCTTGGTTAAAAATTCTAACATTATATTTTTATTCGTCTATTGTTCTACATTCAAAGCGTGGCTGTTACAACAACCAGGCCACCGGAAAAGCCCGGCCTTTTTGGCAGTTTAAAGCGCTAAAATTACAGATATATTTTTAATATCACTTATCTTGCATCCGATAATAAATCCCGATCCATCCAGACATTCGGGCAGATCGCCGGCACTCTGGCGGGAAGCGTCGTGTTTTAGACGTCTTTTGCTGCCCTGAATAAAACATTTCACTGTGCCTGAAGCACATTAGCGTTTTCAGTTGCCCGGGCGACGCATATAACACATGAAGAAAATACAGCAGTTGCGCCTTACACTCCACCTGGCCGGTTGGCTGGGACTAATGGCCGTTCCGCTGCTTATTTTTGATGTTCAGCCGGCAGAGCTGATTTTTTCAACCGGCTATTGTTGTTTTGTGCTGACCTTCATCGCACTTTACTATATACACAGCATGTGGCTGCTTCCGGGCCTGTACAGGCAGCGGCAGTTCCTGCTCTATACGCTGGCGGTTTTCATGTTGCTTACCGGCGTTTTGTGGCTGCGTCCTTTTGACCGGCTCAACCACCAGCACCGCAAACGCGCTGAACGTGAGGCCGCGAGGCTGCCCGTGCCTTCGCAACAATGGGCACAGCCCTCTGCCATAGACATTATCCAGCCCAAGATCGATGTGATCAGTGCCTTTATTTTCTTCGTCATCATTGCCACCGGCATCGCCTTTGAAACCAACCGCCAGCTGCACCTGGCCATGCGGCGTGTACTGCAGGCCGAGAAGGACCGCGCCGAGGCTGAACTTTCTTTCCTGAAGGCGCAGGTAAACCCGCACTTTCTCTACAATACCCTGAACAACATTTACACGCTGGCCATTACAAACGATGTGCGCACCCCCGAAATGTTGCTTAAACTCTCTGGCATTATGCGGTACTTTACCGATGAGGCCATCCTGGCCGAGGCCCGCCTCGCAGACGAGCTCACCTGCCTGCGGCAGTATATCGAACTTCAAAGCCTGCGGCTCAGCAGAAAAACTACGCTCGATTTCCGGGTTGAGGGAGACGTGCTGACAAAAAAAATCGCCCCGCTCCTGCTCATGGCTTTTGCCGAAAATGTATTTAAATACGGGGTCAGCAACCGCGAGGAAAGTACGATCCTCATCTCGCTGCATGCAAAAGCAGATGAACTGGTGTTCACCACGCGCAACCGGATTTTCTACAACAAAAAAACACTTGGCGCAATCGGCATGACGCTGGGCAGCACGCGCAAACGCCTGGAAGAGCTTTACCCCAACCGGCATTTTTTAAATATCAGGACCGATGATGGATATTTTACTGTAAATTTAACCATCCAAGTTTAGCCCTATGCCTATTAAATGCGTAGCGGTAGACGATGAGCCGCTTGCATTGGCGCTAATGCGCAATTACATTACTGCAACGCCGCAACTCGCACTGCTGCAAACCTTCGAAGACGCCATTGCTGCGGCAGAATTTATCCGCAAGCACGATGTAGAACTTCTGCTTCTTGACATCGATATGCCTGACATCAGCGGCATAGACCTGATGCACGCGCTTGAAAAGAAACCCATGGTCATATTTACGACTGCTTACCGCAATTATGCTGTTGAGGGCTTTGAGCTCAATGCCATCGATTACCTGCTCAAGCCGATCGATTACCCGCGCTTTAAAGTCGCCATCCAGAAAGCGGTTGAATACCAAGAGTATAAAAAGCAGAAGGGACAGTCCGACGCCGGACACATTTTTGTATACGTGGAGTATAAATTACTGAAAATTGAACTGGCCCACGTAACCTATATGGAAAGCCTGGAAGACTATATCAAGATCCACTTTGACAACGGGCCGACCGTTATGACGCTCATGTCGATGAAAAAAATGCTTGAAAGACTGCCGCCAGACCAATTCAGACGCATTCACCGCAGCTTTATCGTACCCGTTGCCAAGGTCAGGGCCATTAACAACCGCAAGGCAGAACTTTCTTCCGGCGATGTGTTGCCCATCAGCGATTCGTACCAGGATTTTATTGCTTTCTGGAAAGGGCAATAAAACACCTTAGCTGCCTTTTGCGTTCCGGGTCATCTGTTCGAGCATGTCCCACATTTCTGACGGTATGGCTTCGAGGCCGTTGAATTGTCCCGCACCCTGCAGCCATTCCCCGCCATCAATGCTGATCACCTCGCCGTTAATGTAACCCGAAAAATCACTAACCAGGAAGGCTGCCAGGTTGCAGAGCTCCTGGTGTTCGCCTACCCGCTTCAGCGGCACGCGGTTTTTAAAATCAAATTTCTTGGCCAGATCACCAGGCAGCAGCCGCTCCCAGGCACCTTTCGTCGGGAACGGTCCGGGCGCTATGGCATTTGTACGGATACCGTACTTGCCCCATTCTATCGCCAGCGAACGCGTAAGTGCGAGCACGCCACCTTTGGCACAGGCCGAAGGCACTACATAAGCCGAGCCGGTAAAGGCATAGGTTGTGATGATATTCAAAACGGTTGCTGCCTGTTTTTCTTTGATCCAGTGTTTGCCAAAAGCAAGCGTACAGTTCACCGTTCCTTTCAGGACGATATCGATGATCGATGAAAAAGCGTTTGCCGACAAGCGCTCGGTCGGCGATATGAAGTTGCCGGCTGCATTGTTCAGCAATACATCGACCGTACCAAACCGCGCTATGGTTTGCTCCAGGACCTTGTCTACCTGCTCAGGATCACGTACATCACACACCACCGGCAGCACCTTGCCCCCGGTTTTGTTCTCCATTTCATCTGCCGTCTTTTCCAGGACGTCGTATTTGCGACTGGTGATGACCAGGTTGGCGCCCAGTTTCAGAAAATAGGTACCCATGGCCTTTCCCAGCCCGGTCCCGCCACCGGTAATAACGATCGTTTTGTCTTTGAGCGCGTCTTCACGAAGCATGGGTTGGTTAAACATGATGGGCATAGTAAACTTATGTCTTTTGCAAATTCTTCAGAATGGTTTCAAGGATGTGGCGCGTTGCCGGCGACCACCATTGTTGCAGCATCTTGTCCAGCATTTCATCCTGGTTCGCACCGCTCGCCGCAATCAGGCTGCGCCTGATGTTCAGTTTGCTTTGCTGCCAGGTGTTGCGCTCCAGCTGCATATACTTTGTAATCTTGCGTTCTGCCGCTGTCAGCAGTCCGGCGGGGTTAACGACTTCGTCGACCAGCCCAGCGGCCAGCGCTTCGGCAGGCTGAAAAAGCCGCCCTTCGAGCAGGCTTCGCGCCGCCGCGGCCTTGCCCAGCCAGAATGCATACAGCTCGAAGATACTTTCCGGCACAATGATGCCTACCGGCACTTCGTTCAGGCCAATGATATATTTCCCTTCTGCCATGACCCGGTAGTCTGCAGCAAGCGCAATGATGCAGCCTCCTGCGGGACTATGCCCGCTTACCGCAGCGACAAAGGGCTTGGGAAAGGAAACCATGGTTTGCACAAATTCCAGGAACTGACGCCAGAATGATTCGGTTTCGGCCTCATTGTAGCCATACAGCTCAACCAAATCCAGTCCCGCAGAAAAAAACGGCTCTTTTCCGGTCACGACAAGACCGGCGATCTGGTCATCGGCGGCAATGTTAACGAACATGTCGTTGAGCTCCCCGATCATTTCCCTGTTCAGGGCATTTGATTTTGGTCTGTTTAGCGTGATGGTGGCCAGTCTGTCCCTGACGTTGACTAAGATCGTGTTCATGTATATTTATTTCAGCTCGTATGTAAAGACCTGTCTGCCCAGGTGGCCCGAAATATCGATGCCTTCTATAACAACGCGATAGGTTCCTTTCTCGTCTGCATTAAAGAAAGAAACGCTTCCTTTTCCTTCTGCCGATGTAACGACATGCGGATTCCAGTAAATGGTGCTGCGCAGGTCGGGGTTCTGATTTTTCGATTTGTCATAATCGGGCGAGAAGAATTCGCGAACCAGAGAATAGCCCTTTGGCGTAAATGTAACGATACCCGGAACAAAAGAATTGCTGCGGCCGCCATCTCCGCGCTTGGTTGTAATGACGAGAATGCCGCCTGAGCCACGGCTACCGTAAATGGCTGTGGTGCCTATGGTTCTCAGCACCTCGACCGTTTCCACATCGTTCGGATTGATGTTATCCAGGAAATCTGCTTCCATCTGCATGCCGTCAAGCACCAGCAGCATGGGCTGGTTTTGGCTACGGGTCGAGTATGGAATGCCGTTTCTGAACAGCACGAAAGGAAGGCGCCCCTGCAGGCACTGGCTCAGTACGGCACAGGAGGTAAGTTTGTCTGCCGTAAGCACATAGTCAGCCCTTCCCGCTCCGTTCAGATTCGCGGAGTTTCTGGCCGGGTTTTTCTTTTCCACGATATTGACCTGGTCAAGGGTAATGGTACGCTGCAGCCTCCCCGACCGTTCCAGTTCCTGGATATACCGTTCGTTCGCTGTCAGGTAACCGGCCAGCGAGGTATTCACATTAACTTCGATATCTCCTGTATTTTTATTTTTTGTGACCAGTTGGCCGTTCTGCTGGTCAAGGGTAATGTCGACACTCTTGCGGTTCTTATCGGTTCGCGCCTGCACTACAAAACGAATGCTGTCGCCGAAGACCAGGTTGTCAAAAACGAATTCGCCCTTGTCATTGGTCAGCGTGTCTGTCATGAACAATCCGCCCTGCGTACTGAGCAGAGAGATCTTGCCCTTTACAACCGGCTTGCCGCCATAACTTTTGGCCACCCCGCTAATGCGTATGGCTTTCTCTGGCTTAAATACCAGCGGCGCATTTACGCCGGCCATGACGTTCTTCCAGGCAAAACGACGCCAGCCATGGGTGAGCATGAGGTTGTCAAGCGCCTCGGTCGCAGCGGGATCCGAATTTCGAAAATAGGCGTTGGGTTTTTCTATGTATCCGGGCAGATCGCCGCGCAGCAGCAGCGATGTAAAAATATTGGTTTCGTTGTCTTCATCGGGCGTAACCTTGCCGGCATTGGTTACCGACACAGAGAAACTGCCCTGAACAGGTTTTCCATCGGCCATGGCAGAGAAATCAAAGTTCATTTTTTGCCTGGCCGTTGCGGATTGCGGGGCATTGCCGGCACTCAGGGTGATTTCCTGTCCGGCTCGCCGCACAAAAACCAGGCGCTCAGCCACAGGAACATTGGCTGCCGAAAACAAAGTCAGCTGCAGGATGCCGTTGGGAAGGTCTTCTTTTTTTATAACCACACTAACCAGTTGCTTCTCCAGTTTAATGCGCTGGCTCAGGTATACGATACCCCCGTTCTGGCCCACCAGCTTAATTTCGCCCGAGCCGACCATGTCGCGGGTCGCGTAAATCTTAAGCGCTATCTTTTGTGCATCACTGTTATTTACGGCCATGGTCAGGCCTGAGGGTTTTGCTGCAGGCAGATCAACTGTTTTCTCCGTGCCGTCGGCAAATGTGAGTTTGGTTTTATATGACCTGCCCGGCTGGGCGTTGATCACGAAACTGCCCATGCCCAGGTAAGAGGTTTCGAAATTGCTGACCTGGCTGCCGCGGTCGTCGATAACGACGCCTTTTGCAGACTGGCCTTTTCCTGACGCATCTGCTACCTTAAAGGCAACCTTACAGGGAAGGTCTTCGAGCAAATAACCGCCTTCAGGAAAAAATGTAACCTCGGGGCTGGCTGCCCGGGGCAGGACCGGAATAACTTTGGTGATCCGCTTGCCATCATCAAGTGCCAGGCTGACTACAATTCGTCCCGCTTTCAGTTCGCCGGCCGCAGGCGCAGGGAAGAGAATAACTGCATTTCCGTTGCCATCGGTCTTGGCGCGGCCCCGGGCCACGCTGCGGTAATCGATCTGTACATCATAACTCAGGTTCTGGTTTGCATAAGGTTCTCCCCGCTTGTTCTTAAAACTGGCAATCGCCTGGTTTTGTCCGTCCTGACCTTTGCCGTACTCAAACCGGGCATCAACAAAAACATGATTGGTCCAGGAGTTGGCGATGCGTATGGTCTTATCAAAAAAGAAGTCGGGCCCCATGTTCCGCATCAGCTGGGTGTAAGCCCTGATCCGGTAGTTTCCTTCAGAAAGGGAATCGGCCAGTTTGAAATCGCCCCAGGTAATGCCGGCTGTCATGGGCAGTTTCAGCTGCTGCTTGAGCGAATCGCGCTCGTTGATCAGTTCAACGTACAGGATCCGGCTTTGGCTGGTTGGCGCGCCATTCCGGGCATCAACCACATAGGCCTTAAACCAGATGTCATCGCCAACGGCATAATAGGGCTTATCGAGGTGCAGATGTACCTTTTCCTGGGGGTTCGATATTGTGAATTGTTCGAGTTTTTGAAGTATGCCCGCGAACGGGTCATCCTGGATGAATGAAGCGGCACCAAGGGTTAAAAGCGTCAAGGCAGATACGGCCAGACATAAGATTCGGATTCTCATAAAATGTCCCGGGAAAAGTTCTGCTCAAGTTAGCAAAATTTCTCAGAATTTGTTCTTCCACATCATGCTTTCAACGGGCCTGGTGGTCTTGCGGTTGTACTTCGCATTGCCCTTTGAATTGTACATGGTGCCGATCTCGCCCTCAACGACAAAATAGATCAGCTGGCCGATCGGCATGCCTGCATACACCCTGACAGGCTGGGCCACCGATATTTCGAGGGTCCAGGTATTACAGAAACCTACGTCACCCTTACCCGCAGTCGCGTGAATGTCGATACCCAGCCGGCCCGTACTGCTCTTGCCCTCCAGGAAAGGAACATGCCCGTGGGTTTCAGTGTATTCGAGGGTTACACCCAGGTAAAGCGTGCCTGGCTGCAACACAAAACCTTCCTTGCCAATCTCAAAATGCGCGATCTCGTTGTGTTTCCGGGCATCAAGCACGCGGTCGTTGTAGGTGGCCAGGTACTTGCCCAAATGCACATCATAAGAGTTGGTACCCAGGCATTCGGGTTTGAAAGGCTCGATAATGATCGTACCTTTTTCAATTTCTTCAAGTATCCGTTTGTCTGACAGTATCATTTTATGAGAACCAGGCAACGAATTTATAATTAATTTAAGATAGTTTTGTAACCGAATTTCCAAATAAGAACATGCCTATAGTTTACCAGCAGGAAATCGACACCCACACATCCCTGGCCTTATGGAAGATCGAGGAAACGGGCGAAGAACTGCTAAGCGGCCTGCAACTCAGGCAGCACGAACGCGAAACCGTTAACCGCCTGGGGAACAGCAAGCGGCTTATTCATTGGTTAAGTACCCGGCTGTTGCTGCGCACCATGCTGAATACTGATGAGTATATCGACTGCCGGATGGATGAACACGGCAAACCTTACCTGATCAATTTCGATTATCACATATCACTGAGCCATTCTTACGATTACGCTGCCGTGATGATCGGAAAGACAAAAAAGGTAGGCATCGACATTGAACTGATCAAAGAAAAGATCAGGCTGATCAGCCATAAATTCCTGAACGAAGCTGAGCTGGCGCAGTTGGATATTCAGCACGATACCGAGGCGCTATATGCCTGCTGGTGTGCCAAGGAAGCGGTTTACAAGTGGAATGGCGTGAAGGGGCTCGAGTTTCGGAAAGACATGCACATTAGCCCCTTCAGTCCCGGTAGCGGCAAACTAAATATCCGGGTCGATCTGCCTGCCGGACCGCGTACACTGGAAGTTAACTTTTTGAGAACAGCCGACGAGTATATGCTCGGCTACGTAATGGGATGAGATGAAAAATAAATCGGTTCGCTTTGAAGACTGGGGCCTGACAGACTACCAGGAGGCCTGGAACCGCCAGGAGCAATTGCTGAACGGCATCGTGGCGCTCAAAACGCGCAACCGGCAAGAACAGACGAGCCTGCCTACCCCCAACTATCTGGTTTTTTGCGAGCACCCTCATGTGTATACTTTGGGTAAAAGCGGCAAAGCCGAAAACCTGTTGCTGGATGAGGCTGGCCTGGCAGAAAAACAGGCCAGTTTCTACAAAATTAACCGCGGCGGGGACATTACCTACCACGGGCCGGGCCAGATTGTCGGCTATCCGATCCTGGACCTGGAGAATTTTTTTACCGATATACACCTGTACCTGCGGGAAATGGAAGAGGCCGTGATCCGTACCCTGGCAGATTATGGCATAACAGCCGGCCGCTACCCCGGTTATACCGGTGTATGGCTGGATCCCGAGGGTGAAAATGCGCGGAAGATCTGTGCCATGGGCGTACGCTGCAGCCGCTGGGTAACCATGCATGGCTTTGCGTTTAATGTGAACGCCGACCTGAGCTATTTTAACAACATTGTGCCTTGCGGGATCGATGACAAGGCGGTCACATCCATGCGCAGCGAGCTGGGCCGGGAAGTGCCGGTTAAAGAAGTCAAGGAACGACTAAAGGGGCACCTGGCCGGCATATTCGGCATGGACTTGCACTAAAACCAAAGCATATAAGGTTTCGTAGATAAAGCATGAAAACGATCGGAATAGGTTTGTTATGTTTGCTGTTTAATTTCGCTGATAATATGGTTCTGCATCAAACAGAGGCTTCCGGCAAAGCGCCACTCACCTACCTTGCCCTTGGCGACTCGTACACGGTGGGCGAATCGGTCACGGCTTCAGCTTCGTTTCCTTTCCAGCTGCAGCAGGCGCTCAGGGAGCGGGGGGTTCCTGTTAAAACACCCAAAGTAATTGCCCGGACGGGCTGGACAACAGGCGAACTGCTGGCAGCCCTGCAACAGGCAGACCCGAAACCCGGTTATGACCTGGTTACACTGCTTATCGGCGTCAACAACCAGTACCGCGGCTACCCGCCCGATCTGTACGAACGGGAATTTACCGAACTGCTTACCAAAGCCATTGCCTACGCGGGCGGAAAAAAAGATCGCGTTTTTGTGCTGTCCATTCCCGATTGGAGCGTAACGCCGTTTGCCGCAGCCTCTGGCCGCGATATAAAAAAAACCGGTGAGGAAATCAATGCATACAACCACATGTCCGCAGTGATCTGCGAACGGACCGGCGTGTCGTATACCGACATCACGCCGGTTTCGCGTAAAGCTGCTGCAAACAAAGACCTTACTGCTGCAGACGGCCTGCACCCTTCAGGCAAGATGTATGGCTTCTGGACCGCCGCACTCCTGCCTGCTGTCCGGGCTGCACTTAATTTTTGATTTCTTTGCTGTAGTTTTCCTGATTCTGTTATCTTAGATGGCAAAATTACCTATTTACGTTAAACCAGATCTCATGGAAGAAAATCCACCTTTTGGCCAGGCCGCAGGTCAGCCTCCTTTCGGGCAGTCGAATTTTAATAATCCGGCAGGCCCCCGGCCAAAAAATTACCTGATCGAATCGATCCTCGTTACGATCCTCTGCTGCCTGCCGCTTGGCATTGCAGGCATCGTGAACGCTGCCAGTGTAAACAGCCGTTATGACGCAGGCGACTATGCGGGCGCAGAATCCGCTTCAAAAAATGCATGGAAGTACACCAAACTCGGCTTTATTATCGGTTTGGTTGGTGTTGTGCTTTATTTTGTACTTGTCGTTGTGATCGGTGTAGGCGGCTTAGCCATGTTTGGCCGCTAATGCGCTATAAAACCTGGTACCTTCCGGGTATACTGACCGGTCTGGCCATACTTGCTGTGGTTTATTACCGGTACGATCCCGGAAGGTATATTTATTTTCCCAAATGTCCTTTCCATAGCCTTACGGGGCTTGATTGCCCGGGCTGCGGTTCGCAGCGCGCCATCCATGCACTGCTTCACGGCCGTGTTGCCCAGGCGGCAGACCACAACCTGCTGCTGGTCATGAGCCTTCCTTTTCTCGCCGTACATTATTATCACAAAACCCGCGCTGCTGTAAGCAGACACGCTTATGCCTGGGGCCTGATCGGACATCCGGCAACGGCGAAGGTCATTTTTGTGGTAGTGGTACTGTTCTGGGTGCTGCGCAATGTGCCGGCAGCGCCGTTTCACTACCTGGCTTCAGATCATTAACCCATGCGGTTAACCAGCGTGCTGTAGTCGCGCTCAATGGTTTGCAGAAAAACCAGTTCATTCATTCCCTGCGGTATCGTAACAGCCAAGAACTTGTGCACCTCTGCAGCCATGGCATACACCACTGCTGCATTGCCGCTCGTGTAAAAATTGTGCAGAACCTCATGGATCAGCGCAACCTGCCGGTCGTTCAGGTGAACCGCTTCACTGAAAACGGGTTCGTAGCTGTCTGCAGCCGGCTGGAACGCCACCTGGTCAATACTTGTTCGCGGGGTGGTCTTGATAACGCCCGTATGAGCAAGCAGGTCGCCCAGCCGTTGCTTTTTATCGCTGGCCGCAACCATGATCAAGGCACAAAGATCGCCTGTCAGGGTAAAGTCGACCAGTCTGAAAACCCAGCGGAGTAAAAACTGGCTCAGCCTCGGCTGCGTGCCGTCCAGGCTCACCACCCTGATCTTGATGACCTTTTTGCCTACACTTTGTCCGTTCCAGAAAATTTCGCAGACAAGGTCGTAAAATACATATGTTACCGCGAAACAAACAATGAGGACAATGAAGCCGGTTCCGCCTGAGAAGGCACCCGCCACACCGATGATCAGGAACACGATATAAAGCGCAATGAAAATGGCGTAATCGATAAGCCTGGCAAGAATACGCTCGCCAAGGCCGGCAAGATCATAAGCAATATCGACATTCTGAGCGGTTTGGATGGTAACGGTATGCATACCTACCAAAGATATTGTTGTTTTTCATGGTCAATTAAAAAATTTGTAATTATTTTAACAGCTGAAATTAAACCCCATGCGCGAAGCGGTCTTTGTGAAGCAAAATTCTGAAAAATGGCAACGTTACGAGGTCCTGGAACATGGCTCGCCAGACGAGCTCGCCAACCGCTTCATTGAGATTACGAACGACCTCGCTTTTGCACGCACATTTTATCCTGAGTCAAAAACCACGGCTTACCTGAATGGGCTGGCATTCAAGCTTCACCAGACCCTTTATAAAAACAGGAAAGAACGCAGCAACCGGTTTAAAACCTTCTGGCAAACAGAACTTCCGTTCATTTTCTGGAAATACCGCAGGCAACTGCTTTATTCCCTCTTATTTTTTGTGGTTGCCTGCGGCATTGGGGCTCTTTCTGCAAAATATGACGATACCTTCGTCAGGCTCATCATGGGAAACAATTATGTGAACATGACCAATGAGAACATTGCCAAGGGAGACCCATTTGGCGTTTATAAACAGGAAGGCCCTTTCCAGATGTTTTTGAGAATAGCGCTGAACAACATTTTTGTTTCTTTTATGGCCTTTGCGCTTGGCGCCTTTCTTTCGCTCGGTACCGTAGTTGCCCTGTTCCGGAACGGGGTCATGCTCGGTTCCTTCCAGTACTATTTTTTCAGCAAGGGCCTTGGCTTGCAGTCGGTACTGGTTATCTGGATACATGGTACGCTCGAAATATCGGCCATTGTCATTGCCGGTGCCGCCGGTCTTATTCTGGGCAACAGTTTTCTTTTTCCCGGAACATACAGCCGGCTGGAATCGCTCAAAGACGGCGCCAAAGACGGCCTGAAGATCATCATTGGCCTGATCCCTGTCTTTCTTACTGCCGCCTTTTTTGAAGGGTTCGTTACCAGGCATACCGAAATGCCGCTGTGGCTAAGCATGCTGATCCTCGCCGCCTCGGCCGCCTTTGTAACCTGGTATGTTGTTATCTATCCCACACGTTTATTTAAAAACCATCTCATTACCGCACATGCGCGCACAAAAAATTGACCTTCGTAAAAACCGTGATTTCGGGGAACTGGTAAATGATTCCTTCCTCTTTCTTCGTCAGAACTTCAAGTCGCTGGTGCGCATATTTTTTATGTACTGCGGCCTGTTCGTGGTGGGCGGCATGATTGCGATGATCTTTCAGCAAATTAAAAATGTAAGTTATTACAATGGCGTGCTGACCCAAAAGCGAAATCCGGGGCCATTTGATATGTTTTCGCAGTTTGGGTTCGAGTACGTGCTGGCCCTGCTGAGCATGTGGGTGTCTTTTACGCTGATGACCGTTTCGGTCGTATCGTTTATGGCCTTGTATGCAGAGAATGACAAAACTATACCGACCAACGAACAATTGTGGCAGCGCATAAAGGAAACTTTTCTGCGTACGCTGGGCAGTTCGGTTGTCTGGTTTATCCTGCTCCTCGTGGGCTCGGTACTCTGCGTTGTTCCGGGTGTTTATCTTTTTCCGGTCTGCAGCTTGTTTTATGTGGTTCTGATCACTGAAAAATGCAGTTTCGGCGAAGCCTGGACCAAATCTTTCCGGCTTATTAAAAACAATTGGTGGATGGTGTTCGGCGTGCTGTTTGTCATGTACGTGATCGTGTATTTCAGCACCACCCTGATTACGCTGCCCACAACGATCATGACCCTTGTTGGCGTGCTCGGCGAAAGCAGTCCCCGCATTTCACTGACCTTTTCTATTATCGGTACCGTGCTGCAGTTCGTATGCCAGGTGTTCCTGATCCTGCCAACCATTGCCAGCTGCCTGGTATTTTACAGCCTGAGCGAACATAAAGACGGCGCAGGCCTGCTTGAACGCATCGCCGCCTTTCAGCAGGCAGGAAATGCTGCCGATGAACGTCCCGAATCTTATTGATATGCCAGCTGTCCGCGTTTTTTTCCTGATCATCTCGCTGCTCTGCACGGTTACGGCAGTCCATGCTGTTTTGCCGCAAACACAGGCTCAGGCAGCAGCAGACTCGTTGCCGGTTCGGGTGCAGAAATTTAACCCAGCTGCTTTAAACGCCTACAAGACAAAGAAGGAGTTCCAGTACCGGGACGAGGTTCTGCAGGAGCAGCGCAGCCTGTGGCAGCGCTTCTGGAGCTGGGTCTGGGAACAACTCGGAAGGCTGATCGGCGCTGCCGGATCAAACACCTTGGTCCGCACTGCGGTACTCACCGCCCTGGCGGCACTGATCGTTTATGTGGTGGTGAAACTCATCGGCACCGATCGCCTGTTCGCCAAACGTTCTGGCCGGAGCACCATGCCGTACGATGTACTGAATGAAGATATTCACCAGATAGACTATGAAAACGAGATCGGCAGACTGGTTGGCGAAGGAAAGTACCGCCTTGCCGTCAGGTTGCTTTATCTGCGCAGCCTTAAAAGACTGACCGACGCCAGCCTGATTAGCTGGGAACCTGCAAAAACCAATTCGGTTTATCTTAACGAACTGACCGATCCCGCGTTGAACAGGCCATTCCGCTCCCTGACAAAGCAATTCGATTACATCTGGTATGGCGATTTTCCGATAGACAGCGAGCGTTTTGAACCGATCAGGTTATCATTCGACGAATTTAACAGGCAGGTCAGATGAGGGGCTACCGCGCTTATCTGGTTACGGGCATCGTGCTGTTGGTTATTTACCTCGTAGCACAGTACAACAAACCGGTTGCAACCAACTGGACACAAACTTTTAGCAGTAAAGACAAAATTCCTTTCGGCACCCTCGTATTGGCCGAACGGCTAACCGACGTTGTTCCGGGAAGCCGGGTCACGGAAAGCGCACAACCCGTTTACAATACCCTGAACAGCCGCCGTTTCCGGAAAACCGCCTACCTGATCGTGGCCGGATCAGTCGAGTTGGGCAAAGAAGACCTGTCCAGGCTACAGCAGTTCGCCGCCTCCGGAAACAGCGTTTTCATTGCGACCTACAATTTCGGCAAGACATTCAGCCAGGCATTTGGAATCAGTCAGTCTTTCGCCTTCACGGCGGCAGCAGCGAAGAAGGGCCCGGCGATCAACTTTACCAATCCGGCGCTGAGGCGGAATGCCGGTTTCCGGTTCGACAAACAGATCGGGCGTACGTATTTCAGGAAGCTGGACTCGACACGGGCAACGGTATTGGGAACGGACGAAAACAACCGCGCCAATTTTTTACGCTATAAAATTCGCAAAGGCTTCATCTACCTGCTTGCCGATCCTGCCCTGCTGAGCAATTACCAGCTGCTGAATGCCGATGGCGCAGATTATGCAGCCCGCAGCCTCTCTTACCTGGCCGGCAGCCACAATGTGCTTTTAGACACCTACTACAGCATCGGGATCAGGCACAGCAGCGACACTCTGCGTGTCTTCTTCAGCCATGAACCGCTGCGGTATGCCTATTACCTGACCATTTCAGGCCTGCTGCTTTTTGTGCTCTTTGAAGTAAAGCGCCGCCAGCGCATCATTCCGGTGGCAGATCCGCTCGAAAACTCATCTGTCGCCTTTACGAAGGTTGTCAGCTCCGTGTATTTTCACGAAGGAAACCACCTTGATATTGCACAAAAACGGCTTACAGCCTTAAAGGAGTTTCTCAGAGCCCGCTTTTTTATCGATGCCAAGACACTCAATGCCGAAACGCTTGAACATAAAACCGGCGCCCGGCCTGCCACAGCCCGCCTGCTTTTTCAGCGCATGCAGGCGGTAGAACAGGCTACTACATTGACAGAGGGTGAGTTGCTGTCATTTAACGAGATCATTGAACAATTTTATAAACAAACACGAACAACAGAATGGAGCAGGACCAATTTCAACCGCGAACAGACCTGGATCAGCTGGGCAATGCCGTTAACCGGATCAGGGAATCCCTTTCGCAGGTAGTGATCGGGCAGCAGGAAACCCTCAATTTCCTGATCGTAGCCCTGCTGGCCGACGGACATGTCCTGATCGAAGGGGTGCCCGGGGTGGCAAAAACCCTGAGCGCCAAGCTGCTGGCCAGATCGGTCGACGCCGCCTTTTCGCGCATCCAGTTTACACCCGACCTGATGCCGTCTGATGTGCTCGGCACCCCAGTGTTCAATCCGAAAACGACCGAATTTGAATTCAGACAAGGACCCATCTTCGGCAACATGATCCTGATTGACGAGATCAACAGGGCGCCCGCCAAAACACAGGCGGCGCTTTTCGAAGTCATGGAAGAACGGCAAGTTACCATTGACGGACAAACCTACCTGCTGCAGGAGCCGTTTATGGTGCTGGCAACACAGAATCCCATTGAACAGGAAGGCACATACCGGCTTCCGGAGGCACAGCTTGACCGGTTTCTGTTCAAGATCGAGGTGCCTTACCCTGCCCTGGAAGATGAAACGGCTATCCTGCGGGCGCAGCACAGTCAGAATTCGCGCTTGCTGTTAACTGACGTGGCGCCGGTGCTGTCTGTGGCAGAGGTCGTAGCGGCCAGGAAAGCCATTCTCGAATTCCACGTAGAAGACCATTTGCTCGAGTTTATTGCCCGGATCGTTCATGAGACCCGCAACAACCCGGCAATTTACCTGGGCGCTTCGCCACGCGCCTCGCTGGCCATTGTACATGCGGCTAAAGCCTATGCTGCTATCCAGGCGCGCGACTTCATCACACCTGAAGATGTGATTGCCGTAGCACAGCCGGTGCTTGCACACCGCATCCTCATATCGCCCGAAAAGGAAATGGAAGGCCTGACAGCCCGCGATGTCATTGCGCAAATCATCAAAAAGATCGAAATTCCACGCTAAACCTGTACTTTGAAAGCGATCAAACGGTTTTATCTCGACCTGTTTCTCAGCGACCGGCTGTTTATGTGCCTCGGACTGCTCGTTCTGCTGTTTATGCTGCGGTTTTTTCTGGGCTGGCTTGGCGATGTGCCAAAGATCGCTCTGGCGGTCTTCTGTATGCTTATTGTGCTGGATCTCTGGCTCCTGTACAGGCAGAAAAAACCCTTCGAGGCAAGCAGGCAGTCTGCAAACCGGCTTAGCAACGGCGATGAGAACCCCATTGCCATACGGCTCAGCAACCGTTATCCCTTTGCTGTCCAGGTCAGGGTCATCGACGAACTGCCCTTTCAGTTTCAATTGCGCGACAAGGATTTCAGAACATCCATCGCCGCCAACGGCATCCGGTCCATACATTTCAGCCTTCGACCGGTAAAACGGGGAGAATACGCGTTCGGCTATACACGGGTATTCGTACGGTCCCCGCTCGGCCTGCTGGTGCGGCGTTTCAATTTTGATGGTGCCCGTGTTTTGCCGGTCTACCCATCCTTTTTGCACATGCGCAGGTACGAACTCATGGCCATTTCCCCGCACCTGCAGGAACTGGGCATCAAAAAAATACGCAAGATCGGTCAGAGTACCGAGTTTGAGCAGATCAAGAATTACGTAACGGGCGATGACATCCGCAAGATCAACTGGAAGGCAACAGCGAGGCGCGGCGACCTGATGGTGAACAATTACATCGACGAACGTGCGCAGCATATTTACTGCGTGGTCGACAAGAGCAGGGTCATGCGTATGCCTTTTAATGGCCTGAGCCTGCTCGACTATGCCATCAATGCTTCGGTAGCGCTCTGCAAAGTAGCCATGATGAAAGAAGACAAGGCCGGCCTGATCACTTTATCAGAAAAGCTGGGTACCATTGTACCCGCCGACCGGAAGGCGGGTCAGCTGGGCAATATTTTGGAGGTCCTGTACCGGGAAAAAACCCGGTACCTGGAAAGCAACCTCGACGCCCTGTATGCCGCGGTGCGCACGCGCCTGACGCAGCGCAGCCTGCTCGTCTTTTTTACGAACTTCGAGAGTCTTTCTGCCATGCGCAGGCAGCTGCCCTATTTGCGCAAACTGGCGCGCTTTCACTTGCTCCTGGTGGTTTTCTTTGAAAATTCAGAGCTCAGGACCCTGGCGGGTACTGCCGCTCCCGATACCGAGGGCATTTACACCCAAGCCATCGCAGAAAAATTTCTGAACGAAAAGAAACTGATTGTGCAGGAGCTCAGGCAGCACGGCATTCTGGCACTGCTGACCGCACCTGAAAACCTGACCATTAACATCATTAACGAATACCTGGCCCTGAAAGCCAGGAACCGTATTTAACATTCGGGCAAACTGATCGGGATATTCGTGGCAAGCCCGCCATCTGATGTTTCCTTGTATTTGGCATTCATGTCGAGGGCCGTTTCCCACATGGTATTAACTACCGCATCCAGGCTCACTTTTGCCTTGTCGGGATTGGTCTGCAGCGCAAGCTGACTTGCGGTAATGGCCTTGATCGCGCCCATGGTATTCCGTTCTATGCAAGGGATCTGCACCAGCCCGCCGATCGGATCGCAAGTTAGGCCGAGGTGATGCTCCATGGCTATTTCTGCAGCCATAAGAACCTGCCGCTGCGACCCGCCCAGGCATTCGGTCAGTGCCGCCGCCGCCATAGCCGAAGACACGCCGATCTCTGCCTGGCAACCACCCATGGCTGCTGAAATCGTAGCTCCCTTCTTGAAGATGCTGCCAATTTCTGAGGCGCAGGCAATGAACTGAAGAATTTTCACTTCAGAAAATCCGTCGCAAAAAACGATAAAATACTGCAATACGGCCGGGATCACACCGGCCGCTCCATTTGTTGGGGCCGTTACAACCCGCCCGAAAGAGGCATTCTCTTCGTTTACGGCCAGTGCAAAACAACTAACCCAGTCCAGGATATAATTAAAGCCATTTCCACCTTCCCTAATTGCCTTGATCCAGGTATCGTAATCGGCATAACTGCGTGTACCGATCAGTTTTTTATTCAGGCTGGCTGCCCGCCGGGCAACGTCGAGGCCGCCAGGTAAAAACCCGGCAGTATGACAGCCCCGGTACATGCAGTCGCGCATGACACTGAAGAGCTGCAGCATGCCGGCCCTGGTTTCTGCTTCACTGCGCCAGGCCAGTTCATTTTCCATGACGACCTCAGATACTTTCAAACCGGTTTTGCGGCACCAGTGCAGCAAGTCCTGCGCTTTATCGATCGGAAATGGCAGATCTGCCGGTTCCTTACCGCTGCCCGTTTCGCCTTCCCTGACCACAAAGCCACCCCCGATCGAGTAATACGTGCCCGAAAAGGCTTTGCCTGTACTTAAAAAAGCCTGAAACGTGACCGCATTGGGATGAAAAGGCAAGGTCTCGTTGAACAGGAATACCAGGTCTTCGGCGTAGTCAAAAGACAGTACCCGGCTGCCTCCGAAATTCAGCTGTTTCGTTTGCCTGATCTGTTCAACGGTTGGCGTTACGGCGCTTACATCAAAGGTAACCGGCTCGGCCCCGATCAGGCCGAGCAGCACGGCCACATCGGTACCGTGTCCGCGTCCGGTCTTTGCAAGCGAGCCATATAAAAAGATCTTCACCTGTACCACCTGCTCAAGCAGGCCTGCCCCTGCAACCGCAGCAGTAAACTGTTGTGCAGCCCGCCACGGACCAAGCGTATGGGAACTGGACGGTCCGATACCAATCTTGAAAATGTCGAAAACAGAAATTTGTTCGCTTTGCATGATACAAAGCTAAGATGTTTTTGACGATAAAAGGCTAAAATTCAAACTCAAGGATTGCCTCGTCGCGCAACATCTGCTCAACGAATTTTTTATGGTTTGTAGGCCTGCCGGTTGCCGCCCAGGTGCCTGATATAACACCGTTCGCCAGTTCCTGTTTGCCACGCGTGGGTTTCAGTTTATGCAGTCTGAAATATTCCTCGTACGTATCGAGGCTCTCGTTTTCGTACTTCTTGGCAATCCGGTAAACGCGTTTGGTAAACCGGCGGTCGCCCAGTTCTTCCAGGTACGGAAAGGTAAAGAGCGCAAGCAGCACCGCACCCGTTACACCTATTCCCTGTTCATAGAATCCCGAACCTACGGCCATGCCGATGGCGGCTACGATCCAGATTACGCAAGCGGTAGTAAGGCCCTTTACCCGGTTCTCCTCCTTGAAAATAACGCCTGCTCCCAGGAAACCTATGCCCGTTACAATGTTAGAGGCTATACGGTCATGGCTATTCACGCCGATCTTGACCGACAGAATGGTAAATAATGTGGAGCCTAAGCCAATCATGATCATTGTTTTCAGCCCGGCAGATTTGCTGCGGTATTCGCGTTCGGCTCCGATCAGGCCGCACAGCAGGATGGTGAGCAGCAATTTGTTGATTTCGCTCTGCGTAATAAAATGTTCAGTCTCTATTAAATTCTCTGTCATCAGGTAAAAATTTCCAATCAAAGATAGTCCTATCCACACAGCTCTATTCTGCTTCCAACGCTGACGCATTTAGCCTGGCCAGCAAGTAGCCCCCAGAAGCACAGGCCGCTTTGCCGTACATGTGTTAATTCCGCCTTTCGTCATGTGCGCCGGAGTCGTTGAGCGCAGCCCTGATCTGCAGGGAAATGTGGCTGGCATGGGTGTACACCATCAGATGCCCGCCCCCGCTGATCAGGCCGACATTCCGCATTCCCCGTGCCGGAAAAATGCGATCGGCCGTCCCATGCAGGTGAAGTATACCTGGCTGCGGAACCCGGTTACGCCAGGACAGCAGCGCCGGCACGGCCCATTGCACAAAGCGCGGGTCTGTATCGTCCAGTATCTGGCGCAGCAGCCTGCGCTCCTCTGCCCGCTGCACTCCGAATAACCAGGCAACCATAAAATTGTTTAAACGCATGAGCAACGCGGTGGGCACCAGCCTGTATAAAGCGGTCACATCGGTCAGGCGTAACAGCAGGCCACGTTCGTGGTGCGTCTTTATGCTGGAAATAATGATCAGTTTTCTGCAGGATACGTACCGGGACAACTCCTGGGCAACAAGGCCGCCGAAAGACACGCCAACCAGTGCGAAAGGCTGCGTCTGGTCTATAAAAGGAACGAGACGGCCTGCATAGTCCTGCAGCGGTTCGCCTGTCCGTACATCGATCCGATCCAGGTGAATGCAGGTATGCGGAGCAAGGTCCAGCTTTTGAAAATTTCGCTTATCGGCACCAAGGCCACTGATCAGGTAAATATTCAATTTGGTCGGTTACATGCTCATACGCAACTGGATGTTGTAAGAAACCCGCACCGGGACACCATGCAAACGGCCTGGTTCCCAACTCGGCGCCTGTGAAAGCACACGGCGTATTTCATCCTCAATTCCGTAGCCCAGACGATTTCTGAACCTGATATCTGTCAGGCTCCCATCTGTATCTACAACAAAGCTGACCAGTGCACGTCCCGTTATCCCTGCCCGCTGCGCCTCGACCGGATACTTGATTCTTGATGCCATATACTGGTAAAACGCAGGCAACCCGGGTTCGTACCCGGGCGGCTGCTCTGCACTTTTGTATTTTTGTGTTTTTCCGTTTTTCAGCGTGACCTGGCCAGATTTAAACTGCCCGTTCACATAGGTTTCCTCGTAGTGAAAACCCGACTGCATTCCTTTCCAAAGGCCGTTTTTCAGCCCGTTCTCGTAGCGGCCTTCTTCTGGCCCGTCCTTGAAGTTGCCCGAGCCATCCCTGACCGTTTGCAGACCGGTCGAGTCAAAGGCATGAACGAGTTTTACGTTCGACTGGCCAGCCATTCCCGGTTGTGGCGCCTGGTGCCCATATACTTTGACCGTTGCCAGCCTGCCGTTTTCATGATACATGGAGGCTGTTCCAAGCATGACTCCATGCACATAAGTAACTGCTGATTTTGGCAGACCGCGTTTATTATAACGTTTCAAAAGACCTTCGTAAATCAGGTTTGGCTCATAGCGGGAAACCATTCCTTCCGTTTTGGGGGTCTCGTCGGGATAGAATTCCAGCACGCTGAACATGCCCGGCTGGTCGGTTTCGCTGATAACCCGGCGGTAGTCGGCTTCCGCCGGATTTTTGGTTTCCGCGCCGTCTTTCAGATAGGTGACCAGCTTTTTTTGAGCGAAAACCGGCTGTGCGAAATACAAACCAATGCCGAGGGCGATTAATTTTTTCATGACATGCTTTTGCACAAATATAGCCGCGCAGCGGGTTTTTACAAGCACGAAATTATTTGGCTTCAGGATTTTTTTGATATCGCGGTCACGTTCAGGAGGGCTTATTTGTCATGATGGTATTCTATTAAAAATAAAATCGAAAGACATGAAAATCGTAAAAGTAACCTACACCGTTCAGCCCTCATTTGTAGAAACCAATCTGAAAAATGTGGCCACCTTCATTGCCGACATCAAGGCCTTGAACAACTCCGAAATCCGTTATGTTTCTTACCTGGCCGAAGATGGAAAAACCTTTGTCCACATGGGAACTTTTGGCAGCGACCATGCCCAGCAGCAGTTTCTTGCGCTTCCTTCCTTCAGAAGTTTCCAGCAGGCCAGGAACGGCAGCGGACTGGAAAAAACGGAGCACATCGAATGCCTGGAAGTTGCCGCAGCCTCCTACCCGCTGCTTGCCTGAAACGAAAAAGGGACCCTTGCAGGTCCCTTTTTTATTTATAACTCCCGCAGGAGTGACTCAGCCGACTACATCATGCCGCCCATGCCGCCGCCCATTGGAGGCATTGCAGGTGATGAACCACCTTCTTCAGGCTCATCTGCAAGCACACACTCTGTGGTCAGCAACATGGCTGCAATAGAAGCAGCGTTTTCAAGTGCCACGCGCGATACTTTGGTCGGGTCGATTACACCTGCGCTGATCAGGTTCTCGTAGCGGTCAGCACGTGCGTTGTAACCAAAGTCTGCACTGCCTTCTTTAACTTTTTGAACCACGATAGAACCTTCAATACCAGCATTCTCGCAGATTTGACGCAATGGTTCTTCAACAGCGCGTTTGATGATGGCGATACCGGTAGTTTCGTCGTCATTTTCACCTTTAACGCCTTCAAGGGCTGCAATGGCACGGATAAAGGCCACACCGCCACCGGCAACAATACCTTCTTCTACCGCAGCACGGGTTGCGTGAAGCGCATCGTCAACACGGTCTTTCTTCTCCTTCATTTCAACCTCAGTCGCCGCGCCTACGTACAGGACAGCTACACCGCCAGCCAGTTTAGCCAGGCGTTCCTGAAGTTTCTCTTTGTCGTAATCAGAAGTGGTGGTTTCGATCTGTGATTTGATCTGGTTCACGCGGGCTTTGATATCGTCTGCGTTACCTGCACCGTTAATGATGGTGGTGTTGTCTTTGTCTACAACTACTTTCTCAGCAGTACCGAGGTAAGACAGGTCTGCGTTTTCAAGCTTGTAGCCTCTTTCTTCAGAGATCACGGTACCACCGGTCAGGATAGCGATATCCTCCAGCATTGCTTTTCTGCGGTCGCCAAAGCCCGGAGCTTTAACAGCAGCCACTTTCAGTGAGCCGCGAATTTTATTTACTACCAATGTGGCCAGCGCTTCGCCGTCCAGGTCTTCTGCGATGATGAGAAGCGGTTTACCGGTTTGAACTTGTTTTTCAAGAACAGGAAGCAGTTCTTTCATGTTGCTGATCTTCTTGTCGTAGATCAGGATGTAAGGGCTTTCCAGCTCGGCTTCCATTTTGTCTGCGTTGGTTACGAAGTAAGGCGAAAGGTAACCGCGGTCAAACTGCATACCTTCTACTGTTTTCACTTCGGTTTCTGTACCTTTTGCTTCTTCTACGGTAATTACGCCGTCTTTACCAACCTTGCCCATGGCTTCAGCGATCAGGGAGCCGATCACTTCGTCATTGTTTGCTGAAATTGAAGCAACTTGCTTAATTTTGTTGTTGTCTTCACCTACAGTTTGCGACTGCGATTTCAGGTTCTCAACAATGGTGCTGACCGCTTTGTCAATACCGCGTTTCAGATCCATCGGATTTGCACCTGCGGCTACGTTTTTCACGCCCGCGGTTACGATAGCCTGGGCCAGAACGGTTGCAGTGGTCGTACCATCGCCGGCAATGTCGGCAGTTTTAGAAGCGACTTCTTTTACCATCTGTGCACCCATGTTTTCAAGGGCGTCTTTCAGTTCGATCTCTTTCGCAACCGTTACACCGTCTTTGGTGATGGCTGGTGAGCCGAATTTTTTATCGATGATTACGTTACGGCCTTTTGGTCCGAGTGTAACTTTTACTGCGTTTGCTAAAATATCTACGCCTCTTTTCAGGGCGTCACGTGCTTCGACGTTATATTTTACTTGTTTTGCCATTTTCTGGTGATTGAAATTTTATGTTTTTACTGGAAGGTTTGCCCTTCGGTGTTCATCTCTTGGTTGGTATCTTGCTTACAGGATCGCGTAGAGGTCGCCTTCGCGCATGATGAGGTATTCTCTGCCTTCGTAGGTGATTTCTGTACCACCATATTTTCCATAGATCACTTTGTCGCCAACTTTTACAGTTGTAGGCTCGTCTTTTTTACCCGGGCCTACGGCAACGACAGTTCCTTGCTGAGGTTTTTCTTTCGCGGTGTCAGGGATGTAGATACCTGATGCTGTTTTCTCTTCTGCAGGGGCAGCTTCAACCACTACTCTGTCTCCGATGGGTTTAATGTTTATTGCCATAATTGTTGTTAAATTTTTTGTTTAAGTGATTTTGCAAAAATGCTCGTCCTTGAAGATCAGTTTTTATGCCAAGCGAGCTGCAAGGACAAAATTTCACCTAAACCACTGTCAAAAGCATTCGCCAGGATGTCAGACTGACAGTTTAACCTGTTTTTCAAGCTGACTGCCAAAAGCAGCAGCTCCTGGAACCCTTGCACTGCACGCTGCACATTGAGTGGTCAGCCACCCCGGTCCTGATTCTTGATTACTGATGCTTGATACCGCTTAGCCGCCCCCCCCAAGCCAAACCGTCATCCCGAACGCCAGGCCAGCGCAGTGGGATCCCGCTGTACGGAGTGATAAGGCTTGTTACGTTGTGATACAAAAACCTGAATTACGCAAAGCGGGAGATTCCGCTCCGCACGAATACTGGCCCGAACAATTCAAGAACGGTTTCGGAATGAAGAGGGGTTGGAGGCCCTGTCCTTGGTCCTTGGTTCCCGACTCTTGGTTCAGCGCTAAGGTCCTTGCTCTTTGCTCCTTCATCCATGGTCTTTACAGCCCGCGGTTTCAAAATTCAATCCAACAAAAACGGGCAGTCTTTCGACTGCCCGTTTTATTTACTGG
Source organism: Pedobacter yulinensis (assembly GCF_003029735.1). Taxonomy (GTDB): domain Bacteria; phylum Bacteroidota; class Bacteroidia; order Sphingobacteriales; family Sphingobacteriaceae; genus Pedobacter; species Pedobacter yulinensis. The sequence goes on from NZ_KZ686268.1 coordinate 248,208, forward strand.
ATCTTGTCCAGTGGCGGCACGTTACTTTCGTAACCCGCATAACCTTTGTTCTGGTTAATCCTGCCGTCCGAGTTGAGCCGCTGCACCGCAGCTGGAATGGGCCAAAGTACGTGGTAGGGAGCGATCCTGAAGTTCACACCCTGCAAGGTCGGAACCTGGTTCCGGTAAAAATCATTCTTCTCGATGATCCGGTCATAGAAAAAATTGTTATCAGAGAAATTAGCCTGACTATAAGTCTTTCCATTATAAGCCGTTTTTCCCGTGAGGGCAAAAATATAAGCAATTCTGGTCAGCTCGGTTTTACGCGGTTCCTCCCAGTAAAGTTCCCTTGCCCGCTCATCGAGGATCGTTCCGATCGTCATTGCCCCCGGATCGGTCAGCGGCCTGGCATTGGCTCGGGCGCGCACTACATTGACATCAGCCATTGCAGCCGCCAGGTTACCCTTCCAGTACTGCGCTTCGGCGCGAAGCAGATATGTTTCGGCCAGGCGAAAAACATACCAATCGGTGTTGGTGCCGCGCGGCGGAGTCCAGTAAGGATCATTTGCCAACGCATTGGTCGAGTTGATGAACACTTTGTAATGCGGCCAACCGAACCAGTGCCTGATCGTATCCAGGGCCCCGTTGGTGAAGCGGGCGCGTACATTGCTTGCATTCCACTCTTCCAGGGGTTTGCCATAGAGTGCCCGGTCGGCAGCGTTGTTCGATGTCTTCAGGGCCGGGTTGTTGTAAACCAGGTCGGTCATTTCCATCCACATTCCCTTTGCATGCCGGTAATCGGTGTTGTCGGTCCAGATGTATTTGGTACTGTATGGGGTGCCGCGGTAGCGACCAATGCCCCGGCCGTACATGCGGGTAAGCGGGATCTCGGCAGTCACTGCATCGGTAATAGCAGTTGCGCCAGATGGGGTCTTGACATTCGCAAAATGCCAGGCAGGCACGGTATTGCGCATGAGCTGCGAGCCATTGGCCGTAAAACCTGCTGGCAGGGTTTCCCGGTCTATCACCAGGAAAAGTGTTTCCTTGTTAGTAGAAATGGCTTTGTTGTCCATGCGGTGCATATCCCAAACCACATTTTTGGTGGCGTCTCCGGCGGTACTGCCAAAGCGGCTGGTCATTACAGCATATTTGCCGCTGTTGATCACCGCATTTGCCGAAGCCAGTGCATCGTCGAATTTGCCCAGCGCCAGGTTAACTTTGGTAAGCAGGTGGTCAACGGCTCCTTTGGTGGCCTCACCGCGGTTGCCCGCATCAGTGACCGACCGGCTGGCAAACTCCAGGTCTTCTTTCATTTTCTGGAGAATCACGTCTCTTTTGGTCGAATAAAAATCTGTGCGGGGGGCGTCCAGGTCGCGAAGCAGCAGCGGCACATCACCGAACTGGTGTACCAGCCGGTAATAGTGGCAGGCCCGGAAAAAATAAGCGGCTCCCAATATGGCGTTTTTCTCTGCTTCTGACGCATACACCGGCCTGTCAATATTGGTAATGATCGTGTTGGCATAGCGGATCCCGCGGTATTCCTGGTCCCAATACCAGCCGATCTTATTGGTGTCGTCGCTATTCAGGTTGGCATCGGGCGTGATGCGTGTGATCAGGTCTTGTGCAGGCGTGCTTTTATCGGTCGTGCCTTCTACGGCCACGTCAGAAAAAATAGACTCGGTCAGCATGGGCGCTGAATCGCCGAAAAACTCCCCCCGCAGGCTCTGTGCACAGGCAGCCAGGGCGGCCCGCATGGCGGCAACATTATTTAGTGAGGTCTCGGGTGCATACACCGAGAGCTGGTTGGAATCAAGAAAACTTTTTTTGCATCCGGGTGCCGCAAGCAGCGCCAGGGACGCAAATAATATGCTGATTTTTTTTGTGTAAGTATTCATGGTGCACAGGTTACAGTGAAAGATTTAGACCGAAAGTGGTGTAGCGTGGGGTCGGCCCGTCGTTCTGCGGGTCCCAGTAATTCCATTCGGGCGCATAAACGGCAGCATTGTTCATGTTCGCATAGATTTTTGCGCTCTTCAGCTTCAGTTTGGTTACAATGGCCTGCGGCAAAGAATAAGACAGGGCAATGGTATTTAACCGGATGAAGGAGTTGTCGCGCCACACGCCAAAGTTTGTTCCGCTAAGACCGGAGTTCAGGCGTGCATAGTCGTTAACCGGGTTGGCAGGCGTCCAGTAATCGATTACGTACGAGTTCATGCGGGCCATGCCAACACTTCCGGGCTGGTTTTTGGCCTGGTCGAACCGTTTCTTTTGCCCCCAGTTTGACAGCAGCTGGAATGAAAAATCGACATTTTTGAAGATGTTAAATTCGTTACGCATGGCCCAGGTAAACCTTGGCGTGCGGAAACCCAGGAACTGTTTGTCCACATCGCCATAAGCATAGTTACCGTCTATATCTTCCAGCCGGAAATCGCCGGCCTTGATCCCTTTGTTGAATTTGTTGAACTCGGCTGCATCGCCTTCCTGCCAAACGCCCAGGATGTTATAGTCCCAGATCACGTCGATGTCCTTGTTGTAAAACCAGTTGTTCCCGAGGTCATCATTGGCGGTAGCCAGCTGATCAATGCGGTTGCGGTTCAGCGAGAACACCACGTTGGTGTTCCATTTGATGTTGCCTTCGACGATGTTGCGCGAATTCAGCGTGAGCTCAAAACCCCGGTTGCTGACCCGCGCCAGGTTGGAGTAAACGCTGGTGTACCCGATAAACGTAGGCAGGCTTTTAGAAACGAGCAGGTCTTTGGTGCGTTTTACATACCCTTCGGCCGAGCCGCTAAGGCGGTCTTGCAGGACAGAAAAATCAAGACCAACGTTGTACGATTCGGTCTGTTCCCATTTCAGGTCGGGATTGGGCATGCGGTTGCCGATAACGGCCGTAGGTACCTCTGCCGGCACCCCGTTGGCATTTGTATACTGGTATTTGCCAATGGCAAGCTGGGCCAGCGCCGCGTAGGGGTCGACCGTTCCATTGTCCGGGTTTCGCAGGTCGCGGTTCCCGTTGATGCCGTATGACACCCGCAGTTTCAGGTAATTAAGCCAGCTGATCTTTTTCATGAACGATTCTTCGCTGAGCGTCCAGGCAAGTGCTGCCGCCGGGAAATTGGCCCGTTTAAAATTGACACCAAAAACGGAGTATCCATCACGGCGAACCGAAGCAGTCAAGGCATATTTGCCCATCAGGATATAATTAACGCGGGCCATCAGCGCATCGCCGGTGTAGACCTTGTCTTCAGCATTGGCGGTGGTTTTGGCGCCGTTACCGCTGGCCAGGTTGTGGTAGCTCAGCAGGTCTGACGGTGAAAAGCCTTCTGCATAAGCCTGCGTCCACCACGTCTGGTATTTTTCGGCATTTACCAGGAAGGTGAAGTCAAGATTATGGATCCTGGCAATCGTGCGGTTCCATTTAAGAAGGTTATCGACCTGCCAGTTGTAGCGTGTTTCCTGTGCCCGCGTTACAGACCCCCCGGGTGTAACCACGTTGGGGTTGCGCGACGAGTTGTAGTCGAAATTGCGGTACGAGTCAAGTCCCGGACTGAAATTAAACTGGTAAGAGAAGCCAAACGGAAGCTGTGCTTTGGCATACAGGCTGCCGAAAAGCGTGTTTTGTTTGGCGAACCGGTCGTTGTAGGTCATGTTCAGGAACGGATTGCGTGCATTCAGTCCGTTGTCGTCTGTGGGGATGCGGCGCAAACTCCCATCAGTATTATACATGTCGCCATATGGCGAAAGATTGATCAGCTGGTTCCAGTCTGCTTCTATCGCGCCTTCGTCCCGGGCGGCATATTGCATGTTCAGGCCTACTGTCAGGAATTTAGCTGCACGGGCTTCCAGGTTAACACGCCCCCTGAAGGTGCTGAAGTCCCCGCCTTCAATCAGGTTTTCATTCTTCTGATAACCGAGCGACATGTAATAATTCACCTCGCTTTTGCTGCCTGAAATGCTGAGGGTATGGTCCTGGCGAAGGCCTGTCCGGAAGATCTCATCAAACCAGTTCACATTTCTACCGGCCAGGTAATTGGCTTTTTCGTTGGCAACCAGGCCCAGGCGGTTCAGCCAAAGGTCTACAGGATCGCCGCTCTGGCCGTTCAGCCATTGCGTCAGGGAAACGCTGGCGGGCAGGTTGCGCGGGTCAGCGTACAGGAACTCGGGTGTAGCGGCACCGCTGCGCATCACATCGGCACGCCAGTTCAGAAACCCCTCCGGACCATACACCTCCTGCTTTTTTGTCAGTTGGGCTACGCCAAAATTGGTATTGGCTGTAATGGTGGGGGTGTCGCCGCGGCCTTTTTTTGTGGTTATGGCCACAACACCGGTGGCTGCCTTTGCGCCGTACACGGCAAGCGAACTCGCGTCTTTCAATACGTCGATCGATTCGATGTCGTTCGGATTGATATCTGACAGCTGCCCGACATAGATCACCCCATCGAGCACAATGAGTGGCGATGTACCCGCGCTCAGGGTGGTCTTGCCGCGAACCAGGAGGTCACCGCCGCCCTTGGCCGAGGTGCTTAGCCCAACGCTCATACCGGCAATGTTGCCACGAAGGATGTCTGAAACGCTTTGTGGATTTTCATTCTCCAACCGCGTGGCGCGGATGCTTGACACGGCACCGGTCACATCCTTTTTCTGCGCCGTACCGTAACCGATAACGACAACGTCGGTCAGCTCCTGGTTGGATTCCTTAAGGGTGATGTTAACGTCATTGCGCCCGGCAGCGGCCTGCTGTTCAATGGTCTCGTAACCCACCGCGCTGAACACTAGGGTTACGTTGCCCGAAACACTGATGGTGTAAGCGCCTCCGGCATCTGTCGAAGCACCTTTATCGGTGCCTTTAACCCGGACAGATACGCCCGGAATCCCTGCGCCTTTCGAATCTTTTACACTACCGCGCAGGGTTCGCTCCTGGGCAAGGACCGAAAAGGCGGTAAATAACAATACACATAGAAAAGTAAATGCTCTTTTCATACTTGGTCATTTTTTTCCGTTTTGCCGGTCAGATTGGCCGGCATGCGAAAAGGTTAAAACTTGGTTGAATTGTTTGGTTTTAAAGCGTGCGGCAGCAGCAAACCTGGTTTACTGCATGGCTGTAAAATTTGCTCGTTGTCTATTTGGTTAAGCTTGTTTGTCATGTAAAACTATCAGGATTTTGTATTCGTGCACAATAATTTTTTACTTAATCATCTCATAATTAGTCAGTTATGACAGTTTTGATACGCTTCAATAACCCTTTTGAAACGCTTTAAGTCATTGATTTTGTGGACGAAAAAGAAAGTCTCAGATTATTTTTGATACGCTTCAACTATTTTGCGAAAGTTGTGTCGTTTTCAAAGTAAATTCTGCCGTTTCCTGAATTAAATCAGAAAATGAACCGCAAGGATGCCCCGGTTTTTGAAAACGATTTCATTTAAACATATCCCTGCGCCGGGTCCTTTTTAGCAGGCGGCCTGGAGCCTGGACTGGAACAAGGAGTAAGAAGCAATGATAAGACAGGGTGCCCAGCGCCGCGCCGTGCAAACGGGCTGGGGCTAATGCCCGGGGGGCACCGCGGCTGTCATTCAGCGCAGTAACAAAGGGGCTGTTCAGCCGCTCGAACAGGTTCTTCCCCGCGTTCGAATAGCCTTAGCGGCGATGCGTGCTGCGATTGAACCAGAAACAAAAAAGATGATAAAGTTGTGATCAAGGACCGGACGCCTGGGCCTGCAGTTTGCAGCCGGCATGAACAAACGCCCCGGCGCCCGTCCGCGGCTTTCGTATTTCAGAGCGGTAGTGAACAATCTGTATTGCAGTTCGAAGCTATCTTCTCCTGCTGTCGCTCGGTTTGGATGACAACAGGAAATTACACAGCCAGTTGGATTCAGGAAAGTTTCTGGTATGTTCGCCACCAGAGATCCGGCATTTCGCCGTTTACGGCAGTCTGGTAGTCGTCATACCGGCAGGGCACCAGGTGATACCGCTCATTTTTAGTGGGGCCCGAAGGATACGGCACCTGCATCCACCAGCGGTCAGATTTTTTGCTTTTCACAAACACCATTTCCCCGCTTCCTTCCTTCAGGCTGGCCCGGTAAATGATGAACTGCGACTTTGGGGTCAGCGGAAAATCTTTCTTACGGTTATAAAATCCGTCAACAAAGTACCAGACCATTTGGGCCAGCAGCAGTGCCGTCTGCCCATTCCGGTCGTAGGCCGGGTTAAACTCGTAGAAGCCGATCGAGGTTAGTTTATCGTTCATACCCGCATACCGGGTAATGCGGCAGGCGTCTTCCCCATAAAAACCATTGGGTGTGGCGTTCGCGTTCGCCCCGGCGTCTGAAGAACGAATGGCACCAATGTCAAAGCTGATCATGCTGGCATTACGCACCACCGGTTCGGTAAGTGCAATATCGGTGGTAAATTCGCCCAGGCGATGGGCATCGAAATACAGCTTTTCCATGACCTTCAGGCTGTCCTGGTTAACAAAATAGGTCTGGTAACCCAGGTTGCTGAAGTTAAACAGGTAGTTGGGCTGGTGCAGAAAAATTTTGTTCAGGTAGGCGTCTGAGCGCGTTGCAATGCCTTCCTCGCCATCGTCATTGATGTCAAAGGCATTATCGATCACGACGAGATCGACCTTTTGTTCCAGCTTTTCGTAAGCCATGTACTGCGCATAGGTAAGGTCTTGTCCGCCGCCAATGATCACCGGCAGGATTCCCATCTTCACCAGCTCTGTTACGACCGTCTTCAGGGCCACATATGTATCTGACACTTCTGCACCGGCGCGGATGTTGCCCAGATCAACGATCCGGCTGCTGAACGCGCCTTCGTGCAGGCGGTAAAATTTTTCGCGGAAATAGTCGGGTGCAAGAGCGCATCCCTCGTTTCCTACGGCCCGGCGGTCATCGGCCACACCGACAATCGCCAGGTCAAACTGTCCTTCGTCCAGGTCCGGGAACTGCGTCTCGTGCAGGGTTGCACGGAAGCCCAACTGGCTGGTAAAGAAACCCTCCTCAGGCCTGAGCGACGCCATGTTCAACGGCGAAAAAAAATCGGATAAAGACATATTTGCTATACAGTATTGCCTCCAAATATCTATTTTTGGGAGCGCAATTTACTCATCTGTTCTAAAAAAAGTGAAATGATACTGGTAACCGGCGCAACGGGTTTTCTTGGAGCGGAAGTAGTTTATCAACTGACCAAACAAGGCCTCACCGTTCGCGCAACCAGGCGGGAATCATCGAAAATCCCCGCCCTGCTTCAAGACAACAACCTGGTTGACTGGCAGCTGGCCGACCTCAACGACGTAGCCGACCTGCAGCAGATCTTCGAGGGCATTACCCGGGTATACCATTGCGCAGCGCTGGTGTCTTTCAGCCCGGCAGATAAAGAAAACCTTTACAGGACCAATATTGAAGGCACGGCCAATATCGTCAACGCCTGCCTGCTTTCAGGCGCCCGGCTGGTCCACGTTAGCTCAGTCGCCGCACTCGGCAATGCGCGGCGCGGTGCGACGCTGATTACCGAAGACGACCACCGCGAATACGACCCCAAAGCACATGCCTATGGCGTATCCAAATACGAAGGGGAAATGGAGGTCTGGCGGGGCATCAATGAAGGCCTGGATGCCGTGATCGTGAACCCTTCGGTCATCATTGGCGTAAACGCGGGTTTTACGGGCAGCGGCGCCATCTTTAAAATGGTCAAAGACGGCTTTCCTTATTATACCCGGGGTGTGAGCGGCTTTGTAGACGTGGCCGATGTAGCCCGGGTGATGATCCGGCTCATGGACAGTCCGGTGAGCGGTGAACGTTTCATTGTCTCCTCAGAAAACTACAGCTATAAAGACCTTCTTACCCTTGCGGCCAAAGAAATGGGACTCAAGGCTCCAGCGCGCGAAGCGAAACCCTGGATGCTGGGGCTGGCCTGGCGCTTTGCAAAAATTTTCAGCCTGCTTACAGGCAAGGCTGCCGCGCTGACTAAAGATACTGCCAAAAGCAGCCTCGAGGTCAGCAAATACAGCAACCAAAAAGTCGTGCAAACGACAGCCATACAATTTAAACCGGTGGCCGACAGCCTCGCGCAGATCGGCCAAGCACTTAGATAACCATGCAAGAAAAAGCGTTTTACATCATCGATTTTGACAGTACATTCACCCAGGTAGAAGCCCTCGACGAACTGGCCCGCATATCGCTGGCCAGGCACCCCGACCGGGAAGCCATCTACAAGAAGATCGAAGATTACACCAACCTTGCCATGGAAGGAAAACTGTCCTTCTCAGAAAGCCTGGCGCAGCGCGTTAAACTGCTCGAGGCCAACGAAGAACACCTTAAAAAACTCATCAAACACCTTAAAAAAAAGGTATCCAAATCTTTTTCCCGGAACGCCGCATTCTTTGAGAAACATGCAGACGATGTGCTGATCGTGTCGGGCGGTTTCAAAGAGTTCATTACGCCCGTGGTCAGCCAATACCACATCAGGAAAGAAAACATCTATGCGAACACCTTCGTTACCACTGGCGACGGTAAGATCATTGACTACGACCACGCCAATCCGCTGAGCGAAGAGGGTGGTAAAGTGAAATTGCTGCAGCAGCTGCAGCTTAAAGGCAACCTGTACGGCATCGGCGATGGCTACTCAGACTTCCAGTTGCGCGAAAGCGGACTGATCAGCAAGTTTTTTGCCTTTACAGAGAACATTGCCCGGCAAACCATCCTGGAAAAGGCCGACCACATTACGCCGAGCTTTGACGAATTCTTATATGTAAACAACCTGCCCCGTGCCATTTCTTACCCGAAAAACCGCATTCTTTGCCTGGTGATCGGCGATGCCGGTCAGCATGCCATTGAGGTCCTGAAAAAAGACGGTTTCTCCATCCGCCATAAGGCTACATTCGAAGAAAAGTATGTGAAAGATGTAGGCATGCTGCTTCTTGCCGATGGTGAAAAGGTAGACAAAGAAGTGCTTAGCCGGGCAGTCAAACTCAAAACGCTCGGTTATCTCGGGAATGCAAAAGGACGCATTGACCTGCAGCTGTGTACCGAAATGGGAATTGTCGTGTTTGATGATCCGCGCAGCAATCCGCGCAATACGGATTTCATTCCGAAACGCATGGCCGATTTCATGAACAGCGGCACAACCTACCTGAGCAGCAACTTTCCAAACCTGCAGCTGCCAAAGATCGAGCGGTCACATCGCCTCATTCACATTCACCGCAATGTGCCGGGCATTATGGCGCGGATCAATACCATTTTTGCCAAACATGACATCAACATCGTGGGCCAGTTCCTCATGACGAACCCGGCAATAGGTTACGCCATCACCGACATCAATACGGAATACGACAAACAGCTTTTTAAGTCACTGAAAAAGATCGAGCATACGATCAAGTTCAGGGTGTTGTATTAGCACCTGCGGAAACATCATTCCATAGCCCTGTTTTGAAGTCCTTTTGCTGCTGCGCGCTGTAAATGCCGCGCTGGCCAGAGACCAGGTACGCCAGCACACACGCTACAGCCACATAAACGGCCGGGCCGCTGCCGAACAACTCGACTCCCATCAGGATACAGGCCAGGGGTGTGTTCGCGGCCGCGGCGAACACAGCTGCGAAACCCATTGCAGCAAGCAGCGATACCGGGAGCGGCATCACGGCCGATAAACAGCTGCCGAGTGCTGCACCTATGAAAAACAAAGGTGTCACCTCGCCCCCTTTAAATCCGGCGCCAAGCGTTAAACAGGTCAGCAAGATCTTCCAGCCAAAGGTTTCAGGCGGTTGTACCCGGGTAAATGACTCGACAATTACCGGAATGCCGAGCCCGGCATAACGGGTGCCGGCAATCAGCAGCAACGAAACAATGAGAAGGCCGCCGGCCAGTGGCCTTAGCGGAGGATAACCGATATGCCTGGAAAACCGTGCGCCCAGCCAGTGGTTCAGGACTGAAAAGAACCGTGCTGCAAGCCCGAAAATGATTCCGGCAGCAGCGGTCCAACCGAGCAGGGCTATATTGATTGCTGGGACTGCAGCTACCGGGTATGTGGTATGTCCGACACCCCAGAGGCGGCAGGCCTGGTCGGCAAAAATAGCCGAAAGCAGCGCTGGAAACAGGGCCTGGTAGCGCATGCTGCCCAGCAAAAAGACCTCGAGGGCAAATACCGTTCCCGCCAGGGGTGTGCCGAATACAGAGGCGAACCCGGCGCTGATACCACAGATCAGCAAGATATGCCTGTCCCGGTGGGCAACGCCGAACCAGCGGCTGAATTGGTCGGCCAGGGCGCCGCCGATCTGAACAGCGGTCCCTTCACGACCGGCAGAGCCGCCGAAAAGATGGGTGACCAGGGTGCTGAATAAGATGAAAGGGGCCATCACCAGCGGGACGATGCGCGAAGGCCGGTGGATCTCTTCGATGACCAGGTTGTTCCCTTTTGCGATACCGTTTCCGAAGTAATGGTACAGAAGACCGATAAAAAGTCCGGCAAGGGGCAGCAGGAAAATAAGGCGCTCATGCGTTTCACGGTAAGCTGTGACCCGGTCGAGCGCGACAAGGAAAAAAGCAGAGGCGCTGCCAGCCAGCGCCCCGATAATCAGGGTAATGGCGAGCCACTTTAAAAAGTACAAAACGGGCGGGAGCATGCGCATGGCGCAATGTTAAGGAAAAAATTTTAGGAGGCATGCCTCGACAAGCTCAGCATGACTCGACAAGCTCAGTATGATATTGTCGTCCTGAGCTTGCCGTCTTGATATTGTCGTCCTGAGCTTGCCGAAGGGCACCAACATAATTTAAAAGAAATATTCATTAACTTAAATCATGCTTTTAAAGATAAAAATGAAACTGTATTTCGTTTACATACTCGAATGCTCTGACGAAAGTTTTTACGTAGGCCTAACCAACAATATCGACAGACGCCTGTCAGAGCACCAGGGCGGCTTGTCGTCCAGCTCATATACCTTTAAACGCAGGCCGGTCAAACTCGTTTATACAAAAACTTCAGGTTCATCATGGATGCGATCAAGTTTGAAAAGCAGCTCAAAGGATGGAGCAGGAACAAAAAACAGGCTTTAATTGATGAAAACTGGACGGCGCTCCGCGAGCTATCAAAAAATAAGATACTCAAAAACAAGTCAGAAGCGCCGCCGCAAATCCCCCAAAATCCCTACCTTCGTTTCATGGAACTGACGCCTGAAATCATTGAAAAACTGAACAAGCTGCAGGATAAATACACCGCTATGGGCCAGGACATGAGCTCCTACCTCGACGGCCTGCTGCACGCTGATTTCCTGACGTACTGGGACTACATCCACCTGGATACGCTGCTCAGTCTCCAGAACCCGAAGACCCCCTTCCCGGATGAGGAGATCTTCATCATGTACCACCAGATCACCGAGCTCTACTTCAAACTGACCCTGCACGAATGCAGGCAACTGGCAGATAAGCCTGATCTTGACGCGGCTTTTTTCACCGCCCGCCTCAAGCGCATCAACGCCTATTTCAAGGCCCTCACCACCTCATTCGAAGTCATGGTGCAGGGAATGGAGAAGGAGCAGTTCCTGAAGTTCCGCATGTCGCTGCTGCCGGCCAGCGGCTTTCAGTCGGCCCAGTACCGCATGATCGAGATCTCGGCTACCGATTTTATCCGCCTGGTGGCGCAGGAAGACCGCGACAGGCTTGCCGGTGCCGGCATTGAAACGCAGTTTCAGTCCATTTACTGGAAGTCTGGCGCTACCGAACTCAGCTCGGGCAAACAAACACTGACCCTGCGGCAGTTTACAAACAAGTATGCCCCCCAGTTTCTGCAGCTGGCCACAGACCGGCAGCAAAACAACCTTGCAGCCCTCTATCGGAAGCTCAAATCACGCGGCAGCGAAGACCTTTCGGCGCTCGAGGCCGAGCTGCGGCTGTTCGACCTGCACGTGAACGTCGAGTGGCCCTTATCGCATTACAAATCGGCGGTGCGTTACCTGGAAAAAGATCCGATCGATATTGCCGCAACCGGCGGTACCAACTGGCAGAAATACCTGCCACCCCGTTTCCAGCGGCGCATCTTTTATCCCTTCCTGTGGACGGCAGAACAACAGGCTGAATGGGGCAAGGGCTGGGTGCTGCAAACGCTCGCAGAACTGCGCATGGCCCGGTAAAGCCCTGGCTAACATTTAAAATCGCTGAAAGGGGCGCCTTTCCGGCTGAATTTCAGTGTTTCCGGCATAGAAAACGCATAATTTTTTCGTATTTTGCCGCCATACACGCGTTACCATGACTGACACACTTGACATCAGTATCACCAGAGCGGAAGAAACCCGGTTAACGGTAACCGATTTCTCCCTGCTCCCCTTCGGTAAGGTTTTTACCGACCACATGTTTACAGCCGACTTTGAAGACGGCGAATGGAAAAATTTCCAGATCCTGCCATATGGCCCGATTCCGACCAGTCCGGCGATCTCGGCCCTCCACTACGGACAGGCTATTTTCGAAGGCATGAAGGCTTATCGCCTGCCCGACGGACGCATCAGCGTGTTCCGCGCAGACAAGAACCTCGACCGTTTCAATAAATCGGCCGTCCGCATGGCCATGCCGACCATTCCCGAAGAAATTTTTATGCAGGGACTGGCCACGCTGCTTAAGATCGATGAAAAATGGGTACCTGCACAGGAGAATTACTCGCTGTATATTCGCCCGGTGATGTATGCCACCGACCCTTACCTGGGCGTGCGGGCATCAGACACTTATAAATTCGCATTGCTGACCACGCCAACCGGCCCTTACTACAGCAATGCCCTGAAGGTTAAAATTGAAGACCAATATACCCGTGCAGACGATGGTGGTGTAGGTTACGCCAAAACAGCCGGTAACTATGCCCGTTCCCTGTATCCCTTTGCAGAAGCCCAGAAAGAAGGTTTTGACCAGCTGATCTGGACCGACGCAGCCGCACATGAATACATTGAAGAAGCGGGAACCGCAAACCTGTTGTTTGTTATTGATGGCAAACTGGTTACCCCTTCTATCCGCAGCACGGTACTCGACGGCGTTACGCGCGATACGATCATCACCCTGGCCCGCGAACAGGGTGTAGAGGTAGAGGAGCGCCGCGTTTCGGTGAAGGAAATCATTGAGGGGATACAAAACGGCCGCGTTACCGAGGCGTTTGCGGCAGGAACGGCAGCTACAGTTACCCACATTGGGCAGATCGGCTACCGGGGCGAACTGTATCAGCTGAGCGACCCCGCAACACGCAGCGTATCAAACGGCATCGCCAAGACCCTGAACGATATCCGCTATGGCTTGTCTGAAGACAGCCACGGCTGGAACTGGATCATCGACTAAGCGATTCCTTTAGCTATAAGATCCATGAACGGCGGTAAGCGGTTCATGGATTTTTTTGTTGTTTTGAAATGCATCCGGACAGCCGCTTACCTCAGAGTGGTTTGCAGTGAATTGCCAGCGGACAAGCAAAAACAATATCCCTCAGATCGGTTCGAGGGATTTTGTGACTAAAGACGTTTTGAGACTTTTAAAAATGCGCCAAAGCCATCGTAAAGAACTTGCCCTTTATCTAGCGCTAATGCCCCTCCGACATTGACACCGTATTTCTTTATATAACGGTTCAGCTCTAAATAGCCAGAGAACTGGTAGCTTGCCGGAAAATACGGTGGGGCATAAATCGTTCGAACTCTTCCCGTTGAATTGCCTTCAGGACTTGTGCCGTAGGTTCCGAAATTCTTCGTGCCAGTAAGTTTTGCAATGCCATTCCAATCGCCTATATAACCATCAATTCCTAAGTGAAGTGCGTAAACCCTGTTGTTGACTATATACTCCCGGTCTCGTTGCGGCAAATCCGTCCGAAGATATTTTTTGCTTGTCAGTAGATTGCTGCCTATATTTTCCCCCTGATAAGTCCACCCGTTCGCGTACAGATAATTGTTATAATAATCCTCGTCACCTGAGGGCGTGATTTTGGCATCAAGTTCTCCCCCCTGACTCTTTGTCGTCAAGACTTCCACAAGCAGTTTTCGCCAACCTGCTTTTCCACTTGCAATTTTATTTTGTATTGAGAGGCCCCATAAGCCATCCTTTAGATTGTTCAAATGCACCAAGCCACCTACCTCATAGAAAAATTGGTGATAGGCTTGAATATGCACTTTAGAGAAATCATAATCTATCGCTTGATCGATAGATCCGATGTGATTACCGATCTTAGACCCCTTGTGAACTTTACCAATTGCAACATAAAGCAATGTCTGACCTTTTGAGAGGCCCCAGTTTGGCGTAAATTTTTGCTCCGCTCCAAACTGTACCTGGTGATTGAAGCCGCCAGACAAAGCCCACTTTTTTTCAGGACTCCCAATCTTGAAATATAATGATTTTTGATGCGAAAGTGTTCCTGCGTAACCATTCCGATTTGCAGCCAAATAAACTTCGCTACGCCCCATATAACCATAGTTGAAATTCCCTTTAAGAGAAAGCCAGCCATTGGTAAACGGAACTGACCAATATTTGGGAATTGATATTTCAACTTTAGGAATACCTCGGGCATTCCCTGACATCGTGAATGCGCCACTGGACAGCACAGAATCAGTAATGCCCATTATATCACGGCTCCTGCCAAGTTTAAATTCAAATATATTGAATCGAAGACCCATATTGGCTTCTATTGCCTGAAACTCATTGTTCCTGCCAACATTTAACCGTCCTTCCAGTCTTACGCTTAGATCCAGCTTGTTTCTAATATTTGGTGACTGGTAATCATGGTAATAGCCGAGGATCATACTTCCGTAAGCGCCCGCAGGTGGTGTGCTTCCAAACTGATTTGTCCGCATCCAGAAAGGCACAGATTTTGTCCCAGAAACCCCCGTGCGTATCTCAAGAAAATAACGATCTCGCTCGGTACTGTCAGTTCTTATCGAATCTTGTGCGAAGATTGGTCCCCAGAGGCATGCAAGAACTAGAGTAATTGTGATTTTAAAACGCATATTAGCTAAATTTTATCTCAATTCACGAGCGACTTCTTTGATCTTTACAAGTTCGCGGACTATTCAAACTGATTTTTCGTAGCGTAACCCGCTTCCGCAAGCATTTTTTCCTTTTTAAAATTAGTTAAATCTGAAAGAACCATTTCTTTAACCAGTGCTGGAAGATCATATTTAGGCTTCCAATTTAGTTTAGTCTTTGATTTGGTGGGATCACCGATTAGCAAATCTACCTCTGTCGGACGGAAATACCGCTCATCGACTGCAACAACTGTCTGCCCCGCCTCAAGCCGAAATTCGGGGTTAGAGCACGAAACTACTACACCCCGTTCTGCAATTTCTGTCCCTTCGAAAGCTAACTCAATTCCCAGTTCGGAGAAGGCCATTCTGACGAAATCGCGCACTGTTGTCGTAATACCTGTTGCAATGACGTAATCCTCGGCTTGCTCTTGTTGAAGAATTAAGTACATAGCTTCTACGTAGTCTTTTGCGTGTCCCCAATCACGCTTCGCATCCAAATTTCCAAGATATAGTTTATCTTGTAGGCCTAGAGCAATTTTTGCTGCTGCTCGAGTAATTTTCCGAGTCACGAATGTCTCTCCGCGCAAGGGGCTTTCATGGTTGAAAAGGATTCCATTACAAGCGTAGATCCCATACGCTTCACGATAATTAACTGTTATCCAATAAGCATACATTTTTGCAACCGCATAGGGAGAACGCGGATAAAAAGGCGTAGTCTCAGATTGGGGTACAGCCTGTACTAAACCATAGAGCTCCGAAGTTGATGCTTGGTAAATCTTGGTTTTCTTTTCAAGCCCGAGTATGCGTATTGCTTCAAGAATTCTTAACGTTCCTATGCCGTCTGCGTTCGCCGTATATTCAGGAGTGTCGAAGCTTACCTTGACATGGCTCATCGCTCCCAAATTGTAAATTTCATCTGGCTGCACTTGCTGAATAATACGAATCAGGTTCGTGGAATCACTTAGATCGCCATAATGCAGCTTAAATCTTACATCCTTATCATGGGGATCCTGGTATAGGTGATCAATACGGTCAGTATTAAATAGCGAACTGCGCCGCTTAATTCCATGCACTTCATATCCTTTTCCCAATAGAAGTTCTGTTAAGTAGGCGCCGTCTTGTCCGGTTACGCCAGTGATTAAAGCTCTTTTCATTATGTTTCTTTTTATAAATTTTAATATTATCGATTATTGTCGCGATTTTGCATTTTTTTACTCCAGATAGCCCCTATAAAAATCGGCCCGTAGTAAATATACCGACGCCACATACGCTTTGGCTCTTTCAACAGCCTGACGAACCATTCAAGCTTTAAGTTGATAAGCAGTGTATTGGGCCTTTTCACTGTTCCGGCATAGAAATCAAAGACTGCGCCGATAGAACCGATGAGTCCGGCCCTCAAACTATCTTTATGTTCCATTACCCATTTTTCTTGTTTAGGGGCTGTCATTCCGACGAAAAGCACATCAGGATTGAAATCATTCACGGCCTTGATCATCTGCTCGTTATCCGCCTGAGAAAACTCTGGCTTGTATGGGGGGGAGTGAAATCCGGAGAGAATGTTCGGATACTCTCGGTTTAGCCGTTGTTTGATCAACTTTAATGTCGATTCGCTGGAGCCCAGATAGAAACACTTTCCTCCTGTCCTATTCAAGGCTTCCAAGCAATGCTTATGCAGGTCGGCACCCGCGATTTTTTTGATTTTCCGACCAGTTAAAAGCTTGACAGCCCAAGTAATGCCGACTCCGTCAGGGAGTAAGATATCGGATTTTTGCAACGCGTATTTGAAAGAAGAGTCGTTCTCAGCTAGACAGAACGAATATTGGTTTATCGTATTTACTACACATTTTCGATTGTATTCAATCGCTGCGACATCCCCATTGTATATCGGATAATCTAGAAAGTTCAAATTAGGTTTTTCCATAGCATAATAATTAACGCTGTCTAGCAAGCATAATTTTTCCTTAAAAGCTCCTTATGCTGCTCTAGCGCGTGAGCATCCTCAAATCTGTCAGCAATCTTTTTTGCGGGGCTGCCCCCCACAATTGAATAGGCCTCGACATCTTTTGTAACAAGCGCGCCTGCTGCGACGATAGCACCATTGCCTATTTTAACGCCCTGCATAATCACGGCGCCATATCCAATCCAAACATCATTGCCTACCTCGGTAACTAAATGTCGCCCTTTCCAAGTATAGTTATTGTCACGGATAGACGATGCGACTCTGATAGGTTTGCCAATTTGTTGATAGTGGTGATCATATTTACCCACAAACGCAACCTTATTTCCCACGAGTACGTAATCGCCAATGATACAATCGGTCTCGATAAAGGAATCGCGGCCAATATAAAAGTTCCGACCGATCTGTAGTCTCTCTTTAGCCCAGAGACGAACCCGGATACCCGCATGAAAACCAGGGCCGATATTATAACTCTTCCAGACTGTATTGAGAAGTAACCATATCCGTATTTTTTTTATTAGTGACAGCATACAATTAACTTAGTGCTTTAACAACACCCTCGGCAAAGTTTTGAACCATTTGCTCGACAGTATATAGACTCCGCGATTCCCTGCAACCGTCTTTTAGTCTCTCCACCTGAGACGGCGCGTCGAGCAATTTTTTAATGCAGCTGATATAATCTGTCAAATTATTATCTGTTATCATTCCGTTCATTTCGTCCTTGAGATATTCGAATTCTGGCCCATGGAACTCGTAGCTCGTGGTAATCATTGGTGTTTCTAAAGCAAACGCATCCAGTATAGCAAGACCTATCGCCCCGGGCATTAGGAAGAGATCGGCAATCTTAAAATAGCCGACCTTATCTTTTCCGAACTTCGGTCCTGTGCAGATGAGCCAATCTCTGGTTTCGGCGGCTTTTTTCACCTCGTCCTCTTGTGGACCGCCTCCCACTATGAGAAGTTTGAATTTGTATCCGTCTCTCGCTAAAGAATCTCCGACGGAAATGAGAAAATCTAACCGCTTTTCTTTGTATAGGGCTCCGCAGTATATAAATACAGTTTCACCGGGCATGACGCCTAATGACGACCTCAGGTCGGTTGTTTCCTTATCGGATATTTTCTGGTAAGTTTTTACAAGGCTTTGAGTATCAATAGCATTTGAAACTACTGTGATGTTTTGGGACGGGTATCCAGACGCAATAAGGCGCTCCTTAACTTTAGGTGTATACGCAAACCAATGATCTGTATAGTTGGAATATAGTCTCTTGAATCTATTCAAAAGCGATCCCTCATAATCTTGCATATTAAGCCCGTGGCCCCAGAATGCGAACTTGGCCCCACCAATCAATCGACGAAACAATAGCAAATAATTAATAAGAAGCTTACTAGCCTGTTCAACTATGACCAAGTCAGCCTCTTTAACCTCGCGCATAGCTGGCTGCCATATTAGCTGCGTTTTACCAACCTTAATAAACTTATTTGGCCTGAAAGTGCCTGAGTCGAGATCGCGAGAATCATTTTTGCCTTTCGAATCGATACTGCCATATATCAACTTCATTTCGATACCATGCTTGTTCAGTTCAACACCAAGCAGATTAAAAAACTCAACCCTATATTGGGGCATCGACTTGTAAAGGATAATTACTTTCTTCATTACTTTATAATCATACTTTTTAATATCCGTGCGAAGTCAAACGCAAAATAGATAGGAGGCGCAGGTGTATGGCGTTTTGCCCAGCGCCATCTGATGCGCAGGTTCCTTGGTGATTTTATAGACGTAAAGCTTCTAATGATATAGTTTAATGTGACTTTTTTTTGGCTGCCCAGACCGGTGTGTTCGACTCGACTCTTTACCAGAGAGGCGGGACTTACAAACAGTTCGTAACCAGCACGCTCAGCCCTTAAACTAAAATCCTCGTCCGCAGCATAATGAGGAAAGGAATCAACATCATACAAGCCAATTTTCGAAAACACATCTGTTGGGATCAATGTTCCGCGTCCTGGCAACATATCTGTCTCAATCTCATTATAAAGTTCTTTTAATTTGCCAGAGCTCAACTCTAAAGACACGGCCGAACGATATTTAGCAGACCTTCGATTCCAGCGAGTGCCTGCAAAAACAATCCTATCAGGGTTATCGATGTCTACGCTTACGCTGCCGACAATAGCGTTTTGATGATCCTTCGCGAAATTCATAAGACTGCCGATGTATGTCTCATCCACCGTCAAATCATTATTTAGAGTAAGGACGAATGTTGCATTTTGTTCCAGTGCATATTTTATGCCCACATTAGTCGCTGCGGTCCACCACATTGATTCGTCACCTGTCAATATCGTAACATCAGGATACTTCTCGGTTATATAGGAAGCGGTACCGTCAGTCGACCCATGGTCTACCACAATTGTCCTATAGTTCACATATTTCTGCATCTGAAGGCTATCCAGACATTTTGTTGTAAACTCAAGACGGTTGAATACGGGTATTATGATAAAAACCATTGCGTTTTTTATTTCTATTCGGTTCGATAATCCACTTTAACAAGTAAACGTAAAGCATCATAGACAAGCAGCCGAAAAAAACAGTTGCCTGCCCATTTATAATTAATATGTATAGCGCATAAAGGATACAATGTTGTATGAGATTAAAGATGGAAGTTGGCCTGATTAATCTTACTGAGGTCCGATTAACGAAATAGGCCAGTAGTACCATAAAAGCCGATCCAAATATCCCGTGAGCAAAGTAAAGTTCAGAAATGATGCCCGTACGAATCCCAAAGTCTATATTATAAGCCTTCATCCATACATACGCGCTTCCCATATGCGTTAGGGCTTCTTTATCATAGCCAAGGAAATTAAGTAATCCTGAGTTGAAAAATGCCCCGATATTGCTTTGCCAAAAATCATAGTCTTGTATTGTAGTAGCATTGAATTTTTCGAAAGAATACGCATAGTCTTTGAACTCTACGCCGAACGGAATCTTCTCGATAAAGAGGCCTATCCATTCGTTTACGTTATTGTTTCCTAGCCTGATTGCCAATACACTGACATATACCAATAGGATAACGGAAGATACAATTATAAGAGGTGTATAGGAAGTCTTGGTTCCGGGCTTGGTTATTCTGTTAAGATAGTCGTTCAGCGGCAAATATGCGAGCAGACAAATAAACAGAATAAATCGCTTGCCATCTACCGATGTTATTAATAGAATTACTATCGCTAATGCTAGATTTATGCTCCTGTATTTCTTCAACTTTATATAGCATATCGTCATTAAAAAACCATAGACGCAAATGAACTTATACCCATACAGCGGACCGTAATTATAGTTATACATTTCATCAACGAAACTGGCACCTGATAGAATCGGCAAAAAGCCCACACTCTTGTACAATGTTATTATTAGCAGAAAGGGGAAGATTAGCATTATAACGACAAGAATTCTATTCTTGAGGAAGGAGTAACTGTTAACTGTCAGTCTTTTTGGGACAAAGTCACCACGCCTTTCAAAAAACAACAGTGAAGCATTGAATATAATGATATTCAAGAAATATAATAGAGAAGCACCGCGTATATCTACATCCCATGTTTTATCGTAGAGTATGACGCTATTCATATTCATAATACCCAAAAAGAAGAACACTATCCAGAAGCGTGATATTAAGATGTTGTACTTGTTTCTTTGGTAGTAGGTTATAACGTAGCTAATAGCAGCGAGAAACAGGACATCGTATGGCGCATAAATTATTTTCTGAGCTTTGGGAAACAGGAAATCAAGTACCAAATTGGTAGCTGCGATCAAAATAAACGGAAGTGCTCTCTTTATAGCTCTACTCAACATCCCGCACCTTTCTAATAAACCTAGCAGGATTACCTGCCCAAATTTCGCCTGCCGGAACGTCCTTTACTACCACAGAGCCCGCTCCAACTATTGCCCGGTTACCGATCGTTACTCCTTTTAATATCGTAGTATGAGCACCAATGAAAACATCATCTTCGATCTTAACAGCTCTGGAAACTGTATATTTGACATCTAATTTCCGGTCTCGACGATGCAAAAAGTGCAAGCTATGGAAGTCAGAGTCATATATGACAGTATTTCCACCGATCTTCACATTATCTCCAATTTCAATGGATAAACTACTGAAAAATGCGGTACCACTTATACCTACATTATCTCCGATTTTTATGTTCCCGGTTGAGGTCACGATAAAAAAACATGGCTGTTGTCTACCGATCATGTTGTAATTCTCGCCGTTGTTCATTCTGAACTGGTTCCCTATGGAAATAGTGCCACCGTTTGCTATGTCAATATTCGGAATTCCGTTCGACACCAGGGCGCGACCGAACTGAACTCCGTTTCCCGCAAGTTTGATACGCGTCACGGCTGATTGCACAGTTTTAAAAAGAATTCGCTTAATCTTCCTAAAGGCCTTATATGACAATCGTATTAATTTCATCGCAAAGCTATCTATTCCATAAACCAGTTGCGTTGCCGGATAGAAGCCGGTTACTCTGTATCCATAATATACACATCATAGCAGTTAATACAGCCACGTTAGCCAATACGGCTCCATGCACACCAATCCGATGCGTCAGATAAATAGATAGTGGTACATTGACAGTACAAGCTATGATATACAGATATTTTTGTATTTCCACCTTACCCAAGCCATTTAAGAAATAGCTGTTTAATGCCATACCGGTATAAGCAATTGCATATAAGGCAACAGATATTGTAAGGGCCATATCAATTTCAACATGATCGCCGATCCACAAACGATATATTAAACCTGCACAGAGTGCTAGAGCAGGAATTATGATGAACGCGATAACAAACCAAATCTTCCTCACCTTACGAATGCTTCTCTTCATCCAGTCAAAATCGTTTCTTGTGAATGCTTCGGCAAACGCACTCCAATATGGAGTCATCAGAATAGTGAAGGCCATCATGACAACTGAGAACAACCGATAGGCAATGTTAAAACCTGTCACAGCTTCCGGTCCAATTATACGACTTATAATGATATTATCTGTCTGAAATAACACCACTGCTCCTATCTGAATAACTAGGAAAGATGTTCCAATATTCAGAATTTGCCTGGCATACTGGAACTTCACTAGCCTAATTGCTGGGGATAGATGCCGTAGCTTTCCAGAGAATAACACAACTGATGCAAAGGCGAAAACAAACAAGGGTATGATTGTCAACATCAAGACCATGATCGTCAAATCTCCCGGAACCCACCGCTTGACCATCATAATAGCAAACAATACTCCTAGTTGCCCAAGAAAGGAAACGAGACCTGCTAATGCCGACTTGTGGATCGCGGTAAGTATTGTAACTATGATCTGCAATACAAACTGAACGCTAAAGGAAGCAAAAACTATGAAAAAGATGTGTCGAAAGTCGTCTTTGATGTCAACTGGTATATTTAAAACTTGATTCCAATTAATATATCGATTTGCGACAAGGAATATCAATAATAAGACAGCAGATATTATAGCTAATACCGCATAAGTAGTACTAATATAGGTTCTTGCTTCTTGAACTTGATCGTTGGCAATTGCTGCAGTGAGTTTGTTTCTAAGTCCATTTCCCATGCCTATGTCAAAGAAACTCATCCAGCTTACAAAAGAACTTATTGTCAACCAAATGCCATACTCGGCAGGGCTGACATAGTCGATAAGAAGCGGAACAAGAATCAGCCCCACAAGAATACTCCCGCCCTTTACTCCAAAAGACATGAGGACGTTAACCAGTATGTTTTTGGAACGGTCGTCCTTAGACTGAAGTGCAGTTAAAATCTTGTGCTTTGTAGATGAAATCATGAGCTGTTCCCCCGGCCTAGGGGCGTTTGTGTGATTTATAGTCTTCCGTCCACGAGGCTTCTGTCTATAAACGATTTGGTATCGAAAATGACACCACCATCTTTTCTATGACTGTTGTAGTCGAAAGCCTTGAACTCATCATGGGCTACAGCAAGAATAACCGCTTCATAGGTATTCTCGCCCTTGAGGCTGTTCGTAATCTCGATACCATACTCCTCGTTGACTTGCTCAGGACTAGCCCACGGATCATAAATATGAACCTGTAATCCGAATTGAATCAATTCTTTATATATATCGATTACACGGGTATTTCTGATGTCTGGGCAGTTCTCCTTAAATGTAAAGCCAAGAATTAGTGCCTTTCCGCTCTTTATCGTAAGCCCCTTATCTATCATCAATTTGATGACCTTATTAGCGACAAACATGCCCATATTATCGTTAACCCGTCTTCCCGATAGTATCACCTGAGGATGATAGCCAAGTGATTCTGCCTTATGGGCTAGGTAATAAGGATCTACACCGATACAATGTCCGCCTACAAGCCCCGGTTTATACTTCAAAAAGTTCCATTTTGTGGCTGCTGCCTCGATTACATCCGTCGTATCTATTCCAATCCGATCGAAAATCAATGCGAGTTCGTTAACGAAGGATATGTTCACATCGCGTTGCGCATTCTCGATAGCCTTACTTGCCTCGGCAACCTTAAGACTAGGCGCAAGATGCGTACCGGCAGTGATGATAGAAGCATATAACTCATCTACCTCGACGCCGATAGCGGGAGTAGATCCGGATGTCACTTTTTTGATCTTCGTTAATGTGTTCACTTTGTCTCCCGGATTGATTCGTTCAGGAGAGTAACCACAATAAAAATCTATATTAAATTTCAATCCGCTAACTTTCTCCAAAACCGGAACGCAGGCCTCTTCAGTACACCCGGGATAAACAGTACTCTCGTATATAACGATATCGCCGTGCTTGAGAACCTTGCCTACCGTTTCCGACGCCTTCAAAAGTGGCGTTAAATCTGGCGATTTAAATTCATTTATTGGCGTCGGAACAGTTACAATGAAAATCTGGCAATCTTCAATTGCCTTACCATCAGAGGTAAAGCTAAGGCCATTAACAGATCCTTCCTCAGTAGACAAAGCTTTAAGCAATTCTTCTGAATCGGCCTCTAACGTATGGTCCTGCCCCGCGTTCAGCTCAGAAATTCTGTCGCTGTTTATGTCGAACCCAACGACTTGGTATTTCTTCGCAAATTCGATCGCAAGGGGAAGACCAACATAACCTAGACCAAGGACAGCTATTTTCTTTTTCATTTTAGATTTAAGTTTCGAGATTTTATGTTTCAGATTAGCGTAATCGGAGTCGTCTAAAGAATCCTTTTCGTTGAGTTTCACGTCCATAAGAGCCATAACCATAGCCATAACCATAGCCATAACCATAACCATAGCCTTTACTAGCATCAATGTCGTTAACTAGGATACTCAGGTTTTTCATTTTTTTATCCTGATATAAATTCTCAACGATATTCAATTGATCTTTTAAGGTATAACCTTGTCGCACCAGGTAGAGGCATAAATCAGCATAGGGCGCTAATAGCTGCGCATCAGTCACTATGCCAATGGGCGGCGCATCGACCAGGATGTAATCAAATTCCTGCTTAAGCTCCTCCATAAGCATAGTAGTTCGTTCGTTCAGTATCGTTTCAGCGGGATTAGGCGGAATCGGACCTGAAGAAATGATAAACATATTGGAATGGACTTGCAGTGGTGTGATGATATCTTTGGCCTGCAGATCTCCCTTGATAATGTAATTCGTAAAGCCTTTGACGTTTGCGATACCTAATTTTGCTGAGAGCCCGGGTTTGCGCAAGTCCAATTCCATTAGTAACACACGTTTTCCTGTTAGCGCCAAAATATTGCCCAGGTTGATTGCCGCAAAAGACTTGCCCTCACCGCTCATACTTGATGTGAAAAGTATCACCTTCTCATCCGCATTTTTCAAATAAAAATTTAGGTTAGTGCGCAGCGCACGGAATTGTTCCGCTATGGCTGAGCGGCTACTATTAGCCACAACGAGATTGTGATTTTCTTCATTATGACTGATTTCCCCAATGACCGGCACCTGGGTCGCTGAAGTGATGTCGTCTTTGGTCGTGACTTTATCATTAAGGAAACTGCGCAGGTAAATTATCCCATAGGGAATCAGCAGACCAACCAGCAAGGCGCCAAAATATACCATTGTTTTTTTCGGCGTAAAAGGCTTATATTCTGACTTCGGCGGATCAATCGTCTTACTATTGGCAATATTTGATGTTTTTGAGATAGCGGTCTCTTCGCTCTTCTGCATTAAAAAGATATATAGCTCTTGCTTAATTTGCTGCTGACGGGCAAGGTTCAAATAGCTGCGTTCGACTGCTGGCACCCGGTTTACCTGGCCTTCGGCCTGGTTGAGCTGAGTGTTTATGCGTTGTCTGGCCGTGCGGAGTCCTGATTTCGTGGTGACCAAGTTGCTTAAGATATCCGCACGAAGATTGCTGATTTGCTGGTCGAGGTTTTGAATTACGGGGGCAGTTTCCGTCAAACCAACCAATCGCCGGTCCCGCTCTTGCAAAAGTGAATTATATCTCTCGATTAGCCCGCCAAAAACCATATCCCCCTCGATGATGGCACTTGGCAAGACACGTTTTTTACTCTCATCGCCAAGCGCCTTTTCTAAATCATCCAGAATTGCGAGTTGCGTTTCTACCTTTGCGAGTTCATTGACATACTGGCTAGTATTCTGAACGAGCAGCTTGCCTTGCTCACTCATATCAGCCAGGTTGTTACGTTGCTTAAACCCCTGAATGTTACTCTCAAGCCCACCTAACTCTCCACTAATGAACGCCAGACGATTTTGGATAAACTTAATCGTGCTGTCAGCTACCTCATTTTTATCGTTCAGGTTACCCTCAACATATTTTCGGATCAGCTTATTTAAAATATCTTCGCCTTTCTTTGGGATAGGGTATTCCAAACCTAAACTGATCACAGTGACTTGCTTGTTGGGAACATCAATAGTCAAAGCTTTCATAAGTTTTGACACAGTGTTGTCTACTGAACTCGCCCTTAGCACATATTCGCTGTATGATACCGGAACGTTCGGAACTCGCTTCAGCCGAATGCCTCCAAAGTTCTTGATGTGAAGCTGTTGACCGAATGCCAACGTTGTATCCAGCGCCCCATTCTTTAACCGAATGCCTTTAGGAGAAATCTTGCTAATTTCAAGCTCTATATCTGGTATAGTATCTACCATATTACCAAGTTCAAGCATGAAAGGGGACGGATAAACTTCTACGTCCTTTACCCGGCCTTTCTTATACCATGTAACATTTAACTGTAGGTCTTTGACGGTCTGCTCCATCAAGGAGCGTGTCTTCAATATCTCTGCTTCGTTATCAACGGTGCTCTTTGTACCCAATAAACCGCTTAATTCGCCAAGGCCTGACTCACTTCCTCCTAAAAGCCCAGAAGCTCCCTTTTTTTCATCGTTTACCAACACTTTCGCGGATATCTTAAAAACAGGGGTTTTATATCGAATATAGGCGAAGGCAATAACAAGGCAAACAATACAAGAAAGCAAAAACCAGTACCAATTGCTCAGTATACGATGGACGACAATTTTTACATCTAACGTGGCTTCTTTATCCTGCGACTGAAATGGATTCTCAACAGTATTTTGCATTTTATATTTTCTAAGATGATTAGATGCGCGTAAGCAGTACTAATAATACTGACAAAGCAGAACCAATGATTGCAAAGGTCTGCGACCGTGCCGAATTTAACGATGCCGCCTTTGCTTTATTTGGCTCTACATACAATACATCGTTCTGTCTTAAATAATAATAAGGGCTATTGAACAATGATGACGAGTTCAGGTTCAGGCGGGCGAATTCCTTTTGACCGTTGTTGTCGCGAACCAGCAGCACGTTTTCGCGCTTTCCGTAAATGGTCATATCGCCGGCCAGGCCAAGCGCGTCGAGTACAGAAACTTTTTCATTTGGCACGACATAGGTAGAAGGGCGCAATACCTCGCCAAGCACGGTCACTTTGAAGTTCGCATAACGCACCTGTACATTGGGATCTTTGTAAACAGCCTTGGCTTTTTCCCGGATCACATCAGCCGCGGCGGCCGTAGTCATGCCTTCAAGTTTGATCTTTCCAACGCCAGACAGCTCGATCTCCCCGTTTTTATCAACAAGGAAACCCGATATGGCCTGCTGTTGGCCGGTTGCCGTGAGTTGGGTCGTGATCAGGTTCTGGGTGGCCAGCTGATTCACCGGAACTCCCGTGGTGGGATCGATGGCAAAAACAGAGATCGACAAGATGTCATCTGGCTGTATAGTCGGCTCGGTAAACTTAGCGGTATTGGCCAGTGCCGAACGCTCGGCAGCAGAAATATCCTGGAAATATGGGACGTTTTTTGTTGTCATGCAGCTGCTCATGCCAAGCAGTATCATTAGGAAGAACGACAATTTTAGGGCTTTTACACGGACGTTTTGTCTCAACATGCTGTAGGTCAATAGGCTAAAAAACAATGTGTTTTTGATGATAGGACGCTTTTCTTTCCTGAAACAACGCACGCAGTCAGTCGCTGCAAAAATACGCTTATAATCAATCATTTAATATACCAAGGTGTGGGTATTTTTTTAATGTCATTTTTTCCCTGCCTGTTTGCGCTATTTTCAAACATTTGAATGTTTATAAATCAGGGGTTTATCCTGGTCACTATCCAAACAGTTCCTGGTTCCTGAACGCATAATGCCCGATCAGTTCATGCAACTTGCCACTTCTTACGCCTTCGCTGAGTACCCTGAGGTGTCTTTCGTGGTGCAGGTCTGTGCCGGCCAGGTCGTACAGTTTATTTTCGAGCAGGTATTTGGCCTGATTTTTCGCCTCCGGACCATAATAGCCCAGCACTGAAAGCAGGTTAAGCTGGAACAGGCATCCGATTTCTTTTAGCCGGCTCAGGCGGCTGCGGTCCCGGTAATAGAACACATACCGTTCCGGGTGGGCCAGCACCGGTTTGTACCCGGCTATATGAAGGTCAAAGATGATCTGGTCTATGTTTGGAAATTCTGACAGGTATGACATTTCAACAAGCAGGTAACGCTCATGCAGGCACAACAGGTTATCAGTTACACGGAATGTATCATCGATCATGTACTCAGCAGCTGCCGCTAGCGGCGCATTAAAATGCTGTTTGATCGCGGCCTGCTGCAAGTGACTGAACGCTGTCGATATCGTTTCAGGCGTGTTCGGGTACAGTTCGGTAAACACATGGGGCGTGCAAATAAATTTCGACAAACCCAGGTCGCGCAACTGTTCGAGGTAAATGAGCGCCTCTTCGGTGTTTGCGGTACCATCATCAATGCCGGGAACCAGGTGCGAGTGCATGTCTACACCCAGCCAGGTCAAGTCGGTTACTTTTTCTTTCTTGGAGAAAAAACGGAGCATGAGCGTGCTGTTTTAGAGATTTAATTCAGAGCAGACAAAGATACTCTTTTTATAAGGATTGTAAAGAAACAAGGGGTTTTCCTGGAGTTTTCGCACGCAATTCATCACTTTTTGCAATTTGTTCACAAAAAAAGAACGCAGAAATTAGCTGAATATTGAAAACAGGCTAAGTTTTCGTTAAAGAACACCGCTAAACCTACCCACTTCGGGGTATTTATGTTATTTTTTCGGTACTGACAATTTTATTCCCAGTACAGGCACTGCTCATAAAGCAATTCTTATCACCCACCCTACCGGTTTGCTCGGTGCAGCTTATTTAAGCCCAGCCGCTCCTAGACGCGGAGGCTGCTTCTTTTCTCCGCCGAAAAGAAGCAGAAGGCGGCTGTGTATCGCTTCTTTCATAAAAGCATCCAAAGCCTGAGGGCGGCGGGAAAAGGCCCGGATACCTTTGCACCTGTACATTCCGGGCTGGTTCCCCACCCGGATCATTCGGAACCTCTTTAGAACACGGCAAGACTTTGCATACTTTTCTGCAGCGAGGCGCTTTAATCCTGATTTCGCCCCCCCGACGTCAACAAAAAAGCAACAAAACAAATACACAGCATTTTTTCCCCTGTCTCTTTTGTACCTTTAAGCCTTCATTTTCCCCTTCTTTATGAAATGTCATGCTTTTCTGGCGGCTGCCGCCTCTATACTCCTGTTGTCGCCGCTTTATGCGCAGAAAAAACACCTCGATCTGCCGCAATCGCTGGGCGAAAAGCCCTCCCTTACCAAAAATGTGAACAGCGTGATTGGTTGGGAAAATGCCTCCCGCTACCTGGAATCAGACGTAAGGCTGCGTAAGGTTTACTCAGTGGATATCAGCAGCGGCGAAAAAAAGGAATATATTGCCCCGCCAAGCAGCGATGTGGAAGTGTTCGTTCGCGATAAAGATGTATTCCTGCAAAAGGGACAGCAGGCCGAGCGGCGGCTAACGAATAATCCCGCGGAAGAAAAAAACCCCACCCTCTCCCCGGACGGACGGTATGTTGCCTTTACGCGCGATAACGACCTGTACGCTGTTGACCTGCAATCGGGCAAGGAAATCCGCTACACCCAGGACGGGACCGATGTTATCTATAATGGTTACGCATCATGGGTTTACTTTGAAGAAATTTTGGGCCGCGCCACCCGCTATAAGGCCTTCTGGTGGTCGCCCGATAGCAAACACCTGGCCTTTATGCGTTTCGACGACACCAAGGTACCCATGTTCCCGATCTACAATTCGACCGGACAGCATGGCTTTACCGAAAAAACACGCTATCCGAAAGCCGGCGATCCCAACCCGGGTGTTCGCGTCGGCTTTGTGCAGGCTGCAGGCGCACCTGTGGTCTGGGCAGACTTCCGCGAAGAAGACGACCAGTATTTTGGTACACCCTACTGGAGTTTTGACGGCAGCAGCATGATGGTACAATGGATGAACCGCGGACAGGATAACCTCAAATTTTTTTCCGTCGATCCGAAAACCGGCAAAAAGAAAGAGATCTATGATGAGAAGCAGCCATCCTGGGTCGACCTCGACTTTGATGGCCGCATTACGTACCTGGAAGATAAAAAACACTTTATCTTAAAAAGCGACCGCAGCGGCTGGGCTCATTTTTACCTCTACACCCTTGAGGGTAAGCTGGTTACTCCCCTTACTTCAGGAAAATGGCAGGTGAAAGACCTCGTCCATGTAGACGAAGCGCGGCGCCTGGTGTACTTTACCGCCAGGAAGGAGCGCTCGGTAAACACCGATTTTTACAGCGTGGGATACGACGGCCGCAACCTGAAACGTCTGAGTTTTGGCGATTATACCCACCGTATTGCCATGGCTCCAGACGGCAAACACTTTGTGACCACCTACTCAAACGTTTCTACCCCTGCAAAGGTGGCGTTGCTCGATGCAGAGGGCACCGTGGTCAAAGAAATTGCAGACAGCAAAGCCGATGATTTTGAAAGTTACGCCTTTGGAAGGACGGAAATGATCAGCATCCCGTCAGGTGACGGGTACGACTTACCTGGAACGGTAACCTGGCCAACTGATTTCGACAGCACACGCCGCTATCCGGTAGTTTTCAGCATGTACGGCGGGCCGAATGCGGGCAGCGTAAGCAACACCTGGAAAGGCACGGCGAGCCAGCTTTGGGCAAACGAGGGGGTGGTGCAGATCACGGTAGACCACCGGGCTTCGGGCCAGTTTGGCAAGGCAGGCGTGGCGCTGATGCACCGCAGCCTGGGCAAATGGGAGATGCAGGACTACATGACCGCCGGACGCTGGATCAAAGCCCAGCCCTGGGCAGACCCCGGCAAACTGCTGATCACCGGGCATAGCTACGGGGGTTATATGACCTGCATGGCGCTCACTTATGGTGCCGACGTTTTTGATTTCGGCTATGCCGGCGCACCGGTTACCAGCTGGGAACTTTACGACAGCCATTATACGGAACGGTTTATGGATACGCCTCAGGAAAACCCTGAGGGTTATAAAAATGCCTCTGTACTGACCTGGGTTAACCGTTACAAAGGACTGCTACGCATTATGCATGGCGATATGGACGACAACGTACACATGCAAAACACAATCCAGCTCGTCGACAAACTGCAGAACGAAGGTAAACACTTTGAACTGATGATCTACCCGGGCGGACGTCATGGCTGGGGCGGTGTAAAAACCCTTCACGACCGCCTGGAACGCTACCGCTTTTATTATGAACACCTGCTCGGCAAACCGGTTCCTTCAGCTTTGCTGAAAGCGCCGGCCCGCAAACCTTAGAGCAGGCGCGCCGTCTTGGGACAAGCGGCTGGAAGTCGCAATCAAGAAGCGGTTTCGGAATGACGAGGAGTTAGACGCTCTGGTTTTTTATTCTTGCCGTTTATTCCTGGTTCATACTTCGACTAGCTCAGTATGACAATACAGCGGAGGGGCTTTGCGCCAGGGTCCTGGTTTCTGATTCCTGATTCCCTTTGGGTCCTGGTTCTTGGTTTTTGATTCCTGATTCCCCTTTCGGTCATGAATTCTTGATCCCACTTAAGTTCTGATTCTTGATTCCACTTCAGTCCTGGTTCTTGGTTCCCTTTCGGTTATGATTATTGATTCCACTTCAGTCCTGATTCTTGATTCCCTTTCGGTCCTGAGTCTTGCTTCACCGATACCGATCCTTCCGCCTTCGCTGCTCGCGTTGCTCCCGGCGTTCCTGCCGGTCTGACTTCATCTTCTCAAACTCTGCCATCCTGGTCCGGATTTCTTCTTCCTTTTGCGGTGTTAATCCGACGCTGTGTTTCACCCCCTGGAAAATGCTGCGCCACACCAGGTTGAAGAAGGAGCCCGATGGCGTGCGTACATAGTGCACAGGCGCATAAATAAACAGGCCGCTGCTGTCGGGGTTGTCTGAATTGAGCACAAGTGCATTGGCCAGGAGCGATGCCCAGCCCTGCGAAACGAGGTTACCATTACTTTCATTTTTGCGCATCAGGGCTACCGAAAGGTTGTTATACGCAAAATCGATGCGTCCCCGGGCCAGGCTGTCGTTCGCGCGGATGTCGAAAGCCAGCTTTTGAATGGTGCCCCGCTTAACCTTCACCATGCCCAGCGGTACGGTAATTTTGTTGAGCAGGCGGCCGTCGGTGCGCATCAGCGTTCCCTTAAAGCCAAACGCAGCATCGCGCGCAAGCAGGTCAAAATTAAACCGGACGCGCAGCAAGCCCCTGCCCATCAGGTAGCTGTGCAGGTTGGCCTGCATGAGCCGGTTCTTCTGCTTCTGCGCCGGCACATTGGTTACATTTGTAATCGTGCCGGCACTGCGCTGAAAAGTAATTTTCCCCGTGCGCCGGCTGTCCCGGTCAAATTCTGCATAGGCAATGTCAATGTTCCTGATCAGGATCTTGCGCAGCGTTATAGGTATGGGCAGGGTTTGCAGCAGCTGGTGCGGATACCGCCCTTCCTTAAGCGTCGCCTGTCCGGGCGGCAGCGCATTGTTATTGAATACTGAAACTGAACCATTGCTGATGGCCATAGTTCCGGCCAGCAGTTCCTGTTTGCGTACGTACAGGGGCAGGTCTATTTTACCCAGGTCAATGTCGTTCAGTTCGACGTGATAACGATCACGCGCATAACCGGCTTTTTCGCCAAAGGCGCTTTCACTGTATTGGGGCTCGAGTTCCAGTTTCCGGATTCGCAGCGAGCTGCGTTTAAGGTTGAAGCCCAGGTGCCGCAGGTTGATCTTGTAGAACCCATCGGCCGTTTTGTAACTGTAGTCGTTCAGGCTGATGCTGATATCTTTGAGCAGGTACACACGGCTGGTATCGCGCGCAGCGCCGGGATCAATCAGCAGGTCTTTCAGGCTGATGTGCAGGTTGTCGATGCTGTCTCGTCGCGGCCTGCCGGCTTCATTGGCATTTACATAGTGGAAACTGGCATTGCGAAAGTTGATGGTCTCCACACGAAACTCTTTCACGAAACGGGAAATGTATTGGTAGGGTGATCGGACCGGCCTTGGCGGACGGTTTTCGTTAAAAGGCAACTGCCGGTTGATCATCGTGATGCGCGGTTTTTCGAAGATAATCTGCCCGATGTTCAGCCGGTTTTCGCGCAGCAGCCGGTGCGGATGGATGTGCCTGATGAGCAGTTTATTCAGGAACACATAATAAAGATTGTTCGGTGCGGTCTGGTTGGCCACCTTCACGGCATACCGCAGTGTATCGGGTACAATCCGAACATGGCTCAGGGAAATACTGCCGGTTAAAAAATTGGTGTGCAGGTTGTCAAATTCGATGCGGTACAGGCTATCACTGCCGCTGTATACCAGCTCACGCACCTTCTGGCTCAGAAACGGACGGTATTTTTGGTTCAGGTACCAGGATGTAGCCGTCAGCAGCGCCGCAGTCAGCGCCAGGGCCAGTGCCCCCCATTTAATCAGGATATATCTCAGCCGTTTTTTACCAGGCATTCATAGTGTTATTTGCCATTAAGATACAGGTAAAGTTTGAAAGTGCATCGGTTGCGGTACAGATCAGTTGTTACGTTTCGCCTTGCGTTCGGCCCGGCGCTGCGCCCGGCGTTCTGCACGCTCGCTGCGCTGTTCCATTTTCCTGGATATCTTATCCTGTGCCTGCTTCTGCGTTTTCATCGGCACAAAGCCTACGCCTACCGCTTCACGCATGCCGGCAAACAGCGTTTTCCACATGAGGTTAAAGAACGAAGCCGTATTGGCGCGCAGGTAAGTGGCCCGCCCCGGGCGCAGCGGCTCGCCCGGCATGGGATTGGCATCTTTAATAAGGAGGTTGTTGGCAAGCGACGACAGTAGCCCCTGCTGTTTCAGTTTACTGCTTTCCTGCTGCTCTTTCAGTAACTTGATCTTCAGCCCATGGTAGTAAAAATTAAAGTTCCCGCTTGCCCGGCGCCGGTCGGCCGTTACATTGAAGTCGCCCTTATCTACGATCCCGGCATCTATAGCCACCAGGCCCAGGTTAATGGCCAGGTCGTTTAGTTTACGCATATCAAAGCGCCCAATGCTGCCGCTGTAGGTAAAGGCGCCATTTTCAGAGTTCAGGTCAAAATTGATCTTTACCCGCATGGCGCCGCTACCCATAAGCAAGGTCTTAAAATCGGCCCGCGCCAGATGGTCCCGCCTGAGGCGCAGGCTGTCGTTCGTTACATTGCGGATATCGCCATGCAGGTTGACAAACCTGACAGATCCGGTTTTCCTTGAAACGGGATTGTATTCTGAGTACTTCAGGTCGACCCCCTGCAGGCGAACCGTATCGATTTGCAGGGGCAGCGACAACCGTTTGAGCGCCACGTGAGGGTAATTTCTTCCTTTGTCGATAACGGGCGGTGGCAACTCCCGGTTCATGAAGACGGCAACGCTGGCAGGCCCTACGCGAAGCAGACGGGCCTGCAATTTTCCTTTGGTATCTAACTGGCGGAAATCAATGCCCGACAAAGCAATCTCGCGAAAAGAGAGGTCATAGCGGTCTTTCTGAACCTGATACTTGCGGCTGAACGCAAGTTCAGGCAGATTGGGAATCAGTTGCAGCCCTTTAATGTACACACGCGACGAGGCAAATGAACCCGCCACCGAATCAATACGAAGCGTATACATCCTGTCTTTGGTTACCGAGCGGTAGCCGCCCAGGTTGAAACCAATGTTGCGGCTGTAATAAAACCGTTTCCGGTCCTTGCCCGAAAGCGAGTCGATCAGGATATCGTCTGCCTGGATGTTCAGGTTCCTGAATGCGTTGATGACCCGCTTTTTGCCGTTCGCATCAATGTAATCGAACTTTGCCCGGCTAATTTTCAGGGCGTCGACCTGGATAGACTTTAAGTTACCGCGAATGAGCTCGTACAGGCTTTTTCCGACCTCAGAAGTATCATTTTTTGACGGTACCTTGCGGTTCACCATGCTGATGGCCGGCTCGTCAAGCACAATGGAACGTATGCGGAGGTGTTTTTTGAAATAGGTACGCAGCAGTCCGGTCCGGTTGATGCGAAGGGCGGAAAGTTTGATCGAAAAGACGTTTTCGGGCGCCGTGCCCGCCTGTACCATCCGCCGGTAAACCTGGGTATCTGCCTCGATCGTCACGTCATTCAGGCGTACGCTGCCCGTAAGCACGTTCAATCCGATCTCCCTATAAGTAATATTGTACAGTCCTTTTGAGCCATTATGTACCGCTTCGCGGATTTTTTCGCCTGCCAGCGGTTTCCAGCGCGAGGCCAGGTAAGCCGACGCGACAAGAAGCAGGACGATCAGGATTCCCGCAGCAGCGGCAACCCTGATCCAGATTTTTCGGTGTGGACGGAAACGGTTCTGGACCATGAAGTGAGTTTCTGTTATAACAACCGAAAGGCAGCCAGGTTTTACACCGCAAACCAGGCACTTGACATTATGCTGACAAATTGTCATTTCAGAAAATATTTTCGTATTTTTGAGACCAAATTTGCTTACATGATCGAACTGCAGTTACAGGACAAGACACACGATGAGAGCCGCCAGGGCGAAGCGCTGGTGGTAGAGAAACCGAAGACCTCGAACGGGCGGAAACTATATATTGAAAGTTATGGCTGCCAGATGAATTTTGCCGACAGCGAGATTGTGGCTTCCATTCTGATGGACCAGGGTTTTGAGACTACCGGTAATTATTTTGATGCCGACGTGGTGTTCATCAACACCTGCTCCATTCGTGACAATGCCGAGCAGCGCGTACGCAACCGGCTTAAACAATTCGAATCTGTAAAGAAAAGCAAACCAGGCATGGTGGTGGGCGTACTGGGCTGTATGGCCGAGCGACTTAAAGCCAAGTTCCTTGAAGAAGAGCACCTGGTCGACGTGGTGGTTGGCCCCGACGCGTACCGTGACCTGCCGCAGCTCATTGGCCGGGTAGACGAGGGCGCTAAGGCAGTGAACGTTCTGTTATCGCGCGAGGAGACTTATGCCGACATCAGTCCGGTACGGTTAAACTCGAACGGCATTACGGCCTTCATCTCGATTATGCGGGGCTGCGACAACATGTGTTCGTTCTGCGTGGTGCCATTTACCCGCGGCCGCGAGCGCAGCCGCGATCCTTTTTCAATCGTAGCCGAAGCCCGTGATCTTTTTGAAAAAGGCTACAAGGAAGTTACCCTGCTCGGCCAAAACGTAGATTCGTATAAATGGTCTGCTAAAGGCGAAGAGGCCGCAGCGACAGATGCAGACAAGGTTGACTTTGCACAATTGCTTGCAATGGTGGCCGAGGTGAGTCCGGAATTGCGGGTACGTTTTTCGACCTCACACCCAAAAGACATTACCGACGAGGTGCTGTACACCATGGGTCGTCATGACAACATCTGCAAATACATTCACCTGCCCGTTCAGTCTGGCAACAGCCGCATTCTCGAGCTGATGAACCGTACGTATGACCGCGAGTGGTACATGAACCGGGTAGACGCCATTCGGCGCATTTTACCTGAATGCGGTATCTCGACCGATATCATTACCGGCTTTTGTTCAGAAACTGAAGCCGAGCACCAGGATACGCTGAGCATGATGGATTATGTGAAGTACGACTTTGCTTATAATTTTATCTATTCTGAGCGCCCCGGAACACTGGCAGCCAGGAAACTGACCGATGACATCCCCGAGGACATCAAAAAACGCAGGCTGTCAGAAATCATGGACAAGCAGCGCGAACATTCGCATTACCAGCTCCAGAAAATGGTGGGCCGCACGGTGAGGGTACTTATTGAAGGATTTTCCCGCAAGTCTGAACAGGATTATTGCGGACGCAGCGACCAAAATGCAATGGTTGTATTCCCGGTAGAACCACACCTGACACCGGGCACGTATGCCGACATCCTGGTAGAACGCTGTACCACGGCTACCCTGATCGGGAGAAGTATTTAAACCGCCGGGCCCGGCCCGGAACAAGTTCCTTTAAACAATGGATACGCAAAACATTAAACAGCGTTTCGGCATCATCGGCAATTCGCCGCTGCTGAACCGCGCCATAGATATAGCCACCCAGGTGGCGCCAACAGACATGTCTGTGCTGATTACCGGCGAAAGCGGCAGCGGTAAAGAAGTCTTTTCCCACATCATACACCAGCTCAGCAGCCGCAAGCATGGGCCCTTTATTGCGGTAAACTGCGGCGCCATTCCCGAAGGTACCATTGACTCGGAGCTTTTCGGACATGAAAAAGGTTCCTTTACCGGGGCACATGAGGCCAGGAAAGGCTATTTCGAAGTGGTTAATGGCGGCACCATCTTTCTTGATGAGGTAGCAGAGCTGCCCCTGGGTACCCAGGCCCGCCTGTTGCGCGTGCTCGAAACAGGCGAATACATTCGTGTCGGTTCCTCAAAGGTGCAAAAAACCAATGTGCGTGTAGTGGCCGCAACCAATGTCGATGTATACAACAGTGTAAAAAATGGCCGCTTCCGGGAGGACCTTTACTACCGCCTCAATACGGTTCCGCTGCGCATACCTTCTTTGAAAGACAGGAAAGATGATATTTACCTGCTGTTCAGGAAATTTTCTGCCGATTTCAGCGATAAATACCGCAGTCCGGGTATCCAGCTCGAGCCCGATGCCGTTCAGCTGCTCAGCAATTACAGCTGGCCGGGCAATGTACGTCAGCTGAAGAACATTGCTGAACAGGTTTGCGTTCTTGAAAAAGAACGGAACGTCAATGCACAGGCGCTGCTGAATTATATTCCGAACGAGACGGGCAGCAACCTGCCCATGCCGCTTAACCAGAACAGCAAGGAAGATTTTACCGAGCGCGACATTCTGTACAAGGTGCTTTTCGACATGAAGAAAGACATGGTCGAACTTAAAAAACTTGTCGCAGACATTATCCAGCATGGAGGCAACACCTCGCACGTGATGGCTGACAACCCGCATTACATTAACCAGCTGTACCGCGATGTTGACCTGCCGGCTATCCCTGAACAAGGCTTTACGATCCAGCATCCGGTACAAAACCAGGCCGATTACCATTTTTCTGATGAGGCCGAAGAAGTGGAAGAATCGCTTTCGCTTGTTGATAAAGAGTCTGACCTCATCAAAAAGGCCCTGAAAAAGCACAAAGGCAAACGGAAATTTGCGGCCAAAGAGCTCGGTATATCTGAGCGCACGCTTTACCGTAAGATCAAAGAACTGAACCTGAGTTAAAGACTGGCCCCCGGGCCATAACCCCTTACGGATGAAAAAATACCTGCTTAATGCACTGCTGCTGCTCATCATCTTCACTTTTGGCGGCTGCAAGATCACCTTCAACGGTGCCTCCATACCGCCCGAAATGAAGTCGATCAACGTGCGTTTTTTCGAGAACAATGCCCCGCTGGTGGTTGCAGACCTGGCGCAAAATTTTACCGAAGAACTGAAAACCCGCATACGCAAT
This sequence comes from Pedobacter yulinensis, assembly GCF_003029735.1. GTDB lineage: Bacteria > Bacteroidota > Bacteroidia > Sphingobacteriales > Sphingobacteriaceae > Pedobacter > Pedobacter yulinensis. The sequence continues at coordinate 286,330 of NZ_KZ686268.1, forward strand.
CAAACGCGCCTGACAATTACCCAGGGCGATGCTGACGCCGTTTTTGAAGGGCGCATTACCAGTTACAGCATTGCTCCTACAGCCATCGGCGACAACAAGCAGCCTACTGCCGGAGCCAACCGCTTGTCCATCACCGTTGCCGTGAAATACACAAACAACCTCAACGAAAAACTGAGTTTTGAAGAGTCCTTCACCCGCTTTAAGGATTTCCCCCAATCGGGGCTGGCCACGGCGCCGCCGCAGCTGAACACCGATGTAAACCGGATGCTTACTGAGGATATTTTTAACCGGGCCTTCGCCCAGTGGTAGGCCAATTTTTGTAACTTAGCCCGGTGGAGCTCCAGGACGATATGTATACCGAATTGAAAGACCTGCTGAACAACCCGCAGGCGGTTACCGCCAGTCATGCGGAGTTACTGCGTGGTGCAGTTTCCACTTATCCTTACTTTCAGCCGCTTTATGTCCTGCTGGCCATAGCCGAAAAAGAAGGCGCTGCGTTGTCTGCAAACGGTACTTACACAAAATCCGGAACCCGTGCTTCAGTTTTTACACACGGGCACCTGGTCTACGCCGCTTTGCAGCATCCCGAAGAACTGCAGTTCAAAAAATTTGCGTTCAGCAATACGGCCATCACAACTGTTCAGGCCCCTGAAGAAACGACAGAAAGCGAACGTGCCGCTGCCGCCGATACGGCAAATGCAGCCCCGTCACGGCCTGCGCCGGAAGAAGAGCCCGAAGATGAGGTGTACGAAGAGATCGGTGAATTGCAGACTCTTCCCCTGGTGCCGGTCTCGGGCCCTGTGCTGAACATTGAAAACCTGGCTCCTGAAGATATCCCGGACAACCCCATTTCAGCACATGGCTACCCGCGCACAGACGCGCCAGGCCCTGACAGAGAGCAAGCCGAGGAGCATGCTCCTGCAACCGCTGAAAAAGAAACACCACCCCCGGCTGTCCCCTTGCCTGAAAGCGTTGCCTCTTTTGATTTTTTTGCTTTCGATGCGCGCTTCCCCGCAACGACTGTAGCCGAGCAGGCGCCCGAAACAACCGCTGAGCCCACAGACGATGGCCGCGTTAGTAAGTATCATGACGATGCGCTGCCTTACACCTTTCTGTGGTGGCTGGCCAAAACCCGTAAAGAATACGAGTCTTTCAGGCCCTATGCAAACCCTGTAAAACGAAGCGGCCCGCCGCCCGAACCGGGATTGCAGCAACAGTATGTGGAACACATTTTTCATATCCAGACGCCTTTTGAAGCCGAAGATCTGGTGGGCGACAATGAAACTGAGGCCAGACAGGGAAAAGAAGCCGAACTGATTGATAAATTTATCAGGCAGCAGCCGCAGATCAATGCTCCCGAACCGGAAAAGATCGATACCGAAAACAAGGCAAAAAAAAGCGCGGAAGACCAATATGACCTCGTTACCGAAACGCTGGCGAAGATCTATATTGAGCAGATGCTTTACCACAAGGCCATAGATACTTATAAAAAATTAAGTTTGAAATATCCGGAAAAAAGCCGTTACTTTGCCGACCTTATCCAATCTATAGAGAAGAAAATTTAAAAGAAATAAAAATGACCTTTTTGATTATTTTACTGATCGTTGTGTGTGTAGCCCTGGCGCTGTTCATCTTAATTCAGAACCCGAAAGGCGGCGGATTGGCTACCGGCGCAGGGAGCAGCAACATGTTTGGCGTGCAACGCACCGGAGATGTTCTGGAAAAAGGGTCGTGGTTCCTGCTTGCCCTGATCGTTGTGCTTTCATTGGCCGTTACTACGATTGCAAAAACCAGCGGCACCGCCGGAAGCGTAGATTCTGAACTCCAGGAGCAGGTTGATAAATTACCAAATCCTTCGCCGATTGGCGGTGGCACCGGAACGGGAACGGCTACGCCTCCTCCGCCGGCAGCATCAAAAGACACGACAAAGAAATAATATTCTTTCGTACATAAGACAGGCCCGGTCCCCCAAGGACCGGGCTTTTTTGTGCTGTAAAAGGTAAGCACCCGCCCCTGCGCCATTCAAAACCGGGCGGCAGCGGAAAAAGGACCTGCCAGAAACCAAAAAAACTTCGCTATCGCCGGGAATAATGTGATGGGTGTTGCAGTGATGGGTTCTGAGCTCAGTCTTTATCCCTGGCTCCTATGGTCAATGTGCACGCGGTGTATTTCGTGTTACGGATGCTGGTGCTGTGTGTTGCGGCCTCTGTTGGCACCATCCCAACGGAGTGCAGCCGAGGAACGATCTGTTCGAAACCTGTACAGGTTCTTCGCCACCAGTCCCGGTATAGCCGTTGTTGCCGAGCTCCAGGGCCTTTAATAAAGTGAATGGGTCGGCCCTTCAATCAACTGAAACAGTAAGCCCTTCCTGCTGAAGAATTTTGCGGTAGATTTCCATCTCCGTGAACGAACCTTCCAGCACGGCGCATTTGCCCTTGTTGTGTACTTCCCAGGCGATCTTTTCGGCCTGGTTTTCGCTGTAGTCAAGGTATTTCATCATGCAGTGAATCACATGGTCGAACGTGTTTACATCATCATTCCATAGAATAAGCCGGTGGACGGTTTTTAAGGAGGTGAGGATTTCTTCTAACGTAAACGTTTCTTCCTTGGTTTCTGTCGACATAGCGCAAAAATACTTTATTTTAGAAAAATTTAAGAAGAGTTTCGGCAACAATAAGTCATAAATTTGCACCGTTTAAAAGCCCAGATCATGTATCGTTCAAAAATTGCCGGGATCGGTCGGTATGTTCCTGAAAATGTCTATACCAATGACGATTTGTCGAGGTTTATGGAAACCAGCGATGCCTGGATCCGTGAACGTACGGGTATCGAGGAACGCCGGTTTGCCGACCGCAACAACGAGACGACCACCACGATGGGCATCGAGGCTGCAAAAATAGCCATGGAGCGAGCGGGAACTACAGCCGCCGAAATTGACTTTATTGTTTTCGCCACACTTAGTCCTGACTATTACTTTCCAGGCTGCGGCGTGTTGCTGCAGCGCGAAATGGGTATGAAAGAAATAGGCGCCCTCGATGTACGCAACCAATGTTCGGGTTTTGTTTATGCGCTGTCTGTCGCAGACCAGTTCATCAAAACCGGCATGTACCGCAACATCCTGGTGGTGGGCAGCGAGAAACACTCTTTCGCCATGGATTTTGAAACACGGAGCCGGAATGTCTCTGTCATATTCGGCGATGGCGCCGGAGCTGTCGTACTTCAGCGCAGCGAAGACAATCAACGGGGCATTCTGAGCACACACCTGCACAGCGACGGTGGTGATGCCGAAATTCTTGCCATGTATTACCCCGGTTCACATGCAAACAAGTGGCTCAAAGACAAGCCGGCCTTCCCTGAACAGGAACTTGGCGGCCTGTTCATGACACCCGAAATTCTGGAGAGCGGAGCGGCACTGCCTTTTATGGACGGCCCGTCGGTCTTTAAAAAAGCGGTCATTAAATTTCCGGAGGTGATCAGGGAGGCGCTGGAGGCAAACGGCCTGACTGAAAAAGACATCGACCTGCTGGTTCCCCATCAGGCCAACCTGCGGATCAGCCAGTATGTCCAGCAGCTTCTCAGCCTGACAGATGACCAGGTTTTCAATAACATCCAGAAGTATGGAAATACGACGGCAGCGTCTGTGCCCCTGGCGCTTTGCGAAGCCTGGGAAGCCGGAAAGATCCAGCCGGGAGACCTGGTTTGCCTGGCCGCTTTTGGTTCAGGATTTACCTGGGCAAGCGCCTTGCTACGCTGGTAGCCGCCGCATTAAAAACCTGCCCCGCTACTGCACGGCAGGCGATTTTATCACAAATAAAAAAAGAGACATGAAATTTAAACTCGGCGACTTTGTCCGCTTTGTGGATGAAAAGCGTGAAGGATATGTGACCAGCATCATTGACGAACAAACGCTCGGCGTAACGGATACAGACGGCTTCGAAATTCCTGTCAGCATAGGTAACCTGACAAGCATACACGGGCACATGCAAGACAGTCCTGCAGAGGAGGAGGCGGCGGCAGCAGCAGCCGCACCAAAAAAAGTGGCCGTCAAACCACCGGCAGAGCAGGGCATATTCCTGGTGCTGCAGCCCGGCAGCAAACAGCACGCAATTCGTTTTCACCTTGTGAACCACAACGCAAACCGTGTTCTTTTTAGCCTGATGGGCGAACGCCAGGGCAAATTCAGCGGCATCCAGTCAGGAATACTGGAACCGGGCAACTCGGCTCCTGTTTTTGAAGGCGCTTTGCCCGACCTGGACCTCTGGCCGGAGTTTCACCTGGCCCTGCTTCAGCATGGTGCTTCCGAACTGCTGCAGCCCATCCGCTTCAACCGCAAGTTCCGGCCCAAAGATTTTGCCCCCGAACGGGCCTCTACCGCGCTCCAGGGTGAGAAGGGCTGGCAGTTCCGTCTGGGCGAACCTCCGCTGAAAATCGATGCACAGCAATTAAAAGAGAGCTTTTTCAAGCCAACTCCCCAAAAACAAGGACTCGCCAGGCCGGAGACCGAAACCGATCTGCATATTGAGAAATTGCGCAGCGACCACCAGTTTCTTCGCGGCGATGAAATTCTGGATATTCAGCTCGGACACTTCCGTAAAACACTGGAGGCTGCGCTCGTGCACAAATTGCCTGAGTTGATCCTGATACATGGTGCCGGCAATGGAATTCTGCAGCAGCAGATTCACCGCGAACTGGGAAAACACCCGCAGGTACGTACGTTCATGGATGCACAGAAAGAAAAATTCGGGTACGGGGCCACAAAGGTGGTTTTCAAATAACACGCTGTTTACCGTACCAGCTGGGGGTTTTTTATATTTTAAACCCCATAATTTACTGAAACAGGTATCTTTGCCGCTATGAATATCTTACTCTTAGGATCAGGCGGCAGGGAAAGCGCTTTTGCCTCCAGGATCAGTCAGTCGGCCAGGTGCACCAAACTGATCATTGCGCCCGGAAACGGTGGCACAGCCAGGTACGGCCAAAATGCCGCAGTCAATCCGAACGACTTTGAAGCTGTGAAAAAACTTGTTCAGAAAGAACAGATTACACTGGTCATAGTCGGGCCTGAAGAACCACTGGTAAATGGTATTCATGACTTTTTCAGCGCTGACCCGCAGCTGGCGTCTGTTCCTGTCATTGGCCCGAAAAAAGAAGGCGCCATTCTTGAAGGAAGCAAGGATTTCTCCAAGCAGTTTATGCAGCGTCATGCCATACCTACCGCCGCTTCGCAGACTTTTACCAATGAAACGCTTCAGCAGGGGCTGGACTACCTGGACCGGCACGACCTGCCCATCGTACTGAAAGCCGACGGCCTTGCCGCCGGTAAAGGTGTGTTGATTCTTGAAGACCGGGAAGAAGCCAAAAAAGAACTTCAGCTTATGCTGGGCGGTAAGTTCGGGGCGGCTGGCTCTACCGTTGTTGTGGAGCAATTTCTTTCAGGGATCGAACTGTCTGTTTTCATACTTACTGACGGATCGCACTATGTTCTGCTTCCCGAAGCCAAAGACTATAAACGCATTGGCCAGGGCGATACCGGTCTGAATACGGGCGGCATGGGCTCAGTCTCACCGGTACCTTTTGCATCTGAATCATTTATGCAGAAAGTTCGCGAACGGATCATTGATCCGACCGTTCAGGGGCTAAAAGCAGAAGACATCAATTACACCGGCTTTATCTTTTTTGGCCTGATCAAGGTAGGCGAAGAACCATATGTGATCGAATACAATTGCCGCATGGGCGATCCGGAAACAGAAAGTGTACTGCTTCGGGTAGAAAACGACCTGGTCGAGCTTTTCGAAGCCACGGCAGCACGCCGGCTTAATGAAGTACAGATGCGCATTTCACCAAAGACAGCTGCAACGGTCATGATCGTTGCGGGTGGTTATCCGGGCGACTATGAAAAAGGCAAGGCCATCTCCGGTATCGAGAATGTGCGGCACTCTGAAGTTTTTCATGCCGGAACAATGTCTGAGAACGGTGTGGTAAAAAGCAATGGCGGCCGGGTACTTGCGGTTTCAAGCCTGCAGCATGATATGTTTACGGCGCTGCAATGTGCCACTGCCGATGCCGGCCGCATCTACTTTGACGGGAAATACTTCAGGGAAGATATCGGGTTCGATTTGGTGTAGGCCGGCCTTGCTGCAGCGGCAAACCTCGCGGTGAGGAATCTGCGGCTTGCTGTTATCCTGCTGTAATCCATATTTGTGTCATTACAACCAGTCCAGGCGTTCCGTGCAGAAAGATTCCTTCACGCTACGCTTGAAAGCCACTTAAAATAAAAAAGCCGGATACTTTGCATCCGGCTTTTTTTGTTATTTACTTTTTTTATCCAGCAGCTCTGCCAGCTTGCTGTGAAGCGCTTCTTCGCGGAGCCCTTTGGCTACGATCTTTCCACTCGGATCGATCAGGAAGTTAGCCGGGATCGAGCGGATGCCATATTGTTTGGCTACTGCATTGTCCCAGAACTTCAGGTCTGACACCTGGGTCCAGCTCAGTTTATCATCGGCAACGGCCTTTAACCAGGCTTCTTTCTGGCCCGGGCGGTCCAGCGAAACACCAAGCACGGTAAATCCTTTGTCCTTGTATTTGTTATAGGCCGCTACAACATTCGGGTTTTCCTGCCGGCAGGGTCCGCACCACGAAGCCCAGAAATCAACAAGCACATATTTACCCTTGAAATCAGACAACTTAACCGGCTTGCCGTTGGCATCATTTTGCGTAAAATCCATGGCCATGCTGCCCACTGCAGTTTTCTTTGCAGCCGCAAAAGTATTTCCGATCTCTTTACCTATTTCACTGCTTTTCAGTTCGGGCGAAAGGGTATTGAAAGCCTGCTCGGCCGCTGTTGCATGATCCGGATCTGAGGCGAGCTGCGCCAGGGCGGTCAGGCTCAGGTAAGACTTCGGATGCGACTTGACAAAATTAAAATAAATGCCCGGAAGCTCTTTGGTAATGGCTTCGGCACGGGTCTGGAACCCTTCGAGTGTGGCGCGGTCCTTCTTCTTATCTTCGGCAAGCGCCATGTATTCCTTGTTCAGCGCTTCCATTTTCGTCGATATGGGTTTCATGGCCGCCTGAAGCTGTACATTTTCATTGTTGATCACTGAACCCGTGATCTTTGCATTTTTAAGCGAATCGGCCGTCTGAAGCTGGATTTTTCCCTGTTCAACAAAGAACGAAAGCATATCCACCTTTTCGCCAGGTGCAGGCCGCTCACCCATCGGGTTCCGGTTCAGAACAAGCGTAGCGCGCGAAGGATGATTTACCTTTCCGCTGAAGTTGAAAGTTCCGTTCTGAACGGTTGTCGAATCAAGCTTATTCCCTTCGGCATTCTGATAAACCAGGAAAACCTTATCTCCCGCCTTCAGGCTCTTTGCATTGCCGGCTATGGTGAAATTGTTTTGCGCCGATAGGGCAAGGGGAGCCATACAGGCAACAAACAAAAATATTTTTCTCATGTGTACGTATTTAACTGCTTAGATTTCAAAGGTAAGTACTGCAGCGCATAAAAAAGAATGACTGCAGTGTTTACCATTTATAAAACGCATATTCTGCTATTCAAGTATCCCGCTTGATCACCCTGGCTACACTGCTACAAACTCAGCCACATCTACCAATATTAACATACTTATGGCTGAATATAACTCAACATACCCAGCCATAACTCTATAAAGTTACACAGTTATGGCTGGATACTATCCCATATACTTCTTATCTTTATCAGGGAATTCTGATATGAAAAAACATCAGCAGCCGGAAATCATTGGCCGGAAAGCCGAGCAGGACCTGTTGGCACAGGCACTGCAGCAACCTGAGGCGCAGCTCCTGGCGGTCTATGGCCGCCGGCGTGTGGGCAAAACATACCTGATCAGGAAGTTCTACAGCCGGCAGCTGCTGTTTGAATTTTCAGGTGTACACAACGGGGCCACCAGGTCGCAGCTGGAGAACTTTGCTCATGCACTGAAACAGGCAGAAAACATGTCCTTGCCCCCGGCAGTTCCCACAAGTTGGGGCCAGGCGTTTCAGTCGCTTCAAGACGTGCTGCAACCCAAGCTGAAAAAGAAAAAAGGCGTTGTATTCCTGGACGAATTTCCCTGGCTCAACGCGCCCCGCTCGGGATTCCTGAGTGCTTTTGAGTTCTTCTGGAACAACTGGGCATCGAAACAGCCGAACCTTGTTATCGTGATCTGTGGTTCTGCCGCCTCCTGGATGATCCAGAAGGTGGTAAACAACAAGGGAGGCCTGCACAACCGCATCACCAGAAAGATCCGGCTTCTGCCTTTTACCCTGAATGAGACTGCAGATTTTCTGTCTGCCCGGAAAATTCGCCTGGACCACTACCAGATTGCACAGTTGTACATGACTATGGGCGGCATTCCGCATTACCTGAAAGAAGTAGAACCCGGACAAAGCGCTGCGCAGGCCATAGACCGCAGCTGTTTCAGCAAAGACGGACTGCTGCGTCAGGAGTTCCAGAACCTTTATCATTCCCTGTTCAGCAATGCGCAGGCACACATTGCCATTGTACGTGCACTGGCGGCAAAACCTTCTGGCCTGACCAGGAACGAAATCATCGAAGCTTGTGCGCTGAAAACGGGCGGAACAACCTCACTTTTGCTGGATGAACTGACCGAATCAGGCTTCATTGCCGCCTACATTCCGTTTAACAAAAGCCTGCGCGACCGGATCTATAAGCTGTCTGACGAATACACAGCCTTTTATGTCAAATTTATAGAACGGAGCAGGGCCATGGGCCCGGGCACCTGGCTGAAAATGATGAGGAGCCAGTCCTGGAAAAGTTGGAGCGGACTTGCATTTGAAAGCCTTTGTTTGAAACACGTTTCTGCCCTGAAGGCAGCCCTCGGTATTGCCGGTATTTACACGGAAGAATCTGCATGGCGGTTTACCGGCCGGAAGGAAGTGGCCGGCTGCCAGGTCGACCTGCTTATCGACAGAAGCGATTCCTGCATCAGCCTTTGCGAAATGAAGTTCTCAGACGGGCCTTTTACCATTTCAAAAGAGTATGCTGCCGTACTGACGCACAAAAGGCAAACGTTTATTTCTGAAAGTAAAACCCGGAAAACCGTTTTCCTGGCAATGGTAACGACCTTCGGTGTAAGCAGCAATGTTTACAAAGCCAGCCTGATTCAGAATGAAATCACACTTGAGGACCTCTTCAGCGCATCTTCCTGAAACAAATAAGGGGCGACATGGCTTTGCCACGGCACCCCCTGTCTGGTTATAAAGTTCTTCTTACTTGCTGGTCTTGCCAAGCAGCTCGGCCAACCTGGTCTGCAGTTCCTCGCCGCGGATGTTCTTCGCTACGATCTTACCTGAAGGGTCAACCAGCAGGTTTTGAGGAATGGCCTGAATGCCATACATTTTTGATACCTCGTTCTGCCAACCCTTAAGATCAGAGACCTGTGTCCAGTTCAGTCCGTCTTTTTCAACAGCTGCCAGCCAGGCGTCTTTCTGACCCGGAAAATCAAGCGATACGCCAAGCACGGTGAAATTGCGGTCTTTGTATTTGTTGAAGGCGGCTACCACGTTCGGGTTCTCTGCACGGCAGGGTCCACACCACGAAGCCCAGAAATCAACCAAAACATACTTACCTTTGAAGTCAGACAGCTTAACCGGCTTCCCGTTCGGATCGTTTTGTGTAAAATCGGTAGCCATAGAACCGACCATACGCTTTCTTGCACCGTCGATCATCATGGCAATATCCTTACCCAAACCGGTTGCCCGCACACTTTCACTAAACTTCAGGTACTCCGGTTCTACTGCTGCCGGGTCAATGTCGTAACCCATTACACTGCGATAGGCAGTCAGGCCGATCAGGGAATTGCGATTCTCTTCAGCAAATTTTTTGTTGAGCGGCTCGAGGGCCTTGTTGGCAGCTGCGTAACGTTCGCCAAAGCTTTTCTGAAATTCAGGTGCTTTCTTTTCTTCGGCCGTTTTGGCATTGTATTCGGCCATCAGGGCATTCAATTGATCCTTTGCCGGCTTCAGGAGGGCCTGCAACCGGACATAATCGTCATTTAAAGGTGATCCGGTAATTTTTGCTTTCTTAACCGAATCGGCTGATTCGATACGGATCTTTTTATTTTCCACATACAGGGACAACATGTCGGCCGCCTGTTTCCGGGCCTCTTCGTTTCCATGACGCAGGCGCAAACTGGCCTGAACGGGCGATTCAACGCGCCCTTCAAATTTGAACATGCCGTTTTTCAGATCGGCCGAGTCCGTATGCTGGGTACTCCCGATGCGGTAGGTCAGGTAAGCTTTTGCGGGCGCCTGAAGTTTACCGACTTTGCCTGTAATGGTATAGGTGGTCTGTGCCATCGATGCAACCGGCAGCAGGCAGGCAGCAGCTATAATGAATTTTCTCATGGTGGTGTGAATAAGCGATTTAGTAAACCAAATATAATGGTTTACAGTATTTTTCTGCTGGAGGAAGATAAAAAGATTTGTTATTGTGTGAACTGAATCCGGGATGACGGTGGACCAGGGATAAGGACCATTGCGCCGAAATACGCAGTCAACCCTGCCGGTTATTGCACAGAACCTGCCGGCCCGGACCTTAGCCCGATGGCGTTTGGCGGGCAAGCAACAACCCCTCGAATTTTTTAGCCACAAAAAAACCCGCGGCAGGCGCGGGTTTCAATATGATTAGGATTTGTTCTTACTGGAACTTTTTCGCATTGATCTTTCTCTCGTTCTCGGTCAGGTAAATCTTGCGCAAACGCATGCTGACAGGAGTTACTTCGATATACTCGTCTGCCTGGATGTATTCCATGGCTTCCTCAAGCGAGAATTTGATAGCAGGTGCAATACGGGTATTGTCATCACTTCCCGAAGCACGCATGTTGGTAAGCTGCTTACCTTTTACCACGTTAACAACCAGGTCATTGTCGCGAATGTGTTCGCCCATGATCTGACCTTCATAAACATCAACACCCGGGTCAACGAAAAAGCGGCCGCGATCTTGCAGTTTGTCAATTGAATAAGCCGTTGTCTGGCCTTTTTCCATCGATACCAGTACGCCGTTCAAACGGCCGGGAATCGTACCTTTCCAGGGTTCGTAAGACTTAAAGCGGTGGGCCATGATGGCTTCACCTGCGGTAGCGGTCAGCACGTTGTTGCGCAGTCCGATAATTCCGCGCGACGGAATTTCAAACTCCAGGTGCTGCAGGTCGCCCTTAGGCTCCATAACCAGCAGGTCGCCCTTGCGCTGCGTAACCAGTTCAATCACTTTACCTGATACTTCAGCAGGGACATCGACGATAAGTGTCTCGATCGGCTCGCATTTAACCCCGTCAATTTCTTTTACGATAACCTGAGGCTGTCCGACCTGGATTTCATATCCTTCGCGGCGCATGGTTTCGATCAATACAGACAGGTGCAGGATACCACGTCCGTAAACAAGGAAGGCATCCGGCGAATCGGTTTCAACTACCTTCAGTGCCAGGTTTTTCTCCATTTCCTTATACAGGCGTTCCTTGATGCGCTGTGAAGTCACAAACTTGCCTTCTTTGCCGAAGAAAGGCGAATTGTTGATCGTAAACAACATGTTCATGGTCGGCTCATCGATTTTGATAACCGGCAGTTGTTCCGGTTGATCGAAATCAGCGATCGTATCGCCAATATCAAAACCCTCAATGCCGACAACCGCACAAATATCGCCCGATCTTACTTCCTGAACTTTGATTTTGCCCAGGCCGTCGAAAGTATACAGCTCCTTAACACGGGATTTAACGATCTTGCCGTCACGTTTGATCAGGCTAACCGGCTGATTTTCTTTTACCGAACCACGGTGCACACGCCCGATGGCAATACGGCCTACGAACGACGAATAATCGAGCGAGGTGATCTGCATTTGCAGGGTACCTTCATTGGTCGGCGCTGCCGGAATATGCTCCAGAATGGCATCGAGCAACGGGAAAATATTGTCAGTTGGTTTGGTATAATCTGTACTCATCCAACCTTGTTTTGACGAACCGTAAATAACCGGAAAATCCAGCTGGTCTTCGGTAGCTTCAAGATTGAAGAAAAGTTCAAAGATCTGTTCGTGCACTTCTTCGGGCCGACAGTTTTCCTTATCGACCTTGTTCACAACCACAATCGGTTTCAAACCAAGTGAAAGCGCTTTCTGCGTTACAAACCGCGTTTGTGGCATGGCGCCCTCGAACGCATCGCACAGCAGCAATACCCCATCGGCCATTTTAAGTACGCGCTCAACCTCGCCACCAAAGTCGGCGTGACCCGGCGTATCAATGATGTTGATCTTCACGTCTTTGTAACGAACCGACACGTTCTTCGACACGATGGTGATCCCGCGCTCACGCTCCAGGTCATTGTTGTCGAGGATAAGGTCGCCGGTCTGTTCATTGTCCCTGAAAATGGAACAGGTGTGTAAAATTTTGTCAACCAGCGTGGTTTTACCGTGGTCAACGTGTGCTATAATGGCGATATTCCGGATATTCTGCATAACTGCGCTTCAAATAAGGCGCAAAGGTACAGCTTTTTATTTGCATTTCGATGTAAATCAGCGGAAAGTATCTTGCAGCAACGGCTGCTGCGCTGCTCCGGAACCCTGTGTGCCAGAGCCTGATGAGCAAAAACCTTTCTGCTGACGCCTGCAACAAAAGGGGGAGCCACTTGTTCTCTTCTGTGAATTGTTTAACTTAATATAAAATTAACCCTGTGCAGCATCAAACGGTTACGGTCTTCATTGCATCAGCTGCCGCCCGTCCGGCCCCGCAACCGCATGTTTGCTGAACATTTTGCTTCAATCGCCGTGTTACGTAAACTGTCTATCTGTTGGCAGGATGACGCCTGCGGCGGACAGAACCTATCCGGGCATCCGGCATCCGGCGAAGCCGAAACACTAAAAAAGAGACAGGCATGAATGAATTTACACTGGGCGTAGAAGAAGAGTACATGGTCATCGATCCCGCTACACGCGAACTGACCTCGCATCACCAGAAGATCGTCGAAGCCGCCCAGCGTATTCACAAAGACCAGGTCAAGGCCGAAATGCACCAGGCTGTGGTCGAAGTGGGGACGGGCATTTGCCGCAATACAGCCGAAGCCCGCCGGGAGATCTCGCAGCTTCGGCGTACCGTGGCCGGGCTTGCCGGCGACCTCGGCCTGTCTATCGGCGCCTCGGGCACCCACCCGTTTTCGCACTGGGAAAAACAGCTGATTACCGAGCATCCGCGTTACAATGAGATCGTCAATGAGCTGCAGGAAGCTGCCCGTTCTAACCTCATTTTTGGTTTGCATGTGCACGTCGGGTTCCAGTCGCGCGAACTGGCCATCCACATTGCCAACCAGGTACGGTATTTCCTGCCGCATGTTTTTGCCCTGTCTACTAACTCGCCATTCTGGGAAGGCCGAAACACGGGTTACAAATCGTTCAGGACAAAGGTTTTCGACAAATTTCCCAGAACCGGGATTCCGGACATATTTAACAGCATTGAGGACTATGACAATTATGTCAAACTGCTCATCAAAACCAACAGCATTGACAACGCCAAAAAGATCTGGTGGGATATCCGGGTACACCCGTTTTTTGAGACCATTGAATTCCGGATCTGCGACTGTCCGCTGCTGGTCGATGAAACGATGGCTTTCGTGGCCCTGTTTCAGGCGCTCTGCGCAAAACTGTACAAACTCAGGCTGCAGAACATGGAGTTTATCAGCTACTCACGTGCTTTGATCAACGAAAACAAATGGCGGGCCGCCCGCTACGGTATTGACGGTAAACTCATCGACTTCGGCAAGGAAATCGAAGTGAACTGCCGAAACCTGGTACTGGAGCTGCTTGATTTCGTGGACGATGTGGTCGATGACCTGGGCTGCCGTGAAGACATCAGTTACGTACACAAGATCCTGGAACAAGGCACTGGGGCCGACAGGCAATTGGCCATTTACCAGCAAACCGGTAACTTTGTAGCGGTTGTAGATTACATTACAGCCCAGACACTTGTGGGCACGATATAGCGATGAGCGAAAAAACAGAAAAAAGGGTCAGGCTGGCCATTATTGATCTGAACAATGGCGTACCGAACCAGGGGCTGCGGGGAATAGAAAATATTGTACGCGCATACCCTGCGGGCGGCGAATCTGAACTGGACGTGCAGATTTTTGATTTACGCAAGAAGGGTGAAATACCAGGCATCGGCCATGATATCTATATAGCAAGCGGCGGCCCCGGCTCGCCCTTTGACGGGGAGGACCAGCCCTGGCAGGCAGCTTTCTTTGGGCTTATTGATCAGGTTTTACAGTTTAATGCCGGTCATGGACCTAAAAAGAGCATGTTTTTCATCTGCTATGCCTTCCAGCTTGCCTGCCGCAAATTTGAGACGGGCACTTTAAGCAGGCGCCGGTCGAATGCGTTTGGCGTGTCTCCGGTTTGCATGACGTCTTCCGGACGATCTGAACCCTGTTTTGCGGGCCTTCCCGATCCTTTTTATGCCATAGACAGCCGTGACTGGCAGGTACTGGGTGCCCGGATAGCAGACCTGGAAAGCCGTGGCATGCAAGTACTTGCCATTGAAAAGTCCAGGCCCCACATCGACCTGGAGCGTTGTGCCATGGCCATACGCTTTACCCCGGAGCTGCTTGGCACACAATTCCATCCGGAAGCAGATCCATCAAGCGTTAAACTTCACCTGCAGCAGGAACCCCGCCGGTCGGCAATTGCAGCAGCCCGGGGGCAGGAGAAATACAACGACATGCTGCACCGACTTGACGATCCGGGCGGCATCTGTTTAACACAGCAGACCATTTTGCCCCGATTTCTTGATCGGGCACTGGCAGCTTTACACACACAACCGGCATGATTCCTGAGCAACGAGCCGCCTTTAACCGGTCATTTACCGTTGAAAAGTACCGGCGTTTTCTGGATAGTGTGGCGGCCGGTTATTGCCCTGTGCCGTTCAGGCTGGCAGAAACACCCGTTTTCATTCCCGCGCAGCTGCGTCTGCATCTGGAGCAGGCCGGCAAAGAACTGTTGTCGGTTATTTGCAGGGCTGATTTTAAAGAACTGACCAAACGGGCCATTCCTGATTCCTGGCAAATACCCAATGAAAACGGGCATCCACACTTTTTAACCTTTGATTTTGCCGTTTGCCAGGCAGAGGCTGGCCAGCTGTTTCCGCAGCTGATCGAAATGCAGGGTTTTCCCTCTTTATACGGTTTCCAGCAACACCTGGCAGATCATTTTCGCGGCATCTATGACATCGATTCGCAGCTCAGCCATCTTTTTGGCGGTCTTGACCGGCAGGCCTACCTCGCACAGCTGCGCGAAGTGGTTGTCGGTTCGCACAACCCGGAAGAGGTGGTGATCATGGATACAGATATACCCCGGCAAAAGACACTGATCGATTTTTTGGTGACGCGCCAGATCTGTGGCATCGGCATTGTTTCGCTTGAAGAAATCAGGCGGGAGGGCCGCGCATTGTATTACCTGCGCGAGGGACGCAGGATACCCATCAGGCGCATCTACAACAGGCTCATCTTTGATGAAATCGCTGCCAATCCGGGCGCCTTTATCAGTGAATTTGACCCGCGTTTAGAAGCAGATATAGAATGGGTAGCGCACCCCAACTGGTTTTACCGCATCAGTAAATTCACCATGCCGTTGCTGAACAGCACATACGTGCCGGAATGCCGCTTTCTTCATGAGCTGAACACCATTCCGCCAGATCTGGAGAACTATGTACTTAAGCCGCTTTTCTCGTTTGGGGGAGCTGGCGTAAACGTTGACGTGACGCAGGAAGATATTAAACGCATACCTGATCCTGAAAACTGGATTCTGCAGCGAAAAGTTGTCTACGCACCGGTTGTCCGCTCCCCGTCTGGCTTTGTGAAGGCTGAGATCCGCCTGCTTTATCTCTGGCCCGACGGAGGCCAGCCACAACTTTGCACAAACCTGGTGCGCCTGAGCCGGGGCCCTATGATCGGCGTGCGCTACAACCAGGACTGCGACTGGGTTGGTGGCACCATCGGCTTCATGGAATAGCTAAAGAGCGCAAGAATCGGGTAGGACTGCCGCCGCATGGCGGGTACCTTTGTTTACATAAAAGGAAGATCATGAAGACACAGGAAGAAATTAATTTTGAGCGCATTGCTGATGCCATTGCTTACCTGAAAGCCAATTTTTATGAGCAGCCATCACTTGAACGTGTTGCAGAACAGGTACACCTCAGTCCTTATCATTTCCAGAAATTATTCACCGACTGGGCCGGGGTAAGTCCGAAAAAATTCCTCCAGTATTTAACCATCGGTCACGCCAAAAAAATGCTGCAGCAGGATGTTTCCCTGTTCAGCGCCGCCCTGGAGAGCGGGCTTTCAGGAACCGGGCGGCTGCACGACCTGTTTGTGAGCATAGAGGGAATGACGCCGGGCGAATACAAGAACGGCGGTGAAAACCTGACGATCAGTTATCATTTTACCGATACGCCTTTTGGCCGTGCGCTGACTGCGGCTACGCCCAAAGGCATTTGTTTTCTGGCCTTTGTAGAGACTGATGAGGCTGCCCTGAACGATTTGCGGCAGCAATTTCCAAACGCCCGTTATGAACAGGCATTGGGTACGATACAACAAAATGCCATTCAGTTGCTGCTTAACAACTGGCAGGAGCCGGCCCTCGTCAAACTGCATCTGAAAGCTACGCCATTTCAACTCAAGGTTTGGGAAAGCCTGCTGAAAATTCCGATGGGCAGGCTGGGAACTTATGGCGACATTGCCCGGTCCATCGCCTTGCCCGGTGCATCGAGAGCCGTAGGCTCGGCCGTGGGCGATAATCCCGTCGCGTTCCTGATTCCCTGCCACCGCGTAATCCGCGCTACCGGCGTACTTGGGAATTACCGCTGGGGTCAGGCCAGAAAAGAAGCGATGATTGGCTGGGAGGCGGCGCAAACAGAAAACGCATTTGCCTCATGAACGGCCTTGAACAGCAGGTGGCCGCATTGCCCTGGTCAGCGCTGCGTACATCGCTCCATGAAAGAGGGTATGCCCGGGTACCCGGCTTACTGCCGGCGGCAACCTGTAATGCCCTTTCTGCAGGTTATGAAGAATCCGGACGTTTTCGCAAAACGGTGGTAATGGAGCGCTACCGTTTCGGACTGGGCCAATACAGGTATTTCAGTTATCCCCTGCCTGAGTCCATTGCGCTGCTGCGCCATGCGCTGTATGCCCGGCTGGTGCCGGTTGCCAACACCTGGATGGATGTGCTGGGTAAAGGAAAGCCCTACCCCGAAACGCTTGACTTATTCCGGGCGCAATGCCATGCCGCGGGGCAGCCCCATCCAACCTGCCTGCAACTGCGTTACGGGCCCGGCGGTTTTAACACCATGCATCAGGACCTGTATGGCGATCTTTTCTTTCCCATACAAGCGGTTCTTTTTTTAAAAGACCCGGTGCATGATTACCGCGGTGGTGAGTTCGTGCTGACCGAACAGATCCCGCGCGCGCAGTCAAAAGTAATCGTTCTGCAACCCGGCCAGGGCGACCTGCTCCTGTTTACCACCAGCTTCAGACCGGTTAAAGGCAGCAGAGGCTATTACCGGGTGGTCATGAAACATGGCGTAAGTGAGGTTACTGAAGGAGAACGCGAAACGCTGGGGATTATTTTTCATGACGCAGCCACCTGATGAAAGCACACCACAACCTTTCTGACGCCGAAGTTCGTGCAGGCATACACAATGGCCAGATTCGTTTTGCGGGCAATGCCCGGCTTCGGATTTATGGCACCCTGCATTGTATTTCAGGCAAACGCATGCTGCGCCGGAACCGGATGTTCTTTGTTTCTTTGCAGGAAGCGGCTGCCGCTGGTTACCGGCCGTGTGCACATTGTTTAAGAGTAGCCTATCTAAAGTGGAAAAATGGAACTGTTTAAGGCCGATCCGGCAACAAACCTGCTGCCATATGATGGCATAGTCAACTATTACGGCGCTGTCATGAACAGTCATGAGGCCGAGGCCCGCTACCGGCAACTGCACGCAGAAATTGACTGGCGCCACGATGAGGCCGTTGTTTTTGGACGCCGCATCACCACCAGGCGTATGGTGGCCTGGTACGGAGAAGAGGCCTACAGTTATACCTATTCCAATACCACCAAACAAGCACTTCCGTTTGTCCAAAGCCTGCTCGGCCTGCGGCAACTTGTCAGCCTCCATACCGGCGAACATTTCAATTCCTGCCTGCTCAACCTCTACCACGATGGTTCAGAAGGGATGGCCTGGCACAGCGACGACGAAAAAGAACTCGGCAGGGATACCACCATCGCTTCATTAAGCCTGGGTGCAGCGCGCAAATTCTCATTTCGTCATAAAAAGACCAGGGAAACCCTGTCCCTGACGCTGGAGAGCGGCAGCCTGCTTGTTATGCGGGGCAGCACACAAAGCCACTGGCTCCATTCGCTGCCCAAGTCTGCGCGGGTAACCCTGCCGCGCATTAATCTGACCTTTCGCAGCATCAGGCACCAGGTTTCCTGAATTTGACATCTTACAAACGGTTCGTTATGCAGCAAATCCTGATAATTCGTAACTTTGCGTTATGGACATCCAGAAGATCATCGTGGCCATTATTTTTGCCCTTGCCCTGTTCTACATTGGCAGGATGGTTTTCCGTTCGCTGCGCAGCAAAGAAGAGGGCTGCGGCGGCAATTGTAAATGTGGTGTCGACTTCTCCTCCATCCCGCCGGAAAAGAAAAAATAAACATGCTCGATCAGCTGAGAAGTTACCTGAACAAGAGCATTTCGCTTACCGATGACCAGTTCCAGATCATTTCGGCGAATCTGAAGATCAAACAATTCGTTAAAGGCGAAACCATTCTGCGTGCCGGCGAGATTGGCACAAACTCTTACTTTGTAAACAGCGGGCTGCTGCGCTGCTTTTCGATTGACCAGAAAGGCAAAGAACACATTATCCAGTTTGCCCCTGAAAACTGGTGGGTTTCCGACCGCAACAGTATTCTGTTCAATGAGCCGTCTGATTTTTTTTATGATGCTGCCGAAGATACCCAGGCAGTCGTTATCCCGAAAGATTTCTTTGACCGTGCGGCGCAGCTGGACCCATGCGTTCTGAACATGAACAATGTTATGCTGCACAAATCGATCAGGTTTATGCAAAAACGGATCAATATGCTGCTCAGCGCAACCGCCGAAGAGCGTTATCTCGATTTCATCCACCTCTATCCAAATCTGATGCTGCGCGTTCCGCAATGGATGATCGCTTCTTACCTCGGCATTACGCCCGAATCGCTCAGCCGTGTGCGCAAAGATCTTGCGCATAAACATTTCAAAGCCTAGCTTTTCTTAACATACATCAAGGGCCGCTGTACGGTGCTGCCGTAATTTTGTCCTATTCAAAGACATCAACATTAAAGACCTGACTTATGGCAAACGTAAAATGGACACTTGATCCTGCACACAGCGAACTTCAATTCAAAATCAAACACCTCATGATCACCAATGTAACCGGAAGCTTCGGCGATTTCACCGCGAGCCTGGAATCTGAAGGTGACGATTTCGAAAATGCACATGTTACTTTCGAGGCGGCAATCGACTCGATCAACACCGGCAATGCAGACCGTGATGCGCATTTGAAAGCCGGAGATTTTTTTGAGATCGAGAAATATCCTAAAATGACCTTCGAATCTACAGCCTTCAGGAAAGATGGCAGCGACTATACCGTACAAGGTAACCTGACGCTGAAGGGCGTTACCCGCCCGGTTACACTCGAAGCGGAGTTCGGCGGCATCTCACAGGATCCCTGGGGAAATACCAAAGCTGGCTTCTCTGTAAGCGGAAAGATCAAACGTGAAGACTTTGGCCTGACCTACAATGCAGCGCTCGAGACCGGTGGTGTCATGCTTGGTAACGATGTCAAGATTTTCGGTGAAGTACAGTTTGTAAAACAAGCATAAAAAACACTTGACGGGGGTCAATGTACGGTAGTGTGCCTTAGGTGCGCTGCCGTTTTTTTTATTCCCGGATTTTACCGCCTGTTCGACCACACTGTTCCGGCTGCTTAAGGACGGCCGCCTTTTGTCGCAGAGGTATCAGTACTTCCCATCGTGGTATCGCCGCTGCTGCTGTCTGAACTGCCGGTAGCCGGAGTACCCATGCCCGAAGCGGCGCTGTCTCCCTGGTTCATCTCAACAGAATCTGGTGTACGTTCACCACCTTTATCTCCGGCAGTACAGGCCGCGAGCGAAAGCGCGGACAGCGCGATATAAAAAAATAATCTGGTCGTTTTCATGGCGTTCTTTTTTAACAACTGCGCACGGCAGCCGTTTCTTAAACGACTTTTGAAAGCGTTTTGTTTAGTTCGGAGAGGCTTTAGTGATCAGGCAGACGGCGTAAGCGACCACACCTTCTTCGCGGCCAATGAACCCCATTTGCTCGTTGGTAGTTGCCTTGATAGAGATATCCTCTTCGCTGATGCCGGCTGCGGCAGCTATATTTTTCTGCATGGCCGGTATATGCGGATTGATCTTCGGCGCTTCCAGGCACAGCATGGCATCAATATTCCCGATGGCCCAATTTTTCTCAGCAAGCAGCTTGGTGGTTTCTTCCAGCAAAACCAGACTGCTGATCCCTTTCCACCGCGAGTCGGTGTTCTTGAAATGAAAGCCGATGTCGCGCAGGTTGGCTGCACCCAGCAGGGCATCACATATGGCATGCAGCAGCACATCTGCGTCAGAATGCCCGAAAGCACCGCGGTGGTGCTCAAGCTGCACCCCACCAACATAAAACGGATGACCATCGCGCAGCTGGTGCACGTCAAATCCAAACCCTACTTTGATCTTCATATTTTGCTAATTGGATCCAAAGTTAAACATCAGACTGAAGCGAAGGGTATTCGCCATCGGACTTTTGTTCACATTTGCCAGCAGGTACGAAAAATTGATGGTGGTTTGCCTGTAGGTGAAACCAGCCCCGAGCGTGGCATAACGCCGGTTTCCTTTATTTGGCGACTCATAAAAGTATCCGCCGCGTACCGCGAACTTTTTGTCGTAGAGGTATTCGAAGCCTGCGCCAATGTTGACTTCCTGCAACTCTTCACTGAAACCACCCGGCGCATCGGTAAATGATCCGAAAATCCCTGCAGGTACCGAACGGTTCGGGTCCACGCCGCTGTAGATCGTACCGTCATTATTATACACAGGCTGTGTAGGTACGAGGAGTTTGTTAAAATCGAGTGCGACTGTAAAGTCGTTCAGGTCATCGGCAGAAAATGTTGCCGCGCCGCCAAAGCGCAGGTTGGACGGCAGAAAGTATTTCGCTCCGGATTCGGTATATCCCATCTTGGTCCCGATATTTGAGATATTGAGCCCGGCAGACAGCCTGGTATCGGTATTGAACAGCCAGGTTTCCGTTGTATAGTACCCCGCCACATCCACGGCAACCGCATTGCCCGCGCTGATCTCTTGCCCTGCGGTAAATTTACCGGTCGACAGGTTAGAATTGATGTAACGCAGGCTGGTACCGATAGAAAACTCATCGCCGAACATCCGGGCAAAACTGATATCAAAGGCCAGTTCGTTCGGACTGTAGACGCCCAGGTCCTGCCGGTTGTTGTCTGTAAGGGGTATTTCGCCCAGCGAGAAAAAACGGAATGACGCCCCGAGCGTATTGCGTTCGTCAAGGCGGTAATAGCCGCTCAGGTAGGCAAGATCGATGCCCGAAGTGAGGCTGCGCAGCCAGGGCGTGTAAGAAAGCGCAACACCCGAGCGGTCTTTCAGGAAAGCCAGCTTTGCAGGGTTAATGGCACTGGCATTGGCATCCGGCTGAACGGCCACTCCGGCATCGCCCATGGCGCCGGTACGGGCATCTGGCATGACGAGCAGAAAGGGCACGGCAGTCACCAGATTGTTAGACTGGCTGCCATTTGCCTGTGTGTTTCCTGCCACCTGCGTATGTCCTGCAAAAGGAAAGGCCGCAGAGAAGGCTGCCAGTAAAAGGGCCCTTGAAAAATAACGGGTAGCGGTTCGTAATCGGGATTTCATGCTGATGATTTCTTTATGATTCAAAAACGAGCAACAATGTGTTTTTATCCACCTTATCGCCTACATTAACCAATACAGACCGGACACGGCCATCTGCCGGCGACTTCAAGATATTCTCCATTTTCATCGCCTCCAGCACAAGGAGATTATCGCCCTTTCTGACTTCAGATCCAGGGCCTACCATTACGTTAAGCACAAGCCCGGGCATGGGGGCTTTCACATCTTTTACCTTTCCTGCGGCCAGGTTCTCCATACCCAATTCTTTTAAGAGCAGATCGAACTGGTCCTGCACCTGCACATCGTAAAGCCGGCCATTCACTTTCACTTTTGCCGTTTTGGTGACCGCATCAAATGATACGATTTCGGTGGTATACGAGCGGTTGTTGAATAAGACGTGAGCGCTGTTTGCATCTTTCTTACGTTCGTCAATTTCCAATGGCTGCCCGTTCAGGCTGTAACCACCCTGATTTGTAAGTTCGAAAGAATAGGTGTTGCTAACCTTTATTTTATACATTCTATTGGGTTAAGGCAAATTGAATCAGGTTGGCGCCCATACGCAGGGCGTCGGTGCGTTTGGCCGGTGTGTCTCCGGCATACGTACCGGCATCTTCCCAGCCATTTCCCAGGTCGCATTCATACGTATAGTAACAGACAATGCGTCCTTTCCAGATCAATGCAAGGCCTTGAGGGCGTTTATTGTCGTGTTCGTGAATCTTAGGCAGGCCGTTCGGGAACCTGAACTTCTGGTTATATAAGGCATGATTTGCAGGCAGCTCAACAAATGAGAGCTCAGGAAATACCTTTTTCATTTGTGGCCTGATAAACTTATCCAGGCCATAATTGTCGTCAATATGCAGAAAGCCCCCGCCCACCAGGTATCTTCGCAGGTTGGCTGCATCCTGCGTGCTGAAAAGAACGTTGCCATGACCGGTCATATACACAAAGGGATAATCGAAGATCTCGGGGCTTCCCACCTCTACCGCACCCTCTTCAACACTAAGGTTGGTGCGCAGGTTGGCGTTACAGAACGATGCCAGGTTGGGCAATGCCGTGCGGTTCGCATACCAGTCGCCGCCGCCATTGTACTTCAGTTTGGCAAGTTTGTAGGTTGGCGCATGAAAGGCCATTACAGCCGGCAGGCCCAACAACAGGATAACGAACAAAACTTTTCTCATGGCCTCTTACCGGTTCAGGTAATTTTCTTCGAAACAGACGGCAAGAGCGGCTGTCTCGGTACGCAACCGGGCATTGCCTAAAGTTATCGCTTTAAAGTTATTTTGCAAAGCCAGCTGCACCTCTTCTTCAGTGAAATCGCCTTCCGGTCCGATCAGAACCAGCGAGCTGCCCCCGACAGTCAGCACCTCGTTCAAAAACTGTTTCCCGGCGCCAGGCATACAATGCGCAATGCATTTTGCGAAATTGGCTGCGGGCATCAGTAAGTCACGAAATGGAACAGGTGGGTTTATTCGCGGAACATAAGCCTTTATAGACTGCTTTGATGCGGCTACGACGACCTTTTCGAGGCGGTCTGTCTTTAAAATCCGTCTTTCAGAACGATCAGAAATAAGCGGGGTAATTTCGTCTATGCCGAGTTCGGTGGCTTTCTCTGCAAACCATTCCAGGCGATCTGTATTTTTGGTAGGCGCCACAGCAATATGCAGGTAGTGACTGCGTTTGCCAAATTCGAGCTGACGTTCCAATATCTGGAGCGCTACCCGTTTGGGATGCTCATCTGCCAGTACTGCGGTGTAAAAGCCACCGGTCCCGTCTATAAGCTGTACCTGATCGCCGGTTTTGAGACGCAGAACCCTGATGCAATGTTTGCTTTCCTCCTCGCTCAGTATGTAACCGGTAGCTGTGGTACCAATTCCGGGCGTGTAGAAAATATGCATGGATCAGGTTTTAATGGTTATCGACCATGTCACTTTTGTTAATGACAATTTCAAGTTTAACCGTTTCGATATTTTGTTCGGTTTTCTTAAGAATGGTGAAAAGGTAGCCATGAAACTCTTCGCTGTCTCCCACTTCAGGAATTCTTCCGAAAGCATGCGAGACAAGGCCGCCTACCGTGTCATAATCCTGGTCTTCTGGAAGATCGTGCGGTAAAAATTCGTTCACGTCATATACCGTTGCATAGGCATTGACCACAAACTCCATGTCAGATATTTTTTCGACCAGTGGTTTTTCCTCATCGTATTCATCCTGGATCTCGCCAACCAGCTCTTCAACAATATCTTCCAGTGTGGCCATGCCTGCGGTTCCGCCGAACTCGTCCAGCACAATGGCGATCTGGATGCGTTTGGCCTGCAACTCGCTGAGCAGGTCGTTGATCTTTTTTGTTTCAGGAATAAAATACGGCTTGCGGATAATTTCTTTCAGCGACCAGTTCCCATCGCCGGCCGCGACCAGCGGCAGCACATCTTTGGCATGAATGATCCCGACGATTTTGTCCATGACCTCATCGTAAACGGGCATGCGCGAATACCCTTCGCGGATAATGGCTTCGACAACCTCTTTATTGGAAGCACTCAGCTCAATACCTGAGATTTTGGTGCGGGGTACCATGATATTCTTGACCACGCGCTCATTGAAATCAAATACATTTTTGATCAGCTCATGTTCATTTGACTCAAGCGCACCGCTTTCCTTACCCTGGTCGAGCAGGTACTGCAGTTCTTCGGTGCTGTGAATTGATTCGTGCCCCGCCGCGCTGCCTAGCCCGAACAGCTTAAGAATAACGTTGGCAAACCCGTTCAGGAGCCAAATGAAAGGCCTGAATACCACATAAAATAACTGCAATGGCAGCGCGATAGCCAGGGTAGTGCCTACCGGACGCTGAATGGCGATTGATTTCGGTGCAAGCTCACCGAAAACAATGTGCATCACAGTAATGAACGCAAACGCAATAATGGGCGATGCTGTTTTTGAAAATGACTCGATAAAGGCGGCATCCATACCGAACGAGCCAAGCAGGTTATGCAGAATGTGCTCCATAACCGATTCGCCAACCCAGCCCAGGCCAAGCGACGCCAGCGTAATGCCCAGCTGCGTAGCGGCCAGGTAACCATCCAGGTGTTGGGTAATGTGTTTCGCTATTTTAGCGACACTGCTGCCCGACTTGGCTTTGATCTCGATCTGTGAAGCGCGTACTTTAACAATAGCAAATTCTGCTGCAACAAAAAAGCCGTTGAGCAGAACGAGAAAAAATGTCAAAAATATCTGAAATGCCATTAAGCTTTGTTTCTAAACGTGGCATCATAAAGCTCAATGCTCTCACTGATCACTTTATGTGCATAACGTACACCAAGCAAGTGCTCGATGCTGACGTTTTTTCCTTCCAGGGCTTTGTAGTCCTGGAAAAACCTGACGATCTCTTTCATCGTATGCGGCGGCAATTCGGCCAGGTCATTGATATAGTTGACAGACATGTCATTCTTGGCTACAGCAATGATTTTGTCGTCCTGTTCGCCATTGTCTACCATGTGCATAACACCCACCACCTTGGCCTCCATCACGGTCATCGGGTAAACGTCGACCGAGCAAAGTACCAGAATGTCAAGCGGGTCATTGTCGTCGCAAAACGTCTGCGGAATGAAACCGTAGTTAGCCGGATACATCACAGAGGAGAAAAGAACCCTGTCAAGTTTAATTAGTCCTGATTCTTTGTCTATTTCGTATTTGGCTTTGGAGCCTTTCGGAATTTCTATAATAGCATTTACAACGTCAGGAATGTTTTTGCCAGGGGAAACACTGTGCCACGCGTGGTGATCTGTACTCATCTTAAATCGGATCTTGTTTTTCGTCTTTATCTAGGTTAACTACCTTCTTTTTTACAAAAGTAATCAATAATGGGATAGTTGTGATAACGATGAACCCAATTATTATGTACAGCAGGTAATCGTTAATCTCTTTTTCAAACCGTTTACCTAAAAAATAGCCTAAAAGGGTGAGGGAAAATATCCAGATCAGGGCACCTGCAATGTTGTAAAAAGCAAATTTCCTGAAATCCAGCCGTACAATTCCTGCACAAATCGGTGCGAATGTGCGAACGATCGGCACGAAGCGCCCCATGATCAGCGCAAAAGCACCCTGCTTTTTATAAAACTCTTCGGCAGACTTGAGGTACCGTTTTTTGAAGAAGAAGGTATCTTTGCGCTGGTAAAGCATCGGGCCGGTTTTACGCCCGAACCAGTAGCCGGTAAAATTGCCCATAATCGCAGCAATGACCAGGCCGGCCAGCATGACGAAAATGTTTACATCCAGCTTACCGGTTGCAACAAACATGCCCGCCAGAAAAAGCAGGTAATCGCCGGGCAAAAAGAAACCGAAGAACAGGCCTGTTTCTGCGAAGATTACAAACAAAACCACATAGAACCCGCCCTCCTTTAACAGTTTCTCAGGGTCAATGGCGTGTTGAAGATAACTCCAGAGTTCTTGCATGATCTGATTATTCGTAAAACTACAAATAAATCTGGTTCGGCTCGCTAAATCAGCTGTAAAATAACGTCCGGATAGATACCGATAACAATGGTAGCGACCGCAGAAACAACAAGAACCACTTTATACTGCAGCGGCGTGTTCAGTTCCACGCCCTGCCCGTCTTTGAAGTACATGGCCACAATGACCCGGAAGTAATAGTAGAAGCCAACCAGTGCATTGAGAATCGCGAATGCCACCAGGATGGTCTGGTATTCCTGCATCACATTCAGAAACATCAGGTATTTGCCGATAAACCCGGCTGTGAGTGGTATACCTGCCAGCGAAAGCATGGCTACCGTCAGGGTAAACGCGGTAAGCGGATTCTTCCTGGCCAGTCCGTTGTAACTCTCAAAATCGTCTGAACCGGTTTTCTGTTTGACCAGGATCAGCACAGCAAATGCGATGATCGATGCAAAAGTATAGGCACCGGCATAAATAAATACATTGCCACCAGAATTTTTTGTCAGCACGACCAGGGCAAAGAGCATGTAGCCGGCGTGCGAAATACTGGAGTAAGCGAGCATCCGCTTGAATTTTTTCTGGAAAAGTGCCGTTACGTTACCAACCAGCAAGGTCAGGCACACGATGATGAGCAGCGGAGCAACCCAAAAGTCGTGAAGCGGAGCAAAAGCCCCTGAAAACAGCCGCAGAAACGCCGCAAAGCCGGCCGTTTTAACAACGGTAGACATGAAGGTGGTAATCAGCGTTGGTGAACCTTCATACACATCGGGTGTCCAGAAATGAAAAGGTGCGGCGCCGATCTTAAAGCTCAGACCGATCAGCATGAGTATAACGCCCGGGTAAAACAAAGGCGAAACGGCTTTATTGTCGATCAGGTGCTGTTGAATAGCGTCCAGGTCGAAAGATCCTGTAGCACCGTACACCAGTGCAATACCGAAGAGCAGGAAGCCGGTAGAGAAGGCCCCCATCAGGAAATACTTCAGCGAAGCTTCGTTTGAAGCGAAATCATTCTTCCTGATACCGGCCAGGATATATAAACTGACCGACATGATCTCCACTCCGATGAACAGCATGGACATATTCTGGTAAGAAACCATCATGATCATTCCTGCCAGCGCAAAAAGAATCAGCGTATAGTACTCGGCCTTATTATCATTTTTGGCTGAAAAATAGTTTTGTGTAAGCAGAAAGATAAGCAGCGTGCCGGCAATGCACAGGCCCGAAAATGCCAGTGCAAAATTATCGGTCTGCATCATGCCGAAATGACTTTCATTTCCACTCCATGAGGCACAAACGAAACCCAGCGCAACAAACAACCCGACAAGGGTGAGCGGCAATAAGGCTTTTTTTGCTTTGAACAATCCTGCATAAAGGACCAGGAATGCGGTGATACTGATGGTGATAATGATGTTCATTTCTTATTTTACCAGTGATAATTTTTGATTAACCTGTTCTAAAAGTTGCTGGACCGGGGCTTCGGTCAGGTTCAGGATGGGTTTCGGGTACACGCCGAGTACGATAACCAGCAGACAGATGATATACAATACGGCCTGCTCCGACCCCTTGATATCGGCAAAGGAAGCGGTGGCTGCGTTGGTTTGCCCGAGCATGACTTTCTGATACATGCGCAGCATGTATACTGCCCCGAAAATAATAGTGAGCCCCGCAAACACCGCAGCCCAGAGGCTGTATTCGTATACGCCCAGTAACAGCAGAAATTCGCCGACGAAGCCGTTTGTTCCGGGCAGTGCAACGGTTCCGAGTACGATGATCAATGCAACGGCCGCAAATTTCGGTGCCACCTTGGCAATTCCGCCCATTTCATCAAGTTTATTGGTTTGCAGGCGGTTGTAAAGAATATCTGTAACCAGGAACAGGCCGACAACGTTGATGCCGTGACTTAACATCTGTACCATTGCACCCTGCAGTCCCTGCGTGTTGAGCGCGAAAATACCGGCTACAATAAGTCCTACGTGACCGATGGACGAATAAGCGATCAGCCTTTTACCATCTTTCTGTTTAAAAGCAATCAGTGAAGCATAAACGATTCCGATAATCGAGAGTACGATAACGGTAGGCGTCCAGTCCTGGAAACCACCCGGTACAACGGGAAGCAGCCACCTGATCACACCGTATATTCCCATCTTAAGCATAATACCCGACAGCAGCATGGTTCCCTGGGTAGGTGCCGTTGTATAGGTATCAGGTTGCCAGGTGTGGAAAGGGAACACAGGCATTTTAATGGCAAAAGCAATAAAAAAGGCCCAGAATACCCAGCTCTGCTGACTTCTATCGAGGTTCAGGCTATAAAACGCCTGTATATCAAAATTTCGCTCCGGGTTTTGCAGGTACAGGTAAATGATGCCCAGCAACATAAACAGCGAGCCACCAATCGTATACACGAAAAACTTCATATTCACCTTTACACGGTCTTTGCCGCCCCACATGGCGCAGATAAAGTAGATCGGGATCAGCGCCGCCTCCCAGCCGATATAAAACAAAAAGGCATCGAGCGCGGTGAAGACCAGCAGCAGACCGGTCTGCATGAACAGGATCAAAGCGTAGAAGGCAGCCGGCCGGTCTATGTTCCGGCCAAATGATGACCATATGATGAGCGGAACAAGCAGGTTGGTCAATAAAACCAGCAGCATGCTGATCCCGTCTATGCCGGCATGAAAACGAATGCCCATTTGGCTGATCCAGTCATAATCTACAGCGAACTGTGTGGTGGCATCGGGCGTAAAGCGCAGCAACAGGCCAACGGTCCAGGCCAGCGAAAGAATAGACACGGCAAAGGCACCATACCGGGCACTTTGTTTGCCGGGAAAAAGGCTGATCAAAGCGCCTGCTAGTGGTAGAAATAGAAGTATTAAAAGTTCCATGTATCTGTTTCTGAACGTGCTTTAAATGGATAAATAGGTGTACAACAAAAGGCCGATGATACCGAATACCATCATGAAAATATAGAAGCCAACATTGCCGCTCTGCAAAAGCCGCAGCCCTTTACTTGCCTCATTGGTGCTCCAGCCCAGGCCATTTATCAGACCGTCAATTATTTTTTTGTCTACGACCCGGTAGAAAAAGCCGGACAGCGCATCGAGCGGCCTGCGTATCAGGGCGTCGTAAATCTCATCCAGGTAAAACTTATGATATGACAGTTTGACCAGGGCCGGCCGTTCTGCAGCATCGGGTACCGGCACGTGTTTACCCTTCACATATTTGTTGTAGGCAATTGCAATAGAAACGAGTACGCCTACTACCGATATGCCCATGAGCATGTACTCAGTGCTGTGGTCCAGTTCCAGTTCATGTGTATTGACTACCGGCGACAGCCAGTGGTGCAGCCATTCGCCTCCGCCAAAGACCGCCGGAAAGTTGATTATTCCCCCCGCTGCCGCAAGAATGGCCAGCACGATCAGGGGTATTGTCATGCTTTTCGGCGATTCATGAATATGCTCTTCGGCATGATGTGTACCCCGGTAGCTGCTGTAAAAAGTGAGGTACAACATGCGGAACATATAAAAGGCAGTAAGCAACGCACCCAGTACACCCAACGCCCACATTACTTTGCTGTGCTGGTAAACATGTGCAAGGATTTCGTCTTTAGAAAAGAAACCTGAAAAAGGAGGCAGACCCGCGATGGCAATCGTACCTACCAGCATGGTCATGAACGTTACAGGCAGTTTTTTCTTCAGCCCGCCCATATGGCGCATGTCCTGTTCGTGGTGCAGCGCATGAATAACCGAACCGGCACCCAGGAACAACAGCGCTTTAAAGAACGCGTGGGTAATTACATGAAAGAACGAGCCGGTGTAGGCACCTACGCCCAGTCCCAGGAACATGTATCCAAGCTGGGAAACGGTCGAGTAGGCAAGCACCTTTTTAATGTCGGTTTGCGTAAGTGCAATGAGCGCAGCAACCAGTGCTGTAGCCAGGCCAACAACCGCGATGATGTTTTGTGTAAGCGGAGCCAGGTCAAACAAAACGCTTGACCGCGCGATCATATAGATACCTGCCGTTACCATGGTTGCAGCGTGGATCAGGGCAGACACTGGTGTCGGGCCGGCCATCGCATCAGGGAGCCAGGTAAACAGGGGCAGCTGTGCTGATTTGCCACAGGCACCAATAAATAAAAACAGGGTGATCAGGAACAGCGTTTGCTCGCCGGGGACCATGCTGGCCGCCATTGGGAATATCTTGGAGAACTCAAGGCTTCCGAAGGTTTGAAACAACAGGAAAACGCCGAGTAAAAAACCGAGGTCGCCGATCCGGTTCATCACGAAGGCTTTTTTGGCTGCTGCAGCATAACTGGTATTGGTGTACCAGAAACCAATCAGCAGGTATGAACAGAGTCCCACGCCTTCCCAGCCAATGAACATGACGATATAATTTGAGCCCAATACCAGCAAGAGCATAAAGAACACAAACAGGTTCAGGTAGCTGAAGAATTTGCCGAAACCGGCATCCTCATGCATATAGCCTGCGGAATAGAGGTGAATCAGGAAACCAACGCCTGTAACAATAAGCAGCATGACCGAACTCAGGGGATCAACCAGGAACGACAGCGGAATGCGCAGATCGCCGGCACTGATCCAGTCGAACAGGAATACCTCGTGCGATTTAAGGGCGCTTCCGCCGAGTTCGAAAAAAATGCCGAGGCTAATCAGGAATGAAGCCAGGATAACGGTACTTCCGGCGAAGCCGACAGCTGTTTTTGAAAGCGTGTTTCTGCCCAGGCCATTGATGAGAAAGCCCAGCAAAGGAAGCAGCGGAACCAACCAAACTAAATTTATCATATGTTTTCCGTTCTGATACGGTTTATTTTAAGGTTTAAACTTACCACTTAAGGCGATTGAGCACGTTGATGTCTATTGATTTCGTATTGCGGTATACCATTACGATGATACTCAGGCCAACGGCCACTTCCGCAGCCGCCAGCGCCATGATAAAGAATACGAAGACCTGGCCGGAAGGGTCATTGCTGTGAACAGAAAAAGCCGTAAGCAGCAGGTTCACAGCGTTCAGCATCAGTTCGACCGACATAAAGATCACGATCGCATTGCGCCGGGTAAGTACACCGACCACGCCGATGGTAAAAATGATGGCGCACAACCAGATGTAATGATTCAGGGGAACGCCCTGCAGTTGTTGTGTTAAATTCTCCATTATGCTTCTTCTGTATGGTCTTTTTTGGCTAAAATAACGGCACCCACCATTGCGGCAAGCAACAGGAGCGACGACAGCTCGAACGGTAACAGGAAAGGACCGAACAATTCCTTGCCCAGGTTTTCGACAAGACCCAGGCCTGGATTTTTAAGGCTCAGCGGGTTGCTGATCGAAACGGCTTTAAAAGAACCGATCAGGGTTACGATCAGACAGCCGCCGGCAATAGCAGCGGCAATCTTAACCAGCGGGGACTTGGCCGGCTCGGTCTCTTTATTCAGGTTCAGCAACATGAGCACAAACAGGAACAACACCATAATCGCGCCCATATAAACGATAAAGTTTACAACGGCCAGAAACTGCGCGTTAAGCAGCACATAGTGAACGGTAAACGTAAAGAAAGTAAGGATCAGGTACAACACACTGTGAATCGGATTTTTTGCAAAAATCACCATCAGCGAAAAAAGAATGCTCAGGGTTGCTACGAAATAGAATACTTGTGTACTCATTAATTTGTCTGGTTTATAGCCCGCACAGTAGCGGACACGTGGTTTTGTTAGCCGACGGTAACCCGCATGGCGGGCCCGGCCTGTTACTTTTCAAGCGGTTTTTCCACCAGCTTGTCTTTTCCG
Organism: Pedobacter yulinensis; assembly: GCF_003029735.1. Lineage (GTDB taxonomy): Bacteria > Bacteroidota > Bacteroidia > Sphingobacteriales > Sphingobacteriaceae > Pedobacter > Pedobacter yulinensis. The sequence continues at coordinate 318,583 of NZ_KZ686268.1, forward strand.
TAAATAAAGTCCTTCCGCAGGTAATCTGAAGGAACGATCGGTCCGTCGAGATAAATGGCCTCTTTCGGGCAAGCTTCCTCACACAGGCCGCAGAATATGCAGCGCAGCATGTTGATTTCGTAAGTGGCGGCATATTTCTCCTCGCGGTACAGGTGTTTTTCTTCCGGTTTACGCTCTGCAGCGATCATGGTAATGGCTTCGGCCGGGCACGATAGTGCACACAATCCGCAGGCTGTACAGCGCTCACGCCCCTCTTCATCACGCTTCAGCGAGTGCAGCCCCCGGTAATTGGTCGAAAACTCCCGTTCCACTTCCGGGTAACGCACCGTTGCCGATTTCTTGAACAGGTGGCTGATTGTAATTGAAAGCCCTTTCGTAATCGCTGGCAGGTACAAACGCTCGCCTAATGTAAGCGGCTTTTGTTCCAGGACTTTCTTCTTATTGCTTAATGACTCCATATGTTATCTCCCTTTCGGAAACACTAATTCTTTGTTAGCCTTCAGGCTGCTTAAAATTTCTCGATGATGGCGATCACCACTCCCGTTACAATGATGTTTGCAATGGCCAGCGGGATAAGGGCTTTCCAGCCAAGGTTCATCAGCTGGTCATAGCGGAAACGCGGAATGGTCCAGCGAACCCACATGAAAAAGAAAATGAACGCAAATATTTTCAGGAAAAACACCCCTGTACCGATGAGCGGGGCCCAGGTGGCGCCCAGGTGTGCCGCTACATAGTCCATGCCCGGGTAGTTATAACCGCCCCAGTACAGGGTCGCCATGACTGCCGATGAAATAAACATGTTGATGTATTCAGCAAACAGGTAAAAACCAAGCTTCATCGACGAATATTCTGTATGATACCCTCCGATCAGTTCCGTCTCACACTCGGGAAGATCGAACGGAGCCCGGTTGGTCTCGGCAAAAGCACAAATCATGAAAATAAGGAAGCCTACCGGCTGATACAGGACGTTCCAGTGCCAACCATGCTGCTGCTCCACAATTTCTTTCAGGCTCAGGGTATTGGTCATCAGCAGCAGGGCGATGATCGAAAGGCCCATGGCAATTTCATAACTGATGTTTTGTGATGCCGCCCGGATGGCGCTCAGCAACGAATACTTGTTGTTAGATGCCCAGCCGCCGATCATGACGCCGTACACCCCTAAAGATACGACCCCGAAAATATACAGCACACCTACGTTAATGTCCGTAACCTGCAGTGGAATGACCCTGTCGCCGATAGCGATCGGGCTGCCCCAGGGAATAACCGCACTTGCAATACAGGCCGTGAGCATGGCCAGCCCCGGACCGACCATAAACAGCCACTTGTTTGAAGTAGCCGGCACGATCTCTTCTTTCATGAACATCTTTACACCATCAGCCAGGGGCTGCAGAATGCCGAAAGGACCGGCACGGTCCGGCCCAAGCCGGTCCTGTAAAAATGCAGCAACCTTGCGCTCTGCATAGGTTGAATACATAGCGATGAGCAGGCTGACGCCGAAAATAACGGCAACCAGGATAAATTTCTCTATAACAAAAGCTGCGTCCATTAGTATTTTACAGTTTTCTCTAATTCTTTCTTATTCGCTTCGCGCAGCTCCTCGTTCGGTCTGATTACCGGAAGCGGACGTAAGGTTTCGTAGTGATTTGCCGCAATAACCGAGGTATCGCTGATCCGCGTAGGCTCTTCAATTGCCCAGTCAGACGTGCTTTTTTTCTCGAAACGGCATGTATTGCAGATAAACTCTTCGACCTCGCCGAACTGGTCCTTGCGTGCAGTTACACGTAAAACATCCGGTCCTTTGTACCAGAGGGTCACCTTTCCGGAGCAGGTAGGGCAATTGCGGTGCGCATCTACAGGTTTGGTGAACCACACCCTGTTTTTGAAACGGAACGTGCGGTCTGTCAGCGCGCCGACCGGGCAAACGTCGATCACATTACCGGAAAAGTCATTGTCGATCGCCTGCTCAATATATGTCGAGATCTCTGAATGGTCGCCCCGGTTCAGCACGCCATGCACGCGGCTGTCTGTAATCTGGTCTGCAGTGTACACACAGCGGTAGCAAAGAATGCAACGGTTCATATGCAGCTGGATCTTGTCGCCGATATCAATGCGCTCGAATGTGCGGCGCTCAAACTCATACCGTGTTTTTTGTAACCCGTGTTCGTAGCCCAGGTCTTGCAGGTCGCATTCGCCTGCCTGATCACAGATGGGGCAATCCAGCGGGTGGTTGATCAACAGGATCTCCACCACTCCGGCACGTGCTTCCAATACTTCAGGCGAGGTAATGTTCTGAACCTCCATGCCGTCCATGACCGTGGTGCGGCATGAGGCTACGAGTTTCGGCATTGGCCGCGGATCTTTCTCAGAACCCTTGCTCACTTTTACGATACAGGTACGGCATTTGCCGCCACTGCCTTTGAGCTTGGAGTAATAGCACATTGCCGGCGGAACAATGTCTCCGCCAATCTGCCTTGCGGCATTCAGGATGGTCGTACCGTTCTCTACCTCGACAGTGATCCCGTCTATCGTAACCTTCACTTTATTATCACTCATATCAAATGATAGTTATCTTGATGCCTTTTCAGGCAGGTTTTCAATTTATTCGGCAGCTTTTACTTCAGCCGTCTTTTCGATTGGCTTGGCATAATCTGCCAGGCCATAATTCTGGGTCTGGCTCTTGACCGGCTCTTTCACATGCCACTCAAATTCATCCCTGAAATGCCTGATCGCACTGCCAACCGGCCATGCAGCAGCATCTCCCAGCGGGCAGATTGTATTTCCTTCTATTTTTCTGGCCACATCGACCAACAGGTCTATATCGCTCATTTTGCCATGCCCGTACTCCAGACGGTGAAGCACTTTCTCCAGCCATCCTGTTCCCTCCCGGCACGGCGAACACTGTCCGCAGCTCTCATGGTGATAAAACCTTGAAAAGTTCCAGGTGTTGCGCACAATGCACTGGTCTTCGTCAAAAGCAATAAAGCCGCCTGAACCAAGCATGGTGCCGGTGGCGAAGCCGCCCTCCGAAAGCGATTCGTAACTCATCAGCCGTGGCTCACCGTTGGCAAGCTTCAGCGTCAGGTTAGCCGGCAGGATGGGCACCGAAGAGCCGCCTGCTACCGTTGCTTTCAGTCGTTTGCCGTTCGCAATACCGCCGCAATATTCATCTGAATAAATAAATTCTTCAACCGGAAGGCCGAGTTCAATTTCATACACGCCCGGGCGCGCAAGGTTACCGGATGCCGAGATCAGTTTTGTGCCGGTGCTGCGCCCGATGCCGATCTTGGCGTATTCTTCGCCGCCATCATTGATAATGGGAACCGTAGCGGCAATGGATTCTACATTGTTGACCACCGTCGGACAGCCGTAAAGGCCTGCAATGGCCGGAAACGGCGGCTTAATGCGCGGATTACCGCGTTTGCCCTCCAGCGATTCAAGCAGGGCTGTTTCTTCGCCGCAGATATAGGCGCCGCCGCCCGGCTGTACATACAGCTCCAGCTCGTAACCCGTACCAAGAATATTTTTACCAAGAAAACCTGCGTTCCGCGCTTCAGCAATAGCCTTTTCCAGGATGCGGATCTGGGGCATCATCTCCCCGCGTACGTAGATGTAGGAGGCCTTCGCACCAAGCGCGTAACTCGAAACGATCATCCCTTCGATCAGCGCATGCGGAATGTGCGTCATGAGGTACCGGTCCTTGAAGGTACCGGGTTCAGACTCATCTGCATTGCAGACCAGGTAACGCGGCACACCTTCGGGCTTGGCCAGGAAACTCCATTTCATGCCTGTCGGGAAACCGGCGCCGCCCCGCCCGCGAAGACCGGACTTTTTGACCTCCTCTACCACTTCATCAGGAGTAAGGGTCTTCAGGGCCTTCTCAACCGCACGGTATCCGCCTTTCTGCCTGTAAACATCCAGCCCGGCAATGCCAGGTACGTTGATGTGTTCGAGTAATAATTTACGGCTCATATGCTGTCAGATTTGGAACTGTGTACCCGAAATCACTTCCGGCCTACCGCAGGTCCTTTCTTCAACTTTTTTTCTTTAAATCTTCAATAAGCTGATCCACACTTTCGGTGGTCAGGTTTTCATAAAACGTGTATTCAGGGCCAATCTGCAAGACCGGACCATAACCACAGGCGGCCAGGCACTCAACGCCCCTGAAACTGAACAGGCCGTCTGGCGTCACCTCGCCTTCCTTTACGCCAAGCCTGGTTTCCAGGTGGTCGAGGATCTTTTCTGCACCGACCAGGCAGCAGGGGCCTGTGCGGCACACTTCGAGCATGAATTTACCCTGGGGTTTTAAAAAGTACATCGTATAAAACGAGGCAACCTCGTAAACCTCGATGGGTCTGATCTGCAGGTAAGCCGCAACCTTGTCCATTGCAGTCGTACTGAGCCAGCCCAGTTCGGCCTGCACCAGGTGCAGTATAGGCAAAAGCGCTGATTTTTGTTTTCCTCCCGGATACCGGGCAATGATCTCATCAAACCTGCCGATCAGGTCTGCTGAAAATTCTACAGGGCTGTGTTCTTCTACTTTAAGCATCTAATTCTCCTGCAATTATGTTCATGCTGCTCATGTTGATGATCGCATCTGACAGTAGCATGCCCTTACTCATGGGTGCAAACATCTGGTAGTTGATAAAACTTGGCCTGCGGAAATGCAGGCGGTAAGGTGTGCGTCCGCCATCGTTAATGAGGTAAAATCCAAGCTCACCATTCCCGCCTTCAACGGCATGGTAGACCTCAGCTTTTGGCGCATCAATTTCTCCCATGACGATCTTGAAATGGTAAATGAGCGCCTCCATATTGTTGTATACCTCTTCTTTAGCCGGCAGGTAAAACTCAGGCACATCGGCGTGAAAAATACCTTTCGGCTCTTTTTCAACTTTCTCAAGCGCTTGCGTAATCAGCTTTAAACTTTGCCACATTTCCTCATTACGAACCAGGAAACGGTCGTAGATGTCGCCGCTCGTACCAACCGGTACCTCGAAGTCAAACTCCTCGTAAGATGAATAGGGTTCACTGACCCGGACATCATAATCCACACCGGCTGCACGCAGCAAGGGTCCGGTCCAGCTGTAATCGAGGGCTTGCTCAGCACTCACCCTGGCCACGCCGGCGGTACGGTCAATAAAGATCCTGTTGCGGTTCAGCAGCTTCTCGAACTCCCGAAGGGCGTCCGGGAATTCTTTCAGGAACTTCCTGATCTTATCAAATGCAATTGAATTAAAGTCGCGCTCGAATCCGCCGATCCGGCCAATATTGGTTGTTAAGCGGGCGCCGCATACTTCTTCAAATATTTCGTAAATGTGTTCCCGGAACTGGAAAAGGTACAGGAACGTCGTGGTTGCCCCCGTATCCTGCCCAATGATCGTATTGCAGATAATGTGGTCGGCAATACGCGAAAGCTCCATGATGATGACCCGCAGGTAATCCACACGCTTCGGCAACTGGATGTTCAGCAATTTCTCGACGGTCATGTGCCAGCCCATGTTGTTGATCGGCGATGAACAATAGTTCAACCGGTCGGTCAATGGGGTAATCTGGTAAAATGGGCGGTGTTCTGCGATTTTCTCAAAAGCGCGGTGAATGTAACCGATGGTAGACACGCCGCTCACAATACGCTCGCCGTCGAGCTGAAGCACATTTTGAAAAACACCATGTGTAGCAGGGTGCGTCGGACCCAAATTCAGGGTTACCAACTCTTCCTGCGGATCGTTGTCTGTCAATAACGGATGGTTCTGATTCATATTCATCCTCAATTCACCTGAGTGTGTTTGTCGGGTTATTTCCGGGCATTAAACCAATTGGTTTAACGGCCAAAATATTCGTCTTTTTTATCTACCCTGTTTGGATCTTCCAATGGGTATTGTTTAAGCATCGGGTGTACGCCCAGCTCATCCATGTTCAAAATTCTCCTGAGGTCGGGATGGCCTTCAAAACGGATCCCGAAAAAATCGTAGGTCTCTCGTTCCATCCAGTTCGCCCCGTTCCATAGCAAAGTAGCCGATGGGATGACAGGCTTGTCTTCTGACAAAAATACCTTCATCCGGATGCGCTGACGCTGCACCAGGTTATGCAGGTGATAAACCACTGCCAAAGCATGTTTCTCAGGGTAATGCACCGCAGTAATGTCAGTCAGGAAAGTAAAGCCGAGGTCTTTTTTGAGGAATTCAAGAACATCGATCACCGCGTCTTTCCCTGTCTCGAAGGTTAGCAGTCCGTAAGGCTCAGTAACCGAAATGATGCGTTCGCCAAACCTGGCACTTAATTTTTGCAGCAGCTCGTGGTTAACAGTCGTTTCTTCCATTATTGAATTCCGTATTGCGCCAGCAATTCTTTATACTGAGGAGAGTTTCTTCTTCTGAGCGATTCGCTCTTTACCAACTCCTGGATCTTCTGGAAACCGTCCAAAATGCCTTCAGGCCTCGGCGGACAGCCGGGTACATAGACATCAACCGGGATGATCTCATCGATGCCCTGCAGCACGGAGTACGTATCAAAGATACCGCCACTGCTTGCACATGCACCAACAGCCATGACCCAGCGTGGTTCTGCCATTTGCAGGTAAACCTGCTTCAGGACCGGACCCATTTTCTTGGCAATTGTGCCCATCACCATCAACAGGTCAGCCTGACGCGGCGAAAAGCTTAATCGCTCTGAACCGAACCGCCCAAAGTCATAGTGTGAACCCATGGTCGCCATGAACTCTATGCCGCAGCACGAAGTTGCAAAAGGCAAAGGCCACAAAGAGTGCGACCTCGCCAGCCCAATCACTTTATCTAAAGAGGTGGCAAAGAAGCCAGAACCCTCTATTCCCGGAGGCGCATCAACTATCTTAATATCACTCATGTCAGTAAAAGAAAAATGCCCATTCCCTACACAGAATGAGCAACAAATTTACGATATTTTAAAGGGAAAAGGCTTACAGCCACATGATTTAGAAACAATCTAAATAAGAAAAATCATGGCCCCTGCAGGCATAGACCGCCTTTACCGGCAAAGCCTGACTTAGTTCCAGTCCAGCACTTTTTTCTTCAGTACATAAATAAATCCAAGCAGCAATGTTCCCATAAAAATGAACATTTCAATCATGCCGTTCATACCCAGTTCCCGGAAGTTGACCGCCCAGGGATACATGAAAATAACCTCCACATCAAACAGAACGAACAGGATGGCAACAACAAAGTATTTAATGGAAAAGGGCGAGCGCGCGTTACCAACTACTTTGATACCCGCCTCGAAGGTTTCAAGCTTATCTGCCGTTTTGCGTTTAGGCCCAAGGAAATGTGTAGCCACCAGGGTGGTTACCACGAAACCAAGCGCCACGATTACCTGGAAAAGGATCGGTAAAAAGTCAATAGGAGCACTGTGAGCCTGCATAGCTGTCGATTTTGTAGCAAAAGTAATAGAAAATAGGCGGAATGCAAACAGGACGCCCCAGATGGCAATAAAAAAGCCGGGACATTCGTCCCGGCTCTTCTTTATCCGGAAATCCGGACTACTTTTTCTTAATCGGTGCTTTTGGTTTTGCCGCACCTGCCGGCGGACCTTGAAGTTCCTGCAGTTTTGCAGTTGCATAATTGCTGTTGGGATTCAGCTCCAATGCTTTTTTCAGGTAGTCTACCGCTTTTGTCTTGTCAGACAATGCGTACCAGTCACCAAGGTTTTCATAAGCTTCTGCGAGATAAGCTTTGTTCTTAGCTGCTTTTTCCGGTTTTTCTACAGTCACCAGGTTGATGAACTTTTCGAAGATCGGAGCAGACAGGCCTTTAGGCGCAGCTTTATCATCCAACATGTTGGCAATACGCGCACGGTAGATGTAGGCAAGCTCAAATTCAGGCGCCACACGGTTCACGCGGGCCAGTGCAGAATCACCTTCTACGAGCATGGCCCTGTCTACCGGCTGTTTTGCGGCCTGTGCAGTATAAGACTGCAGGTAACGCATGGCACCAACCCAGAAATAATTGGTTACTGCGTTCTTGCCTTTAGGGTTGTATTTGACGGTAGTTGCGTACATCTGGGCAGCTTTGTCATACTTTTTCTGTACCCGGAAGGTATCAGCAAGTTCTTCCAAAGATTCAGCTACAGTTGTATCTTTTGCAACACCCCTCAGCACATCTGCAATACCGGTGCTGTCGCCTGATTTCAGTTTGGCTTTACCCAGGTAAACATAATCCTGTCCAACGATACGTGATGTATCCTTAGCCTGTGCGAAAAAGTCGGTCATTGATTTTAACGCTTCAGGATATTGTTTGTTTTCGTAGGCTGAATAACCTTTAAGACGGTTCAACACCAGCAGTTTCGGGTTGTCAGCTTTGATCATACCGGCCAGCGCTGTTGCTTCCTGCCCCAATGTCGCGTAGTCACGTGCGTAAGTCAGGAACTGGGCGTAACGAAGACGTGAGTCAAACGATTTGTCGGTCAGGTCCAGGTATTTCCTGTAGTTATCAAGCGCCAGTTTGGTTTTTTCGGCATCTGCACCGAAATTACCCCATTGCAGGTAAAGCTCGGCCAGTTCGCGGTAAGCCGGACCATAGTTTGCATCTGCTGCCACAACTTCTTTAAGTTTTGCTTCAGACTCCTGCCATGCGCGGGCTTCCTTGTACATTTTACCGATCTGAACCTTTGCACGAAACTGCTTTTCGTCCATACCTTCGGCACGCATGTATGGGCCAAGAGCCTCATTGTTGTTGCGCTGTTTCGCGTAAAAGTCGCCCAGGGCTACAAACGGCCGCGGGTCCTTGTCTTTAGCATCCAGTTCGTCAGCTTTCTGCAGAATGGGCAGCGCAGCTTTATAGTCTGGCTTATCCTGTGCAATATAGGCACGTCCGATTTCCAGGAACGTATTGTAATCTTTCTTACCAAGGTCGATAGCCTTGTCAAAATTGGTTTTGGCAGAAGCCGCGTTGTTGGCGCGCAGATCTGACTGGCCCAGGCCTACATAGTTCAATGCAAACTTGGCATCAGCCGCAACTCCCTGCTGGAACACAGCACGGGCCGAATCAGGATAATCCTGCGCCAGGTAAACCTGCCCCAGGTAAAAGTAATTCTCTCCATCCCCGCTTTTAGCTTTGACAAGCGATTTCAGCATTGATGCCGCCTTCTGATACTGTTCTGCATCGAGGGCTTTTTTAGCATCTTCTATGTTTTGAGCATAAATTGCTGAACCTGCCAATACTAAACCTACACTTAAGGTTACTTTCTTAATCATTTTCATGGTTCAAAAATTGTTTTTTAGTGGTTTCATGGCAAGTGTTGCCCTGCCTATCTTCAAATATAAAATTTAGTTGGTACTTTTTGTCAAATTAATCGTCCGGGGGTTCAATTTATGCGGCCCAAGTCCTGATTTTAATACGATGATCTGCCCCCTCTGACTTAACAACCAGTTTGCGAATCCCGTGCCTAAACCTTCCCTTCCCTCGCAATTTATAATATAAATGTTCCTCAAAAAGGGGTACATGCCGTTCATCAGGTTTTCCTGGGTGGGTTTATAGTACATCTGGTCCTTTTCTGACCTGACGCCGACCATCCTGACCTGACTCAATGCTGCTGCAGCGCTGCTGTTTTTTTCAGACAACCAGTTCACACCGACCACACCTATTGTACCAGGGTGTGACGCGACGTATTTGATTACGTCATTGTTCGATTGCAAAGTATATACGCCTTTTTTAGGCAGTTCCTTTACGCCTGCAAGTTCCCTGAAATACCGTAAGGTAGATGAGTATGGATTGTCAAATACAAGTTGTTTAGTTGGCTGATTCCCCCTGAGGATTTCCTTCACATCATTAACGCTGATCGTGCTGTCTTTATTGCCCTTATGGGTAATCAGTGCAATCCCGTCAATGGCAAAACGGGAGGTACCGACCTTGATTCTGCGTCTGGTATAATACTTTTCCTCGTCTGGTGTAAGCATTCTTGATAAAACGACCACCCGCACACTGTCGTTAAGAAACGTGGGCAGAATTCGGTTTTCGTAACCCGGAACAGGCGTGATCACAGCATCAGGATAATCGCTCTGAAAAACCTCGATCTGATCGTTCACAATTGGCAGGAAGGTTTCGTCAACAAGGATCTTTACCGTACCCGAGGTGCGTGTTTCGGCAACTTCCTTTTCTTCCGGCGATTTTTCAGGGGTATTCCTGCAGGCGGCGGCGCCCAGTAAAAGCAATAAAGCAACAGACAATCTATTCATCATGAGTACTCATTAGTCGCGTAAAACGGATAAAAGCATAAACGATCAGCAGCACACCCAGCGATATGCGCCAGTGCGGCTGCAGCCTCCAGGGAAAGTCTGTCCACATGATCACATAGACGCCCATAACGAGGTAAAAGGCGAACATAAAAAGGCCTAAAATGAGCAGAAATCGCTTTTGGGGCGATTTCTGCTTGAATGGATTGTTTTTGAACATATTTAGTTCCCCAGTGTGAAGGAAATGGCAATATTGTAACTTACACGTACCGGTTTACCGTTTTGGATTCCAGGAATCCATTTTCTGCTCGCTTTAAGTACCCGCTTTGCTTCTTCATCCGTACCGTAGCCAAGGCCTTTAACGACTTTGATATCGGTCAGTGAACCGTCTTTTTCCACAACGAAAGACATGTTTACTTTTCCCTGGATGTTTTGCTCAGCTGCCTGAGGCGGATATTTGATCGCATCAGCGAGGTATTTATAGAAGGCAGGCAGGCCTCCCGGATATTCCGGGTTTTTCTCGATTGATGAGAAAGCGTATACCGTATTGTCTTCAACAACCGCAGCCTGTTTAGGGCCTTCGCCGACAGGAACATTGATGTTCACATCAGCAGTCGGGTCGCCGGCAATGGTCTTCTGACCGGGGTCGGCTTTTTTCAAATCCTCTACGGTAGGTGGCTCCTCGTCGCGCACCTGCTCATCGGGTTTAACGATGGGCGGCGGGAATTTAACCTGGTCTGTTCTTGGAGGCGGCGGCTCCACCGGTGGCGGCGGAGGTGTCTCCGGGTTTACGGGTGGTGGCGGCGCCACAACCACTTCTGTTTGCTTCAGCACTTCATCGTCTTCTGGTAACGAACCTTTGATCAGTGAATAGATCTTGGGAGCGAAAAACAGCAGGACAAATGCGGCTGAAGCGAAGAGCAGGGATTTGGTCGTGTTGGAAGCATTCGATTTACGCAGCTCATAGGCGCCGTAACTCTTGTTCTTCGTTGCAAACACAACATCCAGCCACTCTCTCTTGAAAATATCTAACTTCGAACCAAACATAGCTTTATGTTATTAATGTTGTTATAAAATTCCTGCCTTTTTCATGAAGTCCTTTTCACCTTCAAGAAGGTTTTTCGGATCATCGTCGATCGCCGGAGCAGTTTTAATTTTCGCAATTGCCAGCTCGTCCATGATGTCTACAAAATTTTTGTAGTTGGCACCCTCAGTTGGTTTGATCACGACGGTTAACTGCCTTTTCGGGTCGTTGCCATACATATCTGTAACCTTCTTTTTGTTGTCGAGCAGCGCTTTGCGGATGTCGCCGAAGCCTACAATGTTAGGCTCTGACTTTCCTGCTTCGCCCATGTACCAGGCAATCTTGTCGTTTTTACCGAGCAGGATGGTCATGGCGGTTGAAGCCCGCAGTTCCAGTTTTGTATCGTTTTTCTCGTCTTTATCAGGCTTGGCCACGTCCATGGCCTGTGGCTTAGACAGGGTAGTGGTCAGCATGAAGAAGGTGATCAGAAGGAAGGCCAGATCCACCATTGCAGTTAAGTCTACACGGGTTGATTGTTTCTTACTTCTTACCTTGCCGCCTTTACCACCGTCGCCGCCGGTATTTAATTCTGCCATCTTCTTATTCTTTAGGGCTTCCTTCAGCCGAGGTGATTAAACTAAATTTGTTCATTTTCTGCTTCTGAAGAATGTCTACGATCTTCCTGACCGCAGGGTACTCTTCTTTCGCATCTCCTTTAATACTGATACGCATATCGGTATTATCGATTTCCTTTACGGCAACGCGCGACTGGTAGATCCAGTTATACAGCTGGTTATCAACTGAATCGGTCGGGATTCCGGTTTGGATTCCAGACTTCTTGCGTTGCTCCCCATCCATATTGATGAATTGTTTCAGATTGCCCATGGGTACACCGAAAGATGAGATCACTGAAAAACGTTCCTCTTCCTGTGGTGTAAATTTGATACCGTATTTTTCGCCCATTAACTGCAGGGTACGTTTACGGATCTTGGTACCTGCAACTTCAAAGAAAACCTTTCCCTGCCCGATTGTCAGCAGCGCGATGTCTGCATCTGGTACTTTGGTAATGATGGTCGATGAAGGTGTAGTTACTTCCAAGGGTTCTGGCTGCCTTGACGTTGCCGTCAGGATAAAGAAAGTGAGCAGCAGGAACGCGACATCGCACATGGCGGTCATGTCTATCGCTGTACTCTTTCTTGGTATTTTGACTCTTGGCATAATATAAACTTGTTAGTGTTTTAATGAATGATGTTCTTGTAACCGGTTTTCCATAAAGCCGGTGAAACTTTTTTTACACTAATGATTATTTATGCGTAGAAGCATAGGTCTGTACGATGCTGAAACCAGCTTCGTCAATGGCGTAAGTCAGTTTGTCGATCTTTGAAGTAAAGATGTTGTACATGATGATCGCCAGTGTCGATGTAGAGATACCTGTAGCTGTATTTACAAGGGCCTCAGAGATACCTGTTGCAAGTGCAGCCTGGTCAGGAGCACCAGAGTTTGCCAGACCGGCGAAAGCCCTGATCATACCTGTTACCGTACCCAACAGACCCATCAGTGTACCAATCGATACCAGGGTAGCTATAACGGTCAGGTTTTGCTCAAGCATAGGCATTTCAAGCGAAGTAGCTTCTTCGATGTCTTTCTGAATCGCTACAACAGATTGCTCAACGTCAAGATTGGTGTCGGCTTCTACCTCGCGGTATTTTTTCAGGCCAGATTTGATTACGTTCGCAACAGAACCTTGTTGTTTATCGCACTCAGCCATTGCAGCTTCGATGTTGTTGGTGCTCAGGTTGCTTTGTACTTTTCTTACGAAAGTATCCAGGTTGCCTTTACCTGAAGCTTTACCGATCACGATAAAACGCTCTACAGAGAATACAATTACCATCAGCAACAGGCCGATCAGGATTGGCACGATGAATCCACCTTTATAGGCCATTCCAAAATAGTCACCAGTTTTTGGCAAATTTTCCGGGTTGTTGTCAATGAAGTGTTCAGGAGCGCCCAGTACGAATTTAAACAGGAGAACCCCAATGATGATACAGATAGGAATAACCAAAGTAGCAAATAAATTAGAGGCAGAAGAGCTCTCTTTTTTAACTGTAGTAGGTTTTGGTGCGTTTGCCATTTTTTTAATTTTTAGTTTTTAGTTTTTGTTTTTTTATTTTTTAAATAGTGGATTGGTAATACACAACGTCAGCCCAGCTTGTTTTGTTGCGGAAACAAATTTAAAATTTTGGTTTAAATTACAAATTAATTTAAAAAGAGACCCTCTGACCGCTCTTTCTGCACAAATCGTGCGCCCATCATCCATAAACATATCCCTGACTTAGCGAGGTGTACTAACAAAAAATTGCCTCTTGGGGAGACAATTCTTTCACAATAAAAACTAAAAAATTAATGATTTGCAAATTTTTAAAGAAAAAAAAGCAGTTTAAACCGCATTTAGGGCTTATATAAGCACATTTTTACAATCGCACCCTATTGCCGTCAGTTTAACGTTTCTTTTCCTTTCCTGATCAGGGCCTGTTTACTGCGCCGCGGGTTCCCGCAAGGCCTGGAGCAAACCGGTATCTGCAGCATCTTCAAATTGTCTGAAATTGTTAACAAATGCGTCTGCAAGCTCCCTGGCTTTATGCGTGTAGGCCGCGCCATCTGTCCAGGTGCCGGCCGGGTCGAGCAGCGTTGTCGGAACACCCGGGCAAATTGCCGGTACCTGCAGGCCAAAAACAGGATGAATGTTAAAGTCCACTTCAGCAAGCGCACCTTTCATGGCGGCACGGATCATGGCCCGGGTATAACTTAGTTTGATGCGGCTGCCGGTACCGTAGGGTCCGCCAGACCAGCCCGTGTTGATCAGCCAGGCCGATACCTCATGCTGTTCCATTTTCTGGCCGAGCAGGTTGGCATAGGTTACGGGGTGCAGGGGAAGAAAGGCTTTTCCATAACAGGCCGAGAAAGTAGCCTGCGGCTCGAGTACGCCGGCTTCTGTGCCTGCAACTTTAGCGGTGTACCCGGAAATAAAATGAAACATGGCCTGCCTGGCATCCAGCCGGGAAATGGGCGGCAATACGCCGAAGGCATCGGCCGTCAGGAAAAAAATATGCTTTGGAAGCGGTGCCACAGAGGGCTTTGCAGCGTTGCTGATATAATGGATGGGATAGGCCACCCTGGTGTTTTCAGTTTTACTGATATCTGAAAAATCAACCTCGCGCGAGCCTGAAAAATAATTGGTATTCTCAAGCAGGGCACCGAAACGGATGGCATTAAAGATTTCTGGCTCATTTTCTGCTGAGAGATTGACACACTTGGCGTAACAGCCTCCCTCGAAATTAAACACGTGCTGATCAGACCAGCCATGCTCGTCGTCGCCAACAAGTGCCCGCTCTGAATCTGCAGATAAGGTTGTTTTCCCGGTGCCCGACAGGCCAAAGAACAAGGCCGTATCGCCGTTTTGGCCTGTGTTTGCCGAGCAATGCATCGGGAGTACTTGGTGTTCAACCGGCAAGAGGAAGTTCAGCACGGAGAATACCCCCTTTTTAATTTCACCGGTATATCCTGTTCCGCCGATCATGATCCTTTTTTTCGTAAAGTCAATGATCGAGAAATTGGCCTGCCGCGTGCCATCGCGCTCCGGATCGGCAAGAAAGCCGGGAGCCGCAACGATGGTCCAGGAGGGATCGGCCGGTTTACCTTCTTCGGCCCGCAGAAAGAGGTTGTAGGCGAACAGGTTTTGGTAGGCTGTTTCGGTAATGACACGAATGCCCAGCCTATAAGCTGGATCGGCGCAGGCAAAAGCATCGCGCACGAACACCGGTTTGTTTTCAAGGTAATCGATCAGCCTGTCAAACAGCCGGTCTGCTTTCTCACCGTCAAACGGAATATTGATATCGCTCCACCAGACCAGGTCCCTGGTCAGGTCGTCTGACACGATAAAGCGGTCTTTGGGTGACCGCCCCGTAAACATACCGGTGTCTATAGCAAGGGCTCCGGAATCGGCAAGTGTACCTTCGTTTCTTTTCAGCGCCGCCTCGATCAGTTCGGCGGGACTCAATTGATAATAAACAGTTGCGGCGTTCAGATTTAAGTCACTTAAATCCGGCGCTGTCAGCTTGGCTTTAATCATGAGGTGAATAATAAGTTAGTAGCGCAAAGGTAACAGCTTCGTTGCCAAAGCCGCAGCATTTTTTGTGCATTTTTTAACTTATTGTGGCAAGTACACTAACGCCTAATCTCCTGATTTACAAATTAGTAAAACGATTAATCTTAATTACCCGCCAGCCTTTTTGGCTTTATAGCCCTGCTCGATCAACAGCTGCAGCACTTTGTCCCTGAAATCGCCCTGCACGATGATTTCCCCATCTTTTGCAGAACCGCCGACACCGCATTTGCTTTTCAGCAACTTGCCCAGTGCCTGGAGGTCGCTGTCGTTCCCGCGAAAGCCGGTAACGAGCGTCACAGCTTTGCCGCCGCGGTTTTTACGGTCCAGCTGCACCCGCAGGTCCTGCTGCTTGTTGGCCGGCGTTTCTTCCGGTTCGGGCGCCTCGAACGTAAATCCCGGATCGGTCGAGTACATGATGCCACCCAGTTCGCTAAGGCCGTTCTTCTTTGGTTTCATTGTATGCTATATATATTATAAGGTATGGTTGGGAACGATGATGTTTAAGGAAGCGGGCCTGACGCTGATATGCAGGTCTTTTCCCATATACAGCGGCTCGCCGTCAATATGGACAGCCGCTTCGGTATCGCGCGAGATCAGGATTTCTTTCCCGCTGATGATCTCGATCAGGTCTGATGTGTGCGCTTTCCGGCGAAGCATGACCCAGGCTATTTCCGGTAACCTGCGAAGCGGGAAGGGCTTGATGATGCACACTTCAAGCAGGCCATCGGTAACGGATGCCTGAGGCGCAATAAAAACGTTGTTGCCATATTGCGATGAGTTTGCGATGCTGATGGCAAATGCCTCCCGCACATAGGCTTTCCCGTCGACTGAAATCTGGTAATGTTTGGACCCATAGGTGCCGATCTCGGCCAGCCCCTGCCGCAGGTAGCCCAGCAGGCCGCGGCCTTTTTCTTCGGCAAACACCGAGCTCAGATGCGCATCGAAGCCCATGCCTGCCATGTTAAAAAATACACGGTCATTGAAAACCGCGGTATCCACAGCAAGTTCCCGCCCCGTATTCAGGCTTTGGATCGCTTTCTTCGGGTCGAGCGGAATCTGCAGAAAACGCGCCAGGCCATTGCCTGAGCCAAGCGCGATAATGCCCAGTGTCTTGCCATGCTCCATGACCTTACCGGCTACTTCGTTGATCGTACCGTCGCCGCCCACGGCCACCAGGATGTCAAACTGTTTGCGCAGGGCCTCGTCGGCCAGTTCGGCTGCATGGCCACGGTGTTCGGTAAAACGAAAATTCGGATTGTATCTGGCTTTGTCCAGGTAGCGGTCTATCAGGGCCGGTACGCGTGATTTACGGGTTCCCCCTGAAATGGGATTGATGATGAAGAGGATATTTGTACGCTTCTGCACGCTGTTTTGAACTTGTCTTGCAAAATAATCTATAATTTTCCAATTGCATTACAAACAGTGCCTGCAACATCGCTTTCAAGCGCTTTTTTACTTTTCAAAAACGGGATTTAAAATAAAAAATACCTTAACTTTGTCGCGTTAAAGTGGACTGATTTGCTCAAACCATGTAAATGGCCGGATTGCAACCACGTAAAAAAAAGTGCTAATTGTACCTTCACTTCGATTTACAGCCTGTTTTCCTGGATCAACAGCCATTTTATTTAATTGTTTAGATTTCAAAAATTTAATTATTTAAAATGTCGTATTTTTTCACGTCAGAGTCCGTTTCTGAAGGACATCCTGATAAAATCGCCGACCAGATTTCAGACGCACTGATCGATAATTTCCTGGCTTTTGATGCCGATTCAAAGGTTGCCTGTGAAACGCTTGTAACCACCGGGCAGGTCATTTTAGCCGGCGAGGTGAAATCAAAAACATACCTGGACGTTCAACAGATTGCCCGTGACGTAATCCGCAGGATCGGGTATACGAAAAGCGAATATATGTTCGAAGCCAACTCTTGCGGGATCTTATCTGCCATTCATGAACAGTCGCAAGACATTAACCAGGGTGTGGACCGCAAAAGCAAAGAAGAACAGGGAGCTGGCGACCAGGGCATGATGTTTGGCTACGCCACGAACGAGACAGACGATTACATGCCGCTTGCGCTCGATCTTTCACACAAGCTGCTGCAGGAACTGGCGGCACTGCGCCGGGAGAATAAAGAGATCACCTATCTCCGTCCGGATGCAAAATCGCAGGTAACGCTCGAGTATGACGATAACAACAGGCCGCACCGCATTGACGCCATCGTGATCTCAACACAACATGATGACTTCGCTGAAGAAACCACCATGCTTGCCCAGATCAAAAAAGATCTTACAGGCATCCTGATTCCAAGAATCATTAAAAAATATCCGCAGTACGCACATCTTTTTAATGACGAGATCGAGTACCACATTAACCCGACCGGCAAATTCGTTATCGGCGGCCCGCATGGCGATACCGGTCTGACTGGCCGCAAGATTATCGTTGACACCTACGGTGGTAAGGGCGCGCACGGCGGTGGTGCTTTCTCGGGAAAAGACCCGTCAAAAGTAGACCGTTCCGCAGCATATGCAACAAGGCACATTGCCAAAAATCTCGTTGCTGCAGGCGTGGCAGATGAGGTGCTTGTGCAGGTCAGTTATGCCATCGGCGTAGCCAAGCCAATGGGTATTTATATCAACACCTACGGTACTGCGAAGGTTAGCCAGACTGATGGGGAAATTGCCCGGATTGTATCAGAGATTTTCGACATGCGTCCTTACTTTATCGAGCAGCGCCTGAAACTCCGGAATCCGATTTATAGCGAGACAGCGGCATACGGCCACATGGGCCGTCAGCCGGAAATCGTGACCAAAACATTCAGAAGCCCGGGCGGTGAAGAGGTAACCGTCGAGGTTGAGCTTTTTACCTGGGAGAAACTGGATTATGTTGACGAGGTTAAAAAGGCATTTGCTCTTTAACCAGGTTCAATAAACAAATAAGGCGCTGTGACCAGCGCCTTATTTGTTTAGTCATATTCCGTTTCGCCTGAGCGCGGCTTTCTCTTCAGCAAGCAATGATTGATCGGCATCTGCCAGCGTATAGGTTTTTACCCGGGTAATATTCAGTTCATCAAGAATATCGACCAGGTTCGAATAACGCGAGGCGGCAGCCGGCTTGATGATAACGATGAGGTCTTTTTGCTGTTTAAGCAGCTCGGTTTTTCTCGCAAGCAGCACCTTCCTGACGGCCGGCAGCGGAGCAAGCTTCATGTTTGTTGTACCCGGCTCGCCCATGTACCACAAAACACGGTCGTTTTTACCAAGTACAAGTGTGAGTGTACGCGAGGCCGGATAGTGTGCAGGCCTGTCGCTGGGCACCGGCCGTGCTACATCCATGGCCTGGAAGCGCGATAAACTGGTGGTCAGCATAAAAAATGTGATCAGCAGGAACGCCAGATCAACCATGGCGGTCAGGTCGGTCGATGGAGCTGTTTTGGGTAATCCCGGGCGAGCCTTGCTGCCCTGCGGAATCTGAAGAGTTGCCATAACGGTTAGGTTTTTTTAACACGATGACAGGCCTGCTTCATATTCCACAGCTGGCAGCAAAAATTATTTAATGGCTTCGATGACACCGCAGCCAATGCGCGGGCCTGAGTTGCCGGTTGGCTGGGTTTTGTAATCGTCTGTACCACCATGAACAATGATGCCGCGGCCGATAATGCTTTTCGCATCCCCGTTGGCAATTGACCAGCGGTCGGTCGTTACAATGATTTCGCCCTGTCCTTTAGCATCCAGCTCAATGTTGCCGATATCGCCAGAGTGGTAGCTTCCCGAACCCCACTTACCATGCGCCTCTTTTGTCGGGTTCCAGTGACCGTGTGCGTTTTCACCCATGTTGCCGCAGTCGCCATGTTCATGGAAATGAACGGCTACTGTACTGTCTGCCCGATCTGCGAAGTCTATACGCAGCGCCATCCTGATTTTACCGTCGCCGGCGTCAAAAAATTTCGCTACGCCGATTACGCTCGAGCCATCATTGGTTCTGTTCAGGGTGGCCCGTGCCAGTTCCTTATCTTCCTTATCGCATGATGTCAGACCGATGGCCGCAACCAGGGCAAAAAACAGGTACTTTTTCATAATTTAATTTTTAAAGTCTTTGCCTTAACAACAAATACCCGCTCCTTTGGTTTTCAGGGGCAGACTACGTAACTGAGCCGTTAAAACACGCAAACTATTTTACCAGGTACTTGTTATTATTTTACATCACACCACTAACGAGGAACTATGGAACATTCATTAGAAATGACCACACTAAGCCAGGTCTTGGAACGGTTAAGACAAAAGGGCTATGATAACGAAATCAAGATGTCTGACCACGGGCGCATGCAGGGTGTAGGCATTAACAAGATATATAAACCTGAAGATCTGAAAATCATCAAAACATTCAGGTTCGAAGGCGATTCAGACCCTGCCGATAACTCTGTCATCTACCTGATCGAAGACAACGAGGGTTCGATCGGTTACATTCTGGATGCCTATGGCACCTACAGCGACCACGATGGGCCGGGCTTTGATGATTTCCTTAAAAAAATACCAATGGTTGACCGTGATCTTCAGGAACTGTTCTGACAGCAGCCATCACAATCCTACACGAAGCAAGGCAACCCCTTGCTTTTTTTATTGTACAGCTGCCGAACAAACGTTTGCGCATAGCAATCTGCTGCAGGTGACTTTCCCGCCGCGTACACTAAGACCTTCTTCCTGCTTTTTATTCAAATGGCCGGTCAGCCAGCCCGCCAACCTATCGCGGGCTTAATAACAGTACATTCCGTGCTGTTCAACGGGCTATTTATGCTTTTTGGATATCAAACGTTTGCGTTGAAATACGTTACACAAAGCACTCCATTTTTGCCCGGCAATCTTTACTTTCACTTTCCGAAACCAAACGGATCAACATACAAAAACTAAATAACCATGGAAAGAAGAGATTTTCTTAAGAGTGGCGCAGTTGCGACGGCAGGCTTTACCATCTTGCCAACAGGCAAACTTTTTGCGGCCGCAGACGGCAAGGTGCGCCTTGGCTATATCGGCGTAGGAGCGCGTGGTATGAGCCATATCAGCGAGGCCTGTCTGCGCGATGACGTGGAAATCGTTGCAATCTGCGACACCCAGGAGAGTTCACTCAAAGTATGCAGGAACTTTATTGCCAAAAAAGGGCGTCCGGCAGCAAAAGAATATACAGGCGGAACCGATGCCTACAAAAAGATGATCGAGCGCAAGGATCTTGATGCTGTAATCATCGCCACACCCTGGGAGTTCCATCACCAGCAGTCGGTTGATTCAATGAAAGCCGGCAAATATGTAGGCTGTGAGGTGATTGCCGGTTTAACGGTAGATCAACATTGGGATATTGTCAAAACTTCTGAGAAAACAGGCATGCCTTACATGACGCTCGAGAACGTTTGTTACCGCCGCGATGTTATGGCTGTGCTGAACATGGTACGCCAGGGGGTTTTCGGTGAACTTGTGCATCTGGAGGGGGGCTACCAGCACAACCTGCGCAACGTCCTGTTCAATGATGGCAAAAGTTATTACGGAGGCGGTGTTGAATTCGGTCCAAAAGCGCTCAGCGAAGCGCAGTGGCGGACCCAATATAACATTGATCAGGACGGCGACCTGTACCCCACCCATGGCGTTGGGCCACTGATGCAGTATGCCGATATTAACCGCGGCAACCGCTTTACCAACCTCGTTTCGTTCAGCTCTAAAGCCCGCGGCCTGGCTGCTTACGTTGAAGAGATGTCGCCCGGCCACCCCAATGCAAAGATCAAATACAAAAATGGCGACGTGACGACCACACTGCTCAACTGTGCAAACGGCGAGACGGTGCTGCTTTCGCACGACACGCACCTGCCCCGGCCCTACTCGATCGGATTCAGGGTTCAGGGAACCAAGGGAATCTGGATGGACGTGAACAAATCACTTTATATAGACGGCAAGTCGCCAAAATATGATACCTGGGAACCTGTAAAAGAATGGTTCGACAAATACGACCACCCACTCTGGAAGAAATACTCAAAACAGGCCGAAGGAGCCGGTCACGGTGGTATGGACTGGTATGTTTTCAATGCCTTTATCCAGGCCGTAAAACAGAAAAAACAGACGCCCATCGATGTGTACGATTCAGTGACCATGAGCGTGATCATGCCGCTTTCTACCCAGTCGCTTAAAGAAGGCAACAAACCGCAGGAATTCCCGGATTTCACCAAAGGAAAATGGAAAACCCGTAAAAATACATTCGCCCTGGACGACAGCGGCTTTTAAAGAAACTGCCTGAAAACAGGCATGTTTGGTTATAATTGTGGTGGTTCTGGTCGCGATGACCCGAACCATCTTTTTT
This sequence comes from Pedobacter yulinensis, assembly GCF_003029735.1. Classification (GTDB taxonomy): domain Bacteria; phylum Bacteroidota; class Bacteroidia; order Sphingobacteriales; family Sphingobacteriaceae; genus Pedobacter; species Pedobacter yulinensis. The sequence continues at coordinate 340,300 of NZ_KZ686268.1, forward strand.
TTTGCGGGAAAAACAAAAACCCGGCGAAGGGCCGGGTTTGACAAATAGGATAAGGTGGTTTATTCGTGCTGGATATTTGCGGCGTAAAGGGTATCAACCAGCTGTTCGAAAGTTTCTTCCTGTTCAAGGTACCGCTCAAGCAGTGTAAACTGGTTACCGGCCCTGACCAGGTTGTGATCAGGATAAGCCGCGCCATAATAACTGTCGCCATTCAGGTAATCGGTCAGAAAACGGATGGCCTGCATGTAAATCATAAACTTGCCTCCGTATACAAACCGCTCTTTTTCTGCCAGTGTGAGCACCTCGCCCATTTCTGACAGGTAGCCGCTCACAATGGCCCTGAAATAATCGCCGCGAACCGAAATGCGCGAAAAATCTTTTTCTTCTTCATTTGCGGGCGAAAGGTATGTGCGCATCATGTCCCCCACATCGCTGATAAAATATCCGGGCATAACGGTATCGAGGTCAATCACGCATAAACCTTTTTGATGCGGATCGAAAAGCACATTGCTGATTTTGGTATCGTGATGTATGACCCGCTGGGGCAAAAGTTTATTGCGTACAATCTCGGTATACGCATCAGAAATATCCTCATACCGCAGCGCCTGGTCAATCCAGGAAGCAGCTTTTAACAGACGTTCGCTGTCTGCATGCTCCCGGGCTTGCCTGAACTGCTGCGCGCGGAGCTCCAGGTTGTGAAAATCTGACAGCGTCAGGGCTAGTTCCGTTATCGGGAAATCGGCAAGCAGCCGGGTAAAGCGCCCGAACTGGCAGGCTGCTTCGAAGGCCTCTGTCTCGTTCTCAACGGTATTGATGGTTACAGATTGCGCTACAAAGGGAAATACCCTAAAATAGCCTTTGTCTGCTGTTTGCACCAGTGAGCTGCCGTCGGCCAGTTGCAGGGGCGAAACAAAAAGATAGGAGGGGTAATTTGCTTTCAGGTAATGGTCGATCTTCCTGATGTTTGCAGAAATGCGATGCGGATATTTAAATACTTTGTCATTGATACGCTGAAGAATATAGGCCTCTTCATCGTTATACACCTTCCAGGTATGATTGATCAGCCCTGAGCCAAATTTCCGGATCCGGAACCGTTCGGGTGAAAAACCAAATTGACGGATGATATCTTGCATCGTGATAGTTTCTTGGTTGCTGAATTTCAAACATATGGAAATCAGGTCTCAATTCCTCGCACAAACGTTTGCTTGATTTTACCATCCGGGGAAGCAGATCGCCTGCGGTTAGCCATCCTGGCGCTTTTTAGCCGGCGATTCCACCAGCTGCGACTCGATCACGATCTTATAAAAGGCAGCCTGCCCTTCTTCAGATTTGCTGTTCAGTAAATCGAAGAGAATATCTGCGGCACGCTGTCCCTGCACATAGGGAAATTGCTCAACAGACGCAATTGGCGTATGGTCCATAAAATTGATGATGGGCAGGTTTGCGTAACTGACAAAGTCTAGATCGCTGGCCAGGTCGATGCCCAGTTTACGGGCATGCCTGATGGCGTACAGCGACACATAATCGTTAAAGGTAACAATGGCCGTGGGCCTGCGCCGGTTGTCCAGCAGCTCGTCCAGCGCCCTGATGGTACCACTTTCCGTCAGGTCGCAGCCAACGATCAGCGAGGGATCAAACTTAAGCCGGTTCTTCAGCATGGCTTTCACGTAGCCCTCCTTGCGCTGTCCGCTGGCAGCCAGGGTAGCAGGCCCGTTGATCATGCCAATACTGCGGTGGCCTTTCTTAAGCAGGTAATTAACCGCTTCGATGCTGCCGGTTTCCATATTACAGGCCACATAGTGAATGTCTTTCAGCGGCGGTACGCGGTCAAAAAAAACCACGGGAATGTTATAACGTTTCAGCATATCGAAATGCTCGAAGGTTGAAGTGGTCTTGGCCACAGATACCAGCAAGCCATCGACCCGGTGGTTTTTCATTTTTTCTACAAGCTGTTTCTCTTTGTCCTGATCGTCGTGCGACTGCGCCAGGAGCACATTGTAATTGCGTTTGTTCGCCACATCTTCTATCGCACTGATGGCAGAAGAAAAAAAGTCCTCTGACAGCTCGGGAAGAATGACCCCAATAGTGTACGTTTTTCCTTTCTGAAAGAGAATAGCGGTCTGGTTTGGCTCGTAGTTCATCTCTTCGGCCATGCGCTTTACCTTTTGCCTGGTAATAAGCCCGATGCTGGGGTGGTCATGCAGCGCCCGCGACACCGTTGAAATCGAAATATTCAGCTTTTTCGCTATCTCCTTAATCGTAGTCGGTTTCTGTTGCATCAACGTGTTTGGTTAACGTTTCCAATATACGTATTATGTATTATGTATCCAATCAAACAGTGCCCTCCGTTATGAATGCCGGTATGCAGCCTGCCATAGCTTTTAACGTTTAGAGTTCATATTTGTCAGTATAAAACTGCAGCCGGCTCAGCACAAACGTTTGCATATTGCAAACGGCTGCTTAAAGCCGCCGCTGAATCTCTGCAATGGCCTCATCAGGCAGGAGTTTGCTGCAAACGATTTTCCCGTCTTTATTAACCAGGAACAAATATGGATGCATCATGCCGCTCAGCTTTTGTGCGTTTGGAGAACGGGCGCCCTTCAAATCGGCGTACTGCGGCCAGGGAAGCCGGTCGTGATCGATGGCACTTTTCCACCATTTTTCATTTTTATCAAGCGAAACGCCAATTACCTGAAGGCCCTTACCCTTATACGCCTCATACAGGCGTATCAATTCAGGATGTTTTTTCCGCAAACCATTGTCGTATGAAGTCCAGACGATAATCAGGTTCAGTTTACGCAGTTCTTTGCCGGGATCAAAATTCCCGCCTGCAGGTGTGCGGCCCTCAATGGCAGCCATTCTTGCGCCCACTTCCATGCCAAGGGCGTCTTCCGCTTGCGCAAGGAGCTTTTGGGCCATTTTTTCCTGCTGAACAGCCGGGGCTGTCCCGGTCAGGATCTTTTTGTAAAGTCTTGGGAAATTACCAGCCTCGTCCAGATCATGGAGAAGGAAAGGCGTATGTTTGCTATCGGGATACTTCGCCGCGAATTCGCCCACCGCCTCTATATTGCCTTCATCGAGTCGCCGGAACAACCGGTCTTCTTCTTCAGCCGCTTCGCGAACGTCGTCGAATACCCGGCTGTCCATCTGCTGCCGTTTGCGTGCAACCTCGGCCTCGACGACAGCCCGTTTCGCCCTGCTGATCTTGTAGAAATGGATCAGCTCCTGCGCTTCGGTTACGTCTGATTCCGTTACCGGGTATGGCGCGTTGAACGCCGTATCTGCATGCAGCTTGTAGTTTCCTCCCTTCAGGTAAATGAAGTAACGGCTGTCCTGGCCGGGCCGTTCTCTGACCTGTCCGTTGCTGGTCCTGATCAGGTAATAACCTTCTTCGGCGAACGGCAGCTTGAACTCCTGTTTGGCATTATTCAGGTTTATTGCCGCAAGTGGCCTGGTTTCGGCTTGGCGGTAAATGCCCAGTGTTCCGTTTGGCCCGAAATGATCAGACTCGATTTCAAAGCGTGCATCTGAAGGCGAACATGAAGAAAGCGCAAGGGCCGCGACCAACAAAGGGCGCAGGGCTGGGCTTAAATATTTCATACGAAAGCGTGAATTTTTAGAATGTTTCTAAATAAAGACTTTGTGGTGTTTTTGATTTGCAGGTAGCACCATTAAGCCATATTATTAAATACTTTTGCAAATAAAAGAAATTAAAGTACATCTAATGAGTAGTTTCGGAAAAGCTTTTTCCTCGTCTATAGGAAAAAAAGTCGTCATGGGCATCACAGGCCTGTTCCTGATCTTGTTTTTGATCGTTCATTGTTTTCTCAATTCGCTTATTTTCCTGAACGACGGCGGAGAGACATTTAACCTCGGCGCTGAGTTCATGGCAGGTAACTGGGCCATCCGCGCTGGCGAGATTGTGCTGTTTATCGGGCTGATCCTGCACATTGTACAAAGTGCCAGGCTAACTTACGATAACCAGAAGGCAAGACCGGTAAAGTATGCCGCTTACAATGGCAGTGCGAACAGCAAATGGTACTCGCGGTCTATGGGCCTGTTGGGAACTCTGCTGCTGATCTTCCTCGTTGTTCACCTTTCGAACTTCTGGGTGGTTTCTCGTTTTACAGGCATTCCTACCCATGATGCGAACAACCGTGAAAACCTTTATGCCGTTATGGTTGAAAGCTTCCAGAACATCTGGATCGTAGTCCTGTATGTATTGTCTATGATTTCTCTGTGTTACCACCTGCTGCACGGATTTGCTTCTGCATTTCAAACCATGGGCTGGAACCACAAGAAATATGCTCCGGTCATTAAATCGGTTGGCGTGTGGTATTCGATCATCATTTCGGTATTGTTTGCAGCCATGCCGATTGCAATCTACACAGGCCTCATCAACTAATTTTTGAACGTATAATTCTCAATAACAGAATGGCAGATATTAATTCAAACATCCCCGAGGGAGAATTGACCCAGAAATGGACCAAATACCGTTCTTCGGTTGCCCTGGTTAACCCCGCAAATAAACGGAGCATCGAGGTAATCGTGGTTGGCTCGGGTCTTGCCGGTGCTTCGGCCGCGGCAACCCTGGCAGAAATGGGATATAAAGTTAAATGTTTTTGCTTCCAGGATTCGCCCCGACGGGCGCACTCGATTGCGGCTCAGGGCGGTATCAACGCGGCAAAAAACTATCAGAATGACGGCGACAGCACCTACCGGCTGTTTTACGATACCATTAAAGGCGGTGATTACCGCGCACGCGAAGCAAACGTTTACCGTCTTGCAGAGGTCAGCGCCAACATCATCGACCAATGCGTAGCCCAGGGCGTTCCGCTGGCGCGCGAGTATGGCGGACTGCTTGACAACCGTTCTTTTGGCGGAACGCAGGTACAGCGTACTTTTTACGCCGCCGGTCAGACCGGGCAGCAATTGCTTCTGGGCGCATACAGCGCGCTTGAACGGCAGATTGGAATGGGGAAAGTAGAGATGTACACCCGCCACGAGATGCTTGAGGTGGTGAAGATTGATGGCAAAGCACGTGGCATTATTGCCCGCAACCTGATTACGGGAGAGCTCGAGCGCCATTTCGGCCATGCGGTTTTGCTGGCATCAGGCGGTTATGGCAACGTGTTTTACTTGTCTACCAACGCCATGGGAAGCAACGTGACTGCAGCATGGAAAGCCCACAGACAAGGTGCCTTCTTTGCTAACCCATGTTTTACGCAAATCCACCCAACCTGTATCCCGGTTTCGGGCGACCACCAGAGCAAGCTCACGCTGATGTCTGAATCGCTCCGCAACGACGGTCGCATCTGGGTGCCAAAAAAGAAAGACGATAACAGAAAACCTACAGACATTCCGGAAGACGAACGGGACTACTACCTGGAGCGCCGCTATCCGGCATTCGGCAACCTGGTTCCGCGCGACGTCGCTTCACGTGCAGCGAAAGAGCGTTGCGATGCGGGTTACGGTGTAGGCGCTTCGAAACTCGCGGTTTACCTCGACTTTGCTGCAAATACCGAACGTTATGGCCGCATCGAAGCCACCAAACATGGCATTCAGAACGCAGACAAAGCCACTTATATGCGGCTCGGCAGGGAAGTAGTAAAAGAAAAGTACGGTAACTTGTTCGACATGTATGCGCAGATTACCGGCGAAGATCCTTACGAAACACCAATGCGTATTTACCCGGCCGTGCATTATACCATGGGCGGCCTGTGGGTAGACTACAACCTGATGACAACCGTACCTGGCCTTTATGCACTCGGCGAAGCTAATTTCTCCGATCATGGAGCCAACCGGCTCGGGGCATCTGCATTGATGCAGGGCCTGGCAGACGGCTACTTCGTTATTCCTTACACCATCGGCGCTTACCTTTCAAAAGAGATATCGACCAAGGCAATCCCGACAGACCACCCCGCTTTCGTGGAAGCTGAAAACAGTGTAAAAGAAACGCTTGAACGGTTTTTGACCATTAAAGGATCAAGATCTGTCGATCATTTCCACAAGGCACTTGGAAAAATCATGTGGGACAAGTGCGGCATGGCGCGTAACGAACAGGGTTTGACAGAAGCCATCGCCGAGATCAGAGCGCTGCGGGAGGAGTTCTGGCGCGATGTGCGTGTTCCCGGTTCAATGGACGAATATAATCCCGAACTGGAAAAAGCCGGACGCGTTGCCGACTTCCTGGAACTGGGCGAGTTGATGTGCATTGATGCGCTGAACCGCAAAGAAAGCTGTGGAGGCCACTTCCGCGAAGAATACCAGACTGAAGAAGGCGAAGCACTACGTGACGATGAAAATTTTGCTTATGCAGCCGCCTGGGAATACCTGGAAGGCGTTCATTTCAATCTGCACAAAGAAGAATTGAAATTCGAAAACATTAAGGTAGCACAAAGAAGTTATAAATAAACGGCGGGGCCCCCGGGCCATCCTGCCGAACTCAATACAATTCAAATGAGTACAGGAAATATGAATCTGACGCTGAAAGTTTGGCGCCAGAAAAACAGCAAGTCAGCCGGCAAACTCGTCGACTATCAGGTTTCAGATATCTCGCCCGACATGTCTTTTCTGGAAATGTTCGATGTTTTGAACGAGCAGCTGATCAATAAGGGAGAAGAACCGATTGTGTTTGATCATGACTGTCGCGAAGGCATCTGCGGTATGTGTTCCATGTTCATTAACGGTCGCCCTCACGGCCCCAAACAAGGAATAACGACCTGCCAGCTGCACATGCGTTCATTTAAAGATGGCGATACCATCGTTGTCGAACCATGGCGTGCGGCGGCTTTTCCGGTTATTAAAGACCTGGCCACAGATCGTTCAAGCTTTGACCGGATCATCGCTGCCGGCGGTTTTATCTCTGTAAATACCGGCAATGCCCAGGATGCGAACGCCCTGCCAATTCCGAAAAGCCAGGCAGATGCCGCATTCGAAGCTGCAGCGTGTATTGCCTGCGGTGCCTGTGTGGCAACGTGTAAAAATGCTTCGGCCATGTTATTCGTATCGGCTAAAATTTCGCAACTCGCCTTGCTGCCGCAGGGACAGCCGGAGCGCTACCGCCGCGTACAGAGCATGGTTGCCCAGATGGACGCCGAAGGTTTCGGAAATTGCACCAACACCCGGGCATGCGAAGCTGAATGCCCGAAAGGGATCTCGCTGGAAAATATTGCACGGATGAACCGCGATTATTATGCAGCCAAATTCGTGTCTGAAGAAGAAGTTTAACGAAATCTGCAAGATCAGACAAGCCATGCTCAAAAGCATGGCTTGTTTTTTATCGGGCTATCTGGCAAGCAGCTAAATTATCGTCTGCGGCGCGGCGCCGGAGGCATCTCTGATTTGACAGGCCAAGGCGCATGCAAGGAGGCAAGGCATAAATGCCTGATCCTGCAGAAAACGGCGTAAACCATGCATAAAGCCGCCCTAGAGCAGCTGGTAGTACTCTGGCTGACAAGCCGTTCGAAAATAAAATCTCCTGAAAAGCTTGTTACAGTAGAAAAGATTAGTTATTTTTAATCGTCCGAGACAGGAGAGGCACAAAAAACAGAGACCCCGGCCGATCAGTTGGGGTTTTGTGTTTCCGGGACTTTCGTTTTTTCAATAAAAAACCGGCTCATCGCCGGTTATCCATTTTACTTCATAAAACTTAGTGCGCCGGCGCTGCCTTTTTCTGGCCGGTCTCTGTGGTGTTTTTTTCCGCTTTTTTTGTGGTGACCAGGATCACGCCGTTCACACCTTTTGCTCCGTACATGCTGGTTGATGCCGTATCCTTAAGTACGGTAATTGACTTGATCTGGTCAGGAGCAATTGCCTTCATGGCATCTGCACCGTCTATGCTGACTGCCTCGACCCCATCTACCACGATCAGTGGTTTCTGAACTGCCGGACCACCCTGCAGTCCATTCATGACACGAATGCTGGCAGCTGCTGGTGCATGTTCGTCCTTGTCTTTTCGCAGCAGGTTGTTCAGCGCATCCATGCGGACCTGGAGGTCACGTGCTGCGTCTGAGTCTTGTCCGCTGCCAGTGCGCACCACAATAGCCCCTCTAGTGGCCGCCCGTCCAAACAAGGCGATTGCCGATTGGCTATGCAGTACCGACACATCTCTGATGTCGCCCGGTGGCATTTCCATAGTCCAGGATCTTTTCTGTTCTGGCGTAAGGATAACTCCGTTCAGCACAATCAGTGCACTGTCGGTCCCTGTGCGGGATTTTATAAAAGTCAGGCCTTTCGCAGCCGGCTGTTCCTGAGCAGCGACGCTGAGCCCACCCGCAGATAAGCAGGCGATAAGCAATATTCTTAAATAAGTACTTTTCATCATTTTTAATTTTTAGCGGACAATATTCTTGTCTGCGGGTTTGTTTTGTTGATCTTTTGTTGTGACAATAATGACCCCGTTGGCGGCGCGCTGCCCATACAGCGTCGTTGCAGACTGACTTTTCAACACATTGATAGCGGCAATGCGTTCAGGCTGCACTGAACCGGAAAATTCAGACCAGCTTCCGTCAAGCGGCTTTCCATCCACAATGACAAGGGGTGCGTTTTCCGCTTTGCCCGAAGTTGCAACACCACGGACGATGACCGGCGGTTTGCGTTCACTGGCGGGCACACTTGCGACCAGTCCGCTAATTCCTGCCGGGACTGGTGCGGCCCGGGCTGGCTCTTCGGATGCATCAGGTGCAACTTGATCGAGTTTAAACGATAAGTTGATATTGTACGTAACTGCTACAGGGCTGCCGTGCTGAAGGGCAGGCTGCCAGGGCTGTGAACTGCCCACAACGCGGATGGCTTCCTCGTCGCAGCCATAACCAATGCCATCAAGGACACGGATATTTCCGAGCCGGCCATCGCGGCCTACTGTAAATGCCAAATGAACACGGCCACTTGCGTTGGCCCTGACCGCCTGCGCCGGATACCTGAGGTTGGCCGCCAAAAATTTATAGAAAGCGGGCATACCCCCCGGAAACAAGGCATGTTCCTGGTCTCCGGTCGCAGACTCCGGTTCCGCAGGTGTGTTTTCCCGTTCAGACAGCTGCAGCCGGGCCGGCCGGGTGTGTGTGCTTTCGGTTTCCGGAACTGCGATCACAGGAACAGGCTCGTCTGCCAATTCGGGTGCGGCCGCGGCGTCACCATCCAATGAGATCAATGCAGACGCTGCCGGAGCAGTCAGACTGCCTGCAAGTTGCTGCACGGCCTGAACAGGCTCACTCAGGACAATATCGCTGGTAAGTTGCCGGATGTCATCGTTTTTACGAATCGAGGCCGAAGACAGGATCATCAGTAAAACGAGAACCGGCAGCATGAGCCCGTACTTCAAGATAGCCGCGCGCCTGGAGCGCTCACGGGTTAGCATAAAAATTCGCTTTTTGACCATCGATCCGGCAAAAAAAGGACTGATCAAATTACTTTGCTCCAGGCCGAAGGCCCGGCTCAGCAAGAGCATGGAATAGGCATATTTATCGCCCCGGTAGTTTGCTGCCGCCTCGTCTGCCAGGTATTCGTGGGTGGCCTTGACCGCAGCAATGAGCAGGTAACTCACAGGATTAAACCAGGTAAAGATCCGGATCGCTTCGAAGAATATAATGTCTGCGCTGTGAAACTGACGAATGTGCACGTCTTCATGCAATTGGATGGTATCGCGCTCTGGGAGCTGTACACCAACCACTTTCCGGTTGAAAAACGAAAACGCGCCCTGGCCGGCCGGTTCACGAAATAGGTGTTTGACCCTGAATAACCTTGCCACGAAAAAAACAATGCCGACAATAACGCCTGTGGCATACAGAACGGCTATTACAGCGCCCCAATCAGTTTCTGCGCGTGCCGGGCCGCTTACCTGCATGACCATTGCATTCAGGTCATCTACACCTGCATATAACCGCCGGCTAACCGGCTGCGAACTTAACCATTCGATGCGCATGAACGGGAGGCCTATTGAAAACGCGCCAGCGCCAAGCAGGTACAGGCGGTTTAGCTTGAACCAGGTTTCTTTGTGCAACAGGAGCCGGTAAAATGTGTAAAAGACCACCAGGTAGAGATTTACCTGCAGCATGTAATGGGCCCAGTTCATCTTGGTCTGTTTTTGACTTTATTGATCATTTTCATTATCTCATCGATATCGCTCAGATCGAGTTTCTCTTCTTTCACAAAGAAGGAGAACATACTTTCAACCGAATTTTCAAAGTAGTTGCCGAGTAGTTTCTCGGTCGCATGGCGTTTGTAGTCTTCCCTGCTGATCAGGGGATAATACTGGTGCGCTTTGCCGAACGCTTCATGGCCGATGAAACCTTTTACCTCGAGAATCCTGATAATGGTCGAAACGGTGTTGTAAGCGGGCTTCGGTTCAGGCAGCATGTCGATGACTTCCTTTACAAATGCTTTTTCCAGCTGCCACAAAACCTGCATGATCTGTTCTTCTGCTCTCGTAAGATCTTTTATCTCCATAATATTTTTATAAGCACTTAAACTTACAACTAATCTGTTAGTTCTGCAACAGTCGCGGGAACTACTTGCGGGCGTTGAAAGCAATTGGCATCTGAAAGCTCACCGGGACGTTTTCACCATTTATTTTTCCTGGTTTCCAGCGCGGGCTGGCAGACACAACCCGCACAGCTTCCGCATCCAGCGCCCTGGTTGCAGGACGGATTACGGTCACGTCCCGGATGTTGCCCGACTCATCCACAACAAAGCCAAGCAGGACTTTACCACCTGTTCCGGCCTTCTTTTCTGCATCCGGATACCTGATACCCTTAGCGAGGTATTGGTACAAAGCCGGCATGCCGCCCGGAAATTCCGGCTTTTGATCAACTTGGTCGTACCCAAGGGGCCCGGCATTTTTCTGCGCATGCGCGCGGCCCATTGATACGCTTAAGATCGTAATCAGCAGACCAGTGGCTACGCAAATCTGGCGAAGCCTTTGATGAAGTGTGGTTTTCATAATAACTAATTTATTAGTTAAACATACAAACTAATTTATTAGTTTCAAAAATCCAGTTAAAAAAAAGAGCCCTGCAATGCAGGGCTCTCCATTAGGGGATAAATGTCCTCCGATGCGGGAGATTACTGTTGTGCCACTGGTGGCAATTCTTTTCTTGGCAACATGGCTGCCCGTTCAGATGTATGGTAAACAAATGAAGCAACGATCGTGGCAGCTTGTTTCAGATCATCTTCTACCAGCCGATCATAGGTATCCTGGTTCGTGTGGTGCGTACGGGTGTTGTAATCCATCGGGTCTTGTATGAACTGGAAACCAGGAATGCCCACTGCATCAAACGACAGGTGGTCGGTACCGCCCGTGTTGCCAATGGTTATCGTTTTGGCGCCCAGGTCTGTGAATGGCTCGAGCCATGCTTTGAACAACGGGGCTACAGCCGAATTGCCCTGCAGATAAACGCCGCGAATTTTGCCTGTACCATTGTCCAGGTTGTAATAAGCTGAGACCTTTTTCTGATCAGGTGTAAACTTCTGTGTTTTGGCATCGCCAAAGTGGTTCAGCACATAGTTCTTCGAGCCATGAAGTCCTTGCTCCTCCGAGCTCCAGAGCGCTACACGGATGGTGCGCTTTGGCTTAAACCCGACCGCCTTCAGAATACGCATGGCTTCCATCATCACAGTAGCGCCGGCAGCGTTATCGGTAGCACCGGTAGCTGCGTGCCAGGAATCAAAGTGCCCGCCAATGATCACCACCTCATCTTTTAACTTCTTGTCTGTACCGGGAATTTCTGCCAAAACATTGTAACCTTTGGTATCGTCGCCATAAAAGCTCGTTTTGATATCAGCTTCTACCTCAACTTTTTTTCCGGCGCGGAGCAGCCGCAGCATATGCAAGTAATCTTCTGGCGAAACTTCCAGTTCCGGCGAAACGGCTTCTGCACCGACATCATACGAGGCGCCGTTGCTGGTAAAAAACGTTCCATGCCCGCCCCGCGCATAGGTCAGGATCAAACCGACGTTCTGACTGGTCAGCCACTTGGCCATATTGGCACGCTGCGTACGCATGCGCATATACTGAGCCATCATATTGTTGGCCGACCGCTGCCGGCCGCGGCTTTCCTGTGGCACAGCTGCCTCCATTTTTGCAAGAGTGCTGTCTGCATGCCGTACGGCGTCTGGTTTGTATGAGTTTTCGAGCGCTGTTCCCTGATCAAACATCACAATTTTGCCGGCCAGCGTACCTTTATATTTTTCAAGCTCGGGCAGGCTGTCAGCCTTAAGCAAGATCACTTCAGACTTGATAGGGCCTTTGGTTCCTGGTGTCCAGGCTTTTGGTGAGGCGATGATGGCGTGGTAAAATGGCAGGGTGGTAGCCGCATAATATTTATCGATTTGCCAGCCCCTGCCAAAGGTACCCCATGCTTCGCGCTGCACATTTTTCAGTCCCCAGTCTTTGAAAACCGTCATGGCCCAGTCTTGTGCGCGTTTCAAGCCTGGAGAGTTAGAAAGCCGGGGGCCGGATACATCTGTCAGGTTAAAGGCGATTTCCATGGCCCTGGAGTTTTCCAGACCCTCTTTTCTGATCTTCTGCACCATGGCCTGATCGACCTGTTCCTGTGCGGAAGCAGCCAGAGCAAGCGGGAGAAGCAGATAAAATAGTAGGTGTTTTTTCATGTATGGTTAAGTTAATAAAACTTAAAAATAGCTGAAAAAGCCACCGGGCCATTTTTCCCGCAACAATTTTACACGATCGCGCGCTGTACTTCTTTAAAAGTATGAAGCAGTTGCATGGGTGAACGCAGGATCAGGCTATTTGATGTTCTTTTTTGCCAGGATAAAATAACCCAGGATGAAAAAGACAACCATATAAGCCAGGCTGGTCCAGATTTCTTGGGTCATGATGTCGATCCCGTCTGCAGGCGATTTGCGGAGCTTACCCATTCGCATAGCCAGCGTTGGGTGGCTGAAAGGAATAAGATAAGCCCACTTCCATTGCACGTTGGCACAGATAATTCCGGCGATCGTACCAACAAACCCCAGCCCCATCGGCTTGAGGAAATCGCCCCACATCAGGCTGAGTACAAACTGGAAAGACAGAATACCCATTGCAGAGAGGAAAAGCTTCAGGTAATATTGAAATAACAGCAGGGAAGGATCATACAGATCAAACCGGTAGGCAGGAATGAGCAGGTGCAGCAGATGAGCAAATAGATAGGTCAGGCCCATAAACAAGGCAAGACAGATCAGCACAAGCAGCACCGAGTAGAAGAATTTTGCACTGTAAACCGAGAGTTTTTGAAGCGGCAGGGAAAACAGAGTTTTCCACGTGTCGTTCTTGTGCTCAATGTTGTTCACCGAGAAAGCCATGAAAATCACATAGAACGGAAGGATCAGCATACCCATAACAGCGAGGGCCTGGCTGCTGTACTGACCCCAAAGGCCCATTGGCGGCATGTTGTTTCTCAGGATTCTTTCTGACGAGTTGAAGTAGCCGAAGGCGATCAGTCCGCAAATCAGGACCGGGAGCAGGATAGCGGCCCAGAAAGCAAGGCCTTTTCGCGATTTGTAAAACTCAGACCTGAGCGAGATAAAAAGGGAGCGCATGCTAGTTGTTTTTAGTAATATCGAGAAAAAGATGTTCCAGATCTTTGCGCAGCGGCTGAAGGGCGTGTACCGCTATACCGGCCTCGACGAGAAGTTTATTGGCCTGCGCGTGGTCGGCTGGAGTCTGGAACGGAATTCTGATCTGAGCGCCTTCGGTCTCAGCGGGGTAACCTGCAGCGTGCAGAAGTGTTTGCGCGCGAACTGGATCGTCGGTGTCTATAGCAACAACCGGCTGGCTCAACTGTTGCAGGTCGGCGATGGTGCCCTGAAAAAGAAGTTTCCCTTTATTGATAATGCCTACGTGGGTTGCTGTCCGCTCAATTTCGGCGAGCAGGTGGCTTGATACCAGAATCGTTTTTCCGCGTTCTGTGGCCAGCCTGATCAGCAGGTTGCGTATTTCAATGATGCCATTTGGATCGAGCCCGTTCGTGGGCTCATCAAGGAGCAGAAGTTCAGGATCTGAAAGCAGGGCAAGAGCAATGCCCAACCGCTGTTTCATTCCGAGCGAGTATTTTCCAGCCTTTTTCCGCGCGGCATCTGTCAGGCCAACCAAGGCAAGCATTTCTGCCGCCCTGGCTTTACTGATGCCGAGCAGGAGACAGCGGTTGTGCAGGTTTTCCATGCCACTCATGTGCCCGTAAATGGCCGGCTGCTCTACGAGCGAGCCCAGCCTGCGCAAGGACTCAATGCGGTGTTCAGCCAGATCCTTCCCGAATATAAAGACCTTTTCGCGCGGGGCTTGCAGCAAGTTCAGCAGGATCTTGATGGTTGTTGTTTTCCCGGCCCCATTAGGCCCCAGAAAACCGTAAATACTACCTTTTGGCACCTGCAATGACAACTCATTTACAACCTGCTGCTGGCCAAAGTGATAGTTCAGACCGCGCGTTTCAATGGCCAGGGTCATTATTTAAAAATATTTACTGCAGTTTTGATCACCGAACCGCAGCCAGCCTTATTTGATTTGACAACCATTTCGTCCTGGCCTGCCTTGTCAAAATCGACTGTAGCTGTAACGCCAAGCAGCATAAACACAGGGAAAAGCATAAGCAGAAATGGCGATGAGTTCTTTAACGTTTTCATAATCGTTTCGTTTAATGATTCAAAGAAAAGCAGGATTCAGGGGCTACCGAAATGTATTATACCAAGAGTAAAAATTTCCAGACAAACCGGCTTAACCGCTGTTTCGCGGCGTTGGTCGATTAAAATTGCCCGTTAAAGCGTTCGTCGAACAAAAAGGCCGGTTCGTCGAGCAGGAGGGGTTACAAAATTATCTTTAGCTGTTTTTGTGGCATAAATAATACCTTTGGTTATGCGGTAAGCCCGGCTGATAAACGCCATGGGCACATTCAAATGAAAAATAAAGCACAGATCATTGTTCATTCCATTTACTGGGGCATCATTGCGTTCGTCTTTACCCTGGCATTTATTTACAAACCGGGCAAGTCGACCTTTAACGAGATCATGGTCACCTATGTTTATTTCACAGTGATCAACGTGTCTATATTTTATCTGAACTATACGCTGCTTATTCCCCAGTTGATCAAGATCAGGCGCAAGTACTGGTGGTATATCGCCTCTATTCTTTTTGTTATCCTGGTCATGTGCCTGGTCAAATCTGTTATTGCAGTCTTAAACCCGGACGAGATTCTTCGCTACCGGGAGAGCGTGCACTTTGATGCGCAGACTAAAAAGCGGGTTATTAAATATGGTTACCACAG
Source organism: Pedobacter yulinensis (assembly GCF_003029735.1). Classification (GTDB taxonomy): domain Bacteria; phylum Bacteroidota; class Bacteroidia; order Sphingobacteriales; family Sphingobacteriaceae; genus Pedobacter; species Pedobacter yulinensis. The sequence goes on from NZ_KZ686268.1 coordinate 355,557, forward strand.
CATTACGAATTATGCCATTGGTACCATTTTCAGTTCCGGTTTCTTTATCGTTTCCAGTTGCCTCATCAAGTTCACCATAGACTGGTTTGCCAATGACCGGGTTCAGCGCAACCTGGAATCTGAAAAAAAAGAGATGGAACTGCAGTTTCTGAAATCACAGCTCAACCCGCATTTCCTGTTCAACTCCCTGAATAATATTTATTCCCTGGCCTACCAAAAGTCTGACCGCACGGCAGACGCGATCATGAAGCTGTCAGAAATCATGCGTTACATGATCTATGAAAGCAATGACAGCAGTGTGGCTTTGAGTAAAGAAGTGGACTACCTGAAAAGTTACATCGAGCTCCAGAAGTTGCGTTTCAAAGACAAGGCTTTCGTAGAGTTAAATTTGAACGGGGAAATTGACGGGCAGAAAATCGTACCGCTCATCCTGATCTCGTTCGTAGAGAATGCCTTCAAACATGGTGTTGCAAATGACCCGGAAGACCCGATCAGGATTAACCTGATTGCCAACCGGCAGATCCTGCATTTCAGCATCACGAACCGGAAGAGCACAGCCAATAAAGACCGTATGGGCGGCGTGGGACTAAATAACGTAGAGCGGCGCCTGCAACTGCTGTATCCCGAGAGATATAAATTAAATATTGTAAATTCGGAGACCCACTACACCAGCGAACTGATGCTTGATATATGACACGACTAAAATGTATTGCGGTAGATGATGAACCGCTCGCCCTCGATATTCTGGAAGATTATATTTCGAAAGTACCGTTCCTGGAACTGATCAAGCGTACCGAGAACGCAATTGAAGCCCTGCAACTGGTGCAGGAGGGTGCGATTGACCTCGTATTCCTGGATGTGCAGATGCCCGATCTGACGGGGATACAATTTCTGAAAATAGCCGGGGCAAAAAGCAGGTATATTTTAACAACAGCCTACCCTGAATATGCATTGGAAAGTTATGATCTGAATGTTTCTGATTACCTGCTCAAGCCGATCGCTTTTGACCGCTTTTACAAAGCTGCCGAGAAAGTACATGCCCAGTTCAAGCCTGCAGAGGTTGCTGCTGCTGCTGCGCCTGCAGCAGCTCATGTTGCCACGCCTGCGCCGTTCTCTGGTTCATCCAACCCGGTTCAGGACTTTATTTTCGTAAAAACAGAGCACAAAATTCAAAAGATCTACCTGCACGACATCCGGTACATCGAAGGACTAAAAGATTATATTTCCATTTTCACAAAAGACGAACGGGTCATTACGCTGCAAAGCATGAAAAAAATGGAAGAGGCCTTACCATCAAGCCAGTTTATCCGGGTCCACAAATCGTATATCGTTGCACTTGACAAAATCGAGAGCATTGAACGCAGCCGGATTACCATCTGCAGCAAGATCATCCCCATAGGCGACACCTACAGGGATGAGTTTTTCAGACGGATCGAAGGAAAAAATATCTGATCAGTTCGTAGCCAGCGGACGCAGGGTATAACCAGCCTTTCTTAGTAAAACAATGAGGCCCTGATCGCCCAGCAGATGCCCCGCACCTACAGCCACAAAGGCCTGGTCCTGCTGCATAATGGCAGGTAGCTGCTGCACCCAGTTTCGGTTGCGCCTGTACAGCATTTTTTCAAGGTCATCCTCGTCTATAAATTCCCGGTCGGCAAACAGCCGGCCCAGCAGGTCTGTCTCCTGCCTGATATAATGCTGATAAAGTTTCAGTCCCTGCGTTTTCAGCTCTTCACTCTTTGCCATTGTCTTCAGCAAGGCGGCCTTTTGTTTTGCGAGCGATTCGCCAAGCAGCATGTTCATTTGAAAGCCCGCACTTTCCAGACCCACCAGACGTTTTCCGGCGGCATTTCCCTGCACCTGCAGCTGCTGGTCCAGGCCTTCGCCATCTTTGACCTTGATTGGTGAGGAATACGCCGCGATCAGCAGCTGCAGCGCGGCCGGTTTCATCTTGTTCAGGGCAGCAATCGGCATTCCTGAAACGTCTTTCAGGTAATTGCCCAGTTTCGTATACTGCTCCGGGCCAAGCAACTGCTCGAGCGTGGTATCGCGCATTACCATCATGGGCATCATTTTACGAGCGTCAAGGCTATCGAACAACAATTCGCCTACGATCACCGTGCTTTCGGCCAGGCGGGCCTGTAGTGCCGGCATGGTATCGATAAACTGTTTGCCAATCAGGTGATAAGTACCGAAAAGAAAGGACGGTTTCTTCAATCCGTTTCCTGAAATTTCCCAGAGCAGCGTCCGGTCTTTCGTTTTTTGTGCAAATGCACTGTTCAGTGTGGTGAAAAGGACGGCAAAAAGTAAGAATTTTCTCATAATGGTTGGTTTAGTTTCTGCCTCACCTCGAGTTCGGCCTGCAGTGTGATTTCGTTTGGATGAAGGGTGCCCGGTTCGATCGGCGCCAGAACCGTCCAGGACAGTCTTTCACCAAAACTTAGTGGAAAGGGTCCATACTGCACCAGTTTCCAGGAGTTTTCAATCACAACCGGAACAACCAATGCATTCGGCACCGTTTTGAGCAGCGTGGCCACGCCGCCAAACTGGAAGGTTTTTACTCTCCCATCTTTGGCTCGCGTGCCCTCAGGAAAGATAACGGCAGACCAATTGTTCTCCTTCATCCGTTTGCCCAGCTTCAGGATTTCCATAATTGCTTGTTTGTTGTCTTTCCTGTCAATATTGGCCCCGCCACCGTGCTTCAGGTTGTAGCTGATAGATGGAATGCCCCGTGTCAGCTCAATCTTTGATATGAACTTTGCATGGTGCCGCCGCAGAAACCAGATCAGTGCAGGGATGTCATACATGCTCTGGTGGTTAACCACAAAAATGATCGGCCGGTTGGCAGGCAGCTGGTATGGGTTGTGAAAACGAATTGATGTACCCAGCAGGTAAAGTGTGTAAGTCAGGAAAAAATTCAGGAGATCGACAGACTTTTTGTGAGCCTTGTATCCGCCCAGGTTGTAACAAAGCCATTGTATGGGCTGAAAAATGACCAGCATGAGACCGAAAAACAAATAAAAAAGCGGACTGAAAATATAGCCGAAAAATTTATTCATGAAAATGGATATGGTAAATTAACATGATGAACAAAGATCGGGATCATTTTAAAGTTCGCCGGCCTCGACCAGCAATTTAACACGCAATAGGGCTGCAACGCTCATGGAATCGGTAATTTCGCCATTCAACACCATTTCAATCGCTTCGCTGAGCGGAAGTTTACGCAGCGTCAGCGCCTCCGACTCTTCGGGCTCTGCCTGACCTGCGGTCAGGCCTGTAGCCAGATACATGATGCCCAGTTCATCGCTTACCGAGTTACTCAGGTGCATGCGTTGTATCTCCAGCCAGTTGGCGGCCGTAAAACCGGTTTCCTCGAGCAGTTCCCGTTTGGCGCCCTCAATAGGTTCCTGTTCAAGCTTTCCGCCCCCCTCGGGAATTTCCCAGCTGTATGCCTTTAAGGGGAAGCGGTATTGACCCACAAGCCAGGTATTTCCGTCCTCATCTACCGGCACAATGCCGATGGCGTAATTTTTAAAATGCACCTCTCCATAAATTCCGCTGCCGCCGTTCGGGTTAATGACATCATGCTCAGTAAGACTGATCCAGCGGTTTTCGTAAACCAGCCGGCTGCTCAGGGTCTTCCAGGGGTTCTCTTCGTGCATGGTGCAAGATACGTATTTTAACACTATTTGACCGCAGGAGGAGGAATGGACGGCTGTTTTGCCACCCGTGTGAAGCGGTAGCCCAGGCTGAATGTGATATTGTTCGTGTTACTTTCTGAAAAGCTCTGAGATCTGAAATTCAGGCCTTCGTTAAAAAACTCATTGCTGCGCTGGCCGAAGGGGTCGCTGACCCAAATGCGTGCATGAAGCCTGTTTTTCATAAAAACTTTTCTGGCTGCGAAACTCGAAGTAACCGAACCCCGGGCACGGCCCTGCGCATTTACATTGTTCGCATAGTTCAAGTTACCTTCAAATGCGGTTTTAAACGGCAATTGCATTGAAAACCCGAGCGATCCCCTGAGGCTGAGTCCATTCCGGTTTAAACTCTGATTCAAAGCCGAAACATAGTCGCTGTTAATGAGGCTGAAATGTCCGTTGGTGCTGATCGTCTTGGTAGGCCTGTAGTTTCCTACCAGGATTAGCGAAAAGTTGTTGTTCATGCCAATATTCTGGTACGTAGATTCAGAAATGCCATTGCTCCTGACCTGCCGGTACCGTTCAATAACACCCCTGGCCGTTGAATAGGCAATACGCGGCGTAAACGACCATTTTTGGCCAAACATCCCAAAGCTGACATCAGTCTGATGGGTATATGCAGGGACCAGCAGCGGGTTTCCGTACGTAATGTTCAGGCTGTCGCTGTTATCGATCTGCGGGTTGAGAGTGTTTTCACGCGGGCGGTTGATCCTTACACTGTATGTTGCGCCAATGTTGTAGCGTTTTCTGAAAAACCGGTTAACAGACAGGTTCGGGAATACGCTCAGGTAAGGCCTGACATTGTACTGATCCCCCCCCGAAAGATCAAACTTCACATTGGTAAGTTCAGACCGAACACCCGTTTTTACACTCCAGCCGTTCTCCCTGAAATTGTATGAAGCGTAAGCGGCCAGAATGTTTTCCCGGTACAGGAATTGGTTGGTAAGCCTAGGATTGATCAGATACCTGTTTCCCGCAAAATCGAAGTTTTCAACCTGCAGATCGTTGTTATTTTTGCGAAAGTTGTACTGTGCTCCGAGTTCGAGCCGGTCTTTTTTATCTCGCACAGGGCGGTCATAATCTGCAGTCGCATTAATGCCATTATTGGCTGTGGCATTGCTGTTCTGCTGCAGTGAAGGGCTCAGGTTGGCAGGATAGGCGAAACGCCTTTCGAAGGTTCTGTCTGCATCATTGTCATTGGTATTCACATTTAGCCCGGCGCTGAATTTCTCCCCGCTCGTTTTGTCCTCAATGCTGTAATCTGCAGAAGCGACAAAGTTGCTGCTGTTTGATGCCGATTCATTCATCTGGTTGCGCAGCCTGGTTTGAACGCGGGCCTCGTTCAGGTAACCAAAATCATTTTGCGAACGGGTATTGCCGCCGCCCATGTTGTAATTTGAAGAAATGCGCAGGTTTTGCGCCGGGGTGATATCCCAGTCGAAGCCTACCCTGGCATTACCGCCGTTAGACCAGGTGCGGCTGGTATTGTGCTGGTCATAATAAAAGGTGGTATCCGGGAAAAAGTTCTCCCGGAAAACCGTACCCAGGCGCCGGCCCAGGTTTTCGCGGTATGCCAATCCGCCGTTCATAGACCAGGTCTTTGCCTTATAAGACGCATTCGCATTGGTGTTCATGTTGCCTTGCAGGCCTGCCGTAACGCCGACATTTCCGGTAAAGCCGATCTTGAACCCCTTTTTCAGCACGATGTTAATGACCCCCTCACCGTCTCCCGAATACTTGACCGGCGGATTTGTCATGACCTCAATTTTTTCAATGGCATCAGAAGGCAGCACGTTCAGCAGATCGGCGATGTTTGAGCTCATGTAGTCTGAGGGCTTGCCGTCTATAAAAATGCGGGTACTCCGTTTGCCGCTGATGCTCGCATTGCCGTCAATGTCGACCTCAACCATGGGCACATTTTTAAGAATATCGGTGGCGGTGCTGCCTTCTGCCAGGACAGAGTTCCCAACATTATAAGTGATCATATCGGCACCAAATTCAAGCGTGGGTTTTTCAGCCGTAACTGTTACCTCGGCCAGGTTATTCTGGTCAGGACTCATTTTGATCGTCCCGACCCGCTTTTCAGGTTCGTCTTTATTCAGCGCCACATCGTTCAGTAAGAAGGGTGCGTAACCCACATAAGAAACCCTCAGGCGATAGATTCCCGGTTCCATTCCGTTCAGGCGGAATACCCCGTTCTCATCGGAGAGGGCAGAGGCGAGCGACTGCTCAGATGCCTTGGCATAGATTAGCACGGTTGCCCCGGGCACGGCAGTCCCGTCTGTGGCGTCGGTCACTTTGCCGCTTACCGAATTTGTTTTCTGGGCGCGGCTTTTTTCGGCCGAAAGCAGCAGCCCGCAAAACACCACAAAGACCGCTAAGAAGCGGCCGCCGGTCTTATTCGGAAATAAAAATAGCCCTTTGCCAAAAAAACAAAGGGCTTGTGCAGGTTTAAAATTGTTCTTCATTCGGACGTGAATCCTCAGTTTGGTTCTTTTTCGGCGACTTCTTGAAACTGAAATCGGTCTTTCCGAATCTGTATGCAAAAGTCAGGTTGGCCATCGTTCCCTGCATGTAGCGCTGAAAGTCGATGATCGAATAATTGCCCTCAGTTGTCATGGCAAACCGGCGGGTGTTGAAGACATCTCGAACGTTGAGGCTTAAGGAGGCCTTTTTGTTCGGGAAGTCGTATTTGGCGCCACCGTCTATGCCATACATCGCATTCCTTCTTCCCTGGGCCATGATTTCAGGCGCACGGTATTCAGCGCGTATCTGCAGTGAAATGCTGTAGGGCAGATTGATGTTATTGGTTACGTTCGCGTTCCAGCTAAAGCCGCTGTTGTCTACAATGCCGAAGGCGGGTACACCCTGGATGTCGCTGCGGTACAAGTTGGCATTGGCCGTAAAGTTCCAGATCTTCGACACATCTACCCTCGAAATCAGCTCCAGGCCGCTGTTCAGGCTGCGAGTCAGGTTCTGTGGCGTTGAAACCGTGATGCCGTTGATGTCCGGTTCCGTACGAATACGCTGGATCACATCATTCGTCTGCCTGAAATAAGCAGAAGAGGTGAGCGTGATCTTCTTCCAGTACTTGCTGTAGCTCAGCTCGAAGGCATGTACGTCTTCAGGCCGCAGGTTCGGGTTGCCCTGGCGGTAATTCAGGGGCTCTGAAACATCCAGGAAGGGATTGGTATCCCATCCGCGCGGGCGGTTTACGCGGCGTGAATAACTCAGTTGCACTTGCTGGTCTCCTTTTAATTTTTGCGTTAAAAAGACGCTTGGATACAGCCGCGTATATGCGACAACCCCGGGCGTGTTAAACAGCTGGTAATTGGCATTGTAAGCGTCGAGGTAGGTGTTCAGCTTTGCATCTTCTGCACGCAGGCCAACCTGGTAGCCAAAATTCTTGATCTGGTTCTGGAAATTCACATACACGGCATGCACCTGGTCTTTGTTATTAAAAAAGTTTGACAAGGTATAATTGGTAAAATATTCTTTCGCCGCGTTGTTGAAATCGTACGCAAAGGTGTTGTTATCGTTAAACCGGATCTGGCTCCGGTAACCGGCCTCTACTTTACCTGCTTTTCCGACCGGAAGCGTATAATCGGCCTGGGCCGTGAAATTTTTGTTATAACTTCCCTGAAAGTTACGTTGAATTTCGGGCGTTCCGGTAACACTGGATCCATTTGAATTATAAACAAGGCTGTTATAGGTCTGGTCATTGTCATTCGTTCCTTCCGAAAAGCCCAGGTTTACGGTAAGCTCCTCTTTCGGATTTTTGAACTTTTGGCTGAAGTCCAGGTTCAGGTCATAACTTTCGCCTGTACCATTGTTGTCGTTCAGGCGGTTGCTGAATTCGATCGGGTTGAATTGTGCCCCTAGCTGGTTAATATTGATCAGTTCATTGCGGTCGCTGTTGCGCACATTCAGGCCTGCCGAAAAACTGAGCACTGTTTTGGCTGCCAGGTTGTAATCTATACCGGCCTTTACGTTGTGGCCTTTGTCGAGCGACCGGGAATCGGTGTTCTGATTGGCGAATGACGTTGGGCTGGCTGAGTTCAGGTACTGGATGTTGTTAAAGCCACCGCCAAGCCGGTTGCCATACCGGTAACTGTAATTGCCATACAGATTGACCTTGCTGTTCTGAAAGCTCAGGTTGGTCGCTGCATTGTAGTTATCGCGGTTGCCTGCTGTCAGGGCGGCCGATCCGTTCAGGCCAAGTTTTTTATTCTTTTTCAGGACAATGTTGATGATACCCGACTGGCCCTCGGCGTCATATTTAGCTGAAGGGTTCGTGATCAGCTCTACACTTTCAATAGAACTGGCAGGGATGGACTGGAGAATTTGTGCCACGTTACCCCCGGCAATAAGCGATGGTTTGCCATCGATCAGCACCCTCACACCCGCAGAACCCCGCAGGCTCACGTTACCATCCATGTCGGTTTGGACAGATGGTACATTCTGTAGCAGGTCAGAAGCAGATCCGCCTTCGCTAACCAGGCTCTGGTCAACAGAAAACACCTTCTTATCTATGCCAAGCTGCATTTGCGGACGGCTGGCAGTAATCGTAACGTCTTTCAGTGCATTGCCCTGGGAGATTTTCATTTTGATCGTCCCGAGGTTAAGGCCCGAGCCGGCTGCAGGTACGTTTACCGTTTCGCGAACCATGGTTTGATAACCCACATAACTTAGTTTGAAGGTAAAATCGCCGGCCGGGAGTTTGTCGAGCATAAAATTCCCCTCCATATCGGTCTGGGCCAGGCGCACATTTGCCTTTGTTACTTTATTGATCAGCACGGCCGTAGCATAGGGTATCGGTTCATTTGTCTGGCCATCTACGGCCTTTCCCGTTACTTTTCCACTACCGGTTTGCTGTGCGAAGATTTTTACAGTCGCGAAACAAATTAGTAAAGCTAAAACCAGTACTTTGTTCAATCTTAATCTCATCGGGTTCAGTTTATCAGCGAGAATACCTGAAGCCAGGGGGCGAAGTGTAAAATAAACATCCGCTTTCCACAGCTTAAGACAGTTTCTCTCGTTTTTTTATGTGTGTTAGTTAAAAGTGGGACAAAATAACGGTGCCCGGGTTTAAAAAAGACAGCAGTAACTATTTTATTACAGCTAAAAGATGCTCAATTACAGTAATATTTTCGTTAGCGAGGGGATGACCTATCCCGAATACCGCTTACTTATCGACCAATTGCTCGCCAACGGCCAGACGACCGGGCCTGACCATTCAGAAGGAATGCTGGAGTATACCAAACTCAATGTGCAGCGCATGAACCGGTTAGACAAGACAGTTACGATCACCGATGCGCTGGCGGCGGCAATAACGGCTCTGCCATCTGATGTACGCCTGCTTGTGATCAGCGAAGGCTGGTGCGGCGACGCGGCACAGATCGTACCTGTGCTGAACCAGGCTGTCCGCTCTGCGCAGCTGCCTATGAAACTTGTTCTTCGTGATAAAAATCTGGAACTGATCGATGCGCACCTGACCAATGGCGGCCGGGCCATTCCCGTACTGCTGGTTATCGACGCCGATGGCAGGCCGCTTGGCAAATGGGGGCCACGCCCGGCGGTTCTGCAACAATTGCTGAGCGAATGGAAACAGGAAAACCCTGACTTTACTGTAGTAGCTGAGCAGCTGCATGGCTGGTACGCGAAAGACAGGACTCTGACCACTCAACAGGAACTTACAGCGTTTTTCGACCGCATTACGGCAGAATTTAACGCTTAGCACGCAGGTACTGGTCCGGCCAGGGTGTTTCTACGCCGAGTTCCTTTGCCGCGTGCAGCGGGAAATAAGGATTTCGCAACATTTCCCTGCCCATAAATACGAGGTCTGCCCGACCGGAAACAAGAATCTCTTCTGCCTGGCCGGCACTTGTAATGATACCCACAGCACCGGTAGCCATCCCTGACTGCTGCCTTACCGCAGCAGCAAAATCAACCTGGTAACCAGGTCCTGCCGGGATAACGGCGTCAGGCACATTTCCGCCGGAAGAAACGTCGACCAGGTCGGTTCCTGTCTCCCTGAGCAGTTTAGCCAGCTCGACCGACTGTTCAAGATCCCATCCACCTGTGGTCCAATCTGTGGCGGAAATGCGTACAAACAGCGGCAACCCTTCGGGCCATACCTGGCGCACGGCATGTACGATCTGCAGCAGGAAACGGGTGCGGTTTTCAAAACTTCCGCCGTAGGCATCCTTGCGCAGATTGCTAAGCGGCGAGAGGAACTGGTGAACCAGATAGCCATGTGCTGCATGGATCTCAATGACCCTGAAACCGGCAGCAAGAGCACGTTCTGCGGCCCTGACAAAATCTGTGGTGATGCGCGCGATCTCCTGATCATCCAACTCGACCGGGGTTTTGTGCTGGGGTTTGAAAGGCAGCGGCGAGGGCGCAACTGTTTGCCAGCTCCCGGGACCGCTCATCACCTGTTCGTCGCCTTCCCAGGGCGGCATAAAGCTTGCCTTCCGGCCCGCATGTGCCAGCTGGATGCCTGCTACTGATCCCTGATCATTAATGAAGGTGCAGATCTCCCTAAATTTTTCGATGTGTTCATCTTTCCAGATACCAAGGTCGCCCGCACTGATCCTGCCTTCAGGACTAACCGCCGTGGCTTCCTGCATGATCAGTGCCGCGCCGCCAACCGCCCGGCTGCCCAGATGCACAAGGTGCCAGTTGTTGGCAAACCCGTCCACAGCGCTGTACTGGCACATGGGCGACATGACCATCCGATTTTTGAACGTCAGCGCTCTCAGCGTAAAAGGCGAAAAGAGCTGAACGTTGTTCGTCCTACCTGGCTCCATGTAAGACCTCCAGTTCTGAATTGATCAACTGCACTTCTTCATCGGTCAGGAATACCGATGCCGACAAGGCATTTGACACCGACTGATCTGCGTTACGGGCCCCCGCCAGCGCAATCGTAATACCGGGGTGCTGGATCGTCCAGCCAAGAACCAGCTGCGACAGCGTGACGTTTTTGTCATTTGCCAGCGGTTTGATCCTGTTCAGGAATGTGTTCGTTCTGCGAACCCATTCAGGTGAGAAAAAACGGTGGGTGGCCCGGTGATCGCCTTCGGCAAAGCGGTAGTTCTCCGTTATTTTCCCGGTAAGCAGACCTCGCTCCAGCGGACTGTAGGCAAGGACAGATTTGCCATGTTTGATGCAATATGGTATGGTTTCCAGTTCGGCATCGCGTTTTACCATGCTGAAGGGGATCTGGTTGGAGGCAATGTGCAGGATCTCGTCAGCTTCTTTAACCTGGGCAGCGCTGTAATTGCATACACCCGCATAACGAACCTTCCCGGCCTGGATCAGGCTCGAAACGGCCTCCATGGTTTCATGGATCGGTGTGGTTTCATCCGGCCAGTGGATCTGGTACAAATCAATGTAGTCGGTACCGAGGCGCTTAAGCGATTGCTCACACTCGTAAATAATGCTTTCCTTCCCGGCATATTTATAAATGTCGATTTCTTTGCCGGAATTGTCCTGGCTTTTGAAACCAAACTGACCTTTATTCAGGTCCCAGCGCATGCCGTACTTGGTAACCACCTGCACCTGGTCCCGCGGCATAGCTTTTATTGCTTGGCCCACAATCTCTTCGCTCGTACCCTGGCCATAGATGGGCGCTGTATCGATCGAAGTAACGCCATGTTCAAATCCGGCCTGGATGGCCCTGACCGCTTCGTTCCGGTCGGTGCTTCCCCACATCCAGCCGCCGGCTGCCCAGGCGCCAAAGGTGATGACCGATAACTCGAGCGGCGTATTTCCTATTTTTCTGTATTTCATTTTTTTATGATTGAGTCTAGTGCATAACGATTCAGGCGAAGCTCATAGAGTAAGAATACGACGAAGACCATGTGTCCTAATTGCGCAGATACCGCGTTCCAGTTTTCGATCGTTGTTGATCCGAAGATCAGTGCAAGCATGATCAGACCGGTTACGGCAAGAGCCGGCCGGGTAAGAAGCCCGAGAATGAGCAGCGCGCCGAAAAGCAATTCCAGCCAGGGCAACGCGAGGCTGAATGGGCGAACCAGCGCATCGGGAAGCCAGCTTTTTTCAAACTCGCCAAGCATCCAGTTACTGAAACCCGTCAACTTCGGAATACGCACCAGGCCGTGACCGGCCAGACTAACTCCTAGTGCAAGCCGCGCGAAGAGGTAAGCGATCTGGTTGTTCATTGTTCTTTGCCAAACATACAACACAAAGTGGCCGGATGTTTTCTGCTTTGCAGATTGTGAAAAAATCATTACAAAGCAGAAGAGCGTTGCCGGCACGCGCCGGTGCTTAATGCACGGCCTGATCTTTGCGCATAAACGGGCTAATGAACGACCATGCTTCTGCAGGCGAACGCCGATTACCAGAGGGCCGGCCATACCTTTATTGACATGAGAAAACATTTTACAATACTGCTTCTGATCGTGACCGCATATGTCGCAGCCACGGCCCAAAAAACCGATACGCTGTCGATTACACTGGAAAACGTAGCCTACCCTTACCCCATCAAGTATCTGCCTTTGCATGCTGAAGGCCAGGATATTCGCATGTCTTATATGGATGTGCCGGCGGGCGGAAAAGCGAACGGCCGAACTGTGATGCTGCTGCATGGCAAGAATTTTGGCGGCTATTACTGGACCACCACGATAAAAGCCCTGCGCGACCGTGGCTTTCGCGTTATCGTACCCGACCAGGTTGGTTTTGGAAAATCCTCTAAACCCTTTATTCACTATAGCTTTCATCAGCTGGCTGCATGGAATAAAAAACTGCTCGATACGCTTGGCATTCAGAAAGCAGCCGTACTTGGCCACTCAATGGGCGGTATGCTCGCTACGCGCTTTGCGCTGATGTTCCCAGAAAAAACAGAAAAACTGCTGCTTGAAAACCCCATCGGTTTCGAAGATTACCGGACATTTATACCCTATGTGTCGACCGCGCAGCAATACCAGACTGAACTAAAGTCGAATGCCGCCAGTATCAGGAAGTACTACCAGAGCTCATATTTCACCGTATGGAAACCCGAGTATGAGGAACTTGTGCGCATTGCGGCCGGAGTTACCAATAGCGCCGATTACCCGCGTTGGGCACAGGTTGCTGCGATGACCTTCACCATGATTTACGAACAGCCGGTTTATTACGAGTTTCAAAACATTAAGGTTCCAACGGTACTCTTTATTGGCAAGGAAGATAAGACCATTGTTGGAAAAGCTTTGCTCAGCCCTGATCAGCAAGCCGTACATGGACAATACCGTTTTCTCGGTAAACAGATTGCCTCGCGCATTCCAGGCGCCAAACTTGTGGAGTTCGATGCCTGTGGCCACATTCCGCACATTGAGATCCCGACCGAATTTCACATCGCATTAACCGGTGCGCTTTGATCATGAACAGAGAAGAAGAATTAATCCATAACTTCTACACGGCTTTTCAGCGTGGCGATTACCGCACCATGCAGCGCTGTTATGCAGACGAGGCCGTATTCAACGATGCTGTATTTACAAATCTTCAAGCAGCCGAAGTGAGGGCCATGTGGCAGATGCTGCTGGAAAGCAGTTCTGATCTGCAAATGAGGTTCAGCGGGATCGAAGCCAGTGAAAACGAGGGTTCCGCCACCTGGATTGCAAACTACACGTTCTCGAAAACCGGCCGGAAAGTGGAGAACCGGATCCAGGCCCATTTTAAGTTCAGCAACGGAAAGATCTCCGAACATACAGATCATTTTAGTTTTAGCCGCTGGGCACGACAAAGCCTGGGCCCCATTGGCTGGATACTCGGAAAGACTTCTTTCCTCCGCAACAAGGTCCGCCGGGAGGCAAGAAGAAAACTGGATGCTTACCTTCGCAAGAAATCAACTAACGAGTCATGAAAACAATTTTAATTACCCTCATGCTGGGCTGCACGGCCCTGGTTGCGGGCGCTCAGCTTAAAGCAGTGCCTTACCAGGATGGGCCACAGCGCCTGCAAGGACTGGCCGGAAAGCCTGACCGGCCCGGAAACAAAGCGGGCATCCTGATCTTACCAGCCTGGTTTGGCATAGACGCACACTGTAAGGAAACGGCCATGCGGCTGAACAAGTTAGGCTACCATACGTTTATCGCAGACATTTATGGCGAGGGGAACTACCCCAGCACAGCGAAGCAGGCCGGCGAGATTTCAGGCAGGTACAAGAAAAACATGGAAGATTACAGACGCCGTATTCGCCTGGCGCTTGATCAGCTGGTGCGCAGTGGTGCTTCGAAAGAGCGTTTGGTCGTAATTGGCTATTGTTTCGGCGGACTTGGGGCCATTGAAGTAGCCCGAAGAAATTATCCTGTAAAAGGAATCGTATCGTTTCACGGCGGGCTGATACGTGATGCATCGAAACCTATCGAGCCGATCGGGCCGAAGCTGCTAGTTTGCCATGGTGCGGATGACCCATATGAATCTGAGGCGGAAATTCGGGCGTTCCAGGATGAAATGAAACAGGCTAAAGCAGACTGGCAAATGGTCTACTATGGCAACGCAGTACATTCTTTTACAGAAAAGGCTGCGGGTAACGACAATTCGAAGGGAGCTGCGTACAACGAAACGGCTGACCGGCGTTCCTGGCAGCACATGCGGCTATTCCTGGACGAGGTATGCCCTGCGCGCTAAACCAGATCGAACAGAATTCGAGTCCTGCAAAGTTGGTAACTTTTGTAAAGTTACCAACTTTAAGTTAAAAAATTAACCAAAAAGGAATTTTTATTGCAACCGCTCGATCAACAGATCGATCGTGAGCGATTCCTGTTCGCCGGTAGCCATATTTTTCAATGCCGGTTTACCGCTCTCCAGCTCTTCGCCTCCCACAATAACTACATACGGTATTCCTTTTGCATCGGCATAAGAAAACTGTTTTTTCAGTTTTGCAGCAGCCGGATAAAGCTCAGCAGCTATACCGGCGTCGCGCAGCCTGGACAATAACGGGAGCGCAAACGCTTCGGCAGCTGCATCAAAGTTGGTCAGCAGTACGCGCGTTCCGGCCATCGCTGTTTCAGGAAACAGGCCAAGCTCTTCAAGAACATCGTAAATGCGGTCAGCGCCAAAAGAAATGCCCACGCCTGTCAAGCCTTTCAGCCCAAACATACCCGTCAGGTCGTCATAGCGGCCACCACCGCCAATGCTGCCCATGGCAACCTCATTGGTCTTGACTTCGAAGATACATCCGGTATAATAATTCAGGCCCCGCGCCAGGGTAATATCCAGTTGCAGCATCGTGGCAGTCAAACCTGGATTCAGCGCTTCCACATAATCAAGCACACGTTTCAGCTCGTCGATACCCTTCAGCCCAGTCTCTGAATGCGCTAGCACCTGGCTCAGGCTGTTGAGCTTTTCAGCGTTGTTACCCTCTAAAAGAATAACCGGTTTCAATATTTCGAGATCGGCGCTTGTAAACCCCCTCTCCACCAGCTCCTTACTTACACCGTCAAGACCGATCTTATCCAGTTTGTCTATGGCAACGGTCATGTCAACAATTAGCTCCGGCTTACCGATCAGTTCCGCAATGCCTGACAAGATTTTCCTGTTATTGAGCTTGATGGTAAAATCACGCAGTCCAAGCTTTTGCAAAGCTTCATGATAGATACAGGCAAACTCTGCCTCGTTCAATAGGCTGTCAGAACCTACTACATCGGCATCGCACTGATAAAATTCACGGTAGCGCCCACGCTGCGGACGGTCGGCCCGCCACACCGGCTGTACCTGGAACCGTTTAAAAGGCAGGGCAATTTCATTCTGATGCATGACAACATACCTGGCAAAAGGCACAGTCAGGTCGTAACGAAGCGCTTTTTCAGAAATTAAGGGCGTTAATTGGTTGCTGTTTTCGGGGGCGTTAAAATCAAACTCCTTTTTTTTTGGCTCTTTTAGAAAGTCGCCGCTATTCAGAATCTTAAAGATCAGTTTGTCGCCCTCATCGCCATATTTGCCGGTGAGGGTCTGCAGGTTCTCCATGGCAGGGGTCTGAATCTCTGCATAACCATATTTTTTAAAGACAGACTTGATTGTATCGAATATATAGTTCCGCCTGATCATTTCTAAGGGAGAAAAATCACGCGTGCCCTTTGCTAATGAAGGTTTGATGTTAGACATAGCCGCAAAAGTACAAAACAGCTTCGACGTTTAAGAATCACAATCTGCTGGCCGGTTCCGGGCTATTGTGAATCGGCCCAGGTGTCCATTTTTTGTTCAAAGACGCTCAGCGGAAGCGAACCGTCTTTCAGTACCGCGTCATGAAAAGCAGCCAGTTTGAACTTCGTGCCCAGCGTGCGCTGATACTTGTTCCGCAATTCGCTGATCTTCATGGCACCGGTCTTATAACCCAGTGCCTGGGCCGGAATTCCCATATAACGTTCAATCTCGGCCGTTGCCGCTTCTTTGCTGATCGCCTCGTTCTCCATCATATACCGGATAGCGGCCTCCCGGCTCATGCCTTTCATGTGGATCGCTACATCCACCACAAGCCTGATTGCCCGGTGCATCTCATCGCCCAGGGCGCCCATGTGCTGATAAGGGTCCTGGTAAAGCCCAAGTTCTTTACCCAGCGATTCGCAATACAATGCCCAGCCTTCTACATAAGCGTTATTCCAGCCAAAACGTCTAAAGGCAGGGAGTTGTGTATTTTCCTGCGTCAGAGATATCTGGTAATGATGGCCGGGTATGGCTTCATGCAGAAACAAGGACTCCATACCCGAGGTAATATTGAATTTAGTTGCATCGAGAATTGGTACGTAGAATATTCCGGGACGGCTGCCGTCTGCTGACCCCGGATTGTACTCGGCACTGGCCGAGGCGGCGCGAAAGGCTTCCGTCTGGCGGATTTCAAATGGGGTTTTTGGTTTGTGGGCAAACATCTTTGGCAGATTGGGTTCCATACGCTTGCGAATGGACCCGAACGCGGCGAGCACTTCGGCGGGCGTTTTGTAGGGCATGAACTTCTGACTGGTATTCATGTACGTGAAGAAATCCTGAATGGTCCCTTTAAATCCGACTTTGAGCCTAATGCTATCCATCTGTTTCCGGATCCGGCTAACCTCTGTCAAGCCGGTCTGGTAAATCTCTTCGGGTGTGCGGGTGGTGGTGGTCTGCTGCCGGACCAGGTAAGTGTACATTTCTTTCCCGCCTGGCACGGCTGAAAGTCCGGAAGAACTCCGCGCCCGTGGAAGGTATTCCTGTTCAAGAAAATCAGCCAGACGCCTGTATGCAGGCAAAATCACGTTTGATATTGATGCGGCATAGGCAGTCTTGATCCTTGATTTTTCGGCTGGCGGGAAGGAATCAGGCAGTTTGTTTACCGGCCCGTAAAACAGGCTTTCGGCCGGCCTGCTGACCTGCATGCTTTTCAGCTGTGGAATCATTTTGAGCACGAGTGTACGCGGCAGTACGAGGCCGCTGGTCATGCCTTTTCTAAAATTCCCAATAGCTGTATCCGCCCACACGGCGAAGGCATCAGCCCGCTTCAGCCAATTATCGTAGTCTTTCACCGTTTTGAACGGCTGCGCCCCGGTACCCGCACCCAATTGTGCAAAAGTAAGCGGGAGCGCCGACATTTGGTTAAAGGGCATGTATTCAAACCGGTATTGAAAGCCCTGAAGCGCCGTCTCGATCTGGTTTTTCATCATCGCATAAGAAAGCTGCCGCGAAGCTGAAAGTGATGAGGGCGCATAGTTATTGAGGCTGTCGAGAAACCGATGATTAAAAGCCCTGGCATTTTTTATGAACGCCTGGCTTCCATCATTCGGCAGCCGGTCGTTGTACCGGTTGTCGCCGATATAGGTGGCAGACAAAGGATAAAGTTTAAGCGACTCCTCCCAGTACAGCGCAGCAAGTTTATCAAATCTTTCACCATTGTCCGGATCGGGCTGATCGTTGCGGCAGGACGCTGCCGCAAATGCAAACAGTAAAAGTACAGCGAGCTTGTTCATAAAGCTAATTTACAATAATTTCAGCAGCCTGACGCTGTAAGGGTCAAGCCTGCGTGTACCAGCAATCATGCAGGTGCCCCTTGCTTCCGTACACCGGGTCATTGTCAGGAAGCGGTACGGCTGCAATCTGCTCATCCGCCTCAGGTCGTTCTTCTTCCTTTCCGTATTTCATGTCAAAGTCCCGGCCGTTCGGGTAGGCTCCTACACAAAGAAAGTCATCACTGCTTTTCAAACATTTGTGCGCCACGCCGGCCGGGATAACAACCGCATCGCCCCGGTTTAGCTCGATGCATACACCATGGTCGCCACCAAACTGAACCTCGGCGCGACCGCAAAACACACCCATTGTTTCGTGCGTGGTTGCGTGATAGTGGTGGTAATCATAGATGCCGTTTTCCCAACTGTTGCTGTACCCGTTTCCGGCGAAAGTCTTTTTAATGGCCTCTGTTGTATCGTCAGGCTTCAGCATGAAGGCACCTTTATAAATAAGAAGCGGGAGCCTGCCATTGTTGGGAAAGCTCCCGTTTTCTTCGACAACATGCGACACAAGGTAAGCCTCGTGAACCAATTTTTCTTTTTCCATTGCTAGGAGGGTTTCCTCCTAAACAACCGGCCATCGATTTTGCTTAAAAAGATTGCATTTAGCTCCATGGTCTGGAACTTTAATGCTTTGTTTTCGCACTTGCCACTTCAGCAGCAAAGCCGGGAGTGGTGCTAACTTCATCCTTCTATTCATAAAAACAAAAAAGCCACCTTTTCAGGTGGCTTTGGTATGATTTTGTCCGTTAGGCCAGCAGTCGTACCGGCTCTTCCAGGAGCGCTTTCAGCGTTTGCAGGAAGGCAGCACCCGTAGCGCCGTCTACCACCCGGTGATCACAGCTCAGGGTTACTTTCATGACGTTACCAGGAACAACTGCTCCGTTTTTCACAACAGGCACTTGCGAGATGCCACCTACGGCCAGAATGCAGGCATCAGGCGGGTTGATGATGGCGGTGAACTCGTCGATGCCAAACATACCCAGGTTCGAGATCGTAAAGGTCGACCCTTCCCAGTCTGCCGGTTGCAGCTTTTTTGCTTTTGCACGCTGTGCAAAGTCTTTAACCTCGGCAGATATGTGTGTGAGGGATTTTCCGTCTGCAAAGCGTACAACAGGAACGAGCAGTCCGTCTTCAACGGCTACGGCCACACCAATATTCACATGTTCGTTGTAGCGTATTTTGTCTCCCAGCCAGGATGAGTTTACGGCTGGATGTTGTTTCAATGCAATCGCTGTTGCCTTCAGCACCAGGTCGTTAAACGATACTTTTGATGGTGCATATTCGTTGATCCGGGCGCGCGCTTCCATGGCCTTGTCCATGTCGATGCTCATGGTCAGGTAGAAGTGCGGCGCGGTAAACAGGCTTTCAGACAGGCGTTTTGCAATTACCTTACGCATTTGCGTAACCGGTTTTTCGCTGAACTTCACCTCGCCGGTATACTGCGGAATCGATGCTGATTTCTCGGCAGAGGCCGTCGGAGCTGCCAAAGCTTGCTCCTGAGCAGGTTGCGCAGCAGGTTTGAAGTTTTCAATATCTTTTTTAATGATCCTTCCACCTTCGGCGCTTCCGGCCACCTGGCTCAGGTCAATTCCTTTATCTTCTGCAATTTTGCGTGCAAGCGGAGACGCTTTGACACGGCCGCCGTCAGTAGATTTTGCTTCGGCTACCGGTGCGGCAGGCTCTTTCGTCTCTGCCTGTGCAGGCGCTGCGGCTGCAGCATCTTGCTGTGCTGCGACAGGTTTTGCCGGTGCATCGCCCGCGTTCAGGACGCCTGAAATATCGGTCCCTTCAGGGCCAACAATGGCAATAATACCGTTTACTTTAGCAGCCTGGCCTTTCTCAACGCCGATGTGAAGCAGGGTGCCTTCAGCATAACCCATCACTTCCATGGTTGCCTTGTCTGTTTCAACATCAGCAAGCACATCATCATCTTTCACTTTGTCGCCTACCTTTTTATGCCATTCAGCGATCACGCCTTCAGTCATGGTATCGCTCAGCAGCGGCATCCGCACAACGGTTACTCCCTGTTTGGCCAGTTCTTCTTCACTTAATCCGCTGCCAGAACCGGTTGCCGGCTCTTCTTCCTTATCTTCGGTTTTTTGTTCAGCCTGTTCAGCTTCCGGAGCGTTGTCGCCACCGGCAGCCTCGAGCGCCGATTTATAATCTTCACCCTCTTTACCGATCACAGCGATGACGGCATCGATCGGAACACCTTTTCCTTCTTCCACTCCAATATAGAGCAGTGTACCTTCTTCGTAAGACTCGAGGTCCATCGTGGCTTTATCAGTTTCCACTTCGGCCAGCACGTCACCACTCTTGATTTTATCGCCAACTTTTGCATGCCATTTCGCCAATACCCCTTCAGTCATGGTATCGCTCATTTTCGGCATTCTAACTACTTCAGCCATTCTAATATCTTCTTGAATCGGTTCTTAAAATTAATCCTGTATATATGGGTAATCCTGCTGGGCATAGACATCCAGGTACAGCTCTTCTGGTTCAGGCCATGGCGACTCCTCGGCAAATTTAACCGAGTCTTCAACGATTTTCTTCACCTTCGCTTCGATTTCCTCGATCCAGGCCTGGTCTGCATATTTTTCTTGCAGGATGGTTTCACGAACCTGCTCAATCGGATCTTTTGCTTTGTAATCTTCAAGCTCCTCCTTGGTGCGGTATTTTGCCGGGTCAGACATGGAGTGCCCCCGGTAGCGGTACGTACGCATTTCAAGGAAGGTCGGACCTTCACCTGCACGTGCGCGCTGCGCAGCTTCATCCATGGCATTGTGTACGGCAACAGGATCCATTCCGTTAACCGGTGCACATGGCATGTCGAAACCAAGGCCAATTTTATAAATGTCGGTCATGTTCGTGGTGCGTTCAACTGAAGTACCCATTGCATAACCGTTATTCTCGCAAACAAAAATCACCGGTAGTTTCCAAAGCATGGCCATGTTGAAAGCCTCGTTTAAAGCACCCTGGCGCACAGCACCGTCGCCCATGTAACATACATTCACAGCTTGGGTGCCCTTGTACTTTTCAGCAAAAGCAATACCGGCACCAAGCGGAATCTGACCGCCTACAATCCCGTGCCCGCCATAAAAGTTATGCTCCTTGCTGAACATGTGCATGGAACCACCCTTACCTTTTGAGCACCCGGTTGCTTTGCCATACATTTCAGCCATGATCGCGTTTGCGCTCACACCTTTTGCAAGGGCATGGGCATGATCGCGATAAGCAGTAATCATCGAATCTTCAGGTCTGAGTGCCGAAATTGCTCCGGCCACAACGGCCTCCTGACCGATGTATAGGTGGCAAAAACCACGGATTTTCTGCTGTCCGTACAATTGTCCTGTCTTCTCTTCAAACTTACGCATCAGGAGCATCGACTCGAACCATTGTAGATAGGTATCTTTAGTTATTTCTACTGCACTCATTTACTTGGATTTGTTTTTTTTTTGCGACAGCAAATCTAAACCTTTTCTTCTAATTTGAGGAATGATTTAGTGTAAAATGAACACGAAGAAGCGCCAAAATGTGGATAACTTTGGTTTTTTAACATTTGAAATTTGGATGAGATTTGGAATATAGGTAGCTTTGTACACCAAACAATAAGCCCAGGTGGTGTACGTTTAAGTGTAAGTGTTTTACCCAAACTTAACAGTATAACATGATTAAAAAGTTTTTGTTCTGTTCAATGATTGCATTATTGACCGCTACAACAGCATTTTCGCAGTCAAAATCGAAAGAAACAACTCAACTGGAAGATCCCGATAACTTAGCAAGCCAATATTTTTCCCAGGTAATGGGTGTCGCGGCCGATGCAACTTCCAATGTTAAGCTATACAAATTTATCTATGAATGGATCGGTACACCATACCGGTTCGGTGGCAATACAAAAAAGGGCATCGATTGTTCTGCTTTTACCAAGGCCATTTATGATAAAGTTTTCAACACAACTATACTCAGAAATTCCCGCGATATCTTCAGCATGGTTGATCCGCTTTCTAAAGAAGAATTGAAACAGGGTGACCTGGTTTTTTTCAAATTTAAGAGCCGAAGCATCTCACATGTAGGCATTTACCTTGGCGACAACCGGTTTGCCCATGCTTCTTCATCAAGGGGTGTGGTGATCAGTAACCTGAACGAACCATATTACTCGCGTGGTTTTTACAAAGGCGGCCGCATTATGGAGTCGTTCCGGAAAGAGTTTGAGATCGAGTAGTTCCTGCTTAAAAGAAATAACAGTCCTCCGGCATACCGCCAGGAGGATTTTTTTTGCCCTATGAAAATAAAAAGTCTTGTCTTTTGCCTGGCCGGTTGTTTGTCGTTGTTCTTAGCCTGCGGCGGAAACCAGGCGCAGGTACCCACTGCACAAAACGACCCTGCCAGTCACGACAGCACGTTGCGGAAACTGAAAGATACCATTCGCATCACGGCCGTAGGCGACATCATGCTTGGTTCTGCTTATCCGTCCAAGACCGGGCTGCCACCCGATGATGCCCGCAGCAGTTTCGCTGCCGCAGACAGTTTCCTGACCGGAGATGTTGTATTTGGAAACCTCGAGGGCTGCCTGCTCGATAATGGTAAATCATCTAAATGCAAAGACCCCCTCAGCAACAGTTGTTTCGCCTTCCGTATGCCCGAACGCTATGCGGGAATCATTCAAAAGGCGGGCTTCAACGTGCTCAGCATTGCCAATAACCATGTTGGCGACTTCGACACAGGCGGCAGAAAACGTACTGCGGCCGTTCTGGACTCGCTGCAGATCAATTATGCCGGTCAGCTTGACAAACCCTATGCTTTATTTGAAAAAGACAGCGTGCGTTATGCCTTCTGCGCATTTGCACCGAATGAAAACTGCGTTTCGATTAATAACCTGCAGCAGGCCAGGGCGCTGGTCTCCAGCCTCAAAGCACGTGCAGACATTGTCATCGTGTCGTTCCATGGCGGAGCCGAAGGCGCAAAATTTGAAAGGGTACCGAAACGCAATGAGATCTTTTACCGGGAAAACCGGGGCAACGTTTATGCCTTCGCACATGCGGTTATTGATGCTGGTGCCGATGTTGTGCTTGGTCATGGCCCGCATGTTACCCGGGCAGTCGAATTGTATAAAAAACGCTTCATAGCCTATAGCCTTGGAAATTTTTGTACGTACGGCATGTTCAGTCTCAAAGGACCAAACGGGGTAGCGCCCCTGTTGCAGCTAGCCCTGAATTCGAAAGGCGAATTCCTTTCCGCAAAAGTCATTTCGGTTAAGCAGGATAAAGTAAACCGCCTGCAACTTGATCCTGCCGGTACAGCTTTCCGTAAATTGAGCACGCTGAGTAAACTTGATTTCCCGGGAAATGCGCTGAATTTTTCTGTTGCCGGCAACATCACGGCGGTTCAGCAACCCGAAGGGCGATAAAACAAGCGGGGAACATCCTGTTCCCCGCGTTATACTAAGATTCGTCCCTTGTATTTCTAACCAGGCCAATGCCTGACACGAAAAAGATAAGACCGATTACTCCATACACGATCAGTGCACGGGTTTGTCCGGATTGATTCACAAAGCCGTAACCGGCATAGATCAGACCAATAATACCCAGAATGGTGAGTATGGTTCCGAAAGTACGTTTTACATTCATGATAAGCAGATTAAGATTGGTATAATTCTGCTCATGCAATATCTATGCCTGCAAATCAAGGGCCCTGAAAAGCAGGGAACCGCGCAGGTTCCCCGCTTCTTTTACCATACACCAACCCGGTCGGCGGGCTTCACATACATCTTTGCTGTAGGCTGAACGTTAAACGCCTTGTAAAACGCCTCCATATTGTATACCGGACCATTTACCCGGAACATCTCGGGCGAGTGCGGATCAGTTTTCAGCCTGACACGCATGGTCTCTTCTCGGGTCTTGATTCGCCACACTTGCGCAAAACCCAGGAAAAACCGCTGGTCCGGCGTAAATCCGTCAATTCTTTTGCTGTTGTCCCTGCCTTGTTCCGTGAGCTTAAACGCATCGTAGGCAATGTTCAAACCACCGATATCGGCCAGGTTCTCTCCCAGTGTGAGTGCGCCGTTTACCTGCTGGTCATACAATTTAAAAGAGTCATAAAGTTTCACAACCTTATCGGCCTTTTCCTTGAATTTAGCAGCATCAGCAGGCGTCCACCAGTCTTTCAGGTTTCCGTCTTTGTCGTACTGTCTGCCCTGATCGTCAAAGCCATGGGTCATTTCGTGGCCAATCACGGCGCCAATCGCTCCATAGTTAATGGCATCGTCGGCATTAAAATCAAAGAACGGAAATTGCAGGATCCCCGCAGGGAAAACGATTTCGTTATAAGATGGATTGTAATACGCATTGACCGTAGGTGGCGTCATGCCCCATTCTGTACGGTCAATTGGCTTGCCCATTTTTTCAGCCATCTCCCTATAGGCATGTTTCCTGGCCGATTGCAAATTGGCATAATACGTGGCCCGGCCAACCGTTACATCGTCATATTTTTTCCATTTATCAGGATAACCGATCTTCTTCAGAAAGGATTCCAGTTTATCTATGGCCTTCTTCTTGGTATCGGCGCTCATCCAGTCAAGCTTCTCAATACGCGCCTTGTATACCTTCTGAAGGTTATTTACCAGTTCGAGCATCCTTTTTTTTGCTTCAGGCTTGAAGTGTTTCTCGGTATACAACTGGCCAAGCAATTCGCCCAGGTTATCATCGGTACTGTTAACAATGGTTTTCCAGCGCTCGGTCGGTGCCTGCTGGCCACTCAGCGTACGGCCGAAAAATTCAAACCTTGCATCGCGAAAAGCCTTGCTTAAAGCGGGTGCGCCTGAATTGATGGCATCAAACCGCAGCTTTTGTTTCCACAGCTCGATCGGCTCTGACCTGAGCAGGGTATTCAGGGTTTGGTAATACCTGGGCTGGCCTACCAGCACAGTATCTGTCTTGATCAGCAGCCGGTCCAGCACATTGCGCCAGTTCATTCCTGGTGTGCGTTTCTGGATATCTGAGACCGCGAATTTGTTGTAGTTCTTCTGCGGATCGCGGAGCTCAACCGGTGTGGAGTGCGATGCAGCCAGGGCAGTCTCCAGCCGGATCACATGATCTGTATACTGGTCAGCAGCAGCTGGCGCCGATCCTGTGAGTTTGAATAAAGTGGAAACATACTTTTTATAAGCCTGCCTGATTTTTTTTGCCTTATCGTCCTGGTCAAGGTAATAACTCCGGTCGGGCAAGACGATACCGGCCTGCCCAAAATGGACGGCGTTTTTATTGCTGATCTTATCGTCCGGACCCACATAAAAAGACAACAGGTCACCCTGTCCTTCGGCATATCCTGATGTGATGAATGCGATCAGATCATCCGGGCTTTTGATGGCGTCGATCCTGGCCAGGAGTGGCTTGATGGGATCATAACCTAACTTCTCTATCGTCACGGTATCCATCCCGCTGGCATAGAAGTCGCCGACCTTCTGCCCGGCCGATCCGGGTTTATCCCTGGCAGCGGCAGCTTCTTTTAAGATCTGTTCAAGATTCTTCAGGTTGTCATTATACAAGGTGTAAAATGAACCCCATCCGGTCTCAGTTTTCGGGATAGCCGTTTTTTTTAACCAGTTCCCACTGGCATAAAGGAAAAAATTATCGCCTGGCTTCACAGTCGTGTCCATGCCGGCTACATCTAAAAAGTTGGTCCGGGCGGGAACTTCGGCGCCGGAGGTGCCTGACCCCCGGTCCTGGCAAGCCGCTGCGGCCAGCAGCACAGGGATGAGTAGTCTGAGATTTTTATTCATATGTTTAAGTTAGTAGGGTATTACATGCGTTACACGCTGCCGGCATTCCTGGCAAATTTGTCTATATTTGAGAGGAACCACAAACTGCTTATCCCGGTCACAGCCGACCGGGATTAATCGCTCATTAAAAATAAAAATATGAATTACGGACTATATATCGGCATCTTTGTCGCATTCGTCATCCTGATCAGCTCATTTGTTACGGTAAAACAAGGCACCATTGCCGTCGTCACTGTCTTCGGTAAATACCGCCGCCTGCTCCGCCCGGGCCTAAGCCTGAAAATTCCATTGATCGAAGCGATCCATTCCCGCATTTCGATCCAGAACCGGTCGGTAGAATTGTCGTTCCAGGCTGTTACGCAAGATCAGGCCAATGTTTACTTCAAAGCCATGCTGTTGTATTCTGTTCTTGACCAGCAGGAAGAGACCATTAAAAATGTCGCCTTTAAATTCGTTGACGCAACAAACCTGATGCAGGCCCTGATCCGTACCATTGAAGGGTCTATCCGGGCATATGTGGCTACCCAGCGGCAAGCCAATGTGTTGTCGCAGCGGCATGAGATCGTGGAACATGTTAAACACCAGATAGACCCGGTGCTGGAAAGCTGGGGTTACCACCTGCAGGATCTTCAACTGAATGATATCACTTTTGATGAGGAGATTATGCGTTCTATGAGTAAGGTTGTTGCTTCCCATAACCTGAAGGCCGCTGCAGAAAACGAAGGCCAGGCCCTCCTGATCACAAAAACGAAAGCAGCCGAGGCCGACGGAAACGCAATTAAGATCGCGGCCACGGCAGAACGAGAGGCGGCTCAGCTGCGTGGCCAGGGTATTGCTTTGTTCCGCGAAGAGGTCGCAAAAGGCATGACCCAGGCGGCGCTGGAAATGGAAAGTGCGAAACTGGACATTTCGGTTATCCTTTTCACCATGTGGACAGAATCGATCAAACAATTTGCAGAGAACAGCGAGGGCAACGTCATTTTCCTTGATGGCAGCACTGAAGGCATGAACAAAACGATGCGGGAAATGATGGCCATGCAGATCGACAAACTTAAAAACGGCAATTAATCCCATAAAAAAAGCAGGTATGTGGTCACATACCTGCTTTTTTTACCGGAACTGAAGATTAAAACTTTTTCATGCCGGGCAGGTTCATGACGTAACTGCCGCTCTGACCCATAAAGTCTGCCATTACCCTCAGCGACTCATCCTGGATAAAATCATAGTCGTCATCTTTCGGGCGCTCACCTTTCTTTACGGGTGGTAATCCCCGGGCGGCACGCAGTTCATTGATGCGGCGCTGATTTCTCGCCTCTGCCTCATCGCGTTCCTGTTTCAATGCTGCCTGGTTTAATGTTATCGATTGTTCTGCATCGCGTTTTTTCATCTCGGCGATATCCTCATTCAAAAACTTGTAATCAAGCGACTTTGCCATGCGCTCATTGTGCATTTTAACAAGGGCAGCTTTTACATTGCGTAGGTCAGCAACGGGCTTAAAGCCTGAAGCTGCGACCTCATCCCATGGTAACGCTGAAGGCTCGGTATCCTCACCAATCTTGTCCAGCGGGTAGATGGACGGAAAGACCACGTCTGGCATCACACCTTTATGCTGTGTACTGCTGCCATTAACCCGATAAAATTTAGCCATGGTCAGGTTGATCTGGCCAAGTTGCGGATTTTCAGCAGTGCCAGTTCCTGTGGTATTCTTCTTGTTGACCAGTGCGGCAAACCGCTGAAGTATTGAGGCATTGAGTACCCGGTTCAGATCAATAGCCGACTGCACCGTGCCTTTGCCATACGTTTGGGTACCCAGTATAATGCCACGGCCGTAATCCTGGATAGCGCCCGAGAAGATCTCGGAAGCTGAAGCACTCAGGCGATCAATCATGACACCCATCGGGCCATCCCACGAAACGCCCGCTTTTTCATCGCTTTGCACATCAATTTTGCCCCGCAGGTCTTTTACCTGCACAACAGGTCCTTTGTCAATAAACAGACCGGTAAGTTCAATAGCCTCAAGCAGCGAACCGCCACCATTGCTCCGCAAGTCCATCAAAATGGCATCCACCTTATCGCGGTTTTTCAAGGTATCCAGCAACAGCCTGACATCCCGCGTGGTGCTTTTGTAGTTTGGATCGCCTGCATTGGCGGCTTTAAAATCTGCATAAAAGGCCGGAACCTCAATGATGCCGATTTTATATTGTTTGCCGTTTTCCGTGACGGTTTTTACTTTTTTCTTGGCAGACTGATCTTCGAGCACCACCCGGTCGCGTGTCAGTTCAATGATGCGCGGCTTGGCCGAAAGCTCCATCCCCACAGGAATGATCTTAAGCCGAACCTTGGTCCCTTTCGGGCCTTTGATCTTTGAAACCGCCTCATCCAGGCGCCAGCCGGTTAGATCCAGGAATTCTGTCTGCCCCTGCGCTACGCCGATAATCCGGTCCCCCTGGTACAATTGTTTGCTTTTAAATGCCGGACCGCCGGGTATGATCTCCGCAATCTTGATCACATCGTTCTCCAGTTGTAAACGGGCGCCGATTCCCTCGAACGACCTGGCCATATCTTCATTGAATGCAGTGGCGTTGGGTGGCGTAAAATAATTGGTATGCGGATCGATCGACTCTGTAAAGGCATTCATCAGCACCTGAAAAACGTCCTGGCTATTGGTCTTGGCCGACTGTGTTTGCAGGTTTTTGTAGCGGGTGGTGAGGGTTTGCGTATTTTTTGCGTCAGTCCCGCCTGCAATGCGCAGGTTAAGCAATTCATATTTGAACCGCTGTTTCCAAAGTTTATTCAGTTCTTCCTGTGTACTCAGGTAGGGCAGCTTTTCCCGGTCGTAAGTGAACGTTTCATTGCCTGTGAAATCAAATTTGGCGTTAATCTGGCCCATGGAAAACTTGAGCCATTGATCAAACCGCTTCATGTACACATTGTACATATAAAAAGGCGCACTGAGATCCCCATTCCTGAAATCATCATCGAGTGAATAACGAAACTTTTCAAACTCCTTTATATCGGAAGACAGAAAGTAGTTTTTCGAGCCATCAAGCGTTTTCAGGTATTTATCGAAGATCACAGACGAAATGGAATCATTCAGCTGGATCTTCTTATAGTTGTAGTTCTCGATCAGGTTCACCACCTCCTTGGCCACCAGCATCTGCTGCTCTTCGGGTTTTATGTTTGTAACCCCATCGACCAGCTTCTGTTGCTTGGGTGCGGCATGGCAGGCCAGAACGGCGGCGGTGAGTGCTACAAATAAAGTTCTTCCTAACATCTCCTTAAATAATTTAAAATCCATTTTCTTAACAATGAGCCAATATGGCACCAATTTATCAAATAAACAAAAAAGAGACACCAATATTACCGTCTCCAAGCAATCTGATAAAAACACAAAAAAGCCGTGTATAAATAAGGTGCAGACTCCTGTTTAGGAACGTAAAAATGAAGTGTTTTGTTTTCCTGGCCGGAACAGGAGTTAGTTCTGCAATCGCAATCAGGAGCGCTTTTTCGCAACAGGCAATTGATTTCTCGCATCGCGGATGCGACCGGTGTACTGCTTGCTGCGAATGGAGTTGGCCAGCCATTCTGCACGCTTCAGGTCGCGTTCAGCCAGTTTATAGTCCTTCCGTCTGATGTTGGCCATGGCGATGCCGAGAACAGACTCGATATAGGCGTGGTTGTTTCCCATCTGCTGGGCAAGGATACCCTGCTGTGTATAAAACCAGAGACATTCGGTAATGCGGTTACCTGCCAGGTAGATCTTGCCAAGCTGCTGGTAGGCACCCATAAGCCCGGTGCGGCTGCCGATCTTGGAGTAATTTTTTATGGCGACATTCAGCATGACCTGCTCTGCCTCCACATAATGCGCAAGATTATAGTGCATGTTGCTCATCTTCATCAGCGCATCGCCGTACCGCTGAAATTTGCGTATGGCATTGTATTCAAAAGCTGCTTTTCCAAAAAATGTCAGCGCCTCCGCATACTCACCCTGTTTTTCATAATCCAGTCCCTCGTCAAAATAGGCATTTCCATCAGCCTCATCGATCTTGGAGACCGCAATATTGATGGCGCTTCCGTGCCCGGGGCTGTCATAGGGCGCTACAGAACTGCTCTGTGCGATTGCGGCAAAACAGCTTAACGTTAAGGCAGATAAAAAAAGGCTTGTACGCATGAATTAACAGTAATACAAATATTACAAATTAACTGAATACCTGCAAATTAATATCAAAAGAAGCCCAGACCATATAGGGATGAGAGTCCATGTGAAAAATTTCTCCTGAGGAAGTAATCCCGATCGCCCCGGCAAAGCCGTCGTAAGGTTTCATTTCGTCAAAGGAACGCTGCATGGCAAGTTTAAGGGATAAGCCGTCTGCAACGCGGGTAACAATGCGTGCAGCAAGCGCTGCGCTCACAATGTCTTCGCCCACACCGGTACACGACACAGCCGAAAGCCGGTCGGCATAATTTCCGGCCACGGTTGCCGAATCGCTGACCCTGCCGGGGATTTCGAATCCCTTGCCGCCGGTAGAGGTTGCAGCGGCCAGGTTACCCGCGCTGTCAAGCGCTACGCAGCCCACTGTTCCCAGTCTGTTCTCCTGGTTTTTACGTTCTTCATATTCCCGGAGCCGCTGTTTGGAAACAGGGCTATAAACTTCGAATCCTTCACTGCGTGCAAAATGCTGCGCACCCTCACCACTCAGTACGCGGTCGTCGACTTCTAGCAGCCGGCCTGCAACCTGGATCGGGTTCTTGACTTCCTCCAGGTTGATAACCCCGGCAAAACGCTGCGTCGTGCCGTCCATAACGGCAGCGCTGAGCCGAACCTTGCCATCGCTCTGCAACTGTGACCCATAGCCAGCATTGAACAGTTCATGGTCTTCAAGCAGCGAAACCGTATACATAACTGTTTCGGCTGCAGTATGTGTTTGCAGGAACAAATGGCCTTTTTCGCAAATCATAGCCAGGGCCTCCTGCTTGGCGCGCTTGGTTTCCTGGTTGGTATCTGATTCGCTGAAAAATCCGCCGTGTATGATAATTTTCATGTGCACTTCTTTAATTGACAGATAACAATTTTGGATGCAGAATAGATAAGTGGTGTTTGGCGAGGTCGTAAACGTCGCCGTCGCACATCACATGTACGACCATGTTTTTTATGGAAACAGGTTGCCCCATTTCGACGTCGGTCAGGTTGGTATCTGCCATATGCCGGCCATCAACCAGGATCACCATTCCAGATCCGATGGCTTCCATGCGGTTACCTTCAGAAATGTAGAGCCCGGTGTCTTCACCCAGACCAATGCCCAGGATGCCGGGATTGCTTGCAGCCGCATACAGCAAGCGCCCGATCCGGCCACGCTGTACGAAGTGCGTATCAACAATCACCCCGTCAATAAAACCGAGACCTCCGGTTATTTTCACTTCACCCTTCAGCAAAGCGTCTTTACTGCTGCCCTGGTAGATCATATTCTTTGAACTAGCAGCGGCGCCTGCCGATGTACCTGCAATAACGATGGGCTCATTTGCATATTTCTCAAGCAAAACACGGTGAATTTCGGTTCCGCCAAAAATAGACGACAGCCTGAGCTGGTCACCACCTGTAAACATAATTACATCTGCCGCCCGGATGCGATCGGCATAGGCCGAAGCATTGGCATCTTCCCGGTTGGTGATGTTTAGAATGCCCAGATTAAAAACCTCGAGCTGGGCAAACGCCTTTACATATTCTTCACCGACCTTTTCAGGCATCAGTGAGGCGGTCGTAATGATCTCGAAACGTGATGCAGTGTTTCTAACCGATTCGGTCGTAATGCGTTTCAGGATGCCACGTTCAAAAAAATTCATGTTCTCTGGCAGGCCGAATTGGGTCTCGGCAAAACTGCCGGTGTTAATGGCTCCTCCTATTATGATCAATTTACCTTTCGGTGTCATGGGCCTTGCTTTTTTGTGGGTCAGGGTGCTCAAAGATAGCCCCTTGAAAAAAGAATGACGAATTTTTTTAGCATTGGGCGGGGCTAACCGGCCTGGTGTTAACGTAACGCTAAAATTGTTTAAACAATTTATAGCCGAAAAGCTTTTCTAGATGAAAAGATTATGATCAATTTGTAATTAATTGGAAATGCAGTGCTGCTACCTTATATTTCAGGCTGTAAAACGCATTTCTTCAATTGCTTTATCTGAATTGCACCATTCTGCCGGCGATCTTCGCACCACGCCTGCTACATAAATTAATAAAAAAGTCTGCATGAAAATATTGGGCATACAAGTGCTTAGAGGGCCAAACATTTGGTCTGTGAGCCGAAAGAAACTTATTCAGATGCGCCTTGATCTGGAAGAGCTGGAACAGAGGCCCACCAACCTCATTGAGGGCTTCGCAGAACGCATCAGGAACCTGTTGCCGGGCATGTACAGCCACAGGTGTTCCAAGGGCTGCGAAGGCGGGTTTTTCATGCGTGTAGAGGAGGGCACCTGGATGGGCCATGTGATCGAACACATTGCACTTGAAATCCAAACACTTGCAGGAATGGATACCGGTTTTGGCCGTACCCGGCAGACGAAAACAGAAGGTGTGTACAACGTAGTTTTCAGCTACCTGGAAGAAAAGGCCGGGGCTTTTGCTGCAGAGGCTGCCGTTCGCATTGCCGAGGCGCTGATCTCCGGCAGTACGTACGACCTGGAGGCCGACATCAGGCGCATGCGCGAACTGCGTGAACAGGAGCGGCTGGGGCCCAGCACAGGCTCTATCGTCGACGAGGCCATTGCGCGCGATATTCCCTGGATCAGGCTGAATAAAGGCTCACTGGTACAGCTGGGCTATGGCAAGAACCAGGTTCGTTTCCGGGCTACAATGACCGAACGCACCAGCAGCATCGCCGTCGACATTGCAGGAAATAAAGACGAGACCAAACGGCTGCTGGAAGATGCAGCCATTCCGGTGGCAAAAGGTGTAACGATCAGCAGAGCCGAAGACCTGCCAGACGCCATCAGCAAGGTCGGCTTTCCGTTGGTATTTAAGCCGCTCGATGGAAATCATGGCCGCGGCGCCACCATAAATGTGAAGGATACAGCGGCGGCCGAAGCAGCATTTGAACATGCGCGGCAGCATTCCAGGCGTGTCATCGTTGAGCGGTTTGTTGAAGGCTTTGACTTCCGCGTGCTCGTCATCGACAACCGGGTGGTGGCCGCGGCATTCCGCGACCCGGCACACGTTATCGGTAATGGAAGTGACAACATTGCCGCACTGATCGAGAAGGAGAACGCCGACCCCCGCCGTGGTTATGGACACGAGAACGTACTGACTGAAATTACCATAGACCGTGATACGCTGACGCTGCTCGGTAAAAAAGGCTATACGCTCGATACCATCCCGGCTAAGGGCGAGAAAATATACCTGAAGTCTACCGCCAACCTCAGCACCGGCGGCACTTCGGTCGATGTGACAGACCAGGTTCATCCGCAGAACATTTTCATCTGCGAAAGGATTTCGCGCATCATCGGGCTGGACATTTGCGGCATTGACATCATGGCCAGCAACCTGACACAGCCGCTGACAGAAAACGGAGGCGTGGTGCTTGAAGTAAATGCTGCGCCGGGTTTCCGCATGCACCTGGCTCCGGGCGAGGGCCTGCCGCGCAATGTTGCCGCACCCGTGCTGGATATGCTTTATCCTCCGGGGAAGCTGTCCCAGATTCCCATTATTGCCGTAACCGGTACCAACGGCAAAACCACGACTACCCGGCTTATAGCACACATCGTAAAGAGCAATGGCACCCGCGTTGGTTTCACCACTTCAGACGGCATTTATGTACAGAACAACATGCTGATGAAGGGAGACACCACCGGTCCGCAAAGCGCAGAGTTCATCCTGAAAGATCCAACAGTCGAATTTGCTGTTCTGGAAACGGCCAGAGGCGGCATTCTGCGCTCAGGCATTGGTTTTAACAAATGTGACATCGGCATCATTACCAATATCCAGGAAGACCACCTGGGACTCTCAGATATCCACACGCTCGATGACCTGGCCCGTGTAAAGAGTGTTGTGATCGGCACAGTCAGGAGAAAGGGCTGGGCTGTCTTGAATGCAGACAACCCCTATTGTGTCAAAATTGCCCGTGATGCGCGCTGCAAAGTCGCCTACTTCAGCATGGATGAAAAGAATCCGGTACTGAAAGACCACTTTAAACGGGGCGGCACCGCTGCGATCTTTGAAAACGGTTATGTGACCATAAAGAAAGGCGATTGGAAAATCCGTGTCGATAAAGTTTCGCACATTCCGCTTACGTTTGGCGGCAGTGTAGAATTTATGATCCAGAACGTTCTGGCTGCTACACTGGCTACATTCCTGTGGGGTTACAAGATAGAAGATATCCGGCTATCACTGCAAACGTTCATCCCATCGGCAGCACAAACACCGGGACGCATGAACATTTTTAAGTTCAGGGAATTTAAGGTGCTTGTCGATTTCGCCCATAACCCCGATGGTTTCAACGGCGTCAGAACTTTTCTGCAGTCTGTTGAAGCGACTGAGTATGTAGGCGTTATTTCAGGCACCGGCGACCGCCGCGATGAAGACATCGTAGAAATTGCGCGCATTGCGGCCCGTATGTTCGACCGGGTATACATTTGCCAGGAACGATACCTGCGCGGCCGGCAGCGTGAAGAAATGATCTCCCTGCTCATGCGCGGCCTGCAGGAGGTCAAACCAGATATCCCGATCATCATTAACAACAACAGTACGGAGTGCCTGCGTGAAGTACTGACACATGCTACGCCGGGCTCTTACATTACGATACTCAGCAGCACCATAGATAACGCCATTCAAAAGGTAACAGAATACCTGGATAAGGAACTGGGTATGTGATCAGGAGATCTTATCGAATGAAATTCCCGACCGCTTGCTGTCCAGATAACGCTTGAGCAAAGCATGTTCAGGCTTTTGCAGCAGGCGGTCCTCTTCAAACAAGGCGATGACCGTGCTCCTGGCCTCCTGCAGAATAGCCTGGTCTTTCGCCAGGTCGGCCAGTTTGAGGTTGAGCGTGCCGCTTTGCTGCGTTCCCGACAGGTCGCCTGGTCCGCGCAGCTCCAGGTCAATTTCAGATATTTCGAAGCCATTGTTGGTTCGCACCATGGTATCAAGCCGAAGCTTTGCTTCCCTGGTCAGCTTGTTGCCGCTCATCAGCACGCAAAATGACTGCTCGGCGCCCCGGCCAACCCGGCCGCGCAGCTGATGCAATTGTGAAAGGCCGAAACGCTCGGCATTTTCGATGATCATGACAGATGCGTTCGGAACATTTACGCCCACTTCAATCACGGTGGTGGCCACCATGATCTGTGTTTTGCCCGAAACAAAACGTTCCATTTCATAATCCTTATCGCTGTTTGCCATCTTGCCATGAACAATGCTCATCTGGTACTGCGGCAAAGGAAAATGATACCTCAGCTGCTCGATACCCGCCTCCAGAAACAAGAGGTCAAGTTTCTCGCTTTCCTTAATGAGCGGGTAAACCAGGTAGACCTGGCGGCCCTTTGCAATCTCGGTTTTCATCAAGCCAAACATTCGCAGGCGCTGGCTTTCAAAAAGATGAACTGTGGTAATCGGTTTCCGACCTGGCGGAAGTTCGTCGATGACCGAAACGTCCAGGTCGCCATACAGCGTCATGGCCAGGGTACGTGGAATCGGCGTTGCTGTCATCACCAGGATATGCGGCGGAACGGCGTTTTTTCGCCACAACCGTGCCCGCTGTTCTACGCCAAAGCGGTGTTGTTCGTCAATGACCACCAGGCCCAGGTTACGGAATTTCACCTTGTCTTCGATCAGCGCATGCGTGCCGATCAGCATATCAATTTCGCCGGCTTCCAGCCGGCTATGCAAGGAGGTTCTTTCTTTCTTTTTCGTTGTACCCGTTAAAATCTCCACGTTCACCAGGCCATCGCCAACCAGGGCCTTTACTGATTCGAAATGCTGCCTGGCCAGGATCTCGGTCGGGGCCATCATGCAAGCCTGGAAACCGTTATCGTTGGCCAGGAGCATACTCATCAACGCTACTACAGTCTTCCCGCTGCCTACATCGCCCTGCACCAGGCGATTCATCTGCGAGCCGCGCTGTGTATCGGTGCGTATTTCACGGATAACCCGTTTCTGGGCTCCCGTCAGATCAAACGGCAAGTTTTCCCTGTAAAAGGTGTTCAGTTTTTCGCCTACCTTATCAAATACATTTCCTCTGAATTTCAGGTTACGCAGCTGTTTGGTATGCAACAATTCGAGCTGGATAAAGAACAGTTCCTCGAACTTGATTCGTCGTTCTGCCGCCCTTAATTTTTCGGGCGACGGCGGAAAATGTATGTTCAGGAGTGCGGTGCTGCGATCCGGCAGGCGGTATTTTTCAAGCAGATAGGCCGGCAGGGTTTCGTGCAATTGTGCGGCAACTGCGTCAAGCAGTGCAGACTGGATTTTCTGAATGCCTTTCGTATCCAGGCCGAATTTCTTCAATTTTTCGGTTGAACCATATACAGGTTGCAGGCTCTGGTTGCCGCGTTTTTGCAGTGGGCTCTGCAGCAGCTCTATTTCAGGATGAACAATGCTAAATGTACCGTTAAAGAGATTGGGTTTACCGAAGGCAACGTACATTTGCCCGGTCACCATGTTGTCGTTCACCCATTTCAGGCTTTGAAACCAGACCAGCTCCATTGACCCCGTCTCATCCCTGAACTGTGCAACCAGCCGGCGCCCTTGTTTCTCACCGATCAGCTCTTTACTGGTTAGCCGGCCCACAACCTGGACAAATGGCAACTCCGCATTGATCTCAGCAATCTTATAAAACCTGGTACGGTCTATATGCCGGAACGGGAAATAATGCAGCAGGTCGCCGCAGGTGAATACCGATAGCTCTTTTTTCAAAAGCTCAGCCTTCTGCGGACCTACCCCCTTCACATATGCTATGGGCGTTTCCAGTTCAAGCGCCGCCATGTCCTCTACGTCGCGCAGCCAGATCTTTAATCAGCTGCAGGTTAAACAACAGCACAGCCAGCAGCAACAGGCCATACGCGAACATTTGGTGCACGGTAATCTTCTCGCCGAAGTAAACAAAAGCTACAGCAAAGGCAATGATGGGATTGAGATAAATGATAATCCCCAAAGTAGAGGACTGAATACCGAGCAGGGCATACAAACTAAGAAACAGCGGTATAATGGTAAAAATGACCGCGATGGCAAGGATGTTAAACCAAAAGACCGGCGAAACCGGAAAGTTTTCATACTGACTTACAAAAAGCGGCAGCATCAGGAACACTGAAAGCAGCATTTGAACACCCAGAAAATTGAATTTATCTACCTGGTTGATCTTCCGCTGAATGATCAGGTAAAAAGCATAGAGGGCCGCAATCACAACCGACCAGGTTACCTCGACCAAGGACCCGGTGGCAAGAAGCAAAATGCTGACAAATGCGACAGCAAGTGCAATGAACTTGACACGGCTTAAGGCTTCCCGAAGAATGAAATAGCCGCCAAGGGCCGTGATGAGCGGGCAGACCATATAGGCGAAAGCTGCCGATTTTAAACTTACGTTATTTACTGCATAAATAAAGGTATACCAGTTACCGGTAATCAGCAGTCCCGACAGCAATGTGAGCACTGCCAGTTTCCGGCCTTCGCCGGGCCGTAGGTTCCTGATGGTCTGTAAGTCAGACCGCAGCTGCTTACGACGGAAGACCGCAATGACCAGCCAGATGATCAGCAGGCTGGTAAAGATCCGGTAGCATAAAATCTGTTCCGAGGGCCAGGCACGCAGGTTGCGCAATGGCAATGCAAAAAAGCCCCAGATCACGGTCGATGCAAGGGCTGAAAACAGATATTTTGCTTTTCCGGTTGTGGCCACAGAACTAAGCGATAGCGGCTATCACTGAAATTTCAACATTCACGTTCTTCGGCAGAACAGATACCTGAACGGTCTCGCGCGCCGGGAAATCAGCTGTAAAGTAACTGCCATAGACTTCGTTAACCTTGGCAAAGTTGTTCATGTCACTTAAAAATATCGAGGTCTTGATCACATGGGCGAAAGTAATTTCAGCCTCGAGCAGGATGGCTTTGATATTCCGCATAACCTGGTGGGTTTCTTCTTCTATCGAAGCCAGGTTTAGCTCTTCCGTTTCAGGATTGATGGCGATCTGGCCGGATACAAACAACAGGTTTCCGGTTTGAACGGCCTGACTGTACGGGCCAATAGGGGCAGGGGCATTTTTGGTTTGAATGACTTTTTTCATATCTGAATTAGATAGGCCGGGGGCCTTGTTATTTGAGCAGCAACCAGTCAGCAAGTTTCCAGATGATGCCGGCAAGAAAAATCAGTATGGCCAGCGCATTGATGAAATGCATGGCCCTGAGGTTAAAAGTGCTGGGGCGATCAGGATTTTTCTTTCTGAAGAAATACATGCTGCAAATTTACGAAATAAAAAAAGAGGGCTTCAAATTTGAAGCCCTCTTCCTGTATTTTACTTAGAAATCTTAGTTTCTTGAAGTTTCAACACGACGGTTCTGGATACGACCTTCTTCTGTGTCGTTAGAAGCAATTGGGTTAGCTTCGCCATAACCTCTTGTAACTACCTGGCTACCGTTAACACCTGAGTTAACCAGGTAAGTTTTAACAGAGTTAGCACGGTCTTTAGACAATTTCATGTTGTATGCAGCAGTACCTTCGCTAGAAGCGTAACCTTTAACAGTTACTTTACCACCGTTTTCACGCAACGATGAAGACAATTTGTCAAGAGTAGGGTAAGATTCAGTTTTAAGAACTGAAGAGTTGAAATCAAACTGGATGTTTTCGAAACCAGTTACGTTGCTAGAAGCTGAATCAGCAGCTGCTGCTTTAGGAAGCGGGCAACCAGAACCATCAACAGCGGTACCAGCAGGAGTACCTGGGCATTTGTCGAACTGATCAGCAACACCGTCACCGTCAGAATCTTTTTTCAGGTCTTCAACAGCTCTTTCTACGTTAGATACACGGTTTTTCAGTGCTTCAACTTCCTGACGCAGGGTTGGATCTTTCAATTCGTCGTACATCAACGCAATTGGGTTAGACCACTCCAGGCTTGGCTTTGAAGAAGATCCGAGTGAGAACTCAAGACCAGCGTGTGCGTAAGATACTTTGTCTTTAGTAGTTCCTTTTGCGTAAACACCGTCAAAGTTGTCACCATCGATGAAGTTCATGGTGTAACCCAGGTTGAAGTTTACACGCTCAGAAACTTTGAACTTGATACCTGCACCTACAGGAATGTAAGCTTCTTTAACGTAGTCTTTTTCACCACCTTGAGCACGGCCTTTCCAGTCAATAGTAGTACCGGTAGCTGTAACAACGCTAGGAGCGTAAGCCATCAAACCGTAACCAGCAGTTACATAGAAACCTACAGAGTTTTCGCGACGCAGGAAATCGATCGTACCTACGTTAACAACACCTCTCAGGTCAGCAGCATACTGAAGTTCAGTCTCGAAGCTTCTGTTAGCTGAACCTGCACCGGCTACACCAGATTCGTTAGAACCTGATACTTTTCCGCGAACACCGTTCAGTTCCAATGCGAATGAAGGAGCAAATTGTTTACGGATGTTGATACCGTAACCAAGGTTTACGTCCCAGTTTGTGAAGTCGTTAGAACCGCCGATTACAACAACTGGTGCAAGAACACCAGCGTGAACACCGATTGACCAGGTTCTGAACTGTGATCTTCCGCCAAAAGTTTTGGCTGAAGAAGAAGAAACCATTGTAGAATCCTGGGCAGAAGCAAGAGTTGTTACTCCTGTTAACGCTACCAAAGAAACTGCAAGACTCTTCTTAAGAGTAGAATAATTCATAATTCTTTTTCTTTTTTAAGGTTAAACAAATATTAATTGATTAATTTTTTGTGATAGCAAAATTAAACAAATTTTTAAAATCTCAAAGTCCTGTACAAACTCTGTTCCAAACTCCCGGCAAGCAGATATTTCTTACATTTGGCAAAATTGCAAAGCACCACAGATAAAAAATCATGAAGTATCAGCCGATTGACCCAGCGCTATTTTCTGAAAACCGCGAAAGATTTGAAAAACGCCTGAAACCCAATTCGATAGCAATCTTTCAGTCAAATGACGAGTTCCCACGCAGTGGCGATCAATCATTTATGTTCCGGCAAAATCCCGATTTCTTTTACCTTTCGGGCATTGATCAGGAACAAAGCATCCTGCTGCTCTATCCTGACTGTCCTAATCCTTTATACAGGGAAGTCCTGTTTTTAAGACAAACCAACGATTATATAAAGGTGTGGGAAGGCCATAAATATACCAAGGAGCAGGCACAGGCGAGCTCAGGCATCCGGGCAGTCTACTGGTTGGATGATTTCGATAATATTTTCCAGAGCATTATTCACTATGCAGAGAACATTTATCTCAATACAAACGAGAATGACCGGTATGCACATACCGTCCCCTACCGGGACCTGCGTTTTATCGAGCAGCTTCGCGAGCGGTTCCCCCTGCACCACTACGAACGCGCGGCTCCGATCATGCGCGACCTGCGGGCAGTCAAGTCAGAGACCGAGGTTATGCTGACCAGAAAAGCCTGCGGCATTACGCGCGATGCTTTTATACGGATCCTCAAATTCATCAGGCCCGGTGTCATGGAATATGAGATTGAGGCCGAAATTATTCATGAGTTTATCAGGCAGGGCGCAACGGGCCATGCTTATTTACCAATCATCGCTTCAGGGCCGAATGCAAACATCCTGCATTATAATGATAACAACCAGGTTTGCCGCGATGGCGACGTGATCCTGTTCGACTTTGGTGCGGAATATGCCAACTATAACGCAGACCTCAGCAGAAGTGTGCCTGTTAACGGACGTTTTACCGAACGGCAGAAAGCCGTATATAATGCCGTTCTGACCGTATTGAAAGGCTCAAAAGAACTGCTCAAACCAGGGGTCGTCTGGAACGAGTATCATGAACAGGTTGGCGAACTGATGACGGCGCAGCTGCTTCATCTTGGCCTCCTCTCGGCCAACGACGTAAAGAACCAGAACCCCGCATGGCCTGCCTACAAGAAATACTTTATGCATGGCAATTCGCACCACCTTGGCATCGATGTTCACGACTTTGCCGGAAGGTATACACCTTTCGCGGCAGGCAATATCCTGACTGTGGAGCCCGGCATCTATATTCCTGAAGAGGGACTTGGCATCCGTATCGAGAACGACGTGCTGATTACTGCAGACGGCCTGGTCGACCTGATGGCTGATATCCCGATTGAAGCTGAAGAGATTGAAGACATTATGAACAATTAGAGATAAACGGGCCGGGCAACCGGCCTGTTTCTATAAATGCTGCACCAACCGGTACAGGTTAAAATCAGGCCCACGCAGGCCTTTCTTAATTTCTGCGCGCAGTGTTTCCTTATCAAGGCTTCGCATGCGCTTTTCTGCAATCATTTTCCAGGCCCGCTCGGTAAGCAGGAGGGCTCTCCGCTCAACCGGAAGGTTAACCGGCTGCAGCAACCATTCGGCAAGCGGCACCAGCCCATCGTTCTTCGAAGCGATGGTTCTGAAAACAGGAACACGTTCGGGAGCACCGTGAACCAGCTTCAGGAGGTTGTTGTAAAAAAGATCAGCACCTTCCCGGTCGGCCTTGTTGACAACAAAGGCCTGGGCAATCTCCATAATTCCTGATTTGATATGCTGAATCTCATCTCCTGATTCGGGAACCAGGACGAGGACGGTGCGGTCTGCAAGCCCGGCAATTTCAATTTCAGACTGCCCAACGCCAACGGTCTCAACGATAACCAGATCAAAACCTGCTGAACGGAGCACATCGGTCATTTCCAGGGTTCTGGCCGATAAACCGCCCAGGGAACCGCGGGTGGCCAACGACCGGATGTAAATATTGGGGTCAGTGAACAAAGCCGACATGCGTATGCGGTCGCCGAGCAGCGAGCCAAAGTTGAAGGGTGAGGTAGGATCGACCGCCAGGATCGCAACCCTTTTTCCCTGGCGGCTTAACCAGGTCGCAAGGCCCTGAACAAGCGTACTTTTGCCTGCACCGGGCGGTCCCGTGATGCCGATTACAGGTACATTCTTGGGCGCAAGCGAAGCCAGAAAAGCAGCGGCACTGTCTTCGTTGTTCTCCACAAAGCTGAGCGCCCGGGCCAGAGACCGGAAGTCGCCTGCCGCTAATTCATCAGGCATGAGCCGCGGTGTTTTCATCAATAACTATATCTTTGTTACAAATTAACGTATAATTTACCGGTGTTTTCGATTATTCAAACCCGGTAACAGTGCTTCAAACAGGGAATGAAGGTTTCAGGATTTACATTTATACGCAATGCGGTGGTTAACGACTATCCTGTCAGGGAAGCGATAAGCTCGGTGCTCCCGCTTTGCGATGAGTTTGTCGTCGCGCTCGGCAATTCATCTGACGATACTGAAGCCCTGGTACGTTCAATTGATTCAGATAAAATACGGATCATAAATACGGTCTGGGACGAGAGCCTGAAAGAAGGAGGTGCCGTATTTGCGGCCGAAACCAATAAAGCGCTTGCAGCTGTTGACCCGCAGGCAGATTGGCTGGTATATATCCAGGGCGACGAAGCGATACATGAAAACGATATTCCCCTGATCAGGCAGGAAATGGAAAACTGCCTGACAGACAACAAGATCGAAGGATTGTTGTTTAATTACAGGCATTTTTACGGGTCATATGATTATACGGCCGAATCTCGCCGCTGGTACCGGCGCGAGATCAGGATCCTGAAAAATTTGCCGGGCATGCATTCTTACCGCGACGCACAAGGTTTCCGGCGCAATGGCAAAAAGATCTGTACCAAACTCATTCATGCCTGTATATACCATTATGGTTGGGTTAAACCCCCGAAAAACCTGTTAAACAAAGTGCGCAACTTTAACCAGTATTACCATACTCAGGAATGGATCGAAGAAAACTACCCTGAAGTGGGCGAGTTCGACATGCGCAATGCGGACCGCCTGGTCAGATTTGAAGGCAGCCATCCTGCCGTAATGCAGGAGCGCATTGCCCGCTCCAACTGGAAATTCAGGGAAGTGCCAGACACAAGCCGTTTTCAAAGCATGAGGCGGCGGCTGCTCGAAAAGTTTGAAGCGTTTACAGGAATCCGGCCGTTTGAGTACAGAAACTATAAAAGGGTAAGGTAATGATGATAACAAACCCTTTAACTGCTGTCCGTCTCAGCGCACAACATCTACGACCTTAATAATTATATGCAGAAACCGCGCGTTTTAGTCACCTTCGATTCCATGAAAGATACCAATTGCGGCTATTTTTCTTTTGGCAAAGGCCTTGGCGATGCACTGATCAGCCAGAACACTCAGAGGTTTGATCTTAGTTTTTATCTTTTTAAACACACAGCGCACCAGTTTAAAGGTGTTGACCGCACCATATACCGGTCGGTGCTTGACAATTTGCTATTCAGGCACCGGAACGACTTCGAGGTCGTGCACCTTTCCGATCAAACCTGCCGGCTTCATCCGGCACAACTGCGGGCAAAAAAGATTATGACAGTCCATGACATGAACAAGGTACACCTCAAGTTCAGCAAGCCGGGCCGCATCAGGGCCTATTTAAAAAAACTGGGTGCTAAAATCAGTAAATGTGACCACATCGTCGCTATTTCTCAGTTCGTTGCAGACGATATCAAAAGTTACTTTCCTGAATCCGCACACAAGGTTCAGGTGATCCATAACGGCGCAGATAAATTACAACCGGTACCCGGGCACCGCCCGGCATTTGAGCCGGCCGCCCCGTTTATCTTCACGATCGGCCGCCTCACCGTACAAAAAGGGTTTCACTTGCTCCCCGCTTTATTGCAAAATAACCAGTATCACCTCGTTATCTCAGGCATCGAGACGCCCCATAAACTGAAAATACAGGAAATGGCTGCAAGGTTTTCATGCCAGGACCGGGTGCATATTACCGGTCCGGTTTCTGATGCTGACAAAGCTTGGTATTATCAACATTGCAGTGCTTTCGCCTTTCCGTCAAGGGCGGAGGGTTTTGGCCTGCCGGCGATAGAAGCCATGCATTTCGGCAAGCCCGCTTTTCTTGCAAGATATACTTCGCTGCCAGAGGTGGGGGGAGATGCAGCCTATTATTTTGACAATTTTGAGCCAGAGCACATGCACCAGGTATTTACAGAAGGCATGAACCACTTTGCCGCTACCAACGGGCCGGCCAGAAGCAAAGCACAGGCGGCCCGCTTTAGCTGGGAGCGTGCCGCGGCAGCATACTTAAATCTTTACGAATCATGCCTGGTTTAACAGGAGGGCAGGCGGCGGTCATCATTCCGGTTTACCGCAATGAATTGTCTCATTATGAAACGGTCGCACTCAGGCAGTG
This sequence comes from Pedobacter yulinensis, assembly GCF_003029735.1. Lineage (GTDB taxonomy): Bacteria > Bacteroidota > Bacteroidia > Sphingobacteriales > Sphingobacteriaceae > Pedobacter > Pedobacter yulinensis. The sequence goes on from NZ_KZ686268.1 coordinate 399,390, forward strand.
CATCAGCACGCTCTCCGCACATCCGCTCGTTGTTGTCAAACCTCAAAATATGGTTTTAACCGGCGAACTTGCTGCCGTTTCCTGGACTGAAGTTGTTGAGTTTGATCCCGGATTTTTCAGCGGCATTGAAGGCTACAACAGATTGATGCTGTCTGCCGCATTTTATACCCGTCTGAGCCATTATGAATTCATACTGATCCATCAACTTGACTGTCTGGTTTTCAAAGACGAACTCAAATTCTGGTGTGAACAGGATTGGGATTACATAGGCGCCCCCTGGATTCAAAAAACCTATCATAAAACCTGGCCGGAACTGTTGTGGCGAAAGCTGAAGCGCTCATCAGAAAGCCTGTTCAGGCTCGATCAAACAAAGCGGCAGCGCATGCTGGAAAATAGAGTGGGCAACGGCGGCTTTTCTTTGAGGCGAACGGCAAAATTCCGGGACATTGCAGCAACTTTGTCCGTACAGTCAGAAATGTACTTGTCGCGCACCTGTAACCTGTACAATGAGGACGTTTTCTGGAGCATTGAGGTAAACAAAACAGAAGAGGTTTTGAGAATTCCTGATTGGGAAACTGCGCTGAAATTCGCGTTTGAGGTTCCGCCGGGCAAGCTCAGCATACCCGAAAAGCTTCCCTTCGGCTGTCATGATTGGGACCATTACCTGGATTATTGGCAGCCGGTCTTCAGCAAATTGGGCATAAGTGTCTGACCCACCAAACTCTGATTATAAAATCTGTACCTTTGCAGGCTGGCTCCGGCCTATCAATATCCATACTGAATGAAAACATATTTTCGTTTACTTTCATTCGCGAAACCGATTGAAAAGTTTGCTATTCCCTATATCCTGGTTACGCTGCTGGCCATCATTTTCAACACCACGTTGTTTACGCTGATCGGGCCGCTGCTTGAGACGCTTTTTAACCGCAGTTCCCAACTGTCACGCCTCGCAGCAGACCAGTCAGATTCCTGGTTTGATTTTATTGGTCAGATGAACGACTATGTGCTTTATCTTTCTGCCAAAGAAGGAACCGTGGCAACACTTCAGATCATGTGCGTGATCATCATCGTTGTGGTATTCTTGTCCAACCTCTTTCGTTACCTATCCCAGCGGTTTATGGAAGATCTGCGCGTCCATACGCTGCTTAACCTGCGCAGAACTGTTTTTGACCGGGTCATGGAACTTAACGTTGGCTTTTTCAACAACGAACGCAAGGGCGACATCATTTCCAAGATCGCATCAGATGTTCAGGTGGTCCAGTTTACGGTGACCAATACACTGCAGGTGGTCTTTAAGGAACCCATGCAGCTGATTTTTTACATTGTTGTGCTGCTGTCCATATCGGTCAAGCTCACGCTTTTTTCCCTCTTGGTTATACCGGTTTCAGGTTTTATCATCAGTAAAATTGTTAAACGCCTCAAACAGCAGACGACCCAGTCGCACGAATCGTTTGCCAAGATGATTGGTTTCCTGGATGAGTCTTTAAGCGGCATCAAGATCGTGAAAGCTTTCAACGCAACAGGCCGCACGAAAGAGAAATTTGACCAGGAAAACCGCTTCTATTCCTTTTTGAACCGGAAGATTGCACGCAGGCAACAGCTGGCCTCACCGGTATCACAGGCGCTGGGTGTAATGGTCGTGGCTTTTATCGTGTTGTACGGGGGAACTATGATCCTGACCGGACAGGGCGACCTGACCACCACCAAATTCCTCGCTTATATCGCTACTTTTTCGCAGGTGATGCAGCCCGTTAAAGCCCTTAGCGATGCATTCAGCGGCATCCATTCGGGTGTGACGGCTGGTGAGCGTGTTCTTGGCCTGATTGACACCAAGCCGGCTTTTGCCGACCGTCAGGATGCGAAACCGGTGTCTACTTTCAGCGATTCGCTCACTTTGGAACAGGTAAATTTCAGCTATGGCGAAAAACCGGTATTGAGAAATGTGAGCCTGAGTATCAAAAAAGGCACAACGGTAGCACTGGTGGGGCCGTCTGGCGGCGGCAAAAGCACGCTGTTAGATCTGTTGCCCAGGTTTCATGATCCGGAAAGTGGCCGTATCCTCTTTGATGGCAAGCCATATACTGCGCTTACGATGGCGAGCATCAGGGCGCAAATGGGCATTGTAAACCAGGATTCTTTCCTGTTTAACGACAGTATTTTTAATAACATTGCGTACGGTAAGCCCGAGGCGACCCAGGCAGAGGTCGAACAGGCTGCGCGAATTGCCAATGCTCATGAGTTCATTATCCAGACAGAGCGCGGCTACGAAACACATGTGGGCGACCGGGGCAACCGGCTTTCAGGCGGCCAGCGGCAGCGAATCTGTATAGCCCGGGCGGTATTATCCAATCCGCCGATCATGCTGCTGGACGAGGCGACTTCAGCGCTCGATACCGAGTCGGAGAAACTTGTACAGGATGCATTGAACAACCTGATGAAAAACCGCACCTCTGTTATCATTGCGCACCGGTTAAGCACCATACAGCATGCCGATGAGATCGTCGTCATTGATAAAGGGTCAATCGTTGAGCGGGGATCACACAGCGCGCTCCTTGCAGAAAACGGCCTGTACAAACGTCTGATCGAGATGCAGACTTTTACAGATTAATCGCAAGGACCCGGCACGCTATGAGCAAAAATAAAATTACAAGATGGATTGACCGGAATAATGACCGGGTTTGCCTGACGGTTAGCAGGAAATATTACCGCAAACTGGAGGCCGGAGCGGGCTCGTGGTATTTCCTGCATCCGAAATTTTATGTCTTTTACCTGCTGCGCCTGCTGCTGGTTTGCCTGAACTTCTTCAGATTCAACCGGTCGCTATACAGGCCCTATGCGGAGGCCTGGCGGGAACCGGTAAATGCCCTAAAAAACCGGGGCAGGCCATCCTGGTCTGACCGTATCCAGACAACTGCGGCGACCTTCTGCGGACTGCGATACTTTATAGAGCCGGCATTCAGACCCGGGTTCTATGAGGAGCGGATTCCGCTTTCTGAGCTGTCATTTGAGACGGAAGCCGATGTAAAGGTATCTATCGTCATTCCGGTGTTTAACCAGGTCTATTTCACGCTGAACTGCCTGAGGTCGCTTCGACTGCACCTGCCGGCCGGTATAGCGGCCGAAATCATCGTTGTCGATGATTGCTCAACCGACGATACAGCTGCACAGCTGCAGCAGATTGCTGGGATCCGCTACATCAGAAACGATGAAAATTCAGGTTTTATACAGAGCTGCAGGCGGGGTATCGCTCAATCGCGCGGATTCTATATTGCGCTCTTAAACAATGACACGCTCGTTCAGCCGGGCTGGCTCGAAAACTTAGTGGGTGCCCTGGAAAACGATGAAACCGCGGGAGCGGCGGGATCGAAGCTCATCTACCCTTACGGTCTTTTGCAGGAGGCCGGCTGTGTACTGTTCAACAATGGGCGCAGTGTGAACTACGGTCGTCATGACGATTACAGGGTGTCGAAATACAATTTCAGGCGACCGGTCGACTACATATCTGGCGCCAGCCTGCTGTTTCGCCGGTCAGATTATGAAAAACTGGGCGGCCTTGATACCAGCTACACCCCCGCTTACTATGAAGACACTGATTTTTGCCTGGCCGTACAACATGTATTAGGCAAAAAGGTCATTTACCAGCCAGATTCTTGTCTGGTCCATTTCGAGGGCATCAGTTCTGGTAAAGTTTCCAAAAAGGGCAATGTTAAATCCTTCCAGGAAATCAATAAAAAGCGCTTTTTAAACAAATGGTCGGCTGAACTTGCTGGCTACCCAACCTCAGGTAAAGATGTGCGCCTGGCGGCTGAGCGGCATATGCCGGGCCGAAAACTGGTTTTTATCGATTCTTATCTTCCACGCTTCGACCGCGAGTCAGGATCTTACAGGGTCTGGCAGTTGCTGAATATGATGCAGGAACTTCAGTTAAAAATTGTCTTTGTTCCCGGAAACGGGCAACCTGAAGCTCCATACTATAAAATGTTGTGTGATGCCGGAATAGAGGTGCTGCTTCGGTACCGCGGTAAAAGGCATTTCTATGCGCAGGTTAAAGCGGCCTGCAAGGCGGCAGCCTGGGTGTGGGCCTGCCGGCCGGAACTCAATCGCCGCTTCTCTTTTGTGAGGAATGGAAGGCCCGAACTTCAGTGGATCTACGATACAGTAGATCTGCATTATGTACGCATGGAACGTGAAGGCGTTCTGCATCAGAATGCGAAAGTGCTAAAGCAGGCTGATAAATATAAAGAATTGGAATTGAAGCTGGCCAGGGCAGCCGACGTGACGGTTTGCATCACTGCTACCGAACAACAGGTGTTGCAACAACAGGGCATCAGCAATACCACGGTTATTCCGAACATCCACCTGGTTCGTCATGAGAATGGGCTTCCGTTTCAACAACGCGCCGGACTGCTTTTCATTGGCAGTTATGACCATACCCCGAATAGAGACGCGGCAAAATGGCTTGTTAAAGAAATCATGCCGCTTGTGTGGCGGTCTGAACCTGATGTAACGCTCACCCTGCTGGGCAATAATCCTACGGCCGAGATTCGCAGCCTGGCAGAAGCAAGAGTTGTCGTTCCGGGTTATATTGCAGACATTTCTGCGTATTTTCAGCAAAGCCGCGTATTTGTGGCGCCACTCAGGTATGGGGCGGGAATGAAAGGTAAAATCGGCCAGAGTCTGGAATATGCGCTCCCGATTGTATCTACAAGTATCGGTGTAGAAGGGATGAACCTGGAAGCAGAGCAGCAGGTGCTTGTTGCAAACGACGCGCAAGAGTTCGCAGAACGCATCCTTGAACTGTACCGCTCTGAAGCCCTATGGCAGCGCATACATGACAACGCGATCGGTGCCATGCGCCCGTTTACGCCTGCGGTTGTGAAGTCGCAGCTGAGGGCTATACTTAATCCTGTATCATCTCCGGAACATGAATAACCTGAAGATATCTGTTATCACTGTAAACTATAACAATTGCGAGGGGCTACGCCGCACCATGGCCAGCGTGCAAGAACAGACCTATGCAAACCTGGAATATATTGTCATTGACGGGGGCAGTACAGATGGCAGCGCCGAGGCGATCCCGCAGTCTGACCCGCAGCCACATTACTGGGTAAGCGAACAGGATGCCGGCATTTACCAGGCCATGAACAAAGGTATCAGGGCAAGTCATGGAAAGTACCTCCTGTTCCTGAACAGCGGCGATGTCTTCCACCGCCCGGATGTCGTGGAAAAAGCAGTGGCGGAGATGTCTGAAGGACTGGATATTTATTATGGAGATGCGCTTTATGACCATCACGGCCAACCCGAAACACGGATTTACCCTGACCGATTGGATTTCGATTTTTTTTATGTGCAGAACCTGTCGCACCAGGCTACCTTTATTGCGAGATCGTTGTTTGACCGCATTTCTTTTTATAATGAATCCTATCGCATTGTTTCTGATTGGGAATTTTTTTCGGTCGCGATCTGTAAACACCAGGCATCTTACAGGCACTTAGCATGGTTGATTACCATTTACGACGTGAATGGCATTTCTTCAGATCAGGAAAATTACCCGACGATGAATGCCGAAAGGGACGCGGTTTTTGAAAGGCATTTCCAAAGTTTTGCAAGTAACTACAGTTATCTGCAGACGTTAAAATTCAAGAAGTTAGAGCAGTTTTTGTATATAAAAACATATCCCTTCAGTTATAAAGTCCTGAAAGCCTTCATGAATTTCATTCTTTTGTTTCTCCCAAGATTCAGACGCCAAAGTTAGTATGCTGGAAGTTTTATTTGATCACCAAATTTTTGCAGAACAGCGCTATGGTGGTATCTCGCGGTACTTCAAACACCTCATGGGCGGTATTCAACGAACTGACGATGCAAGCTATAAACTGGGGGTGGCTCGATCAGATAATTTTTACATACAAGACGAGCCGCAGTTGCTGCAATCTCGAATTTTTGACCCCTTATTTGGCAGCCAGGCGAGATTGCTAAAACGCAACAAGTCTTACGTGAAATACTTGCTGCGTCAAAACCGGTTCTCGGTATTCCACCCTACTTACTACGATCCCTATTTTTTAAAATACCTTAAAAAGCCATTTGTGCTTACGGTGCATGATATGACCTACGAAGCTTTGCCGCACCTCTTCCCGTCGAGCGACCCAACGCCTTATCACAAGCGGCTCGTCATGGAAAAGGCTGATAAGATCATTGCTATTTCCGGCTACACCAAGTCAGATATCCTGAAGTATAGCGACGTACCCGAGCATAAAATCGAAGTCGTTTATCACGGGATCGATTCTTCAAGCCTCCAATATGCTTCTGTGAACCAGCTGCCCGGAAAATACATCTTATTTGTAGGCGGCAGGTGGAGTTATAAAAACTTTTACCTTCTTGCGCATGCCTTCTCCGAGTTAAGCAAAACTGATCCAGAGCTACATCTGGTGCTTGCCGGCGGCGGGCCACTGAGTTTTGGTGAGACCGAATTTTTGAGGCGGCATCACATTTTAGCCAAAACATTGCACTTAAACGCTACTGATCCCCAGCTGAACACCCTATATAAGCGGGCGATCTGTTTTGTTTATCCTTCTAAATATGAGGGGTTCGGGCTGCCTATTCTTGAGGCCTACAAAAACAACTGCCCGGTGCTTCTGAACAACCACAGTTGTTTTCAGGAAATAGGGGCAGGTGCCGCTTTATATTTTGATGATGAATTACCCCATTCATTAGAGAACGAACTACAAAGAATGGTTAACGACGACGCGCTTCGGAATTCGCTGCGCTTAGCCGGTACGCAGCGGCTGACCGCGTTCCCAATTGAACGCTGCATCAGCAAAACCCTTGACATTTACCGAACCTTAACTTAACAGCCCTAGAAACCTATCCATGGAGCATATTTTAGACCGTTATACAATTACGCGAAGCATGCCCGCCAATTACAGGCCCGGCGACCTGGACTTTTGCCGAAAGGAATTTGCCTACGAAACTTACGATGTCGACCTGGTTAGTTTGAGACATTGTGTAGTCAACAAAAAAGGGTTTGTTTATGAACGGGGCCGGTTTGAAATGAACAAGATCTCCCTCCTGGATGAACGCCGGTACACACATCTTTTTGGTAAGAAGCATTACGTAAAAAAGGTGCTATTCAAGCGAAAGCGCAAACTGCCGAAAGGAAAGTATTTGCTGGCATTCGATGAATGGACTTCAGAGCACTACCACTGGTTTTGTGATTTTCTACCGCGCCTTTTCGTTATTCGTGATCGCTTGCCGGACTTTATCCTGCTTTTGCCCGATACAGCCTATGTCAGAAATACGGGTTTGCAGACACTCCAGTTCTTCGGCTTGGAACCTGCAGCCATTGAATTTATAGTTGAAGACGAACTTGTACAGGCTAACAACCTCTCGGTCGCTACACACGTTTGTTTAACTGGCTACATCAACGACCGGATCATGCAACAGATGCGGGAACTTATTGTGACGAAACTAGATATCAGCGAAGGTCTGGGCAGAAAGTTATATATAAGCAGGGAAAAAGCCCGGTACAGACGTGTGCTGAATGAAGTGGCAGTCCAGCAGGCCGTTCGGGAGATGGGTTATGAGGTTATTTCATACGAGGACCTGAACTGGGAAGAGCAAGTCAGGCTTACTGCATCTGCAGACAGCATTGTATCCATGCACGGCGCAGGCCTGGTCAATTCTTTGTTTATGCGACCCAATGGCTGCGTTCTCGAGTTCAGGAGAGACAAAATTTATCACAATCAATGTTACTGGCATTTAGCGGCATCGATTGGTCATAGGTACTTTTATCTTTTCGGAACTCCTGATCGCGATGACCTGGTGCTTGAAGGTGGCGAAGGCTGTAACCTCACGATTGATACCGATAAGTTACAGGAATTGCTTCTTGTCATGGAGTCGCAGACGCGGTAGCAGTAACGTCCAGTTCGTGCCAGCGACTATCTGCCGATTAATCCCCTTAATGGGCTCCTGGCTATCAATTTTACAAGCGCAAACGTAGTTAGATAGACCACCACAAATTTCCCGACAGAACTTAGGATAATTTCGATAAGCGACAGGTCCTGTACATTTAACAGACCCAGCGGCCTGAGCAGCTCAGGAAGAAAATTATAGACCAGAATGTAATGGATCAGGTATATACCAAAAGTGGTATCTCTGGGCTGGAAGAACCGGGTAAACGGAATCGACCTGATCTTTAATAGCCAGAAGACGGCGCAAAGCGAATAAAGAAGGTTGCTCAGACGAAGCGTATTGAACGGATCTTCGACTTGCTGCGCATACAGTACCTGGATCTCATAGACAGACAGATAAAAGGTTCCAGCAAAAAGCAGGACAAAAACGAGGTGTGGAACCCTGTCTAACAGTATTGACACCTGTTCCCAGTTCCGGTGCAGGCAGGCGCCCAGCCAGAGAAAAAATACAAATCCAAAGATTGCTGTCGTATGTACAGGGAAGAACCAGAGCAAGTGGATGTTAAACGCATAAACGAGGGTCACAAGCAGCAGGACCAGGCCGAGCCACCACGAGTATAAAAAACGGCGAAAAAGCAGCAATGTGCCGATGCACACCAGGAAATTGATGATGAACCAGTAATTCGTAAAGAGGTAAACCCTTTGTACTGTCTGGGCGAGGGTTTCGCCGAGGGAAAAACCAGCAGACTTGTGTTCAATAATCCAGGTCTTCAAGAACATGGCGCCTACAAACAAAAGCGACCAGAACAACCAGGGCTTGATTGTCGTCTGCAACCTTCGTCTGAAGTATTCCCAGGGTGTATAGGTGAAAAATTTCTCTCCGAGAAGAAATCCAGCAAGCATAAAAAAAGCTACAGTGCCGAACTTGGGAAACTGGATAAGCGATACATAGGTAGCAAGACGTGGCGTAAACGTGTCAAAAAGATAAGTTCCCGCATAGGTACAATGTTCAAAGACAATCCCCATCATCGCTAGACAGCGGATGCTATCAACAAATGGGAAATTTGCTGTTTTCAAATTTTTCGTGATACCCTCTTTTTCCACCGTAATGGCTAAGATCGACAAAAAGCCGGTTTATTCAAACATTATAAATATTCCGAGTACCTGGTTGGTGTGGGCAGCATATTGCAAATCAATACGATTTCAGTACAGCAGATCTGATTAAAGAGGAAAAGCGGCTATGCCGCTTTTCCTGGTAATGATTGGAAATCTCTAATTTTTCGTGCGGGTTACATGCTCCGGTTTTTTGGCCATCAACATCTGCTTCGAACATGTGGACTTCTTACATAACCGACAGTTAATTTGGATAAGCATAGAAAGGAGTGCCCGCAGATTGCCAACCAGGCCAATTGAGGGTTTCTGTAGGATGATTTGAATAGTTATGGTTGTATACGCCAGAATGATAAAATTCATACACAGGAATCGTGCCGGCCACCTGAGACGGGCTGGCGTAGAAATTTACGCCATCGTAGCTGTACCCAGCCCAACCCGGCGAGGGGTTTGTTGTTAAAGCCCTATCGTCCAGATTCCTATTATAGAACTGATAGACAGGCACGGTTCCTGGCACTTGTACGGCATATGCTTTAAATCTCTGGGCGTTGTACTGATAAGGCGCATATTTCGATTGGAACGCCTGCGGTGCCTCGAGACTATAAGCGTGCTTGCCTGTCTGAGCATTGTAATACTCATAAACCGGCACTGGAACTTCGGTTATCTGAACTTCATTATCGGCATAATACTGTAAGATATAATTTCTCAAAGCCTCACGTCTTACCGGGTCAGCAACAAGCAGGTAAATGGGCAATAACCCATCTGTGCCGATATCAATCATTTGCGAATTGGCTGGGGTAACTGTAGCCTGCCACGGAGCTACATTTATTACCGGCAAAGAATTTCCAAGCGGAATTGTGCCAAGCAGAGAGACCGTGTTATCTCCCCCATAAGCTTTATAGGAAAGCGAATTGTCGAAAGTGGTATTTACATCGTTAAAGTTGTAATTGATCCCGGTGTTCACGTTGAAGATTCCTTCTATCCCTGCTGCCAATGCTGCGGTTGCTGCGCGTTCTCTTGTAGAACTGGAACTCTGGCCTTGGTATTTAAATTCCAGTTTGCCACCCAAGATGACATCCGTCAGCACGTGAGTTCCGTAAAACTGAACAATCTGAGCAGGGGCTAAATTTTGAATGTTGTAAGCAAAATTGGGATCGAGGTAATTCTGAAGAAAACTTGCATCCGCGACAAAATTCAGTCGCTTTTGTTTAATAACCAGATTGAGTGTTCCATACTGGTATTTCGACGAGAATGCATCAGTGTTGGTAAATGTCGAAGTTATGGTGGACTTAAACAGCTTTAGACCCAGAACCTTGATATCAAGCCCGCCGCCGAAGGTATTTACCATTTTTTCCGACCAGGTTCGCGCATTTTCCCCAACCTGATAATACAGGTATTGACTGGATGACTGGTCCACACCTACGCGGGTTGGATAGTCAGTTTTGAGGCGTTCAACATCAATAATTTTAGCCTTGTGAGAGTCATTACTTCCATACATTTCTGTCACATTATAACCGAAACCTAACACGTCCCAAAGCTGGTCGCGCGAAGTTGTCGGTGTGGCCATCGGTTGTTTTGACCCGTGTACAGATTCGAGGGGACGTAGGTCGGATTTGTTACATCCAATTAAGACGAGCAGGAGCATCGCCAGGTAATAAGGATTACGTTTCATATAATTGATTTAGGGGGTTACAACCGGGTATGGTTTATTAGCTGCTGTTATTAAGTCAAGCGAAATTTATTGTACGCTCTTTCCGCAGCCGCGAACTGATGCTACACTTGCGTGGATTCCAGTATAGAGGTCCTGCAAACGTGTAATTGATGATAGATAAGTGAGGATTGATGAGAGTAAACCGAGCCTGCGGAAAAGCGGAGTATAAACTCCGCGAAAGCGAGGAGAGTGCATAATTAGAGATTGATTGGAACAAAAATAATCAGATGTGTTGAGCTGGCAAAACAAGATACCCGTTCATTTCATTCAGTTGAAAGGCTGAAATGCTTTATGCTAGCACCACCTCCAAAAAATAGAAAAGCGGCTTATCGCCGCTTTTCTATTTTAAATAAAAGGCTGATTACAACCTTCTTTTTACTTCTACCTGTTCGTAAGCTTCCACGATGTCGCCTACTTCGATGTTGTTGAAATTCTGGATGTTCAGACCACACTCGTAGCCTTGAGCAACCTCTTTCACATCGTCTTTATAACGTTTTAACGAAGCCAGTTCGCCGGTGTAAACAACTACACCATCACGCACGATCCGAATTTTACTATTCCTGGTGATCTTACCGTCGAGAACCATACAGCCTGCAATCGTGCCAACTTTAGAAATCTTGAAGGTTTCCCTGATCTCAACATTCGCCGTGATCTTCTCTTCGAACTCAGGTGCGAGCATGCCTTCCATCGCTGATTTGATCTCGTTGATCGCGTCGTAGATGATCGAATACAAACGGATATCGATCTGCTCTGCTTCGGCAAGTTTCCTTGCGCTCGTTGACGGGCGGACCTGGAAACCGATGATGATTGCGTCAGAAGCTGAAGCCAGCAATACATCTGATTCAGAGATCTGCCCAACGCCTTTGCTGATAATGTTCACCTGAATTTCTTCGGTAGAGAGTTTCAGCAGGGAGTCTGAAAGGGCTTCAATTGAACCATCCACGTCACCTTTAACAATGATGTTCAGTTCCTTGAAGTTGCCGATTGCCAAACGACGGCCGATCTCATCAAGCGTAATGTGTTTCTGCGTGCGCAGTCCCTGCTCGCGCTGAAGCTGCATCCGTTTGTTTGCAATATCACGTGCTTCGCTCTCCGATTCGAGTGCATTGAAGCGGTCGCCGGCTGTTGGCGCGCCCTGCATGCCAAGAACCTGTACCGGGATAGACGGACCGGCTTTGTCTACCTTCTGCCCGCGCTCATTAAACAAAGCTTTTACGCGTCCGCTGTAGCTGCCGGCAAGGATCGGATCGCCTACATGGAGCGTACCTGCCTGTACCAGCACCGTCGTTACAATACCGCGGCCTTTGTCAAGCGCCGCCTCAATCACCGTACCTACGGCACGTTTGTTCGGATTGGCTTTCAGCTCAAGCAATTCGGCTTCAAGCAATACTTTGTCAAGCAACAGGTCTACATTCAGACCACTTTTGCTCGATATTTCCTGCGACTGGAATTTACCGCCCCAATCTTCAACCAGGATATTCATGACTGAGAGCTGCTCCCTGATCTTGTCAGAGTTGGCTCCCGGTTTGTCAACTTTTGTAAAGGCAAAGACCAAAGGAACGCCTGCAGCCTGTGCGTGGTTTATCGCCTCGCGGGTTTGCGGCATCACCGCATCATCTGCTGCAATAACGATGATGGCAATATCGGCTGCCTTGGCACCACGGGCACGCATCGCTGTAAAAGCTTCGTGACCAGGTGTATCCAGGAAAGTAACCTTTTTGCCCGAGGTGGTTGTTACCTGGTAAGCACCAATGTGCTGGGTGATACCACCGGCCTCACCGGCTACAACATTCGCTTTACGGATGTAATCAAGCAACGAGGTTTTACCGTGGTCAACGTGACCCATAATGGTTACAACCGGTGCTCTTGGTTCCAGCGCTTCGTCTGAATCCTCCTCCTCGATGATGCTTTCTTCCTCATCTTCCGGTTTCACAAACTGAATCTCGTAACCAAACTCATCGGCTACGATCGTCAGCGTTTCGGCATCGAGACGCTGGTTAATCGACACAAACATGCCCAGGCTCATACAGGTAGCGATGATCTTTGTCACCGGGACATCCATCATGCTCGCCAGTTCGTTCGCCGTTACGAATTCAGTTACCCGCAATACTTTCGATTGCAGTTCCTGCTCCATTGCCGCTTCTTCGGCCGAGAGCGCCACATCATCACGTTTCTGACGGCGCAATTTTGCACGCTGTGCAAACTTGCCCGACTTACCGGCACCGCTCAGGCGGGCCAGCGTAGCTTTGATCTGGTCTTGTATTTCCTTTTCTGTAGGTTCTTCTTTTGGTGCTCCGGGAGCCGCATTGCGGTTCCTGAAGTCATTGCGCTGACCCTGTCCCGGACGGTTGTTTCCTTGTCCTGGACGGTTGTTGCCTGGACCCGGACGCTGTCCGGCACCCTGCGGCTGACCTTGGCCGGGCTGCCCACCCTGACCCGGTGCTCCAGGTGTCTTTTTGCGTTTGCGTTTGCGCTTCGCATCTGCGCTCTCATTTGAAGAGGCAACAGGATTGCGGCGGTCTGGGGTGGTCGGCAAGGTAATCTTACCTACGATATTCGGACCCGAAAGCCTTACTGAACGGGCTTTGATCACATCTGGTTCGGCAGCCTTTGCAGGCTCAGGAGCAGGCGTAACCGCTGGTTCAGGCTTCTTGACTTCTTCCTTAGGCTCTTCTTTTGCTACCACAGGCTGTGGTGCAGGCGCAGGCGCAGGTGTCACTGCTACCGGAGGTTCCGGTTTTGGCTGCTCCTGTTCTTTGACCGGCGCAGGCGCAGTTTCTGCAGGCTCCTCTTTTTTAGCAACGCGGTTTTTAGGGTTCAGATCATTCAGATCGATCTTTCCTACGACTTTAACCCCAGGCAAGCCTGTCTCAGGGCTTTCGGCCGGTGCTGTGGGTTTGGGAGTTTCTGCCGGTGTGCTGGGCTGATTGAAACTGTGCACATTTTTGATCAGGATTTCGCCCTGGTCATCGTCCCTGTTTCTTCTCGGCGGCTCTGGCTGCCTCTCGGCTGCCTCCGGCTCGTCACGACGAATTTTGCCAATAACTATTTGCTTCGCTTCTTCTCTAACTATTTTGTCTCCCTGATACTCTTTCAACAAAGCATCATACATCTCCCTGGATAGTTTGGTCGTTGGTTTGTTCTCTATGGAATAACCTTTATGCGCCAAAAAATCCACGGCAGTAGCGATACCAATGTTTAGTTCTTTAACTGCTTTAAATAAAATTATAGGCTTGTCGTCTGACATTTATCTCCTTTTTTTCTAATTACATACAAAAGTAATGTTTTATTGGCAGACTAACGAAGTTTTGAAAAATCGGATAGTCGCCTCAACATTACTCAAACTCTGATTGCAGAATCTGAATTACTTCTTTTATGGTCTCCTCTTCGAGGTCGGTTCTCTTCACCAAATCTTCCACAGAAAGCGCCAGTACACTCTTCGCAGTGTCACATCCGATGGCCTTCAGTTCATCAATAATCCACCCGTCAATCTCGTCTGCAAATTCCTCGATGTCCACATCTTCATCTTCCTCGCCAGCCTCACGGTATACGTCGATTTCATAGCCCGTCAATTTGCCTGCCAATTTGATATTGTGACCGCCGCGGCCAATGGCCAGGGAAACCTGGTCCGGCTTCAGATAAACAGATGCGTGTTTTGTCTCATCATCAAGTTTGATCGACGTAATCTTGGCCGGGCTGAGCGCACGCTGAATGTACAACGAAACATTGTTTGTAAAGTTGATAACATCTATGTTTTCATTCTTCAACTCACGCACAATGCCATGAATCCTTGAACCTTTCATACCAACGCAGGCGCCAACCGGGTCAATGCGGTCATCGTAAGACTCTACCGCCACCTTGGCGCGCTCACCAGGCTCACGAACGATTTTTTTGATGGTGATCAGTCCGTCGAAAATCTCAGGAACCTCCATTTCAAACAACCGCTGCAGAAACTCTGGTGCTGTTCGCGAAATGATGATCTTCGGGTTGCTGTTTACCATATCAACTTTAGAGATCACCGCGCGTACCGAATCGCCTTTTTTGAAATAATCTGCAGGGATCTGCTCGGTCTTTGGCATCAGCAGTTCGTTGCCTTCATCGTCTAGCACAAGGGTCTCTTTTTTCCAGACCTGGTAAACCTCGCCGGTAACGATCTCACCTTCGCGGTCTTTGTATTTTTTAAAGATTTCGTCTTTTTCAAGTTCGAGCACTTTTGAAACCAGTGTCTGGCGTGCAGCCAGAATAGCCCGGCGGCCAAAGCTCTCCAGTGTAATCTGCTCAATGTAGTCGTCGCCAACTTCCAGGTCAGCGTCGTACTTTTTCACCTCTGCCAATTCAATCTCCAGATCATCGTCTTCTGAAAACCCGTCTTCCATTACTTTTCTGGTTCGCCAGATCTCAAGGTCACCATTATCCGGGTTTACGATTACGTCGCAGTTTTCGTCTGTACCGTACTTTTTTCGCAACATGCTGCGAAAAACTTCTTCCAACACACTGATCACCGTCGGACGGTCGATGTTTTTAAAATCTTTGAACTCCTGGAAAGAGTCAATTAAATTGATACTGCTGCTCATTTTACTTAAATGAAATTAAAATCTTTGATTCTGTTATTTCCTGGAACGGAACAGCCGTTTCCACGGTGACCGCCTTTTTACCTTTTTCTTTTACTGATTCATCAATAACGATGTTCTCGCCTTCGATCCTTTTCAGCACGCCTTCTTTCTTAACGCCATCGGTCAACTTGAGGGAAACTGTCCGGCCAATGTTCTTGTGGTACTGCCTGGTCAGCCTCAGGGGCTCTCCCACGCCGGGCGAGGATACTTCAAGGTTATACGCCTTTTCAATCAGGTTCTCCTCTTCGAGATGAAACCCTACGTGCCGGCTGATCGCCGCACATTCCTGTATGCCGATACCTTCATCCCCATCTACCTGAATAATCAGTTTGTTGTTCGGAAGCATGCGTATATCGACAAGAAACAACTCCGGACGGTCGCCGATCTTTTCCTCGACGAGCTCTTTTACTCTCTTTTCTACCGCTGTCATTACACCTTTTTGTATAGAAAAAGGGGACATAGTCCCCTTCTCGAATTCACAATTACTTTGCAAATGTACAAAAAGATTCTTTTTTTTCAAATGTTTGTTTACCAGCGACCACTTCAGCGCCTCAGCGTAACTGCTACCGGCTTAACACGCGGTTGCAGTTTGCCCCTGAGCACATCACCGCCAGCGGCGAAACGGGAATTGACAAAGGTTTGCACGAGGTAAGTCTTCCCCCGGGTAAAAGGTGTGTCTGGCAAAAAAAGCAGGGAGTCGCCGCGGAGGTGCAGGCGCCCGGTGACAGTCTTTTCCATCGTCAGGCTGTCGTCTGCGGCAGGAGTTTCCACCACATCGATAAGGGCCATCGAATCGAGCGCCTGGGTGTCCCGCTGAAGCTGATATAAGCCGTTTCGGTCTATGTTTTTGATCACGATGCCGCTGCTGTCTGCTGAAAAACCCAGGTAAACTGGCTTGCTATTTGTTTTGCCACAAGACAAGGCGAATAACGCGCATACAACCAAATATCTCATTTGATAAAAATAAACATATGAAAACGATTATTGAAATCCTGCTCATGGGACTCGCCTTTTTTCTTGGCGCAAAACTGGTTCCCGGAGTACAGGTAGACAGTTATGGCACGGCCCTTTTGGCCGCAATCCTGGTCGCCCTGGTGAATGCCACCATCGGAACGCTGCTCCGGGTGCTCACCTTCCCGATCAATTTTCTAACCCTCGGACTGGTATCCTTTATCATCACTGTGCTGATGATCCTGTTGGTGGACCGCATTATGGATGGCTTTAATACCAGCGGGTTTCTTGCCGCCGCCATTCTGGCCATCGTTGTAGCCATTATCAAAGCCATATTCGGCGCCTTCTCTTCTAAAGACTAGTTGCATCTGGCCTGCACGCCTGATGAACGGGCTGCAGGCCGGTGTTCCCCTCCTGCTTTCAAGAGATTGAGCGAACCGTACACTAACCAACCGGGGAATCATCCTGCAGGGCGGGGAATTATTTAAGAACCTCCCTTGAAATAACCAGTTTCTGTATTTCAGAGGTTCCTTCGTAAATCTGGGTAATTTTGGCATCGCGCATGAGCCGCTCAACATGGTATTCTTTGACAAAACCGTAACCCCCATGCACCTGCACGGCCTCTACAGTCACATCCATGGCAACTTTAGAAGCAAACAGCTTGGCCATTGAGCCGGCCTCGGTATAGGGCAGCCCCTGGTCCTTTAACCATGCGGCCTTGTACACGAGCATCCGGGCCGCCTCAATCTGCGTGGCCATATCGGCCAGCTTAAATGCAATAGCCTGGTGCTCGGAGATCGGCTTACCGAATGCTTTACGTTCCTTGGCATACCTGACAGCCAATTCGTATGCGCCGGCAGCAATACCCAATGCCTGCGCAGCAATGCCGATGCGTCCGCCTTCAAGCGTTTTCATGGCAAACCTGAATCCGAAGCCATCTTCGCCGATGCGGTTCTCTTTAGGCACCCTGACATCGTTAAACATCAGCGAATGCGTGTCAGACCCCCTGATGCCCAGTTTGTTCTCTTTTGGCCCGACGGTAAAGCCCGGTGTACCTTTTTCGACTATAAAGGCATTGATACCCTTGTGCCTGAGTTCAGGATTCGTTTGTGCGATCACAATATAAGTAGAAGCTGTGCTGCCATTCGTGATCCAATTCTTTGTTCCGTTAAGCAGGTAATAATCGCCCTTGTCTTCTGCGGTAGTGCGCTGCGAAGTGGCATCAGAGCCTGCTTCGGGCTCTGACAAACAAAATGCGCCGATCTGCTCGCCAGCCGCCAGCGGTTTCAGGTATTTTTCCTTTTGCGCCTCAGAACCGAAAGCTTCGAGTCCGTAACACACCAGCGAGTTGTTGACTGAAACTACAACCGAGGCTGAAGCGTCAATCTTAGACAACTCTTCCATTACCAGCACATAAGAAATGGCATCCAGGCCGCTTCCGTTGTATTTCGGATCGACCATCATGCCCAGAAATCCCAGTTCACCAAGCTGTTTTACCTGTTCTGCCGGAAATTTCTGGTGTTCATCGCGCTCGATCACACCTGGCTTCAATTCCTGCTGGGCAAAATCGCGGGCGGCCTGCCTGATCATGCGCTGTTCTTCACTTAACTCGAAATGCATACTTACTCGTACTAAGAATTTGGGTATACCAAAGATAACAGTTTGGCCGAAATTACTATGCAGCCATAGTATTTATTTTATGCTGCGCTCCCCGGCCTGCCGGTTTCGGGTTTGCAGACAAGGTTACAAACCAATGCCAGACTACCCACAACCAAAATGAAGATCATTTGCGAGGAATGAATGATGGTGGCATAGGCAAGTCCGTCAGCAAACGGAACCAGGTAACAGGCGAGAGCCTGGCCGACCATCCAATGATAAACGCCTATGCCGCCCTGAACCGGGGCTACCATGGCAAGGCCCGAAAAAACGAGTGCCGTATAGGCCGCCTGGGGGCCAAGGTGAGCTGTGGCCGGAAGGGAAAACAGAGCCAGGTAAACAGAAAGAAAGTAGAGCAACCAGATAAGAATACTGGAACCTACAAAGGCCGCTTTCTGTTTCAAAAGCTCAAAGGAGCGAAGACCCTGTTTCAGTCCGGCAATAATACGCAGCATAGACCGGCTTTTTTTTCTGCGCAGGTACCACCAGCAGAATGCAGCTACCGCAATAGCTGCGCAGCAACAGATAACCAGCACGGTAAAACCACCTGTCTGCAGCCGGTCAAGCACCTGGTTCAGCAATCCGTTCATAAAATTGCCCACAACGGCGTACTGGAAAGCCAGCATACCGCAGAGCGTGACGAACAACACGAGCACATCAAACAGCCTTTCTGTAACAACTGTACCCAGCGACGCGTAAAGCGGGATGTTATTTGACCGGTTCACTGCTGTACAGCGGGTTATTTCGCCTACCCGGGGGAGCGCCAGGTTGGCAAGGTAACCAACCATAACCGCAGTAAAGGCATTGCGCAGGGAAACCCTGAAGTTCAGGGAAGAGAATAGCAGGTTCCATCGCCAGGCGCGTACGACATTAGCAGCGACCACGCAGGCAGCAGATGCGGTAACCCAGAGCGGGTCTGCCCGCGCTATTTCAGCCCACAAGGCCGACATGTCCTGTCCTCTGAAGGCCAGAAACAGCAAGCCAAGGCCAAGTAAAAATAAAAAAATGTACTTACCGGTGGCCAGCGCTCTGTGTTGCACGCTTATTTAAGCAGGTGATTTTGTTCGTCAGGAAAAAGCAGCACGGGCTGGTACTTCTTCGCTTCTTCGATAGGAAGCGCGCCATAAGACATGATGATCAGCACATCGCCAACCTGTGCGAGCCGGGCTGTGGCGCCGTTAAGGCAGATTGTACCGGTACCGCGCTCCCCACGTATCACATACGTTTCAAACCGGGCGCCGTTGTTGTTGTTCACGATCTGCACCTTTTCATTTGCGATGATATTCGCCGCATCCATCAGGTCCTCGTCTATCGTAATGCTGCCAACATAATTGAGCTCGGCCTGCGTTACGCGCACACGGTGAATCTTGGATTTCAGGATCGTTATAATCATGGCGCAAAGGTAGAAAAAGTTTAGCTGAGTTTTTTTGAGTGAATCTCATATTCAGACATCCGGCATGCCGCCTGCCTAAGAAAGGATCATGTTGTCGATCAGGCGGGTAGTGCCAACCCGGGCTGCAACGAGCGCTACAACATTGGCCCCGGCATCATCAGTTACCGGCTGGAGGGTTTCTCCGTCTGCGATGGTAAAATACTCGAGCTCGAGCCCGGCAACGTTTCTGAAAAAGCTTTGTGCATGCTCCAGCAATTCTGCAATGGGCTTCTTTCTGAAATTGGCCTGCACATACTGGAGTGCACGGCTCAGGATCAGGGCGTGTTTGCGGTCGGTCTCTGAAAGGTGTATGTTCCTGGAACTCATGGCCAGGCCGTCACGCTCGCGGATAATCGGGCAGGAGACGATTTCGATCGGCATATTAAAAGTCGCCGTCATTTTCCTGATCATGAGTACCTGCTGGTAATCTTTCTGACCAAACAGTGCTACATCAGGTGTAGCCGCATCGAAGAGTTTTTTAACGATTTGGGTAACTCCCTGGTAATGCCCCTTTCTGAACGCGCCTTCGAGCAGGAACTCGGTTTCACCAAGGTCGATATACCATTGCTCAGGCTCTGGATACATTTCCTGCACATCGGGCATAAAGAGAATGTTGCAGCCCGCGCCAATAAGCATATTCAGGTCTTTCTGCAGGGGTCGCGGATACCGTTCCAGGTCTTTCGGATCGGTAAACTGCGTAGGGTTTACGAAAATGCTGCAGATAACCGTATCTGCCAGTACAAGTGCGCTTTCTATAAGCGAGATGTGCCCATTGTGCAGGGCCCCCATGGTTGGCACGAGTGCAATTTTTTTGCCCGCGTTTTTCAGCGGGGCGACCAATGCTTTAAGGGCTGAAACGGTGTTTACTACTTCCAATTTTCGTCTGAATATTTGAACCGGTAAAGTTTCGATATTTCTCCGTTACAAACAAACAAAATGCCGCCTATTTTGCTAAATATTAATATTTTGCTTATCTTTGCCCCCTGATTATCTTTTCTTTAACATAAATTTTATTCGAGATATGGAGATGGACAAAACGAAGCTTCTGATCATTACGCATGAGATGTCGCCTTTTTTGGAAATAAGCAAAATTTCAGAAATTACGCGTCAGCTGCCGCAGGCCATGCAGGACAAAGGATTTGAAATCCGCATCCTGATGCCGAAGTTCGGTAACATCAATGAGAGGAGGAACCGTTTGCACGAAGTGATCCGTTTGTCGGGAATGAACATCATTATTGATGATAACGACAACCCGCTCATTATCAAGGTCGCTTCGATCCCTGCTGCACGCATGCAGGTCTATTTCCTGGATAATGAAGAGTATTTCCAGCGTAAGTTCGTTTTCAGGGATGCCGCAGGATCGTTTTATGGCGACAATGACGAACGCACCATCTTCTTTTGCAAAGGGGCGCTTGAGACTGTTAAGAAACTGGGCTGGGCGCCGGACATCATTCATTGCCATGGCTGGATGAGTGCATTGGTACCGGCTTATGTGAAAACGACCTATAAAAACGACCCTACCTTCAAAAATTCGCGGGTGGTGTATTCGATCTATGAGAACTGTTTTGACGAAAAGCTGAACAGCAGTCTTTCTAAGAAAGCCGTAATGAGCAACATGACCGATGCCGACACCAAGGTTTTTGAAAACGCTGGCTGTGATGACCTGCATAAAGGTGCTGTTACTTACGCTGATGCGGTCGTTATTGGCGATGAAAAAGTCTCTGAAGATGTGTTAAAGTTTGTTAAAGATTCAAATAAGCCAACATTAGCGCATAATTTAACCGCCGATTTCGAAAACTTCTATAACTTTTATGAGGAACTTTCGAGCGAGGAATTGGTTTCAGTAGCTTAACAGGTATTTACACATATATGAAATTTTTTAAAACAGACTTATTGACCTTGTTAATAAGTCTTTTTGTTTTTGCATCATGCAAGGGCCCGGGTTCGGTTGGCCTTGATCCGGAGATCGAGATCGTCGGCACTTTAGACAGTACCGTAACACTGGCTTCACAAACTGTTCAGGATCAGCCGATTTCTACAGCAGGTCTGGCCAGGTACCCCCTGGGCTCGATGAACGATGCAGTTTTCGGCAAAACGGAAAGTTCTGTTGTCATGGGCGTTGACCTGCCCAGCACTGGTTATTCTTTTGGCACGAACGCCCAGCTTGACTCTGTGTTCCTGGTGTTAAAATACGGGCCACAATTTTATGGCGACAGTACTGCCAATTATACCTTTACGGTTAACCAGCTTAACGAGGTCATTCATACCAGCGAAAATTTCAGAAGTGATAAGGTGTGGCCGGTCAACGGCGCCACGCTTGGCACCTACACCGGTAAGCTGTTCCCGAATACACGCATCAAGATCAACGATGTGATTACAGGTAAAGACACCCTGCGCAGCGTTCCGGCACAAATCAGGATCAGGCTCAGCAAAGAATTTTTCCAGCAAAGCCTTCTGAACCTGGACTCTGCCTCACGTGCAACAACTGCTGCCTTTAACCGCGCTTTAAAAGGTTTCCAGGTTAAGGCAAGCGTCCCAGCCGGCGCAACAGGCGGCATGGCATTTATTGACTTTTCTGCCGCGGGCGAAGGGGTAACCGGTTACGGAAACACCAGTAGCCTGGAAGTATACTACCGCAAACAAAACGCAACAACGGCTACGCAGACCGATACGGTTGGCGTCGCTTTCCCGATTACGAATACCGTAAGACAGGCGGCTACGATTCGCCATGACTACAGCGGAACCCCGGTTGCAGAACAATTGGCCGCCCCTGCCACGGCTACGCAGGTTACCTATCTCCAAGGCCTTGTGGGTGTTAAAAACAAAATTTCTTTTCCAGGCCTGAAAACCTGGGTCCAGCAAAAGGGCCGCGTTGTTATTAATAAGGCTGAACTTGTTGTTAACCTGGCGCCGGGCGTGCCTGTATCACCGTTTACGCCAGCACCGCGCCTTAACCTGTTCAGAAACGACATCGCAGGGCAGCCAGCACGGCTTCCCGACAACAATCCTTACGACGGCCAGCAGAATCCCGGAGGCGACTTCAGGTCGATGAGCACCTTTGGAAGCTTTGGCGGGATCTACGATGCCTCTAAAAACCGTTACGTATTCAATATTGCGTTTTATATCCAGGACCTGCTTGACGGAAAACTGGAAGACACCGGAACATTTCTGGCCGTGGTTCCGTCCGACTTCGGGTTTGCCGGCTCCCTGCAGCCAACAGCAACTACCGCAGGCCGGTCAGTGGTCAATTCTTTCACCGCTCCCGGAAAAAAACTTAAGTTAAACATCTATTATACCGTCATCAACTGACAGACACATAATTCTTGTGTAAATCCCCCGGATGTTTGTACATTCGGGGGATTTACATTTATAACCAAATTTTATGTGCGGAATAGTTGGATACATCGGCCATCGCGATGCGTGGCCGATTATTATCAAAGGACTTAAGCGCCTCGAGTACAGGGGCTATGACAGCGCGGGCGTGGCGCTCATTGACCACGGCCGGCTGAGCATTTACAAGAAAGCAGGAAAGGTCAAAGACCTGGAAACCTTTGCCCAGGACGAAAACCTGAATGGCACCGCCGGCATGGGCCATACCAGGTGGGCTACACACGGTGCACCGTCAGATCGCAACTCGCACCCCCACACATCAAACAACGGGCGCCTGTCTATCATTCACAACGGCATCATTGAAAACTACGCCAGTCTCAAAGAAGAACTCGGAAGCCGCGGCCATATTTTCTCGAGCGATACAGACACCGAGGTGCTCGTTCACCTGATCGAAGAGGTACAGGAAATGGAGCAGCTTGACCTGGCGGAAGCGGTACGGCTGGCCCTGGCTGAAGTGATCGGCGCGTACGCCATCGTTGTCATGGACAAGGCAGACCCGGATACCCTGGTGGCGGCGAGAAAAGGGAGCCCGATGGTGGTTGGGGTAGGTGAAGGCGAGTATTTCATTGCGTCAGACGCGACACCGATCGTAGAATACACTAAAAACGTCATCTATCTGAAAGACAATGAGCTTGCCGTTCTTACGCGCCAGGACATTTTGATCAAGCGGCTCGACAATGTGATTCAGACACCAAAGATACACGAGCTCGAATTAAAGCTGGAAATGCTTGAAAAGGGAGGCTATGACCATTTTATGCTCAAAGAGATCTACGAGCAGCCCAGGTCGGTGAAAGACTGTCTGCGGGGCCGTATCTACCCTGAACAGGGACTGGTGCAGCTTGGTGGCATCAAGGAGTATACCGAGAAGCTCAAGAATCTGGACCGCATTATCATTGTAGCCTGCGGCACTTCCTGGCATGCCGGCCTGGTAGGAGAGTACCTGATCGAAGAATATGCCCGCATTCCGGTCGAGGTTGAATATGCTTCAGAGTTCAGGTACCGGAACCCGATTATTTCTGAGAAAGACCTGGTGATCGCCATTTCGCAATCGGGCGAGACGGCCGATACGATGGCGGCGATCGAGATGGCCAAGGAAAAAGGAGCGACCATTTTTGGCGTGTGTAACGTTGTTGGCGCGTCAATTCCCCGCACAAGCCATGCGGGCGTCTATACCCATGCAGGCCCGGAAATCGGTGTTGCCTCGACCAAAGCCTTTACCGCCCAGGTTACGGTGTTAACCTTGATCGCCCTGTATATGGCTCAGCAGCGCGGTAAAATCAGCACTTCTGCCATGACCAGCCTGCTCACTGAACTGGACCACATTCCTGAAAAAATCCAGGAGGCGTTGTCGTCTGACAGTTATATCAAAGAAATAGCGGCCAAATTTAAAGATTCGCGCAACTGTCTTTTCCTCGGAAGAGGCAGCGGTTTCCCGGTCGCGCTGGAAGGAGCGCTGAAGTTAAAAGAGATCTCTTACATCCATGCAGAGGGTTATCCCGCAGCAGAGATGAAACATGGCCCCATTGCACTGATCGATGAGGAAATGCCGGTTGTCTTCATTGCTACCCGCAATTCGTCTTATGAAAAAGTGATCAGCAATATCCAGGAGGTAAAGGCCAGAAAAGGCAAGGTGATTGCGATCGTAACCGAGGGTGATACCGAAGTGAGGCAGATGGCCGATTACTGTATCGAGATTCCCGCGTCTGACGAGGCTTTTTTGCCGCTGCTGGCCACCATTCCGCTGCAGCTGCTTTCTTACCACATTGCCGTGATGCGCGGGTGCAATGTGGACCAACCAAGAAATCTTGCAAAGTCAGTTACTGTAGAATAAGAAGCGCCCCCTGCAAGCAGGGGGCGCCTTATATTTGCGCCGTTAAAACGGCAGATCGTCTGCCATATTTTCGCCGGGCGGAAGCGTAAAATCATCGTCATGTTTGGCATGCTGCGGGGTTGTATGGCCGGTTGGAGCCTGATGTGCCGGCTGTTCAAAATCGCTTTTGCGGCCCAGCATTGTAAAATTCTCGGCCACCACTTCGGTCACATACTTTTTTACCTTCTCCTTGTCTTCGAAAGACCGCGTGCGGAGTTTGCCTTCAATGTAAACCAGCTTACCTTTCTGCAGGTATTTAGATGCCACTTCCGCAAGCCCCCTCCACAGCACGATGTTGTGCCATTCGGTCTGCTCTACCCGCTTGCCGTCCTTGTTGTAAGTCTCTGATGTGGCCAGCGGAAAACTGGCTACCGTCACTCCGCCGTCGAGATGCCTTACTTCAGGATCCTTACCCAGGTGCCCGACTAAAATGACCTTGTTAATTCCAGACATATATATTTTGGTTTAGTTGTTCAGAAAATCATCCTTGAATCCGGAGATTATTTTTGGCAATGGAAGGTGCTCCAGCTCGTCTTTGGAAACCCACTTTAATTCCGCTTCTTCTTTAAAGTTAACCATATAATTTTCTAAAGCAAAAAAATGAGCATGGATAATTTGGTGGGTAAGCAAGTGTTTTTTGTAGCTGAGCAATGTTAGCTTTGCCTCGTTGCCAAAGCGGTTTTTAATGGTGTCCAGCGTACTACCGGCCGGCAAACTACCGGTATCTGCCGCCTGTTCTACCAGCGGAAAATCGTAAAGGTGCTGCCAGATATCACCTGGTCCGCGCTGCCTGACCAGTACCTGGTCACCCTTGCAGCAAACCAGGTAAAAGAAAAACCGGGCGCGTGGTTTGGCCTTCCGGATCTTGACCGGCAGCATTTTGACTTCGGCATTTCTGAATGCATAACATTCATCCCGGAGCGGGCACACGCCGCAGTTGGGCGATACCGGTTTACACTGCAGCGCACCGAATTCCATAATGGCCTGGTTGTACAGACCGGGTCTATGGCGGTCCAGCAACTGGGAAGCCAGCTCAGCAAAAATCTTCTTACCTGCCGTGCTGTTGATCGGCGTATGGATACCGAAAACGCGGGCCAGTACACGGTAAACATTTCCATCGACCACAGGCACAGCTTCATTTGCAGAAAAAGACGCGACAGCGGCCGCAGTATATGCCCCCACGCCCTTCAATTTCAGCAAGTCTTCATGTTTTTGGGGAAAGTTTGCGCCTGGTGAACCAGCGACTTGCCTGGCTGTAAAATGCATGTTGCGGCCCCTCGAGTAATAACCGAGACCCTGCCATAGCCGCAGCACTTCCTGCTCGCTGGCGGCAGCAAAATCGTTCACGGTCGGATAGGCTTCGAGAAACCGGTAAAAGTAAGGCATACCCTGCTCTACACGCGTCTGCTGCAAAATTACCTCAGAAAGCCAGATGGTGTATGCGTCATTTGTGCGCCGCCACGGAAGGTCGCGTTTATTCACCTGATACCAGCTGATTAATTTGTCTTGAAAGCCCATAAATGCAAAAATACGCAGTATTTCTTTGCTTCATTAAAAAGTTGCAATGGCCTGATCATGAACCAGCTAAAAAAATCATCTTTTATTTCCCGATGTCGTTTAAAAGCAATACTTTTGCAACCCCAAAACACCTATAATAAGTAACATACATAATTAATTAATACAATAAAATGACGAAGGCAGATATTATTTCAGAGATATCAACAAAGACGGGTATCGAAAAGGTAGATGTACAGGAAACAGTAGAAGCATTCTTCAAAGTGATCAAGAACAGCATGATCGGCGGAGAGAATGTGTACGTGCGCGGATTCGGGAGCTTTGTGGTAAAGAAAAGGGCACAAAAAACTGCCAGAAACATTTCGAAGAACACTGCTATCATCATTCCAGAGCACTTTGTTCCAAGCTTTAAACCGGCAAAGGTTTTCGTAGACAAAGTGAAAAATAATTCTAAAAAAATCAAAGTAGAAGCTTAATTACCCGGTCAGATGGTAAACAATCTTAAACTAAAACAAGGTGGAGTCATCGCAGCAGTATTGCTGCTGATGGTTTTCCTGTTTACCAGAGACATTAAGGGCCTGGTGAAACCCACAGAGGAAAATGGCAAAACGGCAGCTATGGAGCAGCCATCAGCCGCCTCGCCCGAACTGAAAATCGAAAACGCTTCTGCACTTGCAAAGAGCGAGATCAGTGCCGACATGGCCAGCCAGGTTAATGCATTGGAGGCGGCCTTTCAAAAAGCTGAAGGCTCAGAAAAGGTACAAAGTGCAGCTGCACTTGCCGGCAAATGGGACGACCTGGAAAAGGCTGCACCGAGTGCGCTTTACCTGGAGTTTGTAGCGAAGGCAGAGCCCTCATTGACCAACTGGAACAAATCGGGCAACCGGTTTCTTAAGGCATATGACCTGTCGCAAGACAGTATCATGCAGCCCGCCTTGCTGCAAAAGGCGAACCTTTCTTTCAAAAACGCGCTGGCTATCGATTCGACCAACCTGGAAGCGAAAATGGGCATGGGTATCACGATTGTGAACGGTATGGGCATGCCGATGCAGGGAATTGCGATGCTGCTTGATGTGATTAAAAAAGACCCTTCAAACATCCGGGCAAACATGAACTTGGGCTTGTTTTCGTTGAAATCAGGCCAGTTTGAAAAAGCTATCCCGAGATTTAATAAGGTGATTGAGCAGAAAGCCTCTGCCGACGCCTATTTCTACCTGGGAACAGCTTACGAGAACCTGAACCGGAACAAAGAGGCCATTGAGGCTTATCTGCAAAGTAAAAAGATAGCCGGCAACCCAACCCTTACCCAGTTCCTGGATAAGAAGGTGGCTGAGCTTGAAAATAAAAATTAATTAACAGGATTAATAAAAACATTAAAATCAAAAGACTATGCCAAGCGGTAAAAAAAGAAAAAGACATAAAATGGCTACCCACAAGCGTAAAAAACGCCTTAGAAAAAACAGACATAAGAAAAAATAATTTCTTATTTTGATAGAACAACGCAAGTACAGGCCGTTAAACCAATGGCTTGTATTTCTGCGTTTGTATCTGTTTTTGTGTAATGAGTATCCATTGTATTTACTAAGGCTGCTCAACAGCCTTGAAATCTATAGCTGTTGGTTAAGGAATTAATAATCAATTCGGCTCCTACGGGAGTAACGATTGCCTTAATCGAAGACAGACAACTCGTAGAACTTCATAACGAACAGGTCAACAACAACTACGCCGTAGGCGACATCTATTTGGGCCGCATAAAGAAAATTATGCCCGGTCTGAATGCTGCGTTTGTTGATGTGGGTTATGAAAAAGATGCGTTTCTGCATTATTTCGATTTGGGACCGCAGGTCCAGTCTTTGATTAAGCTCACGAAAATTAAACGCAACGGTTCGGTACGTGGTAATCTTTTAGACAATTTCAAAACAGAGCCCGATATCAATAAGTCCGGAAAAATTTCCGAGGTCTTATCGAAAAACCTGCTTCTTCCTGTTCAGATCGCCAAAGAGCCGATCTCGACCAAGGGACCCAGGCTGAGCTCCGACCTGTCTATAGCCGGTCGTTATGTAGTGCTTGTACCTTTTTCAAATGCAATTTCTGTATCTAAAAAGATCAAGAGCAATACCGAACGCAACCGCCTGAAAAAGATCATCGAAAGCATCAAACCGCAAAATTTCGGCGTCATTATCCGCACCGTCTCTGAAGGCCGCGGTGTAGCAGAAATGCAGAAAGATCTGCTGGACCTGGTTGCAAAATGGGAAAATTTTGCCCGCAAGCTGCCCGAGGCGGAGCCCTCAAAACGGGTTTGGGGAGAAATGGACCGCACCTCCACCCTGATACGCGATATCTTCAGCACTGACTTTGCAAATGTTTATGTAAACTCGCCCGACCTTTTCGAAGATATCCGTTCTTACGTGCGGGAAATCTCTCCTGAGATGGAGAAAATCGTCAAACTGTATAAACATAAGGAACCGATTTTCGAGCACTTCGGCGTTGAAAAACAGATCAAGAACGGTTTTGGCAAAACGGTCAACCTGGCCGGAGGTGCCTACCTTGTCATTGAACACACCGAGGCGCTGCACGTTATTGACGTGAACAGCGGCAACCGCACGGCAAGCAAAGAGAACCAGGAAGAAAATGCCCTTCAGGTGAACAAAGAAGCGGCCAAAGAAATTGCCCGCCAGCTGCGGCTGCGTGATATGGGCGGCATCGTCGTGGTCGATTTTATTGACATGCATAAGCCCGTAAACCGCAAAGCACTGTTCGATCACCTGCGCGACCTGATGCTTCTTGACAGGGCAAAGCATACCATTTTACCGCCAAGTAAATTCGGTCTTGTTCAGATCACACGTCAACGGGTGCGGCCTGAGATGAACATCGTGACAAATGAAGTTTGTCCGACTTGCGGCGGAACCGGGGAGATCCGCTCCAGTATTGTCCTTATGGATGATATTGAAAACAACCTGGCCTATATCCTGCGTGAGCAGAACGAGAAGAACATTACGCTTTCGGTGCATCCCTATATCGAAGCTTACGTCAAAAAAGGACTTTTTTCACTGCAAAGGAAGTGGTTCGTTAAATACGGCCAGTGGGTTAAGGTTAAATCCCAGCCCTCCTACCACCTTACCGAATACCATTTTATTTCGGCCAAGGACGAGGAAATCAAGCTCTAAAAAATTAATTTTGAAGGCAGGCCCCTTAAAGCCTGCCTTCAAAATTTTCTCTGTTTAATACCTCAAAGACCAATCCTGTGGCTAAGACCAGATCAGCATATTTTTGTCAGAGTTGCGGCTATGAATCGCCCAAGTGGCTGGGCAAATGCCCGGCTTGCCAGCAATGGAATACCTTTGTGGAAGAGGTTCTGGAACGTGGCAACACCAAAGTTCCAACCTGGCGCTCAGAGACCGGCAGCCGCATACTCAGCAAGCCAAGTAAGGTAACTGACATCGAATCGATCGAAGAACGGCGCATGCCGACCAGCGACGCCGAACTGGACCGGGTGCTGGGCGGCGGACTGGTCGAGGGATCGATGGTGCTGATCGGGGGTGAACCCGGCATCGGCAAATCGACGCTGATGCTGCAGATCGCCTTAAATATGCGCAACCGGAAGGTTCTCTATGTGTCTGGAGAGGAAAGCGAACAACAGATCAAAATGCGTGCTGAACGCATCAGGAACCAGGATGGCGCTGAATGCTACATCCTGACCGAAACAGCTACCCAAAATATCTTCAAACAACTCGAGGCGCTGCAGCCAGATGTGGTTGTGGTAGATTCTATACAGACGCTGCACTCTGCGCATATTGATTCTACTCCAGGAAGCATT
The DNA here is from genome assembly GCF_003029735.1 of Pedobacter yulinensis. Classification (GTDB taxonomy): domain Bacteria; phylum Bacteroidota; class Bacteroidia; order Sphingobacteriales; family Sphingobacteriaceae; genus Pedobacter; species Pedobacter yulinensis. Next base: position 429,362 of record NZ_KZ686268.1, read on the forward strand.
TCGCAGGTCCGGGAGTGTACCGCTGAACTGCTGCGTTTTGCAAAAGAGACCGGCGTACCGGTGATTTTGATTGGTCACATTACCAAAGACGGTTCTATTGCCGGACCAAAAATCCTGGAACATATGGTCGATACGGTATTGCAGTTCGAAGGCGACCGTCACCATGTGTATCGCATTCTCAGGTCAATAAAAAACCGTTTCGGCGCTACTTCTGAGCTTGGCATTTATGAGATGCAGGGCAACGGCCTGCGCGAAATCTCGAACCCGTCAGAAATCCTGCTCTCCCAGCGGGAGGAAGAACTGAGCGGAATTGCGATCGCTTCTACGCTTGAGGGTGCCAGGCCCATGCTGATCGAGACACAGGCCCTCGTTAGCGTATCGGCGTACGGCACACCACAGCGTTCCGCAACCGGTTTTGACACCCGCCGAATGAACATGCTCCTGGCGGTTCTTGAAAAAAGATGCGGCTTCAGGCTAAGCATCAAAGACGTGTTTCTGAATATTGCCGGGGGAATCAAGGTTGAAGACCCCGCAATTGACCTGGCCGTAGTGGTTGCTGCAATATCTTCGCATGAAGACATACCCGTATCAGGCAAAAACTGCTTTGCGGCCGAAGTCGGGCTTTCTGGCGAGATACGCGCGGTAAGCCGGATCGAGCAGCGTATTGCCGAAGCAGATAAACTCGGCTTTGAGCGCATCTTTATTTCACGTTATAACCTCAAAGGCATTGACACAACCAGGTTTCGCATCCGGATAGAGGCGATCGGTAAAATAGAAGAAGCCTTTACTTTACTTTTCGGGTAAGGGGATTATTTTACCCGGTTTCCACACTTTTAAGCAAATTTTTCCCCGTTCATTAATCGCAGCGAAACTTGTAGCGAAAAAATGAACAAAATTAACAGATTGACTAGCAACTATTTAACAAATAGATCCATTAAAGTCATTTGTGGCAATGCGTTTGCAATACATGATCTGTCAGTGATGTAGTCATTGACACAATAGGGATGATTGTCCTCGTTATTGAAAAATAACGAGGATTTTTTTTGCGGCCAGCGGCCGCTATACACCTTCTAGGTTTTAAAAACCTAGAAGGTGTATCTCCATTTTTTTAAATACCTTTGTGTCAAACCGATCGAAATGAAAAAATTGATACTGACACTGGCTATCGCCGCCCTGAGCACCGCAACTTTCGCCCAGCAAACCGAACTCAAAGGCAAATCTTTTGGAACGGGTGTAAGCGCAGACGGCAACATCCTCGCAGCAGCAAAAATGGAACAGGCCATGGGCGACAACAAGACGGCAGACCTGAAAATCCAGGGGGAGGTCGTCGATGTTTGTAAAAAGAAAGGCTGCTGGATCACGCTTAAAATGCCAGGCAGCGAACCCATGCGCGTAACTTTTAAAGACTACGCATTCTTTATGCCGATGGATATCGTCGGGAAAAAAGTTGTTCTTGATGGCATTGCAAAAAAACAAACCATATCTGTTGAAACGCTTCGCCATTACGCAGAAGATGCCAATAAACCTGCAGACGAAGTAGCTAAAATTACCGAACCGAAAAAAGAACTTGCATTTGAGGCCAAAGGTGTTGTAATTTTAGATAAATAAAAGGTTCTCCTTTTTAATATTGATTGGTAAAAGCCGCCCTGATTAGGCGGCTTTTCTTAATACCTTAACAGCGCTCAAAAACGCAGAAATGATCCTCCCACTTGTTATAGCCGCCATCCTGATCTTCGCCCTTATCGGCTTCTACAATTCTGTGGTCAGAAAGAAAAATCAGGTAACCAATGCATTCTCTGCCATAGATGTTATGCTTCAAAAACGGTTCGACCTTATCCCCAACCTGGTCGAAACGGTAAAAGCCTATGCACGCTATGAAAGCAGCACACTTGAAAAAATTACCGGGTTGCGCAGCAAGGCAATGGCCGGAACCACAGGTCCGGCTGAAAAAGCGGCGCTTGACCAACAAATCGGCACAGCCGTAAAGAGCATCATCGTCAACTCAGAAAATTACCCCGAGCTAAAAGCAAATAGCAATTTTCAGAACCTGCAAATCACCTGGACAGAAAGCGAAGAACAGACTGCTGCGGCCAGACGGCACTATAACAGCGCCGTAACTGACTACAACAACGGCATCATGACCTTCCCCGGTAACGTTCTTGCCGGCATTCTCAATTATACTCCGCTTCCTGTACTGGCGGTAGCCGAAGCCGAACGGCAGGCCCCCAATGCAAAGGCACTTTTCAACAATTAATACCACGCCGCTCTCATGAACCTGCGCCCTGCGCTTGAGAACCTGGAACCAGTACGTAAAAAGGTGGCTAAGTCAAAAATTTATGGCTTTAGCTTCCTCGGTCTCGGCGTACTGCTGTTTCTGCTTCTTTTCTTTGCCCTGCAACTCGATCCGCTTATCGCCATAGGCCTGGCCGCGGCCCCTGTGGTAACCGGCTTTATCATTCTTTCTATCGCTTCAAATGCTGCAGCCACTTACAGGAATACATTTAAGCGGGAAGTAATTGCAACAGCATTAAGAACGATAGATCCCACCCTGCAAATACAACCAGCATATGGCATTGAAGAACAGGAGTTTATAGACGCACAACTTTTCAACAAAATTCCAGACCGGTATCATACAGAAGATCTGGTAACCGGGAAGTCCGACAAAACTCCCTTTTACTTCGCGGAAGTGCACGCCGAGTATAAAACCGAGACCCAAACCAAAAATGGCCGGCGGGAACACTGGCATACCATTCTGAAAGGTATTGTTTTTGTTGCCGATTTCAACAAACATTTTGATGGGCTCACCCTTATTCAGCCCAGGAGTCTGGCCGGAAGTTTCGGGGCCTGGTTTTCAAAGAACATTTACAGCTTTGGCGAACAGCAGGTGGTGGAACTCGAAAGCCCCGATTTTTCCCGCGAATTTATAGTCTATTCAACAGATCAGGTCGAAGCGCGTTACCTGCTCACGCCGGCTATGATGGCCCGTATCTGCGTCTTGAACAACCGCTGCAAAGAAACCATCTCGCTTTCATTCTTCAATTCGAAGATGTACATCGCCTTCCCATTGGCAAACAACTGCTTTGAAGCACCTGTGTTCCGGTCCTTGCTTGCAAACGATGTTTTACGGCGTGACCTGGAACTGATCGGCTTCATGTTTGGCATCATTACAGAACTTGACCTGAACACCCGAATCTGGACCAAACAATAAAAAAGCCCCTTTCGGGGCTTGATGCTATTTGCTTAAATACATTGACTTCTCTTTGTACAAGTGACGGAAGTATGGGTCTTCAAGGTCCTTGATGAACCGGATCGCTTCGCCCGTTGATTTCATCTCTGGTCCGAGCTCTTTTGCCACTTCGGGGAATTTCTCATATGAGAAGACAGGTTCCTTGATAGCAAAACCTTCGAGTTTTCTCTCAATCGTAAAGTCTTTCAGCTTGTTTACGCCCAGCATGATTTTCGCCGCAATATTAATATACGGAACATCGTAAGCTTTGGCAATAAACGGTACGGTGCGCGATGCACGCGGGTTAGCCTCAATTACGTATACTTTCTCATCTTTTATTGCAAACTGAATATTCAGCAAGCCGCGAATGTTCAACGCTTTTGCAAGTTTTTTCGAGTACACTTCCATTTGGTCCTGTACATGCTGTGAAAGCGCAAACGGAGGCAGAACAGCGCTTGAATCGCCGGAATGGATGCCTGCAGGCTCAATATGCTCCATCATCCCGATAATATGTACATCGTCGCCATCAGAGATCGAATCTGACTCGGCTTCTTCCGCACGATCAAGGAAATGATCGATCAGCACACGGTTGCCAGGAAGATCGCCAAGGAGCTTTACTACCGCCTTTTCCAGGTCTTCATCGTTGATTACGATGCTCATGCCCTGTCCGCCAAGCACATAACTTGGGCGCACCAACACAGGATAACCCACTTCTTTCGCCACGAGCAGTGCTTCTTCAGCATTCTCTGCCACGCCGTATCTTGGATACGGAATATCGAGTTCTTTCAGCAGGTCAGAGAAACGACCACGGTCTTCTGCAATGTCCATGTCGTCGAAAGATGTACCAATGATCTTGATGCCTTTTTCTTTCAGTTTTTCGGCCATTTTAAGAGCGGTCTGACCACCCAACTGCACGATCACACCTTCAGGTTTTTCCAGGTCAATGATCTCACGAACATGTTCCCAGAAAACAGGCTCAAAATAAAGTTTATCGGCCATGTTGAAATCTGTCGATACAGTTTCCGGGTTACAGTTGATCATGATGGCCTCAAAACCCGTTTCTTTCGCGGCAAGCAGGCCATGCACACAAGAATAATCGAATTCGATGCCCTGACCGATCCGGTTTGGACCTGAGCCCAATACGATCACCTTTTTACGGTCAGAAACCTTTGACTCGTTTTCCTCTTCGAAGGTGGAATAGTAGTAAGGTGTCTGAGCAGGAAACTCGGCAGCACAGGTATCAACCATTTTATAAACACGGTTAATTCCAAGCTCCTTACGGCGCTCATAAACTTCATCTTCAGTCACATTGCCGAGCAGCCAGGCGATCTGTACGTCAGAGAAGCCTTTCTGTTTCAGCGTCATAAAGAAATCGGTCGGTATATTATTCAGCGAATAACGCTTAAGTTCTGTCTCCAGCAACACCAGCTCCTGGATCTGGTTCAGGAACCATTTATCGATGCGAGTCACCTTGCGGATCGACTCCATCGGCACACCCAGGGTCATGGCGTCCTTGATCAGGAATAGGCGGTTCCACGACGGGTGCTCCAGGCCTTCCATAATTTCGTCCAGGTTACGCACTTGCCTGCCATCTGCTCCAAGCCCTGCGCGGTTGATTTCCAGGCTCTGACAAGCTTTTTGCAGCGCCTCGATGAAACTGCGCCCGATGGCCATCACCTCACCTACAGATTTCATTTGCAGACCAAGTTCTTTATTGGCTCCCTTAAATTTATCGAAATTCCAGCGCGGAACCTTAACGATCACATAATCGAGGGTAGGCTCAAAATAAGCCGAGGTGGTCTTCGTAATCTGGTTCTCGATTTCGTCAAGGTTGTAACCGATGGCCAGTTTCGCGGCAATTTTTGCGATCGGATAACCGGTCGCTTTACTGGCCAGTGCCGATGAGCGCGAAACCCGCGGATTGATTTCGATCGCAATGATCTCATCATTTGCCGGGTTAACCGAAAACTGAACGTTACAGCCTCCGGCAAAGTTACCGATGGCGCGCATCATGCGAATAGCCTGGTTACGCATTTCCTGATAACAACGGTCTGAAAGCGTCATGGCCGGGGCAACGGTAATCGAGTCGCCGGTGTGGATACCCATCGGGTCGAAGTTCTCGATCGAACAGATGATAATTACATTGTCGTTGCTATCGCGAAGTAATTCCAGCTCATATTCTTTCCAGCCCAGAACAGCCTGCTCAACCAATACCTCGTGGGTAGGCGAAGCTTCGAGTCCTCTCTTCAGGGCCGCATCAAATTCTTCTTTGCGGTGCACAAAGCCACCACCCGAACCGCCAAGCGTATAGGATGGCCGGATAACCAGCGGATAACCGATGATCTGGGCTGCTTCTTTTCCTTCAAGGAATGAATTGGCAATTTTCGAGGTGGCTACACCTACGCCGATATCGACCATCAGTTGCCTGAAGGCCTCGCGGTTTTCCGTTTTTTCGATCGCTGCCACATCAACACCGATCACTTTTACACCATGTTTTTCCCAGATCCCGCGTTCTTCGGCCTCTTTACAGAGGTTCAGCGCTGTCTGCCCGCCCATGGTAGGAAGCACCGCGTCAATCTTCTGTTCAACAAGAATCTGTTCAATGGATTCGACCGTAAGCGGACGCAGGTAAATGTGATCTGCGATCACCTTGTCGGTCATGATCGTTGCCGGATTCGAGTTGATAATGGATACCTCAATGCCTTCTTCCTTGAGCGAAAGTGCAGCTTGTGATCCCGAGTAATCAAACTCGCAGGCCTGCCCGATAATAATAGGACCTGAACCGATGATGAGTACAGATTTAATGGAGGTGTCTCTTGGCATATGCTAAAAAGTCAATTTTATCTTTATAATACTGGAATAAGACCTGACAGACAGCCAGATAACCTTCCTGAAGAGAAGAGGAGCTCCGACTTCTGTCGGGATGCAAAGATACGGTTTTTGCTGACACCTGTGTTTAATTTTTTCAAATAAAACACAGCCGGTTGAACGGCCTGAAACGTATTAGCGGGGCAGACGCAGTGTGCCCAGATCAGTGGTATTGGTATCGGTTACCGCGATATTGCGGATGAGCGTATCGCGGTAGGGCGAAATTCCCTTAATCCACACCTGGTACAGCCCTGCCTTGAGCCCGTTAAATCTGAAATTTCCTGTTGAGAGGCTGGCACGCATCGTATCCCTGCCCATAACAGCCAGCACCGACCCTGCGCCCTGTGGTGGATTGACCTTCCCGATAATACTACCCTGCGGCGGAGCAGAAAATCCAAAAAAGAGCGTAACAAAAAGACAAAAGACTGCCGGAAGTATTTTTTTCATATTCATGGTACGTGCCAGGCTGCCAAAGGTACTGCCGACGACACCCGACCACACTAAGATAGGCATATGTGACAGAAAAAATAAATAAAAACGCCATCGGCCTAATATTTGGACCTGTTTCAGCGTTAGCTGTCTGTTGCAGGCCTTGCGGAAGAAACACGCTGTTTGAAAAAACAGACTTGGTGTTCAAATTTCTGGACAGGCGCAACTCAAAACACCAATGATCCATTTTTATGAACACAACGAAAAAACTCTGCATCGCCCTCTTCTGCTGTGCCATTTTAGCCTCTGGCTGCGCAACCGTACAGTCATTCATCAAGTCAAGTTTTCCATACACCTCGACGGTTGTATTGCCGGCTTCCGCCCAGGTTGGCCAGACAAATTCGGCCATCAGTTCTGCAAGCAGCTTTGACGAGGTTTTTGGAAATACCAGTGGCAACGACTACGTTCGCGACGTGCGTGCCGAGTCTGCACGCATTACGGCTGTTAGTCCGGCAGACCAGAACCTGGGTACTATTAAATCGATTAAGCTCTATCTTTCGAACAAGACAGGGCATGAAGTCATGATAGCGTCACGAAACGATATTTCAGAAAATATTGGCTCGCCGCTTGTACTTGACGTAGACAAATCACGTTTCATAGATGAGTACATCAAAGGGACGAACCTGAGAATCCGGATGGAGTATATACTCAGAAACAATTTGAAACAGGATGTTAGCGTTAAAGCCTCAGTAAGCTTCAGTTCGCTGCCTGTCAAATAAGATCTAAAGCATCCTCAGCAACGCTAGTTGCACCGAGGGTTTTCTTCATAAATAGTTTGTTTGGTTTATTATCCGGCACGGGAAGCCCTTCCCTGCCGGATTTTTTTATGCTTTATTCGTACTTTTGACCATGCATCCAGCAGTAGTGGCCCTGAACATTTCAGAGGCTTTTGAAAATTTTTTGTTCGGGACCTCTTTGCTCGAATGGGCGGGTGTGTTTACCGGGATCCTGTGCGTGTGGCTTGCCGCGCGCAACATTATCTGGAACTGGCCGATCGCCATCGTCAGCGTTATTATCTATATTTTTATTTTCTTTGAAACCCGCCTCTACGCGGATATGGGACTTCAGTTTTATTTCCTGCTGATGAACATTTATGGCTGGTATTTCTGGAGCCGGCGACGCGGCAACGCTTCGGCCGAGCAACCGATTACGAGCATGACCAACCACGAATGGTTATTTTGTGCCGGCGCAACGGTATTTTTTACCTTTGTCCTGGGCACTTTGCTTTACCGCCATACCGATGCGTCCTTTCCATACCTGGACAGTTTCTGCACAGCGGTGAGCTTCGTAGCACAAATTTTCCTGGCACGCCGTGCCATGCAAAACTGGCTGATCTGGATCTTTGTCGACCTGATCTATATTGGCCTCTACATTTCCAAAGGACTTTATCCTACTGCAATGATGTATGCCTTATATGTATACATTGCCGCCCGCGGTTACCTGGAATGGAAAAAAATCTACCTTGAGCAACGTGAACAGATCAATTAAAAAAATAGCCGTAGTCGGCCCCGAGAGCACCGGCAAATCAACAATTACCCAACAGCTTGCGCGACATTATAAAACCCACTGGGTCCCGGAGTATGCGCGTTACTATTGTGCCGCACTCACAGGCCCCTGCACCATGCAGGATGAGATCAACATGTTTCACGGACAGGTAGCACTTGAAGATTCCATTCTGGCCCTTACCGAACACGAAATACTGTTTTGCGATACCACATTTCTGACTGTAAAGATCTGGAGCGATGAAATTCTTGGCGAAAGCCCTGATGTTGTACTGGAGGCACTGCCCCAGCGCCAGTACGATTTTTATGTATTGCTCGACATTGACTTGCCCTGGGCAGATGACCCCCTGCGTGATTTTCCACACCTCCGCGAGCATTTTATGACCATCTGGCACAAGGAATTACAAGCCCTGAACGCAAATTATGTTGTAGTGGGCGGTATTGAAACCCGACTGGAAAATGCTATAAGCGCCGTAAACCGGTTCCTGGCCAGCCAGAATATCAGGCTGCTGCTATAAATTAAAAAGTCCCGCAAGCATGCTTGCGGGACCAGGTTTTATTTGTGTGTTTTTGGGAGGTTTCTATTTCGATACGTACATAACCTCTTTAACGGCCTTTACGGTACGTGCCACATTCGGCAGACTTGCTGCGATAAGCGTTGGCGCATAAGGAAGCGGCACATCTGCGCATGTTATGCGTGTTACCGGAGCATCCAGGTAATCGAATGCATTTTTCTGTACGTTAAACGCAATCTCAGAAGAAATTGATGCAAGCGGCCAGGCCTCTTCTACAACAACCAGCCGATTGGTCTTTTTAACAGAATTGATAACGGTTGCATAATCGATTGGCCGAACGGTACGCAGGTCAATGATTTCTGCATTGATTCCCTCTTTAGTCAGCTCTTCTACAGCGGGGTTAACCACCCTACTCAGCATTTTGCCAAAAGTAACGATCGTTACGTCCGATCCTTCTTTTACAACATTCGCTTTACCGATCGGCAGGTAATACTCACCTTCAGGCACCTCACCTTTGTCGCCGTACATGATCTCAGATTCCATAAAAATTACCGGATCCGGATCTAAAATAGATTGTTTCAGCAGGCCCTTCGCATCGTAAGGTGTAGCCGGGACAACTACTTTCAGGCCAGGGGTATTTGCATACCAGTTCTCAAAGTTCTGGGAGTGCTGCGCTGCCAGCTGCCCGGCATTTCCGGTCGGCCCGCGGAACACAGCAGGAATAGGGAACTGACCGCCGCTCATGGAAAGCATTTTTGCCGCTCCGTTAATGATCTGGTCAATTGCAACAAGAGAGAAGTTGAACGTCATGAACTCGATGATCGGAATCAATCCGTTCATGGCCGCACCAATGCCGATTCCGGCAAATCCCAATTCAGCAATCGGGGTATCGATTATACGTTTGTCTCCAAACTCATCCAGCATTCCCTGGCTCACCTTATAAGCTCCGTTGTATTGGGCCACTTCTTCACCCATCAAAAAAATGCGGTCATCTTTTCGCATTTCTTCACTCATGGCTTCGCGAAGCGCCTCTCTGAATTGTATCTCTCTCATTGTACGTTTTTGATTTACAGACGGCAAATATAATTAATGTATCTTAAAAAGAAGACTGTGTTTTGATCGGTGTGGGGCCGCTGCCGTAATAATCTTGTGCCGCGGCAAAATTACCTGGCAGGCCGGTTGCGCCTCCCCGACAAATTGTTGCATTCCGCGTTTTATGCCAAACTATCGCGCAAACGGCCCTACTTGCCGCAGGTGGTTAAATAGGGACAAAAGGTACAGTTCTCTTCTACTGTAGTTTGCCTGAAGGGGTTGTCGGGGCTAAACATTTCAGCAAGTTTAGCCTGCAGCTCAGCTTCGAACCCCATTTTGATTTGCTGCAGTTGATCGGCCTCAAGCAACAACCTGCTTCTGGCAGGGCCTTCACTGAACAAAGTTCCTTCCTCTTTCATTTTCCGTACCACGTAAAGGTTGGGTTCGACAGCCCGCAAACCTTTTACCTGTTCATATATATAGGTATAAAAAAGCGTTTGCACCATGGCCTTATTTGGCTTCTTCGTATCCTGTGCAAACAGTTCGGCAACCGTTGCGTACCGCAGTTCATCCTTGCCGGTTTTATAATCAACAATCCGTGTTATGCCATTTCGCCGGTCAACACGGTCTATAATGCCATACAAATTAACCTTCCGTGGCCGGCCTTCAACCTCGACGGTATATGGCAGTACGTAGGCCTCCTTGTTTTCCAGTTCGACCAGGGTAAAAGGCGCGATCTGTTCGTCGTGATCAATTATTACGCTGGCATATTGCTTTACGATGGCCAGGATAACCTGCTGCATGCCTGAAAAGCCTTCTGGAACATCGGCTTTGTTAAAGATCACTTCAGCGAACGCACGGCGGCAAAGGTCGTCCAGGTTACGCCGCGCGGCGCGGATCCGTTCTGCAGTAACTTCCTGTTCCTGTGCTTTCATCGGGCTGTAGAAATTCTCCATAACAAGGTGCAGGATTGACCCGATCTGGTTAGACTCCATATTTTCAATAAGTTCATCTGGCTCCTTGACATCGGCGACGTAGCGGTAAAAAAACTGCATCTGGCAGTTCAGGTACGTGGTAAGCGCCGTTGCAGAGAGTTTTTTGGCGAAGGGCCCATAGGCATCCAGATACCGCTCCAGCCGCTCCCTGACGGCACCGGTCTTCTGAACCTGGAACGGAATACGCCTGGAAGGGCTAATCGTTTGCTGCTGCTCAAAATAGCTGAACTCAAATCCGCTTTCATATTCCAGCTGCTTTAAAAAACGGGTAGGCTCGCCCGTATTCTGTTCATCTGACAAGCCATTGTACACCAAGTGCAAAGACTTGCACCGGTGCAGCAGCCGGTAAAACATGTAGGCTGAAATGGCATCCTGGTTTTCGAGCACCGGCAGTCCGTATACCCTCCTGATGCTGTCTGGAATAAAGCTGTGCGAAATCCCCGCATTTGGCAAGACACCCTCATTTGCGCCAATGATGTAAATTTCTTCAAAGTCAAGGCTACGGCTTTCCAGCAGACCCATAACCTGGATACCCTGCAGGGGCTCGCCCAGAATCGCAACAGAAAGGCCTGACAATGCCTTTCTGACCAGTCCAAAAAGAAACGACAAGTCCTTTACCTGGGGCAAATGCTGCCCCAGCGTGTCATTAAGCCGGTTCAGCTCTTTGATCAGCCCCCCCAAAAGGTCGGCATCGAGTTGTTTGAGCAGCCCGGCCGCCAGCTGGCTATCTAGCACCCTTGCAAAAAGTGCCGTGAGTATGCCGAGTACCTGTCGCGGATTGGCGGGCCGCTCAAAAAATAGTTCTGCTATACTGCTGCTGCGCAGCAATGCAGACACGGGAACTTCGATCCATTGGCTGGCCAGGATACCGGCCTGCAGTTCCTGCTGCAAGGCAAGGGGCACCAGGGCCAGCGGGTGACTGAGAAAAGCACTGGCTTCCTTGTGATACACACTTTTGTATCCATTCTTGAATAGGTGCTCCTGCACCGTTATCCAGAGATCTGCAAACCCATAAACAGACGAGGCAGCCAAAGGGTAGCCCATGGTTATGTTCAGCTGGATCGGATAGCCGAAATCTTCAGGAAACTGTTGCGGAACGGTTTGCAGCAGCGGCACGAGCAGGCTCTCATCCGCCAGGACAACTGCCACTTTCGAGGGACCGGCATCTTGCAGGGCTAGATATGACCGGCTGAGCGCCTGGTGAAGAATTTTTGCCTGCGCTGCCCGGCCCTGGGCCTTGTATACAAACACCTTTTTGGCTGTTTCTTTCATGGGCGAGCGGCCGGCAGGCAATTCGTTCCTGAGCTGAAGCTGCCCCATGTTACGGCGCAGAAAGAGACCAGCTTCCTGGACGGGATCATCTACATAATAAGCATCGGCATCAAAATAGAACACCGCGCGCGCTTCTTCCTGCCAGCGCTTAAAGACCGCAGCTTCGGCCTTGCTGAGTGCATTAAACCCAACCAGGATGATTTTAGAAAAATCGCGGGCAAAATGAGGGGTGCCTGGGCGGTCTTCTGCGAGCTGCCGGTACATATTGCCGCTGGTACTAAGTCCCTGGGCCGCCAGTTCTCTGTGAAATTGGTGGTACAGCCGGGGCATGCGGCGCCACATGCGAATGAAATGTTCCTGCTGAGCCTGCTGCTTACCGGCAGAAAAAGAACGCCAAAACTGCTCTAAAAAGGCTTGCTGTTCCTCGTTCAGGTGCTGAAACTGCTTCTGGATCACAGCGATATCTTCCAGTTCAGCGAAAACCTGGTCTGCATCAGCCAGGTCATTATCGATCTGCGCAAAATCGCTCAATATAGTTTGTGCGACGCTGTAAAAGACTTCAGGGCGTACGGGCGTGTTTCCCTCTTCTTCGAGCAACCGTGAATAGACAGTATACAGCGTGAAGTATTGGCTGAAATGATCGGCAGTTTTCAGGTCAGAAGAGCGGGCAAAGAACTCCTGCACGGTAAAAAAAGCCGGGCTCCAGAACGGTTTGCCCACAGCCTTTGACAGGTAGTACTGCAAATGGGCCACAGGCCGCTTGTTGTTAAAGACGATGGCCGTGTCTTTCAGGGTGTCGCCATAAGTGGCAACCAGGTGGAGAGCAACTTCTTCGAGAAAGGCATGCATGGCTAAATCATTTTTAAGGTTCCACTTACCGCATAAAACAAATAGGCATCAACTTTTCCATAACCCATTTGCAGCAGCAGTTGCCGGTACTCCTGCACCTGCCTGGTGTGTTTATGCTGTTCTTCCTGTGTAAATTTATAATCAATGATGATCACCTCGCTGCCTTTTATGAGTACCTTATCAGGGCGCTTGCTGCGGCCGCCCGGGGCAATGATCGTCTGTTCGTTAAGTACTTCATGGCCTTGCCCAAGCAGCGCAGACAGTTCGGGATGAGCCAGGACTTCTTCAACGCGCGCCACGAAACCGGGTAGCTCAGCTGCTTTGATGAGTCCTTCGAGGAGCATTTCAGCCAAAACGTCGGCAGGTGTTTCTCCGTGGCCGGTACGTGACAGGGCCTCGTGCAGAACTGACCCCTCGCGTCCGCTATCTGGACCTATAAAAAGATCGCTACGAAGGTTTTCCTTATCAAACAAGGCAGAAAGCCGCTCAGAGACGGGATAACGGTCCAGGCTTAAAGCCTGGTTTCGGCTTGGTTTGGATGGCCGCACGGGTGGGTAAGCTTCCAGATGGAAACTTCCGTTCTCCGCTCTCTCGATCGAAAAAACAGGATAAAGCCCAAGCGTTTGCTGGAGCAGATCGCTGGTATTGGCCAGGCCGGCGGCCTCCTTTTTTCTGCCCATCAAAGTCAGCGAGAGGTAGTCTTTAGCCCGGGTTGTGGCAACATAAAGCATATTCAGCGCATCCATATTGTTATACAGCAGCTCTTCAAAATAAGATGCCGCCAGCCCGGACCTGCTTAAAGCTTTTTTATACTTTAGTGGCAGGCTTTGCAAATGCTGGTAATGCGTATTCTTGCTTGGCACCCAAAAGATACTGTTCGGCAGGCCGTTCAGGTCCCAGGAACAAAAGGGGATCAGCACGGCACGGAAAGCAAGCCCCTTTGATTTATGGATCGTTATGACCTGCACGGCATCACTTTGCTGACTCGCAGGCAGTGCTGTATCCCGGCCCTCTTCATCCCACCAGTCTAAAAAAGCATGAAGGCCTTTATCCCCGCGCCGCGCGAAGTTTCCTGCCATATCCCGGAAAGCCAGCATGTAGGCCAGGTGTACGGCATGGCGCGGCAAATGAAGTTCATACGCCATGATCAGCTTTTCGATCAGTTCGGGAAGCGGCAGGCTCAGCCATTTCTTGTAATTTTTGCAAAGTGCCGCAGGCAGTATCCCACTCAATTTTTCGATGTCTTTAGCGCCAAGTTTCAGAAACGACTCGGCCGGTGCTACTGAACCGTTCAGCATGGCATACAGGCTCACGCAATTGGCCCGGTGCAGCTGCGTATTTTTAGCAGCTCCGCCAAGCATTTCAAGTGTGTTGACCAGCAGGCGCACGGCCAGGTTCGAGGCAACCAGCAAGGCCTCGCCGGAAATGACCGGGATATCGTCTTCCATCAAGCTCTGCACCGCATGCAGCGCCTCGCTATTGCTTCGAACAAGCAGGCAGATGTCTCCCGCCTGATAGCCCTGTTCGCTCAGCAGGGCGCGGATTTCAAGTTTCGCCTTCGCCATAGACAGCCTTCTGAACGCCTCAGACCTCAGCGCCTGTCCTTCTTCGTCCTCGTCGATAACCTGCAAACGAACGGTACCACCGGCCGCTGTTCCCGCATGCGTTTGCTGGGCAGCCTGTGCATAGACCGACTCTATGATCGTGTCATAATCCTGCTCTCGCCACCAGGATTGAACATCTGCTGCAGCCTCGTCAGCGATCAGCTCGTTCAGTCGCCGCTGCAGGAGCTCCGGACCATGCCTGTAAATGTGGTTGTTGAACAGGACAATATTTTCTGCCGAGCGGTAATTTGCCTCCAGGTTCTCTTCGTCAATGTAGCCGGTGCCTATGTCGTTCCGGGCCTGCCGGTGAAGAATGTTCCAGTCGCCATTTCTCCACCTGTATATAGATTGTTTGACATCGCCAACGATGAGGTGCTCCGTTCGTTCCCCCTGTGATTCTGCCAGGGCATTGGCCAGCAGCGGCCTGAAACTGCTCCACTGGCTTACCGATGTGTCCTGGAATTCGTCGAACAGAAAGTGTTTGTACCGGCTTCCGGTCTTTTCCCAGATGAAGGATGGGTTCCCCTGGTCGCCCCCCGTTATGCCCTCGAGCAGCCGTTGGGCATCGCTAATGAGCAGGTTCCCGCTTTCTTCGCGATAGGCTTTGAGCAACTGGCTCATTTCCTGCATAAGCCGTAAAAAGTAAAGGTTTTCTTCAACGGCACGGGCAACAAGATAGTCAGGCAGGCCGGCTGCGTACTGCTGGTACAGTTTCGTAATGGCACTGTTTAACGGAATGAAGACTGGATCCTCGTAGCCGGTTTTAAACCACTCTGCAGGCGTATCGATGAGTTTTCCCAGTTTTTCTATCTTTTCAAACTCGCCTCCGGCGATCTTCTGCAGCAGCAGCAGGGGCGAGCGGGACTTTCCCTTCAGCAGCTCAGGAAAGATGTTAGCGGTCTGAAAAAGCTCGTGAGCGCTTGCCGCCAATGCACCGATTTCTTCCTCGAAAACGGCAATGCTCTGCCGGGTAAGTTGCTGGTAATTCTCAAAGAGCGTGTCGATACCGTCCTGTACAGAAAGTTCCTGCATGGCCGCATCGAATGGCTGATACCGTTCCTTAAAAATCTCGCCGGCAAGGTCTTTCAATTCGGTGCGGTAATTCCAGCTTTTGTTGTTGGTTATGCGGTCTAATGCAAGGCTGATGATCCAGCGCAGCAGCCCCGGCTGTTCATCGAGTTGCCGGTCAAGCTGCTCTGCCAGTTGTTCCTTTACCTTGTCATAATTCATTTCGAGCATGTACCCGGTATCCAGGCCCAGTTCAAAGGCAAAGCCCCTGATGACCCGCTGCACAAAACCGTCTATGGTGCGTACCGAGAAACGGCTGTAATCATGCAATATCTTGCGGTAAATCTTATCTGCTTCGAGCTGCAGTGAGCCTGGTGTATGCTTCGGATGGGCTTCAAGCAGCGCCCGCCGTATGTCATCAAGCCCTTCATGATTTCGTGCCAGCCCTTCCAGCACTTCCAGTATCCTGGACTTCATTTCTTCGGTGGCCTTGTTGGTAAAAGTAACAGCAAGGATTTCCCGGTACTTGTTTTCACCCGAAAAAAGCAGCATAAGGTAATGCAGCGTCAGGCTGTAGGTTTTTCCTGAGCCGGCAGAGGCCTGGAGTATTTTAACTGACTTGGGCATTTCGATGAAATCGGTACATGTGATGAGGCAATTTAGGCAAAAAAGCAAGGTGCGGGCGGCTCTTTTATCAACAGCTGCCACAAAAAAAAGCCACTGCCGTTGCGGGCAGTGGCTGCTTATTTTTGAAAGGCTGTTTAGTCGATCACCGTAATCTTTACCATATTGGTCTTGCCTTTTTGTTCCATCGGAATGGCAGCGGTATTGATTACAATGTCTCCTTTTTTAATCAGCTTTTGCTCTTTCAGCAGTTGATTCACATCGATAATCGTATTATCGGTGCTCTCAAATTTATCGTAGTAGAACCCGCGCACGCCCCAGATCAGACTGAGGGTATTCAGCAGGGTTTTGTTGCCGGTAAATATATAGATAAGTGCCTCGGGGCGGTGACTTGAAATTTCAAAAGCCGTGTAACCGCTCAATGTCATGGAAACGATGCCCACAGCCCCTGTCTGCTTGGAAAGGAAACAGGCCGAGTCGCATACCGCATCGCTCAGAAAACTGGGCGATTTTGGTTTCAAAAATTTATCGGCATGGAAAGGATAGTTGTTTTGCTCTATGTTCTGAATGATCTTCTGCATGGTTTCGATCACGATCAGCGGGAATTCACCTACCGAAGTTTCGCCGCTCAGCATCACCGCATCGGCGCCGTCAAGAACCGAGTTCGCTACGTCGTTCACCTCCGCACGGGTTGGCCTTGGCGTGGTGATCATGCTTTCCAGCATCTGGGTAGCAATAATAACGGGCTTAGAGGCGGCACGGCATTTCTGGACGATCATTTTCTGCAACAAGGGCACTTCTTCCATCGGCATTTCAACACCAAGGTCTCCGCGGGCTACCATAACGCCGTCTGTTACCTCGATAATCTCGTCAATATTGGCAATCGCTTCAGGTTTTTCGATCTTGGCAATAACCCGGGCAGTTTTTCCGCGCTCGGCGATGATCTGCTTAAGTTCAATGATGTCTTCAGCCTTGCGAACGAAAGACAAACCGATCCATTCTACATCATTCTGCAGCACGAATTCCAGATTGTCCCGGTCTTCCTTGGTAAGGGAAGGAATGGAAACCTTTGTATTGGGAAGGTTAACGCCTTTTCTCGAAGTCAGGATACCGCCGTGTACAACCTCGCAAAGCACTTCGTCTTCCATATTGGTTTCAATTACACGCATTTGCAGTTTACCATCGTCTAGCAAGATGATCTCATTTGCCTTCACATCTTTGGGAAAGCTTGGGTACGTAATATATATCCGGCCATCGTCGCCGATACATTCTTTTGTGGTAATAACCGTCCGGGTTCCGTTAATGAGGTTGATCCCGCCGTCTTTTACCTGTCCGATCCTGATCTTGGGGCCTTGAAGGTCTGCCAGGATGCCTACATTATAACCGTGTTTCTGGTTGAGGTCCCTGATGGTATCCAGAACAACCTGGTGATCTGCCTGTGAACCGTGTGAGAAATTAAGACGGCAGACATCCAGCCCTGCGTTAAACATACTGTATAAAACATCGGGCTTTTGTGAAGCCGGGCCTAATGTTGCGACAATTTTGGTTCTGGAATGGAAAGGTTTCATTTATTATCTTTTATGTACAAGGCAGTATTCCGCATGAACCGGGAAACTGCAAAATTAATTCAATGTCTTGTTATTGGGGCTTTTGAGCCCTCCAAATATAGTGTATTTAATACACGATCAAGATAAAATTTATATTACCAGATTCTCTCTCGACTTCAGTTTACGCGGGTCAATGCGGGCAGCCACCTGAATATCAGGCAATTTATTAAGACCGGCAAGTACAAAATCCAGGTCTTCTTCATCAATGAAGTCGCGGATGATCATAAAGAAGTCGACCCGGGCCATTTCAGGCACCAGGAAGCCCTCGGGGTTCCGGTTGCCGAGAATATGAAATTCCAGTTCACGGTCTTCTACGTAATAAGAATACTTGGCAAAGGACAGCGGGGCATCGTCGGCATTCAGGTAAACTTCATGCTCTTCGACCCGTTCTAGCTCAATTCCGAGTTGATTGTTGATCTTATGGCAGAGCACATAATCGCGAAGCGGCGCGGTGATGGCGATCAGCGTAAAATCAAGGTCGAGTGTAAGCTTGAGGTATGTTCTGTTCAAAACCACGGCAGATTTGTCAGGGCGAAATTAAAAAACTAATTCTATATTAGCTCTGTTAATACTGGGCTCAGGAGGGAGAAATAAAAACATTTGAAAATTGTCAGAATTTATTTTTCTTTGCACTGAATTATTTAACCATAAAAAATTTAAAACTATGTCTGATATTGCTTCAAGAGTTAAGGCTATTATCGTAGAAAAATTAGGTGTTGATGAGAGCGAAGTTACGCCTGAAGCTTCATTCACTAATGACCTGGGCGCCGATTCTTTAGATACGGTGGAGCTCATCATGGAATTCGAAAAGGAATTCAACGTAGCCATTCCTGATGATCAGGCTGAAACAATCGGCACAGTTGGTCAGGCGATCGCTTATTTAGAAAAAAACGTTAAGTAATAACCCTTTCTGTCATAAATGGGACTAAGAAGAGTTGTAGTAACAGGGCTTGGTGCGCTCACTCCGATAGGTAACAACGTTCCGGAATTCTGGAACGCTTTAACTGCCGGTGTGAGCGGAGCTGCTCCCATCCAGGGCTTTAATACGGAGAAGTTCAAAACCAAGTTCGCTTGCGAGGTTAAAAACTTCAATCCTGAAGTTTTTCTTGACCGGAAGGAAGCCCGTAAACTCGATCCCTTTGTGCAATATGCCCTTGTATCGACCGATGAGGCGATCAAGGATGCCGGCCTGGATTTTGAGAACCTGGACACCAACCGCATCGGTGTGATCTGGGGATCCGGAATCGGTGGCCTGAAAACTTTTCTTGACGAGGTGGTTAACTTCGCTAAAGGCGATGGTACCCCTCGTTATAACCCGTTTTTTATTCCTAAAATGATTCTGGACATTGCTCCTGGTCATATTTCTATCAAGTACGGTCTTCGCGGACCGAATTTTTCTACCGTTTCGGCATGTGCATCTTCTACAAATGCACTGATCGATTCGATGAATTACATCCGCACCGGTTATGCAGATGTAATTATAAGCGGAGGCTCTGAAGCCATCATCAATGAAGCGGGTATTGGCGGTTTTAACGCCATGCATGCCCTCTCAACCAGGAATGATGATCCGGCCACAGCATCCCGCCCGTTTGATAAAGACCGCGACGGCTTTGTTGCCGGCGAGGGTTCAGGTACCATTATCCTTGAAGAACTCGAGCATGCAAAGGCGCGCGGTGCAAAGATTTACGCAGAAATTGTTGGCGGAGGCATGAGTGCCGATGCAAACCATATCACCGCACCACATCCCGAAGGCCTGGGCGCGCGCCTGGTTATGACCAACGCACTGCGTGATGCCGGGCTGACCGTCGAGGACATTGACTACATCAACGTTCACGGAACATCCACCCCGCTTGGCGATATCAGCGAAACCAAAGCCATAGTTGATCTCTTCGGTGAGTATGCCTATAAACTCAACATCAGCTCTACTAAGTCCATGACAGGCCACCTGTTGGGCGCTGCCGGGGCGGTAGAGTCGATCGCCTCGATTCTGGCAATTAAAGAAGGCATCGTTCCGCCAACCATTAACCACTTCACAGACGATCCGCAGATCGATCCCGCATTGAACTTTACATTCAATCAAGCACAGAAACGCGAAATACGTGCTGCGCTGAGCAATACCTTCGGGTTTGGCGGTCACAACGCTTCTGTGGTTTTCAAAAAGTTTGAAGAATAAATTACGCCGACCTCTTCCGCGCTTCGATAATTTGCATCTTGGCGCGAAATACCATAAATTAGCTTAATTAGTTAAGCTGCCGTTGTTTATTCGCTGAATGCCTATTTTAAAATTCTACAAACTCTACTTTTCGCCGCAAAAAGAATTCGTCAGGAACCTCCGTAACGTAATCGGGTATGTTCCCGGCAACGTCTCTTTGTACCAAATGGCTTTCAGGCACCGTTCTATGGCACGGGTACTGAAGAACGGCAGCCGCAGCAGCAATGAACGGCTCGAATTTTTGGGCGATGCTGTGCTCGGTTCTGTGATCGCTGAGCTTCTTTTCAAACACTACCCTTACCGCGAAGAAGGTTTTCTAACCGAAATGCGATCCAAGATCGTGAACCGCGCTAACCTGAACCAGCTGGCGCGCAAAATGGGCTTTGATAAATTCATCCAGTTTGACCAGAAATCGGTCAGTATCCAGACTAAACACAACTCCATGCTTGGCGATGCCTTTGAAGCATTGATTGGCGCCATTTACCTGGACCGGGGATATAACTTTACCCGGGAATTTCTCCTGAACCGGATCGTCAAGCCCCATATCGACATCCATACGCTCGAGTTGACCGAAACGAACTTTAAAAGCAAACTGATTGAGTGGTGCCAGCGGCACGGCAAAGACGTTTCGTTCGAACTGACCAATAACGGCGATGGCGAAAGCACCAAACTGTTTACCGTTCAGGTGCTGGTTGAAGGCGAAAGCAAGGGTGTGGGCCGCGATTACAATAAAAAGAATGCAGAAAAGATGGCTGCAGAGAAGGCCTGCGAAATGCTCGCTATCTGAAACACCGGCCCGTGATCCGGCCGTTATTCCTGCTTTCCACCGCTGCGTAAAATGGCATTGATGCTGTCAATCGAAAGCACTTCGTCTGGATTTTCCTGGTACCGTTTATAACTTTCCTTGACGTATTTGATCGCATCATAGCTGTTCCATTTTTTCACAGTCTCGTAATCGGGACGAAAATTGAACACGAACGATTGCAATTCCTTGCCGCGAAGCGGCGTATGCTGAGCAACTAGCCGGCTGTTGAAAAGCTGATCGACCAGGATATTCTGACTTTCTGACGCGTAGTACTTTCCGAATCTTCGGGCATTTCTTGGCGTCCGCCCGAATATTTCATAGATGGCCGTTAAGGGTGTAAAAAGAAACGACAGGAAGGGCGGCTTGCCCTCGTAGAAAGACCCGTTTCGTTTAAAATCACGCCTGGCCTCATCCAATCCTGTTTTTCTGTTAAAACCTGTGATCGTTACGTCTTCAAGCACATTGACCATGGGCAGCATTTTAACGACTAAAGGCGCCGCCGATGTTACTGCCAGCCGTTGTTCATTGTAGTTGCGCCCGCTAAAGATCAGCGTATCGCCGATCACCGCCCGAATGCTGAAAAGACCAAGCGTGCTGGTACTTACCACAATGCGGCTGCGCTTGTTTGTTACCTCGACACCGCCAATGCGGTTTTTGGTGCCCCATTCGAGTACCGCACCTGTAGCCTCAATGTCCTGGGCAAGCAGCCGGCCGCCGAACATGGAAAAAAAGAAACAGACGAATAAGAAAGACCTGTGCATGGGGGTTCGATATCCTGTAAAATTAGCAATAGTTTCGCTAAAAGCATTGTTAAAAAAGGTTAAGGATTTACCGGCGAGCTTATTAAATCCAGGTTCCTGGGTTCCATAGCGCTATCCGGTAACCGCCGCCCGCCTGCGCCGAAACTGCAGAACATGAATCAAACAACTGGGGACGGGCTGTGGGATTGCAGCTGCCTTTTTCCTATCTTTGCACATGATTAAATCCATGACCGGATACGGGCTGGCTACGGCTGATGCCCCCGAAAGCAGGTACAGTGTAGAAATAAAATCGCTGAACAGCAAGTTCTTCGAACTGAACCTGAAGCTGCCAAAAGCTTATTCTGAGAAGGAACTGGCCGTTCGCAACCTTTGCAGTAAAGAAATTGAGCGTGGAAAGGTCAGTGTAAGTATCTCGGCCGAACGCAACACCGGTGAGGTTAAAGGCGCCACCATCAACACGGTACTGGTACAACAATATTTTAACCAGTTAAAAGCTTTGGATCTTGAATTGGGCGCAGGCAGTCAGGACCTGTTGTCTACCATCCTTACTTTCCCTGAAGTAATCAGTTATGCAGAAGAAACGGTTAGCGAAGAGGAGTGGGAACAGGTGCAGCACACATTTCAGGAGGCCCTGAGAAACTTCAATTCGTTCAGACAAGCCGAAGGTGCCGTTCTCAGTAAAGACCTGAGCATGCGCATTGGAAATATACTAAGTCATCTCCGGGCCCTGGAAGACCTCGAACCGCAGCGCATTACACACATTCGCGACAAGTTCAGCAAATTCCTGGAAGACGCTGTGGGTAAGGTAAACGTAGACCAGAACCGCTTTGAACAGGAACTGATCTATTATATCGATAAAATAGACATTACGGAAGAAAAGATCAGGCTTAAAAGCCATTGCGATTATTTCGTTCAGACACTGGGCAGCGCGGACGCGAATGGAAAGAAACTCGGTTTCATTTCGCAGGAGATTGGACGGGAAATCAATACCATGGGCGCAAAGGCGAATGATGCGGCCATGCAAAAACTGGTCGTAGGCATGAAAGAAGAGCTCGAAAAGATCAAAGAACAGCTGTTAAACGTACTATAACCCGCGCGCTCAAACCACATGATACAAGGTAAACTCATCATATTCTCGGCCCCTTCAGGCGCCGGTAAAACAACAATCGTTCATCACTTGCTGCGCAAATTCCCCGAAATCAGTTTTTCGATCTCTGCCACCACCCGCGAACGCCGTGGTACGGAAGAGCATCAGAAAGATTACTATTTCATTTCGAAAGAAGAATTTCTGCATCGGGTAGCCCATCAGGAATTTGTGGAATTTGAAGAAGTCTACAATGGCACCTTTTACGGCACACTCCGTTCAGAAATTGAGCGGATCTGGGCAGATGGACGCCATGTTATTTTTGATATCGATGTGGAGGGCGGGCTCCGCTTGAAACGCAAGTACGATGATGATGCGCTCGCCATCTTTGTTCAGCCCCCTTCGCTCGAAGTGCTGAAAGAACGGCTCAGCGGCCGCGGTACCGACAGCCCCGAAAAATTGCAGGAACGTTTTGCCAAAGCCGAAAAAGAACTGCAGTATGCCGACAAGTTCGATGTTATTTTAAAAAACGCTGACCTGGATACGGCCTGCGCCGAAGCCGAATTGCTTGTCCGGAATTTTCTGCACGGCTAACAGCTTTATCTTTGCAATATGATCGGATTATTTTTCGGCTCGTTTAATCCAGTTCACCAGGGGCACCTGATCATTGCCAGTTATATGGCTAACCATACAGAGCTCGAAGAAGTCTGGTTTGTTGTATCGCCGCAAAATCCTTTGAAAGAGCGCAGGGGACTGGCCGGCATGTACGACCGCCTGGAAATGGTTAACCTGGCTACGGAAGGTGCGGCGGGCATTCGCGTAAGCGATATCGAATTTAAGCTGCCCCAACCATCCTATACGGTTGACACGCTTATACACCTGAGTGAAAAGTATCCGAATAAGTCGTTTGCGCTCATTATGGGCTCAGACAACCTTGTTTCACTCCACAAGTGGAAAAATTACGACGTGCTGCTTCGCGACTATCGGGTGTTTGTCTATCCGCGCCCCGGTTTTGACGCCGCTGAGTGGAAAGCCCACCCTTCAGTAACGCTCACGGACACCCCGCTCATGGAAATTTCTTCTTCCTTTATTCGCAAATCTATAGCTGAAAACAAGAGCATTCGTTTTTTTGTTCCCGACCGGGTCATAGAATTTATGGACAGTAAAAATATGTACAGATGAAAACGGCAACCATTCTGAATCTTCAGCTTGCGACTGATCCTTTCTGGGTAAAAAACGTTGTGGAAGGCAATCTTGAGGCCTTGCTGAGCGACCATGCCTACTGTGAACAGAAAGCCGCGAGCAATGCGATTACGCTGATCACACTGAACCCTGACCGTTCTGAACTGGTTACGGCTATGGCAGCATTGGCACAGGAAGAAATGGACCATTTTCAGCGGGTTCATGAGCACTTGCTGAAAAGAGGATTCAAACTGGGCTGGGACAAAAAAGATGCCTACGTAAATGAACTGGCCAGATTTATGAGGAAAGGCGGCAGCGCTGTTGAGCAGCTTACCGAGCGGCTCTTATTCGCAGCCATGATTGAAGCCAGAAGCTGCGAGCGTTTCAAGGTGCTCGCTGCGCATATTGAAGATGAAGAACTGGCCGGGTTTTACCGCGAGCTGATGGCCAGCGAAGCTAACCACTACATGCTTTTTATTAAACTGGCTAAGAAATACGCAGATGGTCTTGACATTGACAGCCGCTGGAAAGAGTGGCTTGAGTTCGAGGGAACGGTCATTACCCGCTACGGCAAGACACAATCCGTTCACGGCTAAAAAAGCGAAAAGATTGCCGGCTTTTTGTGCAGGTCAATCGTTTCTTTTTTCCACGCAGCTACAGGCTGTGTTTTCACAAATTCATCATCGGCGGTGAGGTTGCAGGCAATAGAAACCTGCGTGTCCGGCCTGCAGCTTTTGCAGACCTCTTCAAGCAGCTGGTTATTGCGAAATGGTGTCTCGATAAACATCTGGGTCTGGCGGTATTTCCTTGCTGAAACCTCGAGGTCACGCAGGCGTTTACTGCGTTGTTCTTTATCAATCGGCAGGTAGCCATGAAAACAAAAGCTCTGGCCGTTAAAACCAGAAGCCATTAACGCCAGGAAGATGGAGCTTGGCCCGGGCAAAGGCACCACGCGGATACCCAGTTTATGTGCTTCGGCTACAATCTCTGCACCCGGGTCAGCTATGCCCGGGCAGCCGGCCTCGCTCATGAGCCCCACATCTTCACCGGCGTTCAGCTCAGTAAAGTAAGGTTTCAGGCTGCCGTTACGCTGGTGTTTCCCGTAGTCATGGATCAACAATTCGCTTTGAGGACGACTAAGCCCTGCTTCTTTCAAAAAGCGGCGGGCCGTTTTTTCATTCTCAACGATATAACAGCGTAATGCATTTATTGTATCGACCAGGAAAGGAGTAAACGTCTTTGCTGCCGCGTTATCCGCCAGCGGAACCGGGATCAGGTATAGTGTGCCTTTTTGCATGGTGTAATGATAGGCAAAAAATGAAAGAAACGGAATGATGGCAACAAACCAAGGTTAAAGCTACGAGCGGCCATAATGCCCATATAAAATTTTATAAAAACAGAAGTGTAGCAAATATTACTGTCTTATGACTTGTTTAGCACACAATAAAAACTTTAAAGCACCAAAGATGACGCAATTTTATGCATTCTAAACCGTTTTATGTTCGATAGTCAAGTCTTTGTGTGCCAGGCTTAAACCATTCTTCTGTTTTGGTTCTCTAATTGATACACACAAAGAGTTAGGTTTAACACACACACAAAATGAAAAGATTCAAACTGGCGGCTATTGTGCCGGGGCTCATGTTGCTCCTTGCCGTTACCACGACCCAAAAAGTTATGGCACAAGACGAAGAGGTTTCGATGCAAACCTTTTATGATGAGTTATCACCTTACGGTACCTGGATCCAGGACCCCGAATATGGGTACGTTTGGCGGCCTGATGTAGATCAGGGCGAATTCAGACCTTATTATTCCAATGGCCGCTGGGTAATGACCGATTACGGCAATACCTGGGTTTCCAACTATGACTGGGGTTGGGCGCCATTTCATTACGGCCGCTGGGTTTACAACCGTTACAACACTTGGCTTTGGATTCCCGACACGGTCTGGGGGCCGGCCTGGGTTGACTGGAGAAGCGGTGGTGGTTACTACGGCTGGGCGCCGATGGGACCAAGTATCAACATTAATATCAATTTCGGCCGTCGGTACCGGATGCCAGACTACTGCTGGAACTTTATACCGCAACGCCAAATCTACTACAATTCATACCCGAGGTATTATGCTGGTCGCAACGTTACCATTATCCGCAACACGACGATCATCAACAATACGTACGTGAACAACAGGAGAACTTACTACACAGGTCCGCGTGCTGATGAAATCAGACGGGCCACAAACCAGGATGTACGGGTTTACAGCGTAAATCGCAGCAACAGGCCAGGCTCTACCCGGATCAGCAACAACACAGTAAATATTTACAACCCGAGGCCAACAAGGGGCGTTGATAACCGCAGTGCAGCTCCGAGAAATGTCGTTGCCGGAAGCATCAGCGACGCCAGGCCGGTTCGCGGAAACAGTGGCGCAGGCCGCGACTTTTCTCAGGGAGACCGTCGGGTAAATGCCATGAACCGCGATGGGAATACAACAAACGGCAGGCCCTCAAGAACAGACGGATCAACTGAGATGAACCGGAGCGAGGGCACCCGCCCCTGGACACTGAACCGCAACCGCGGTACTGAAAACGGCAGCAGCGGGCGCCCTGAACGGATGGCGCGCGGCGAAGCTGGCAACGGCCAGTCAGACCGGTCAGTCTCAGAAAATCGGGGAAGCATGGACCGTGCAGACCGGCCTCAGCGCATGCAGGCTCCACAAGATCGTCAGGCACCGCAGCGGATGGAAGCACCTGAAAGAAGGGAAGCACCTCAACGCATGGAAGCACCGCAAAGACGTGAAGCGCCACAACGAATGGAAGCGCCGCAGCGTATGGAGGCACCACAACGGCGTGAGGCCCCCCAACGCATGGAAGCTCCCCAACGCATGGAGCGCCCGGAGCGTGTACAACAGGCACCTCAGCGCAGTGAGGGCAGGTCAATGGGCGGCGGCGAGAGCCGTTCAAGAGGCGGAGAAAACAGCGGAGGCGGCAGGCCATCGCGCGGAGGACGAGGATAAATCAGATACACACCAATATGGAGGCCGGCAAATTTGCCGGCCTTTTTTATTACCTTTGCAGCTTATAAAGCTCGTTGGATACAGGCTGTCTGCCGCGTTTAACTGTATCGCTTTCATTGAGTCTCCTAGTCTTCAACATGGTCAATCCGGAAATAGAAAAACGAAAAACTTTTGCCATTATCAGTCACCCCGATGCGGGAAAGACGACGCTTACTGAGAAATTTCTCCTGTTTGGTGGTGCAATCAATACTGCGGGCGCTGTAAAGCGGAACAAAGCAAACCAAAGCAATACTTCTGATTTTATGGAGATTGAGAAGCAGCGCGGTATTTCGGTAGCCACATCAGTGATGGGTTTTGAGTACAGTGGTAAACGGATCAATATTCTAGATACACCCGGTCACAAGGATTTCGCTGAAGACACTTATCGGACCTTATCGGCAGTAGACAGCGTGATCCTGGTCGTCGACTGTGTAAAAGGAGTGGAAGAGCAGACGGAAAAGCTGATGTCTGTATGCCGCATGCGGAACACCCCAGTTATCATCTTCATTAATAAAATGGACCGCGAGGGTAAAGATCCGTTTGACCTGCTCGATGAGATTGAAGAAAAGCTGAACATCAGCCTGTGCCCACTATCCTGGCCAATTGGCCAGGGCCATACATTTAAAGGTGTATACAGCATCTATAACAGCCACCTGAATCTTTTTCAGCCAGACAAAACGAAAGTAGCAGAGTCTGTGGTTCAGGCCCGGGATCTTGACGACCCTGCATTGCAGCAGCACCTGCGCGAAAAGGAGGTCAGCACCCTGAAAGACGACCTGGAACTGGTGGAAGGAATTTACGGAACGATTGATCAGAACCTGTATGCCGAAGGCCTGCTGGCACCCGTTTTTTTTGGAAGCGCCATTAATAATTTCGGCATCAAGGAACTGCTTGATACATTTATCGACATTGCTCCGAGCCCCAAAGACCGCCCGGCCGAGGAGCGGATCGTGGGGGTAAGTGAAAAGAATTTTACGGGCTTTGTCTTCAAAATACATGCAAACCTTGACCCCAAGCATCGCGACCGGATAGCCTTTTTGCGCATCTGTTCCGGGAAGTTTGAGCGAAACAAATTTTACTACCATACCCGCCAGGATAAAAAGCTGAAATTTGCCAACCC
Organism: Pedobacter yulinensis; assembly: GCF_003029735.1. Taxonomy (GTDB): domain Bacteria; phylum Bacteroidota; class Bacteroidia; order Sphingobacteriales; family Sphingobacteriaceae; genus Pedobacter; species Pedobacter yulinensis. Next base: position 457,162 of record NZ_KZ686268.1, read on the forward strand.
GATGGATTTCATGGCAAATGAAAAAAGTATAGTAGATGAGGCCTGGCCGGGCGATGTGGTGGGGCTATACGACAGCGGCAATTTCAAAATTGGCGACACACTGACTGAAGGAGAGAAACTTCAATTCAAAGGCATTCCCAGCTTTTCACCTTCAATCTTTAAAGAGGTCGAAAACATGGACCCGATGCGCACCAAACAACTCGAAAAAGGCATTGAGCAGCTGACCGACGAAGGCGTGGCCCAATTGTTTGTCATGCAGCCCGGCAACCGGAAAGTAATCGGTGCGGTGGGCGAATTGCAGTTTGAGGTAATCAACTTCCGTCTGGAGCATGAATACGGTGCCAAATGCCGTTTTCGTACCCTGACTTACAGCAGGTCAAGCTGGGTTACTTCATCAGACCGGAAAAAGCTGGAGGAATTTCTGAAACGGAAGCAGCAGCACATTGGCATAGACAAAGAGGGGAACCCTGCTTACCTTGCCGACAACGACTACATGATCAATCTGACAAAACAAGATTATCCTGACATCGATTTCCACAAAACGAGCGAATTCAAATCGTAATTTTCATGAAGCGATTGATTTTTTAACTTAAAGTTGGTAACTTTACAAAAGTTACCAACTTTGCAGGACTCGAACTCTGTTTTACCCGGTTATCCGTTTACTGGTCAAAACGAAGCTGTTTCAACGCAGTGCCGATCCTGGGTAACATTTGCCGGATATCGTCTAAAGTACAAGCCCCGACAGATGCCCGAAACCAGGGCATATCTTCGGCGTTCCCGAATGCCGAAAAGGGAACAAACGCTGCCTGTGCCTGACGTATCAGGTAGAAATTGACGTCGGCACTAGTTTTCAGCACCGACCCTTCTGGTGTTGTGGCGCCAATGTAGTCCAGTTTAATGGTCAGGTAAATGGCTCCCATTGGTTCCACAGCATCAACCCTTAGCCCGGCTTTTTTCAGATCCTGGAACCCTTCAAACAATGCATTGAGCGACTCCTGTATCTTCAGCTTAAAAAGTGACAAAAAGGTGTCGACCTGGCCGGCCTCCGCAAAAAACCTGGCTGCGGCAACCTGCTCGGCCTTCGGTGCCCAGGCTCCGACATGTCCGAGAATTGCCTTCATTTTTGAAACGACCTCTTCCGGACCGAAAGCCCAGCCCACACGTACACCGGTAGCGGCCAGACACTTCGATATGCCGTCAATATAGATCGTATATGGTTTTAGTTCAGGGTAAAGCGTAACCGGATCAACATGCTTCCGCCCGAAAGTCAGCAGAGAATAAATCTGGTCGTAAAGAATATAAAGTGGCTTCTCGCCGGCCCCGCGCAACTTGTTTTCTTCAAGTACCAGCCCCGCAATTTCCCGCAATTGAGATTCGCCGAACATCGTGCCTGTAGGGTTCAGCGGTGAGCACAATGCCAGGAGCGTGGCACCCTTAAGATGCGGCCTTATCTGCGCGGCATCAGGCATGAAGTTCGTCTCTGGTGTGGTAACAATGTCAATACCAGCTGCTCCGGTTAAATGGCAGTAGTGGTTATTGTTCCAGGAGGGCGCCGGATAAATTACCTTATCTCCCGGGTCAAGCAGGGCCAGGTAGGTAGCATAGATAAGCGGCCGCGAGCCACCCGCTATCAGAATCTGCCCGGGCTCATAATCAAGGCGGTACCGCTCTTTTAGTAGATTTTGAACCGTTTGCCGAAGTGGCAAAATGCCGTCAGCAGGCGGGTAATTGGTTTGATGCTCGCCATAGGCCGCAACAATTTCCTGCTCGAGAGCCACCGGGATCGGGTAGATCTCGGGATCAAAGTCGCCGATGGTTAGGTTGGCAATATCGGCGCCCTGGCGCTTCATGTCGTTTACCTCATTTCCGATCTTGATGATCTCAGACCCGATCAGGGTGCTGGCGAGTACTGAAACGTTCATACTTTCTGGTTTGAATGTTTGAAAGATACAAAATTTGAACCAGCGCTGCGCCCGTTTCACGGCATGGCCGCCAGATCTATGGAATGGTCAGGACAGAAACCACCGGTAAATGATCTGAGGCATAAGACTCTGCAATCACGTCGTGCGACCTGACACTGATCTTGTTGTTCTTTACAAATGCAATATGGTCTATCGTTTTACGCGGGTTGACCACCGGGATGGTTGGCGCACAATCAGTACAACTGCGTGTAAAGACCTCGTCAAGTAAGTTGATGGGTTCTGACCCGGGTTCGGCGTTCAGATCTCCGGCCAGCACGACCGGAAGCTTTTGGTCTTTGAGCAATGTGTTGATGGCCTTCACCTGCATGACCCGGTTTTCATGGTTGCGCTGCGCATCAAGATGGGTGCAAGCAAATAGAATCGTTCTTTTGCCGGGCAGGCGGATTTCTGTCAGTGCCAGCACCCTTGGCTCAGCTTTCGGGTCGTCATTGTGCGGCAAAGCATGTTTTTCTGTTTTGGCGAAAGGATATTTAGATAAAATAGCTACACCATAGTCACCACCATCATGGTCAATCCCTTTGGCGAAGTAAACATGCATTTTGAGGTTTGACGCCAGCAGCGCGGCCTCATCGATCTTTCCCGACCGCCCTGTTCTGACATCAACTTCCTGTAAGGCAACGACGTCTGGCTTCTGCGCGGCTATAACGCGGGCAATGGCTTCGAGGTCTATCGAATCAGGTTTCGACGGCGGGTTTGCATGGTGAATGTTGTAGCTCATTACACGCAACGAAAAAGGTTTTTTTTGGGCGGCCGCCTGCAGGGCCAGCAGCAAGAAAACCGCAACAAGATATCTTTTCATATGTCTCTCTTATTTTATCAGGTCCTGAAGCGCGGCATGCACCTCACTAAATTTAAATTGGCCAAGTACCTCCTTCATCATCTGTCCAATCTGTTCATTTTGTAAGTTCCCGATGCTGCCTTCATGGGTATGGTTTAATTTCATGGCCGGTTTAAACGTACCGTTTTCAATACTTTCGCCAACCTGCTTGTAAGCTTCGCGGAATGGTACGCCCTGTAAGGCAAGCTCGTTTACTACCTCAACGCTGAACAGATAGCTGTATTTTGCATCGTCAAGAATCTGTTCTTTGATCTCGATGTGGTTCAGCATAAAGCTGGTAATCTCAAGGCACTCTTTCAGGCTGCTAATAGCCGGGAAGAGATTTTCTTTCAATAGCTGCAGATCCCGGTGGTAACCCGAAGGCAAATTGGTGGTCATCAATGCTATCTCATTCGGCAGCGCCTGAATTTTATTGCAGCGCGAACGGACCAGTTCAAATACATCGGGATTTTTCTTGTGCGGCATGATGCTGGAACCGGTGGTCAGTTCTGCCGGAAAGCTGATAAAGCCGAAGTTTTGATTGATAAACAGACAGATGTCCATAGCCATCTTAGCCAGGGTTGCTGCAACAGACGACATCGCTTGCGCCAGGATCCGTTCGGTCTTGCCCCTGCCCATCTGCGCGTAGACCACGTTGTGGTTTAACTGGCCAAATCCCAGCAGGCTGGTGGTCATGGTCCTGTTTAGCGGGAATGATGAGCCATAACCGGCGGCAGAACCAAGCGGATTTTTATTGCAAACTTTCCAGGCTGCAAGCATCACTTCCATATCGTCTACCAGGCTTTCGGCGTAAGCGCCGAACCACAGGCCAAATGAGGATGGCATAGCAATCTGCAAATGGGTATATCCAGGCAACAGCTTATCTTTGTGCTGTTCGCTCAGTTGCAGCAGCTGACCGAAAAGTCCGCTGGTCAGACCAACGATCTCTTCAATGCTTTCGCGGAAGAAAAGTTTCAGGTCGACCAGCACCTGGTCATTGCGCGACCTCCCGCTGTGAATCTTTTTTCCTGCTTCGCCCACACGCTGCGTGAGCAGCCATTCTACCTGCGAGTGTACGTCTTCAACTGCCTGGTCAATGCTGAAATTGCCAGCTTCAATTTCCCGGTAAATATTCTTAAGTTCAGCCTGGACAGCCTCGAGCTCCTTTGCTTCAAGCAGACCGATGCTTTCCAGCATTCGCGTGTGCGCCAGCGAACCGAGTACATCGGCCTTTGCCAGCAGCAGGTCCATTTCACGGTCCTGACCTACGGTAAATTGTTCGACCAGTTTATCTACGTCGGTATTCTTTTGCCAGATCTTCATTTTTATAAAATCTATTTGCCGTTTATGACCGGCTTTAACATATTGACATATCCTTCAACTCCGCCTGCAACCTCACTTACATAAATAAATTCATCTGCCATGTGCGACCGGCCCGAGAAACCGGGCCCGACTTTCACCGAGGGAATACTCAGCAATGCCTGGTCTGAGGTGGTTGGCGACCCGTATGTTGTTCTGCCAAGAGCAATGCCGGCCTTTACTACCGGGTGGTCCTTATCTATCGACGAAGGCTTGAGCCGGATGGAGCGTGGTTTAACTTCGCAGTCTACATGTGCACGAATAATCTCAAGGACTTCTTCATTGGTGTAAGCATCTGTTACGCGCACATCTACGGTAAAGGTGCAGTTGGCAGGCACCACGTTATGCTGTGAACCTGCATTGATGATCGTCACGGTCATTTTCAGCGGGCCAAATACTTCTGAAACTTTCGGGAACCGGAAGTTCCTGAACCAGTCGATATCTTTGAGCGCTTTGTAAATGGCATTTTCACCTTCTTCTCTCGCCGCATGACCTGCTTTTCCAAGCGATGTGCAGTCTAAAACCAGCAAACCTCGCTCGGCTATGGCCAGGTTCATTTCGGTAGGTTCGCCTACAATACCGAACTCGAGTTCGCCCAGGTCAGGCAGCACCAGTTCGAGCCCGTTGTTGCCGGAAATTTCTTCTTCGGCCGTTGCAGCAAGGCAAAGGTTGTAGCTGAGGTCTTCCTGGTCGTAGAAATAGAGGAAGGTGCCAATCAGAGACACCAGGCAACCCCCGGCATCATTGCTTCCGAGGCCGAACAGTTTGTCGCCCTCGATTGCAGCATCGTACGGATCGCGTGTATAGCCGGAATTCGGCTTAACCGTATCGTGGTGCGAGTTCAACAGCACGGTGGGTTTCTCTGCATCAAAATGCTTGTTATAAGCCCAGACATTGTTGAGTTTCCGGTTTACCGGTACTCCGCGCTCCTGCAGAAATTGCGCGATCAGGTTGGCCGTACGGTCTTCTTCTTTACTGAAAGACTGGATCCGGATCAACTGGCGCAGCAGGTCGAGCGCTTCTTTTTGGATGGTTTGCAGCATAATATTGTTGTTCGGTTCCCCCTGCCGGTCAGGAACCGTTTATTCCTTGGTATACAGGCTTCCGGCCTTTTCTGCCGAAAGCTTGATGCCTTTAATTAAAGATGAACTAAAACCATTGTGCTCCATTTCATTGAGCCCTGCTATGGTACATCCCTTGGGCGAAGTTACTTTATCTATCTCTGATTCGGGATGAGTTTGGTGTAATAAAAGCAAATCGGCCGCACCTTTGGCGGTTTGGACAGCCATTTTAAGCGCTTCATCTGCATGAAAGCCGATCTCCACGCCACCCTGCGATGCCGCGCGGATGGCCCTGAGAAAAAAGGCCGTGCCGCAGGCGCAAAGTGCGGTAGCGGAAGTCATCAATTCCTCGTTGATCTTGACCACTGCCCCGACGGTTTCAAACATCCGGATCACATCTGCCAGGTTCTCACTGCTGGCATGATCACTTGCAATGCAGGTCATGGACTGGCCTATAGCAATAGCTGTATTGGGCATGGCGCGGATGACCTGAATCCCGGCGCCCAGCCGTGCTTTTATGGCGGCACAGCTTACGCCTGATATAACGGAAATAAAGAGGTGCCCCGACTTGACCTGCGGAATGATCTCATTCAGTACGTGGTTGAGCTGCTGTGGCAGAACCGCCAGAATAACGACCTCTGCGCTGGCCACGGCAGCAACGTTATCTGCTGAAACGACAAAGCCTTCTGCCGCATAGGCGTCAAGGTGACTGAGGTTACGGCGCGTGAGCGTGATCTCTTCTGCCCGGGCATAGTCTGCTTTGACAAGCCCCCTGGCCAGGGAAAGGCCAATGTTGCCGCTTCCAATAATTGCTATTTTCTTCATGGTTCAGGTTTATGTGACTGGCTCTGCAAGCAGTTACCAGACGGGTTTTACGTTTTATTTTATTGTCTGCAACAGGCGAACAGTGCAGCGCAATAGACAAGGAGTGCGGAACGCAGCCGGCACATTGCTGACTTACAGGAGGCTTATTCCGGCTGCCTGGCAACGCCTAAGTTACCGGGCCATTCTGGTGCCGAACCGGGCCGCATGCAGTGCTGGCAATTCGTCTGCCTTGCCGATGTAAACTGCCTCTACACCCTTCCTGATCGCTTCAAACGCATTGTGCAGCTTAGGGATCATACCGCCGGCTACCGTGCCGTCCTGTTTAAGTTGCTCGAACTCCTCAGCACGTATCTCGCGGACCACAGAGTCATCATCATTCACATCGCGAAGCACGCCTTTCTTCTCAAAACAATAGACCAGGCTGGTGTCAAAAACGGGCGACATGGCTACCGCCACGGCAGATGCGATGGTATCTGCATTCGTATTCAACAGTTGACTGTCGCCATCGTGTGTAATCGCGCAACACACCGGTACAAGTCCTGCCCGGAGGAGGCTCTCCAATGTTCCGGTTGCTACCGAATCATCGTGAAGATCGCCTACGAAACCGTAGTCTACATCTTTGACCGGCCGTTTCTGTGCTTTGATCACGTTTCCGTCTGCGCCGCTTAACCCGATGGCATTACACCCCCGCGCCTGCAACTGGGCAACCATATTTTTATTGATCAGGCCGGCATACACCATGGTTACTATACGGAGCATTTCAATGTCGGTTACCCGCCGGCCCTCGACCATCGTCGCTTCGATGCCAAGCGACTTGGCCAGGTCTGTCGCCACTTTCCCACCACCATGCACCAGGATCTTAAACCCCGGAAGCGCATGGAAATCTTCAAGAAAATTGTGCAGGTTTTCAGAATTATCAATGACGTTTCCGCCTATTTTGATCACGGTCAGTTTTTCCTTATTCATGATGATCGGCTTCAAAAGTTAACTTAACATCTTCTTTAGTATCGCTTGTGCAGCCCAGAGGCGGTTGCCTGCTTCGCGGATAACGAGCGAATTAGGCCCGTCCAGGATTTCTGAAGCCAGCTCCAGGTCGCGTCTTACCGGCAGGCAGTGCATGACACCGGCATTGTTCGTCAGTCGGAGCTTCTCATTGGTCAGCATCCAGTTTCCTGATGCCGGCAGCACTTTTCCATAATCCTTGTAACTGCTCCAGTTTTTAACATATACATAATCTGCTCCCCGCAGGGCGGCGTCAAGATCATAAACCAGTTTTGCACCACCGGTAAATTGTTCATCCAATTCATACCCTTCAGGCTGGGCAATGGTAAAGTCGACCATACCTTCTGCCTGTGCTTTGCTCATCCATTCGGCAAATGAATTGGGTACGGCCTGCGGCAGGGCTTTTACATGCGGTGCCCAGGCCAGCACAACTTTAGGTGTTCCCGCGCCTTTCCAGGTCTCCCTGATGGTGATCAAATCTGTAAAACTCTGCAGCGGATGGCGTGTGGCACTTTCCAGGCTGATCACCGGAACACCGCAGAACTGCACAAACTTGTTAAAGAAGTCCTCGCTGTAATCTTCATCACGGCTCTGGAGTTTTGGGAACGACCTCAACCCAAGGATGTCGCAATACTGGCCCATGACCGCAGCTGCCTCCCGAATGTGCTCTACCGTTGTACCGTTCATAATTACGCCATCCTGTGTTTCAAGCGCCCAACCCTCTTTGTCCATGTTCATGACGATCACGCTCATGCCCAGGTTCAGAGCAGCCTTCTGCGTGCTCAGCCTGGTACGCAGGCTGGGGTTCATGAACACAAGACCAAGCGTTTTATTTTTACCCAATGCGGCATGCGCATGCGGATCTGATTTCAGGTCGAGTGCATCCTGCACAAATTGTTTGATGTCTGTAACGTCGTGAACGGAAGAGAATAGTTTCATAGTTTTATTAGGTAAAAAACAAGGCACCAAAACTTTCGCCCTGGTGCCTTCGCTGATTAATACGTTGCTTGTGCCTGTGTTGCCAACTCAGCCTTGAATGCAGTGAGAAAAACGTCTGCCTCCTCTTTTGATAGCGTCAAAGCAGGCAACAGCCTGATCACGTTTGGCTTCGCTTCTCCGGTAAAAATGTGGTGTTTGAAAAGCAGGTTCTTTTTAACCTGGCTCAGCGCCTCGGGCAGGTCAATGCCAATCATCAGGCCCCTGCCGCGAACGGCGTTCACGCCTGCTATCTTTTTCAATTCGCCGACCAGGTAATCACCGGTTTCCTTCGCCTTGCTGATCAGGTTCTCCTGTTCAATTACTTCCAGAACTGCCAGTGCCGCCGCGCAGGCCAGGTGGTTGCCACCAAAAGTGGTACCGAGCATGCCATGCCAGGGCTTGAATTTTGGTGCAATCGAAATGCCTGCTACCGGGAACCCGTTGCCCATGCCCTTAGCCATGGTATAAACATCGGCCTGCACACCCGCATAGTCATGCGAATAAAAGTGACCGGTCCTGCCATAGCCGCACTGCACGCTGTCTGCAATGTACACCGCATCATACTGGTCACAAAGTGATCTGATTTTCTGAAGAAAACTCTTTGAAGCTTCGACGATCCCGCCAACGCCCTGGATCCCTTCAATAATCACGGCCGCAATCTCATGCCCCTGAGCGGCAAATGTTTCTTCTAACGCCACTTCATTGTTGTGCGGCAAAAAAATGATGTTGTCGGTCTGGTTAACAGGTGCAACAATTTTCGGATTGTCGGTAGCGGCTACGGCAAGCGATGTCCTGCCGTGAAATGCGCCTTTAAAGGCGACCACCTTTTTCCTGTTGTTATAAAATGAAGCAAGCTTCAGGGCATTTTCATTGGCTTCTGCACCAGAGTTGCAAAGAAAAAGCTGGTAGTCGGCCTTGCCCGAAACCTGTCCGAGCTTCTCTGCCAGCTGTTGTTGCAGGGGAATCTTGACGGAGTTCGAATAGAAGCCGACCTTGTTCAGCTGTTCGGTCAGCCTGCGCACATAATGCGGGTGCGTGTGTCCGATCGAGATCACGGCATGACCCCCATACAGGTCAAGGTATTCCTGTCCGTTGGCATCCCAAACCGCGCTGCCGGCGGCTTTGGTTATTTCAATATCATTGAGTGGATATACGTCGAATAAATTCATGTTTGTCGTGTTGTAATGTTAAGCTATACGTTTTAAGTTGGTTGGCCCGGTGCATAATATGGTCCGGGCTTTCCGGCATCCGGATGTATACGTCCCTGTTTGCAAAACCAGGGGGCACATCATGGTCCCGGCGAATAGGGTTGTAAATTTCTGTTACAACCTCTGGCGATTTGAGGAGATACGGAGGCCGAAGCCCGCCGCCGCTGACCGGGCCGTGCAAAGTTTGCTTCGTTCAAAAAGAATGCATTCGCTTGATGTACAAACAAAGTGAATAAATGTGCCTTTTTCCCGGCTGTCGTTTCTCCGTAGTGCTTCGCCATCTTGTTTACCCCTTAAGACTGATAACTTATCGCCATGACTAAAATCCGGCTGCTTTCAGTTTCAATCCTTCCTTTTCATCAAGGCCGAACAACAGGTTCATGTTTTGAACCGCCTGGCCGCTGGCTCCTTTAAGCAGGTTATCGATAATACTGATTACAAACAATTTGTCACCATGTTTTTCTACATGGATCAGTGCCTTATTCGTATTTACCACCTGCTTCAGGTCTATATTTTTTCGGCTAACATGGGTAAAAGCATGGTTGGCATAATAGTCTTCGTAAAGCGAAATGGCTTCCTGCTCAGTCAGCGCACAATCAAGATAGATCGCGGCTAAGATACCACGCGTAAAATCGCCGCGCTGCGGGATGAAATTGATGGGCTCTGCAAATCCTGGCTGCAGCTGCCTGATGCTCTCACCGATCTCATTCAGGTGCTGGTGGCCAAATGCTTTGTATACCGAAAGGTTGTTGTTCCGCCAGCTGAAATGAGAGGTCGCAGAAAGGCTTTGCCCTGCACCGGTCGAGCCGGTGGTTGCATTGATATGCAGTTCGCCTTTCAACAGCCCTTTAGCCGCCAGCGGCAATAAAGCCAGTTGGATACACGTAGCAAAACAGCCGGGGTTCGCAATATTTTCTGCAGCGGTTATGCCGGCACGGTTTAATTCAGGCAGGCCGTATATAAACCTGCGCCCCGGCAGTTCCGCGTTTTGTTGCAGGCGAAAATCCTGCGACAGATCAATGATCCTGACCTGCGGCGCGATGCTGTTGGCCTCGAGAAACTTTCTCGCATCGCCGTGCCCTACGCATAGAAACAACACATCGATCTCGTCTGACAGCTGGTCGGTAAAGACCAGGTCGGTATCGCCGAGAAGGTCGGTATGTACATCATAAACCGGGTTGCCGGCATTGCTGTTGCTGTGCACAAAGGTGATATCCACTTTTGGATGGTGCACCAGAATGCGCAGCAGTTCGCCGCCTGTATATCCGGCACCCCCTACAATTCCAACCTTTATTTTTTCAAAACTATTCATTGGTTTGGTCTTTTTATGCGGCGAAACATGGAACACGAAGCCCCGGTTTTCAGCCTGCAGGTTTGGCCGGCTTTGAGACAGGCCTTACTTGCTAATCTTCCTGGTTCACTTTATGCCAGATAATGACCTGGTTACCAAATATCTTTGAGAATCCTTTTACATCTTCGCCAGACCAGGCGTTGTTCATTTCGCCATAGCTGCCAAATTTGTTGCTCATCAGGTCGTGATCAGACTCAATGCCGATAACCTGGAAACGGTAAGGTTGCAATTCAACAAAGACCTTTCCGCTTACCACCTCCTGCGTGCTGCTTAGAAAAGCTTCAATATCGCGCATAACAGGGTCGTGGAACTGCCCTTCATGAAGCCAGTTGCCGTAAAACGAAGCGAGCTGCTCTTTCCAGCTAAGCTGCCATTTGGTGAGCGTATGTTTCTCCAGCGTATGGTGTGCTTTAATAATGACCAGTGGTGCGGCAGCCTCAAAGCCGACACGCCCTTTTATGCCGATAATGGTATCGCCTACGTGAATATCGCGACCAACACCAAAAGGCTGTGCCAGGGCCTGCAGCTTCTGAATAGCCCGAACCGGGGCCATTTCTTCCCCGTCTATGGCCACCAGTTCGCCTTTGCTGAAAGTAAGCTCAAGGCGCCTGGAACCCGTTTCGGTTACCTGGGTTGGCCAGGCTTCTTCCGGAAGCGTATCGTGTGAGGTAAGGGTCTCTTTGCCACCTACAGAGGTGCCCCAAAGTCCTTTGTTGATCGAGTACTTTGCTTTCTCGGCGTTAAATTCAACTCCATGCTCATGCAGGTAGCTGATTTCTGCCTCGCGGGAAAGCTTCAGGTCGCGGATCGGCGTAATGATCTCGACTCCTGGAATGAGGATATTGAAAATCATATCAAAACGAACCTGGTCGTTACCAGCGCCGGTACTCCCATGAGCCACGTAATCTGCGCCGATCTTTTTAACATAATTGGCAATAGCTGTTGCCTGGCTTACACGCTCGGCGCTGACAGACAAAGGATAAGTTGCATTTTTAAGCACATTTCCAAATACCAGGTACCTGATGCAGCTCTGGTAATAGTTTTCTGTTTCATCTACCACCGCATGTGAAGCCACGCCCAGCGCGTAAGCGCGTTTTTCAATTTCCTGAAGTTCTTCATCGCTGAAGCCGCCCGTATTAACGATGACCGAATGCACTTCGAGTCCTCTTTCGCGGGCCAGGTAAATGCAACAGAACGAGGTGTCGAGCCCCCCGCTGAATGCTAAAACAACTTTTTTCTTCATTATCAGCTATTTAAATAAAAAGGTAAATAAAAACAAAAGCACCTTCATTCCCGGGTTTTTCGGTTTGGGCTTTAAGACAAGACGCTGCTTGATGCGCATAAAACGCTCGTAAAGTTTGGGTTTACGCTCCAGCTCTTCGGCAAAACGTTTCGCGGCGTCGTGCTTCTGTGTAGCGGGATCATACAACATGGCCGTACACATGCAATTCTTGCGCTCTTTCATCTTCAGGATCTCGAAGTTCACGCAACTCTGACAGCCCTTCCAGAACTCTTCGTCCTGGGTTAGTTCTGAGTAGGTAACCGGTTCGTAGCCAAGGTCAGAGTTGATCTTCATTACGGCCAGGCCCGTTGTAAGGCCGAAGATCTTGGCCTTTGGATATTTCTGCCTGGAAAGTTCAAATATTTTGTACTTGATGGCATGCGCAAGACCGACCTTCCTGAAAGCAGGATTGACGATCAGGCCTGAATTGGCAACAAACTGCCCGTGGCTCCAGGTTTCAATATAACAGAAGCCTGCCCATGTTCCATCTTTATGAAAGGCAATGACAGCTTTTCCTTCTGCCATTTTGCCTGCAACATACTCCGGAGAACGTTTTGCAATGCCTGTGCCCCTGGCTTTTGCGGAGACTTCCATCTCATCACAGATCTCTTCTGCAAATACACGATGTTCAGGAAGTGCCACCTGCACGATGAATTCGTTAATATTCATTAGTAATGATAACGAAGAAAAATTAAAATTTGGATTAATTGAGTGGGTGGATATGAAAACTTATCCATTGTCTTTGATCGGCCGGCCTAAACGATTCAAATACGGTTCGTGTAGTGTTGCCGGAATCTGGGGGCTAATAAAATCGGAGTACGCCGGCACATCAATGCGTTCGCCTGGCTTTTAAGAGAAGCCTGGAACGCAGTCATTTGATATGTATTTTGCCAGTTCAATCTGATGTTAATTGTATTGTGATGCAAATGTTTAAATAAATTCTGAGTTAAGCAACTCCCTGAACATTTTTTTACAAAAATCAGCATAAAACAACGCTTTCGTTGGCGTACTCATAAAGCCTCATCGCCAATCCCGAAAGCGGTGTTTTCGTTTGTTGCCAAGTTCTTCATACCCGGATAAATGCGTTCATACGCAATTTCTGCCAACTGATTTATCGCACTTTTTCTTGCGCAACTAATTTTTTGTTTCTAACATTGCATCAATTTAGAATTAGTCCAAATAAACATGATGAAATACCTACTTAATTTAGCCGCCATTATTTGCGCCGCCGTTTCTGTTCAGGCACAGCAGGGGACGCTGAAAGGAACTGTGTCTACCGCAGACGGGCATCTGGCGCCGGGCGTAACCGTGAGCCTGAAAGGCAAAGGGAATGCAACCAGCACTGATGCAAACGGTCGCTACCTGCTTAACCGCATCAAGACAGGCTCTTATACGGTCAGGGTATCGGCCGTAGGCCTGAATACTCAGGAACAGACGGTTACTTTTAAGGACGGGGAAACCAGAACGCTGGATTTTACCCTGCAGGAGGACAAACGTTTTCTGGACGATGTCAATGTGGCCGGCCGCAGGAAAAGCACTGCAACCGAGCCTTCTTCAAGCCTGCGCCTGCAGGCCCCGCTTCTTGAAGTGGCGCAGAATATCCAGGTCGTCAATTCGGCCGATCTGTCGCAACAGCAGGTGGTCAGTATGAGCGATGGGGTAATCAGAAATGTAAGCGGCGCGGTAAGGGTCGAACATTGGGGAGACCTGTACACCAATATCACGATGCGTGGCTCACAGATCCAGGCCTTCAGAAATGGGTTTAACGTAGTGGCGTCTTATTGGGGGCCGCTTACCGAAGATATGAGTTTTGTAGACCGAATCGAGTTCGTTAAAGGGCCGGCAGGCTTTATGCTTGCCACCGGCGATCCGAGCGGCCTGTACAATGTGGTTACAAAAAAGCCAACTGGACAGGCCAAAGGTGAAGCCACCGTAACGCTGGGGAGCTACGACATGTTCCGTACAGCGGTAGACCTGGACGGCAAAGCCACTGCTAATGGCAAATTGCTGTACAGGATCAACCTGGCCGGGCAAAACAAAAAGTCTTTTCGCGGCAGTGAATTTAACAACCGCTACAGCTTTGCCCCCGTGCTTTCTTACCAGGCCTCCAGAAGCACCAAAATTACTGCAGAATACACGCTGCAGCACGCAAAAATGAGCGAGGTCGGGTCGTTTTACGTGTTCGGCCCCGGTGGCTATGCTACCCAACCCGCTTCATTTACAATGAGCGTTTCGGGCATCCAGCCTACGCGCATCAATGACCATAGCGTCTACCTGATGCTTGAACAGGGCCTGGGCGAGGCCTGGAAACTGACCGCCCAGGGGTCTTACTTTAATTACAAACAGGTCGGCACGAGCACTTGGCCTAGTAAAGTGAACAGCGATGGCACCCTGATCAGGAACATGGCCATCTGGGACGCTGCAAGCAAAATGACCTTGGGCCAGCTGTTTGTAACCGGAACAGCCCTGACCGGCGGCATTCAACACCGCATACTTGGCGGTCTTGATGCGGGTCGCAAAGATTACGAAGCAGATTGGGGCCAGTCGCACGACCTTGATCTGCCCACTGCACCCTTCTCATTGAACAATCCATATTACGGGCTGCCATCAAATGGTTTTGCCAATTTTGACCGCCAGACACCCTTATCTGAACGCGCTAAAGCCGCGGGCGGATTAATGGACCAGCGCTATGCCGCAGTTTATGTGCAGGACGAGCTTGGTTTCTTTGCTAACCGCCTCCGGTTAACACTGGCCGGAAGGTACACCTGGGTTAAGCAATCTGCCTGGGGCGGCGCTGACCAGCAGGGCAGGCATTTTACGCCCCGTGCCGGTCTGAGTTATTCGCTCGGCAAAACAGCCTCGGTTTACGCAATGTACGACCAGGCCTTTATCCCCCAGAGCGGACAACTTGCAGGTGGCGGGGCGGTCAGGCCAATTACGGGAAACAACATGGAAGCGGGGCTGAAGAAGGACTGGTTTGGTGGAAACTGGAATACCTCGCTCTCTGTTTACAGGATCCTGAAACAGAATGAACTAACTGCAGATCCGAACAGTCCGCCGAACTCCGGCCTTAGCATCGTTCTCGGCGAAAAGCGGGCGCAGGGTATTGAATTCGATGTGCGCGGAACAATTACCGAAGGTTTGAAAATCATGGCCAATTATGCCTATACCGACTCTAAGGTAACCGAAGTAGCCCCTGGTGTAACCACTATTAAAGTTGGCGACATGGTACCCGGTTTCTCGAAACATACCGCCAATGGCTGGATCAGTTACAACCTGACTCGGGGTCCACTAAAAGGAACCGGCATCTCGGCCGGATTAACCTACTTGGCAGACCGGGCAACAGACACCTGGAGCGCAGGATTGGAGCGCCTGCCAGACTATATAAAGGTTGATGGCGGCCTGTTCTGGGAGAACAACAAACTGCGCATCAATGCCAATGTGTACAACCTGCTTAATGACTACCTGTACAGCGGCTCGTATTATTCCTGGCTAAGTGCCTATTACTGGCAGGCCGAGGCCCCACGAAACTTCCGGGTAAGTGTATCTTATAAATTTTAAGGCTTTAGAACATGCTCAAAACCATTTTTACGATTGTTATCTGTTTTTGTTTTAGCTGGACTGCCCTTGCCCAGCAACCGGCTGGCAGCATTGAAGGACGAATCATTACTGCAGACGGCGAAGCGGCCAGCGGCGTAACCGTACGTCTGAAGGGAAAGGGCCTCGAAACCTACACCGACGACGCTGGCCGCTACCATTTTCTACGGCTCAGAGCAGGAACCTATGTGGTGCGTGTTTCGGCCATCGGCCTGAAGGCGACAGAACAAACCGTAAGTGTTACCGCCGGGGCCGTGCAGGCAGATTTCAGCCTGTCAGAGAACCTGAGTCAACTCGAAGACATTCACATACGCGGGGAGCGGGCAAATAAATTCGCTGTAAAAAGCAGTGAAGGGGTAGCCAGGATGCCACTCACAAACCTGGAAAACCCGCAGGTTTACACCAGCATCAGCAAAGACCTGATGAAAGAACAGGTGGTTGTAAACCTCAGCGATGCGCTGAAGAACAGTTCGGGCATTGATAAACTGTGGTCATCTACGGGAAGGGCCGGCGACGGTGCAGCATTTTACCAGCTTCGGGGTTTTACCATACAGCCGAGCATGGTAAACGGCATTGCCAGCCTGACGAACGGAGATATAGACCCTGTAAATATTGAAAAAATCGAAGTGATCAAAGGGCCGTCAGGAACACTTTTTGGTGGTGCACTGACCAATTTTGGCGGGCTGCTGAACCTTGTGACCAAAAGACCCCAGGAGCAGGCTTTCGGCGAGCTTGGTTATACTACAGGAAGCTTCAGGACCAATCGGCTTACAGCAGACCTTACCGGCCCCATCAACCAGAAGAAGACACTTCTTGCGCGTGTCAATGCCGCCTATCACAACCAGGAGAGTTTCCAGGACGCCGGATTCCGAAAAACTTTAACATTGTCACCAGCTATTGAATACCGCATAAGCGAGCGGACGCGGCTGAACCTTTATGCAGAGTTTTATCAGGCCGAAGCCACCAATCCGCTTATGGTGTTCTTAAACCGGAGCCGTGCGCTGATTGCCCGCAGCCCCGAAGCACTGAACATGGATTTCAGCAAATCGTATACGAACAATGACATTACGGTCAAAACACCGAGCACCAATCTGAACGGGGTACTCACCCACCGGCTATCTGAGCAGTGGCGCTCGCAGACAAGTTTTTCGCAAAGTTACCGCAAAAGTGACGGCCTGTACCAGTATGTCATGTTCATCGGGCCAACAGACGCTGAACTGTCGCGCTATGTGGCCTACCTCAACGCCGCAAGTTCAGCTTTCAACCTGCAGCAAAACTTTACAGGCGATTTTAAAATCGGCGGCCTGCGCAACCGCGTGGTCATTGGTGTCGACTACCTGGCCCAACGTACGGTCAACGCGAATTCTCCTTACATCGTCTTTGACAAGGTGAGCACCCTGGGCAATCCAGCCAATTATGCCAGCATGAACCGGCAGGCCATAGAAAGCCGCCTGGCCGCGAGCACCGCAGCACCGACTAAGGGCAGGAACAGCAATTATGTATACAGTGCTTATGTTTCAGATGTGCTGAACCTGAGCGAAACACTGATGGCCATGCTCAGCCTGCGGGTAGACCGGTTCGACAATAAGCCCAGTTTTGACCAGGTGTCTGGCAATTCACTCCCGAACGGTTACCTGCAAACTGCTTTTTCGCCCAAGTTCGGGCTGGTCTATCAGGTGCTCAAAGACCGTGTTTCCCTGTTCGGCAATTACATGAACGGATTCAAGAACGTGGCGCCTGTTGTGCAACCGGTTCCGGATGTTTCAGGCATATTCAAGCCGCAGCAGGCCAACCAGGTCGAAGGCGGGGTCAAGCTGGACCTGCTTAACGGCCGGCTGGGTATGACGGCCAGTTATTACGACATTCGGGTTGACAACATGACGCGCAGCGAACAGATTGTTCGCAACGGCACGCCACTTAACATTACCGTCCAGGACGGTGCACAGAAAAGCAGCGGTTTCGAGATCGACCTTCAGGTCAACCCCATTTCGGGCCTGAACATCGTGGCTGGTTACAGCCACAACAACAGCAAAATGACCCGGTCTGCTGCGAATGTTGAAGGCCTCAGGCCGGTAAGCGCCGGCCCGGCCGACCTGGCTAATGTCTGGATCAGCTACCAGGTTCAGGGCGGACCTCTTGAAGGCCTGGGTGCAGGCTTGGGCGGCAACTACGCAGGCAAAAACCTGATTACGAACAATACGGTTACCGGTGCATTCACCATTCCGGCCTATACCGTTGCCAATGCAACCCTCTTTTACAACTTTGGCAAATACCGTTTGGGTGTAAAGGCAGATAACCTGACCAACGAGCGGTATTTTAAAGGCTGGACGACTATTGAGCCGCAGCTGCCAAGAAGCGTTCTGGCCAATCTTTCGCTCAGGTTTTAGACGCCTGGAGAGCTATTTTTTGCGCAAATACTGTATTGCGGTATATTCGTAAAAAATAGCTTTTATGTTTGCTGCATGTCGCCTGGCCCTCTTTGCCTTTCTTTTACCCGTGCTGCCTGCTGCAGCGCAGGATCGGGCGTTTACCGAGGCAAACCTCAAGCAATTGAGCTCAGCGGCTTTCTGGGGACGGGGCTATACGCGCGATGGCATGAAAAAAGCCGCTGGATTTCTCGCGCTCCAGCTGAAAACAGCCGGCCTGAAAGCCTTGAACGGGGATTCTTACCTGCAAGAATTCACTTACCCCGTTAACACCTTTCCGGGCAAGATGCACCTGACGCTGAATGGACAGTCGCTACGGCCCGGTGTCGATTTTCTGGTTGGTAACGAAAGCATCGGCCAACGCCTGAATAATGAGGCGCTCAGCAAAAAAGACAGCATCACGTACGTTTCTGCCACAACAAAGACCGTGTTCATTTTCCAGGATAAGCTTACCTGGTCGGTCGCCAGAGAAGTAGCCCCTTACACCGTCATTTACCTGAACCGTCAAACCGTTAAAGGGGAGCCACAGCGCTTTTCCATGGATATTGAGAACCGTTTCGTGCCGGCATTTCAGGCGTACAATGTTTGCGGTATGGTGCGCGGGCGTTCAAAGCCCGATTCGCTGCTCGTGCTTACCGCTCACTATGATCACCTGGGTGGCATGGGAGACCGCACCTGGTTTCCCGGTGCAAATGACAACGCCAGCGGCGTATCGACCTTGTTAAGCCTGGCCCGGCATTACGCGCGCAACGTACCGGATTACAGCGTGGTCTTTGTGTTCTTTGCCGGGGAAGAGGCCGGCCTGCTGGGCTCAGAATTTTTTACGGCGAGACCGCTTGTTCCCCTGTCGTCGATCCGATTTTTGCTGAACCTGGACCTGGTAGGCACCGGTGAAGAGGGAGCTACAGTTGTAAACGCCAGTCTTTACCCCCGGGCCTTTGAACAGCTTGAGCAGGTCAACAGCGCGGGCGGGTTCCTGCCCAGGCTGGCCCGCCGGGGCAAAGCGGCCAACAGCGATCATTTCCATTTCTCAGAAAAAGGTGTACCGGCTTTTTTCATGTATACAATGGGCGGTGTAAAAGCTTATCATGATGTTAATGACAAAGCCGAGACCTTACCTATGACCCATTACGAGGGCGTGTTCAAACTGATCACAGGCTTTTTTGACCGCCAGATGGGAAAATAACGCGTTTGGTTTGCTTGTAAGCGCCCGGGCTGCAAAAAACAACATTTTAGCCTAGCGGAGCATTTTATTTCTGCGTTACTTGCGGTGGGTTTATTAACAATAAAATCACGCAGCAGCCAGGGTGGATGTTCTGGCTGCTGATTACCCAGCTATAAAAACATATCGGCCAGGAGCTCATACGAACGCAGCCGGTCTTCAAAGTGTTCGGTAATGGTTACAGCCATCAGTTCGTCTACCTGGTATGCCGCCGCCATACTGGTCAGTTGTTCCCTAACCTGATCGGGTGTTCCATTGACCATCCGTTTTTTATTGTAATCGATGCGCTCCTGTTCGGCCGGGGTATATTGTACATCCCTGATGTCGTCGTAACCGAGTTTGCCAAGCCCCTGACCTTTTTCGAGCTGCAAAAAGCGGTGCGCCAGTAGGGCAGATTGCTGCTGCACCTTCTCCTCGTCTTCAGAGCAGAATACAAAGAATGCTGCATTGGCTTCGGGTGCACTCAGATCTGCAGAGGGCTTAAAATGATCCCGGTAATACTGAACTGCCTGCGGACCGCCATTGGGATTGATGAAATGGGCAAACGAGAATCCCATACCAAAATGCGCGGCAAAAAGGGCGCTCTGGCCACTGCTGCTCAGAATCCACTGTGCGGGCACCGTTTCCGCGACGGGAATTGCCTTGATCTTGCCGTTCATATTGCTCTGATCAGGTATGTCGTGAAAAAAATTACCGAGGTCGTTTAGCTGCGCAATGAAATCCTGCTCACTGAAATTGTTGGCCGGATTTAAGATCGAGGCCGTAATGCGATCGGTACCCGGCGCCCGGCCTATTCCCAGGTCTATTCGTCCGGGATGCATGACCTCCAGCAGCCTGAAGCTTTCGGCTACTTTCAGGGCGCTGTGGTTGGGCAGCATGATGCCGCCAGAGCCCAGGCGAATGCGGTGTGTATGGTTGGCCAGATGCGCGATCAGAATTTCGGGCGTAGAGCCGGCCAGGCTATCTGTGTTGTGGTGTTCTGAAACCCAGAACCGGTGGTAGCCCAACTTTTCGGTATGCTGCGCAAGCAAAGTCGTTTCTTCTATAGCCTGGCGGGCATTGGCATCTTTGCGAACCGGAGACTGATCCAGCACGCTTAGCTTAATTTGTTGCATGATCAAATATACGGCTGATCCAGGCCGGCACCGCCTGCCCGCAAGCAATATGACTTTTTACTTAAGACAATTTGACTGTTGGCTGATGTGCGCTAAAAACCCGCATGCTTCATCAATGCGATAAGCTGCTCGGAAAAGAGCGTTGTGCTTTGACCTGTCGGGTCCAGGTCAGGGTCAAGAATGGTAATTTCCATGCCTGCACAACGCGCATCGGTGAGCAAGGGCAATAGGAGTTCACCTAATTCGACATATGAAAGACCCCCGGGCTGCGGACTGTCTACGGCGGGCATGACTGCATTGTCCAGCACATCGGCGTCCAGGTGGATGAAAAACCGGGGCACCTGTTTTTCGTCCAGAAAGCGAATAAAAGATTCGGCACAAGCTATCATTCCCATTTTCTGCAGCTCCGGCAGATCGACGTAAGTAATGGCAGAGCGCTGCAGCGGCTCGAGGTAGCCCGCATCAAAATAACGGTTGCCCACGCACCAAACCTGCTCTTCGGCAAAGTAAGGCCCCAGGCCCTGTATATTGGTTAAAAGATGCGGGCCATGACCGGTAACAAGCGCCAGGTCCATTCCGGCGGCACCACCGGTCGCAGATTGGTCGGGCGTGACAAAATCGGTATGGCCATCCAGGAAAAAGAGCGCGCCCCCACCCTGTTGCTTCAAGGCTAAAGCACTGCCGATGAGGATGCTGCAATCGCCGCCAAGCAAAAGAGCGCAGGTATGCGCAGCGAATGCGGGTCTGAGCAGCTCTGCCTGCCTGCTGGCATATTCCCTGATGGCCGCTGCATTGCGGATGCCTGTAACCGGGTCCAGGTTCATGGTATACGGCGGCGGCGGCAAGGCAGACACGGCCGCGGGGCTAAGCGAGTCATGCAGACCAAGGCCCCTGAGCCGCTCAGGCAATTTGCGAACGCCAGGCGCTGCAGCATGCAGCTGTTTTAGTCCCAGGTTGCTTGGAAATTCGAAGATGTGCAGGGCCTTAGCCATCGCTTTTACGGGTAAGCCGGGCCAGGAACTGGTCCTCTCCGTCATCGTATACCAGTTTGCAGTCCCAGCCATTGCCCGCCGACAGGGTTTGCAGCAGTACGCGGTCCAGGTAAAGCCAGTTGAACCAGGGGCCTTTTTCGCCTTTGTAATTGTATTGGTAGGCAATTTCGCCGTAATAGGATGATCCGGGCATAGGCAGGTCATCGTACAGGTACCTGATATCTGATGAGTCGAACAGCAATTGTCCGCCAGGCGCGAGCAATTGCGCCGCATGGCGCAAAAAATCAAGAAAACCGTTAACAGAGCCACAAAGCCCGATGCCGTTCATCAGCAGCAGCAATGTGTCGAACCGTTCGCCTGTATACTGAAAAATATCCTGTTCAAAGGCACGCTTTACTTTCCGTTTTTTCATGATCTCGACCGCACCGGGTGCGATGTCGATTGCGGTTACCTGCAGGCCGTCTCGCTGAAGCACCAGCGCATGGCTTCCTGCACCGGCGCCAATGTCGAGCACACTGCCGCGGCACATGCGCAAAGCAATGCGTTCGATTTCCGGCATATCACCCTTGCCTCGAAAAAAGACATCAACGGGCATCTCTTCAGGTTCGCCATACGAGTTGTTGAGCCATAATGTATCGCCGCGGCCTGTGGTGTAAAAATCGAGCAGCGCTTTGCTAAAGACATCCATATCCTAAAGGTCGGCAATGTTTACCAGAAAACAGTTGTATATCCTGTCTGAACACGAATCAGGTTATTCCAGCTCGAAACGTTCGTGGTATTCCGGGATGGCCACATGTTTGAAACCTTTGGCGCGTATCCGCAGCGCAAATTTCTGCTGAACTTCATACTCCCCGTGAACGAGAAAAACCTGTTTCACCATCTGGGGGTCCTGGCATGACAGGAAATGCAGCAGGTCTTCACAATCGCCGTGTGCACTCATGGATTTTATGGCCCCCACCTCGGCCTGTACCTGCAGGCGTTCTCCAAAAATATCGACCTCTTTTTCTCCTGCCATCAGGCGGCCGCCAAGCGAAGTTGGTTCACAGTAGCCTACCAGCAGGATCGTGTTCCGGTGGTTGCTGATACAGTTCCTGATATGGTGTTTGACCCGGCCGGCCTCAGCCATTCCCGAAGCAGAAATGACCACGCATGGCCGCGGATCTGCGTTCAGCGCTTTTGACTCTTCGACACGTTCTATAAACCGCAGCCCTTTAAAAGCAAAAGGATCGGCATCGCGCTTCATGACCTCTTTTACTCCGTTATTGTACACCTCAGGGTGGTCTTTCAGCACCTCTGTAGCCTGCAATGACAGCGGGCTGTCTACAAAATAAGGAACATCTGGCAGTTTGCCCTTCAGCTCCAGGCCGTTCAGTGCATACAGCACTTCCTGTGTACGACCTACACTAAAGGCCGGAATGATCAATTTGCCTTTTTTAACCTCGCAGGTCTGGTGTATGTATTCGAGCAAAGCGTCTTCAATCGGTTCCAGGTCCTTATGCAGGCTATCGCCATAGGTTGACTCCATAATGATGTAATCTGCCTGCGAAAACTGCTGCGGACTTTTAAGCAGCAAATCGCCATACCGGCCAACGTCGCCGCTAAAAGACAGGCGGATTTTTTTGTCACCTTCCCTGATGCTCAGGTGTGCCGCGGCACTGCCTACCACATGCCCCGCGTCTGTAAAGCGTAAGGTAACCGCATCGCTGATCTCGAAGTCTTCATTATAGTCGACGATCTTAAACAGCGACATGGTTTTGGTCACATCGTCTTCGGTATAAAGCGCCTCGGTCTTCTCTTTGCTGTTGCGGTTATGGTATTCTGCATCCTGTTCCTGGATATGTGCTGAATCCATCAATAGAACCCGGCAAAGATCCATGGTAGCCGCAGTAGCAAATATTTTGCCTTCGAAGCCTTCGGCAACCAACCTGGGCAGCAGGCCGCAGTGGTCAATATGGGCGTGGCTGAGTACCACGTAATTTACCCGCTGCGGATTGAAACCAAAATATCCGTTTAGTTTATCGGTTACCTGCCCCATACCCTGGAACAGGCCGCAGTCGAGTAAAATAGCGGTACCGTCATTTAATTCAATAAGGTGTTTACTGCCGGTCACTGTACGTGCGGCACCATGAAAAGAGAGATGCATATTGTCTGAAATAGGTGGTAAATAAAAAGAGAAACCCAAATAGATTTCCCTTTTTCGAATGGATGCAGGAAGTGATTAGGGTTTCACTTCGGCATATTTGTCTTTTGCTGCCTGGGCAGCATCGGTCGCGGCAGAAGTAACGCGGTCTGCCAGAGACGAAATTTTTTCTTTAGAGGAGTCGAAAAGGTCACAAAACCAGTCGGTCACTTTCGATTTCATTTCCTCATTTTTGCTTGATGTGATCAGCAAGGCGGCAACAGCGCCGAGGGCAGCTCCTGCAAGTACGCCTGTAAGTATTTTTGTTTCCTTTGTCATAACCAGGGTTTTTAGAGTTTCTACCCTAGCAAACAATGCAGGCTGCAAAAGGTTCTGAGCTTCTGGTTTTTTCAGGTTTGCCGGTGAAGCCTACCTAGCTTAAAATTTCCCTGATGTCGTCTTTGGTTAGCGATTTAATAAAACTTTCTTCGGTCGTAATCAGGGCACTGGCAAGTGACTTTTTCCGTTTCTGAAGGGCGAGGATCTTTTCCTCGACGGTGTCTTTAGCGATGAACTTATAGATGAAAACCTTTTTTTCCTGGCCAATGCGGTGGGTACGGTCTATGGCCTGCTGTTCGACCGCCGGGTTCCACCAGGGGTCTAAGATGAATACATAGTCTGCCTGGGTCAGGTTGAGGCCAACACCACCTGCTTTGAGGGAGATCAGGAAGACCTTCAGGTTGCTGTCTTCCTGGAATCTCGAAACAACTTCGCCGCGGTTACGGGTACCACCATCCAGGTAAGCATATGCAATCTGCTCCCTTTCAAAATGTTTCCGGAAGATTTCCAGGTGTTTAACAAACTGTGAGAAGACCAGCACTTTATGCCCGCCCTTCAACACATTATCGAGCGTATGCACCACGTTTTCGAACTTGCCCGAATCTGCAGCGTAGGCCTGGTCGATCATGAGCGGATGGTTGGCCAGTTGCCTGAGGGCTGTGAGCCCCTGCAGGAGTTGTACCTGTTTCTGCGCAAACGTACCGTTATCCATGCTTTCTAGCAGGTCATTGCGGTAGGCAGACTTTGTCTTTTCGTAATAGGCCGCCTGGTCTTCACTCATGTCGCAATAAAACACCTGTTCGGTTTTTGGCGGAAGCTCGGCAGCAACCTGCTCCTTGGTACGCCGCAACACAAAAGGTTTGATAATGCTTTGAAGTTTCCGTGCCTTGTCCTCATCTTTTTTCTTCTCAATGGCCTGCACATATTCTTCATTAAAAAAGGCCTGTGAGCCCAGCAACCCCGGGTTCAGGAATGTGAGCTGCGGCCAGAGGTCGCCCACTGAATTTTCGACCGGCGTGCCGCTCAAAATAAGCCTGTATTTTGATTTAAGCGCACGTACCGATTTGAACGACTTAGAGCCGGGGTTCTTGATGTTCTGGCTTTCATCGAGAATGATGTAGTTGAAATAAAAATTCTCGAGCAGCGCTACATCGATCCGTGTTACGCCGTAAGTGGTAATAATGAGGTCGTACCTGCCAAACAGCGACAGGTCTTTGGCCCGGTTGGTACCCGTATGCGCAAGTATTTTCAGTTTAGGGGTGAACTTCTTCGCCTCATTTGTCCAATTGTGGATCAGCGAGGTAGGCATGATGATCAGTGAGGGGTGGTGGCTGTTGTTTTGCTCGTTCTCCTCTTTCACCTTTTGCAGCATGGCCAGCGTTTGCACGGTTTTTCCAAGCCCCATATCGTCGGCCAGGCAGCCGCCGAAATTGTACTCGCGCAAAAATCCGAACCAGTTGTAGCCCGCTTTCTGGTAGCTGCGCAGGTCTCCCCTGAAATGTATTGGCAGATTCGTATCATCGATCTGCTCAAAGTCGTTAAGGCGCTGCAGTTTTCGCTGAAGCGTAACATTGGTAATGCTGTCTTCGGCCAGCTCATTGACCAGGCCAATGTGGTGCTTTTTCAGTTTAAGCGCCTTGCCCGACTCGGCCAGGCTGAACAGTGTTCCGTACTGCGCAAACCACTTGTCGGGAATAATCGCAATTTCGCCATCGGGCAGCATGAACTCGCGCCGTTTATGCAGGATGTGCTGTTTCAGTTCGATGAACGGAATCTGGTACTTGCCAAAATAAACGATCGCATAAATGTCGAACCAGTCGTTGCCTTCTTTTACCTCCAGGTCGATCTTGTTGGCACCGATCACGAAGCGCTTTTGCCCTGTCTGCTGTTCAATATCGAAGCCCTGACCCTGCAGTTCCTCAATGTGCTCATTGATCCAGTTCAGAACGGCATAACTTTGATCGGCATCTTCTGCCAGGCCGGAAACCTCCAGGTTGCTGAATAATGCGCTTGTTTTTTTAAGGCCAAGCCGCGTCAGGATGGCAAATTTTTCCTTTTCCCAGTCCAGCGACCGTTTCACCCTGTGAAAGATGTAATTGTCGCCGTCTTTCTCCAGGCGCACTGTGACTTTCCGATCGTTGCCCATGGCAAAAAGATACTCGCCATAACGAAAATAAACCTGTATCTGGGATATTCCGCCATCCACATATATAACTTTCAGGATTGGCCGGGCTTCATACTTTTCGGTACGGATCTCAAAGCCTTCGGCATAAACGTTATATTTTTCGATCAGCGGACCGACAAATTTCTCGAAATAGGTCTTTTCTGTAGCCTTTGGAATGGCGATATACCTTTTGCCAAGGAAAGGCTGCAGTTTCTTGCCCTCTATACCCTGTTCAAAATAGTAAAGCACATCATCCAGCAGGAGCCAGGCCGGCTGGTTGCTGACCACCTGTGCATCTTTGAACATAAATTCGATCCGCTGCCCCTGGTATTTGATGGTCGGAAAGTAGCGCGTTTCGGTTTCATTTCTTCTGAAATGGAAAAGGACCGAGGCCGCTTCTGCAGCCAGGCCGATTTTCCGTTCTACCGGCCAGCCGTCTTTACCCATCAGGTACAGGCTGTCTTTTGTCTTGAGGATCTCGAGTGCTTCTGCGAGTTTTTTCTCTATTCTCGGGCGTACATTTTCATAAAACTTCTCATCAAAGATCTTGGTGAAAAACTCACTGGAGCGCACGCTTTTTTTGTGGTACTTTTTGATCAGGTAGTCCTGTTCGATCTCGTCCAGTATTTTGATGAGCCTGATGTCTGTCGCGTCAAGGCTGCAGTCATAGTCTTTTGCCGTATGTGTAAAAACCCGCTGATAACTCAATGAAAAATCGCCCTGCGGATTCAGCTGAACAACATGAGGTTCAATGAGGTAGCCGAGAAATTCATGTTTACAAAGTGAGTAAACCATTCGGCAGGGTTTTTCAGTATCGGCAAGTAACATGGCAGACCAGGTAAAAGTCACGGAGCTATGCTCCAAAAAAACCTTTAAACATACATCAAATTGAACGAACAATCAAAAAAAAGCCCCGCAGCTCTGAAAAAAACTGCGGGGCCTTAGTTGTTCAGTTCTGTACCTGCTAACGCCAGCCGCCACCAAGCGCCCGGTAAAGGTTCACAACCGCCTGCAATTTCTGCAGCTGGTCGTTTACTCCGGCCAGCTGGGCAGACAGCAGCGCCTGTTCTGAGGTCAGCACGTCTGTATAATTGGTTGCTGAACTGTAGCGAAGCAATTCCTTGGTATAATCTACAGCTTTGGTCAGTGATGCAATCTGTTTGCTGCGGCTGTCCTGCTTGTCTGTCGCAGCCTGGTAAGCGTACAGGTAATTCGAAACTTCATTGCCGGCATTGAGCAGCGACTGCTGAAAATCGTTGTAGGCAATCTGTTGGCTTGCCTGGGCGCTGCGCAACCTGGCCTTGTTCTGCCCGCGGTTAAAAATGGGCTGTGTCAGGCCGCCAACAATGTTGTAGAATATCGATTGAGAAAAGAAGTTTTGCAGCTGCAGGGATGACAGCCCGCCCGCTGCCGTCAGGGTTAATGACGGATAGAAGAACGTGCGGGCAACGTTTGTATTCTCGAAAGCCGCACGAAATGCGAATTCAGCCTGCTGAACATCTGGGCGGTTTTGCAGCAGCTGGCTCGAAATACCCGTTTCCAGACTAGCCAGCGGGACCTGGTTTTCCAGTTTGCCGCGCACAATCGTGCCGGGTGCTCGGGCCAGGAGAATGCTCAGCGCATTTTCTGTTTCGCGAATGCTGCGTTTCAGATCAGGAACGGTCACCTCGGCGGCATACCGGTTGGCCTCACTCTGCACAACCGCCGCTCCGTTCACAACCGCGCCTTCTTTTAAAGCCTTCATCGTTTCCACATCCTGTATGCGTATACGGATCGTTTCCTCGGTAATGGCCAGCTGTTTATCGAGCGCCAGCAGTGCATAATAATTGTTGGCTATGTTGCTGATCAGCTGTGTTTGTATGGCACGTTTGGCCGCCTCGGTCTGAAGCAGGGTAGCCAGGGCAGCACGCCTGCCGCTGCTCAGTTTACCCCAGATGTCGGCTTCCCAGGAAGTGCTGAGCTGCGCGCGGTAGGTCTGAGTTTCCAGGTTGATATTGATGCCCGGCGGAAAGTTGAGTGCGGCGCGCGACTGTTTGTTGTCGGCAACCGACACGTCGGCACTCAGACTCGGCAAAAAGGCTGCACGGCTCTGGCGCAGCGCCGCATCGGCAGATTTGATGCGTTCCATGGCCGACCTCAGGTCCAGGTTTTTTTCCAGGCCTTCGCGAACCAGTGACTGGAGTACAGGGTCTGTAAACAGGCTGTCCCACCGCATTTGCCCAATCGAATTCGTGTCTGCAGACTGCACATCGCGGTACAAGCCCTTGTCTGGTACGGCCGGGCGTTCGTATTGCCTGGTTACACAGGCGCCGGCACCCAGCAGCAGGAGCATAAAAAGTAAGGTATATTTTTTAAACTGTGTCATGTTTGTGAATGCTAATGTTGATCATTACGCGAAGGGCGCTCAGCGGCATCTTCTGCACGCGCAGCTTCCATATCTGCTTCAAACGGCGATTTGTTGCTCACCTTTTCCTGCAGCATCTGGAAAATGATGAACAGTGCAGGGATAACGAAAATGCCAAAGATGGTACCGAAAAGCATTCCGCCTACGGCGCCTGTACCGATGGACGAGTTGCCCGCCGCACCTACACCTCTTGACAGCATGAGCGGCAAAAGGCCAAGGATAAAGGCAAAAGAAGTCATCAGGATGGGCCGCAAACGGGCGGTAGCCCCTTCTATAGCCGCGGGAACAATGTCCATTCCTTTCCGGCGCCGGTCGAGTGCATATTCTACGATCAGGATGGCATTTTTGGCCAGCAGGCCCACCAGCATAATAAGTGTGATCTGCGTATAGATGTTGTTGTCAATGCCAAATATTTTGTCAAAAATGAACGTACCGGTCAGGCCGACAGGCAGGGAAATAAGCACGGCAAACGGCAGCACATAACTTTCATACTGGGCCGCCAGCAGGAAGTATACGAACACCACGCAAAGCATGAAGATAAAGACCGTTTGGCTGCCGGCAGACTGCTCCTCGCGCGACAGACCTGAGAACTCGTATCCATATCCGGCAGGCAGTTTTTGCGCAGCAACTTCTTTGATCGCATTAAGCGCATCGCCAGAGCTGAACCCTGGCTTGGGGTTTCCGGTAACCTGGATCGAGGTATACAGGTTAAACCTTGAAATGGTTTGCGGCCCGTAAACCTTGCTCAGGCTTATAAACTCTGTAATGGGTGCCATGGCTCCCGCTTTCGTACGCACATAGATGTTGTTCAGACTTTCCTCGTTGGTACGGTATTTAAAGTCGGCCTGGAATACCACCCGGTATTGTTTGCCAAATTTGTTGAAGTTTGATGCATACACACCGCCATAATAGCCCTGCAGGACCCCTAGCACATCATTAACGCTTAGTCCTGCCTGTTTGATCTTGGCAACATTGGCCGTTACCAGGAACTGCGGAAAGTTCACGTTAAACGCTGTCGAAGCATACTGGATCTCCGGACGCTTGCTAAGCTCAGCCAGGAACTCATTGGCGGTGTTGCTGAACTTGGCAATTTCACCCCCGGTGCGGTCCTGCAGCTGAAATTCGAAGCCGCCGCTGGTGCCGAAGCCCTGAATGGTCGGAGGAGCAAAGAAG
Organism: Pedobacter yulinensis; assembly: GCF_003029735.1. Lineage (GTDB taxonomy): Bacteria > Bacteroidota > Bacteroidia > Sphingobacteriales > Sphingobacteriaceae > Pedobacter > Pedobacter yulinensis. Next base: position 486,578 of record NZ_KZ686268.1, read on the forward strand.
ATCACACGTGCTTCTTTAATGCTGGCCGTCTTTGCAAAGAGCTCTGCTATAATTGCTTTCACGTCGCGGTCCCGCTCGTTCCAGGGGCTCAGCCTGGTGATTACCATGCCGTATGCGCTGCCGCTGCCGCTGATCATAGCGCGACCAACAACCCGCAGGGTGCTGTTTACTTCAGGAACCGTGCGCACAATGCTGTCAATTTTCCGCACCACTTCATCCGTGCGTTCTTTGGACGAAGACGGGGGTAAGGAAATGTCAGACATGATGGTGCCTAAATCTTCGTTCGGCACAAATCCCTTTGGCGTGGTGTTCATGGTCCAGACCAGCACCGCGGTAAAACCAAGTATAATGACACCTGCGATCCATTTCTTCTTAGCCAGGAAAGATACGGCACCTTTATACCGGTTCGTCATGCGGTCGAAAGAGGTATTGAAAGCCGTATAAAAACGTTGTATGAAATTTTTCTTGTGGCCATGGTCATCAGCATGCGGTTTCAGGAACAGCGCACACAGCGCCGGACTCAAGGTCAGGGCATTAATCGCCGAGAGAATGATCGAAATGGCCAGCGTAAGGCCGAACTGTTTGTAGAATACACCCGATGAGCCCTGGATAAAACTAACAGGCACGAATACCGCAGCCATGACCAGCGTGATCGAAATGATGGCCCCGGTAATATCTTCCATCGCATCGACCGTTGCTTTCCTGGCCGATTTGTACCCCTGATCCAGTTTGGCATGTACCGCCTCGACCACAACGATCGCATCATCGACCACAATACCAATGGCGAGCACGAGCGCAAACAGCGTAAGCAGGTTGATGGTGAAACCGAACAGGTTCAGGAAGAAAAATGTACCGATAATGGCCACAGGAACCGAGATGGCCGGGATCAGCGTAGACCGAAAGTCCTGTAGAAAAATGAACACGACCAGGAACACGAGGATAAACGCTTCGATAAGGGTATGGACAACCTTGTCGATAGAGGCATCGAGGAAGTCATTCACGTTCACCAACGGCAGGTAGTGAATTCCTTTCGGAAAACTGGCAGAAGCGTTTTCCAGCACCTGCAGCGATCCTTCAATCACTTCTTTGGCATTCGAACCGGCGGTCTGGTTGATGGCCACACCAAGCCCCTGCTTGCCGTTTACACGAACAGTGCTGGCATAACTTTGTGCGCCCATTTCAATCCGGGCCACGTCTTTAAGGCGAAGAACCTCGCCGCTTTCGCTGGCGCGGATAATCATGTTGCCGAACTCAGTTTCGCTTTTCAGCCGGCCGGTATATTTCAGGGTATACTCAAATGACTGGTTGCCCTCTTCACCGAACTGCCCCGGCGCCGCTTCGATGTTTTGTTCCGCAAGGGCTGTGCTGATGTCTGCCGGAATCAATCCATAGGCAGTCATGACATCGGGCTTAAGCCAAAGGCGCATCGTATAATCCGAACGGCCGAAGGCACTCGCATCGCCCACCCCGTTAATCCGTTTAATCTGCGGAACCAGGTTGATCTCTGCATAATTCTGAAGAAATTTCTGGTCGTAAGACGGGTTATCGCTATAAAGTGCAAAAATCAGCACGTTACTCGGCTGCCGTTTCGAGGTAATGACACCGGCACGGGTTACTTCCTGCGGGAGCAGGCTGGTGGCACGCGAGACACGGTTTTGTACGTTCACTGCTGCCAGGTCCGGATTGGTACCCAGCTTAAATGTAATGGATATGGTTGCTGTACCATCGTTGCCGGCCGTAGAGGTCATGTATGCCATGTCTTCTACACCATTGATCTGCTCTTCCAGCGGCACGACAACGCTGTTCATGACAACGTCGGCATTGGCTCCCTGGTAAGAGGCCTGAACCTGGACCGTTGGCGGCGCAATTTCAGGATATTGTGAGACCGGAAGTGTTGCCAGTCCGAGAATTCCCAGGATCACGATGATGATGGAAATAACGGTTGACAATACCGGCCTTTCTATGAATTTTTTAAACATGATTTTCTGGTTGCGGTGTTAACGGTTAGTTTTTCAGTTCTGCGAACACACTGTCTGCGGGGCGCTCCTCGGCCTTGATCTTGGTGCCGTCTTTCAGACCGGAGAACCCTTCGAGCACGATTTTATCGCCCGCCTTGAGTCCTTTAGTTACCACGTAAAAGTTACCCTTGGTATTGGCCATGATCTCGATTTCTACAGCCTTTACCGCCCCGGTCTGGTCTACCTGGTAAGCGAATTTTTTACCCTGGATATCTGATGTAGACTTCTGCGGAATCAGAATGGCAGCATCGAGGTGTTTGGGTATGCGTACCAAAGCGCTTGCCCCGCTTCTGAGCAGGATGGAAGGGTTTGGAAATGTAGCCCGCATGCTTGCCGACCCGGTTTGCGTGTCGATCTGCCCGCTTACGGTCTCGATACGGCCATTTTGCGCATACACCGTGCCATCTGAAAGAATCAGGGATACCGAGGGAATCTGGCGGATTTTATCTGTAAGCGTTGCGCCCTTGTAGTCGCGAGAAAAATCAAGGATCTGTTTCTCATTCAGGGAGAAATACGCGTAAACTTTGGCAATGTTTGAAATGGTTGTGAGCGGTTCAGCGCTTTGGCTGCTAACCAGCGCGCCGGTCTTGTACGGAATGCGGCCAATGACCCCATTTACGGGAGCGACCACACGGGTATAACCGAGGTTTACATTGGCATTGGCCAGGGCGGCCCGTGCCTGGGCCAGGGCGGCCTGCTTGATTTTCAGGTTGTACTCAGCAGATTCCAGGTCAAACTTGCTGATGATGTCTTTTTCAACAAGCGGCTTGGTTTTATTGTATTGAAGTTTTGCTGCGTTTACTTCGGCTTCGGCACTGTTTACAGCTGCTTTGGCTGTACGAACTTCCTGCTCGTATTGCGGCGCATTGATGGAAAACAGCGGCTGCCCCTGCTTAACCGTGGCCCCCTCGTCGACAAAGATCTTTTCGATAAAGCCATCAATTTTCGGCCTGATGTCAATATTTTGCTGTCCTTCGAGCGTTGCTGGATAGTCGCTCTCGAGGGTCGTGCTTTGACTGGTGAGGGTAACGACAGGGTAGCTTTGGGGCTGGTCGGCACCTGCCTGGGCAGCCTTGTCCTCTTTCTTGCCGCCGCATGAAGAAAGCAGCAGGGCTGAACAGCCCAGGGTGAAAATGAAAGTCTGTATTGTTTTCATGTTTGTTATATGCTCTTTTATATGAAAATGGATTTTAGGATGACGTCTTTTCGTTCGTCTATAAAACGTTCGTATTTGGTGTTGCTCAGGTCGAAAAGCCGTCGATACAGCGGCCCCATTATGACCGGGTAAGACAGCATGGAAAACAGGTTGACCAGGAAATGCATGGGATCCATGCGCATAATTGTTCCTTTTTCCATCTCGGCGGCGATCTCGTCAAGAAACGCGATCAGGTTGGCGTTCTTTTTTTTGTGCTGCATGAAATCTTTGTTGCTGATCTCGGTGATCAGAAAGGATTCCTTGAACGGGTACTGCCGCACTTCGCGCAGGTAAACTTCAATGAAACGCTCAATTTTCTCCCTGAAAGGCAGTTTGGCAGCAAGTGCTTCGTCCAGCTGGCTGCGTTTGCTTTCTACCGCTTCGTTGTAAACCTGCTCAAAGAGCAGATCGCGCGAGCCGAAATAATAATTCAGCAGCGTGCGGTTTACGCCGGCTGCATCAGCAATCTCCTGCGTGGTCGCGTGCAGGTTCCCCTGCCTGAAAAAGATGTCTTTTGCTGTTTGTTTGATCAGCTCTTCCGTCGCTTTTTCCATGCCCCGTTTTTTATCGCCAGTGTTTAACAATTTTGTCAAACGCCAAAAGTAGGTGGATTCGCGACTTCGCTCTGTCAGAGAATCATCATTTAATCAAACGATTAATTTAAGTAAGTGTAATTGTTACACTTTGACGGCTTGTTTTAGCCGGCCGGCTCAGCGTGTTCCTGTAAAAACGAGTTCTGCGGGGCCACAAAGAAAAATGCCTGTAAACTGCCCGTGATGATGGTCAAAGTCAATGCGCAGGTTTCCGCCGAGAACCTTGACCGGGGTACTGATGTGCCCGTGTTTACCAGTGGCGGCGGCATGAGCCAGGGCGACCGCTGTAACGCCGGTACCACAGGCATATGTCTCGTCCTCGACGCCGCGCTCAAAAGTTCTGACGAACAGATGGTCGCCGAAGTCCTCGACGAAATTGACATTAATGCCCTTGGCACCGTAGGTTTCGTTGTTTCGAATGGCCTTGCCTTCACTATATACATCGAGCGTATCCAGCCCCTGGGTTTGAAGGACATAATGCGGCGAACCGGTATCGAGCACCCATGCTTCGCCGTCGCGGTTAATCTGGTTCACATTGATCATCTGGAGCTCCACCCAGTTCCCTTCGGGTGAAATTTTGGCATAATGCGGGCCGTCAACTGCCAAAAAGTTCGTTTCGCGGTCAATAAGTCGCAGCTGTTTTGCGAAGGCAACGATACAGCGACCGCCATTTCCGCACATGCTTCCCGGCATACCATCGGCATTGTAATACACCATTTCGAAATCAAATTCCGGATGGCTCTGCAGCAGCATGAGTCCGTCTGCGCCAATACCAAAGCGCCGGTCGCAAAGTTTCGAAACCGCCTCATAATCATCAGAATTAAAGAATAAGCTGCGGTTATCGACCAGAATAAAGTCGTTTCCAGCACCCTGGTATTTGTAAAAATGAAGCGGCTGAGTTTCAGTATTCATATGTTGCTTTGGTGTGTCAGATGAAACCAAATGCTTTAGCTAAGTGTTTCATTTAACATAATTTAACAGAAAAATAGAGGTTGCTGTGATACAAATATCGTTGATATGGTGCTAAATTTGATCATCACAACGCAAAAAGAAAATTAGGAGCTATATGAAAAAGATAATGAGTTATGCAGTTCTGGCCGCGTTTATAGGTGGCGCGGCAGCCATAGGAGGATATAAACTCCTTGAGCATAAAGCAGAAAATGCATCTTTGGAGGAAAAGCAAAAAGTTTACTTTGCAAATAATCCCTTAAAAATATCATCTGCAGGAGCAGAAGACTTTGTACAGGCAGCGGCGGCAGTTTCGCCGGCAGTTGTTCACATTAAGACCACGTATAGCGCAAGCGGGCGCTCTGCCCGGAGCAGCTCGCCATTTGACATGTTCGACGATTTCTTCGGCGGCGGCGGCAGGCGGATGCAGCGTGCACCGCGGGCAGCTTCCGGCTCAGGCGTAATTTTGTCTGAAGACGGCTATATCGTAACCAATAACCACGTTGTAGATAATGCGGAGAAAATCGACGTCATTCTGACTGACAAGCGTCGAATGACAGCCAAAGTGGTCGGTAAAGATCCGAATACAGACCTTGCCCTTTTGAAAATTGAGGCCAGGGGCCTGCCGGTGGTGAAAATGGGCAACTCTGACAATGTGCAGGTCGGCGAATGGGTGCTGGCCGTCGGTTATCCGCTCGATCTTCAGACCACCGTTACCGCTGGTATTGTCAGTGCAAAGGCCCGCCAGATCGGTATCCTGGCGCAAGACCAGCAGCAACCCCTTACAGAAGAGGAATATGAAGAGTACATGCGTTCGGGCAAAGTTCCTGAGCGTGCAGCCAATCAAAGCATTGAATCATTCATCCAGACAGATGCGGCAATCAATCCCGGCAACAGCGGGGGTGCGCTTGTGAATGCAAATGGAGAGCTAATCGGCATCAACTCAGCGATAGCTTCACAATCTGGCCGCAACGAGGGTTATGGTTTTGCCATCCCGGTCAACCTGGCCAAAAAGATCCTTGATGACTTCATGCGTTTCGGAACCGTTAAACGTGGGTATGTAGGTGTGAGTTTCCGTGCACTTGATGCAGAAGCCGCGGAGCAGCTGAACATCAAAGACCTGAACGGCCTGTATGTAAATGAAGTGGTGCCTAATGGCGGTGCAGCGGCAGCAGGTATCCAAAAAGGAGACATCATTAAAAAGGTAGATGGCAAAGTGGTGTCAGATGCTCCTGATCTGCAGGAAAAAATTGGCCGCATGAATCCCGGCGACCGCGTGAAACTGACTGTATTGCGCAATGGCCAGATGAAGGATTTCAATGTGACCCTGAAAGGAGAAAGTGTGAATAAACTGGCAGCCAATGCAAATTCAGGCTCGAAAGCTGCGGTCAGCGCAGGAGCCAGTTTTGCACCAGCCAGCGCTGAGCAAAAGGCCCGTTACAATGTCAAAAACGGCGTGGTTGTAACCAACGTACAGCCTGGTAAAGCTTTTGACATGTATGGCATTCCGCAGGGTCTGCTGATCACATCGGTAAACGGCATTGCGGTAAACAGTGCAGCCGATGTGGAGAAGGCTTTGCCGCAAACCAAGAACAACATGGTCAATATTACGGGAGTAAGCCCGAATGGCACCATCAGTTATAATTACCAGGCGCGATAACGCGAAGGAAAAAGTAAAGAAAGAGCTCACCGGATGCGGTGGGCTTTTTTTACGTCGGAAAAAATGATAGTTTTGTGGCCCGGTTAAAAAAAGGAGAGGTGTCCGAGTGGTTGAAGGAGCACGCCTGGAAAGTGTGTATACCTCTAAAGGGTATCGAGGGTTCGAATCCCTCTCTCTCCGCCAACGAACCGAAGCCCCGCTGAAAGCAGGGTTTTTGTTTTTTACAGCGTTGCGAAGTGCAGCTTCAGCAAAAGCGGCAAAAAACAAAAACCGGCGAGCGGAGCGAGCAAAGCTTCGGTTCGTTGCAGCCACCCCCCTCAGGGATCACCGCAGCGCCGGCCGCAGCGCAGCGGAGAACGGCGCGGAGGTAACTTGGTCAAATCAAGCGTGAGCAAAGCTTCGGTTCGTTGCAGCCACCCCCCTCAGGGGTCACCGCAGCGCCGGCCGCAGTGCAGCGGAGAACGGCGCGGAGGTAACTTGGTCAAATCAAGCCTGAGCAAAGCTTCAGTTCGTTGCAGCCACCCCCCTCAGGGATCACCGCAGCGCCGGCCGCAGTGCAGCGGAGAACGGCGCGGAGGTAACTTGGTCAAATCAAGCGTGAGCAAAGCTTCGGTTCGTTGCAGCCACCCCCCTCGGGGATCACCGCGGCGCCGGCCGCAGTGCAGCGGAGAATGGCGCGGAGGTAACTTGGTCAAATCAAGCGTGAGCAAAGCTTCAGTTCGTTGCAGCCACCCCCCTCAGGGATCACCGCGGCGCCGGCCGCAGTGCAGCGGAGAACGGCGCGGAGGTAACTTGGTCAAATCAAGCGTGAGCAAAGCTTCAGTTCGTTGCAGCCACCCCCCTCAGGGATCACCGCGGCGCCGGCCGCAGTGCAGCGGAGAACGGCGCGGAGGTAACTTGGTCAAATCAAGCGTGAGCAAAGCTTCGGTTCGTTGCAGCCACCCCCTCAGGGATCACCGCGGCGCCGGTCGCAGTGCAGCGGAGAACGGCGCGGAGGTAACTTTGTCAAATCAAGCGTGAGCAAAGCTTCGGTTCGTTGCAGCCACCCCCCTCAGGGATCACCGCGGCGCCGGCCGCAGTGCAGCGGAGAACGGCGCGGAGGTAATCACAGCAACAATAAGGTAATCAGGAGCAAAGACGAAAGAGCAAGGAATAATGACTGGGTGCAGACCGCTTAGCAATGGTCAATGCGTAAATGAAAAAATGGAGCGGCAATGACCGCTTCGTTTTTGCTGCAACTCCCCTCAGTATCACCGCAACAGCTCGAACACGCACCAAGTGTTTTTATTTTCAGCATAGCTCTTCAATCTCATCAGCCGGATTGCACAAAGACATGTTTCAATGATGCCTTTAATCATTAAGTCCAAGATATCACTATTACTTCTGCTGTTGGGACCACTTCTTGGGCTTCATGCCCATGTGTTCTTCGAAGAGTCTTCCGAAGTAACTGAGGTTGCTGAACCCCAGCCGGTAACCCGTTTCAGAGACAGAGAGTTTCTCCTCTTTCAGTAACCGTGCCGCCTCCGCCATGCGGAGATGCTGATGGTAAGCGTACAAGCCTTTGCCAAATACCTGCGTAAAAAGCTTGCGCAATTTGAGCTCGTTCATACCGCTTAACCGGATTAAATCATCAACCAGCAAGACTTCATTCAGCGATGCCGCTATCGCATTCCTGACCTGATATACGGCGTCAATTTCTTTTTTACTTATGTGCTGATGCGACACCGGTTCCCTGCGTGAAAGATTGCTGAACAGATGATATAGCATTTCCAGGCATTTCAGGCGGAAAAAGGCATCTGTAAGGGCAAGTTGATGGCCACTATGCGTCATTTCGTCAACCAGCGCTGCTATTTCCGGCGATATGAATTCTTCTATCCAGAACGTGTGTTCTACGTTAAACAGGTAGCTGAAGCGTTGCTGATCCTGGCCTAAAAACCGCTTCAAATAAGCCGACTCGATCAGGATTGTAATCTGCCTTATTTGCGTTTGTTCCGAAAAATTGACGCTGCTATCCAAATGAGACGGTGTAATGCGAACATGGGGGCGTTCCTGGAGGTAGGCTCGTGTCGGACTGCCTGCGATCCGGTCTTCATGAAAAACATTTTGGAACGAAATTAACAATCCGTTTTCAATTGTGGTTATCGGGCTGCGCTGAAACGTCAGATCCTTCTTTGCCAACAATGAGCGAATCATTACCAGCATATCCGGCAGCAAATCAACGACACGAATCTCCTGTATCTGCAGGGTAGCAATCATGTATGCCTGCTCCTTAACCGGCATGCCGATTTTTGTAGCCAGATCCAGCATCGCCCGCTGTTTAGTGTCCTTATTCATTTAATGGACTATTAATAGTAGATATAGGGATATTTTATGCCTAAAGCTAATCATATTTTTGCAATACACTAAATTCAGTATGAAATATGAAAAAGCGAATTCTGGTTTCCGGCGGTGGAATTGCCGGCTTAACTGCGGCCAGGCTGTTATATAACCAAGGACATGATGTTACGGTAATTGACCGGGCTAAACAATTCAACAAATCTGGCTTTCTGGTTTCACTCAAAAGTTTTGGTGTTGAAATTATGGATGAACTTGGTCTTACAAAGGCCCTGCGCAAAGAATCGACCCCCTCTGAGTTTATGGACTGGATGAATGCGAACGGGACGATGATCCGCAGTATCAGTTATAAGAAGGTCAATCAAAATACCAGTCAGTCTATACTTATTACCCGTGGCGCACTACATAATGTGTTATATGACAATATCAAAAGTGACATCCCGGTCTTGTTCGATACGACGATTGAGGATCTGCAGCAGCAAGCGCAAAAAGTCAATATCAGATTATCAAACGGAACCCTGATAGAAGCGGATCTGGTGATCGTTTCCGAAGGACTGCGATCGTCTACCAGAACAAAATATTTTCCAGGCAGTCAACTGGAAGACTTTAACCTTTTGTACATGGGTGGCCGGTTAAGCACTCGCCATGCTTATCGTTTGGGAACAATCCGAACTTACCTGGATATTCGTAAAATGCTTTCCATTTATCCGGTTAGTAAAGAAGAAGTAGCGCTTCAATGTTATATCCACAGTGTCGATGACATATCAAAGATTCATGCCGAGGCACCGCAGTTGCTGAAAGATTCATTTAAGGATTACAATACAGAAGTTCAGGATTTAATACGCCGCTTTCTGGAAGGCGGACTGATGTTCGCTGATAAAATGGGCATGGTACACACGCCAAACCTGGTTCATGGGAACGTTGTGCTGTTAGGCGATGCTGGCTATTGCCCTACCGCTTTGTCAGGAATGGGCGCATCGTTATCAATTTACGGCGCAAAAGTATTGTCTCATTTTCTGGCACAATTACCCGATGGTCTAAACGAAGCTCTTCAACGTTATAATTCGCTGATGCAGCCCATCATCAGCAAGTTCCAGGGAAATGCCAGGAACAATGCCAGGTCGTTCATACCAGATAACGAAGCAGATCTGAAGCGTTTTACAGCGCTATTTGGCTCGGCAACTGAAGATGAGGTTAGCAGAATGATGACCGATCAACTTGTACTGACTGAAAACCAACTGAAATTTTTACCGATCCACAGCAATGAAACTTAAACAAATTTTATCGATAGCCATAGGAATTGGGTCTGTCGGGTTGCTAAGCTCTGTATTTGCCAAGCTTCAAGGAATGGTATTTCCACAATCGCTTAATGCGTTGGGCCATCCTGACGTAAGCAGCGCTGAAGTTATTCAACTCGTCATTAAATTGGGCTGCCTGGCTACAAGCGGAATGCTTGGCGGGATCCTTACCGCTTGGACGGGAGGTAACCTCAAAGCCCGTGTTGTTGTCTGTATAGCGATCATCGCAGTTATAGGATGGTTGTGGTTCAATACAATTTACCCAATTTGGTTTTGGCTTCCATTGATCATTCTTATCGGTCCCGCTATTTTGTTGGGAGGTAAATTGCCACGCAAACAGTCATAAATGGCGAAATACGATTGCGTTCAACGTTTAGAAAGCCCAAGGTCATCGATGTTCGTTCCCGGTGGTCACCGCCGGTGCATTCAGTTCTTGCGAACCCCCTGAGCCTGTAGCGCAGCGGAGAGCGGCAGAGGACGGCGGATGGCGGAGCCACGCCAATTCCTCAGGATGGCCTGTCAGGTTTCAGCAAGAATATTTCACAGCACGATTTCTTTTTGCCATCAGTTAAACGCCTGGCGAAATTCCAGCGGCGATACGTTCGTCTTCTTTTTGAAAAGCGTGCTGAAAGACTGCGCATGCTCAAAGCCCAGTGCATAGGCGATCTCGCTAACGGAAAGGCTGGTCGTGGAAAGTTTTTCTTTGGCTTTCGCGATCAGTTTTTCATGAATGTGTTGCTGTGTGTTCTGTCCGGTATGCACCCGAAGCAGGTCGCTCAGGTAGTTCGGCGACAGGTTCATCTGCCCGGCAACATATTGCACCGTGAGCAAACCCTGCACCTCGCTGTTAAAATAGTCATCGATCAATTGCTCAAACCTGCTCAGCAATGCTGAATTGTTATTCTTCCGGGTCAGAAATTGCCGCTCATAGAACCGGTTCGAGTATTTTAACAGGCTCTCGATCTGCGTCAGCATGATCTCCTGGGTGTACTTATCAATATGCCGGCACTCCCGGTCAATTTTATGCAAGATGGCAATCAGGTCATCTTCCTCTTCGGCCGAAAGGTGCAGCGCCTCATTCACCGCGTAATCGAAAAAACCATAACGGTGAATGCTGTTCGCCAGGGGGTGTTGCAACAGAAAGTCCGGATGAAAGATCAGGAGATAACCAGACCCGCATTCCATATTTTGAAGATCCAGTTGCTGCACCTGGTTGGGCGCGGTAAAACTCAATACGCCCTTATCGTAGTCATAGTGCTGCTGTCCGTACCTGATCTTGCCTTTCGCTTCACGTTTGAGCGCCACGCAATAAAAGCGGTTAACAAAACCTTTCCAGATCGCGTCTTCCAAAAACACACTTTCAGCCAGGTTGATCACACTTACCAGTGGATGACGGGGTTCGGGCAATGACAGCAACCGGTGAAATTCTGATATCGAGTTAATGGCATTCATAAACGAAATTAATCAATTAAGCCCATACTGAACTCATCGTAAGGTGCGCCGGTGTCTGTACCCAGCGGCACGATACTTTCCAGCCGGATAAGATCTGCCTCAGTCAGCTCAATGGCGGTTGCCGCAAGATTTTGCTCGAGGTATTTGCGGCGTTTCGTTCCCGGGATGGGCACAATCCCCTTACTTATGATCCAGGCCAGAGCCAGCTGCGAAGAGGTGACGTTCTTGGCTTCGGCCATCACTTCAATTGCCCTGACCAATTCAATGTTCTTGTTAAATACCTCACCCTGGAACCGCGGGATCGCCCTGCGAAAATCGTTCTCGGGCAGGTCATCGATGCTTTTGATCTGTCCCGACAAGAACCCCCGGCCCAATGGTGAATAAGCCACAAAGCCGATACCCAGTTCATTCAATGTTGCCAGTACCCCGCGTTCTTCGACCGTTCTTTCGAATAAAGAATACTCGCTTTGTACTGCGGTGACGGGGTGCACGGCATGCGCCCGCTTAACCGTTTCAGAGGAAACTTCAGACAGGCCAATGTAACCTACCTTACCTTCCTTAACCAGTTCAGCCATGGCTTCAACCGTTTCTTCAATAGGTGTATTTTTATCCAGCCGGTGCAGGTAATACAGATCAATGTAATCAGTATTGAGGTTTTTTAAAGAGCGCTCTAAAGATTTCTTTACATAGTCCCTTTTCCCATTGATGGCCCAGGTCACTTTATTGTTGTCATCAATCTCCCAGCCGAACTTAGTCGCCAGAATATACCGGCTGCGTTGACCGCTGATGGCCTTTGCGATAAGCTGTTCATTTTTCAGCGGCCCGTACAAATCTGCCGTATCTAAAAAATTACCGCCCAGCGCCAGCGAACGATGAATTGTTGCGATGGCTTCCTGCTCATCTGCCGGACCATACATATGCGCCTCTTCAAAACCGGTCATGCCCATACAACCCAGGCCGACCACCGGCACAACCAAACCCTGGCTGCCTAGTGCTATTTGTTTTATTTCCATGATTCAAAGATCAGTAAACCAGCGCGGCCGCATGTATGCAAACCCCTGAAGCTTGTAAGCAAATCGAAGAATGATCGGCGCAGCCGTGCATTTGCGTTGTGAATATTAAACCGGCGACCCCGTAACCAATCAAGGATTTTTCTGCCAAACCAAGATGGGCTAGAGCCGGGCATACCATAAGTTATGAAACGCTGCTTGCCCAAAGGCTGCCTGTTTATTCCCCGGGCCGGATCAATAGCATGATTACTGGTCTTCAGTTAACAGATGTTCAAACGTGAACTGTGGCAGGTAACCCAATCGTTCTCTGGCTTTATCGATTACGTACAACCGGTCGATGCTGTCAGGAAACGACCAGTTTTTTGCCTTGTAAAATGCGGCAGCTTGCGGGTAAAGTTTGCTAATTGCTTCTGCCGGGTTGGTTTTAAGCGTAACGAGATCTTCTCTGGAAAAAGGGCTGCTGCTGGCAATGTTGAAGATCTCAAAATTCTTAAAATCATGATTCACCGCCAGGTACAAGGCCTCCGCGCCGTCGCGCGCGTCAAGGCCCCTGTACAACCTGTGGTTTGCCCGCAGATTGGGTTCCTCCGGCAAGAAGCGGCCTACCCGGTAAACAGATGTCTGTAAACCCTCCTTGTCGAAAAAATCTTTGCACAGCTGTTCGGCCGTTTGTTTGGTTATATCGTAGATATCCCTGGGCTGTTCCTGTACTAGTTCATCCACCCACACCGCCTGGGCAGGATCGGCCATGGCATTCCCATAGATCGAGGTTGTACTGACGTAAAGAAAGCGCTTTACACCCTGTTTCACAGCAGCATTTAATAGGTTCAAGGTTCCGTAGACATTCGTATCGATAAACTCTTCCCTGGGGAAACCGAGGTCATAGTGTTTGCCATGGAGAGCGGCCGTGTGAATAATCGCATCTGCGTGTTGGCAAGCCCTTAAGACCGCTTCTTTATCCCTGATGTCCAGGATCAGATTCGGAGCGGGGCTTTCAATAAGGTCTGCGCCAACCGGCCGCAGGTGGGCAGCTTTTAGTTTCTGCATAACCGCCAAACCAAGTTTACCAGCAGATCCGGTTACGAGTACTTTCATGATTTTTTAAAGGTACAAAATACTTTCAGAGGCTACGGAAGAGCTGCATGAACAAGGAGCCGGGAAAAAGCAATCTGATGCAACACGCTTAAATACAGACCGCTCAGTAATGCAAAAGTACAGTTCGGTTAAGCCGGTAAATTAATGCCCGGCAAATCTCTGCCATTTCTAAATTCACCTTTCGCTCTTTCTTGCTAACTTTACGTTCAGATGCATACGCCACTTTCAGAAAACGGCATTCCGGTGAAGGACAAGATGGAGCCCGACCGGTTGGTTAAGGTCAGCGCCATGAAAGAGGTGATCAAGCCTACCAGGCCGCATCGGCATGCCAACTACCATGAACTTGTCCTGTTAAACCAGGGGGCAGGTTTTCATGATGTTGACGGCCATCAGTTCGAAGTAACCGCTCCCGAATGTTATTACCTGCGGCCCGGTCAGACACATTGCTGGAACTTTTCATCCATACCCAGGGGTTTCGTTGTTCTTTTCAGGGAAGAGTTACTTAAAAAGGACGACCTGGATCTGCTGTTCAGGTTCCCGGCGCAGATTTCCCTGCCGGCAGCAGACCAAACGGTTTTCGCTCTTACGGCTGTCCTTTACCAGGAGTTCAGATCGGGCCTGAGTGATCCCGGAACTTACCGCGCCTACCTGCACTTGCTGGTTACGAAACTTCAGCAATTGTCGAACACCAGGCGATCCCTCGTCAGCGGTTCCGACCATGTTTTTCAGCGGTATAAACAGCTAGTAAACGCCCACTTTTCGCAAACGCGCGATCTGGGCTTTTATGCCGGCCAGCTGCACATTACCACAGCTGTCCTGAACCAAACCTGCAAAAAAGCCGTGGGTAAAACGCCCGCTACAATTATTAACGAGCGTATCCTGCTCGAAGCGAAACTGCTGTTATCAGCCACCGGCAAAGCGATTCAGGAGGTAGCGGCCGACCTCGGGTTTGCGGACTCTCCGCATTTCATTAAATTTTTTAAGCAGAATACTGCGCTGACGCCTGGGGCCTACCGCCATCTTGCCTCAACAAAGGGGTAATGTACAATCGTTTCTGCGTATTGTACAATGGAGCTACCTTTCCGCATGATATTTTTGCATCATGATTTCGCTTATAAAAACGATCACCTTTACCTTGTTCATTGTAATGATGTCATCGCAGATGTTGTTTGCACAGGGAGGTTCCATAAAGGGCCTGGTCTTTGACCAGCAGACAAAACGCCCGATAGCGTATGCCAGTGTTTCCGTACTGAAAGCCGCAGACTCAACCGTGGTTGCCGGATCGCTTACAAAAGCCAGCGGCGCATTTGCGTTTTCGGGATTAACACCGGGAAATTATGTGCTCAGGGTTGCTTTCCTGGGTTATCACACCAAAATGACCGGCACACTCAATTTAACCGGGAACGGCCAGATTGAGGCGGGCACCATCCTGCTGTCGCTCAGCGAAACGGCGCTTGACCAGGTGCAGGTTACGGGTCGCCACGCCGATGCGCTGAACAAGATCGACAAACAAACATACCGTGCAGACCAATTTGAAAGTGCGCGCGGGGGTACCGCCATCGATGTGCTGAAAAACCTCCCCTCAGTTACCATAAACGGAGAAGGCGAGATCAGCATGCGCGGCTCTGCCGGTTTCCTGGTGCTGGTAAATGGCAAACCGGTACTGACAGATGCGCAAACCGTACTTAGCCAGTTGCCTGCCAACAGCCTGCAAAACATTGAACTGATTACCGCACCATCGGCCAAATATGACCCCGATGGCAAAGCCGGTATCATCAACATCACCACAAAAAAAGGAGCTGACGATGGCTTCACCATGACGGCCAATGCCCAGGCCGGATTACCCAGCACCGGCGACCACGGCAATCAAGAACAGCCAAAACGCTTTGGCGGCGACCTGACGCTCAACTACCGTAAAGGCAAATGGGACCTATCAGCCGGCGGCAATTACCTTCGCGCAGATGTTGCCGGTTACCGCGAGGGAGATGTGTACACGCTGAACTTTTTAAACAATACAATTACACGTTTTCCCTCGAACGGAGAACGCAGCTTTGATAAATACAATTACGCGGGCCGCTTTTCAGCAAGTTACAAGGCAGATGCCCGCAATACGTTTTCAGCCGGCTTGTTTCTTGGGCATCGTTTCCAGTCGCGGCTGGCAGATATTTTATACACCAACAGCACTGCAGATCTGACTACACAGGCCGTGCAAAAAAGCATAACCTATTTTAACTCCAACCTGCAAACAAAGGAGGGCGGCTTTTCGCTTGGAAGCCTGGACTATACCCATACGTTCGCCAACAAATCGACCCTGACCGCATCTGCGCTGTATGAACATGCCAACCTGTATGGCAACAGCAAAAACCGCAACCTGCAATATCCCAACACGGCAGACACCATCCAGTACGTGCTGAACCCTTACAAAAACCCGATCAATGGCTACCGGTTACGGCTGGATTACGCAACCGCTATCGGCACAGGCAAACTGGAGAGCGGCTACCAGTTCAGGTACGATACACAGGACGGACAATTTGATTATTTTGTTACGCCGGCGGTGTCACAGCCAGATGCGGCACGTTTTAGGGGCAGTGCGCGGGCTAAAAATCAGATCAACTCATTCTACACGCAATATTCCGGTAGGGAAAGCAAGCTGGAATACACGGCCGGACTGCGTTATGAGTATGCTGCGCGGACAG
Source organism: Pedobacter yulinensis (assembly GCF_003029735.1). Lineage (GTDB taxonomy): Bacteria > Bacteroidota > Bacteroidia > Sphingobacteriales > Sphingobacteriaceae > Pedobacter > Pedobacter yulinensis. Next base: position 502,877 of record NZ_KZ686268.1, read on the forward strand.
TTAATTTATCATACGATCCCACTCCGCATCAGCTGAAACTATCTAACCTGTTCCCTTCGGCCAACTTGTTGTACACTTTTAAAGAGGGCTGGCAGGCCAAAGCCGGCTATAGCAGACGTGTGCAGCGCACCACCAATTTCGAACTGAACCCGATACCCGAGCGTGAACATTCAGAAACCCTGGAGCAGGGCGACCCTGACTTATTGCCTGAGTTTGTAGACCTGGCTGAGCTTGGTTTGGTCAGGACGTTCAGCAAAGGCTCGTTTTTCAGCACCCTGTATTATCAAAATATTCAAAATCCGATTCAGCGGGTAAACAGCGTGTATGCCGACACCATTCTGAACCGCGTGTTTACGAATGCCGACCGCGCCAGGTCTTTTGGCCTTGAAGCGGGCACGAACCTTCAGCCGGCAAGCTGGTGGAGCCTGTACCTGGGCGGTAATATTTACAATTACAAGATCAATGGCTCATTGAACATCCTGGGCGTTACCTCTTATGTTTCAAACGCCAATTGGGTATATTCGATCAACGTCAACACTAATTTCAGGCTGGGCCCGGCCTGGAACCTGCAGGGAAATGTAAACTACCTGTCAAGGAGGCCGACGGCACAGGGCGAGGACTCCAGGTTTCTTGTACCCAACGCGTCGCTTCGGAAATCATTCATGAACGGCCGTTTTGCCGCAACGCTGCAGTGGCAAAATATTGACCTGGGCATGAAACGATCCAATCGCCAGCGCATTACCACGTGGGGCAATGATTTTTACACCACGACCAATTACATTTATGAAACCGATGTGGTCATGCTGAACCTTAGCTTCAACCTGAACAAGCTGAGGGGTAAAATGAAACTGCCGGCAAGCGAATTTGGCGACAAAGAATTTTAGGGACGGCCAGGTTATTCCGGCAGCCGGGACCCAATCAAGACATCACAACACTCAGATAGACCATGTTGTTGTTTGTCAGGACATTAACAATTACATTTGCTTAAAACCTGCTTACCTATGGAAAATCAAAAGCGCATGCCGGTCACACTGGGGCCACAGGCTGGCCATAGCCTTTCTGTTGTCGGCGACACATACCGCATCTTAGTTGGCGGTAAAGAAACTGGCGGCGCGTTTGCCGCCATTGATATGCTTATCCCCCCTGGCGGAGGGCCGGGTCCTCACGCGCATCCCGATTTTGAAGAGTCCTTTTTTGTGGTCGATGGCGAGATCGAGGTCAGGTCAGAAGCGGGAACCTATGTGGCACAAAAGGGTTCTTTTGTCAACATCCCGAAGGGAGGCCTGATCCATAGCTTTAAAAACAAAACCGGGCACAATGCGCATTTGCTGTGTACCGTCGTACCTGCCGGGCTGGAACTTTTTTTTGAAGAAATTGGCAAGCCTGTTGCGCCGGGAGAGTTTTTGCCCCTACCTGAAATAGACGACGAGGCCGCAAGAAAATTGCAGGAAATTGCACAGCGGCATGGGCAGCGGGTATACCCGCCTGATGCACTCGGATAACCTGAAACCCCTCTTCTCTGACGAGCATACACAAAGATGCCCGGACACCATTGGTGCCCGGGCATTGTATATTCGCCGTAATCGGCGCGAATTTATTCGGTAATGATGTTGAATCCGTTCAGCCGCCCGCTTTCTTTCAGGTGGAAGGTTTCTTTGACCTCGCCGGTTGCAGGATTATACTGGTTTACGCCGGCATACGCTTCTGAGGTATTGTTAGACAGGAAATAGATCCATCCGTTGTGCAGGAAAGGATTTTGCGTACCATAAAAGCTGTCGGCAGGAATATTCAGGCGTTTGGCCTTTTTGGTCGCAGCGTCAATCTCATGCCAGTACCATACATCGCTGCGGTAAGAAACGCCGTGCTGTGCGCCGCCGTAATAAGATACCGCCCTTGACGGAATGGTGGTGTAAATTTTACTGTCATGCACGAACAACCGGTTGAATTCTGCCGGAAACTGGTAGTTTTTGATATCAAGCGAAAAATCCTTATCAAACTCATTTGAACCGCTTTTGATGCGCAGAATCTTCGAGGTGTAATTTGTCGGTTGTCTTTTCATATCGCCTACAGCAACAAAATACAAGTCTTTCGTTTTCTCGTCGAGTCCCCAGAGCACATGATCAATAAATACGCCCAGGTTGGTTGTACCGGCAAACTTCGTTACGTTCAGGATCTTCTTTTGCGTAAGGTCGTAAACTGCGATGGCAACTTCTTTTTCTTTTGGCGATACCTGCCAGTCGCCGCTTAATTTCGTGCCGAGCAACAGGTCTACATACAGTTTATCGTCCCGTTTGGCAATGATCAATTGCCCCGCCGATTCGTTTGGCAAACCCTCAGACAGCGAGCTGAAATCAATCTCGCCGGTACGCTCCATAGTGGTGGGGTTAAATGTCTGCACTTTTAAGCCACCACGAACGTCATCCCAGTAATAACCTTCTGTTGGGCTTGCTACCAGGTAGTTTGAAATATAAGCGGTAGATAAAGAGGGAAGAAACTTATCTTCAACGATTTTGCCTTCGCCGTTTATGCTCATTTTCAAAATGCCCTGTGCATTCGAAGCGCTGTTTACTTTATAAAGCGTTTTGCCCAGTGTACGGCCGCCGAGCGAGCTGGTTACCTGAAAGAAAGGAATATTCGACAGTTTGATCTCCCTTGCCTTGTTGCTCTTCAGTGCATATATGCCGCCGCTCCAGTTTGCATTTGCGTTGTAGATGACCCATGTCTCATTGGCCGGCAGGTCACCGTCAGGTTCCGGTCCTGGGCCTTCACTTTTGCTGCAGGAGCCCAGAAAAGTCAGTGCGGAGAGCCCGAGCACCATTGCGTAAAATCGATTACATTTCATATCAGATATGGTATTATGGTTTATAGAAATTGTATAAAAGTTTTAGATAGAAAGCCCGTCCCGGGCGCTGCACATTGAAATTATCGTACAACCTGGCGTTGCCGATATTGCGGCACTCTCCCGAAAGGCTGAGGCCGGATCCTGCAAAATGGTAATAGATGCCGGCATTGTTGTTTAACTGGCCGAATCTGCCGTCGTGAGGAATGATGAGGGAGGTCTGCACGCTTGTTACCTTTTCGAACAGGCCGGGTTCCTGGTCTTTTGGTATAGCCTGCAAAAAGAACCGGTGCGTGTAATTTCCGTTCCAGTTGAATTCGATGCGGTCGCCTTTACGCAATACATCGTTAAAATGGGTATTCAGCCAGAAATTCCCGAAAAAGTAGGGGACGTTGGGAACGCGCGAGCCTTCCAGTATCCTGAAAATCGCCTCCGGAATGTTAACCTGGCGTATATCCTGATAGGTCAGGTTGGCACCAAAATCTACGTGTCTGCCCGCTACATAACTGCCCTCCACCTCAAAACCTTTTACCCTCGTCGATTCGTAATTGATGAAACGGTTGAAAGGAATATCCAGCTGAAGAAAAATTCCGTCTTTAACCTTGCGGTAGAAGAGTCCTGCCGACAAGGTCAGCAAACGGTCTGCGCTGCCAAGCCGGTACTCGCCGTTCAGGTTGATGTTGTGACTTTTCTCCGGTCTGAGATTCATGTTCTCTTTGACCAGCCGCGCATCACCAAAAACCTCATATTCATCGGGCAGCCGGGTCGCATACTCGTAAGATGCTTTCAGCAGGTAGCTGCCTCTGCTCCAGCGCAGGCCGCCCAGGTAACCAAGCTGGTCTTCGCTTCCGGCCGAGCGGTAACCCATGCCAAAATTATCGGTTGTGTAGCCAATGCTTTTATAATGGTAATATTTAAGCGCCACAATACTTTCCATTTCCTTGCCCAGCCAGGACGAGCGGAGACCAAGGGCCGTATTGTCTTTGCGGTAGGTAGCCGGAACACTCAGCACATCGATGGCCTCCAGCGCGGTGATGGCACCTAGCGGATCGCTTCCCTTACGGTTCTGCTGGTAATACATGCTGCTGAAATCTACCGCATGCCGCGCCGTCAGGTCGTAAGACAGGTTGAGCCTGGCCGAGACGAAATTGTAGTCGATCTGCTGGTTGTTGCCAAGATTAACCTCGCCAGGCCGCAGGTTGCGGCCGATGATATCGCCATCCCAATTGTACCGTACGGTTGCCGTATCAACGAACCTCGTATCAAAGAAACTATAGGTACCTACAGCGTTTACTTTTAGTTTACTGTTAAAAAAGGCTTTTTTGTAGTTCAGCAGGGCTGTATAATTGTGCTCGCGGGAAAAAGCCTGCCCGTACACCTTATCCATCTTCGCATCATGCTGTATTTCTTTGAAGAAATCTGCTCCGATCAAGGTAAGCCGCAAATCGTCTGCCCAGCTTTTGTTCTGAATGCCTGCATAACCCTCTATGTAATAGCTGCGGGTGGCATCATGGAACCGCCTTACGTCTTTAAAACTGCCTGCCAGCGCAGGCACATTCACCTTGTAATTGTTATCGGCAAAATTGAACGAGCTGCTGGTGCCAACATACCAGGTTCTGGCCTTATTTTTCCACAAGCCGTTAAAAGTTGCCCTATGGGTGTTAAAAGAACCTGTTTCATAAGACACTTCTGCCAGGTTCCGGGTGTCTTTTCGGGATACCAGGTTTACACCGCCGCCCAAAGCATCGGCAGCCAGGTATAATGGCATGACGCCCTTGTAAACCTCGATACGGTCAAGCATGTTTACCGGAATGGTACCCAGGCTGAAGGCATGGCCAAACAGCTCTACCGGTATGCCATCCCTGAACAACCTGACAGCCTTGCCTTGCAGGCCACCCAGGTTGACCTGCACCTGCGCACCCACGCTGCCATCACTGCGGAGCCTGACGCCGGAAGCGCGGTTCAGAAATTCGCTGACATCGCCACCTTTGTCATAAGAATTTTTCAGATCAATGGCCTGCACCGAAAACGGCGACAAATCGATCGTTTCTTTTGCACTGAGCGCTTTCACAGTTACATCTTTCAAAGAGACGCTGCCGGCTTCGGCATCTGTCAGTTCAATATATAACCCTCCCTGCGTGGCACAATTTACATGAACAGACGTTTGTTTAACCACAGCTGTATGGCGGCGAAGAACCAATTTGTGTTCGCCATTCGCGAGATCTGCGTTCAATACCCCGGCCGAGTTGGTTGATCCCTTCAGAATGCCATCAACAAAGACATCAATGCCTGAAGCCGGTTTGCCATCGCTGTGCTGAATGCGAATCGCCACAGGGCATGCAGCTGCGGCTGCACAAACCAGGATCAGTAAAGAAAGAAGTAAACCTTTCGTCAAAATTTTATTTAAACTAATTATAAATTGCATTAATCGTGCAAATGTATCTATTTTGGTATCTCCGCGATTTATGAAAATGGAAGTGTTTGTTATGGAAAACGACTGGTCATGAGGTTTACATTTGAAGGCAGCGATTTCAGCGACTTTCTTGCATCGGCAAGCAGGGCAGAAGCTGAGGTACCGCTGGCCGCCTGGCAAAGCGCCGACCGTTTGGAGCTGCAGACGACCAAGGGCCAGATCAGCTTTCAGGAGACAGCGGTTAACCGGGACATCACGATACTTCAAAGCAATTATCAGCTGCGCGATGACGTAACCATTTTCGGTAAAGGCGAGTCGTCTTTGCTGGAGCTCCACATCAACCTTTCTGACCATCCCATTTACTTTGAGAACAAGGTGCTTAGAAAGGATATTGCACCAGCCATGTCTGGTAACATTACTTTTCTTTCGCCCCAAGAGAACCATGCGAAAATCGGATTCGCAAGAGGCATCGATTATCACACCTTTGACGTTCATCTGCCGCACGCGCTCCTGTTTGGTTTCAGCGGCGAGTGCCGGTTAATGGACGATTTCCTGCGCAGGATCGAAAAGAATGAGTGTGCTGTGCTTTCAGAAGAAGCCGTTAAAGTAAATACCAAGATGTTGAGGTGTATACAGGCAATCAGAAATTGCGCCTACGAGGGGCTTACGCGCAGAATTTACCTGGAGTCAAAAATACTTGAACTGATCGCTTTTATGCACGAAGGTGCCATTAATGGAAGTCACTATCTGGATCTCTCAAGCAGCGATGTAGAGCGCATCAGGTATGCAGCGCTGCTGATCAGGGAAAATATAAACCGGCCGTTAACCATCCTTGATCTCGCACGCAGGATTGGCATGAACCAGACCAAGTTGAAGAGCGCTTTCAAAGCGGTTTTCAATGACACTATTTTTGGTTACCTGCAAAAGGCAAGAATGGGTCATGCCCGCGAACTTTTGCTCGATACAGACATGAGTATACAGGAAATAAGCAGCTTGTCAGGCTACAATTCCCTTTCCAACTTCAGCATTGCTTTTAAGCAGACCTATGGCTATCCGCCAAACAGGCTCCGTGGAAAGGCCTGATCGGCATTGCCCTTGCCAACCGGAACAGCTTTACCGGGATGTCAGGCTCGCGGCTACCGACGCCGAATTAGCCCCTTGTTGTGTTCTCCCGGCTGGATGAGGTCCCACCTGTTCCCATACAGGTCTTCGAACACGGCTACCGTTCCATACTCCTGATCTTCCGGGAGCCGGACAAACCTGACATCCCGGTCACGCAGTGTGTGGTAATCCTGCCAGAAGTTGTCGGTAAAGAGAAACAGGAATACCCTGCCTCCCGTTTGGTCGCCTATTCTTGCCGTTTGCGCTGCAGTTGCCGCTTTCGCCAGTAAAAGGCAGCACGCCCTGGCACCTTTGGGAGCAAGCAGAACCCATCTTTTTTCTTCAGACAACCGGGTATCTTCCAGCAATACGAAGTCAAGCTTTTTCGTATAAAATTCAATGGCCTCGTCATAATCACCGACCAACAGTGTCACGTGTGCAATTCTCTGGCTCATGTTGTTGCTGTTCTTTTCAGGTCACGGGCGGAAAACTCCCGTTTATTAAAGCGCCTAGCTAAAGAACGCAATATCGCCAAAAATCGGCCAGGTGCAGTCTGAAAATAGCCTGAATGGGCGCCGGCTGTTTTGTATGGTTAATCAAATAAACACGCGATGCGGTTTTCTGCCGCTGACATACCGTTGTCAGTTGCCCGCTCCATTTTTGCCCTGCGGCGAATTCTGCCAACCAAAAGCGATAAGAAGATATGGAAAAACTGGATTTAACAAAAAGGTATAAAACTTACTTCAGCGCAGTGAGTGAACCCGAAATTGTACAGATCGAACCGGCACAGTTTATCTCGCTGACCGGCAAAGGTGACCCCTCAGACGAAGCCTTTACACAGCACATCAAGGCCTTATATATAACTGCCTATACCATTAAAGCCCGTTTTAAAACGGAAGGAAAGGACTTTGCTGTTTCTAAACTCGAAGGGTTATGGTGGTTTGATGAGGACAGGTTCGGTCGGCCTGCCATTTGGGAGGCGCCAGGCAAAATTCCCAGAAGTGAATGGGGTTACCGCCTGCTGATCCGGCTGCCCGAATATGTTACAGAAAATGATGTAAAGAGTGCCGTTAAAGCGGCATTTCGCAAAAAACGGTTGCCACTTATACATAATGTTGAATTTTGCTGCCTGCACGAAGGTAAATGTGTCCAGATGCTGCACGTGGGACCGTTCGCTACAGAACTGGAAACGTTAAAGGAGATTACCAGCGTGATTCAGGAACAAGGGTTTGCAAAAAATGGCCTGCACCATGAAATCTACCTTTCAGACTTCAGAAGAACCGCACCCGACAAGCTGAAGACCATTCTCAGGGAACCGGTCAGGTAACAGGCATCCTGCTGCAGGTTCTCACCAGGTTTTTTTTTCGCACAATCGGGGCATTTGCGATATTTGCGCAACTAAACCCCGGCAGTCGTCCTGTCGACCGCTTTGCGCCAACGACCGCTTTACATGCTGGTTTCCAATACAGCCTGCAGCCCATTTTAAAAATTTGATGAACAGAACACTACAATTAGCGGACGTGCAGGTCCGCACCGATTTACAGGCTGGAGACCTGGGCTATATCGCCTACCTCCATGGCCAGCTTTACCGGCAGGAATGCGGTTACGGGCTGCCGTTTGAAAAATACGTGCTGCAGGGCCTGGCCGAGTTGGCCGCGGCATCCGTTGCGGGAAAAGACCGCGTCTGGGTCTGTGAACATGAGGGCGGCATCGTCGGCTCGCTTGCGGGGGTGCAGCAGCAGGACGGGTTTCAACTGCGGTTTTTTATCCTTCTGCCAGCTTACCGCGGCATTGGGTTGGGAAAAAAGTTGCTGGACCTTTTCCTGGCCTTTATGCAGGAACGGGGTTATAAAAAGGCATATCTCTGGACAACCAATGAGCAACTGCAGGCGGTCAGGCTGTACGAAAAGGCGGGCTTTTGTCTGGCCGAAGAAAAACCGTCAGCAGCATTTGGAAAATCATTGGTGGAGTTGCGCTACGACCTGGTCCTGTAAGTTTTTGTTGGGCGGCCCGACGTTTCGTTGCGACCCGGGCATGCTTTTTAACTGTTGCTGTTTGCCGAAAATCTGAGGCTTTCCAGCCTGGCTTGAAGCAGGTTCCTTGCGACGGCAGATTTGCATAATTTAATCGCCTCGGCACAATGAAACAGCGCTTTCTGCATATCCGATTTGCTGTAGAGCTCAGCCAGCAAACCGTGGTAATGGTGGTTTTCTGACAGCCGCAGCTTTTCTGCCTCTTCAATACCCGCACTATAACCATGAACCCTGGCGTAAACATACGCACGATTCAACGCCCTGACCGGTGCATATTCTTCCATCATGAGGTGGTTATAGCGTTCAAGAATGTGCGGCCACTTCTCCTCCCCGGCGGGGCTGCTGTGCCAGTACCCCCGGTGCAAAAGGGGCCAGGAGAAAATGGCCTGACCGCTGTTTCTGCCGATGGCCTGAAAGGGAAACAGGTTGTTACCCGGGGTGCCTATTCCCTTTAATGCAGTTAAAAAACACTGAATAGGTCGCCGCTCAGGCCGGCCTGTGAAGCGGTTTTAATAGCTGCCTGTCAATGTAGAAGGTCCCAAATGGGATCAAACAGGCAAACAACACCTTCATGGTGGTTTGCCTGAACTTCCACTGTTGTTCTGTACCTACGCTGATGGTATTAATTATAAACCAGAGAAACAGCAGGCCGTGCACAGGCCCCAGCGCCCTGACTAGCGCCGGCTCGTTTGCCAGGTATTTAAGCGGAACGCCGATGAACAGCAAGGCGACCAGGGACGTTCCTTCCAGGTAACCTGCCAGGCGCAGACGCCCCAGCGGGGTTTTTAACAAATTATACATGATATTAATTAATTTAAATAGATGAAGGCCTCCGTGCTTTTCAAAAGGTCCGGTAAAGCGGCCTTCCTGATAAGGGGGAAAACGGCCAGGGAATGGCAATTATGATCACTGCGAGACCGAGGCTAAACCAGGTTAGCATGGTTTGGTACTTGGCTTCATCACCTTGCATGCGCTTCGCTTTGGCCGAGCCAATCGTTACCAGAACGGTAGCGAGCAACATCATGCCCAGGTGAAGATACCTGAAAAACACAGGCTCGCTCAACAGCTTACCAGGATGGCTGGCCATGTGCACCGTCAGAACCGGACTTTGCACATACAGCGCCATGCCCAAAAGCATTTGCAGATGAAGTATTGTCGCCGTCCAGTGCCGCCAGTTGTTCGCCGCGGGCGTAAAAGGCACCTTGCCTGAACGGCCCCGGTAAGCCATGACAATGGTTGTTAACAGGCTAATGACAACGGCCCAGCGCCATAGTGAATGAAGAATGAGAAGGGTAGCGTACATAAAATTAAGATACATACCAAATGGTATGTTTTTAGTGAAAAAAAAATCAGGTTAATTGGTTTAAAAATTTTTCGTATTCATCCAGAAAGGCTGCATAGGCTGCTTTACCCATAATCTTTCCCGTATTTCGTATACCTGAGTAGCTCGCAATGATATAGGTGGCCAGGTGCCCGGGCCGATGCGCATCAGTTAGCTGCCCGTTGCGCTGGGCTCTTACGATGGCTGCCGCAATAGCCTCATGCCATTGTTTCATGATCCTGGAAAGCGCCTGATGAAACGATTTGTTGAGCGGGGCCATTTCGTCTATCAAATTAACTGCCGGGCAGCCATATTCCACGTTAAAAAAAACGTCGCTGTGCAGGAGGTTTTCCATCATCTGGTAAAGATTGACCCGAACATTGCCTGGGCGGTCCAGGATATCTTTCATATAGGGTATCAGGCCGGTGTACATGATCTCGTTCACAATGGCCAGGCCCATTTCTTCCTTGTTCTTAAAGTGATAAAAGAATGCACCTTTTGTGACCTCGGTCTTCGCAATGATGTCATCTATGCTGGTTGCCTGGTAACCTTGCCGGTAGATCAGCCCAAATGCCTGAAGCAAAATATTTGACCGCGTTGTTTGCGCTTTCGACATAAATACCAATCAGTATGTTTTGCAAACATACTGATTAATTCAAAAAAACCAGCAGGAGGTTGTATTTATGACAATATCTCTGCATGCGGTTTTTTTTTCCCGAGGCTTTGTGCAGAACTACTTAGGGCCGGGCGGTGTTATGGCTGTATGGAAAAAAAACCTACCCTCCTTGTTATGCTGATTTTCGGCGCAAATGTGCTCAGTGCGCAAACCGTTACAGGTCCGCTGGGGGAGCGGTTCAGCACACGGGTTATTGCGAGTAAACTGAGTGATCCCTGGGAAATAACTTACGGACCAGACAACCACCTGTGGATTACCGAGTCAAAGGGTTACAGGGTAAGTCGAATTGACCCGATTGGCGGCGTTCAGACGACCGTGCTGGATCTGAATACCCGGCGGGAATTTCCCCGTTATGACAAGATGGGGAAGTTGGCCGGCGGCAAACCCTGGCCGCAGGGCGGACTGATGGGCATGGCTTTGCACCCTCAGTTGCTGCAGGGAAAACCATTTGTATACCTGATGTATGTGTATCGCTTTGAAGGCGCAGACCAGTCTGGCAGCGGCTGTATCGGTAACTTTGGTGGCTGCCGTTTCAGAGGGCGCATTGTACGGTATGTGTATGACACAGCGGCAAAAAAGCTCGACAGTCCGGTTACCTTGTGCGACAGCATTCCTCAAAGCAATGACCACAATGGCGGCAGGCTTGCACTGGCACCGGTTAATGGGAAGCTTTATCTTTTTTACAGCACCGGCGATATGGGCGCGGGGCAGTTTGGCAATGCAGGCCAGCCAAACCGCGCACAATTGAGCGAATCTTACGAAGGTAAAGTGCTGCGCTTCAATACCGAACCTGACCGGGACGCTGATGCCGGTAACAAATGGATCCCTAACGACAACCCGTTTAATGCTGGCCGCCAGAATGCCGTTTGGAGCACCGGCCATCGCAACCCGCAGGGGCTTGCTTACGCCGATGTGAATGGCAAAGGCTACCTGTATCAAAGCGAGCACGGGCCCTTTTCAGATGATGAGATCAACATCATTGAAAAAGGCAAAAATTATGGGCACCCGCTGGTCATCGGTTTTGCAGACGGGAATTATGACGGGCTTGCGGCAAGTGCCAGTGCCCACACCGCACTTCCCGGGCAGTGGAACACCACTTATCCACTGATAAGCAGCGAAAAAGCAACTGCCACACAGTTGGGTCCGGATTACCGGGATCCCATCGGTTCCTTGTATCCGAACAGCCGCGCACTCCTGACCAAATTATACGAAGAGCGGTTAGCCGGAAAAGAAGACCAGCAGTGGCCTTCGGAGGCACCCAGCAGCATTGCTGTTTATACCGCCACCGCGATTCCGGGCTGGCAGCATTCCCTCCTTTTGCCGACGCTGAAAGGGAATAAACTGATCAGGCTTAAACTGTCTGAACAGGGCGACCGCCTGAGTGGTGATACCATTTGTTACTTTAAGAACAAGGTACGTTACCGGGACATAGCCATTTCGGCTGACGGCAAAAAAATATACCTGGCAATAGACAGCACGGCCACCTCGTCAAACCCGGCAAAAGAAAATCCTGAAGCTATTTATCATCCCGGCTCGATCATGGAGTTTACGTACCAGGGCATGGCGGCTGGTAAACAGGCGAACCCGGGTTCGGGCACGGGGCAACCGGGTAGCCAAACCCGGCCCGGTAACAATCAGGCACCTCCTGCCCGGGCGGGCCGCAGATAGGATAAATTTGGGCAACGAATCTGCCGAACCGCCCCCTGTCATCACAACCGTCTGCAAGACCTTGTCCATTTATCCTAATCGCACCTGGCTGAGGAATGGCTCGATCTTGCAATTAAAAACGGGTATGAATGCGTAGGTCTTTTCCATCACGCTTAAGGACAACAAAACACCAGAAGTTGTCTTCAAAGCAATAAAGAATGTATGCGGATGGTGATCAGAAAGGCTGCAGGGAAGGGTCGAAAAAGAGGTCGATGAATTTATCTACCTGCATAATGACCTGCAACGCCCCAGCCAGCAGGTTACCAGGTATGAGGTAAACAAGGGGATTACCCGGCTGGTTGCCGATAGTTACCTGCGTTTTTTTGATCAAGATGAGTGGACGGGCACCGAAATTCACTTTAATCTGCTCCGGACCGCGCAGCATACGCGACTTCATTTTACTCATCAGGCCCTGACACGCGCAGTCTCTTGTTATGAGGGCTGCTCGGGCAGTTGGGTTCACACCTGTGCAACAGCCTGCTGCCCCTCATTATTACAGGCACAGGCGGTCCCGACCGGGCATAACCAAGACTTGCAATCGCAGGGGTTTTTAGCAAATACGTATCTTCGCAAAAACTTCTGCCCTATGAACTTTCAAAAGAGACTAGTGACCTGGATCTGCCTGATGTTTTCGGCAACGGCCCTTATGGCGCAGCAGGTCTCAGAACCGAAAAGCCCGGCCGAATGGTCGGCGCCGACAGAACCTTTTCGCATAGCCGGCAACCTGTATTATGTCGGGACTCATGATCTGGCGTGCTACCTCGTTGCCACACCGAAAGGGCATATGCTGATCAACACCGGCCTTGCCGACTCGAAAGCGCTGATTGCCCGGAGCATGAAACAATTGGGCTTCGAAATGTCTGACATTAAAATTTTGCTGACCACGCAGGCACATTTCGATCACGTTGCAGCCATGGCGGCGATTAAAAAGGAGACCGGCGCGAAGATGCTCGTTAACCAGGCAGATGCCGCAGTCCTTGCCGATGGTGGCGCTTCAGATTACGCGCTCGGCGGAACAGTCAGTTACCTGCCGGTAAACGCCGACCGCCTGCTTCGCGACCGGGAAATAATTACGCTTGGCGGCACAGTATTGCAGATGTTGCACCATCCCGGCCATACAAAGGGCTCAGCAAGTTACCTGCTGAAAACGAAAGACGGAAAACAAAGTTATACCATACTTATTGCAAACATGCCAAGCGTAGTTACCGATAAGCCGTTCAATGCCATTCCGGAATACCCTGAAATTGCTACAGATTACCAGCATACACTGCACGACATGCGAGCGCTACGATTCGATATCTGGGTGGCCTCTCATGCCAGCCAGTTCGGTCTCCATGAAAAACGGAAACCCGGCGATCGCTATAATCCGGCACGCTTCGCTGACCGTGCCGGTTACGACGCGGCACTGAAGACGCTGGAAGCCGCCGTACAGAAGAAGTTAACCGGGAAATAGTTCCTTCGAACATCGCTCCTGCTGGCAGTTACCAAGCCGGCGCGGTTGCAGCGTGCCTGCCTGCGAGACTTTGCATGCGGTAACAAACGACTTCCTGCCTGCAACCGGACAACGGTGCCTTGACATTGCAACCAGAAAAAACGTATCTTAACGGTCCCGGCAGCACTGACCATGAGCCGGACCGAACGGACACAGTTAAACCAATGGACCTGACAACACCTGATAAAAAAGCCTGGCAGTACCTGCTGAGTGCCCCTGTAATCGTAGCTGCGCTCGGCTATTTTGTAGACATCTATGACCTCCTCCTTTTTGGCATTGTGCGGATTCCGAGCCTGACCGAACTTGGCCTGGACGAAACCGCCAGGAGTGTCGAAGGTGCCAGCATTCTCAACTGGCAAATGAGCGGTTTGCTCATCGGAGGAATTCTTTGGGGCGTACTTGGCGACAAAAAAGGAAGGCTATCGGTGCTTTTCGGTTCAATTATTACATACTCGATTGCCAACTTTGCCTGCGGATTTGTACAGGACGTAACCGTGTACAAATTGTTGCGTTTTGTTGCCGGGGTAGGCCTTGCCGGCGAGCTGGGTGCCGGCATTACACTTGTGTCTGAAAGTCTTCCCAAAAAACTAAGGGCACTCGGAACCTCTGTTGTGGCAGGGGTGGGTTTGCTTGGCGCAGTGGCAGCCTATTTTACCGTTGAGCTGTTCAGCTGGCGTTATGCTTATTTTACCGGCGGCGGACTGGGTATCCTGCTTTTGCTGCTGCGCATCGGCATTTTCGAATCGGGCATGTTCAAAGACATGAAGACTAAAGATCATGTAAGCCGCGGAAATTTCTTCTCTTTTTTTACTGACGGCAGCCGCTTTCGCAAATACATGAAGTGCATTGGCATTGGCTTGCCTACCTGGTACGTCATCGGTATTCTTGCAACCTTCAGCAATGAGATTGGGAAGGCGCTGCAGATTACCGAGCCGATTAAACCGGGTCTGGCAGTCATGTGGTGTTATGTGGGCCTGGCCGCAGGGGACCTGTTGAGCGGGGTTGTAAGTTACAAACTGCAATCAAGAAAAAAAGCCGTTATGCTTTTCATGTCTTTCACATTAATCGGCGCCATTATCTACCTGTATGGTGGCATAGGCAATGCCTCGCTGCTTTATAGTATGTGTTTGTGGCTTGGCTTTGGCATTGGTTACTGGGCAATGTTTGTTACCATCGGTGCAGAGCAGTTTGGCACGAACCTGCGCGCAACGGCAGCCACAACGGTGCCCAATATGGTCAGGGGTACCGTCGTTGGCATGACCACTGTTTATGGGCTTCTGAAGCCAGCTGTTCTGGAAGTGCATGCCGCAGCCGCCGTGGGCCTGGTCTGTTTTGTCCTGGGCTTTTATTCCATTTATACCATTGCTGAAACCCACCATACAGATCTTGATTTCCTGGAAAAATAACGGGTAAAAAACCAGCTTGATGCAGCGTTTTTTCACCGATTTACCATTAAAAAATGATACAACATTTTGAGGCAGAAATTTATCAGACGGGGATCAACTGGTGTGTAGACGTTCCACCAACTGTGACCAGCCAGATGAAACCGGAGAAAGGTTACATCCATATCAGCGGGAAGATCAATGGTTTTGCTTTTCGGAAAACGCTTGTGCCGGTAAAAAACGCGCCCTACCGCTTGTTTGTAAATTACCTCATGATGAAAGGTGGTGCAACAGCACTTGGGCGGGTGGCGTCTTTTTCCATTGAACAGGTGGAAAAAGAACGGGAGACCGTTCCTGATATGCACCCCCAACTGGAAGCGGCCCTGGAGCAGGAAGAACTGACAGCCGAATTTTATGCGCTTACGGCAGCCCGGAAGCGGGATGTAATCAAATACCTTTACAAGGTCAAGGCCGAGGAAACGATGCGTAAAAATATCAGGACACTGATTGCACAATTACGAAACGGAGAAAAAAATGTTCGCATTCCCATGAACGCGTACCCCATTGACCCCACATAACAACGGTCGGGGTACCGTTAAGACCGATGCAAAACAAGGCCCTGTCCTGCGAATCCAGCCGGGTCTTTCGGCTAATTGAGCGTACGGCTTCGCAGGAAAGCTTCAAGTGCTGACCGGCTATAGGTAATTTCGCGACGGCCCGATACGATGTATTTTAATTTCCCGCTTCGCCTGGCTTCCCGCTGAAGGTATGGGCTTAGTCCGTAAAGGCGCTCAACATCATCTACCTTGAGGATTTGCACTGTCGTTTGGTTACCGGCAGCCCGCGAGCCGAGCAGGTCTGATAAAAGTTCCACACAGTCGTTCAGTTTTTGTTCGAGCCGCGCAAAGTCATGCGCACTTAACGTTTCTTCTTGCTTCATTGGGATGATTGATTTAGCTGTTTTGGGTTGAGGCCTTTGGCATAAACCTCAACGGAAACCTAAATTACACCGGCAGAGAGACTTAAATAATATTGAATTTTATATTTTTTAAACAACACGTAGTTTTCACTTCCTTTCTTTTTCTATAATTACCTGCCAGTCCTGTCCGCTTTTTATATGGAACGAGTCGGCAAAGCTGCCCCTATTCAGGGCGAAAGCCAGCTGCATGAGGCTATTCAGATAGGCCAGTGGGGCCCCTTCTCTGGCTGCGCCAAAGGTTTCAACAAAGGGAACCATGCCCCTATAGACTGTTTTACCCTTGCTGAGTATACGCACTTTAATGTGATCTCCGTAGCGGATTCCTGCCTGTTTCAGCAGTTCGGCATCGATGTTCGTCCACACGTTGCCGTATTGAATGTCAAGTATCGGAATACTACCATATAGCATTCCGTTTTCCAGTTCTGCTTTTTGATAGGGTAACCGGACAACGGTGTCAGGCAGCCTGGCTCCCACTTCTGTAAATGAAATCAGGCCTGAAGCCAGCCGGGCTGCGGTATACGCGTAAACATCACGCCCGTGAAAAGTGTATGACGAACCCGATCCGAGACGGCGGTTAACCGCTTCGTCAATCTCCCGCAAGGCGGCAATACCGAATGCATCTGCAACCAGGGTCAGCGTCCCGTTGTCGGGCGTTACAATAAAGTGGCCGGTTTTGGTCTGTAAAACGACCGACTTCCGGGCAGTGCCAACGCCGGGGTCAACAACAGAAACAAAAACGGTTCCCTTGGGCCAGTACTCAATGGTTTGATATAAGCGGTAGCTCGCCTCCCAGACATTATAGGCTGGAATTTCATGTGTCAGATCGTAGATCCTGAGGTCGGCAGATACGCCGGCAGCCACGCCTTTCATGGCTGGGACAGCCCCGTCTTTCAGGCCGAAATCGGTCTGGATCACAACAATGGGCTTTTGCGCTTTTGCACTTGAAAGAGAAAGACAGAGCAGGGCAATACAAAACAACTTTTTCATGGCTGTACGGGATTTCTTACTAAGTTACACTTTCCCGGAAAACGTTGTCGTTAACCATGCCACTTCGGTTGGTATTCCCAAGATTCACCACTCTGAATGTAACCGCTGCGACTGAAAAAGCCTAACTTTACCTGATGAAACCAACCATCTCGATCACCTACTGCCCCAAATGTGGCTGGATGCTGCGGTCTGCTTATATGGCGCAGGAACTGCTGAGCACATTCACCGGGTCCATTCATGGGGTAACACTTGTACCAAGCGACAACAGCGGGGTGTTCAGGGTTTCTATAAATGATACACTTATTTTTGACCGCAGCTCAGCGCGGCGCTTTCCTGAAATCAAGGAGTTAAAGCAACTCGTACGCGATCACATAAATCCGGGTATGGACCTGGGGCACAGCGACCGGAAGGCTTAACGAATCGGAAGCTGCTGATTGCCGGAAGCAAGCTTAACGTTCCTGGTAAACCTGCAAGCCCCCTTGCAGGCTGGAAACATGCATCTGCGGAAAATATTCCTGCAGCATCAGCACGGCACGTGCTGAACGCAGGCCTGACTGGCAAACCACCACGGTATCACGCACAGGGTCGATCCCCTCGGGCTGCATGTTCAGCATAGACAGCGGAATATTGATGCCCCCGATATTGAACTCCTCAAACTCCCATGGTTCGCGCACATCAATGACCTGTACCGCTCCTGCTGCAATTTGTTCCGGTAACCGTGCCACATCGACGTTCAGACCGGATTGAGCAGGCCGCAAACCGGTTATCTTTTTATTTGCAGGATCGGCCGCGAATCGCAGCCGGTTAATCCGGTTATCCAGGCCGTTGAAAACAAGCAGTTCGCCACTCAGCGGTTTACCGATCCCGGTCAGGACCTTGATCGCTTCAGCTGCCTGCCAGGTGCCAATCAGGCCTGGCAGCACAGACAGTACGCCTGTAATGCTGCAGTTTGCTGCATCATCGGGAGGCTCAGGAAAAAGACAGCGCAATGTAGGGCCGCCCTGGTGATTGAAGGTACTGAGCTGCCCTTCGTATTGGTGCAAAGAGCCATAAATAAGCGGCCTGCCAGAAATTATGCATGCATCGTTCAGCAGATAACCCGACTCAAAGTTATCTGTTCCGTCAATAATGACATCATATTGCTGCACGAAGTGAAGCACATTGTCTGCCGTTATGCGGGCATCGATGGTCTCAATATTTATTCCCGGATTCTTTTTTCGTAGTTTACCGGCCGCTACTTCTGCTTTGGCGTGGCCAATATCTGCTGTATCGAAAAGCACCTGCCGCTGCAGGTTAGACAAACTTACCCGGTCATTATCGGCAATACCCAGACGCCCCACACCGGAAGCAGCAAGGTACAGCAATGCCGGACAGCCGAGCCCACCGGCACCGACCACAAGTACCGAACCTTGTTTCAGCTTGAGCTGCGCTGCAGTCCCAAAGCCATCCATTCTGATCTGGCGGTTATAACGCTGCAATTCTTCGGCAGATAGTTCCATGTTGCTAAATTATATAAAAATCAGTGGCGGCAATGCGATTCCCGGTCTGCCGCATGTCAGGTTTTCCTGGCTTGCATGCCACCGGTCAGGCGCAGATACCGGCTTTCGACCAGCGCAAGGCCAGCCACCACAAGTACCTGGAGCACAAGAAATGCCGCGCCGTACAAGGTAACTACATGAATGAAGAAGATCAGCCAGAGCACGCTGATGCCGGTCCAAACCCAGTTGGCATAAATGAGGAAGCGTACCAGCACTGCGGGAGGCGCCTGTCTGCGGGCGAGTGACAGCGCGAATGCAGCATACGCCAGGGTTACGACAGCAATAATGAGCACTACGCTTACCGGTAACCCCAGAAAACGGCTTGCATACCCGTAGATGAACAATGCCGGCAGGGCCGTACCGGCACCGAGGATACCGTCAAGCCAGAGAATTTTTGTGAGCGGAGCCAATGCGTGCAGTTGATATCTCATCTTGATAAACTTAGCCCCCAACGCAAAAATAGGCGGCCGTAGACAGTCTGGCAAGTACCCCAGCAACTAAGGGCCCCAGGCATCTGAATTTAACCTCAAATTTAACATAAGGGCTTTAAAAATAAAAACCCCTTGCTTTAATGAATATAGTTATATTTATTATAAATTTTTATCGTCCCATGTCATATTTTAAATTCCAGCATTTACTGGCGGGCACTGGTGTGTCTGCTGGTTTTTATCATGCGATTGAGCCCGTGCTCTCGCGCAGACGTTACGGAGAACAAAAAGATTACCTGGATTCTTCGATCTTCCGTAAACAGGTATCATTTGTCGAGTCGGGCCTGCTTGCTTGCTGGCAGGAAGCCGATCACGGCGATGACGTCCTGATCGATTTCGCCATTCCCGGCGATCTGCTGTTCTCGTTCTCCGCTCTGTTTGGCTTTCGCAGCCAGGCTGCCTCCTTTTTGAAAGCCATCGAACCAACGGAGCTGATTTGTTTATCGATGCCAGATGCAAAACGGATCTGGCAGGAACAACCCGACACCGAGTTGGTACTGCGGCACTTTTTTCATCGAAGGCAGGAACGACAACAGGCGCACAGCCGAATGCTGTTAATGAAACCGCCGGCACGCTTTGAAGCGTTTCGCCAAAGTTTTCCCGACACCTGGTTCCGGCTGCCAAATCGGCTGATCTGTGCCTATCTCCGCATTTCAGAGACGACCCTACTGCGGGCTAAACGCCGCAATTAGCCGCCGGCGGGCGGTAGGCTTTCCGCCAGCTGGCAGGTCATTATCAGGCTGCAGCAGGTCGTCAGCCGCATTTTTGGTGCGAACTTTACAACATGAGATCCTATCAATCTGCTATCGTCTCCGTTGTACTGTTCGCACTTGGTGCTTATTGGGCTTATACCTTTGCTGACAGTATCATCAACCGGACTGACTATATAAAGCACCTGGAAAGTCAGGTTTTCCCGGCGGCCTGGATACCCGGCTTGAGCTGGATATTACCGGCTGGCAACCTGGTGATCGTTTTATTACTGGCTTTTCATTCCGGTCAGCGGCCCGGTGCCTTGCTTTCCGCCTTACTGTTTGCGCTTACGGCGCTTTATGCAGGCCTGGTATACGCCGGTGTATTCAGGGACACACCCTGCAACTGCATTGGAGTGGTGCGTAACCTCAGCTGGAGCGGTCATTTGTTTTTGAATCTGGCAGGCACCGTCCTGTCTGTAATCGGCCTGGTGTTGGCGGGCCGGGGAAAGGAGGCAGTTATGAGCGGCTAACGTTAGCAGGCCTGGCATCAAGGCCCGGATTATACCCATTAAACAATACTTAACTTCAACTTTTTGTTGCTTTTTCAAACGCAATAAAGCATCCCTAATCATGAAAAATTCAAAAAAAATCAATGGCGGCATCTTAGGCATTGCTGCCGCATTGGCCCTGGTATTTACACAAAGTGCATTTACCAGTGCAGCGACCCGGTATTATTTTTATGATAACCAATGGCAAACCAGCGCGCCGTCGAGCCAGACTTGTGTATCTGATCCACAGCGTCTTTGCTCAGCGGTTTTCGATACCCCGCCAACATCGAAGAGCAATCTGATCAGCGAGAACCCTGCTGCAGATGAGGTGCAAATTGGCAAGTTGCAATAAAAAAAGGCCGGGAGGATTCTCCCGGCCTTTTTACCGTTCATTTTGCGGAATTGGATTGTAAGTCAGTTCTGATTGCGGTATCAAGAAAACATACCGGCTGTCATTTGGCGGCAAGGTCAGTGTCTTGCCATTAGCCACCCGGCTAAGCGTCTGTGCAAATTCGGGCTCTTTGTTCAGCCGGCGCAAATCGTACCACCGTAGTCCGCGGCCTACTAATTCCTTTCGTCGTTCCTGCAAAATAGCGGTTAATAGCGTTTTTGGATCTGAGATAGCAAGTCCGGTAAATCTGGCGTCATGGCGTTTTTGAAGCAATGTGTTCAACGCTGCTAGCGCTTCAGCGTGTTTTCCTATTCGGGCCAGGCACTCTGCCTTGATCAGGTACAGTTCATTTGTTGCTGGCCCGGTAAAAAGCTGCAGCGCACCACTGTAACTTCCCTTAAACGTCATGATGCCGTTCCTGTTCAAAAAGAACAATTTACTTCGGCGGTCTGAGGGTTCGTACATGGAATAGAGCGCTGGGTTGACGCCTACCAGGTTCGAGACAAAGAAACTATAGGTAGGCATCTCTGAATAAAACAAAATCTCCGGGTTATTGCCTGAAAAGGGATTGGGAAAAGAGCGACTTGTATTGTCTGCCAACTGATTGTAGTCCAGTAAGGCATTGTTCAGGCTGAGCGCTGCATCTGCGGCTTTTAACGCGTTTGGAAAATCGCCCATCGACAGGTAAATTCGTGCCAGCAAAGCGTTTCCTGCTGCTTGTCCGGGCCGCGACTTATAAGTGGTAGATACCGGTAACAGCGTTACCGACTGCGTTAAGTCCGTTATAATGTGATCATAACACTCCTGTACTGTTGCACGTTCCTTGCGCTCGCCGACATCTGAAGTGATTTTTAATGGAATCCCCAAATCTGTTTCCGAGCTTACGGTATCATAAGGCTTGCTGAAACCCTGCAGCAGGTAGAAAAAAGCATTGCTCCGCAGGAAAAGCGCTGTGCCACGCAACTGATTAAAGGCGGGCGTATTCTGCTCACTGTCGGGCAGCGTTTCCAGTCCTTCCAGCACCACATTGCAGTAAAAAACCTGTGTATACAGGTAGGTCCAGTCGCCAGCAGCAGGCTCCATATCCCGTTCCCAAAGATAGGCGCCTGATTCATCCAGCCCCAGGCTTTGAATGCCTGCATCTGTTATTAAAAGATCGTCAGAACTGATCTCGTTAAGGCCTATTGCACTGTTCGATACAAATACGCGAAAGTTATCCAGCATGCCCTGGTAATCGGCAAGGGTCGTGGGCACCAACCGTTCGCGGTCCGGTTTTGCATCCAGGAATCCCTTTTTACAGGCCGGCGTGAAGGAAAGCAGGAGAATACAGACCATCCCCTGAAAAAAAAGTTTATTCGTTTTCATGTTCGTTGGTTTAAAAATCTGCCTGAATACCAAAAGCTATAGAGCGGGGCGGTGGCCCTGTTCTGTAATCCGGGTCGACCCCCTGCTTGTTTGCCACCCAAAGCACACCTAAATTGTTCATATATCCATATATGCGCAACGCTCCTACGGGCAACCAGCTGGCGACACTTCGGTCCAGCTGGTAGCGCAACTGAACATCCTGCAGCCTGATGTGGTCACCTTTTTCAACCAGCGCTTCAGAGTACCGGTAAAATTCATCCCGACCGGAAACATTTGCAGGTGGAGCAGATGGAATCTGGGTGTAGCGTTCATCACCGGGGCGCTGCCATCGAGACGCAAAGTCGCCATGTGTTCCCAGTCCCATATTGTTCCCATAAATCACCGACTCCCTATGGTAGAAATATCCGAGCCGGTAACTGATGTTCACAGAAAGCGATAGCCGGCGGTAGCTGAAATCGTTTCTAAACGCACCAAAAACAGTAGGAAGACCTGAACCAAAGTATACCGTGTTCTCAGCAGTTGCTTTGCTGATGATCTGGTTGTAGTTCTGGCTTACCTCACCATTGAGAAATCCTAGCGGATCGCCTGTTTCAGGATTGAGGCCGGCCCAGCGATGCGCCCCCAGGGCATACAGGGAAAAACCTTTGCGGGGAGACATCGAACCTGAACCTACAGTAAAGTTGCTGATGTAGTCCAATACCTTATCCCGGCTTAAACTGAACAGCAAGGTAGAATTCCACTGAAACGCGCCGGTCAGATTTTGTGAAGTCAGGCTGACATCCATTCCGTAGTTTTTGGATGTGCCTACATTGCCTTTAAAAATGGAGATACCCGAGGTTGGAGGAAAAGGCGCCACACCCAGTAAGTCCGTATTCTTTTTGAAATAGATCTCAATGTTGCCGCTTAACCTTCGTGCCGCAGTTGCAAACTCGAGTCCGGCATTGATGACACGAACGCGTTCCCAGCGCAGACCAGGATTGGGTGGGTTTTCGATCGTAGAATACGGTAGTTTGGTCGGCGAATCGGCCCCATTGTTGGTGCTGAGCGTAATGAGCCCGGAATAGGTTTTCGAAATGTTGCCGTTGTAGCCGTAACTGGCCCGCAACTGCAAATGGGGTAATGCGTTCAAATCATAAAATTTTTCGCTGCTGAGGCGCCAGCTGGCACCGAAGCTGTATAAGGGCACACCTTTCTGGTTGGTCTTTACACCCACGAGGTTACTTTGGTCCAAGCGGGCACTGACCGAAAAAAAGTAACGGTTTTTGAAGGCATAGTTAGCAAGCGAATAATAGGAGAGATACCGGTCTGTTTTATTGCTTTCAAAATCAACATAAGGAACACTTAGTGTGGAGGCCGGGTTGATGAAAGATTTATAATTCCCGGTATAATTCACCACTCCTCCTGTACCAAGGTCCTCGCGGTATCCGTACATGCGGTTGCGGCTTCCCATAACGATCAGTTCTTTCGCCTCTGCGCCGGCGAGCACATCAAGCACATGGTTTGAAGCAAACGTCCTGCTGTAGTTGAGTTGACCGCGAATGTTCCCACTGGTGGTTTTTGTTCGCGTCAGGTCGCGTATTCCGCCTTTTGGAATGGCACGTGTGATGCTGCCATCTGAATTGATCGTGCTGTAGGTATTCACTAGATTTCTGGCAAAATAGCTGCTGGCATTGCGTAGCTCGCTCAACTCGTCAAAAGTCTGGCCGTAGCTGTACCTGACCTCGGCCTGCAGACCTGGCAGAAGCTTGTATACAGCCCCTAAATTAATCCGGTAATCGACCGTATTGCGCATCGAGGCAGCATCAGCAAGTTCCTGAAGCGGCAAGAACCGCCAGTCTTCAAGACCTTTCAGCCGCGAATTTTCCTCAAATGAGCGCCGCAGCACATTTGTTACCGCAAGTGGATTGCCCTGATCATCGGCCAGCCGGCTATAGGGCTGAAGGTTTGCTAAACCGACAGCAGCAGCACCTGCCCTGATCTGGCTGTAAAATACGCCGGTCTCGATCCGGAGTTTATCAGACGGGAAGCTGTACGTATGGTTGCCACTAAAGGTGTAACGTTTATTGCTGTTGCCCTTTAGGCTGGCTTGTGTACCATCAAAGCCGCCTGAGATGAAATACTGCTGCCGGCCCTGCGATCCGCTCAGGCTAAGGGATGTTTGCGTATTGAATGTGCGCCGGTTCATCCAACGATCTTGCTCTGCACGCAGGTCGAAGGCTTTCAACCCGTCGATGGCTACCATTGCATCCGCACTGCTCATCCGGCCGTCGCGTGCAGCAATAAGCAGCTCCACCACCGGCGAAAGCGCCATCTGATTGGGAGAGGTTTCTGCATTCCTGTAAAAGCCACGTGCAAAAAGCACTTTTTCTGTCTCAATGTAATCGTTAACTGTCATTCTTGATTGATAAAAAAGATCAGGCTTATCTGCCGTTGTCACATTCGTGTTTAAACTTACATTCAGCTTGCCATCAGCGTGGCCCTTCCTGGTGGTAATGACAATGACGCCATTGCCGGCCCGGGCACCCCAGATGGATGCCGCAGCAGCATCCCGC
This sequence comes from Pedobacter yulinensis, assembly GCF_003029735.1. Taxonomy (GTDB): domain Bacteria; phylum Bacteroidota; class Bacteroidia; order Sphingobacteriales; family Sphingobacteriaceae; genus Pedobacter; species Pedobacter yulinensis. Next base: position 527,381 of record NZ_KZ686268.1, read on the forward strand.
AGAACTGTTACCGTCTCTATGTCGTTAGGGTTGATGTTGTCCAGGCTCCCCTCGTAGGGAAAATGGTCTATGACAATCAGTGGCCGGGCATTGCCAAAAAGGGTACTTTGACCCCGAACGTTAAACGGACTGCTTGTTGTACGCCTGTTAAACGCAAGACCCGAAGTCACATCTTCCAGCCGGCTTAACAGATCTGGCGACACCCGCCGGTTGAGCAATTCCCGGTCTACGGAAACCGCCGAACCGGTTACCCGTCCGCGTTGTGTTTGCTGATACCCGGTATAAACAGGCACTTCTTCCAGCGTATGCGCTACCGGCATCAGACGAACCGTCATTGACTCGCTTTTGGCGATAAATACTTGCAATGGATGATACGATATGTGAGTGATACCGGCCTGACCGGTAAAACTGAACAGCGCCGCTGCACCTGCAGAATCGGTATGGAGGGTCTGGCCTTGTATCCTGACCACCGCGCCCGCAATGGGCCTGTTGGTTAGACTGTCCAGGACATACAGTCTGCGTGATTGTGCCATTGCCACCGACGACCACAGCATTAGGAAAATTAAAAGCGTTCTCATTTTGTCTTTGGTTAATATTTTATCTCAATTGACACGATTTGTCATATCCGTTTGGCGGGCCGACAGCCATACTGCACGGGCTCAGCCTTTCCCCTGGCAACAGCCACAGCGGCTGCCAGCGAAAGTCAGATACACCGTTTTGACCAAGGCCCGCTGCGCATGCCCGCTAAAGCAAGCAGTAGCGATGACGCCACGCTTTGTTGCCGGCGGCAGCAGGTACACAGCCTGGAAAAGCTGAGCACAACTGTCTTCAGCCCGGCTTGCCGTTAATTGCTGTTTTGCTGCCCGGCAGTTTTTTCCGGGTGCCGTGAAGCCTCGCGATCCCTGAAAACCAGCATTTCGATTTGCTGCTCCCGCATCTCGAACTTCAGGTCATAGCGGGAAAGCTCCCGGTTTACCGCCTCCAGGTCATCGAGCTTTGCCCGCAGGCTCAGATCGACCGGATCGGTGTAGTTTGTTTGATCTACGATAGCATACGATTGCGCCTGGAGAAATTTCAGGTCCATTTCATTTACAAATCTTTTGATCGACAGATTGGTCATGTCATACGCAAAAAGGTCTGCTCTAACTTCCGGTTTACCGCCCTGGCTTTTGATCTTGTCTTCCTGTGAGGTACGAACGAGCGCAAGGCACTTGCGCCACATCAATTCCCTGGTGACAACGATATCTGGAAACAGGATATCAAGATCCTTCTGTGCAATTTGAAATTTTCTGTGTTCAAGCGATTTCGGAACGATCAGCTCGTAACAATAGGTATTGTTGACATACCACTCGGGCCCCGGGTTTTCAGGAGTAAAACGGGACAGGTCTTTATTGAGAAACACACATCTGCGCAAATCGAAGTTTGCCTTTCTGGCTCCATACACAAATCCGAACAGCCGGGGTAAAGCCAGGTTAGTCATGGAAAGCCGTGATACCGTAGTATCGGCCAGGCGCCTCACACTGTAGAATCCGCCCAAACCCGGCACGTGACCAGAAAATACCGAACGATAGGCCGTTTTTGGCAGCGGCCCACCGTTACCGTTATCAAAAAGCACCATGTCGCTTGTGTATGCAGTCGTGGTATCTTTTTTTGTCTGGATGCCTTTCACGCGTCCGGACAGAAGTGCGTTGATGTTGGCTGCTGTGATGGCTTCGCCACCTGTTTCGAGAAGGTAGCGTCCCGTTGCATCGATCAGGGCATAATGCGGCAATGTCCTGTGTTTAAAAACCTGCTGCAGCGTTGTATCGTCGCTTACCCGAAGCAAGCCAGGAAGCTTCCCATTGCCCAGTTTTTTAAGAAAACTTTCCGTGTAAGTGCGCTTTTCATAAGTAACCATAATAATAGAAATCCTGTCGCCGAACTGTTTTTGGAGTTTCTCCATGGTGGGAATCTTTGAAATGCAGGCGCCACACCAGGTTGCCCAGAAATCGAGGATGACCAATTTTCCTTTCAGGTCTGACAGTTTAAGCGAACTGCCACCCGGCCCGGCGCCGGCAAAAGACAGGTCAGGCACCGGGTCGCCTTTTTTCAGCTTGATTTCAGGAACGGCACCGCCAGCCCGAAGGCCGGCGGATGCCGGAACCTGCCCTAAAGCCCCGGTATTGAATAAGAGCATCAGACACAGAAAAACCTGCCGCTGATGGCTGATGAAAGGGCATAACAATTCCCTTACAACAGACTTTGTTGTTTTTTCCTTCATAATCTTTTTGAAAAATTGCAGTCCCGGTGGCACAGCCTGCCGGGCGTTTGGTTGAATGGGGATTAGGAAAACGCGCCTATTCAGGCCCGCAGATAACAAGACTGATCAGAATGACAAGCGGCAGCGAAGAACTTCGCGGGCTTGAATTGCCTTTCAACCATCCTGCCAGCGGCCTGGGGCTGCTGGTCAGGACGGCTTGGGGCGTGTATAAACCGACTGTGATTATATGCTGTTTCATGATCGTGCCGTTCGTCTTTAAGCTGGGAGCCAAAAAAAGGCGTGGAACCCACCTATCGTCCTTGAGGCCCTAGGAAGCCTGGAAACGAATAAGCAGGCCCACGCCTTAAGACGTGAGCACTTACACTTATCCTCCCGTTTCCAATCGAAATTTCCTAGGTTCCAAGGACGAGAATCGAAGTGCGCGTGCCTCGATATTTCGAAGACAGCGCAAAATAGTATATTTTACTCTTATATAATACTTAACCGAAAGTAAATAAAATTTTAGTTTATACCAAATTTGCTATTAATAATTTTTCATTATAACCTTTCATTTGCTGCGTGCAGTATTTGAAAGACCAGCCCTTCATCGAAGCCTTCGGCAAAAAGCTGAAAGCGGTCCGCGAGGAGAAAAAACTCTCACAGGAACGGCTCTCTCTGCTCTGTAACGTATCTCAGAGCCACATTGCCCGCACTGAACTCGGTCAGGTCAACACAAGCATCAGTCATGTCGCAACCTATGCCCGCGTGCTCGGGGTGACGCCCGCACAACTTTTCGATTTTTAAGACAATTTCCGGTCCCGAAAGGATGTTTCATTATTTTTCTGCTCACCCGTATTTCAAAGAAAAGAAATATTTATCACTGGTACAATAAAATGTACCAAAATATTTTTTACCGGGTAGCATCTTTCGATCATGAAAGATGGTAGTGAAGATTTGTTCAAGATAGCTCTGGGCAAGCGCATTACCGACCTGCGAAATGAAAGGGCAGTCGGATTGCGTAAATTCGCCCTGATCGCAGATATGGAACACCATCAACTTATCGACATCGAAAAGGGGCGCAGGGATCCGAGAATTTTGACTTTACGGAAAATTGCTGCTGCATTTGAAATGAGTCTGCCTGAATTATTGTCGTTTTAGTCTACGGTTTCCCTTTTTCTCAATACAGGTTTCTTTTTGCGAATGCGCTCCGGGCGCTGTTCCAGGGCCACAGGATAACCCAGCAGATCGCGGATCACCACCGAGGCGCATGCGCCGCCAAATGCCGCAGGCAGGTAAGAAATGGTTCCGTAAGCCGAACGTTTGAAATTGTTACCGTCTGTCATGATCAGTGAGTCTTTCATGACCTCTTCTGTGGAGAAAACAGCTTTGATCCGTGAAGCATCGCCCAGCCTTTTCAGCCGCTTGCGTACATAGTGCGCAAAAACACATTGCCAGGTTTCGGTAAGCCAGGTAACGCGCAACTTTGTCGGGTCAAGCTTGCCGCCCGCGCCCATTGAGCTGACAATCGGAATCTGTTGCTGTAAGGCCGTGGAGAGCAGCGTCACTTTGGGGGTAATCGAGTCAATGCAATCCATGACATAATCAAAACGCCCGGCCAGGATTTCGCGGCATTTTTGCGGCGTAAGGAAATCATTGACCACATGCAGCTTCAGGTCCGGGTTGATGGCCAGCAGCCGCTCGCGCATAATGACAGCTTTAGATTCGCCATGGTTGGTTGCCAGAGCAGGCAACTGCCGGTTGCGGTTTGAGGGATCAACGACATCGCCATCTACGATGGTCATTTCGCCTACACCAGAGCGGCAAATAAATTCTGCAGCAAAAGACCCTACACCGCCAAGGCCAACCACAAGTACGTGTTTTGTTTGCAGGGCGGCAATACCTTCATTACCCACCAGTAAGGCTGATCGCGACAGCCAGCTCAAATCAGACATGATCTATTAAACGTCAATTAGATTAAACTTTTTCCAATTTGCAAAAATACGATCTTTGAGCGCTTCAACACTGATTTTTCTCAGATTGGCCACCGCCGCATACACATCGTCTATACCCATGCCGGCATCGTCAGTTTCAAGAAAGAAAGGCCCCGTGGCGGCCGCAGCATAGGCGGCCGCCCCCGATCCCGGCTTGCAGGCTGCCGAACCCACAGAAAGCATGAATCCTTGCCGCTCAAGCTGCCGGGCCAGTTCCGGTTTTTTATTAAAGCCATGAATAATGACCGGAACGTTGATTTTTAAACGCTTTCGCATGTCGAGTAATTCTGAAAATGCCCGCACACAATGAATGATCAGCGGTTTCCCCATGTCTTCGGCCAGCTTTACGTGCATCCCAAGCGTCTGTAGCTGTACTTTCATAGCGGGACCGCGCAGCTTGTCAAGTCCGCATTCGCCGATAAGCCGGGCTTCGGGCATGGCGGCCAGGGCGCGCAGCTTTGTCAGGTTGCTTTCATAGGTCAGCTCGGCATGCCAGGGATGTATGCCGCATGAAAACCAGCCGCCCGGCAGCTCTTCAGACTCAGCCGTCACATCTACGTTAAACACCCGTTGTACCCCCGCCGGCTGCAGCGTCTGGTGGGTATGCAAATCCAGATAAGAAGTATACATGCCAAACAAAGATAGAACTATACGGCGCAGCCCAAAGCCTGTATAGGACGATGCCGCTTTTTACTGTAACTTTACCTCAGGCAACTTTAACAGACCATGAAAAAACTCATATGCATTCTGCTGCTCTTTGTGAGCACCGGCGCCTTTAGCCAGGACAAACCAAACATTTATAACCCAAAGGCCGATGCACGGGCCGAACTGAAGGCCGCAGTAGCGAAAGCAGCGCAAACAAACAAGCATGTGTTTGTACAGGTTGGCGGGAACTGGTGTGTGTGGTGCATTGCTTTTCACAACCTGGTCGAGGCAACGCCCGAACTTAAAAACTTCCTGAACCAGAACTTTGAAAAGGTACTGATCAACTATAGCCCGGAAAACAAAAACGAGGCTTTGCTGGCTTCATTGGGCCATCCGGGCCGCTTTGGGTTTCCGGTGTTCCTAGTCATTGACGGCAAAGGCAAAGTGCTGCACATTCAGAACTCGGCCTACCTGGAAGAAGGAAAAGGTCACAGCGTAAAAAAAGTGATGGAGTTTTTAAAGGGGTGGACTGTCGAAGCCGTCAATCCACCCGCAAAAGCTTCCAGGTAATTAATCGGCAGGAGCGGCCGCAACTTTTTCGTCGCGATCGCCATATTTGAAAAAGCTGTTTACCGTAACAGGTAGTCTTCCGGTAGCGATCAGCTCATTTTTAAATACAGCGGCTGCGGCCTTTTGCATCCATTCTTCTTTCTGGTAAGCAACCAGCAGTGCCGAGCTGTTTTCAAGGCCTGGAATTGCGGCCAGATTATACGGATTTGCAAAAAAGGCAAAAGCCGCTCTTTTCCCAGCCATTTCGCGAATAAAATTCCTGACATCTGCGCTCAGGGGCATATTGTTTCCGGGCCTGGTCCGGCTATCATGTATGCCAATGATCATTTGGTCAAACCCGCTCGTTTCCCGGAGAATTTTGGCAATGGCGTTGGCATTTGCCGTGCTGCTCAGCACATAATGGACTGAGTTTTTGTAATAGGCTGCCAATTCTTTTTGAAAAACACATACCTCGGGCATGCCAATACTGATCAGGACAGTTCTGCGCAGCGGCGAAAGGGTCTTTACATACTGTTGCCCGCGCAGCAGCGTCATCGACGCGTCGGCAAGTTGCTGGCGCAACGCCACACTTTCACTGCGGTTCAGATCTGCGGAGAGGTTACTCAGGTTAACGGTATCTGCCTGGTGCAGGCCTGCAAAATACTTTGCTGTCAGGATCTTTTTTACACTTGAATCGATCTGATCCATTGATATGCGGCCCTTGCGTACCGCGCGACGAATCATTTTTACTGCCTGTACGCTGTTCTCAGACAACTCTAGGATGTCATTTCCGGCCAGGATACCCCGTACTTCGGCCTCGCCATCCTTAAAATATTTAACCACTCCCTTCATGTCCATAGCATCTGAAATGACAATACCTTTGAAATTCATCTCCTTTTTCAGGACATCGGTAATGATCGGTTTTGACAGGGTAGACGGCAGGTTAGGCGTATTGTCTAATGAAGGGATATTCATGTGCGCAACCATCACGCCCGAAACACCCTGCCTGATCAGCTCGCGGAAGGGGTACATTTCAAGCGTGTCGAGCCGCTCTTTGCTGAACTTAAGCTGCGGCAGGTCGTAATGCGAATCAACATCCGTATCACCATGTCCGGGAAAGTGTTTAATGCTGGTAATCAGCCCGCCATCCTGCATGCCGCGCACATATTCGCCGGCTTTCTGGGCAACGTTATATTTGTTTTCACCGAACGAACGGTAATTGATGACCGGGTTCCGCGCATTGTTGTTGACATCGACGACGGGCGCAAGGTTCATGTGCATACCGATGCGTTTGAAATCTTTGGCCACTTCGAGCCCCATCTTGTGAAGCAGGCTTTTGTCCTGGATGGCTCCCAGGGCCATTTGGTAGGGATAAGACATGGTGCTGTCCAGGCGCATGCCCAGGCCCCACTCTCCGTCTGAAGTCACCAGTAACGGATAACGGCTAACCGATTGATACTTATTGGTCAATGCGGCCTGCCTGACAGGACCGCCCTGAAAAAAAACAACACCGCCCAGGTGTTCGTTTTTAATGACCCGGCCAACAGAGTCCTGGTAAGCCTGGCTCAGGTTGGTATGTGCCCGCACAAAAAGGAGCTGTGCAATGCGGTCATGGCGGCTCATTTTGTTAAAAACAGAGTCGACCCAGCGTGGCGGCGCGTCAAGCAATGCCGAAAAGCTGGGTTGCTGAGCAGCCAGCTTACCTGAAGCGAGAACGGCCAGCGCAAAAAGAAAAACTGGTTTTTTAATGGTCATTTTGTGTTGTTGTTGTTAGTTGATTTGCCTAAAATACTGTTTGCTAAAAACCAGGTATATCCCGATAAAAAAGATAAAACCAAGACCAAACCCCAGCGATACCACCGAAAGCCAGAACGTAAGACGCGGCAAGCCGCGTTTGCGCAGCAACAGGTACATGGCAGTGGTACACACCAGTGTCGATAAAACAAACGGCAGAACAAGCAGTTTAAAGATCACGATACGAAGGTAAACCAAGGCTTTGATTTCCCGCGTGGCTTTGCTTTTTGTATTAAATTTGATACATACCCGCGCCTGACCGACAAACTGACTTTACCAGAAGCAAAGGTCAAATCGACCCTATACACCCGGTTTTTGTCTGCGCAGCCAACGCCAGGATACATTGGCATGTTTATTACTTAGCGCACTGTAACATACTTTAAAACCATTATGAAAAAATTATTCTTTTTGGCTGCCGCGTTGTTTGTAACAGTTGCAGCCAGCGCACAGAGCGACAGCAAAATCAGGTTAGGGCTGAAAGCCGGATTAAACATTTCTAACATCATCAAAGATGATGGGAACAACAATTTCAACACAGACTATCTGGTTGGATTCAATGGTGGTGTAACACTCGACATCCCGATCGTAGACAGGCTGGCTTTTGCACCCGAACTAGTGTACTCAACAAAAGGCTACAAGGCTGATGCTCCTTTCGGCACCTTTACCCAAACCACACATTTTATTGATGCCCCTTTGCTGGCCAGGATTAACCTGGTCGGAGGCCTGAACCTCATTGCCGGACCACAAGTATCGTTCCTGTTGTCTACCAACAATAAATACGAAAACGACCTAGGTACGATTGAACAGCAGATCGACGAAGATTCAGACCGCTTCCGTAAAAGCCTGGTTGGTGGTGTCATCGGCTTCCGTTACGACATCAACCAACAGTTCGACATCCACGGACGCTATGCACTGGATTTCCAGAAAAATAACGAAGACGGTACCAGCCGTACACCTGAGTTTAAAAACCAGGTCTTCCAGGTTGGCATTGGTGTCAAATTCTAATTACCTGAATGCGTGCTTTAGCCTGCTGCAGATGCAGCAGGCTTTTTTATCATTTTTTGCTGCGAAGCAATGCTTCCAGGTAATAATAATCGGCATAAACCAATGGTACATCGATTTCGCTCCCGGCCGGGAGGTGGCCGGTGCTGTGTTCCAGAATAAACCCGGCATTTTGCCCGGGTGCTGAGCGGTAGCCCCTGCCCAGGTTATCCACGATCAGTTGAGCTTTTTGGCGGTATTCCGGTTTGCCCGAGAGTGTTGACAGTTCAAAAAGCGCAGAGCTGGTTATAGCTGCTGCAGAGGCATCTCTCGGCTGGCCGGCGCCGGGTGCATCATAATCCCAGTAAGGAATGAGATCGGCAGTTGCCCTCGGGTGCCTGATGATATAGCCGGCAATATGTTCTGCCTGCACGAGGTATTTCTTGTCGCGGGTATACCTGTAGCAAACAGCATATCCGTATAGCCCCCATGCCTGGCCGCGTGCCCAGGCAGATGCATCTGCATACCCCTGGTGCGTCATTTTCTTACGCACATGGCCAGTCTCCGGGTCATAGTCTACCACATGAAAAGAGCTGTGGTCCGGCCTGAAATGGTTTTTCAGCGTTACATCAGCATGCCGTACTGCGATCTTATGAAAAGTGGAATCGCCGGTTAAACGGGTGGCCTCAAACAACAGTTCCAGGTTCATCATATTGTCGATAATAACCGGAAATTTCCAGACATCCTGGTGGTGGTCCCATGACCGGATCACACCGGTCTTTTCGTTGAACCGGCTGATCAGGGACTGTGCCGACTGGATCAGTACTTTTCGGTACGCGGTATCGGCAGTCAGACGCAGGCCATTTCCAAAGCTGCAATACATCATAAAACCAAGATCATGCGTACCCTTATTGAACTGTTCGGTCTTCATCTTTTCGGTATACTCCCGGGCCGCCTCAAGCCACTTTTTATTTGCTGTTCCCTCATACATCAGCCAGAGCATGCCGGGGAAGAAGCCGCTTGTCCAGTCGCGGGAGATGACATTTTTCAACTTGCCTTTCTCTGTTGTGCGCGGGAAGTTTCGTCCGTTTTGCGCTACCCGGGCCGCTTCCCGAAGTAACAGGCCGACCTGTGGTTCGAATGCCGTAAACTGTTTTTTAATCGCATCCCTCTGTGCGCCTGCGGTCAATGACGCAAGCAGCATGATGCAAATGATAGCTCTTTTCATTGTTGGAAGTTATAAGTTGAATTGCCAGCCAATAGCCCGGGCCTTGCAGGATGATCAATCCACCCGGTCGACCGTCAGACTCGCAAAATAGCATTTTGTTGAGCAACCCGAAAAAATTTACAGCGCTAATTATCTTTACATCAGCATCTTATGAAACAATTGATACGCTTCAGCCGCAACTGTTTCTTTTTTGTAAGCCCTGGTGTTCAGTGCTTAGCGACCGCCGCATGAATTGCAGCGATACGCTTCAGGAATTTTGCATTTTCGGCAGCATATTCCCATGCACGCCTATACAGCATCAGGGATTTACCAGGTCCAGCCACAGCAGTGGGTTGCGTACAGGCAGATTCCGGATAATTTCATCGTTTGCTGGTTGGTGATTCAGGCCTGACCAGGTATCGAACCAGCTCTTGTTTTCAAACTTGATTGCTGAAAAAAGCAATCCGGGCGACGCCACCGGCCATTCATCCCAATACATGACATCGCGGGGATAAGGCCAGCTGTTCTTATTTCTCAGGTAAGGCTCAAGAAAGTTCAGCGCTCTGCGGATATTCCTGCCATCAGGCAATGCATAATTCCACAGGTCATTTTCACCATCAGACAACAGCAGGCAGCACATCACCATTGCATCGAGGTTGAAAATTGAATACCCGTAGGGTTTGGTACGCTTTATTTCAAGTGGAAAACTGCCGTCTGCTGCCATTTGACCGGGCAGGAGAATTTCCCTGAACCGCTGCCGGCAAAGGTCGAGCAGCGGCTTGTTGCCTGTAAGCCTTGAAAAACAGGCTACCTGCATGACCCAGCAGGTGCCGTGGTTGTTTTTTGCGTTCATTTCGTCTTTGCTGTACGGATGGGTGTTTAACCAATGGAGGTAACGTTCAAACCAGCCGGTTAAAGCGCCCATCTCTTTCTGAAAAAGCGTTGAGCCGCCAAATACCATGATCGCTCTGGCCACCTCCATCAAATGAATGGTATCGATAATGCCGATACCTCTTCCGGTAAAACGCCCTTTTACCGCCTGTGCGTAAGCCAATGAAGGGTTCATAAGCGTAGCTGGTTCGACAAGCCATGCTTTGAGGTGCCGGAGCGCCTGCACCGCATACCGTTCCTCGCCGGTAAGCAGGTAGGCTGAAGCCAGTGCTCCGGTCAGTTTACTGAACCGGATCAAGACCTGCCTGTGCGCAACAAAGTTGGCTGGATTGCTCAGGCCATCGCGCTGAATGTAGGGGCCCTGCAGATTGGCAGGATCAGGCCACCAGTAATCGCCTTCCGAATAAAAGTCATGCCGGGTACCCGTACTTCTGGACGCCGGATAGGCCGTGATGGTAACCGGCTCAAGACGCAAAGCGGCCTTCGCCTCCCTGATAACCCGGCTCCTGAGCATCTCCCGGGTCCGGGCAGATAAAGAATCCTTGTGCAGTTGTTTAGGTGCTAAACAGACGAGGAAGCCAATAGCAATCAAGATTTTCATTTTCTTCCGGCTTTAACTTCAGACGACAGCAGTTCCCAGTCTAGGTACGCCGCTGGCCGGGGTTCAGCGTGGTTTAACACCGCAGTGTAGGCTGCATCGAAATAAGCGGCCAATGTAAAGACCGGAATGGCCCGGCCGGGTACAAATGCTGCGGGCACATAACCCTTCTCGCCATTGCCAGCCCGGGCTTTGTCGAAACCGACTTTGCTATTGGCAAATTCGATGTGCTGTTTCTGACCTGTAAAAAACGGAAGAAGAAAATCAACCGATTTTTTTAATGATGCGCCGCCCGGAGTTGAATACCGGAAGTAATCTGTGTTGCCGGCACGCCTCCAGGCTATCAAGGCCTTGAGCAACGGTTCAAGCGAATAAATGTGGTAATGCAAGGCGTCGCGCTCATGGAAGTCGAAGGTCGAGCCATCTGCCTGCAGGTTCAGGGCAAGCTGTGTCCTGATCGCTTTATCGATCGCCGCCTTGAATTGCCGCGTGCCTGTAGCCAGCGTCGTTTGCACCATGATCTTAATGCGGTGCGAATTCCAGTTGTTTTTTGCTGTTGACCGTCCTTCCTTGGCCGAGGCAGCACTCAATTCAGCAGCCGCGATGCTGTTGAGCCAACGGGCTATACTGTCACGCTGTTTCCTTTTGACGGCCGGTCGGATCAAATCGAACGCGAGAAAAGCTTCCTCGAGTTTGGTTTCGTCGACAGGATTACCGGTCGCCTGGTTTGTGCGCGCCCAGGAACAGAGAAATTCTGTTGCCTTGTTAAGGTACTTTTCGTCCTTTTCGATCCGGTACACAAGGGCAAGCGCATACATTTTTGGCGCATCGGCCACCGCATTCAGGCTTGCTGTTTTCGCGGGGTTTCCCATGAGTAAGCCCTGCGACCTGATTTTTTCGATTGGCTGCGGCTTTGACGCCAACGCCGCTTCGGCTGTACGCTTCCACTTTGAATACAGCACCGCAGCCTGCTGATCGGCAGCCATGCGATTTTTTAGCTTGTCGAGTTCCGGTCCTGAGAAGGAAACAAATTGCGCCCGGACGCCTGAAAAGATGCAGGCGATACACAAACACAGGATCAGTTTAGCTGGCATATCTGCTTGAATTGATTATTTCTTTTGAACGGCTGCGCCGGGGCGGCTCCTCGGTTAAAGACCTGAACCATACAGAGGATCTACTAATGGCGTTTAGCGCCTGATGTGAACCCTGCGGCCAAAGTTAACGACGAATGACTGGAAAGTCAAAGCCAAAATCAAATAAAACATTGACAAACAGAATGTTAATCAAAAAATGATACGCTTAGACGGGTTTCCTTAAGCCTTCATTATCAGCCAGTGCTGCACGCACAGACAGTTAGACTGATACGGTCTAATGACAAGACATCATGGCTTTGTTAGTCGCTCATTTCCTCAAAAACAAGCTTGCTCCAGCCCTTATCGCCTGCATTCTTCAGCGACCGTTTTTTCGATTCCATGATTTTCTTCATCTTACTGCCATACGACCAGCAGGTGCTTTGCCTGATCGACAGGATTTCGGACAATTTGTGGGACGAAATTTTGCCCTTGCTCGTGTAAACCAGGAACAGCATGTAAAACGCTTTGTTAATGGGTATACGGCTGTTCTGAAAAATGGTGTGCGCAATAACCGACTCCTCATAGCGGCATTTTGAGCACCGCCTGCTGTGCGGCAGCTGCCCGGACAGATAATGTGTATGGTGACACCGCCTGCATTCGTACCCATTTGCCCATTTCAATTCGGCCAGGTACTTGAAACAGGTATCACGGTCAGGATAAATCTTACTGAACTCTTCAAAATCCACGTCTTGCGACATGACGCGTGCCCGCGAAACCTTTTCAATGTTTTGCTGCAGTTCCTGGTTGTCTTTTTCAAGTAACACATTCATGCGCGAAATCTCTTCTGCCTGTTCAAGCAGCCGGCTGTTCATATCTGAAAGCGTTGCGTTCTGGCTTTTGATGATCTCGGCCTGAGCCACAATTTCGCCCGTTCGTTGCTCAACGAGCGAACTCAGTTCTTTATTCAGCGTATTGGTCAGTTTTTCATTTACCTGGAGCTGTTCAATGACTCTTTTCTGTGCCAGGTCTTTCTTTTTGCGGAGGTGGCGAATGTTGTCGCCAATGGCAAACGACACCAGGATCATCTCGGCGACAAAACAGAAACTAAGGCTGTAGTGTGTAAGCGGACCATAAGGCAGCCAGCTTACGTTCAGGAGAATGAGTATTTTGATGATGAAACCGGCCAGCAGAAAACTATATCCGGCGACGAAAAAACGCGCGGGATTATAACCCCGCTGCAGCACATATACGCCTGCAGAGAAGGCTGCAACCAGCGGCACGATCTCGACAAATTTGGCGTTAAACAAAACCGGATAAAAAAAGCTGGCTATGAAGTAGGCGCTGCGCAGAACAATGATGACGGTTAGCGCCAGGTGAAAACGCGGTGCTTTTGAGCGCAGGTATAAAAAGTTCTGGGTAAACAACAAGGCGAAGACGCTGGTCAGGTAAAGCGCGAGGCCGTATGAGTATTGGTTCAGCGAGGGCGTATCGGGCCAGAGGTACTGAAAGGCAACACCGTCTATCGTCATTTCGTAAAAGCCGATGCTCAGGTTGTAAAGCACGTAATACAGGTACTGCCGCTGGCGCACGGCTACATACATCATCAGGTTGTAAAGGCTGAATACGATAACCATTCCATAGAACAGACCGAAAAACAGGTATTCATCCAACGCATACTGCACAAACCACTTGACATTGCGCAATACGACGATGATGCTGGCCGATTGTGAAGATTTGATGCGGACGTAATAGGTCAGCTCTTCTGTTTTCTCATTCGGAAGCTCTACAGTAAAGTTTTTATGCCGGTAGTCGCGGTGGGTGAAACGATAGGAATCGCCCAGCCGGCGCGATTTGAGAACAGAGCTTCCGTCGGTCACGTACAGTTGAATGTCGTCTATCGTCTGATCGAAAAACTCAAGAATCCAGTTCTTTTTTGAGTCGGCATGGTGACGGATCTTAAATTTATACCAATACCAGGAGTTGATGTTGTGTGCTTTAGGCGTAAAGGAAGTTGAGGGCCGGAACCGTTCCCCATGGACAGGCCTGAGCATATCGTTGATGCCCAGTTTTCCTGTCGCATCTTCCAGCTGCCAGATCTCGCCATAGGAAATGATATGCTGCGGCCGTTGATCGTTTACCTGCACCGGTACCTGCGCAGCCTGCAAAAAATTACAAAGCAGGAGTAAAAATGAAAACAACAGACAACAGCGTTGCCCTATCCCCACATTGCCCTTCATTCAAAAACAGTTTATATTGATTCTCTCAAATTTAACGATCACGCTCCAATGGTGCAGCATATTTTGGAAATTGAAACGCATATATGGATAAACCACTTAAAACCAACAGAATACGATGATCGATTTACCCGGAATGCTTTCCTTTTGCAAAAACTAAAAACAACGGCAGCTGCGCAGCGTTATCAAAGCAGACAATCATCAACACTAAATCAGAGCGTTATGAAAAATCAAGCAGCCCCGAAACATACGGGAAATGAGCAAGGAAACAGTACCTCAGACCGGATGTATCATAATCCGAAACAGGACAGGAAGATGACTGGAATTACGAATGGCGGCGGCCAGCGTTCAGACCAGACATCGAACCGCGACAATACGCGAAAGAGAGAGAACAAATAAGGCGAAACACGAAGCCCGGAAAATTCCGGGCTTTTTTTGTGAGGGGTGATAAGGTTAATCTCTGGTTGTTCCGCAGGTCAGATTGAGTGTGGAACCGGTTATTGCCGAGGCGCGGTCTGATGCGGCAAACACAGCTGCATCTGCAATCTCGCTAAGCAGCGGCATGCGCTTAAGCATGGTATCGTTCACGATGCGGTCCAGGGCTGCTTGTATTTCGGACCCCCCGGCGGCAATGGCGTTGCGAAAAACAGCTGAATCAGGAGAGCCCGCAGAACGAAGGGTGATGACGCGGATGCCCGATGGCCCTAATTCAGCGGCCAGGTTACGGGAAAAGGCTTCGACAGCACTGCAGGCCGGACCAAAGCCACCTACTCCCGCGTAAGCCTTCCCGGCAGGAGTAGCTGTCAGGAAGAGAATCACCCCTGACCCCTGACGCCGCATGCTGCGCGCGGCGGCTGCAGCGGTCAAGAACTGGCTTTGCATGGCAATCCGGATCGGACGCAAAAAGTCTTCAACATCCATGTCTGCCAAGGCGACGTCCTGAACATCCTGCCAGCCGATCAGGTTAAAGGAAATATCAATTCTACCAGAGAGGTTCACAACCCGCTGCAGGTACGCGTTCACTTCGTGGCCATCTGTGGCATCGACCACCCCGGTATATACCGTGTTTCCCCGGCCCCGGAGTTCTGCTGCCAGCAATGCTAACCTGTCATGGTGCTTTCCAGCGAGGTGTAATGCGGCACCTTCTGCCGCAAATGCCCGTGCTATTGCGCCACCGACAGACCCGCACGCGCCGTATACAACGGTTACACGATCTTTCAACAGCATCGGTTAATCGTATTTTAGCGCATCGTAGCCGAGCAGCCTCCGCCAGAGCGCAATCTGTCCGATGCAGCTTGCTTCACGGTAAATTGTGAAGGTGAGAAGCTCATAGTGTGTCATGGAAAAACCCGGCATCATTTCGAATATGCTGTCCAGTTTTTCCTGGCTGGCTTTCAGCAAGGCCTCCCGAAGTTTAGGACTGATCGCTTTCCAATCGTCTTTGAGTACAGTCAGCGAGGGATAGCTTATGTCGTCCCTGATGCCCTGGTTGTTCTTGAAAAGCTCATTGGCCACCGGCTGTTCGGCAACACCGAACATACCGGCCAGCTCGAATCGCTGCTGAACGAGGCTGCCGGCCAGCCAGGCAATGTGGTTGGCCTTCGTATCCAATCGTTTGTGGGCATCCTCATCTGATATTTCGACAAGCGCACGCTTAAAAAAATCGGTCTGCATGTCGTAAAGATCAAGCAAAGCATTAAGTCGGGGACTAACGGCTTGTGTTTCCATAGGTGAATTTGTTTCAGGTGTAAAAATGACCGAGATGACGGGGACGCGCAGCGTTCGGCCATAAACCGGTACATCAAAAGTAGGCAGCCCCAAATGCCCGGCAAAGGGGCAAAAGCGACGATTTAGCGGGGCGGATCAGCCAGGTCAGCCTGGTTGCGCCTGAAAGGATACCTTTGGAAAATTAAAGCTGCTCCACGTACAATTTAAAATTGTCCAGAATGGCCTGCCAACCTTCCTGCTGCATTTCACGGCTATTCTGCTGTTCGGGGTCGAAACTTTCAATCACCTCGGTCCGGCCTTCAGTTTCATTAAAGGTGATTTGTACGGATCTTCCGTCTTCCATCGTGTAACTGATCAGCTTGTTTTCTTCAACAGCGTCGTACTTTCCGGAAAAATCGAAGCCCATGCTGCCGTCTTTTGCTTCCATGCGCGATGAAAACGTACCGCCGGTGCGCAGGTCATTTTCGGCATGCGGGGTATGCCAGTCGTCAGACGCGCTGTTCCACTTTTTGATGTGTACTGGTTCGCTCCATGCGTGCCAAACTTTTTCGACTGGGGCGTTAATGATAGCACTGATGGTGATCTGGTTTTGGTTGCTGGTTGTCATGGTATTTAATTTAAGTGAGTGATTTTTGTTCATGGCTTACGGCCAACAATACAAAGGTAAGGCCGCGGCAGCGGGATGGTACGGGCTAATCCCGACTTTCGCAAGGCGTTTTGACGACAAGGGTGACGGAGATGAGGAAGCAAGGTGCTAAAGGGCGGTACCCTCTAACCTGGTTAAAGTGACTAATTAGATTAAGCAGGTACGTGCGTAATACCAAGACGTTACCGGCTTACAGGAGTTTATGGCTTCCTGAGCTGGTACTGAATTATCTAAACTTTGATGCATACCCACTGTCATTTAAGAATTTCTGAAAGTTTTTTATGTGGAGGATATCCGATATTGCCTTTTTTTATCGCTTGCTTTTATAATAAGCCTCTGTTATTTTATATCCGATCCAGTAGCCAAGATCTGGCAGACATCCATTTTTAGGTTATAATTGTACATCCCATCATGGCTATCTTCCCGATCGTCCATAACTTTTTTAAACTCATTTCACAAATTCGCTTCATTAGCATTACCGTAACTACGCGTTTGCTTATTTGGACCCCTTCCGGATATAAGTTCTGCTATAAAATCAGCACTTCATTGATACAAGCCGAGAAGATTAAGGCTTTTCTTTGGTATGCTGTCTTGTTGATAATGTATAAGCTCATGGCAACCATAAATGGAACGGCTGATGATTGAATCATTTCCGCTCCGATGATTAATCCTTAGCGTTTGAATGTCACCAGAATGAAATCTCCCGATTACAAAATATACAGTAGGAAAGACAGCTTCAGGATACAGATATTTTAGCGCCATAAATGCCGCCCGGCATTGCTTCTCGTTATCCAGCATTTTTCATGCTGTTTTCTCTGGCTTTTAATATTTTCGTTCCCGAACCGTGTTAAGCAGCGCGTTTGCGTCCTCTATTCGACCCGTCCTAGATGCCTGGATGCCCGGAGAACCTGGTCTAAGATAAAGATCTTCGAATGGGTTAGTGTAAGATTCAGTATCCAATTTAAAATGCGCTCCAAAAGTTAGAAATGTGTTTGGTAATAAATAACGCCTTAAACGGATTGTGCAAAAGAAAAATTGAATAAAACGAGGAAAAATAAAGCCGACAAAACTTTTTATAGGAATTCGGTAAATCTAATCCAATTCGAGGGAAAGGATTCAAAAAGGTTATGTGTATATTAAAACAAATGGATAGGAGTCATATTGCCTTTATATTGAGCTAAAATAAACCCTTGCTGTAAGTTATTTTAATTATAACACCGGCGCATACTTCAGTTTGCTGTAAAGCAATGATAAATCAAAACAAGAAAGGAGAGACAATGCATCTCTCCTTCATGGTAGCCCCGACGAGAATCGAACTCATATCTAAAGTTTAGGAAACTTCTATTCTATCCGTTGAACTACAGGGCCAAATTCAGGACTCCCTCGTTTCCTTAGTTGTGCCTGGCTTTATAGAATGCGCGTGTGCAAAGCACAATTGGCAATCCTACTGCAAAAATGATAATTAAAACAGACAAAATCAACTGTTCGGAACTTTGTTTTACAGCGCTTATCCGGCTAAGCGGCAGCGCGACCAGGTTCATGAAAGCCCATACAGCTAATCCGTAAAGGATAGCCCAGAGCAAAGCCGGCCAGTTCCTTGTGGAGACTTTCGGATAAATGGCAAAAAATACCCAGGCAAAAAACAGGGCGAACGCAAAATGGATGCAAACACCCAGGACCACCATCCCGGTACCACCGGCAAAAGCTTCAGGTCCCATTAGTGCACTGGCAATGTATTTAAAGATTATTGCCGGGGTACGGCCGCCGAGGGCCAGGTACTGCAAAATGGCTGCAAGCGCGTCCAGGAATCCTGCGAGGATCCCGGCGCCAAGCACGGCACGAAGAAGTTTATTTAACTGGCTCATTTTAGCGTATGGTGCTGCCGGCGGGCATCTTGTCTGCCGGAGACACAAAAGTCAGCTTAGCCTGGTCGTCTTCGGCCATCAGGATCATGCCCTGCGATTGTATGCCTTTGATTTCGCGCGGCGCCAGGTTGACGATGACGCTAACCTGCCGGCCAATAATGTCTGCCGGTTCGTAGTGCTCTGCAATGCCTGACACAACCGTACGCTGGTCTATACCTGTGTCGAGTTTCAATTTAAGCAATTTCTTCGTCTTTTGTACCTTCTCGGCCTCGATAATCGTCGCTACGCGGATATCCAGTGCTGCAAACTGCTCGAAGCTGATGTTGTCTTTTGCCGGCTCGACCACCGCCGGTGTATTGGCCTGTCGGCTGTTGTTCAGCTTCTCAATCTGCGCATCGACCGCCGCATCTTCAATTTTTTCGAAAAGCAGCTCTGGCTGGTGAATGTCGTGTCCGCGCCTGAGCAGCGTATGCGAACCCGCATCATTCCATTGATAACCACCATAGTTCAGCATGCGCATGATCTTCTCAGCTGTAAACGGCAGGAAAGGTTCAATCAGAATTTCCAGGTTGGCCACGATCTGCAGACTGAGGTTCAGGATGGTGCGAACGCGGTCTTCGTCGGTTTTGATCAGTTTCCAGGGTTCGGTGTCTGCCAGGTATTTGTTTCCCAGCCGAGCCAGGTTCATCACCTCAGCCAGTGCTTCGCGAAATCGGTAATTTTCAAGCGATGCGGCAACACGGTCAGGAAAAGCCTTCATCTCCTCAATAACAGCCTGGTCTTCTGCCGTAACTTCCATGAGCGTTGGCACCTTGCCGTCAAAATACTTGTGAGTAAGAACCACCACCCGGTTTACGAAATTGCCTAGGATGGCCACCAACTCGTTGTTATTCCTGGCCTGGAAGTCCTTCCAGGTGAAATCATTGTCTTTTGTTTCCGGCGCAGTTGCAGTCAGCACATAACGGAGCACGTCCTGTTTGCCTTCAAAATCAGTAAGGTACTCGTTCAGCCAGACCGCCCAGTTTTTCGAGGTCGAGATTTTCTGTCCCTCAAGGTTCAGGAATTCGTTCGCCGGTACATTATCGGCCAGGATATATTCTCCATGTGCCATCAGCATGGCCGGAAAAATGATGCAATGGAAAACGATATTGTCTTTGCCGATGAAGTGAACAAGTTTGGTAGCCGGATCTTTCCAGTATTGTTCCCAGTTTCCCTTTTCGACCTCGTTCTGGTTGATATAAAACTCTTCAGCCTTGGGGTTCCAGACATCCAGTTTGGCATAATTGAACAGCTCTTTGGTAGCAGAAATGTAGCCGATGGGCGCATCGAACCAGACATACAGCACTTTGCCAGCTGCATCCCTGACGGGCACCTTCACTCCCCAGTCCAGGTCGCGCGTCATGGCTCGCGGCTGAAGACCTGCATTAAGCCAGGAAAGGCATTGGCCATACACGTTGGGTTTCCATTCTTTGTGCTGCTCAATGTATTCGCGCAGGCGGTTCTCATACTTATCAAGCGGCAGAAACCAGTTTTTTGTTTTGCGAAGCACCGGCGCGCTTCCTGATAGTGTTGATTTCGGGCTGATCAGGTCAGTTGCATTGAGGCTGCTGCCACAGCTTTCACACTGGTCGCCATAAGCATTTTCATTTCCGCACTTGGGGCAGGTACCGGTAATGTACCGGTCGGCCAGGAACTGCCCGGCCGATTCGTCAAAGTATTGCTCTGTAATTTCTTCTGTAAAGACACCGTCATTATAAAGTTTTTCGAAAAAATCTTCGGCGGTCTGGTGGTGGGTAAGCGACGAAGTGCGGTGGTAGATATCGAACGATACGCCAAATTCTTTGAATGAATCGCCGATGATCTTATGGTAGCGGTCAACGATTTCCTGGGGAGTCGTGCCTTCTTTTTTTGCTTTGAGCGTAATGGGGACACCGTTTTCGTCTGACCCGCAGATGAACTTTACATCGCGGCCCTGCGAGCGGAGATAACGTACATACGTGTCGGCGGGCAGGTAAACGCCTGCAAGGTGACCAATATGAACCGGGCCGTTTGTATAGGGGAGCGCCGCTGTAACGGTATATCGCTTAATGTTGTGCTTATCCAAAACTATTTTTTATTTTGCCAAAGATAACAATTACACCTGTGATCCTGATGGGCGGAAAGGCTTATTCCGCGCTTCGGGAGGCACTCAAGCCGCATTTCATGCCTTTACTACCGCCTTTCCTGAAAAAGGGAGATAAAATTGCCATCACCTGCCCGGCCAAAAAACTGCCGAAAGATATCGAACCAGCCCTGCAGATCCTGGAGTCATGGGGACTCGAAGTAATTCGCGGCAATACGCTGACCGGAGCACACCACCAGTTCGCGGGAACTGACGCAGAACGTGGTGCAGAGATGCAGCAATTCCTGGACGATCCCGAAATCAAAGCAGTCATTGCCGGGCGCGGCGGCTATGGCTGCATGCGGATCATCGACGGCATTGATTTCAGCAAGTTTTGCGCGCAGCCAAAATGGGTTGTCGGCTTTAGCGACATCACAGTTTTTCTTTCACACATCCTGGCCAAATACGACATTGCAAGTTTACATGCGCAGATGCCCTATACCTTCGATGACTCCACGCCCGAAGCCCTGGAAAGTCTGAGGAAAGCGCTCTTTGGTGAGCCGCTTCATTATGCATATCACGCAGAGCGGCCTGGCCGAAGCGGGCAAGCTGCCGGTGTGCTGGCTGGGGGCAACCTGACTTTGCTGGCCATGATGACGGGATCGGCGTCTGAGATGGATTTCGACGGAAAAATCCTCTTTATCGAAGATGTGGGCGAACACGAATATTCAATTGACCGCATGCTGCGCATGTTGGACCGCGCGGGAAAACTGAAAAACCTGCAAGGATTACTGGTAGGTGCATTTAACGAAATTGAACCTGAAAGCATTCCCTTCGGGCAGGAGGCAGATGAGCTGATCGCTGAAATCGTGTCGAAATATGATTTTCCGGTATGTTATGGGTTTCCATGTGGACATATTTCAGACAACCGCGCTTTGTTTGTCGGCAAAGAAGTATATTTGAACGTACACGAACAGCAAATTACCTTAACCTTAATTTAAGAAATATGGCAATTTTTGATTCTTTAGGAAAATACCGCAACACCGGGCTTCTTTTGCTGCGCGCCGGGATTGGCATCATGTTCATGGTTCATGGCTTGCCCAAATTAATGGGTGGCCCGGAAATGTGGGCACAGGTTGGCGGAGCCATGAAAGTGGTAGGCATTGACTTTGCGCCGACCTTTTGGGGCTTACTGGCGGCCATCGCAGAGGGCATTGGCGGCTTTTTGCTGCTGATCGGCTTGTTTTTCAGGCCCGCCGCGATTGCACTCGCTTTTACCATGATCATTGCGGCGGCGATGCACCTGAGTAACGGTGACGGAATGAATGGCGCGTCTCATGCCATTGAAAGCGCGATTGTGTTTATAGGCCTGATTTTTATTGGCCCGGGTAAATATAGTGTGGATAAGAAGTAATTGTTTAAGCTGGCAGGATGCTTATTACAAAAATCATAAGTTGCCGCTTTAATTACTGAGCTAAAATTAATAGCCTCATTTCGAATACGAAATGAGGCTATATTGTTTTCAGAGGCTCTCGTTCACCTGCCTGCAATTCAAACCTTGGTGATTTTATTTACTTACCATTGTATCTGATCAGGAAGCGTTTAGGATTCTGATCAAATCGGCTTCTTCTTTGATCTCTTCTTTGTCCAGATTGCTTGCGAGCTTCAGGCCCTGTTTCTTGACGGCTTTCAGCAATGACCTCTCATTAGCCTTAAAAGAGAAGCGTTTGCCTCCATCTACCAGTGTATATGCAACCTCCGTATCAAATCGCTTCTCGAGCAAGGCATTGTAACCTGCAGTCGTAATTTCGCGTTTAACGGTTCTTTTAACAAGTTTCATCTCACCTTTCGTGAGCAGCGTTTCATAAAAGCCAGGCGCCATGCGATCACCTAAGGCTAATTCGCCATTCTGAAAATAACGCTTGGATTTTCCGTCATTAACCATAAAACTTCTGACGCCTTTTACTTCCAGAACCTGCGCTCCTTGCTTTATATATACTATATCTCTTACCTGATCGTAGCGCAATGAGACATTCGTATAGACCTTTTTGTCTCCCAGTTCAACATTGCCCATAGACCAATCTTCACCAAAAAAAGCAGATCCTTTAATGTTGTCAAATTTCACTTGAGCTACTAGGGGAACAAAATTCTCGTCTGGCCTAAGCACCTGCTGGCGCAACGACTGTGCATAGGAGCCTGTAGCCAGGCTGATTGACGCAATAAAAAATAACGATAACCTTTTGAATTTCATAACACCGGGATTAATATTGAAACGTATTTTTACTTTAAACGTTCAAAGGCGCTCAGACGGGAATCATGCGGACTATCCTGCATTGAGCTTTTGTATGAGCGCTGTAAGATCTGCTTCATTTTTGACAGGCTGGGTTTTCAGTAACTCCCCTGCTTTCAGACCTTGATCAGCTACCGCCTGGCTTACGCCTTTTTTACTAGGTTTGATCTCATATATCTTATTTTGATCCAAAATGAAGTATTCGACATTGGAATCAAATCTTTTCTCTAAGAATTCATTATAGCCTTTTGTCTCAATTACAACCTTCTTTGTACGCTTAAGCAATTTTACCTGCCCATCTACCAAAACTTCGTAAAAAGAAGCCGCACTATTGGTATTGACTGCAGGGAAACCACTTGTAAATACATGCGCCTTTTGATTCCCACTTATTGAAAACTGCTTGACGGGAACAGTAAACTCCAACTCTTTGTCATTTCTCTTGAACCGGATTTTGTCTTCGACCTGATCATATTTCAACTGGACATCCTGATACGTTGTCCCATCTGCCAGAGTTACAGTGCCTGTGGTCCAATCCTTTGTCAGAAAAGCAGAGCCCTTAATGTTATCATAACTTTTAGTTGCGACTGCTTTGCCATTTTGGTCTGGAATCCGAATAATTTGCCCTAACGCAACATTTGAGAACAGAACAGTAAACAAAAGATAAAAAATGTGAGAAAACTTCATGTAATATAGATTTTCATAAATATAAAAAAAACCCGGAACTAGCCCGGGTTTTTATCTAATATTTTATTCAGCCTAGTATCCAGGATTTTGCTGAATTCCAGGATTTGCAAATACTTCTGCAGCAGGAATAGGCAGAATATAGTTACGGCCCGTTGTTGGCAGTGTTTTTGGCACAGATGTACCAACTGCGATATCACGATCATCTCTTACAACAGGTAATTGCCTTCTTCTTAAGTCGAAGAAGCGATGACCTTCGAAAGCAAGCTCCTTAAATCTCTCGAGCATGATGCCATCTATAAGGGCCTCTTTACTTGCGAATGCCTGAGGAGTATAGCCAGCAATGCGTGCGCTACGTACGGCGTTTAGCGCAGTAGCTCCTGCGGAAAGATCGTTCAGTTCTGCGTTTGCTTCAGCCAGAATCAGATACATTTCTGACACTCTGAAAACTTTGATGTTGTTGAAACGATTGGTCGCATCCTGACCGGAATATTTGTTTACTTTCCAATTCTCACGCGTTGATGGCACAGATGTGTCATTCAAGATAAATGCGTTGTACCGAACATCATTCGTTTTATCATAAGTGTCCATCAATTTATAGGACGGCGAGAAAAATACGTCAGTATTGTCATCTGTCCAATAGGTGCGAACCGATCCCGCATTTGAGTTTCTTCTCAACTGAAAGTAATTTTCAGAAGTATTAGAATCTTTCCAAATGTTCGCGTAGTTCGTGCCGGTTGCGAGCGTACCCTTAGCAGCTATTGCCTGAGCGGCATAGGTGCGAGCACCAGCCCAGTCTTTGGCGTATAACGCTGCCCGCGCACGAATAGCAGCAACAGCTGGCTTGGTAATCCTGAAGAGGTCTGTAAACGATGCCGGTATCAATGCGTCTGCCTGGCTAAGGTCTGCATTGATTTGCGTCATTGTTTCAGCAAAGGTATTACGCTGAGGTTTGCCAAGAATTTCTGACTTCGTAATTACAACGACGCCAAGCGCGGTAGATTCATAAGTAGGAGCGAACCAACGAAGCAGTTCTGCCAGTGCGAATCCACGAACTGCAAGTAATTCACCTTTTAACCGCCCCTTACCAGCTTCTTGCGTTGCATTGGCAGTAGTCACCGCGTCAGCAGACTCAAGCGCACGGTTTATACGGTCAATTGTCGTATAAAGGCTTGCCCATGCGGCGGTTACATCGCCGTTACTGCTGTCGAAAACCCAACGGTGACCAAGACCATAATTACGGGTAGAATTATCGAGACCCCAGCGGTTCTCGTCTGCCATAATTGTACTGGTGTAAAAAGCCTGTTGGTAATTCAAACTAGAGTAGACGCCGATCACAGCTCTGTCTAAGTCATCATACGTTTTGATGGCGGTTTCATTCGAAATGGTATCGGTAGGGGTCAGTTCAATGTTCTTTTCACAAGATACCAGTAAGGTCCCCAGAAGAAGTGCCGCTATATATTTATTAAATGTCTTTCTCATGTCTCTATCTATTAAAACTTAACATCAATGCCGAAAGAAAAGTTCCGCGGGGCGGGGTATTTAAATTGGGCGATGTTGTTATCATTTTCCGGATCAAATCCGGTCCATTTTGTCCAGGTTGCAAGATTTTGGCCCATCGCATACACCCTTACTCCACTCAGGAATTTCACATTGCTAAGTAGTTTTGCAGGAAGATCGTAACTGAGCGTTAGGTTTCTCCAACGTATAAACGATGCATCCTCGATGTCAAAAGAAGTAAATTCTCTTGGTGCACCTAAGCGGGGAATATCTGTAATGGTGTTGGTTGGCGTCCACGCATTTACCATTCTGGTCTGCTGGTTATATGCCGAGAACTGAGACGTACTTGCCAGGAAGAATGACTCGTTGTTGAACATCGAGAATCCTTCAAAGAATGCAAACAGTGTGCTCAGACCAAACCCTTTGTAGCGCAGGCTGGTTCCGAATGCTCCGGTCGTAGGAGGCACATAGGTTCCCCATTGTGCTACACTTTGGGCATTCTGGTTGAAAACAGAAGTGGTCGTACCATTCATTTCTTTCGTCGCAGGATCAACATTGTAATACAATGGATTGCCATTTGCCGGATCTACACCTGCAAATCCAGGAATATAGTGCGATCCGAAAGGAAGTCCCACACGGATGATGGAAGTACCTAACGGATATTCAGTTGCCTGACCAAGGTTGGTGATTTCGTTCTTGTTGTAAGCGATGTTCGCGTTCAAGGTCCAAACAAAATTTGAAGTTGCGAGTACATCAACCGCAACATTTGCCTCGATACCCTTGTTCTGCATATTACCCGCATTGATGGCTAATTCATCAAACCCTGAGGTTTTTGACAGCTTTTGCGCTATAAAGAGGTTGTTCGTTTTGCTGGAATACACGTCTACTGAAGAACGGATACGGTTATCCCAGCCGGCAAAGTCGACACCGATATTGAGTTCGGTTTTGTATTCCCAGTTGTAGTCGGGATTGCCAGGGGTAGCCGGAGCAATACCTGAAACACCTGCGTAAGAAACATTTCCGTAAGTTGGCAGGTAACCGAAGTTAGACTGGTTCTGCGCTGTAGCCGTTTCACCAAACGAAGCCCGCAAAGTCAATGCATTTACAAACTTGCTGTCTTTTAAGAAGTCTTCCTCTTTAGCATTCCAGTTTGCACCGATCGAGTAAAAATCCTGCCACCGGTTTTTCTGTGGAAGTTTCGACGAACCGTCTACACGGTACGATCCCTGAATGGTATACTTGCGATCGTACGTATAGTTGACAAGCCCGATATAAGACGTGAAGCCGTACTCGGTTTTGCTGCCACCTACCGCAGGAATCATGGCGTTGGTATTTGTACCAGGCGTTATGCCAGCTGGCGTATTAAGTAATTTGGGGTTGATACCGTAGCCCGTGAAATTGAAGGTATTAAACCTGTTTCTAACTGCTTCGACAAGCGCGTTGGCATTGATCTGGCTTTTGCCCCATGATTTTCCATAAGTCAAACCAGAAGTAGATGTAAGGTTAAGCACTCGGGTTACAGCATCAGAGAACGATCCCTGGTTTCCGTTCGTTACTGCTACACCGGCGTGCGATCCAGGGAAGATGCTTCTCTCTTGAACGGTTTGGCGGTAATCCAAACCTAAGGTAGTGGTCAGCTTTAAGCCATCATAAATTTCGTATGCCGCGTTTGCAATCGCCGTCGTTTTAATTTGATCTGTCTTTAATGTCGAGTTATATAAACGATCGAGTGCATTTGAACCTAAACGGCTGTCTGCAAGCAAACCATATTGTGCCGTAAACGGATTAAACGGCGCGAACCCGTTAGTCGTATTATTTGAGGTAATAATTCTTCCATCCGGTCCATAAGGATTTTCCCATGGTGATGCCAGGTAAACTGACGCAAATGGGTTTGCCAATGTAACACTGCCTTCAGATTCGATAAAGTTTGACTTTGACCAGCCGAGGTTGCTCTGCAGGCCTAACGTCAACCTGCCTGACGTGTGGTCAAGGTTTAAACGATATGTATACCGGTCAAGGCTCGAACGAAGTGCAATACCTTCCTGAGAGTAATAGTTAAAGCTACTGTAAAATCTTGTCTGATCGTTGCCTCCTGATGCAGTTACTTCATGACTCTGGAATTTTCCATCTCTAAAAAAGATATCTGTCCAGTCAGTATTGATCTTGCTGATCGAGTCACGAACGGCAGCCCGGCGAGCAGGTGCCAGCGATGAACCAGCATTGTTAGGTGACAGCGTCCAGCCAATGCCAGATTTGCCTTGCTCCTGAAGAGCAAGTAACTGAGCTGTGTTCATCATATCGAACTTTGGCCTGGTCCGTACGTCAACACCACCCTGAACATTATAGCCGATAACAACGCGTCCGGAGGTTCCTCTTCTCGTTTTGATAACAACAACACCGTTGCCACCCCGTGAACCATACAGCGCAGTACCTGCTGCGTCTTTCAAGATCGTGATCGACTCAAAATCGTTCGGGTTGATTGTAGAAAATGTCGCTTCATCGATTGCAACGCCGTCCACAATATAAAGCGGCGTCGTGCCACCCTGGATGGAGTTCCTTCCACGAATGCGAATGGAAGCATTTGATCCTGGCTGGCCTGTTCCTGAAAGCACATTCACGCCTGGTGCCTGACCCTGCAGGCGAGAAGTGAATGAAGGTTGAGGAATGTTGCGGATTTGATCACCCCCAACTACCGATGTCGAACTTACAGTTCTCGCTTTCGAAGTTTGGGTATACCCTGTTACAACCACGTCTGACAGTTCAGACGAATTTAGCTGCAAGGTTACGTTAAGTGTGGAAGATGCTCCGACTCGTCTGGTCAGAGTAAGGTAGCCAATGAATGAAAATTCCAGATCTGTACCTTCCGCAACCCGGACTGAGTACCTACCTTCTGAATTTGTTTGCACTACATTGGTGGTTCCCTTGATCTTCACAGTTACACCCGGGAGGGCAAGGCCATCATCAGCCGCTGTAACCGTTCCTGTTACTGTTTTTTGTTGGGCTACCGCTGTGAAAGCCACAAAAAATAACAGAAAAAAACTTTGTAGAAGTTTTTTCATAAATAATAATTTGGGTTAGTTAACAATAATTCGGTAGCGAATATAAGTTTCCGGAAGTTCAGTAACACCCCCATTACAATCGAAAGTATGCGAAACACACTTTTATGACATTTTAATTACAATTGAAATGCAACAATTTGTAATCAAGCGTGTTTCTGCCGCATTAACCTAATTAATCTCATATTAAAATCAGGCTTAACAGAGGATCAGGAGTATTCAGATCGCTTACAGTTGGGTAAATGATTGTCAGCGCAATTAAAGATTAGCAATCATTTCTGAAATACATTTTTTCATTAAGAAGGCTTTCGCGCTCTTGCCCAGCGCGTTAAAGGAGACAGCATCTCTATCTTTGATCTGCGAACATGAATATTTGTTTCAGGTCTTCGTCTTTTTTCGGGTTGAGTTTATTTTCCCGAATGAAAACATTTACAGGAGGCCAGTTTTCGCCGAACAGCATGGTCATTGATTTTGCATCGCGTTTAAATTCAGATAGTTCTGTTCCGGTGCCCACATAATACTTCACCCGATCGCTAGCTGTCCTTGTCACCACAGCAGAATTGTAAGCTCTGCTTTCCTGGATAAACTTAAAGTTTTTCTTGAGCAGTTTATGTTTACCATCATGGACTACTTCAAAAAATGCCGTTGGCTTTACATCACGTTCTCCGGTGAAGCCCTTTCTAAACAGCGACTTCGTTTCCGGAGCTTTGCTATTCAGTTCAAATTCCGTTACCGGCACAAGGAAACTCATTTCCACACCTTTCTCATTTTGAAAGGTCAATTGGTCGGCAACCTCATCATAGCGCAACAGCATGTGCTTACTTACCTGTCCATCTTCTTGCCTGACAGTTCCTGCCGACCAATCTTCTAAACGATACGGAGACCCTTTGAGTTCGACATAATTGCGGGATCGCAACGGCATGCCTGCCGAGACGTTCGTATTCAACAGCTGCTGTGCCCAAGCCGATGGAAAGCATAAAACCATCAGAAACAGAAATGGGCAGCCTACTTTTTTCATGTTCATGTTAGCGTACATCTAATTTAAAATTGGCATTCAATAAAAAGGGCTTCTATACCAAGAAGCCCTTATGATTTAAATTATTGATGGTTATGGTTTGTCCCACCACATCCGGTTATTGATTCCGTTGTTTGCCCAACCTTGCTGCTTAATCGCAGCATTGTAATTTTCGAGGTTAGTTGTCTGGTCAGTCGTTGGGTATCCGACCCGACGCGGAATCACGTTGCCATTCAGTGAATTTGGTCCAGGCACCAGTGCCGGATAACCCGTTCTTCTGAATTCATGCCAGCCTTCCCAGCCGTTCAGATAGAGGGAAACCCACCGCTGCGTAGCAATCTGCTGTAAGCCTGTAGCAGGGCTATAGGCAATTCCCGTTGCGTTTTTAAATGCAGGGTCCGCGACGTTATACTGAGCTAATGACGCATCAATTGCTGCATCATAATATGTTTTTGCGGCTGCATCTCCTCCCGCAATCCATCCGCGTTTCGCCGCTTCTGCCATGGCAAACTGCACCTGCGATCCGGTAAATATGTAGGCAGGCGCACCGGCAGCGCGAAGGCTGCTGCCGATACGGCTATAAATATTCGGTATATTGGTTTGAATAGCAGGGCCGAACTGTAGGCCAACAATACTTCCGTTTGGCAAGGTCTCTGCGTAAACGCTGAGGCGCGGGTCAGTACCCGTTCCGTTGCTCTTCATCAGGTCGACCAGGGTCTTGCTCACAGCAAAGTCATTTCTGTTCGCGATGCTGTAATTGCTATACCATGGATTATAATTGTTCGGGTCACCTGCCAGAAACTTATAAGTCAGGGTTTCGTTCGCTGCAAGCGGCACGGCAGCGACCGCAGCAGCAAATTCCTGCGCAGCAAAACCGCCGGCATCAGGGTATACTTTTGATAACCGCAGCGCCATGAGTAACCGTTGTGTTGCCGCAAATTTTTTCCAGGAATTCATATCACCCGAGAACATGATGTCTCCGGCAGGTCCGGCTCCGCCATCAATCTGTGCGGCGGCTTCTTTGAGTTCTTTGAAGAGGTCCTTATAAATATCCTCCTGTTTGTCGTACTTAGGTGTAATATTTTCTGAGCCTTTTAACGCCTCTGTATAAGGTATATCTCCCCACATGTCAGTAACACGCCAGAATGTATATGCTTTAAGAATTCTTGCAACGGCAATCTGGTTGTTCTTCGAGCCATTCGAGGCAGGATCGGCTTCAGGAGCCCCCTGGTTATTAAAAATAATGATTTGATTCAGGTTCTTCAGTATCTCTGAATAGAACCCCCAGTAAGACCTGTTCAATGTACTGCCCGCATCGTTAAAAGGCGACACAGTCAGGTACGGTCCTTCAGACAGGTACTGGGCAAAGATATTGCCATCCTGGCCAAGAACTGTTCCCCCGCTTGTGGCTTGGGTTCTTTGCATTGAATAGGTTAACAGCGCCTTCGTCGCGGCGTCGGCCACCCTGGTCTGGTCAACATTTGTATCGCCAAACTCTCCAAACTTTTTACAGCCTGATGCCAGAATACCGGCACCAACCACAAAAAGTATATATTTTTTAATATTTTTCATAAAGCTAAAATGATTAAAGTCCAACCCTCAAATTCAGACCAAACGTTCTTGATGACGGGAGCTGACCGCCTTCTTGCCAGAAGTTTTCCAACTCAGACGGGTCTACACCATATTTCTTCCCTGGAGCTGCGATTAACCACGCATTTCCCACAATCAGGCCGACATTTACAGATTTCAAAGCTACCGTACGCTTTAGGAGCGCAGAAGGCACATTGTAACCTAATCTCACTTCCCTCAGTTTTAGATAAGATGCATCGAGCATGAATAGTTCGCCAGATCCGGTTTGCATACCATTGTAGAAAGCAGTACTTGCCTCGACATACCGGTTATTCGGCTGTCCGTTAGCCAGCACACCAGCAAACTTGTAGCCACCACCTTGTGAAACAGGAAGCCGCCAATCAATGCCTTTGTCATTTACCCCAACTGTTTCCTGCGAAAGGCCGCTTCCCATGTTAAAGGCTCGGGTAGTAGAATTAAACAAGCCGCCTTTTTGAAAATCAAGTGAAAATCCCAAATCAAAATCTTTTACGCGAAGCGAGCTGAATGCACCTCCCTGATAGCGGGGGCGCGCATAGCCAATGAACTGGTTGGTTGTAGATGTGGGCAAACCGCTGGCTGCAATGATCACGTTACCATTTGCGTCCCGATTCCAGGTACGGCCCAGGATATAACCCCATTCCTGACCTTCGCGCAGGTTCAGTGTGTTGCCAAAAAACGTAGAGGTTTGGTAGATTACGTTTGTTTGTTTATCAGTGATCTTGTCAACAATGGTTTTGCTTTTTCCGTAGTTCAATGTAATGTCCCAGGTAACACTTTTAGACTGTACAGGTGTTGCCGTCAGCGAAATCTCGACGCCCCTGTTCGTCAATTCACCTGCGTTTATCAAACTCGAGGTATAGCCGGTCGCGCCGTTTTGTGTTGGACTGATGATTTGATTTTTATTCTTGTTCTGGAACCAGGCAAAGTCAAGTCCGATCCTGTTTTTCAAAAACTTCAGCTCCGCACCTAATTCAAGCGAGCCAGTCAGCGCCGGTACGAGCCTGCCGGTCCGGAATTCATTTCCTATTGCCAGTGCGGGATTGGTACCATACGCAGGGCTTGTATTGTACTGCAGGTTGATGCGGTAGGGATCCACGTCTGAACCCACTTGAGCATAGGCCGCCCTCAATTTAGTAAAAGTCAACACCTCTTTTACACTTTCTGGAAAGAATTCTGATGCAATATAAGACAGGGATACAGACGGATAGAAATAAGAATTAAGATCTGGCGCAAATACTGAAGACCAGTCATTCCTGCCGGTAACGTCCAGGTACAGGTAGTTTTTATAGGCAAGTGATACTTTTCCAAACACACTTCGGATCTCTTTCTCATAATAATCATTAGATACAGTAGGTCGTGCTAATGATGCTGCAATATTAAAGTAGTTAGGAAAACTTAAGCCGCCCTCTGTTGCCATATTCAGCCGCTCTCGTCTGTCATGGCGCAGGTTTCCCGCAGCTAACGCGTTAAGCGCAAAGTCTCCGAATGTTTTGTTATAGGTCAGGTTCAGTTCATAGTTGAACTCATTATCTGTCCAGTTGCGGTCCCTGAAATAATCGAGCTGTAAACCACCGGTCGCCATACGCTCGTCTCCAATTTCGTTGTTTAAGTTCCCGCGAATAAACCCTTGCAAGGCAAACCCGGCTCCAAAGTCATATTTTAGTCCGATGTTACCTACAAACCTGTTATTACGCTGGGTCCTGTAATTGTTGTTTGCAACCCAGAAAGGGTTATCCCAGTACTGGGGAGCAGTAATGTCGCCAGGAGCGGTACCATTCGGCCCGAAAATATTCCAGGTGGTAACCGTTCCATCTGCCAGAACCTGATTATCACGCATGTAGTTCATGTCCAGTTGCCTTTGAAACCACTGGTTGAAACCCTGAACAATATTAAGTCCGTCATTCCGGTAAGTTTCGTAAGGCTGCCCGATACGGCTTTCTTTAGCAAATTGGAAATCTGTATTTAACGTGAAGCGCTTGCTGATGTCTACCGTGGCATTAACATTCAAAATGTTCATGGATCTGTTTGCATTATCCTGAATCAGCGATCGGGTCTGGTTGGTATAGCCCACCCGGAGACTGTAATTTGAGCCGCCGGTGTTGAATGCAATGCTGTTGTTATAAGTCCCGCCTGTGCGCAAAAACTGCTTAACGTTATCAGGCTGAGCTGTTAAGGGAACCTGTTTCCCGAAATCCGGGCCAGGGTACCAGCTGTAGTAGGGTCGGTATAAGCCCCCATCGATTTTCGGCCCAAAACTGGCGTCGGCGGCATAATCCAAAATTCTTTGACCATTAAATGCTGCATAACTCGCGGGATGCACAGCAGGGTCATACTTAAAGGTCTGCCATTCGGCAGAATAGCCCCCGGCATATTCATTCTGGTAGTCTGGCAACAATGAAACCTTTTCGAAAGAAATACCTGAATTGATTTCAACAGAAGTACCTCCGCTGCGCGATCCCTTTTTGCTCGTCACAATTACGACGCCATTGTAGCCCCGCTGCCCATACAATGCGGTAGCTGCCGCGCCTTTCAGAACCGTAATGCTCTCGATGTTGTCCAGGTTGACGTTCTCCTGCGAACTCGGCGTTCCGTCGATGACGAACAAAGGCGAACCAACAGTAAAGCCGTTTATGCCTCGCACAATGATCGATGCATTGTCAAACGAAGAACTTGGCGATCCGTTCAGCTGAACACCTGCTACCTTGCCTACAATCGCCGTACTGATATCTGTATTCTTGGCAATCGTAAGGCTTTCCCCTTTTACTTCTGTAGCTGCATAACCAAGAGCGCGCGACTCACGCCGTTCACCCAGCGCTGTCACCACTACTTCGTTAAGAGACATTGCATCAGGAGCCATGGTCACATTGATTACCCCTGAAGACCCAAGGGCCTTACTTTGTGAAACATAACCAATTGAAGAAAATTCCAGACTGCTCGCGCCCGGACCTACACGTAAAGAATATTTGCCGTCGGCACCTGTAACAGTTCCGCCCTGGGCGCCTTTAACTCTGACTGTTACACCGGGTAATGGAAGGTTATCTTCCTGAGAGATAACTGTTCCAGAGATTGTTCGTTCCTGTGCAAGTGCCGTTTGGGCAAAAAGCAGGAATATGAACAAACTTTGTAGAAGTTTTTTCATTGAGTAAGAAATTAGGTTAGTTGATTAAAAATGATTTCCTAAATTATGCGAAGCTTTAGAAAATAGCAAGGAAAAACTGTAACTTTTCTAAATTTAATTTTCCAATCACATTGACATGTCAGCACAAGACAAACAATGGCCTTAAACAACAAAAATTAACATTAAAGATAACAAGTAAGTGCGTATGACCGTTAGAATCCCGGCGATTTTTAGTAATTTTAAAATATACACTTGTAAAATTCCGGCAAAAAAATTTATCAAATCATAGACTAAGCACTAATATTTCATGAATTATCTGCTAGATAGCCCATTATTCATCATATAAGCAACAAACAAATGATAATTACCAACATTTCAACCCGAAACCTGAACGGTTTTTCACTATTAATCCGCTATTGGCCTACCTAAATACGAAAAACAACGCGAAACTGCCGGGACAGCGCTTAAAATCAATTAGATGGGACACAGATTAACCATAATCTCAGCCCGATGCATAAATAATCAAGTTAAATTTAACAGGCTATTACAGTAATTGAATTTTTTCTTTAAACAAAATAACAGAGTGGAAAGAACGCTTTTTTACACATGCTGCGAAATATGAATATCGTGCCAGGACGAACATTGTTGATAAAACACTCGTTCACACGATATTAACCCCAATCCTAAATTTCCTAAAAGTTTTAAAATTCACCTTTACAACTCAATATCCAGTCATAAAAAAACCACCTCATAAATAACTTATGAGGTGGCTGGTATCACTTAGAAAAAGGCTTAAAAAGCCAGATGAAAATCCGTTACTGGTTGAACATGTTTCTGCTAGTTGACATCCCAAAACACCCTGGAGTTAAAAGGATCCAACGCGCCCTGTTTAGCGACCTCCTCACCATTCGTACCTAGTTCTGAG
This sequence comes from Pedobacter yulinensis, assembly GCF_003029735.1. Taxonomy (GTDB): domain Bacteria; phylum Bacteroidota; class Bacteroidia; order Sphingobacteriales; family Sphingobacteriaceae; genus Pedobacter; species Pedobacter yulinensis. The sequence continues at coordinate 562,119 of NZ_KZ686268.1, forward strand.
TTAGGATAAAACAATCTGACCGGATGTTTCGGTGTTACGGCATCGACCGACAGCGGATTATCGGCAGGGTATCCGGTACGCCTGAAATCATTCCAGGCTTCCCAGCCATTAATGCTGTTGAGTGACAACCATTTTTGGAATATTATAGCCTGAATTTTATTCGTAGAGGTCGGAAAATTCACATTCTGCTTGGGCTGGGCGATATAAGTTGCCGCTGAAGCGGCGGCATTAGCAACTCCTAAAAATGCGAATGACTCGGCTACGCCAGCATTATAAAGCGCTTGTGCATCGCCGGTAAGCCACCCGCGCTGTACAGCTTCTGCCTGCAGAAAAAGGCTTTCGAAAGAAGACAAGATCATCGTTGGTTGTGTACCAGATTTGAGGACTCCCCCCCCGGGCAGCAGGGGAGATGTCACATTGGCTTTATAATTAATCGCATCTGCGTCACCGCTATTCCTGCCAAGTTCAACGCCTTTATAAGCGCCAGACACAGTAGCGTACATACGGGCTTCACGCGGATCTGCGTTGCTCTCATATTTATTGATTACGAAAACCGTTGGCCGGGTCGCCCTGTAATAATCTGTAAGGGATCCAGCCGAATTAGCATAGTAGCGTTCCCAAAAAGGATTCAACTTACCGGATGAGTTGAGATACCCGGGGTTTGACAATACGGATTCACCGGCCCCGATAAACCCGGATCCTTCTGCAACGATCTTAGCTATTTCTGCAGTAATATATGCTTGCCTGCCCGGAACCTCAGACTGCCTGATCAGCATTCTCAATTTCAAGGTGTTTGCAAACTTTAACCATTTTGTTGTGTTTCCGCCAAAAAAGATGTCGTCATTACCAGGCCTGACTGCTGAAGCGCCGGCTGATTTAATCGACTGCATACCTGCGTCTATCAGGGCAAGGCTGCCTTCATAAACAGTTTGCCCAGGTTCATACTTTGGTCGTATAACGGCGGTTGCCTGCAGGGCTTCTGAAAACGGGACATTGTTATAGGCATCAACAAGATGTTGGAAACCGTAAGCCTTCATTATTTTTGCTATTCCCGCATACACCGGGAGGTTTGCTTCGGTAGAGATACGTTCAAGTTCCTGGTAGTCATTTAGAATATCAAAAGTGGTTTCCCAACTGGCTACATTAAATGACGAAGTCACATTATACTGCTTCTCATCTATGTAATACAGAAAATCAGTGGGCGGCGCCCAATAGCCAGCCCATAGGTTCCCCAGCTGATTGAAGTTCAGGGTCAGGTTGCTGGTTGTCCTGTTTAGCGCACCTGACAGCAAAAGCTGGGGGGTTGCTGATATCGTTTGATTGGGATTGTCATTCACGTCCAGGAAGTTTTTTTCACAACCTGTTAGTGTAGCAGCACCAAAAAGTGCCAGTACAACATATCTGGATAATCTTTTCATTATTTTCTTTGCTAGAACGTTACATTTAAGTTAAAGCCATAAATCCTTGTCGGCGGTGCGATATAATCTGAAATACCAACTGCGTTTCCGTCTGTAAAGTTGAACTCGGGATCGGTATAGATGTTTTCTTTAGGCAACCATGTGAAAAGGTTTCTTCCTACAACGCCAAGACTTGCCCGTTTTACGACCTTTTGGCCGGCAAGCCATTTTGCCGGAAGCTGATACGTGAGCGAAAGCTCGCGCAATTTCAGGAAGCTTGCATCGGTTACATAGTTTTCCTGGATGTTATTGTACTGGCCATACCAATAATCGAACCCTCCGTCCTGAGTTTTTACGCTGGTATTTGGTTGATAAACACCCGGAGAGGTTTCGATCACCGAATTTGGAACAACAAACGGCTGACGGCCATATTGAGCACTCTCATAAGACAGGCCGGTGAAGTTGTTTGTATTTCCGAGGATATTATAAAACACGTTACCGGTCCTGTAATCAAGCTGACCTGCCAGCGTAAATCCTTTCCAGCTTACGCTTGTATTAAAACCGAGGTTTGTTGGTGCGTTTGTCTGACCCTGTTCCAACAGCCCAGTTGCCCTGATTGGGTATCCTGTCGTTCCGTTAACGACAATCCGGCCCGCAGGATCTCTTTGATAAGCAGTTGTTTTGAGAACCGGATATGGCTGACCTTTTACAGCGTAGATATAGGCCGAATTCGCGTATCCCCCAAGAGGTATCTCGGTCAGACCCTGATAGAGATCAACGACTTCATTATCCAGGTGCGTAAAGTTTAGACCAACAGTCCACTCAACAGCCGATGACCGGATAGGCGTGGCCCGAAGACTTAGCTCAAGGCTTTTGTTTCTTACAAGACCAGCATTAACATAAGCAGAACTGTATCCTGTTGCATAGGAGGTGGAAATCGGCAGGATCTGCCCTTCTGATTCCGAAATTCCGTACACCGCTTCCAGGTTCAGACGATCTCTAAAAAATCCGAGTTGCACACCTGCTTCAACTGCCCGCACAAATTCAGGCTGAAGATTTGGGTTGGCAAACCGGTCGCCGACTGTGTACCCAGGCAAGTTCCCATAAGGGAATCCGCCTCCAACATTGAACGGGGTCTGCAATGCATATGGAGATAAGTTCACATTCGCTGTTTTGTTCGCGGAGACAAATATCTTACCGAATGAAAGCAGATTATTATTCTGCAGTGCAGGAATACCTTTCGTGAAGACAAACGACAAACCAGCCGCAGGATAGAAGTAACTTCTGTTCTGTTTGCTTAGCACCGAAACCCATTCCTGTCTTCCGGTCAGGGTCAAGTAAAGAAAGTCCTTATAATTGGCATTGAACTCACCAAATAACGCAACCTGTCGCTTTTCTATAAACTCAGAGGCAACAGTCGCTTCTCCTACACGATTGGAAATGTTGTAAAGTTCTGGAACAACCAGGGCATTGGCCGTTTGCGAGACAAATTTTGTGTATTCAGAACGAACGTTATTGCCTACCAGCAGATCGAGTTTGAAATCACCGAAGGTTTTATTCGCCTGCAAGAGAAGGTCAGAGTTTAGCCTGCGGTAATTATCAGAACGGTCAGTAACACTTCCAGGATTCGCTGATGGCCGGTCATATGCATTGGTATAAGAAACCTTCGCATAGTACTGTTTATAATTGCTGTTGTTATTAAAGGCTCCTAACCTGTACGTTGCATTCAGCCATGGGGCAAAATCATACCTGAATTCAACGTTCCCGTTCACCGTTTCGTCGCGGGTGTTGCGGCGGTTGTTGTCAATTTCCCAATATGGATTGACAAAGTAACCCGAAAAATAGCCGTTTGGCGCTGCGAATTGATTATTTCTCCAATCCTGAAGTTGAGTAATAGGAATATTTTGCGGAATGTTCAATAAATTATTGTAAACACTCGACGCTGTCATCTCCGGATTTGCAATGGTGTAATTCATGTTAACTGCGGCACTCAGCTTGCCAAACTTGCGGTCTGCATTGAATCTCACACTTGTTCTCCGGTTTTCGTCTTTCGGCGTTATACCTTTAATTTTAACATCCTGAAGGGAGAAATAGAAAGTAGATTTTTCATCTCCTCCCGAAAACGAAAGATCGTTCTGAAAGGTTGTACCCGTATCCCAGAAGTTTCTTTTCTCATTCGGTATTGCGGAGTAGGGCAAAATCCATTCGGCGCCATTCTCAAGCGTAGGTCCGACAACTTTCATCGAGCCATCGAATGCTGGCCCCCATGATGTGTTTTCATAAGGCACGTAGGTATCAAGATCATAGCCGGCTCCAAACTGATCCTGCATCTTCGGCATGTAGGCAACGCTTTCAAGCGAAGTTGTGCTACTGAAATTAACAGATGTTCTGCCCTTGCTTCCTTTTTTTGTAGTGATAATCAACACCCCATTCACACCTTCAGAGCCGTAAAGGGAGGCCGCGTTCGCGCCTTTCAGGACGTTCACCTCAGCAACATCATTTGGATTCAATGAAGACAATACACTGTTGGGCACAGGAACTCCATCCACCACAATTAAGGCCTGGTTGTTTCCGGTAATAGACCGGTTACCCCTCAACACAACCCTGGTCGATGGGTTTACGCCATTATTTACCAGGTTGATCTGCAAGCCCGCAACTTTAGACTGAAGACCGGTGGCCAGGTTCACAACCTTTCCTTCGGTCAGCGTCTTGTTATCAACGGTTTGATTCGAATAGCTTGTAGAAGCCGCCGACCTTTTAATACCTAGGGCGGTCGTAACAACCACATCGCTCAGTGTCTGGGCATCGAGTTTCAAAGAAACTGAAACTGAATTACCGGCCGTTGTCACCGTCTGCGTTACAAAACCGATAGAAGTGAACTCCAGGGTAACAGATCCCGCCGGTACGCGCAGCGAAAAATTTCCTGATGCCCCGGTCGATGTGCCCGTCTTTGCATCTTTAAGGCGAACAGTAACGCCCGGAACAGGCATATTGTCTTCACTTGACACAACCGTTCCTGTGATGGTCCGTTCTTGTGCAAGTGCTGCTGAGCCCAGAAACAAAAGCAAGAACAAACTTTGTAAAAGTTTTTTCATAGAAAATTGAAATTAATTGGGTTTAATGAGGAGCGATAAACAGATGAAGATTTTGACCCTATTAAGCGTGATAATAACTGACAAATAGATTTTAGTAACTGCTTACTAAAGACATACGGCTTTCCAGTTTTTAAACGGACAGTTTTTATGAAATAATAATATTTGTACCTGGCCGCATGGATACTGACAAATACAATTTGCAGTCAGTTTACAGCTTTAACGATCAGGCCTTAAGATGTCGACCGTTTAAGACGAGAAATCGACGTCACCCGTCAACACTCTCAATGCTCCTGCATGCCCTGGACCGAATGCTCACAAAGCAGCAAGCAATTAAAGCCGAATCACGCGAGCAAAGTATATATTCTCCCATTTGCAGTAATCTAAGTTAGTAACACGAACTGGAGCGAAATCAGATTGCAAGAGCGGCAACCAGAAAAATGAGAGGCAAAAATAGAAGCGTAAATTTAGCTAATTATACAACAGGTTCAAAATGATTTGAAAAAATTTTGCACCGATGGACGGTTTAACTATCTAAAACTTCCCTGACAGGCTGGCTTAATTTAAAGCCTCGCGTTCAGACTATTAAAAAAAAAGCGCGTTCACCAGCAGCTGCTTCCCGCTATACCAAAAAGACCGGAATACCGGGTCATCTGCCATATAAACAACCTGTCCCTTGCCGAGCGGCTGCACGCTCAGCAATGCGCCGTCTTTTAGGCGCGCCCTCACCTTCGATCCGGCCATTCCGGCTCTGAAACTGGTTTCATCAACCGAACCGACATTGTATCCCTCTTTGAGGTATTCAAAAATCATATCATCTGTCTTGACCGAGTAGTACAGCCCGCCGGTCATACCGAAAGACAGGGGATGCGTTTTGTCCATATGTACCCGGTAAATCGCCCCGGGGATTGATTCAGAGAAATTTTCCTTTTCGTTATATTTTCTCTGACTGACTGCGTTTTTCTCTTCGGGTCTCATCTTCATTTTCAGATCGAAAGGCTTTTTTCCTGTCAGGGCTTCTGCTGCACCGCCAATAACAATGAGCCGCCCGCCGGTAGCGACCCAGTTTCCCAAAGCTTCTGCCGGCAGGCTCCGGTAATTGCCGTCAGGTATAACCAGGGTGTTAAATTTGTGCAGATCGAGATTGCCTGCCAGCACGCTGCCGTTTACCAGTGTAGCCTGCAGGCCCAGTTCCTGCTCCAGGAAATGCCAGATCTCGCCAAGGCCCTGCGCAGCGGTCTCGGGCCCCGAAACCACGCCGATACGCGGCCTGCGCATGACGCGGTAGGGCGAAGAACCAAGGTCACGGCCGCGGGCAGCGAATCCTGAACTAATGCTCACAAAATCCCGTTTGTATTGCCTTGCCGCATCTTCAAGCCTTTTAACGAGCCCCGAAACAGACCGTTCGTTTTCGTTCCGGTAAACCAGGAGACTACCCCGGGCGAACGATTGGTCGGCGATGGCAAAATCATCATCGGCAATGCGGAATTTAACGCCCTGCCGCTGCAGCGCTTCGACCAGGCGCATGTCCTCGTAACCCCGGCACTTCAATACCCAGGCATAGGCCCTCGCATCTGGCGCCGCGCCACCGGCAGCAACATCTTCCATAGCATCAAAGGTCCCGGTCAGCGGTTCTTTCAGCGCATAGGCCTTCATTCCGTAGGCATAGGGCAATGCCCAGGCAGTAATGTCATAGGTATTGGAATCTGCAACATACGTCTGCGGTTCGAACAACACATTCACAAGAACGGACTTGGGCTGCCGGGAGTTGATGATCAGGTCATTTCGGCCCACACGAACCCGCTCCATTTTCATTGTCTCATAACTGAAGCCCGGAACAAACGCGTCCCCGCCAAATTTGTAACGGATCTGGTTTTTGTCCAGCAACGCTGTTAACGCGCTGATCCGCACCTGATCGTCGCCTTTAACGAGGTAACTGCGGTATTCCGTCTTAGGGGCCATAGCCGCCTCAAAATATTTTTTGAACTCTGAGATCAGCCGGGGGGCGTGCTGCGAAACAGTTTCCAGGGTAGCCAGGCTCGTGGTATGGTGATGGGCAATCCGGTCTTTCAGCGTCAGCGTATCGCCGTCTGCCGTTACCACGGTAAGCCCGGCGCCAATACCACCCTGTTCGTATGTCATGCCGATCGCCCCATTATACAACGGGTAGGTATCGCCATAAGAGGGGTACAGGAGGTCAAAACGTTCTTTGGTAAAGTACTGCCACCCGTTGGCATCAAAATACCTGGCATTGTTTTTACCCGCAACTACCTGGAAACTGCGTTGCCAGGGCGTAATGTCGCGGTGCACGGGCTCCGCAGCGGGAGCAAAATAGTACGGCTCATTGTAACTCTGCTCATGAAAATCGACATGCACCTGCGGCATCCACTGGTTGTACAACCTTAATCGTGCTGCCGTTTCCTGCTGGGTCTGCCAGGCCCAGTCGCGGTTCAGGTCGAAATAATAATGGTTGGTTCGTCCGCCCGGCCAGGGTTCAGCATGTTCCCGCGCTGCCGGATCAGGATTTGGCCGGGCCCCGGCTACACTGGTGTACCAGGAAATATAACGTTCACGGCCATCAGGATTCAGACATGGGTCGATCACCACCACGGTATTTCTGAGCCATTTCGAAATATTCTCCCTGCCGGAAGCCAGGTCATACAAGACCTTCATGGCCGTTTCGGTCGAATTGGCCTCGTTTCCATGCACATTATAACTCATCCATAAAATGGCAGGGGCCTCTGCCATGAGTGCTGTTTGTTCGCCCAGCCCGGTCATGGCCAAATTGTTTTCCCTGATCTTTTCAAGCTTTGCTATGTTCTCTTCCGAAGATATGAACGCCGCTATCAGTTCCCGGCCTTCGTAACTTTTGCCGTAACTGACCAGCCTGACATTTTTTGCCGCGGCAGACACCTGCCTGAAATACGCAGCCACCCGCGCATGCGCTGTAAACTGCGTACCGAGTTCGTATCCTAAGAAAGTGTCCGGACTGACCAGCTGTGCTGAAGCCAAGGCCGGCAGGAGGGCAAAAAAGAAGAGAAGCTTTTTCATGAAGGCTATTAACGCTACAAGATATCAACAATTTTCAAAAACAGGCACAGGCGATAAGACCGCCCGGCAGGACTTGCTGCTTTTCCGCTTTTTGTTTCGTTTGCTTCGTCGTAATTTTACCGGATAACAGAACGCCATGTCAGACATTCAATCGCTTTACGCACGCTTCCTGGAATACCCCAAGATTTCTACTGATACAAGAAAGATCGGAAATGGCAGCCTCTTTTTCGCGCTTCGCGGAGAAAACTTCGATGCAAATGATTTTGCAACAGAGGCCCTGAACCGCGGTGCTGCGTTCGCTGTGGTCGACAAACAGGATCTTCCCGAACATCCGCAACTGATCCGCGTACCCGATACGCTGAACGCATTGCAGGAACTGGCGGCCTTTCACCGGCAACAACTCGGCATAACTGTTATCGGCCTGACTGGAAGCAACGGCAAAACAACCACCAAAGAACTGGTGCGGGCTGTACTTGCAGAAAAATTCCCGGTATTTGCTACAGAAGGCAACCTGAACAACCATATCGGGGTTCCGCTTACGATTCTAGCCATCCCTGCCGGAACGGAGATCGCGATCATTGAAATGGGAGCAAACCACCAGCGGGAAATTGCCGCCCTCTGCAGCATTGCACAGCCAACGGCGGGTCTGATCTCGAATGTCGGCATGGCACACCTGGAAGGCTTCGGTGGTTTTGAAGGGGTAAAAAAGGGGAAAGCAGAACTCTACGATTACCTGGCAGCCAGCGGCGGCCGTGCTTTTATTAACCAGGATAACCCTGATCTGATACAAATGGCCGAAAAAAGCGGCCTTAAAAACCTGGTTTTTTATGGCAAAAACAACGATGCCTTTACCAGCGGCGAATTGATCACGGCCGACCCTTTTCTGAAAGTACGCTGGAAAAACGGGGGTGCAGCATTCGAGCTCCAGACGCGCCTTACCGGCGCATACAATTTCGAAAACATCCTGGCGGCTGTTTGCATTGGGCTGCATTTCGGAATGGAACCCGAAGCCATTAACCGGGGGCTGGCATCTTATGAACCTACAAACAACCGCTCTCAGCTTACCAGAACAGACAGAAACACGGTGATCTGCGATTTTTACAACGCAAATCCCAGCAGCATGCGTGCCGCGATCGACAATCTGTCTGCCCTTTCGGCACCGCACAAGACAGCCATTCTTGGCGATATGTTCGAGCTTGGTGACAGCACAGCTGAAAAACACCTCGAAATCGGGCGGCTGGCAGCACAGGCTGGTTTTGAGCAGCTCATCTTTATCGGGCCGGCGTTTTCTGCACACCAGGGCGAACTCGCAGGACTTTTTTTCAATGAACCTGCCGCAGCGGCAACCTACCTGGAGCAGGAGCCGCCTCAAGGGTCACTGGTGCTGCTTAAGGGCTCGCGCGGCATGAAACTTGAACAGCTGCTGCCAAAATTGTAACTTGAGCGCAATTCCCGGCAAACGGTCATTTGCGGGGAACTGCGGGCCCGGTTCCGCGTAACGCCCTCAACATGAAAAACCAGGTATCCAGGCCCGCTGGCCGATGGCTAATTTTCCTTGCCCTGCTGCTGCTCGCCAACTTGTCTCAGGCGAGGCAGGTCTTTATGATGGAAGACAAGGCCCGTCAACTGCGCCCCTCCGAAGCGCTGAAAAGGTTCAAGCAGGGCCAGTTCCAATTGCTAGAGGGTAAAAACTACAATGCCGGTTATACAAATTCGGTGTTTTGGCTGGCCATCCACGTGCAAGAAGCAGACGTTGACCAGCGTTGGATCATCGGAAACGCGCACATCAACCGCCTGGATTTTTACTGCGCTCAGAACGGCGTTTTCAAACAGTGGAAGGTTACGGGCGACTATTTTCCCTTCAGCCAGCGCCCGGCGCCAGACCGGCAGTTTGTTTTTGACGCCAACACCCCAGGTACCTACCTCGCCCGCCTGGACAAACATGGAGAGTCCCTGCAAATTTTTTCTGCGCTCGTTCCTGCCCAGGTCTATTACGAGGACCACGCGCTCGAAAACATGCTGAACGGCATTTATGTAGGCGCAATTCTGCTCATGGTCCTGTTCGCATTATTCCTCTACATAACCATTGGCGACCGCCTCTATCTGTTTTACATTCTTTACATCATCAGCTCTTATGCCTGGGTTATGGCCAATAAAGGTTATGGCTTTCAATATTTCTGGCCGGATTTCCCGGCATTTGCAAGCCTGGCCAGGCCTTTATTTAATGCGCTCTGCTGTACTTTTCTGCTTGTTTTTATGCAGCATTTCATTGGTCAGGACGAGAAAAGCAGGTATTTTCGCCTCAACAATCGCCTCAAAATCATCTCTCTGTCGTTCGCCCTGCTTTTTGCCGTCCCGCTGCTCGTTCCCCGCTTCCTGGAGTTCGGCACCGTATTTTTGATTGCCCTGCAATTGCTGATCGGTCTTATCATTCTCCTGACGGTATTGAGTATCGGCGAAAAAATCAGGGAAGGGAACCGGCAAGCCCTTTTTTTTCTGCTGTCCATTATCGTACTGTTCTTTTTCGTGCTGACAGAATTTTTTGTTCACGCCGGCATCACGATGATCACGAGCAATTTCTGGCAAAACTTCGGTATGCAGACCGGCTTCGTCTTTGAGGCACTGATTCTGCTGTTCGGTCTCGCTTTCCAGTTGAACCGGTACCGTGCAGATCGCGAAAGGTTGCTCATCTCTGTCAACGAGCAGCAACGCAACCTGTCTGCAAGCATCATTGAAACGCAGGAGAACGAACGGAGACTCATTGCCGATCAGCTGCATGACGAGGTCGGGGCACAGCTTTCTGTAGTTACGCTCCAGCTTGGCACTGTGATGGAAAGCAAGGAGCTGGACACGATGAGCAGTGCGAGGCTCGGTAAAGCCTCAGAGGTGCTCAAAGATGTTGCGCACACCATCCGCAACCTGAGCCATGTGCTGACACCGGTAGCCATAGACAAGTACGGCTTTGCGAAAACGATCGAAGACCTGGTTAGTACCATTAACCTGAGCCGTAAACTCGAAGTAGAGTGCATCATTATTGGTTTCGCCGCCAACACAAGCATATCATCGCAAATTTTAATTACTTTGTACCGAATCTCACAGGAACTGCTGAACAACACCCTGAAACACGCACAGGCAAAACATGCGCTGCTGCAACTGGTAGAACTTGAAGATTCCATTACGCTGTTTTATGAGGATGACGGCCGTGGTTTTCATCTTGATTCGCGTAAAAACGGCAAGGGCCTCGACAGTATCATTTCGAGGATATCGTTCTACAACGGGCAATGCGAAATATTGTCTCCGCCGCCGGGAGGTATCATTGTAAACATTGAGATTCCGAATATAAAAAAATGAGCTCCGCCATTACACTGATCGTTGCCGATGACCACCAGATGATCATCGAGGGTTTATTATCCGTCTTCGCAAAAGAGTCGTCCATGCACATTATCGGCTCGGTGAATAACGGGAAAGAGCTGCTGGTGCTTCTTGACCGCGTTCGTCCTGACGTGGTGCTGCTTGACCTGAACATGCCCGAAATGGACGGACTGACCGTGCTGCGCACCATTCGCGACGCTCACCCGCCGGTCAAAACCCTGATTTTTTCCAACTACCAGAACCCAGAACTGATCGCCGAAGTGAAGGCGCTTGGCGCGAACGGCTACCTTATTAAAAATTCGCCGCCCTCGACCCTGAAAGCCGCATTAATGACCGTAGCACAGGGCCAAACCTTTTTTGAAGATGAGCAACGGGAACCGGACGATGCCAGCCAGGTGTTTTTTGTCGATGAATTTTTGAAACGCTACAACCTTACAAAACGCGAGGTTCAGATTATCAGCATGATTTGCAGCAACATGCGGTCAAAGGAGATTGCCGATAAACTTTTTCTTTCTGAACTGACGGTGCGTACCCACCGCAAAAACATTGTGAGGAAACTTGGCCTGCAGGATTCAACGGTATCATTATATGAGTTTGCCATTCGCAACCACCTCATTAACCGCTAATCAGGACCCTGATGCCGGTTCGATCACGATCCCTGCGTCGGTTATTTCCCGCAATGGATTGTCTTTCATATTCTGTTCAACCTCGATGGTATAATTACCCTTTGCCGGAAAACGGCCTGCACGCATCAGGGTAAACATGCGCGTGTAAAAATTTCCCGACCCGCTGCCCAGCCACATGCCGTCAGCGCCCGCCACCCCCACATGGTACCTTTTGGTTTTTTTCGCTTGGCCGGGGTAATAATAGTGTACGAGTATATACAGGTCACTGTATGCGTACGAAGCGGTATGTCTGAACCTGAACCACATGTTGTAGGGGACCGATGCGTCAGTTACGCTGAAACTAACCTTAAGCTTATTTGTATAGCTCCATTTTCGGCCCGGTAACACCTCGTTGGTATCTGTTCTGACCACGGGCTTGCAGCCGGCCAATAAACAAAACAGGAGCAGCACCATGGCTGCGGTCCCGCTAAACGCTTTGCGGCGGCTGGTCGTTTCCTGCATTGGGCTTTCGGTTGTTTCCACGGCGCCTGTTGTTCCGGTTGCGATTGTTGTTCGATGGTTTTTGTGGTTGGCCTTCTGCCGCCGTTGCGTCTTTTAGCGGCTGCGGTGCGGCACCTTCATTTTTAGGCTTTTGCTGGTTACGTGCCTGAGGTCTGGCTGCCTTTGGCTGCTGAGTTCCTTTTGCTGGCTGTTCCTGTCCCTTCGCGATCGCCTGCGGCTTCTGGCCGGGCTGTTGCTGCCCCCGGTTGCCGCGCTGGTCGCGGCCTGCCTGAGGCGCCTTGCCTTTTTTCTTTTTGTTGCGGTTTTTTTCATCCAGCCGCGTCAGGCTGTCCTGGCCCACTACATTCTCGTAATCGAAGGTTTTCTCAACCACTGCCGGTGCGGCCAACTGCACCGCCTCTTCCTTCAGGTTTGCCGGTTTCTGGCCTTTTTTATTCAGATCCATGATCTCACGAACACGGCTTACCTTTAGCGGGATCCAGTTTTCATCATTGGGATAACTGAACCACATAATTTTTTTGAAAATATCGGTCTTCTGATGCCTGGCTACACCGATCTCAGTTTGCAGGGGCTCTACTTTATCGGGAATATCTTTCAGCGCGTCAAGGTAGGTGTCGAGCTCATAGTTGAGGCAACACTTTAGTTTTCCGCATTGACCGGCCAGCTTCAGGGTATTTAAAGACAGGTTCTGATACCGCGCAGCAGCGGTAGAGACGGTTTTAAAATTTGTTAACCAGGTAGAACAGCAAAGCTCGCGGCCACATGATCCGATGCCGCCAAGGCGGCCGGCTTCCTGGCGCATGCCGATCTGCCGCATTTCGATCCGGATGCGGAACGATTCTGCCATCTTTTTGATAAGCTCGCGAAAGTCTACCCGCCCGTCTGCTGTATAGAAAAATGTCGCTTTTGTCTTGTCTGCCTGGTAATCGACGTCGCTGATCTTCATAGACAGCCGCAGGTCAAGGGCCAGCTTACGCGCCCGGTGCATGGTTTCCCACTCCAGGTCTTTGGCCATCTTCCATTTCTCCACATCCGCCTCGGTCGCCTTGCGGTAGACCTTTTTTACCACCTGGTCGGCCTGCGTTTTGCGCCGTTTCATTTGAATGCGAACAAGTTCGCCGGTCAGGGACACATGGCCTACATCGTAACCCCCGGTCGGGCCTTCAACCGCAACCAGTTCGCCGATTTCCAGGTACAGGTCATCCTGATTTATAAAAAATTCCTTCCTGGAGCCCTTAAATTTTACTTCGACAACTTTAAAAGGTTTATAACTGGATGGCATGTCGAGATTCGACAGCCAGTCGTGTACTTCCATGGTCTGGCATCCGCCTGTTCCGCAAGAGCCATTACTTTTACATCCTGCAGGGGCACAGCCGCCTCCGGATGAACAACTTCCACATCCCATACTAATGATATATATATTGAGTCCCTTGCGGGAGCGTTTTAAAATTGATGATTTTCACCAACTGTAAAGATACATCTAAAAATAGAATTTTTGCATTGGCGTTCCGTTCGATGTGGTAGTGCGCCTTTTCCAGCACGCCGATCAGCGCCTCGGCCATGGCCAGCGTCAGCACATGTGCAGAAAGTTTTTTCGCCGTTTCGAGTACCTGGGGCGGCAGTTTTACCAGGGCATCAGCGCCGCTGATCAGCAGACAGCACTCTCGCAGGTACTGAATGCCGTAACGCAGAAAATTTTTCTGGTTCTCGCGACCCCATAAGGCTGCTTTCTCAGAAAAGGAAATTAATTCGAGGCCTTTGTTGCTGAAAGCCGTGCGCAGCCAGGAGGCAAAAACAACCGCATGGTCGTTTTCTATATTCGCCGCCAGCCTTTTGGCTTCGACAAGATTTCCGTCTGCCAGAAAACTGTACCCAGCAGCCTGTGTTTCGCCGAGGCCCAGCTCTTGCGTCAGGTAGCCGGAAACAGCTTCATCAGTTAGTTTTCGGATCTTGACGATCTGGGTCCTGGACAGGATCGTAGACAGAATGCGCTCAGCATGGTTTGCAACAAGAATAAAAAGCGTGTTTTCAGGCGGCTCCTCAATAAGTTTCAGCAGGGTGTTACCCTCTTTGTCCAGGTATTCGGGCAGCCACATGATCAGCACCTTGGTTTCTGCCTCGAACGCCTTAAAACTCAGCTTTTTTATGATATCATGGCATTCTGCAATGTTGATATTCGGCTGTTTGTTGCCTGCGTCGAATTGTGCACGCCAGGTATCCATGTCGAAATACAGGTCATGCTGCAGTACCGTGCGCCATTGGTCGAGGTAATTCCTCGCCACATCATCTTTTCCTGAACCGAAAAAGGGATAAGAAAAATGCAGGTCAGGGTGAATATACCGACTATACTTTCTGCAAGACGTACAATTGCCGCAGCTGTCGGCCTCACCACGCTCCAGGCAGTTCAGGTATTGGGCATACGCAACAGCCAGCGGCAGCGCCCCCGACCCGTCATGCGAAAGAAAAAGCTGGGCATGACTTACCCGGCCATCTTTTACCGACTGGATAAGCTGTTGTTTAATCTGGTCTTGCCCAATGATCTCTCTGAACTGCATACTGCCGCAAATTAAGCAAATTGGCCGAGTTCAGAAAAAGCTCCCGTCAGAAACGGTAACCGATACCAACGTTCATGCGCAGCCCTGCCCATGGACCATCAAAATCGATCACAGCACCAGCCTGGTCAACCGTGGTGCGAATTTTGCCAAAAGGGAAGTCGTCCAGATCGCGGAGTTCCTGCCTGAGCGCTTCCTGTTCTTCAGGCCCAAGCGTTTGATAGCCTGTCACTTTACCTTTTGAAAAACCATAATGCGGTCCTAAAGCGGCCCAATCGAGATAGAAATTACGCCCAAGGTGCCACTGCGCACCGATGGCCAGGCCGATCGTATAGGCAGAAAAATCTCCGCTTAGCGGAAGTACCCTTTGCTGATCATAGACAGTAAAGCGATAGTCAACCGCAGCATCATAAAAGGCTGCGCGCAGAAAAGGTGACAGGTAAAACCCTTTGAATACGCCCTGTCCGAAGTAAAATCTTACCTGCGGTGTAATGGCAAAGTTTCCGGTCTTCATTTCGCTGAGCTGATCGTCTTCCAGAAGATCGGCCACCGCATTAGAAAAGGGCAGGCGTCCTTTCGGTGCAACCCGAAGGCCAACCCCAACAGACGTTCGGGACGCTACGGCATGCTCAAACTCGAAAGAAATGGTTTTAAAAAGGAGTGAGCCGGCATTGAACCTGACAAGATTCCGGCCTTCTGCTTCCGGCACCGATTGCGCCAGCAGGCTGTTGCCGGGAAAGAAAGAGCCCAGCACCAACAGCAGGGAAAAGGAGGTAAAAGATTTTTTCATGACATAGGGGTATTGGTTAATCTTTATAACCGCTACGCAGCGACACTTGTTTTTGCAATAAACACCTGACAGTCAGCCTTATTAGAAAACCCCTATCTTTGCAGCTGAAAAAACAAAAAGGGATGCCCAGAATCATGGCTTTCGATTATGGTACTAAACGCGTCGGCATTGCCGTCACAGATCCGCTGCAGATTATTGCAACGGCTCTCGATACCGTGCATCCAAAAGACATTATTGACTACCTGCGCCGCTACGTGGAAAGGGAACCCGTAGAGGCCTTCGTGCTGGGCGATCCGATCCAGATGGACGGCAGCCCTTCTGAGTCTGCTCAGCATGTAAAGGGTTTTTCAACCTTGCTTAAAAAAGCTTTTCCTGGCATCCCGCAGCACCGGGTCGACGAGCGTTTTACCTCGAAAATGGCCCATGAAACCATGCTGCAGGGCGGTCTCAAAAAAAGTGACCGCCGCAATAAAGAAACGGTCGATGCGATTGCGGCCACCATCATCCTGCAATATTTTATGCAAACCCTACGTTAATACCCACAACAAATGAACCTCATTAGCGAAGAGTTACAGGAATTGCTGCTTAAATATTGCGACCCAGAGCCGGAATTGCTGCAGCACATAGACCGGGAAACCCACCTCAAGGTTCTTCTGCCGAGGATGTTGTCTGGGCACTACCAGGGACGCACGCTGAGCATGCTGAGCAAACTGCTGCAGCCGAAGCGAATTCTGGAGATCGGCACGTACACTGGTTACGCCACCCTTTGCCTGGCCGAAGGCCTGACAGAAGACGGGATCATTTACACAGTCGACATCAATGCGGAACTCGAAGACATGGTGCGGGACAATTTTGCCAAATCGCCGTTAAACGATAAGATCCGTTACCTGCTCGGCGACGCCGTAACAGTGATAGGCACGATTCAGGAAACCTTCGATATCGTTTTTATTGATGCCGATAAAAAAAATAACGCAACTTATTATAACCTGGTATTTGACAGCGTACGCCCGGGCGGCCTGATCATTACCGACAACGTGCTCTGGAGCGGAAAGGTCCTGAAACAGGATAATGACAAAGACACCAGACAAATTATTGATTTTAATGACATGGTTGCCGCAGACGACCGGGTAGAAAAACTGATTCTCCCCGTACGCGACGGCCTGTTCATTGCCAAAAAACGTTAGGGCAGCGGCCTCGGGGCCTGCCAATTGTAAACCGTACCGCGCAGGCGGTACATAACCGATAACGGATGAAAAAAAAACTATTCTCCTTATGCCTGTCGCTCATCATCGCCTTTGGCGTAAAAGCCCAGAGCGTACAGGACTACATTGACACCCATACTGAAATTGCACAGGCGCTGGCGCATGAGAGCAATATCCCGGCAAGCATTATTCTGGGGGTGGCCATACACGAATCGGCAGCCGGCAAAAGTAAAATTGCGCGGTACCTGAACAACCATTTCGGGGTAAAAGGACCGAACGACAACACGATGATCAATTCATCATACCGCGATTATGACGATGATGCGGCTTCTTATGCACACTTTGTCGAGATCATGCTGACACGGTCTGCTTTCAGCCGGCTGGTTGACCGCTACGGAAAGTACGACTACCGCTCCTGGGCATACGGCATACAACGCGGGGGCTACGCGGCCAGCCGCACCTGGGCCAGCCAAGTCATCAATATTATTAAAAAATACGAGCTGTTCCGGTACGACGACAGGCCGGCCGATTATAAGGAGCCCGTTTACAAGAAAAAATACCGCACTAAAAAAAGAAGCTACGCGTCTGGCAAGGCCGTAAAGAGTGCGGGCTGGTACACGGTTAAACGCGGCGACAACCTCAATGCCCTGGCAAAGAAACGCGGTACAACAGCCCGCGCGCTGATGCAGAAAAACGGATTGAAAAAATCTGTCCTGCAGCCTGGTCAAAAAATACGTTTGTAACCTGTAAATGATGCTGATGCATACCCGCCGGATCCTTTTGTTGTTTGTTTTACTGGTTGCGGTCCTGAGTTCCTGTAAAACCCGGCAATACAGCCGCAACAACCGCAAAATTGAAAAGGAAGCCAACCGCAGCAACCCCAATTATCAGTCTTACACCACCCTTAGCTACATCGAGACCTTCAGGGCCGTTGCCATTGAAGAAATGAACAGCTCGGGCATTCCGGCATCAATTACGCTTGCGCAGGGTATCATTGAATCGGGAAGCGGCAACAGCGATCTTGCCAAATACGCCAACAATCATTTTGGCATCAAGTGTACGGTGGATTGGAAAGGAAAAACGTACTACCGCGATGACGATCAGAAAAACGACTGTTTCAGGGTGTATAAAGACGCGCGCGAATCGTTCAGGGACCATTCGGAATTTCTGAAACGCAAGCGTTACAGTTTTCTTTTTCAGTTGGATAGAAACGACTACCGCAATTGGGCAAAAGGCCTGAAGCAGGCAGGTTATGCCACAAATCCGCGCTATCCCGACCTCCTGATCAACCTGATCGAGAAATATAGCCTGTCTCAGTACGACAGCCCGGAATCAGAAAAAGACAAAATCAGGCGTGAAGACAAGGTGTTCGCCGAAATCAACAAAAACATTCCGCAGGAGAAAAAGAAATTCACGCCTGTAGCCGACCCGCCCGAGGCGGGTCCTGTAGTAAAGGCGCCAGACACTTTACGCATACCCGCCCCTGCAGGGACGGCACAGCCAGAAACCGGGCTGCCGCGAGCAGACAAATATACCGTTCAGAGCGGCGACACGCTGTACAGCATATCGCGCAGATTCAACATCGCAATCGAAGATCTGAAGCGGCTTAACAACCTGCCTGATAACAACATCCGTCTTGGACAGGAGCTGAAAGTTAAATAGTGTTAAGCGACGGGGCTATTGCCGGCTATTCTGTATGTTTGCAGGAATGAAGTCTGTAATTGCCTGTATGATACTGCTGGGAGGATTGTTGACGCGTGCACAGGCGCAGGAAACAGTGAGGGGTCTGGTGCTCGATAAAAACAGCCGCCAGCGGCTGGCTAAGGTCTATATTTACAATGTCAGATTAGATACCGGCATCTTTAATAACGTAAAGGGCGAGTTTTCGGCCCGGGTCAGGCCCGGCGATACACTGGTGGCTGCGCTGCGCGGATATGCGGTTGATACACTGGTTTTTCGAAGCCAGAGCTCTTTATATTTCCAGCTTCAGCCTCTTGGAATTACGTTGAAAGAAGTAGTTATCCGCGATACCGTCAGAACAGCCAAACAGCGGTACGAAGACAATTTGCGCGAATACCAGCAGGGTCTGCAGCGCGGCAGCCGTGGCAATATTTTAAATGTCGGACAGCGGGGGGCCGGCCTTGGGATCGACGCACTTTACAACCTGCTCAGCCGCCAGGGCCGGAATTCAAAACGCCTTCAGGAAATCCTGGAACGCGATTACCACGACGCCATCGTCGACTATCGCTTTAATGCCGGTTACGTGGGGCGCCTGCTGGGCATCAGCGGCTTTGAACTGAGCGACTTTATGCAGCAATATCGCCCGTCTTATACCTTTGTGCTCCAGGCAACTGATTATACCTTTGTCGAATACGTCAAAAATTCGTATGCCCGCTACCGGAAGAATCCAGCGGCTTACCGCTTGCCTCCGCTGCCCAAAGTAGAGGGGATGCCAAAAAATTGAAGCCGCCGGTTCTCATTTGCCCCTGGTTACCGGCAGCCGGCATGGCACTTTTTCCGCTCATTCTGGTTAAGAGCCCACAAATGGCCGTAGACAGGACCTTGCTTAATCATGAGAAGATCCACCTGCGGCAACAATTGGAAATGCTGGTTATTCCTTTTTACCTCGTTTACCTGGCGCTATACCTGGCAAACAGGTTACGTGGTCAGGCGCACCATACCGCTTACCGCAACATCGCCTTTGAACGGGAGGCCTTTGCGTATGATAACCATGTCAACTACCTGGATAACAGGCCCTTTTTTGCATGGTCCCGGTTTTTGCAAATTCCGAAAAAGTGAATTAAATGCCATTCTGGCTTTTATTCCGAAACATTTTTCGTTTTCTTTGTAGGAATGAAGCGTCTACTTCCGTTTGTAATCGTTGTTCTCAGCGTTCTTCGCGTCAGTGCCCAGGAGGCAGATACCGTCCCGATCAATACACAGGACCTCAATCTCAAGCTGAAAAAGAACCCGTTGCCTTCCCGTACCGGCAGCATCAATTTTACACCGGTTAATATTAAACCGGTGGTTGTGAACGCAAAGGTAAACTATTGGAAAACACGTACCAATATCGGGATCAACCTGAACCAGGCTTCATTTACCGGCAACTGGAAAGGCGGCGGTGTGAACTCGATAGCCCTGGGCGGCCTGATCAATTACCGCGCTGAATACAATAAGGAAAGTTACAGTTACGTAAGCGAGGTACTGCTTCAGTATGGCAAGATCAAAAACCGCGGTCAGCTCGAAAAGAAAACAAATGACCGTATTTTCTGGGATAACAAAGCGGCGTTGCAGTTATCAAAAAACTGGTACTTTTTCGGCTCCCTGACCTTCGAATCGCAATTCGATGACGGTTTTTCTTACAAGAAGAACGCTGCCGGCGAGGAAGTAACCGACCGCCGCATCTCTACCTTTATGGCCCCCGGCTACCTGACAGAATCGATCGGTTTCGAATACAAGCCAAGCAAGTATTTTTCTACCCGGATCGGTACAGGCACGGCAAGACAGACCTTCGTTCTTGACACCTCCATCTATGCGCCTAACGGGTTGTATTATGGTATTGAGAAGCCCAAAAAGGTTCGAAACGAACTCGCTTTCCAGGTGGTCAGCAATTTTGAAAAAGAGGTTATCAAAAATACTGTCCTGAAATGGCGGTACCAGATGTTTATTCCCTACGAGGATTTGACCCTATCTAAAATTGACCACCGGCTCGACATCGGTGTAACAGCAAAGATTAACCGGTTCATGAATACGGGCCTTACCGGCATTCTTCTGTTCGATAAAGACCAGGATGTAAAGGTGCAGGCCAGCCAGGCACTTGCCTTGGGTTTTACCTTTACGTTTCCGAGGTAGGTCCTTTCCCTGAAGAGTGGTCTACAATATCCCGTATTTTGCGATCCAGCTCATTGATAGAACGGCTCATGAGTTCAAGGTATTCTTTGTTCGCTGAACCTTCCTCCATTTTCATAAGTTCCAGCAGGCCAATGATAGAAGCCACCGGCTTGCGTATCTGGTGCGATTGCATTTCGGCAATGGTGTGCAGGAGCTGCTTCTGAACAGACAACTGCTCATCTCGTTTTACGCGTTCGCGTATATCAATTGCGGTATAAGAAACACCCACCACACGCCCTTTATAGTTTTTGACCGGGGCATAGGTTATTTCCCGCCAGGTGTCGGGCTTGTCTGCTTTAAAAAACGTGCCCGGGTGCTGCTGTACCAATGCGCCATTAATGGCGCCAATAAAGCCTTCTATAAACTCAGGGAGGCAGTCGGAATCTATTAATTGCGTAAACAAGTGGCCTCTGCGCAGCTTTTGCCCGTAGCGGTTGGACACGAAATCCTCAAAAAGCACATTGTGGTCGAGGATCCGCTGATCGTGGTCCAGCAGCACATGAAAGCGCCTGTCTGTTTCATAGATCGCATACAGTGCCATGCGTGCATGGCTGATTGCGTCATTATCGTCCCGAAGGGTTTTCACATCGGCATGCAGGTCAAGCAGACGCGAAATCTGCTCAGACACGGCAAACAGCGCACGTTCTTCGCGGGATGTTAAAGACCGGCTACGGGTATCCATCACAAACAGGTAACCGCTGTAGGCTGCGGTGGCAAAACGCACCGGGATACCGGCAAAGAAACGAACTGCAGCCGGGCCGCAAACCAGGCGATGGTCTTTAAATTGCGGATTCCTGGCCGTGAAATTGGCAAATGTAAGCCGGCTGTCTCCTTCCATTCCGTGCAGGAAACTGTCGACAGGCACGATCTGATCCTGGCTTATTCCTGTTGAACAGACCACCTGCGGATTGCCTTCACCGGCAAGGCAAAACCAGGCAATGGGTGCCTGGCATGCTGTGGCGGCCAGTTCGACAAGGTCCTGGAGATGCCCGTCGCTCGTCAACTGTACTTCAGCGTATCTTTTCGCGTTACGTGCGCGCGCCTCCCGGATATTCATGCAAACAAATTTATAATCTAAATGCTAACTTGCCAGTGCCGGCAAAAAATTGGGTGGCTCCGCGCTTCTTTATCGGGCTCATGCCGGTAATTTCGTCCCGGCATTGATTTTCTCTGGCCCTACAGACCCTGCCTTTCTGCTAAAATTGATACATTTGCATCCTATATCATTGATTCCATAACATTTAAATAGATGTTTGATAATTTACAAGACAAGCTTGACCGTGCGTTTAAGGTTCTGAAGGGACAGGGCAGCATTACCGAGATCAACGTGGCAGAAACCATGAAAGAGATCCGGAAAGCGCTTTTAGATGCCGACGTTAACTATAAAACCGCTAAAACCTTTACCGACGAGGTGCGACAGAAAGCGTTGGGTATGAACGTACTGACGGCCGTTTCTCCCGGGCAGCTGCTTACCAAGGTCATGAACGATGAGCTGACCGAACTGATGGGCGGCTCGGTTACTGAACTCGAAACAAAGGCAAACCCTACGATCATTCTTATTGCCGGCCTGAATGGTGCCGGTAAGACCACGTTTTCGGGCAAACTGGCCAATTTCCTGAAAAGCAAGGGCAAGAAGCCGCTGCTTGTAGCCGGCGACGTTTACCGTCCTGCGGCTATTGACCAGCTCGAAGTACTCGGCGGGCAGATTGGCACACCGGTCTATGCCAACAGGGAATCAAACGATCCGGTAGGCATTGCACTTGAAGGCATCGCTGAAGGCAAAAAGAACGGCAACAATGTCATCATCATTGATACAGCGGGCCGCCTGGCCATCGACGAAAGCCTGATGACCGAAATATCTGAGGTCAAGGCCCGCACGCAACCGCACGAGATCCTCTTCGTGGTCGATGCCATGACCGGCCAGGATGCTGTAAATACTGCCAAAGCGTTCAATGATCGCCTTGATTTTACCGGCGTCGTGCTGACCAAACTGGACGGCGATACACGCGGCGGTGCAGCTCTTTCCATCAAATCTGTCGTCAACAAACCGATCAAATTTATCGGTACCGGTGAGAAAATGGAAGCACTGGATGTTTTTTATCCGGACCGCATGGCCTCCAGGATTCTTGGCATGGGCGACGTTGTCTCGCTCGTTGAACGGGCGCAGCAGCAGTTTGACGAAAAAGAGGCTGCAGAACTGCAGAAAAAAATCCGTAAGAATAAGTTCGACTTCAACGACTTCTACAACCAGATCCAGCAGATCAAAAAAATGGGGAATATGAAAGACCTCATGGGCATGATCCCCGGTGTGGGCAAGATGATGAAGAATGTGGACATTGACGATGATGCTTTCAAGTCCATAGAAGCCATTATCCAGTCTATGACGCCATTCGAGCGGGAGAATCCTGACAGCATTCAGCAGAGCCGCCGCAACCGCATTGCAAAGGGTTCTGGCAGCAAACTGGAAGAAGTAAACAAGCTGCTTAAACAATTTGAAGACATGCGTAAGGTGATGAAACAATTTTCAAACCCTGCAGCAGCTGCCCGCATGATGAAAGGCATGCCAAAAATGCCTTATGGTAAATAATATTTTGGTTTAAAGTTATTTTATTTACATTTGGGTTAAATCAACCCTGAATGTTAGTGAAAGTTTATGGCGGTGCGCTCGCGGGCGTCGATGCATTGACCATTACCATAGAGGTCAGTGTAAGCAGCGGCACGCATTACACCATTGTCGGGCTGCCGGATAATGCCGTCAAGGAAAGCCTTTTCCGCATAGAGAGTGCGATCAAGTTTTGTGGCCTTCACATGCCGCGGCAAAAGATCGTCGTTAACCTTGCGCCGGCAGACATTAGAAAAGAAGGCTCAGCTTACGACCTGCCCATCGCCATCAGTATTCTGGCCGCCTCCGGACAGATCGATGCCGAAGAACTGGGCGGATATTTTATCATGGGCGAATTATCGCTCGATGGTGGGGTGCAGCCACTTAAAGGGGCGCTGTCAATCGCTCTTCAGGCGCGCAACGAGCGTTTCAAAGGCTTTATTCTTCCGCATGCTAACGCACGGGAGGCTGCGATCGTAAAAGAGCTGCAGGTATATGGGGTCCGGACACTTACCGATGTGGTCGACATCTTCAGCGCCAGCCCTGAGCGGCCCATGCCGCTTCATGTTGACCCCGAAGAAATATTCATGCTCGATGCCGGGAATGCAGAGTTCGATTTTTCTGAAGTAAAGGGGCAGCAAAATATCAAGCGGGCACTTGAGATCGCCGCGGCAGGCGGCCATAATGTGATGCTGATCGGCCCGCCTGGCGCCGGAAAAACGATGCTGGCGCGGCGGCTGCCGGGAATCCTTCCGCCGCT
Source organism: Pedobacter yulinensis (assembly GCF_003029735.1). GTDB lineage: Bacteria > Bacteroidota > Bacteroidia > Sphingobacteriales > Sphingobacteriaceae > Pedobacter > Pedobacter yulinensis. The sequence continues at coordinate 585,955 of NZ_KZ686268.1, forward strand.
CAGTCTGGAAGAGGCGCTTGAAACAACCAAGATCCATTCCGTAGCCGGCAAACTGCCGGTCTCTGGCTCGCTGCTTACCACCAGGCCTTTTCGCTCGCCACACCATACCATATCTGATGTCGCGCTTGTTGGCGGCGGCATGCATCCGCAGCCGGGTGAAATCTCGCTCGCGCATAACGGAGTGCTGTTCCTTGACGAGCTGCCAGAGTTTAAACGTGCAGTGCTCGAAGTGATGCGCCAGCCGCTCGAAGAGCGAAAGGTAGCCATTTCCCGCGCCCGGTTTTCGGTCGAATACCCCGCCGGCTTCATGCTGATCGCGTCAATGAATCCCTGTCCCTGCGGATTTTACAATCACCCGGACAAAAACTGTGTGTGCGGACCCGGGGTTGTGCAACGTTACCTGAGCAAGATATCGGGTCCGCTGCTTGACCGCATTGACCTCCATGTCGAGGTTACACCGGTTAATTTTGACGCCCTGGCTTCTAAAGAGCAAACCGAAAGGAGCGAGGAGATCAGAGAACGCGTTATTGGAGCAAGACGCATACAGGGCCAGCGCTTTCGCACCAGTACCAAAACGTACGCCAATGCACAGATGTCGCCCAGAATGGTGCGTAAGGTATGTGGTATTGATGCAGCCGGCGAAAAGTTGTTAAAAACGGCCATGGAAAAACTGGGCTTGTCTGCCCGGGCTTACGACCGGATACTTAAAGTAGCCCGCACCATAGCCGACCTGGACAGCAGCGAACACATTGGCATGCCGCACCTGGCAGAGGCCATTCATTACCGCAGCCTGGACCGGGAAGGCTGGGCAGGCTAGCAGTACTCAGCACATTGCGGGAAAAGCCGCTTGTTTGTATCTTTGATACATGAAAACACAAGGCCCCGCAGCCCGGGGGAAACTGAAAATACTGCAAGTCATTCACACTTCGTTCTGTGCGGCCGTGCTCCTGTTTGCCATTGTGGCCCTATCCGCACAGCGACAAACCTATTTCAGCATCAATATGGCCGAAGGCGGGCAATTCTTTCTCGTGTTCCCGGTACTGGTGCTGGTGACCCTGTTTGCCGGCATGCGCCTTTTTACCTTTATGCTGAAAGATGTGGAATTGCTTCCGTCAGCAGAACGGCTTACGCGCTATATGGGCGCTTTCCTTGTCCAAATGGCATTGTTCGAAGCCGCTGGTCTGGCCAATACCGTGCTGTTCCTTAAGACCGGAAATTACCTGTTCCTGGCCTTTGCGGGTGTTGCTTTACTTGCCATGCTGAGTGTCCGGCCAACCCGCACGCGGATTGCCAACCTGCTTAAATTGCAGCCGACTGACACCGACCTGCTTTAGCAGGAAGGTTTGGCCAGCCGAAGTCGTATCTTTGCGCCAGCAATGGAGTACTTTGTTCATACCTTACCAAACGGCATCAGGATATTAGCCGTACCAGCCGCATCTTCAATTAGTCATGCCTGCGTGATCGTCAACGCCGGTTCGCGCGATGAGCCTCAGGGTAAAGACGGCCTTGCCCACTTCATTGAACACCTGCTGTTTAAACGCACAGCCAAGCGAAATACTTCGCAGATCCTGAACCGGCTGGAAAGCGTTGGCGCTGACCTCAATGCGTATACCACCAAAGAATACACCTGTGTACATGCTTCATTCCTGCAGCCCTATCTGGACCGCAGCCTGGAACTTTTCCAGGATATCCTCTTCCAATCCGTGTTTCCTGAAGACGAAATGGAAAAGGAAAAAAATGTGATTCTCGATGAGATCGCTTCTTACCGCGACCAGCCTGAAGAAGCGATTAATGACGATTTTGAAGACCTGCTTTTTGCTGGCCACTCCCTGGGGCGCAACATCCTCGGCACGACAGATACCGTGCCGCAGTTAAACAGGCAGGATATACACAGCTTTATTACAGAGAATTACCGCACCGACCAGATCGTTGTAGCCATACTCGGCAACTACAAGGCTGCGAAGGTGTTCAAGCTCGGAGAAAAGTACTTTGGCGAGGTGCGCGAGAAGACCACCGGCCGCGACCGCAACCCACCGCAGCAACAGCCAGCGGTGCAGCTGACCGAGGAAAAACCCATTTTTCAAAGCCATGTTTTGCTGGGAAAGGCCAGCTACTCCATTCATCACCCCCACAAAACAGGGCTTTTGTTGCTGAACAACCTGTTGGGCGGCAATGGCATGAGTTCCATTCTTAACCTGCAGATCCGGGAACGTCACGGCATTGCCTATACGATAGAATCCGGCTATGTTCCCTTAAGCGACACCGGCTTATTCAGCATCTATTTCGGTACTGATAAGGAGAAAGTTCCCAGAACGCTGCAGCTGGTTTATCGGGAATTCAAAAAACTTCGGGACAACGGCCTCAACGAGCTGCAGTTGCAGCGTGCAAAACATAAGCTGATCGGGCAGATTGCCCTTGGCGAAGAAAACCGGATCGGTCTGATCATTTCAATGGCAAAAAGCCTTTGCGACCATGGTTATGTAGACAGCCTCGATGTTGTATTCGCTAAAATCGAGGCCGTAAGCCGCAGCCAGATACACGATATTATTATGGAAACGCTTGATGAACGGGAACTCAGCAGCCTGACCTTTTCTCCTGCCCCGGAATAATTTGTATTTTTGCCACGTTTAATATCCGTTTACATGAAATTACCCATTGTCGCCTATGGCGATCCCGTGCTGAAGAAGAAATGTGCAGAAATTGATCAGAACTATCCCGGCCTGAACCAGTTGATCGAAAACATGTGGGAGACCATGTACCATGCCTGGGGCGTTGGCCTGGCCGCACCCCAGATTGGCCTGCCCATTCGCCTGTTTGTTGTCGATACCGGCGATAAGGAAGAAAAGACAGAAGGATTTAAACAGGTTTTCATCAATCCGGTCATTATTGAAGAAACCGGAGAACCCTGGGCCTTTACCGAAGGCTGCCTGAGCATTCCCGATATCAGGGAAAGCGTAACACGCAAACCCAATGTGCGCATCAGGTATTTCGATGCGGGGTGGAACTTGCGCGAGGAAGAATTTACCGGCATGCCAGCGCGCGTGATCCAGCACGAATACGACCATATTGAAGGGAAGCTTTTTACCGATACACTCGGCACCCTGCGTAAAACAATGTTAAAGGGAAGGCTGGATGCGATCTCAAAGGGAAATATCAAGGTCGATTACAAGATGAAATTCCCAAACCAGAAAAAACGTTAAATCTTTAATTTTCTTTGCGGCTGCGGTCGCCTTCAAATATCTGCTGCATCAGTTTACCCCAGGCAAACGGGTTCAGGAGCGGATTGGTCTGCACCATATTCTGATTGGCCATCCGGTCAAAATTGTAGCGGAAATTTGTTCCTGAAATCTCACCCGCATCTGCCGGCAGGGTGCGGATCAGGCTGCGGATCGACTCGCGTGAAAGATTTTTCTTTGCAAGGGCCAGGTCATCATCGGCAATTTTCATGGCGAGAAAATCCCGCGTAAATTCCTCGACTGTAGCCCATGGAAAAACTTTGACCGTAGGCAGGTTAATCGACTCCGCCTTCATCTTCACCATCAGCGTGTATTTGCTTTCAGTGTTCTCCCGTGGCACGACGGTGCGAAACTTGCCATAGCCGATCGCGGTGAACAGCAGGGTATCTCCCGGATTAACGATGAAAGAAAAATAGCCCCGGTAGTCGGCCGAAAAGCGCATGCTTTTCTGGCTGATGTTGGTAATGGTTACATAAGGAATAACGGTATTGCTGTCCACATCAGTGATGATACCTGAAAACTGAATCAGCTTATCTGGTTGCACTTTCTGCTGCGCGCGTAAGGGAGCGAAAGCAAGAAGTAATATGACAGCGTAGAGAAACCTCATGATGCAATAATACAGCTATTTAACGTTCAAAACTGTTAAATTGTGTTAACTATTCCTGCGTTGCCATGTTGACGGCAACTACCGAGGTGATTTCCGGGACAGACTTTTTAATGGCTTGCTCAATGCCCGCTTTCATGGTCATGAAGCTCATTGGACAAGACCCGCAGTTGCCCAGCAATTTTAGTTTCACGACATGATCTGCCGTGATCTCTTCTACAGAAACGTCCCCCCCGTCGGCTTTAAGATAAGGCCGTATCGTTTCCAGCGCCTGTTCTACCTGTTCTGTTAAATTCATTTTATCTAGGATAAGTAGTAAAAATAATAATTTTTTTCCATTTCCGGCACACGAACCCGCGCTAAGGGCCTTTGAACACTGAAAATGACCCTAAACTGCCGGTGTGACCAAGGTCGCATTGGCAATGGCTACCTGCTGCGCGATTCTGCCCGCAATGGCACCAAAGGCCTGCGCCACGAAAGAGGTTCGGTCAAGCACCGCCGGCAGACCCGAGTCGCCCGCTTCGCTGACCTGCTGCACAATAGGCAACTCGCCCAGGAACGGAACATTGAACTGTTGCGCCAGTAGTTTGCCGCCATCTTTCCCGAACAGGTGATATTTGTTATCGGGCAGTTCGGGCGGCGTAAAATAGGCCATGTTCTCAACCACTCCCAACACCGGGATGTTGATGCCCGGCATCAGGAACATGGCAAGCCCTTTCCGGGTATCTGCAAGTGCCACCTGCTGTGGTGTGGTTACAATGACCGCTCCGGTAATCGGGTACGACTGCGTAATGGTAATGTGAATATCGCCTGTTCCCGGGGGCAGGTCCACAATCAGGTAGTCAAGTTCACCCCAGTCGGCATCGTTGAAAAGCTGTTTCACTGCGTTGCTGGCCATCGGTCCGCGCCAGGGCACAGGCTGGTCAGGATCGGCAAAGAAACCAAGGGAAAGCAGCTTGACGCCAAATTTTTCGATCGGAATAATCCGCGTCTTGCCGTCGGGCGTTTCCCTGGCAGAGGGTTTCGCATCACGCAGGCCAAACATGGTTGGAACCGAGGGGCCGTAAATATCGGCATCAATCAGCCCTACTTTCGCTCCCTCTGCAGCCAGGCTCACGGCCAGGTTACTGGCCACCGTAGATTTACCTACGCCACCCTTGCCGGATGAAACCAAAATGATATTTTTTATGTTATCCAGTGAATTTGAGTTGACAGGTGTGGTTACCCGCGATGTAACATGAATGGCGATCTCTGCTTCTTTATCAACGAAATGTTTAATGGCATTGACGCAGGCGTTTTTCAGCATCTCTTTCAGCGGACAAGCCGGCGTAGTCAGCTCGAGCGTAAAACGCACAAACCGGTTCTCGATCTCTACGTCCTTGATCATGTTCAGGGTAACCAGGTCTTTCTTCAGGTCTGGGTCCTCAACATTCTTAAGGGCGCTCAGGACTTGTTCAACAGTTATACTCATGTTTTTAAATTGGATACAAAATTAATCAAACCCTGTTGCAATTGATTGAAATAGCCGTTTTTAAGTGTAATTTTAACACCAAATAAACATTTGATTCTTACGTTTAAGAGTTCATACCCCCATTACCCTATGCGCATACCTAAGATCAACGTTCCGAAAAAGTACCTTAAGATCGCTGGTTGGACCTTTGGCGTCCTTGCCATTATCCTTTTCGCGACCGGTGCTGTAGCCTATTCGAAACGCGAAGCGCTGCTTACCAAAATGGTCAACAGAGCGGTATCAAAGGCACAGCGCGACTACGGCCTTAAAGTCAGGATCAATGAGTATGGTTTCAGGGGACTCAGTACAGTTCACCTGTCGGGCGTGTCTGTGGTTCCGGAAAACCGGGACACCCTTTCTTCCATCAGCGAACTGACAGTGAGCGTCAAGTTGTTTCCCTTGCTGTTTGGCAACGTAAAACTGTCGCAGGTTAACCTCGATAAAGGGAGCTTCAGTGTGGTGCTGAAAGATTCGGTCACCAACCTCGATTTTTTCCTGAAACGCAAAAAAGACAGCACCGAAAAAAAGGGCAAAATGGACTTATCTTCCCTGGCCAGCAATTTACTGAACCAGGTGCTGTATAAAATTCCGGACGACATGGATCTGCGCAACTTCCGGTTCAGCCTGAATGACAACGATACGGCAAGCCTGGACTTTCTGGTGAGCAGGGCGACTATAGACGATGGCGACCTTGAATCTACCATACTTGTTAACGGGAATGCGGCTACCTGGCATGCAAACGGGGCGCTGCACCCTGGCCGGAAAAAGTTAAACATTATGGTTTTTGCAGAGGGCAGGAAAGTAGAACTACCCTACCTGAACAACAAATTAAATGCGCGCATCAGCTTTGATACCGTCCAGACTGAACTGAAAGATGCAGGCTATTCGGGGGGGGAATTTAAAATCTCGGGCTCCTGGGCAGTTAAAAACCTGCTCATTAACCAGCAGCGAATTGCCAGCAACGACATCATCGTTCCGAACGCCCGGCTGGATGCCGAAGTGTTCGTGGGCGAAAATTACCTGGGCCTGGACAGTGCATCTACAATTTACGTAGATAAAGCCAGCCTTCACCCTTTTTTACAATATACGCTTACGCCAAACAAGGTCTACGAAATGAAAGTGCGTGCCGAAGAACAGGATGCTCAGGCAATTTTCAATGCCTTGCCTGTCGGTATGTTTGAGTCGCTCGGGGGACTGAAAGTAAGCGGAAAACTCCGTTATGACATGGAGTTCCTGCTCGATACAGCTGAACCTGACAGCGTAAAGTTCAACTCCACGTTAACGCCCACCAACTTTAAGATCCTGAAATGGGGAAAGGTCAACCTGCAGAAAATCAATTCTGATTTTGTTTATACGCCCTATGAGTATGGCAAAAAGATGCGCGACATCGTGATCGGACCCTCCAACCCGAATTTCACCCCGTTAAATGAGATTTCGCCGAACTTCAAGAATGGTGTACTCACAGCAGAGGACCCATCCTTCTTTTCGCATAAGGGTTTTGTACAGGAATCGATCCGCAAATCAATCGTGGTGAATTTTAAGGAAAAGAAATTTGTTCGCGGCGGTAGCACCATATCCATGCAGCTGGTAAAGAACGTGTACCTGAGCCGGCAGAAAACCCTGGCCCGTAAAGTCGAAGAGATCCTGATCGTCTGGCTGATCGAAAACAACCGGTTGGTCAGCAAATCGCGTATGCTTGAGGTATATTTTAACATTATGGAGCTTGGGCAGAACGTTTACGGCATCGGCGAGGCTTCCCGGCACTATTTTGGCAAACGGCCCGCAGACCTGACGGTAGGGGAAGGACTTTTCCTGACCAATATCGTTCCGCGGCCTAAAATTGCGCTTTACAAGTTTCGTGGCGATGGGGGGCTTAAGGACTACCTGCTGCCTTATTTCAGGTTTATCGGGAATATCATGGCCAGAAGGGGCCTTACGCCTGTAGATACGAACGGTTACGGATTCTATAATGTACGCCTGCGCGAAGGTCTGCGCCAATATCTTGCACCCGACACCGCCACTGTTGACACGACTGCTTTCGATGAGGATGGAATCACCATGCCTGTTATGATGCAGGATGAAAACAAATCGCTTTTTGACCGCCTTTTTGGCAAACCGGCATCGCAGGATACAGCGCGTAAGAATCCGGTTGTGCAAGACACGGTACCAAAATCAAAACGGGAACTGAGGCTGGAGCGCCGCGAGCAGCGCCGGCGTGAACGTGAGCAGGAAAACCCCGTAACACAATAAAAGCAAGATGAATACGGTAGAAATAGAAGGCAAGAAATTTGAGATCCTGCTCGAAAACGACAACATTAACAAGCGCATCAGGCTCATTGCCATCCAGCTCAACGTCGATTACGAAGGCAAGTGCCCGGTTTTCATCGGCGTGCTTAACGGCAGCTTCCTGTTCATGGCCGATCTGCTTAAAGAGGTGAGCGTACCCTGCGAAACCGGCTTTATTCGTGTTGCCTCTTACGCAGGCACAGCAAGCAGCGGAACGGTGCGCGAAATCTTTGGCTTACCTGAAGACCTTGCGGGGAGGGATGTGATCCTGGTAGAGGACATTGTCGACACCGGCCTCACGCTCGAATACATCCTGAAAAAAGTATGGGAGGCGGGGCCCGCTTCTGTAAAGGTCTGCAGCCTGCTGCTTAAACCGACAGCCCTTCAGTCTCCGATCGAGGAGCTTGAATATGTAGGCTTTGAGATCGCGAACGAATTCGTGGTTGGCTACGGGCTGGATTACAATGGCCTGGGGCGCAACCTTCGCGACATCTATCGCGCCGCAACGGTGCCGCCGCCATTGCCATAACTTTCACATATTTTTCCGACCTTTGCAGCAGAAAACATTCTTAAAATGACCATCCATAAAGAAGGCTATACCAGCATTGCCATTACTGTACTTTTTATCTTTATACTCAACGCAGTAATTGACTACCGTTTCGGTGATGTTGCCTGGTTACGCTGGCTGGTTTACATTGTATCGGTAGCGTTGTTTCTGATCGTGCTGCAGTTTTTCCGCAGCCCGCGACGCATGTTCAGCGCGGGCGATAACCTGGTCATCTGCCCGGCAGACGGCAAGGTCGTCGTTATCGAAGAGACCGAAGAAGGGGAGTACTTTAAAGACAAACGCCTGCAGGTATCGGTATTTATGTCTCCGATCAACGTTCACGTGAACCGCAACCCAATTTCGGGTACAGTGAAGTTCTTCAAATACCACCCCGGTAAATACCTTGCCGCCTGGAATCCGAAATCCTCAACAGAAAACGAACGCACCACGGTAGTTGTCGAAAATGCCGAAGGTACACCTGTATTGTTCAGGCAGATTGCCGGCGCACTGGCCCGCCGCATTGTCTGGTATGTCAAAGAAGGCGACGAGGTCAAGCAGGCTGAAGAGTTCGGCTTCATCAAGTTTGGCTCACGGGTCGATATCTTTCTGCCGCTTGGAACCAAAATAAATGTTAACTTGGGTGATGTTGTCAGGGGCGGAATTACCACCCTGGCAGAGTTAACATAAATACAATGAAAAAAGCAATTCTATTCCTTGGTCTGGTCTTTTTTGCGGCAGTTTCACAAGCGCAGACCAGCCCCGCGAAAAGCAAGGAGCCCGCTAAAAAGCCGGTACAGGCCGGGGTCAAGGATGACCTGGCGGCTAAAAAGTCATGTTGCATGAAAAAACCTGCCAGGTTCAGTTCGGCTAAGCCCCAACCAAAAAAAGAAACCAAAAGCTAGCACAAACCCCGCTAGACCTGCCGCTGCGTTGGGTAGGCAAAATCCGACCCGTTCTTCTTTACAATATCCATTACCTGGAAATTGATCCGTTCCTTGATCTGGAGGTAATCGGCATGGGCGGCACTGCTTACAAAATACGTAACGTCTATATTGATGGCAAAGTCGCCGAAGCTGTCCAGATGCACTGTGTAATCTTTCATAATTTCGGCTTCTGCCTCAAGTACATCTTTGATGTCTTTAATGATCTGCCTGAGCTGGCTATCGCCCGTTTCGTAAACAAGCCCCACTGCAAATTTCACCTTACGCAGGTTGCGCAGCGTAATGTTCTCCAGCACACCGTCTATCATGGCCTTATTTGGAATGGTAACCATAGTCTTATCTGATGAGCGGATCAGCGTACTGCGAAAGCCAACTTTCTCGACCGTTCCTTCTACACCGTCTACCTTAACCAGGTCTCCGACAGTAAAGGGCTTGTCAAGAAAAATGGTAAACGAACCCAGCAGGTTTTCCAGGCTTTCTTTGGCGGCAAGCGCAATGGCAATACCACCGATGCCCAGACCAGTGATCAGCGTGAGTACATTGATCTCGAATACAAAGCCCAGCAGCACGAAAAAACCAACAAAGCAGATCAGCGTCTTGGTCAGTTCTTTCAGAAAGGGCACGAGCTGCCCGTTACCCCGGTTCTGGGTCTGTTCGGCCTTGTGCAGCAACACATGCGAAATAAAATCGATGATGCGCAGAATGATCCAGAACACAGAGATCAGGATCATGAAGAGGAATATCTTATCGATAAATTCACCCACGCTTACAGGTATCTTCTCTTTTGCCTTGCCTACCACTTTGGTATAGCGGTATAACGTTTCGTCGAGCGGATATTTGAGCTGGTTTATGGCCAGGTATCCGGTCGTAAAGGTCAGAAGCGATTCGATCGGTTTGAGCAGCAGGGCAATGAAGGTATCGCCGCTGGTGTTGTCAGCGAATCTTTTGAACAGGCGGTAAAGCAGTACACTCAGGAACTTGGAGACCAGGCGTTTGAATACAAGCCCGACCAGAATGATTCCGAGGAAAAAACAGTAGTCTTTTACCGTATTGCCCCAGAACACCTGTTCAAAAAATTCGTGATCCATATTACAAGAGTTGTTTCAATGCAATTTCGAAAGCCGTTGCAGACAACTGCACTTTTAACGGCCGGAGTTCGTGAATATTTTTCAATGCCTGGGCTATTACTTCAGAAACATCGCTGAAGATAGCGTCGTCGCTCATTTCTACATTGCGCTGCATCAGGTAGGCGAAAACCCGGGCCATGCCACAGTTGGCAATGAAATCGGGAATAACCGCCACATGATTATCGGCATACTCCATGATCTGGCCAAAAAAGATTTCCTTATCGGCAAAGGGAACGTTTGCACCGCAGGCAATTACCTCGAGTCCCCAGGCAATCATCTGATCCAGCTCTGCCTGCTGTACCAGCCGGGAGGCGGCGGCTGGTACAAAGATTTCTGCGCCGGTTGCCCATATCTGCCTGTTGGCTTCTTCGAAGGATACCAGCCGCTCAGCGATCAGGGTATTACCCTGCCTGTTGTTAAACAGCTCCTCGATCTCCCTGAACGAGAACCCCCCGGGGCTGACCAGGCCGCCCACCCGGTCAATGATGCCAACAATGCGCACACCTTGTTGTGCCAGGTAATAACCGGCTGCAGCGGCCACATTGCCCCAGCCCTGTATAATGGCGCGCTTTCCGCTCAGTTCGCCACCCCAAAGGTTGTAAAAATGCCGGATGGACTCTGCAACGCCATAGCCGGTGATCATGTCGGCCACCTTATATTTCCGCTTGATATCGGGTGTATAATTCAGGTCTTCCAGGACCTTCGACACACCATACCGAAGCTGCCCGATCTGGTGAATGCGTTCATTTTCCCTTGCCTGGTAATGCCCGCTGATGACCCCTTCCTGCGGGTGCCACAGGCCGTAATTTTCGGTGATGGGAATGACCTCATGGATTTCGTCGATATTGAGGTCGCCGCCTGTGCCATAATAGTTTTTCAGTAGCGGCATGACCGCCTTGTACCACCGCTCCAGTACTTCTTTCTTACGCGGGTCGGCCGGATCGAAATTGATTCCTGATTTTGCACCACCGATAGGCGGGCCTGATACGGTAAATTTCACCTCCATCGTTTTGGCAAGCGATTCGACCTCACGTTTGTCCAGGCCTTTCCGCATGCGTGTACCACCGCCCGCCGCCCCCCCGCGAAGGGAGTTGATCACCACCCAGCCTTCGGCTTCCGTCTCCGTGTCTTTCCACTCAAACACGATTTCGGGGCGCCGGGTCTCGAATTTTTCTAAAAGTTCTTTCATGAATATTTCGTTAGTGCCGCAAAGATAAAACAAAAAGCCTCCACGATATATATCGTGGAGGCTTCGTTATCTTTATAAAAAGGGTAATTAAACTCTCTTTGATTTGATACGGGCTGCTTTACCGGTCAATGCACGCAGGTAGAACAATTTCGCTCTGCGAACTTTACCGTAGCTGTTCACCTCAACTTTCTCAATATTAGGAGAGTTGAAAGGGAAGATACGCTCTACACCCACACCGTTGCTCATTTTACGAACAGTAAAAGTTTCGTTGGCACCGGCGCTGTTGCGCTGGATCACAACACCCTGGTAAATCTGAACACGTTCTTTATTACCTTCGCGAATTTTATAGTGCACGCTCACTGTATCTCCTGATTTGAACGCAGGAAACTCTTTCTGGGCGATGGCCTGCTCTTCAACAAATTTTACTAAATCCATGATTTTAAGCTATTAAACTGAATTTCTTTTCCCTGAAATTCGGACTGCAATATTAGGCAAATTTTCTGAAAATTAAAAACAGTTTTTATTTTTTTCAACATTCTGAACGAAATCAACATTCGGCAGGCTAACATCCTGATTACTTTAGCAGATCTGGCCGGCGCTGCCGCGTACGTTCCAGCGCCTGTTCATGCCGCCATTCGTCGATTCTGGCCTGGTGCCCGCTCAGCAAAATATCGGGCACACGGTGTCCGTTCCAGTCAGCCGGCCGTGTGTAGACGGGAGCATCGAGCAGGTCGTCCTGGAAACTGTCGCTAAGCGCCGAGGTTTCGTCAGAGAGTACGCCGGGTATCAGCCTCACTACCGCGTCGACCACGATAGCGGCCGGCAGTTCACCGCCTGATAACACATAATCGCCCACCGAGATCTCGCGGGTAACAAACAGGTCCCTGATGCGCTGGTCAATGCCTTTATAGTGCCCGCATAAAATGATCAGGTTTTGTTTAATGGACAGCTCGTTGGCTATGCCCTGGTTCAGTGTCACGCCATCGGGCGTCATAAAAATAACCTCGTCGTAAGCGCGTTCGGCTTTTAGCGCCCCGATACACTGCGCAAACGGCTCAATCATCATGACCATGCCGCTGCCACCTCCGTAAGGGTAATCATCTACGCTCTTTTGTTTGTGCGTGGAATAGTCGCGCAAGTTGTGCACAACGATCTCTGCAAGGCCCTTTTTCTGGGCACGCTGTAAAATTGAATGGGCAAATGGACTTTCCAGCAAGCCGGGCAGTACGGTAATGATATCGAAACGCATAATCGCGGTATTTATAGATTATCCTTCCAGGTAAACTTCCAGCAGGCCTTCAGGAAGATCGGTCTCTACAGACCCGGCTTGCTGGTCAATCGCCATGATAAAGTCTTCATTGAGTGGAAAGAGCACTTCCTTCTCCCTGTACAGGAGCGCTGCAACAAATTGCTGCGGGTAAACATGCACATCGGTAATTTGGCCCAGCAGGCCAAGGCGCCGGTCTGTTACCGTAAACCCTTTCAGATCGGTAAAGGCAAAGTCATCTTCGCCGGCAACCGGTTTTTCGGCCAGCGGCAGGTACACTTTTTTTCTGACCAGCGGCTGTGCCTTATCAATATGGTCTACATCGTCGAGCAACAGGTACCCAGTGCTGTTGGCATGGATCTTCAGGCTGGCGACAAAATAGGGAACAAGTTTGCCCGACATATCAAAAAAGAATACCTGGGGGTCGAGCTGGTCATAACGGTCGGCTTCGAAAAAAACCTGCAGTTCGCCTTTAAGGCCGCGGGTCTTGGTAATGTAACCGACATAAAATGCTTCTTCGTGTTTCATTTAGGGGCTTTTCTGAATGGTCAGGTTGTAAATAAAAATAGCGAAGCACCCTGAAGCTGCTTCGCTATTCTTTAAGATACCTGTGTATTTATCCTGCGTTTTCCTCAGTTGTACCTTCTGCTGCAGGAGTTTCTCCTTCGGCAACAGGTGCTTCTTCAGTTGTTTCTTCTTCAGCAGCAGGTTCTTCAACCGGTGCGTTTTTCGCAGCTACAGCAGCAGCTCTTTCTTCTTTTTTCTTCGCTTCGGCAGCAAGGGCAGCTTTACGGGCTTCAGCTTTCGCGTTTACCAGTTCGTCTTTTTTGCCAGTAATTTTGTTTGACTTGGCGTCAACCCATGCCTGGAATTTTTCTTCAGCCTGCTCAGCGGTCAAAGCACCTTTTTTAACCCCACCTTCAAGGTGTTTTTTGTAAAGCACGCCTTTGTAAGAGAGGATCGCTCTTACCGTATCGGTAGGCTGTGCACCTTTGTTGGCCCACTCCAGCGCTTTCTCGAAATCGATATCGATGGTAGCGGGGTTGGTGTTCGGGTTGTAAGAACCCAGGCGTTCGATAAATTTACCATCGCGTGGAGCACGTGCGTCTGCCACGACTACATGGTAAAAAGGTTTTCCTTTTTTACCGAACCTTTGCAATCTGATTTTAGTTGCCATTCTTTACTTGGTTTATGTATTCAACATAGTTCCCGGAGCTTCATGCTGCGGGCCGCAAAGATAAGTAAAATACTGAAAACTAAAAACATCTGTTATTAATTTGATTTCTGGATATTTGAGTGCCGGCATGAGTTCGCAAACCGGCCATTCAACCCTTATGAAAAGAATTGTAATTGACATGGATGAGGTCATCGCAGATGCGATCGGCAAATTCGTGTATTTGTATAACCGCGACTACGGTGTTCCCCTGGACCTGGAAATTGCGCCTGGCAATGAAATTTTCCACCACGTTCCGGAACATGCCAATCAAAAATGGTTCGATTACATCAACGAACCGGGCTTTTTCAGGGACCTCGGGGTTATTCCCGGCAGTCAGGAAGTGATTCGCGCGCTTCATGACAAGTATGAGGTATATATTGTATCGGCAGCCATGGAATTCAGGAACTCGCTAACAGACAAATACGATTGGCTTGCCGAGCACTTCCCGTTTATCGGCTGGCAAAACATCATATTCTGCGGCAACAAGATCGTCAACGCAGACATCATGATCGACGACCGCATTAAAAACTTCAGTGAATTTCCCGGCCGTACACTTTTGTTCAGTTCACCGCATAACCTGTTGCTGACCGGTTATGAGCGGGTAACCACCTGGCATGAGGTGGGCGAACTCCTGTTGTAACATTTCGCCCCGGGGCGCATCAAAAACGAAAAATTAAAAGACTATGTTAATAACAACCACACCGCAGATTGAAGGATACAAAGTCGTCAAATACATCGGTCTTGTTACCGGCGAGACCATTATCGGCGCAAACCTGTTCCGCGACCTGTTTGCTGGCATCCGCGACATCGTTGGCGGGCGTTCCGGTTCTTACGAGCAGGTACTGCGCGAGGCTAAAGATACGGCCCTGAATGAATTGCAGCAGTATGCTCTTGCGCTGGGCGCCAATGCCGTTATCGGAATTGACCTGGACTATGAAACAATTGGCAGCGGCGGCAGCATGCTGATGGTTACAGCCAGCGGTACTGCCGTGGTTATTGAACAACTTCCGGCCTAAAGCGACAGGATATCAACCAGCTTCATCCAACCGGGTGTTACGGTTTCGGCATCAATATGTTTAATCGCTTGCGAAAACGGCGTGTAGGTTACCTCCTGATTCACCAGGCCCACCATCACGCCGCTTTTGCTGCTTAACAGCCCCTCTACAGCTGCGACACCGAGCCGGCTGGCCAGTACCCGGTCCATGCAACTGGGTTTGCCCCCGCGCTGAATATGGCCGAGTACCGAAACGCGGATATCGTAGTTCGGAAATTTTTCTTTCAGGGTTTCGCCAATCTGGAATGATCCGCCCGAACGGTCGCCTTCTGCTACCACGATAATTTTAGAAGACTTGTCCTTTCGGCCGCGCTCCAGGCGGTCAATCAGGTCATTTACGGTCATTTTGGCTTCAGGAATCATGATCGACTCTGCGCCTACGCCGATACCGCTGCGCAAGGCAATCAGCCCGGAGTCCCGGCCCATCACCTCGACAATAAAAAGCCTGTTGTGCGACTCTGCCGTATCCCTGATCCGGTCAACTGCCTCAACGACCGTATTCAGGGCAGAGTCATAACCAATTGTAAAGTCTGTTCCGGCAAGGTCATTATCAATGGTACCCGGCAAGCCAACGATTGGAATATCAAATTCCTGTGAAAAAACATTGGCGCCGGTAAAGGTACCGTCTCCACCAATTACAACAAGTGCATCAATCCGTTTGGCGCGAAGGTTCTTGTAAGCAAGCTCCCGGCCTTCTTTGGTCATAAAACCTTCGCTGCGTGCCGTTTTGAGAACAGTACCGCCGCGCTGTATAATATTGGCTACCGATTTTCGGTCCAGGTGCATAAACTCATTTTTGATGAGCCCATCATAACCCCTGATCACTCCGGTAGTATACAGATTATAGTAGTAACTGGCCCTGACTACGGCACGGATGGCCGCATTCATTCCCGGCGAATCGCCGCCCGAAGTCAGGATGCCAATATTTTTTATTTTAACAGCTTTGATAGATTCCATAACATCTCATGTTTTCAGCAAGACGCGAATTTAACAAGAATCTGCTAAGCACCTACTTCGCGCCTTTAAATTTATCCACACCCGATTGCAGGTAGGCCGCGTAGTCATTCACATCGAATATCGCACCTTGCGGCGGCACCATGGCATTCAGATTATGGTCTGCCAGCACATAAAAAGGCTGAGAATTAGAGTTGTACCGGGTAGCCTGAAAATCGCTGTTCCAATAACCGAGGTCATCGGTTTTGCGGCGAAGGACATCTGAATGATGCACCTTGTCTGCCGGCATTTTCACCTCACGCTCATCTACATACAGCTGGATCAGGACATATTCATTCCTGATGATGTCACCTACTTTTTTATCGATCCAGATGTTGTCTTCCATACGGCGGCAGTTTACGCAGGCCCAGCCGGTAAAATCGATCAGGATCGGCTTGTTAACCAGTTTTGCGTAGGCGACCCCTTCCTCCAGATCGAAAAAAGCATCGAAGTTACGCGGGGGATGCAGCTTTTCGCTGTATTTTACTTTTGCCGGAAAATCCTTGCTAACTGCAGGCGCAGCAGAACCGGTTCCATCCAATATAAAATCCTGCGTATTAAATGGCGGCGCCAGGCCGCTCAGCACTTTAAGCGGTGCTCCCCATAAACCCGGCACCATATACAGCGCGAAAGCGAGTGAGGCAATGGCAAAGAATAACCGTGGTACCGAAACGAAAGATACGTCACTGTCGTGCGAAAATTTGATTTTTCCGAGGATATAAAAGCCCATCAATGCAAAAATAACGATCCACAAGACAAGGAAAATCTCGCGGTCAAACCAGTTCCAATGCCACACAAGGTCTGCGGCTGATAAAAACTTCAGCGCCAATGCCAGTTCCAGGAAACCCAGGCAAACTTTCACACTGTTCAGCCAGCCGCCCGACTTTGGCATCGAGCTGAGGAAGCCCGGAAATATGGCTGACAGTGTAAAAGGCAACGCCAACGCAAGCGCGAAGCCAAACATCCCAACCGCCGGCCCGAGCAAGGCGCCCTTCGAACTTGCTTCAACCAGCAGCGTTCCGATAATGGGCCCGGTACAAGAAAAAGAAACGAGCGCAAGCGAAGCTGCCATAAAAAAAATGCCGCCAAGACCTTTGCTGTTGTCAGCTTTTGCATCTATGCGGTTAACAAACCTGCTTGGCAGGGTAATTTCGAATGCGCCAAAAAAGGAAACGGCAAAAACGACAAGCAACAGGAAAAACAGGAAGTTGAAGGTTCCGCTGCTGCTCAACGCGTTCAGTTTTGCAGAGCCAAAAATAACCGTAATCAATAATCCAAGGGCCACATAGATCACAATGATAGACAGCCCGTAAATCATGGCCTGACCTATCCCTTTTCCGCGGCTGCCCGCACGTTTTGTAAAGTAACTGACAGTTAGTGGTACCATTGGGAAAATACAGGGCATCAGAAAAGCGGCAAAGCCACCGATCAGGCCCGCAATAAAGGTTTGCCAGAGCGTCTTTTGTTCTGTGTCTGCTGCGGCCAGGGGTTTTTCTGCAGCAGGCTGCATTTTGGCAACGGTATCTTTGCTGACGCTATCTTTCTGCAAGTTATTTGCTGCGCTGTCTTCAGACGAACCAATTTCGGTAAACTGTATATCCTCAACTGCAGTGGTCGAGTCGGTCTGGAGTGAAGCCTTACTTTCCGTTACCTGAAAAATAAGTAGAAATGCAGCCATCAGGCTTAAAAGCCAAAGTTTTTTCATGAATATTAAGTGTGCAACGAAAATAGAAGTATTTTTTTATTTTATCGTTAAAATACCTGTAATGACACGATTTATGAGCCGCAGGCAAGACCTGCAGGACCTATAAAAAAAGCAGCCTTGGCTGCTCTTTCTTTATTTTACCGGAACACTGAAATTGACCTGATCGGGCGGCAGACATTTCTCGTCGTTACACGCCATAAATTCAACCGTTCCCTTTACGGTCGTAGCCGCCTTGTTGAGTTTCACTTTTTGCTGGAACACTACTTGTTTTTCGAAATAAGGCACATTCATTTTGAATGTTTCTTCGTATTTCACAATCGGCTTTGGCTCGATGGCCGCAGCTGCAGGGGCATAATCTTTTGATGGGCTGAGTTTGATGCTTGTCTTGATCGGGCCTCCCGGTTTTACATTCAGCGAATAGATATGCCAGCCTTCATCTACCGTTGCTTTCAGATAGATTATGGCTTCTTTGCTGTTGATCTTTTTGGCTGCATAACTCCAGGTTACTGGGCGCTCGATCTGTGCAAACGCAGCTGCCGCTGAAACCAGCACGAACGCGAAAATTAAACTTAGTTTTTTCATGAATGTGTTGTTAAAAATGTAATCTCTTTGAATCCGAAATCGAGTTCCTGCTCATTAGCAAGCATCCTTAACCGGCCTTGCTCACTGACACCCAGAACCCTTGCGGAAAATTCTTCGCCATTTTGGCGGTACAGGCGCTCGCTGCCACGACCGAACAACTTTTGCTCATAAGCCTCATGGAGACCTTTTTTATCGCCGGCCCGAAGCTGCAGGTACCGCTTTTCAATAAACGAACAAAGTTGGTTCAAAAGATGCACCAAATCAACATCCCTGTGTAAAATGTTTCTGAGCGAAACAGCCCGGTCCTGCAGCGGCTCAGGAAATTCTTCCTGATTTATATTCAGACCGATACCGATCACCGAACTGCGCAGTACGTTTCCAGATACCGTATTTTCGATTAAAATGCCCCCCAGCTTTCTTCCTTGCACATAAATATCGTTCGGCCACTTGATCTCGACCGCTTCAGACAGGCATGCCGAAACCGTTTCTGCAACAGCCAGGCTAATCGCCATATTCAGGTAAAATTGCTGGGCCGGCTCCAGGAAAGACGGCCTGAGGTAAAAACTCGCAGTGAGATTTTTTCCCGGCTCGGCGTGCCATGCAGATTCCTGCTGACCGCGGCCTGCAAACTGCCGTTCTGCCATAATTACAGTACCTTCCGGCAATGGCTCGGAATTTGACAAGCTAGCTTTCAGAAAGTTGCTTGTAGAATCCACCTCTTTCAGGTGGATGCGATTTTGACCAACAAATAGTGTGGGAAAAATGTTAATTTGCAAGTGTTGATTTTTATTTTCAAAACTAGAGTATTTAATGGTAAAAAAGAAGATTGGAAACCTGTCTGCCTACCTTTCTGAACTTGCAGTTCATGGTATCCAGGAAAAAAAAGGAAACGATATAGTGCGGCTCGATTTACGAAATATTTTCAGCTCTGTTTCAGATTACTTTGTCATTGCCAGCGCCGACTCCACGACGCAGGTCAAAGCCATAGCGGACAGCGTAGAGCACGAAATTTATAAACACGTTCAAACCGATCCCTGGCGTAAAGAGGGTTTTGAAAACGCAGATTGGATCATTCTCGATTATATCGATATCGTTGTTCATATTTTTAGAACGGAAAAAAGACATTTTTATGGGATTGAAGAGTTATGGGGAGATGCGGAAAGCACTTCTTTCCAAAGTGCTTAACCCAAAACACGCATTATAATGGAAGACAAAGAAAACACAAATAAGAAACCAAGACCTGTAAAGCGCGCGCCGAATTTCCCGAAAAAGCCGCAAAAGAGTTCAAAATTCAATATTTTCTGGGTATACGCCGCGATTATCGTTGGCCTGATCCTGCTGCAGTGGGTGTTTGGCAGCGACAACAGCAAACGCATTACCTACCCGGTGTTTGAGAGCAAAATGCTTCTAACCGGAGATGTCGAAAAGCTGGTCGCCTATAAATCTGAAGACCTGGTCAGGGTCGATGTATTTATTAAGAAAGACAGTCTGAAAAAACAAACTTACGCACCTTACCGCAGCAGCGGAACGCTGAGCACAAACAGCGGTCCCATCGTTTACTTCAACGCAGGCACGATGGACGGGCTTGACAAGCAACTCGCAGAGTCGCAGAAAGAACTGCCCGAAAACCAGCGCATCCTTGCTGAGAAAGATACCAGGCAGAGCATGTTCGGAAGCTGGTTCTTCCAGATTGTATTCCCGATCCTCCTGTTTATCGGCTTCTGGATCTTTATCATGCGGCGCATGGGCGGCGGTGCCGGCGGCGGCGGCGGCCAGATATTCAATATCGGTAAATCAAAAGCCACGCTTTTCGACAAAGAAAGCCAGGTGTCGGTTACATTTAATGATGTAGCCGGATTGGAAGAAGCCAAACAGGAAGTGATGGAGATTGTGGATTTCCTGAAAAATCCAAAGAAATATACCAATCTGGGTGGCAAAATTCCGAAAGGTGCGCTGCTCGTCGGTTCGCCTGGTACCGGTAAAACATTGCTTGCCAAAGCTGTAGCCGGCGAAGCCCAGGTTCCTTTCTTCTCCCTTTCCGGATCTGACTTCGTCGAAATGTTTGTCGGTGTAGGCGCATCCCGCGTACGCGACCTGTTTAAGCAAGCCAAAGACAAGGCGCCCTGCATTATCTTCATTGATGAGGTGGATGCAATCGGACGGGCACGCGGCAAAAACAGCGTAATGGGTGGCAACGACGAACGTGAAAATACGCTGAACCAGCTTCTGGTCGAAATGGACGGCTTTGGGACAGATTCAGGTATCATCATCCTGGCAGCAACCAACCGCCCGGATGTACTTGATTCGGCACTCCTGCGGCCTGGCCGTTTTGACCGCCAGATCTCAATCGACAAGCCGGACCTGGTGGGTCGCGAACAGATCTTTAAGGTACACCTGAAGCCGATCAAAATTGCCAATGGTGTAGATGCCAAAAAACTTTCTGCACAGACCCCGGGCTTTGCGGGTGCTGAAATTGCGAACGTTTGTAACGAGGCAGCCCTGATCGCGGCCCGTCGCAACAAAGCAGAAGTTGATATGCAGGATTTCCAGGATGCGATCGATCGTGTCATTGGCGGCCTTGAGAAAAAGAACAAGATCATATCACCTGAAGAGAAGAAAATTGTCGCTTACCACGAAGCAGGTCACGCTATTGCCGGCTGGTTCCTGGAACATGCCGATCCGCTCGTTAAGGTGTCGATCGTACCACGCGGTGTTGCCGCGCTGGGATATGCACAGTACCTGCCGAAAGAACAGTTCCTGTACACAACCGAGCAGCTTATTGACGGCATGTGCATGACTATGGGTGGCCGGGTCGCAGAAGATATTACCTTCGGCAAAATTTCTACCGGTGCGCAGAATGACCTGGAACGCATTACCAAGTTGTCTTACGCCATGGTTACAATTTACGGTATGAATGCAAACGTGGGTAACGTTTCCTTTCACGACCCGCAGAATGAATACAACTTTAACAAACCGTATTCAGAAAAGACGGCAGAAATGATCGACAATGAAGTGCGCCTGCTGATCGGAAACGTGTATACGAAAACGAAAGAATTGCTGACAGAAAAGCGCGACGGACTTGAAAAGCTGGCCCAGAAATTACTTGAAAAAGAGATCCTGTTCCAGGCAGATCTTGAAGAAATACTCGGCAAAAGACCTTTTGAGACCCGCACCACGTATGATGAGTTCGTAAACGGTACCGGCGATCAGAAACCTGCTGCTGAAGGCCTCATTCATGAATCAGTTGGCGATACATCGCTTAACAAACCGATTGAACCACAGGAAGACCCGCTGAAAGGCGAATAACACCTGAATTAAAATACCGGTCATCCAGAATAACATGTTATTCTGGATGACTTTTTAATATATATGGAGAACATCACCACCAAAGAGTTCATGCTTAAAAAGATCCGGAAGGCCCTGCTAGAAAAGCGGGACAACCCCTATCCGAATCTCGAAGAAAGCAACCTTTACCTGCCCAATGAAGATCCTCTGGAGATCCTTTTTGCAGAACAGCTGACTGCCGTAAATGGCAATTTTATCTTCTGCGAGAATAGCCTGGATTTCATAGAGAACATTCTCAGCCTGGCAGATAAGTTCAGGTGGCGTAAAATTTATTGCTGGGAACCTGCACTTCAGGAAGCACTGAAGCATTATGAATTCCCCTTTTACCAGACAGACAAAGACTTTGAACAGGCAGAGGTAGGCATTACCATGTGCGAGGCCCTGGTAGCCCGTAACGGTAGCGTGCTGCTCAGCAATGCAAATGGTGCAGGCAGGCGACTAAGCATTTTTCCGCATAACCACATCGTTGTTGCCCACAGCAGTCAGGTCGTTCTCGATCTGAAAGATGGTTTTCGTTTGCTTAAAGAAAAATACGGCACCAACTTACCCTCTATGATCAGCACAGTGACCGGCCCCAGCCGGACCGCTGACATCGAAAAGACACTGGTACTTGGAGCACATGGCCCGAAAGAACTGTTCGTCTTTCTGGTCGACGACCTGTATTGATTTTTTCACTTTGATACTCTTCAATTAAGAAGTATATTTATACATTATACCGTTTTGGTATATAGTATGCATATGGAAAAACAACGCAGGGCAGTTATCAGCGGAACAGGAAGTTACATCCCCGACCATGTTATTTCAGGTCAGCATTTTATGGATGCGGCGTTTTTTGAGAACGGCACCCGGCTGGATAAAACCAATGCCGAAATTATTCAAAAATTCTCAGACATCACCGATATCGTTGAACGCCGTTATGTGCAGCAGGGCCAGGTGAACAGCGATATTGCTGTCATTGCCGCCCGGGAGGCAATCAAAGACGCTGCAATTGATCCCGAAACACTTGATTACATTATTTTTGCGCATAATTTCGGGGACATGCGCCCCGGCGGTAACCGGATTGACCAACTTCCTGCACTCGCAGCGAAAGTAAAGGAGCAACTGGGCATACGCAATCCGGACTGTATTGGTTATGACATTCTTTTCGGTTGCCCGGGATGGGTGCAAGGTGCCATTCAGGCCCGGTACTACATTGAATCGGGCGATGCCAGCCGTGTGCTCGTCATTGGCTCTGAAACCCTTTCGCGCATCATAGATCCGCACGACCGGGACAGCATGATCTTTTCAGACGGTGCAGGTGCCGTTATCTTTGAGGCAACCGAAGACGGAGCAACAGGCATCCTTTCGCACCGGGCACAAACGTATGCGGTGGATTATGCCGGACTATTGACCATGGGCAAAAGCAGTTTCCCGCTTGACCCCAGCGACAACTATTACATGAAAATGAACGGCCGCAAACTCTATGAATTTGCGGTAACGACTGTGCCCGGAGTGGTTAAACAGGCCCTTGATAAAGCCGGCGTACACATTACGGATGTGCGCATGGTGCTGATTCACCAGGCAAACGGAAAAATGGACCAGGCGATCATGAAACGGCTGTTTAAGTTATACGGCCTGGACGATATGCCAGAGAAACTGACGCCCATGACCATTTCCTGGTTGGGCAACAGCTCGGTGGCAACCATCCCTACGCTGCTCGACCTGGTCAGGCGCGGAAAAGTAGAGGGTTACCGGGTAACCGGCGGCGACCTGGTGGTTTTCGCTTCGGTTGGAGCAGGCATGCACATCAATGCCTTTGTACACCGCTTTTAGCAATTCTTAGCGGCTTACACGCCGCAATCCGGCTTTTGCTTCGCCCTCGATGCTGTTTTCGTATTCGTGCTCTTTCAGGGCAATGCAATTCTGGTAGGCTTCTTTTGCACGGGATATGTCGCCGATGCGCTCCAGCAATTTCCCCATTCGCAAGGCGGCATTGGCTGCGAAATAGGCTGGCAGTGTTTTCCCCGCCTGAAAAGCAGACTGGTAATGTCCGATCGCCGACTGTTCTTTTCCGGCATCTTCAGCGATCCGTCCAAGCCGGTAATGAAATTCCGTGCGGTCTTTCGCCCCTGTAAAATCGCTGGCACTTTTATGCTGCAGCATCTGGGCGGCACGGGTGAGGAACCCCCCATCAGCAAGTAACCGCGCCTGCAGCAAGGTTCGGTCTGGCGCCGGGCCGACGGCATCATTTTGCGCCTGCTTGTCTTTATCTACATAAGTATAACCCTGGCTCTTCGCCCTGTTCGCGTAGGCGGCGTAGCTGCCGGCAGAATTTCTGATCAGGCCGATCCAGCCAAGCCGCAGATTCGCATCCTTGATGTAATTCACGCCTTTATTGGTCTTCAGGAACCGTTCCAGTGAAGCTTCGGCAGAGAGGTCCAATTTGTTCAACAGCGCTACGCCTTCCAGGTAATCGAGATAGGGGAAAGGCTGGTATGTTGCCCCCCTGGGACGCTCTTTTAATACAGCAATAGCCTTTTCGCTATGCCCCGTTTTGATCGCAACATAAGCCTGCAGGTACGCCTTGAGCAGGCTGCTGTCTGAAATCTGTGCTGTATACCGGAGGGTTTTGCTATAGGCAGCCGGATCGCGAACCACATCGGCCAGCACATAGGTGTAATAAAACGCGGTTTCTTCGTAAAAGGCCTCATAACTCGTCTTCAGCAGTGTGCTGGCCAGCTTTTCCATCATCTCCGTTCCCTGGCGGGTGTTGCCGCGAATGCCCACAACAGAAAGCGCACTTTTAAGTGTCCCGTCAGGCATGCTGCCAAGTACGGTATGGATCAGTCCGAGTCCTTTATTGTTCAGTGGGAAGTCCGGAAATTTTTTCTGGTTTTCGCGCAGCAGTGCATTGGCCCGCCTGATCTCCATGGCGGCATTGAAGTATTCGCCAAAGCGTCCCCTGATCAGTGCCCATTGCAGATTTATCTCGGCTTGTGCAAACAGATAATAGGGCGATTCCCGGTCTGCTTTTTCAAGCCGGTCAAGCCGCCGCGATTTTCCGGCTTTCAGGCCCTCGAATTCCTTCTTGCTGTCAGAACTGAGTATCTGGAAATAATCGATATAATTTTCCAGAAGGGGGATCATGTCGTTGGCAGGCCTTAAGCGGCGCTCAGTATCGAGGTAAGCCCTGGCATTGGCCAGTTTCAGGTCAAACACACTCCGGTACGCTTTAAGACAATTTGCATTAAAATCGAAGGCAGCCTTTGCCGAAAACGAAAAGAGGCAAATAAGTGCCGGCAAAAGCGCTGTCCGGCCAGTAAATCTGAACATGTATATTGATGAATAGTGATCTGAAAGTAATCAAACGCAAAAGTTTTCCCGATGTTTTGCAAGGGCATAAAAAAGGCCCGGTGGTGTACCGGGCCCGTTTATAAATATTGTAAAGCTTATGCTTCTGCTACTTCATGGGTAAGCGCTTCGTCGACCAGGATACGGCCACAGTGCTCGCAAACGATGATTTTTTTGCGCTGGCGAATATCCAGCTGACGCTGAGGCGGGATCTGGTTGAAACAGCCTGAACACGAGTCACGGTCAATGGTAACTACCGCCAAACCATTATTCGCGTTTTTCCGCAAGCGGCTGTAGGCGGTAAGCAGCCGCTCTTCAATCTGCGTTTCTGCGGTCTCAGCTCTACGAACCAGCTCCTGCTCTTCAAGTTCTGTTTCGCCGGTAATGACATCCAGCTCAGACTTTTTAGCGTCCAGGTCTTTTTTACGGCCTTCGAGCTCTGCCAGGGCAGCGTCGTAAACTTCCGTTTTTGAGTTGATCTCGAAACCGTGTTCCTTGATCTTTTTCTCAGACACCTGGATATCGAGACCCTGAATTTCGATCTCTTTGGTCAAAGCGTCGTACTCCCGGTTGTTTTTTACCTCTTTAAGCTGCGTTTCATATTTCTTGATCAGGTTCTGGGCTTCTTTGATCGTGTTCTTGCGGCTCACGATCGAATCTTCCAGCTCGTCCAGTTCCGCTTTTATCTTTTGGATACGGGTTTCAAGTCCGGCAACATCGTCCTCAAGGTCAGAAACCTCCATGGGCAGTTCGCCGCGGACCTGGCGTATCTTGTCAATTTTCGTGTGAATGTTTTGCAGTTCGTATAAAGCTTTCAGCTTTTGTTCTACGGTTTGTTCCATTAATATACTAATTATGGTTTGTATCTCCTCCGGTAAACGGATTGCAAAGTTAGCAAAAAATTCCGAATAAATTTTGCAAAAGCTGGCAGTTAAAATGTTCAGTTTCAAAGCATCCGGCGGCAGCCGTACCCTTTACACATGTAAATGCTGCGCGCCCCGTCAGCTTTGAAATCTAAGCCCTGAAATACAGAACGGGGTTTGTACGTTGCGTGGTTTTTAGAACCCGTAGTTCCCGGAAACGGCCCTTCAACAGTTCGCCGAGCAGGTCTGAGGTAAACTGTTCACTTTCATAGTGGCCAATGTCTGCAATCATGATTTTGCCGTCTGCGTCAAAAAACTCATGGTATTTGAAGTCTGCCGTAACGAATACGTCTGCCCCGGCGGCAATCGCCTCCTGCAGCAAGAAACTTCCCGATCCGCCGCAAACCGCAATTTTCCTGATCGGTCTGTTCAGCAGGGCGGTATGTCTGATCACTTCCGTTTCCATTTTCTCTTGCAGCAGCCGCAGGAATTCACCCGGTTCAACCGCGGGTTCCAACCAGCCGATCATGCCCGAGCCCACTTGCGGGTGCGCGTTTTCGAGCCTGAACAGATCATAGGCGACCTCTTCGTAGGGATGGCTTTCCAGCAGCGCGAGCAGAATTTTCCGTTCGTCTTGCGCATTGTAAACGGTTTCGATACGGGTTTCGGGTTCCCGGTGTGGCTGACCCGCGTGGCCGGCAAACGGATTGGTTTGTTCAGCTCCTTTAAATGTTCCGAAACCGTCCTGGTTAAAACTGCATTCGCTGTAATCCCCGATCTGACCCGCTCCGGCACGGAACAAGGCTTGCCTGACGTGGTCTGCCTGGGCATGCGGGCAATAGGTAACCAGTTTGCGCAGCAAACCCTGTTTTGGCTGCAGTACACGGGTGCCCGACAAACCCAGCCGGTCGCAGATGCGTTTGTTTACGCCGGTATGAATACTGTCAAGGTTGGTATGAATGGCAAAAAGCGCCACGTGCGAACGTATGGCTTTGATGACCACACGCTCCACATAGTTCTTGCCGTTCAGCTTTTTTAATCCTTTAAAAATGATCGGGTGGTGAGAAACGATCACGTTACAGCCCGAGGCCAGCGCTTCATCCACGATTGCTTCGGTGCAGTCGAGAGACAGCAGCACGCCGGTTACGTCCATCCCCGGGTCGCCTGTAATCAGTCCCGCGTTGTCATAACTCTCCTGGTATGCTCCCGGAGCAATGCCTTCTAAAAAACCTGTCAGTTCTGCTACTTTCAAATTGCCGTTATTTTATCTCATTTCACTGAGCCGGATCATCTGAAGGCTTTCAAAAGCCATCTTCTGGTTGTATTCAGCGGCCAGTTGTTTGTGGTTAACAAGGTCGACTATTGAACCGATAAAACAAAGACCAATGGTAAACAGATACAGAATCCCCATGCCGATCTGGTTAATGATAAACCGTTGCAGGCCGGGCACGATGAACAGGCCAAGCAGGCAAAACAGCAGCATATCTGAAGGGTTTTTCCGTTTGCCGGAGTAGATCATCAAAAACGCACGCATTTGCTGTTCGTTTAAACCGGTGGTTGCTTGCTGTAAATATGAGTATTCCTCTGGTGTGATGCCTGGCAGCGACATCAGAGGTGATTGATACATTTCCATAATTATGATTTTGCGTTAAACAATTCCTTTTTATTTCTCTTTCTTATCAATGTAAAAATGCGATGCAGCAGGATAACCAGGGCCGGCAGACCAAACCAATGCATGTCAAAGCTCCGGGAAAATTCACCATGCAGCAGCAGCGCAATTGACCGGCCTATTCCACACCCGGGGCACCAGTGCTCCAAACCGGCGTTGGCCAGCGGGCAGAGCGAAAAATGGTGCTGGTGCGGGTCTGACAGGAACAACAGGGTCAATCCTGTTAACCAGAAAAGCAATTCCGGAGTACCTGTTCTGATCGCTTTCATTTACATTTTTTAGAGTCTGTCCTGCCGCGTATTGTTACAGGGCACAATTATAAATATAAACGCTAAATTTGCAGCAGTGAACATCCGCGACTTACTCAACCGATACAAGACAGACAGCCGGGTTACCTCGCTTGCGCAGAAACTGAATTCCGGCAAGCACGCCAAAGTGCAGTTGAAGGGATTGGTTGGTTCGTCAGACGCAGTGGTAGCCTTATCGTCTTACTTCCTGCTGCATCAGCCCATTCTGTTTGTACTTCCTGACCGCGAAGAGGCGGCTTATTTCCATTCAGACCTGGAGAACATCCTCGACAAACAGGCCCTGTTTTTCCCCTCGTCCTATCGCAAGTCTTTTGATTTTACACAGGTCGATACGGCCAACGTGCTGGCCAGGGCTGAGGTCCTCAATGAACTGAATCACGAAACCTCGCACGGCAGGCTCATTGTTTCCTACCCCGAAGCGCTGGCAGAAAAGGTTATTGACCGGGATTCCCTGTCCAGCAACACACTCGAAATTGCTACCGGTGCACGGCTCGGCATTGATTTTATCAATGAGTTCTTAATGGAGTATGATTTTCAGCGGAGCGATTTCGTATACAATCCCGGGCAATTTTCCATTCGCGGCGGGATCGTCGATATTTTTTCGTTTTCGCACGACCTGCCTTACCGCATCGAGTTTTTTGGCGACGAGGTCGAAAACATCCGCACGTTCGAGATCGAGACGCAGCTTTCAGTAGACACGGTCAGGTCGTTAACAATCGTACCCAATGTACAGGCGAAATTTCTGACTGAAAACAACATCAGCATTCTTGACTACATTGACCCGGCTACCCAGCTCTGGTTCAAAGACGTGGAATTTGTGCTTGATATTGTTCGCGGTGGTTATAAAAAGGCCGTAGAACTCTGGAAGGCATTGCCCGCAAAAGACAAGGAGCAGAACCCTGAGTGGATCGATCCCAAGTTTGCTTTTACGGACGATAAAATGCTTGCCGATCATTTCCAGGACTTTAATGTCGTCGAATTTGGCAAGCAGTTCTTTTACCGCACCGCCGATGTCATCAATTTCGAAATCAAACCGCAGCCCTCGTTCAACAAGGATTTCAACCTGCTCATCCATAACCTGAAAGAAAACGAGAAGGCAGAGATCGTGAATTTCATTTTCACCGATTCGGGTAAGCAGCAGGAACGCCTGTATGCCATCCTGGAAGACATTGATAAAACTGCCAAATTTACGCCGATCAACAGCTCGCTCCGCGAAGGGTTCGTAGACCCGGCTATGAATGTGGCTTTTTATACCGACCACCAGATCTTTGACCGGTACTACAAATACAAACAGAAACGCGGTTACCAGCGTAGCCAGGCCATTACCCTGAAAGAGTTGAGGGACCTGAAGCCTGGAGACTTTGTTACACATATTGACCACGGTATCGGCAAATACGCCGGACTGGAAAAGGTCGAGGTAAATGGCAAAACCCAGGAAATGATCAGACTCGTCTATGCCGATAATGACCTGCTCTACGTAAACATCAACTCGCTGAACCGCATTGCCAAGTACAGTGGCAAGGAGGGCACAGCGCCTAAGATGAACAAGCTGGGAACCGACGCCTGGGATAAGCTTAAAAAAACCACTAAAAAAAAAGTTAAAGACATTGCCCGCGACCTGATCAAACTTTACGCCCTGCGTAAAACGAAGGCAGGTACGGCATTCTCTCCAGACACCTATTTACAGACCGAACTCGAGGCTTCATTTATTTACGAAGATACGCCCGACCAGTTGCGTGCTACCCAGGATATCAAAAAAGATATGGAGGCTCCGCACCCGATGGACCGCCTGGTTTGCGGGGACGTGGGTTTTGGCAAAACTGAAGTCGCGATCCGTGCTGCTTTTAAGGCAATTGTCGATGGGAAACAGGCTGCCGTGCTCGTGCCTACCACAATCCTTGCTTTGCAGCATTACAAAACGTTCTCTGAGCGACTGAAAGATTTCCCTGTCAAAGTAGATTACATTAACCGGTTTAAAAGCAGCAAACAGATCAAAGATACGCTCGCAGCTGTAGCCGACGGAAAAATTGATGTGGTGATCGGCACACACCGCCTGCTGAGCAAGGATGTCAAGTTCAAGGACCTGGGCATCATGATCATTGATGAGGAACAAAAGTTTGGTGTGTCTGCCAAGGAGAAACTGAAAACCCTCAGGGTTAACGTCGATACGCTGACCCTGACGGCAACACCGATTCCGCGAACGCTGCACTTCTCGCTCATGGGTGCCCGCGACCTTTCGATCATCAATACGCCTCCGCCTAACAGGCAGGCCGTTAGCACAGAGCTGCACGTTTTTAATGAGAAACTGATCCAGGAAGCCGTGCAATTCGAGCTTGACCGCGACGGACAGGTGTTTTTCATTCACAACCGTGTAAGCGACCTCATGCAACTCGGGGGCCTGATTCAAAAGCTTGTGCCCAAAGCCCGGATCGGGATTGCACACGGGCAGCTTGATGGTGACGCGCTGGAAGATGTCATGCTCGATTTTGTTCGCGGAGATAAAGATGTGCTGGTTGCGACCACCATTATCGAGGCCGGCCTGGATATTCCAAATGCCAATACGATCATTATTAACCAGGCACACCATTTCGGGCTGAGCGACCTGCACCAGATGCGCGGCAGGGTAGGAAGAAGCAATAAAAAGGCTTTTTGTTACCTGCTTTCACCGCCGCTTTCCACGCTGACTTCTGAAGCGCGCAAGCGCCTCAGCGCAATAGAAGAGTTTTCTGAATTGGGCAGCGGCTTTAATGTAGCCATGCGCGACCTCGACATCCGCGGCAGCGGAAACCTGCTTGGTGCGGAACAAAGCGGGTTTATTGCCGAGATCGGTTTTGAGATGTATCATAAAATTCTGGACGAAGCCATCCAGGAACTCAAAGACGCTGAGTTCAAAGACCTGTTCAAGGATGAGCCTGAGCGGCCGTTTGTTTCGTTTACCCAGATCGATACCGATCTTGAGCTGTATATTCCTGATGCTTACATTACCAACATAACAGAGCGTTATAACTTGTATACTGCACTTTCTAAACTGGAAAACGAAGCTGAACTGAAGCAATTTGAACAGGAGCTGGCCGACCGTTTCGGGCCGGTGCCACCCCAGGTCAAAACCATGCTTAGTGTGGTGCGCCTGCAATGGTTGGGTAAAAAGCTTGGTTTCGAAAAGATCAGTTTCAAAAAGAACGTGTTGCGGGGATATTTCCTGAACGACAAACAGTCGAAATATTTCGACTCGGTTACGTTTGGAAAGATCCTGGCTTTTGCACAAAACCATCCCCGGATCTGCAACCTGAAAGAAGTCAAAAACAGCCTGCGCATTGCGTTCGAAAACATTACAACAGTAGAAGACGCCATTTCAACCCTGGAAATGATCGATTAGTAGCCCTGAACCGTACCGATCAGATATATATTTAAACAGCTTCAACATGAGCCTTGCCGACACCAGCATACTTACCGACCTTGTCACCATGCGCATGCCCTTCGGCAAGTACAAGGATACGGTCTTGTGCAGCCTGCCTGAATCATACCTGGTTTGGTTCAGCAACAAAGGCTTTCCTGCCGGAAGGCTGGGCATGCTTCTGCAAACGATGTATGAAATTAAATTGAACGGGCTTGAGTACCTGCTTACACCCCTAAAAAAGCAGCGCTAATTACGCGCAGCCGTTCTCGCCGCACGCGGGGCCGTCCCCGGCGCCAAGGTCCTGTAATGCGGTTTGCGGCTGCCTAGACTTCCAGTCGGCATAACCCTGCTGCAGGGCCTGCTTAAAAGCTGCGACAGGCTGAGCGCCCGACAAGCCGAACTTGCGGTCCATAACAAAGTAGGGCACACCGCTTATGCCCAGTTGTTGCGCCTCATGAACATCCTTCCGGACGGCTCCTGCAAAATCTTCACTTTGCAACATGTTGCGCACAACCTGCAAATCTATACCCATGCGCTGTCCTATGACAGCAAGTGTTTCGTGGTCGGCAATGTCTGCCTGACCTGAAAAATGAGCTTCAAACAGCGCTTCTTCTGCGGCATCCTGTAAACCCAGGCCGGCAGCCAGGTGGATCAGGCGGTGCGCATCAAAGGTATTGGCAGGAATGTTCTTATCAAAGTCGAGATCAATGCCGGCAGCCTGTCCCATTTGTCGTACCTGGGTGGTCATCTGCCTGGCCTGTGCTTCAGATATGCCTTTGTTCTCGGCCAGGTAAGCATATACACCCTGTTTCTCTGTATTGTGATAGCCGGGATTCAGCTGGAAACTTTTCCACTCAACCTCAAGTGCCGCAGCAAACGGCAGCCCGCGTAACGCCTCCTCAAAATGTCTTTTGCCGATATAACAAAACGGGCACATCACATCAGACCAGATTTCTACCTTCATGTATTTGAATTTGTACAAAGGTACGCGCAAGTGTCTCCAGGCCTGTAATATGCAGGTCAGCTTTTTTGCTGGAGCCCGCACAGGAACAATTTTTATTTCTGACGAAAATATATAGTTTTGGAAAAAATATCAGAACAAACATTATGAAGAAGTTTATCTTAATTATGCTCTCGCTGATCGCTGCTACGGGTGCCTACGCCCAATTTGAGGGATCAAAGCAAATCTTCAGCAGTCCGAAACTTGCAGAAGAAAAGAGCCGGCACAAGATCGTGGCCATTGTGCCGTTTGTGACCAAAATTACCTACCGCAAGCAGCCGAAAAATTTCAATGCTGAAGCAAATAAAGAACAGGAACGAAGCATGTCAAAG
Organism: Pedobacter yulinensis; assembly: GCF_003029735.1. Classification (GTDB taxonomy): domain Bacteria; phylum Bacteroidota; class Bacteroidia; order Sphingobacteriales; family Sphingobacteriaceae; genus Pedobacter; species Pedobacter yulinensis. Next base: position 618,456 of record NZ_KZ686268.1, read on the forward strand.
GCCATCCAGTCAGGCATGTATACGTTCTTCCTTCGCAGGGCCGGCGACTACACAGTTGAATTTCAGGACATCGAAAAAACCAACATTCTGCTCAAGAAAGCGGGTGTTCTTGACAAAATGGACGAGATGACCAAAGACGAACTGGCCAAACTGCTCGGCGTAGATGCTGTGATCGGCGGCACTTTCGATACTGAGCAAACGAAGACAGAAGCAGGCGCAATTGCCTCGGCCGTATTATTCGGTGGTCTAGGCGGAAAAACGGGTTCGGGCACGCTGACACTAACCCTGAACGATGGCAAAAGCGGCGATCTGCTTTGGCGGTTCTTCAAAACAATGGATGACAACATCATGGCCTCGACCGATGACCTGATCGAACGCATGATGCGCAAGGTAACACGTAATTTTCCTTACCATAAATCGTAAGCCCATACGAAAAAAAGCGGGCTGCGAGCCCGCTTTTTTTGCGCTATAAGCCGGACCGAAGGCTGGACCGGCTATTTGTACAGCTGATTGAAAAGCAGCTTGAAGGTTCCATGCGTCTGGGCCCTGAAGGTTATTTCCGGCCCAAAGGCAAGGAATCTACCCTTTCCATACTGGCTTTCGAAAGCTGCAACCGCACCGGTCAAACTCGCCTGGCCCCAGGCCCAGCCACTGCGCAGCGGGCTTGCCGAACTGAACCACATGAGCGGTTTGACCACATGTGGCGATTGAACGGATGAATCTCTCTTAAACACCGGGCTGTCGTCGAAATACACATCGGTCAATTTGTCCATACCATACATTGCCGCAGCTGACTGGTCGGTCTCAGCCTGCAATACACTTCCCGGGATATAGTACTTTTCTTCGGGCAGCTTCCGCTCCCGTCCATTAACTACCTCATTTACTGCGCTTTTTACCGGGAGGCCCAGGTGGTAAGCCAGGTTGGTACTGCTGCCAATAGTTACAACCGTACCGCCTTCTTCGAGGAAACGTTTCAATTGCGGAATCGATTTCTCGGCAGTAATGCGGCCCAGCATGTGCCTGAACGCTTCCGGGATATCATTAGGATCCGGCCCTGGCTGCCGCGACGCGGGCTGCTGTACCGGCGGAATTGCCCCGCCTACAAACACGATCACATCAAACTTGGCGTTCAAATTGCCGGCATCGATATCCTGCGGGTAAATAACCGTAGCCGGATAATGAAATTGCTCCATCAGCCACCGTACCCATCCTGATGCCATGGAACCGCCGTAAGTATCCCACAGCGCAATTCTTGCCGGCTTAAGTGAGGTTGTACGCCCGCTTGCCTTTGCCATTGCCGACTTCACGTTCGCTCGCGATAAAACGGAGACCGCGGCTGCATTGCCCGGAATATGAAAATTACCCTGCTGATCGCGCCGCACTTCGATTCCTTTCTGCAAGAGATCGTTTACCGCTCTGAACGAATCATTTTGCCGGCCGCTTAGTACCAGCGATTTACCTTTTGCCGGTTTGTGCGACGGCGCGATCAGCTCGCCCACGGGCAGCCTGCTGAAAGGGCCGCTGAATGCATCGCTTATCCGGTCAAATTTCACATTCATGAGGTAGGCGAGGGTCCAGCCGGCAGCATCGTACGGAGCGACAGGCGGCCCTCCGGGATATTTAAAATCATTGGGGTGATCCTGCGGCTCGAACATGTCCAGCACATGTGGCCTGAACGCCTGGTCAGTCTTCACGATAAAACTTCCGGCCGGATAGGATTTCTCCCCGACGCGAAACGCCTCAGTTGCTTTTTCTACCTCGATTCCTGTCCGGATCAGCGCATTAAGGAACTTGATTGCCGTATTCAGGTCAGGCTGGTTTGCCGGAATGATGTAACCCCTCGCATCCCGGTTGGCCCGAGCGGTCATGACCGTGTCGAAGAATTTTTTGTTTGGGCTGCGTGCGGGAACGCCGGCCGCGCCGGTATCGCCGGCACGCACAGCCGCCTGTATGGCCTCGATCTTTTTGGGTGAGAACGACCAGGTATCGCGGCTGCCGCGCTCGATCGAATTGCGACCCATGCGGTAAATGTTAAACAGAAGGTCATCACGGTAACGCTGCGCGTACCCCAGTACCGCATAATTGAGTGATACCGAATAGTCTATCGAATTGCGGAAAAACCACGCCCGTGGCGTAACCGGATTGGGCGAATCGCTGTTTGGAAGCAGGCGGGCGGGTACAAGGGGAATAGCAGAGGGGGTCGGGCTTCCAACGATTTCGGTGAGCAGGCCAATCATGTTGTGAAAGTACGTGGTGGTGCGCAAGCCGCCGTTGTACCAGGTAGAAAACACTGACCCGTTCCGCTGCGTATAACCCGGCTTGCCCTCCGTATTCATGCGGTTGTGCATGGCTGCGCCAACGGCATCCAGGCTGGTCATCAGCACCGGATCGAAAACATAGTTGAAAGGGTCCCGGTAGGGCGGGCCGGCCACTACCGTACCCGCAGGTCCTGCCTGGTGGTGGTTGTACATGATTTGCGGTAGCCACTCTACAAACAACTGCCGGCCTATATTTTGGGTCTCTTTCATGTTAAGCATGAAAAAATCGCGGTTATTGTCATGCCCCACATATTTCTGGTAAAGCCGGGGTGCAAATGATATGGTCCTTTTTGCCGTATCCGCGTGCCGCATATACCAGTTGCTGATCAGTTCCTGCCCGTCGGGATTGGCATGCGTCATGAGCACAATGACCTTATCCAGGATGGCATTTGTTTCGGCATCCTGCCTGCTGCAGAGTTGCCAGGCCGTTTCAATGAGCTGGTGTATCCCTACTGTTTCATTGGCATGCAGGCCGCCATCGATCCACACGATCGCCTTTCCGTCTGCAGTCAGTTTTTTTGCTTCAACTTCTGTAATCCGCGCCCTCGCCAATTGCTGGGAAATGCGCTTATAGGTTTCCAGTTTAGCCAGGTTTTCAGGCGATGAAACGATCAGCATATACTGATCGCGCCCTTCTTCAGTCTTACCGATGGAAACCAGTTTCACCCGGTCTGAAGCTGCAGCGAGTTTTTTAAAGTATGCTTCGGTCTGCGTATAATTGGCAAGTTTGTAATTCTCCCCAATGTCGAAACCAAAATGTGCCTTGGGGCTGGGTACCTGCGCAGACGTTCCCAGGGAAACACAGGCCATGCAGAAGGCCAGGCCCAGTATTTTGCAGTAGTTCATGAATAACAGTTTAGGTTTGCTCAAATATAGCGGGATTTCATCCCCCGGCTACGCTGTTTAAGATTTGTTACACCGGCAGCTTTTCAGCAGTTTTTGCGTACATTGCTTGTATGGTCAATGTGCTCGCCCTCAGCGTTTTTTTTCTGGCAATCTTTTTCTTTTTCAGATCGCTTTACGACCTGTACCGCACCCCTTTGCTTAACAAACAGGACAAGACCAACCTGGCCTACCTGGTTTGCATGCTGCCTGTCATGGGCTCATTCATTTTTTATTATTTCCTTTTCAGGCAACGGCGACGATCCGGGTACCGGTCGTTTCATTCTTGATTCATAAGGGAATTGCCTACATTTGCTGCGATGTAGTTCTTTTCTTATTCACATCAACCGGTAAAGGTTTTACTTAGCTGTAGATTAAAAGGGAATCGTGTGCAAATCACGAACTGTCGCGCAACTGTAAGTAATACAAAGAGTTTTTACCCATGTTGCCCACTGTTTGCCTAACGGCAGATGGGAAGGGCGGTAAAGATATTACAAGTCAGGAGACCTGCCCATACCGAATTGACTGTGCTTTCGCGGTTTGAAGCATGCTGTCAGGTCTGATTATTCCACGCTTTTCTTTCGGGAAAGAAGCCCCCTTTTTGCCGGGCAAGGAAGGTCTGTGCCCAGCATTTTCTGTCGCCTCTGCACAGAGGATACGTTCAGGACTTTTAACCATGTTTTATTTAATGTTTTAAAAGACAATGCGAACACACAACCTCGGCTACCCGCGAATTGGTGGCCATCGGGAACTTAAAAAAGTTTGCGAACAGTACTGGTCGGGAAAGACCGGACACAAAAACGTACTGCAGGTGGGCAGGAACATCAGGCGGGAAAATTGGCTCATGCAGAAAAATGCGGGTATCGACCTGGTTCCCTGCAACGATTTTTCTTTCTACGACCATGTTTTAGACCATTCCTTCCTGTTCGGCGCCATTCCGCCGCGGTACAACAGTATCTTGCTGAACAATGACAAGCCTGAGATCGATCTCTACTTTGCCATGGCACGCGGTTACCAGAAAGACGGCCTTGACCTGCCGGCAATGGAAATGACCAAATGGTTTGACACCAACTACCATTACATCGTACCGGAGTTTACAAAAGACCAGCAGTTCAGCCTTTTTTCGACAAAGGTTATCGACGATTTCTACGAGGCCCGCGAACTGGGAATTGTTACCAAGACCGTTCTCATCGGTCCGGTGTCGTACCTGCTGCTGGGTAAAGAGAAAGAGGCCGGTTTTTCGCGCCTGGATCTGATAGGCCGGCTATTGCCCGTTTACGTCGAACTGCTTACCAAGCTCACCGCGCTCGGCGCCGACTGGGTTCAGTTCGATGAACCCTTTTTATGCATGGACCTCAGTAATGAGGAGCAGGAAGCGTTTGCCTTTACTTACAGGGAACTGCGCCGGTCTTTTCCGCGGCTTGGCATCATCCTGGCCACTTACTTCGGGTCGCTGGAAGCAAATACCCCATTAGCCTGTAGCCTTCCTGTAAACGTATTGCATGTTGACCTGGTGCGGGGCCCCCAGCAGCTGGAGGGCCTGATATCAGAACTGCCTGCAGACCGGATCCTTTCTCTGGGTCTGGTAGACGGCAGGAACATCTGGCGCAACGACTTTACACGTACGCTGGCTACCCTGCAACATGCCCGGAATACCCTCGGCACTCAGCGGATCTGGGTGGCTCCATCCTGCTCACTGCTCCACTGTCCCTGCGATCTGGACGAGGAGGGCGAAAACAGTCCCTTACCTGCTGCACTTTTATCCTGGCTGTCTTTTGCAAAACAGAAGGTCAGCGAGGTCGTCACGCTGGCCAGGTTATCCGGCGAAGCCGGCCAAAATGCAGCGGTCCTCGCGCAAAATGCTGCGATTGCCCTGGAAAGAAAACAATCTCCATTAATCCACAAGCCAGAAGTCGGGGCCCGTGTCAGGGCCATCACAGCGGCCGATGCCCGCCGGCAGAGTCCCTTTCCGGTTCGCCGCATTAAACAACGGGCCAGGCTTAAGCTGCCCGCCTACCCTACAACAACAATAGGTTCATTTCCCCAGACTCCTGAAGTCAGGAGGTGGCGCGCTCAGCTCAAATCGGGTGTGCTCTCGGCTGCCGCCTACGAAAGCCTGATCAAAGCAGAAATAGAAAAAGCCATCCGCTGGCAGGAGGAACTTGGCCTGGACGTGCTGGTACATGGCGAGTTCGAGCGGAATGACATGGTCGAGTACTTCGGCGAGCAGCTCGAAGGCATTGCCTTTACGGCAAACGGCTGGGTACAGAGTTACGGCTCTCGCTGCGTAAAACCGCCGGTTATATTTGGCGATGTGAGCCGCAAAATGCCAATGACCGTTGCATGGACTGCATTTGCCCAGTCGCTCACGCCAAAAATTGTAAAGGGTATGTTGACCGGGCCGGTAACCATTCTTCAGTGGTCATTTGTAAGAGATGACCAGCCCAGGTCAGAAACCTGTTTCCAGCTGGCCCTTGCCATACGTGATGAGGTAAAAGATCTTGAAGAGGCGGGCATAGCGGTGATTCAGATTGATGAGCCCGCATTACGCGAAGGTCTGCCACTGCGACATGCAGATTGGAGGAGTTACCTGGAATGGGCGGTAACGGCTTTCCGGCTGGCTGCATCGCCTGTGGCAGATGATACCCAGATCCATACACACATGTGTTACGCCGAATTTAATGACATTATTGAAAGCATTGCAGATATGGATGCAGATGTGATCACGATCGAAACCTCACGTTCACAGATGGACCTGCTCGATGCCTTCGCCAATTTTAATTATCCCAATGAAATAGGCCCTGGCGTTTATGACATCCATTCTCCGCGCGTGCCTGCACACCAGGAAATGGTCGATCTGCTGAAAAAGGCAAATGCCGTGATCCCCGAAGACCAGCTTTGGGTAAACCCTGATTGCGGACTAAAGACCCGTTCCTGGGAGGAAACGCGAAATGCGCTGCATGAAATGGTCGAGGCGGCCCGCTACATGCGCTCATAACTAAGTTGAACCCGGCCGCCAGGCGGCCGGGTTATTTCGAAACCGGCAGCAGCCAAACGGTGCTGTATTGATTAACTTTGCAAAATGACTTTAGAAGAAAGAATAGCGGCGTCGCGCACCAGCATTTTTAAAGCGGTGTTTCCAAACACAACAAATCACTACGACACCTTATTCGGCGGGACCGCCATGCACATGATGGACGAAGTAGCATTTATCACGGCCACCCGTTTCAGCCGGCAGATTATGGTTACGGTAAGCAGCGATAGGATCGATTTTAAGCAGCCCATTCCCGCCGGCACGATCGTAGAACTGATTGGTGAGGTACGCCATGTGGGCAACACAAGCCTGAAAGTTCATGTCGCCATTTATGTTGAACAGATGTATTCTGAAGAGCGGACACTGGCCGTGCAGGGCGATTTCACTTTTGTAGCCATAGACGAGAACAAGCAGCCGGTCAGGGTCATCAATTAACCATGCAGGTTTGCAGCGGCGGCAACTTTGCCCGGACTTACTAATGTTTAATCAGGTACAGATAAACATAAACCACTGGCGCAGCCAGCAACAGGCCATCAAACCGGTCTAAAAGGCCGCCATGCCCGGGCAGGAGGCCGCCAGAGTCTTTTGCGTCCAGACTGCGCTTGAGCATGGACTCGACCAGGTCACCAATGGTACCAAAACAGCCGATCAGCAGAGCCATGCCGACCCATGTGCCTGTATGGTGCTCGGGAAAAACCTGCGCCAGGACCAGTGCGACAAGCGCACTGGTAAGCAAACCGCCGAAAAAGCCCTCCCAGGATTTTTTTGGAGAGTGCCGTTCAAACAGTTTTCGCTTTCCATACTTTACGCCAAACAGGTAAGCTCCGGTATCGTTTCCCCAAAGCATCAGCAGAAATGCAAGCGGTAAGTGAAAGTCATAGGTTTTCATGTCGCCTAGAAAACCCAGCGCATGGAAAAAGCAAAACGGGATGGTAACGTATATAAACCCGACAAATGTGTACGAAATGTTGGCGAAAGGAATTTTGTTCTTTTTATAGAGTTCTACAACAAATACCGAAAATACAAGGGGGATGCACAGGAACAGGTATTTGGTATCATAGTCCAGGTAATGCAGCCCCGCCGCCATGATAAAAATGAGGAATCCGGCCATCAGGCCGATATTGCGATGGGGCCGGATGCCCGAAGTTTTGACTAGTTTGTAAAATTCAAACAGCGTCAGCACACTCAATACCAGGTAAAAGGCACTGAACGCATAACTGCCTGAAAAAATGGATGCGAGCATCACGATCGTAAAAAAGAATGCGGTAACCGCCCTGGTTTTCATGGATCGGGTTATTGAATTTCGTTTTCTAAAATGTACTCGATTGCACGGTCGAAATGCTCGGGATGGACCAGCACGTTCACCTCGCCAAAATGGTAAGCGGCCAGCTGCTTATTGATCAGCACAGCCGGAATATTTGCTTCAGTCAGACCCTGTTTCAAAATCTCTGCCGCGTAGATGTTCGTCGTTGTGTAAACTTTGATCCAGTTCTGTTTCACGCTTTGTTCCTCGATTTCTTAAAATCCGAAACAAAGCTATGGTTAATATTAAACTTATCACATAACCATACCACGCAAAATATGCTGTGCTGTCAATTTCTCTGAGCGAATGGCCCTGCTGCTGCATGATATAGGCTGCCGTCACAGAATAGGCATTGTTCAGGAAATGAGCAAACATAGCATACCATAAGTTTCCGGTCCAGAAATAGATGTATCCGAAAGCCGCGCCAAGCAGCAGGCGTGGCAGGAAACCGTAAAACTGCATATGGATCGCGCTGAAAATGAAGGCCGTAATCCAGATTACAAAATGTGGATTACGGAATGCACGTCCGAAAGCACGTTGAACCGCCCCTCTAAACATCAGTTCTTCACCAATACCAGGTAAGATTGCAATAACAAGCATATTGACGAGCAGCCCGCCAATACTTTTTGTGCTGATCAGCGCAATCGTGATTTCCATGGCCTCATCTTCTTTTCGCCGCATCCAGTCTTCCAACCATTTCAGCCCCTCGGGCAGAACCATTTTCTGGTTCCAGAGCGCCACACATTCCATAACGGGAAGGGAAGCGACCATAATGGCCAGCACGAGTAAGAAAAAGGATGGTTCGGGCCGCCTGAAGTGATAAAAATCGCTGAATTTCCGCCCTTCGGTACGCACGAGCAACAGTGCCGGAACAATAAAAACGCCTATTGAACTGGCAGCCTGCATAATCTTCAAGGCATCCGCTGTTTTTCCCGTGATGTTACCGGTCATTAATCCATCGATCACCCCCATTCCGTAAATGGGAAGAACGAAAATGAAACTCAACAGGGTAAAAACAACCGCACCGGCCATCGCGTAACCCAAAAGTAAAAGTAGCTGTAAAAGGGGGTGCAACTCGGGTTTAACCGGCCTCAGAAAATTCATAATTCGTACCTTTGTATCGTTTTTTTAAAATCGGAGTAAGATAGCCAATGTCAGTTAAGATCGGAAATATAGATTTAGGGCCTTTCCCGCTGTTGCTGGCGCCTATGGAAGATGTGAGCGACCCGCCGTTCCGTTTCGTATGCAAGCAAAACGGGGCAGACCTGATGTATACTGAATTTATATCTTCCGAGGGTTTAATCCGCGATGCGGCGAAAAGCAAGCAGAAGCTTGATGTTTTCGAGTACGAAAGACCCGTTGGCATCCAGATTTTCGGAGGAGATATTGATCACATGCGTGAAGCAACCGAAATCGCCGCACAGGCCGGCCCTGACCTGATCGACATCAATTACGGTTGTCCGGTTAAAGCGGTCGTCTGCAAAGGTGCCGGCTCAAGCCTGCTGCAGGATATTCCGAAAATGGTAAAAATGACGGCAGAAGTTGTCAAGGCAACGTCGTTACCCGTAACCGTAAAAACCAGGCTGGGTTGGGATGACACGACAAAAAACGTATATGAGGTCGCTGAAAGACTTCAGGACGTAGGTATTCAGGCCCTTTCGATTCACGGGCGTACCCGGGCGCAGCTTTATAAAGGCCAGGCCGACTGGTCCCTGATTCGCGAAGTAAAACGCAATCCGCGCATCCGCATCCCGATCTTTGGTAATGGAGATGTTGACAGCCCTGAAAAAGCCGCCGCCTGGAGAATGGAATATGAAATAGATGGAATCATGATCGGCCGGGCCGCCATTGGTTATCCTTGGATTTTCCGCGAAGTCAAACATTTCTTTGCAACCGGCGAAAGGCTTGCCGGGCCAACGCTTCAGGAACGCATCGAGGCCTGCCGTACGCATCTGGATAAATCCATCCAATGGAAGGGAGAACGTACCGGCATTCTGGAAATGCGCCGGCATTACGCCAATTATTTCAAAGGCCTGCCAGATTTTAAACCCTACCGGATGAAACTCGTCAGCGAGCTGAACCTGGCAACGATTTACCAGTTGCTCGATGATATTTCGGGCAGTTATGCAAATAATTGTACCCTCCTTCAACCTGTTTGATTTTTACTTGTTATTCTATAAATTAGCTTCAGCATGGTCACACTCACTACCGCAGGCGTAAAAGTTTCTGTAGAAACCGTTTACCAGCCAGAATATTCAAATCCGGCTAATGAACACTTTATGTTTGCCTACCGGATAGAGATTGAGAACTGTACAGCATACCCCATCCAGTTGCTCAGGCGCAAATGGTTTATATTCGATTCAAATCGTGAAAAACGCACGGTTGAAGGCGAAGGCGTAGTCGGTATTCAGCCGGTTATCCAGCCCGGCCAGGTACATGCCTATGTATCGGGCTCTAACCTGAAAACTGATATGGGTTTTATGGAGGGAGAATATGAAATGATCCGCACGCTCGACGAACATGCCTTCCAGGTAGACATTCCAAAGTTCAATTTGATCGCCCCATACAGGCTCAATTAACTATCATGTGTGGCCTCATCGTGCCAAACAGAAGAACTGAACAATAAAAAAGGGGAGCGAATGCTCCCCTTAATTTTTTTTTACCTATACGCTTAATCCCGGCTTCGGCCCGCGAATAACATGGACGCATAATACAACAGGTTGGCGAGGGCACCAAGCGCAGCAACCACATAGGTCATAGCTGCCCACCAGAGTGCATCTTTAGCCTGTTTGTTCTCTTCGGCGGTTTGCATAACGCTATTGTTGTTCTTTAACCAGGCCAGTGCGCGGTTGCTTGCATCAAACTCTACCGGCAGCGTAATGAAACTGAATACGGTTACCAGGAACAGCCCTATCACACCGATACCCAATACAAACGGATTATTAAACATTAACAGCACCACACCAACCAGCAACACCCATTGTAATAGATTGGATGAAATGCTGACCACTGGCACCATACTGGATCTCAGCTGCAACCAGGTATATGCCCTGGCATGTTGCACGGCATGCCCGCACTCATGCGCCGCGACAGCGGCCGCCGCAACGCTGCGGCCATGATAAACGTCGGTACTTAAATTAACTGTTTTATTGGCAGGATTATAATGGTCTGTCAACTGCCCTTCGGTACTCATCACTTTTACATCATATATGCCGTTGTCCTGCAGCATCTTTTCTGCTACTTCCTTACCCGACATCCCGCTGTTAAGCTGCATTTCTGCATATTTTGAAAACCTGTTTCTGAAACGCCACTGCACATACATGCTGATCAGAAGTACCGGAATAATTAAAATCAAATATGTTCCCATTTCTGTCTATATCTTTACTCAAGTCACGGTATCAAAAAGCGTTCCTGACTTTTAGCGAGCTGAAAATCTGCAGGATCGGTACGCTGACCAAGCCATTTTTAAAGAATAAGCAGACAAAACTTAGCAGGGCAAAAAACGTCTCATTTGTCGTATCATAAACTCACATTTGTCTTCAACCAGCTTTTCCTGGGCCTGGACGCAGTCTGTTTTCTGAAAGCAGCCCTTTTGGTTGTAGCCAAAGTTCTTTGAAAGATCAGGTCGGGGGCTAGGCCTGTGTTTTTCCGGCCGCATTTGCAACGTAACAAATAGAAAATTATTGTTCACCAAATTGTTGCAGAAAAGTACTCAGATGAAAATGATTAACACACCATCCTGATGCAGCGCTTGTAGTTAAAGTTGAACAACATCTGAAAGGGGGAGCCGTAACATGATGAAAAAAAAATTCACTAAGTTTGATAAAAATATTAGCAATGGAATCTTACTTAGTCATCGTCCTTGTCGCTATTCTCATATTTTTGGTATTTATGCTTTGGAGAAAGCCGGCACCTGCCGCTTTTCCTGTTCAGGAACTCATTGACCGCCAGGCACAGGAGCACCAGCATAATTATACTGCTTGGAACCGGGAAAAGGAAGAACTGAAAAATCAGCTGGTACAGGCACACCAGGAGTTACTTGTTGAACGAAGCCGCGCCATTCGTGCAGAGTCTGAGCTGCGGGCACAACAAGACAAGCTAATTGACCAGGCGAAATATACGCAGGAGGTAAAAGCGCAGCTTAAGACGGAATTCGAGGTCATTGCGAACAACATACTTGACGACAAATCAACACGGTTTGCCATACAGAGCAAAGACAACCTGGAGCGGATACTCCAACCTTTGAAAGAGAACATCCGCAGCTTCGAAGAAAAAGTAGACCGTGTTTATAAAGCCGAATCAGATGAACGCAATGTGCTGAAAGGGGTGATCGGTCAGCTGATGGAGCAAAGCAAACAGATCCAGGAAGATGCTGCGAACCTGACGAAAGCGTTAAAAGGAGACAATAAAAAGCAGGGAAATTGGGGTGAAGTAATTCTGGAACGCATACTGGAAAGCTCTGGCCTGGTGCGCGATCGTGAATACCGGGTTCAGGCAAGCTTTAGCCAGGAAAATGGCGGCAGGCTGCAACCCGATGTTATTATAGACCTGCCAGGCGAAAAACATCTCGTTATTGACTCAAAAGTTTCACTTTTAGCTTACGAACAAGCGGTTTCCGCTGAAACTGACGAGTTGCGTGAATCTTTTACCAGGCAACATTTGCTTTCTGTAAGAACGCATATACAGCAACTGGCAGCCAAAAGTTACCAGAACTTGTACCAGATCGATACGCCAGACTTCGTATTGCTGTTCATACCAATTGAATCATCGTTCGGTCTTGCTGTATCGCAGGATGCCGGCCTGTTCAACTTTGCCTGGGAACGACGGGTCGTCATTGTGAGCCCCTCTACGCTATTGGCAACGCTGCGTACCATTGCCAGCATCTGGAGACAGGAGCGGCAAACGCGTAACGTACTGGAAATTGCCAGGCTTGGCGGCGCACTTTACGATAAGTTTACTGGCTTTGTAAACGACATGGAAGCCGTCGGCAAATACCTGAAGCAAAGCCAGGATGCACATGAAAAAGCCATGAATAAGTTATGCACCGGTACAGGAAACCTTTCGGCGACGGCCGAGAAGATCAGGAAACTCGGCGCAAAAACAAGTAAACAGCTCGATGCCAAATACCTGGGTACCCAAGAAGATTAGGTGCCTGGCTTGTCCTTGTTTTTTGTCATAAAGGCATTCCAACCCTGGGCTTTGAGCTCGTGGACTTTTTCTGACTTGGAAATCATCTTCGCGCCCGAGTTTTTATCTGTAATATGCCCGATCACCGTAACGTCTACGTCATGTTTAAGCTTGGCATAGTCGGCCTGGCTAATGGTAAACAGCAATTCATAATCTTCGCCGCCACTTAAGGCGCATACAGTCGGGTCAAGACCCAGTTCACGGGCCGTCTCATAGGTCATCGGGTCAAGCGGGATCTTTTCCTCATAGATCGTAACACCAACGCCACTTTGGTCGGCCAGGTGCAGCAACTCAGAGGCCAGGCCATCAGACACGTCGATCATGGCAGTGGGTTTGATACCCAGGTCTGCGAGCAGGGCTACAATATCACGCCGCGCTTCTGGTTTGAGCTGTCGCTCGATCAGGTAGTCTTTTCCCTCCAGGTCAGGCTGAATTTTTGGATTTTCCAGGTAAATCTGTTTTTCCCGTTCCAGGATCTGAAGGCCAAGATAGGCAGCACCCAGGTCGCCAGACACACAGATCAGGTCGTGTTCCTTTGCACCATTTCGGTAGGCAATATCTTCAGGCTTTGCGTAACCAATGCTGGTAATGCTGATAACCAGCCCCTGTTTGCTCGATGTGGTATCGCCGCCAACCAGGTCAATATTGTATTTCTTGCAGGCCAGGTTAATCCCTTTATAAATTTCTTCTACAGCCTCGAGCGGAAAGCGGCTGGAAAGTGCGATCGATACAGTGATCTGAGCTGCCACCCCATTCATGGCATAAATGTCGCTAAGGTTAACCTGAACGGCCTTATAACCCAGGTGAACCAGCGGAACATAGGTCAGGTCAAAGTGAATGCCTTCCATCAGCAGGTCGGTGGAAACCAGGGTACTGAGGTTTTTAGCATCCAGTACGGCAGCGTCATCACCCACCCCTTTTACAGAATGCTCGCTCAACAACTCAACATGCTGTGTAAGGTGTTTGATCAGGCCAAATTCGCCCAATTCGTTAATGTCCGTTCTTTCTCTGTTCTCAAACATGATCTTTCTAAAGGCCCAGTTTTGCTGAAATATCAAGCATTCGCTCGATCGGCACCCTGGCGCGTTCTATAATGTGCTCCGGTACGGTAACTTCCGGGTATTCGTTTTTAAGACACAAGTACAGTTTCTCAAGTGTGTTCCGCTTCATATACGGACAGTCATTGCAGGCACAACTGTTGTTCGGCGGTGCCGGAATAAAAGTTTTCCCGGGATTGGCCTTTTCCATCTGGTGGATAATTCCACTTTCTGTAGCAACGATAAACTCTTCTGCCTCGCTGTTGATGGTATATTTCAACAGTCCGGTGGTCGAGCCAACATAGTCAGCCATCTGCAATACAACCTCCTCACATTCCGGATGGGCAATAAACTTGGCAGCAGGGTGCCGTTCGCGTAGCCGGGTAATTTTTTCCTGTGAAAAAATTTCATGCACCATGCAGGCTCCATTCCACAGCACCAGGTCTCTGCCTGTTTTCTTCGCCACATAAGCACCCAGGTTTTTGTCGGGTCCAAAAATGATCTTCTGGTCTGCCGGCAAACTTTCAACGATCTGTACCGCATTGGTGCTGGTGCAAACAATATCGCTCAAAGCCTTCAGTTCTGCAGTGCAGTTCACATACGTGATGACCAGGTGGTCCGGGTACTTCTCCTTAAATTTCCTGAACAGATGTGGCGGACAACTGTCTGCCAGCGAACAACCTGCTTTTACATCCGGCAAAAGCACTTTTTTGCCGGGCGACAGGATCTTGGCCGTCTCGGCCATGAAATGAACACCCGCAAATACGATCAGGCTGGCATCGGTTTTCGCTGCCTCTTGCGATAACCCCAGGCTGTCGCCTATATAATCTGCAATGTCCTGTATATCAGGTTCCTGGTAGTAGTGTGCCAGAATAATCGCATTTTTCTCCTTTTTCAACCGCTCGATCTCGGCAAAAAGATCAAGTGTCGGATCGATGTATTCGTCTACAAATCCCTTCTGATTTACTTCTGCTAAGGTATCCATTTTCAACGTCTCAATAAATAAGTAATATTTTAATTAAGTAATCCTTTTAAGGTTTATTAGTGTGTTAGTTGTGTTAAGAAATTGTGTCGGAATAATTCGTTTTATGAAGTTTTCAAGACGTTATCCACATTGAAGATGCGCTTGGACTAAATCATGTCATTGATTTGTAGGTATATCCCATTCCCTTCTTTTACTTATCAATAACCGAATGTTTATTATTTAGCTGGCCTGAAAAAGTTAATTACCCTGTTAAGTGTGCTTAAAAATAACCAGTAATTTTGTGCAAAATTAGCTATTTAGGTTAGCTTTAAACATTCAAAAGTTTTTATTCTTTTTATTTAGACATACAATCAACACTTTTAGTGATATTTTCAACAGGTGTGTAAAAACCCTTTATTTTTATTAAATGAGAGAAGTCGATTTTTTGGTAATTGGTTCAGGCATAGCCGGGTTAAGTTTTGCGCTTAAGGCGGCGCAGCACGGCAAGGTACTGATCGTTACCAAATCAAACGAAGATGAGTCGAATACCAAATATGCACAGGGGGGAGTAGCCGTTGTTGTTGACAAAGACGATTCATTCGAGAAACATATAACTGATACACTGGTTGCGGGCGATGGATTGTGTGATGAAGAGATCGTTGAAATTGTTGTAAAAGAAGGCCCGCAGCGTATACAAGAGATTATAGACTACGGGATTAACTTTGATCGCAACCATTCCGGAACTTACGACCTGGCCAAAGAGGGTGGACATTCCGAGCACCGGGTACTACATTATAAAGACATTACGGGCTACGAAATAGAAAGCGTTTTGCTGAAACAAATCCACGCGCACCCGAACATTGAGATATTAACACACTACTTCGCGCTGGAACTGATTACACAACACCATCTGGGTGAGTTTGTTGATAAACGCACCGAAGGGATACGCTGTTACGGCATATATGCTTTTAACACAGAGAATAACGATGTGGAAAAGATATGTGCGAAATTAACAATTATGGCTTCAGGCGGCTGCGGACATGTGTATTCGGCAACGACTAACCCGGTTATTGCAACAGGTGATGGAATGGCCATGGTTTACCGGGCCAAAGGAAAAGTGCGCAACATGGAGTTTATCCAATTCCATCCAACAGCACTCTACAACCCCGGCGAGTACCCTTCTTTCCTGATTTCTGAAGCTGTACGCGGCTTCGGCGGTGTGCTGCGGCGCAAGAACGGGGAGGAGTTCATGCATGAATACGACGAACGCAAGTCCCTTGCACCACGCGATATCGTTGCACGGGCCATCGACGCTGAAATGAAAAAATCAGGTGAAGATTTTGTTTATCTGGATATTACCCATCGCAGCAAGGAAGATATTCTGCAGCATTTCCCGAACATTTATCAGAAGTGCCTGAGTATTGGTATCGATATGACCAGAAACTATATTCCGGTAACACCTGCGGCACATTATATGTGTGGAGGCATCCTGGTTGATGCGTACGGCCGTTCCTCCATTCAGAACCTGTACGCATGCGGCGAATGTTCCTCTACCGGACTGCATGGTGCGAACAGGCTGGCATCTAATTCTTTACTCGAAGCGACTGTTTTTGCGCACCGTATTTTTGAAGATGCGGTGCAGAAGTTACCGTCTGTTGTGCTGCCTCCGGCAATTCCTGAATGGGATGAGCAGGGCGTAACGCAATCTGAAGAGGAGATTCTGGTTACGCATAACCTGCGCGAAACGCAGAAGATCATGAGTGATTATGTAGGTATTGTACGTTCTGATTTCCGGCTGGACCGGGCACACCGCAGGCTGTTTTTGCTGTATACGGAGACTGAAGAATTTTATAAGAAAAACAAGGTTTCTGTAAAGTTATGTGAGCTCAGAAACGTAATCCAGGTGGCTTATGTGATCATTAAATCAGCAATGATGCGCAAGGAAAGCCGCGGCTTACATTATACGACCGATTATCCTGAACATGCCCCCGGGCTAGAAGACACTGTATTTTAAAATATGCCACTTATCCTGCCTGTTAAAGAAAAATATCCGGAACTTGGAGCAGATTTGTTTATTGCACCCAATGCAACTATTGTTGGAGATGTTGTAATTGGAGACCGTTGTTCAATTTGGTTTAATGCCGTGATCAGGGGCGATGTGAACAGCATCACGATTGGTCGTGAAACGAATATCCAGGATGGAGCTGTTATTCATGCCACGTACCAGAAAGCGGCTACAGTTATTGGTAACCGGGTTTCCATAGGCCACAATGCGATTGTTCACGGCTGCACGGTTGAAGACCATGTGCTGATTGGAATGGGTGCCATTGTCATGGACCATGCCTGTATAGAGCCTTTTGTAATTATAGCTGCAGGATCTGTTGTTCTTGAGAACAGCCGATGCGAGTCTGGTTACCTGTACGCGGGTACGCCGGCCAGGAAGATCAAACCAATTACCAACGAGCAGCGTGCACTGCTTGAACGTCTTCCCGATAATTACCTGATGTACGCCGGTTGGTTTAGTTAGGGTGCAGCTGCCGGAACCTGGAGAACCTCATTTCTGTCCCAGTTGGCACGGATAGACATTTCTTTCTCTGCCAGCCAGATGCGTTCGGGCTGGATGCCCAGTTGCACGTTTCCGGTATCCCAGAGGCCATTTCTATTTGCATCATACACGACCCTGACAAAGTAGGTTTTTGCCTCGAAATTCGCGTACAGAATGGTTCGATTCTTGGTGATGATGTCTTGTCTTAGGATCGTTTCCTTTTTCTCGTCCAGAAGTTGTATCAGGTAACTGGACGCAGTGTCCGGGACCTGAACAGACAGACTCAATGTGCCATAACTGTCTTTGGGCTCTAGCTCGAACGTTTTGGTAAAAGCCTTGTTTTTTGTGTTGTAAATGGCTGTAAAAGCACCTTCAGCAAACTTAATGGTATATTTTCGTTTGGTACGCCAAGGATAGACCAATCGGTATTTTAGAAAATCGGTACTGTCTTTTTGAAGCTGAAAGTTCTGCCGGGTCAGTGAATCTTCCTGAAACGTAATCTTGCCGGCATCTGCAGACGTCACCGGCATATTGAAGACCAGTTCAAGATGGCGGTAAAAATTCAGGCGCGATCCGGCCAGGTTGTCTGCAGCAGTAAGGTTGCGTTCATACTTGGCATTACGTGCCCTGGTTAGACGAATGTTTTGAAGTACTTTTCCGGTATCTGATAGGGCAATCCCCACAGAGTCGAAATCCATACTCGTAAGCCATATTCTGGCGCTATCATTTGCAGCGCTGAATTTAACCAGTTTGCGCGCGTCGATTTCGGCGGGTTCTGTGATCGTAACAGCAGGCCGCTTTAATTGCCTGTTAAAAGACAGCAGGATGGAGCCGTCGCTGTTGATTTTCCTATCCAGAACCCGGAGTGTTCCCGCGTTTTCTTTAAATAGCCGAAGTTTGATGCTATCGATATTTTTATCAAGTTTAACGGGCTCTTTTACAAAGGCTACCTGATCATTGATTTGCTGATAAATTTTGTCGCCGCCATTTTCCTGTTCGCGAATGGCATATATTTTATATGTATCCGCACGGAGATTTTTAAGCATGAAGTTTCCGGAACTGTCTGTGGTAGTAAAAATAGAGGGCTTTCCTTTTCCAAACAACGTATCGCGTGACAAGGGAAGGATAAAGACCAGGGCTTCTTTAGGCGGTTCGCCAGTAAGTGCCTGAGTTACGTTGCCCGATATGCGCAGGGAGTCTAGTTTAGGCCCGGTAGAGAACACATATGTCAGGTTGTTCACCGTGTTGCCTTCATTGACGTCGCCTACAGATTTTCCGAAGTTGAGGGTATAGGTAGTATTTTTTTCCAGGCTATCCTGGAAAGTAACTTCCAGACGTTTGCCCCTGATCTTTAAAAGCGGGGGTTTCTCTTGTTCGGGTGATACAGAAAACTCCTTGAACTGATTTTGAAGTTTGAAATATTCATCGAACTCTATTGTGATTTTTTGAGCGCTGAAGTTTGTCGTCTGGTCTTTCGGCTCCATCCGCAATACTTTGGGTGGTTTTTCGTCTTTCGGTCCGCCCTGAGGTGCCTGCATGCTCGCGCAGCCGGCAAATAGCAAGATCAGGGCGATATAAATTACACGAAGCAGGCATTGGCGTGTTTCAGGCATTTTAAAGCGATTTAAGCGATTTTTATTGTCTTTGGATCGTTACGATCTAAAATATTTTTTAAGCGATTAATGAGCTCTATTTCAAGTCGCAGTTCAAAAAGTCAACATACTGATTATCAATTACTTAGAAATATGTACCATGAGGACAGAAATATCGGAAGGCGAAACACCCGAAATTCGGGAAGCTTGCCCGAGAGTTCTCGGTTTGATCTTAAATAGTTTTTCACGAGCTTCTTTCGAGATGGAGACTATTTTGTTGTAGTCAAAATCGGGATTGATTTCCTTGTCTTCCATGCGTTGCATCTTTCCAACAATTTCGAGTTCTTTTTCAAAATAGCTGTCATATTTAATTTTAATCTCCGCCTGTTCAACAGTCTCCTGATCGTGCTGCTGAAGCAATTCGAAGAGTCCGCCGTGAACTGTACTTAAATCACTTAAACTGACCTGTGGCCGGCATACTACGCTCCATAACTTAACGTTCTGAGTGAGGGGCGCTGTACCTAGTTCGGTTAAAAGCTCATTCGCATTATGCATTGACAGACTTTCCTTTTTCGTATATGCCACGATGGCGTCGGCATTGGCAACTTTTTTATTGACCTTATCAAGGCGTGCATTGCTAATCAGGCCGAGGTCATGTCCAATTGGCGTAAGCCTGATATCGGCATTATCCTGCCTGAGCAGGAGCCGGTGTTCGGCACGTGACGTGAACATCCGGTAAGGTTCTTCGGTTCCTTTTGTAACGAGATCGTCGATGAGTACACCAATATAACTTTCTGAACGTTTTAAGATCAATTCATCTGCTTCGTTGATTTTGCGATGTGCATTGATGCCTGCAATAAAACCCTGGCAAGCCGCTTCTTCATACCCTGTCGTACCATTAATCTGGCCGGCAAGGTACAGATTGCTGATCTGTTTGGTCTCTAATGAAAGCTGTAATTGAGTAGGAGGAAAGAAGTCATATTCTATGGCGTAACCGGGTCTAAACATTTTAGCTCGTTCAAATCCCGGAATCTGTCTGAGCGCACGTAATTGCACCTCTTCTGGCAGCGATGTAGAGAAGCCGTTGACGTATATTTCGCAGGTATGCCAGCCTTCTGGCTCTACAAATATCTGGTGACGATCACGCTCAGCGAATCGGTTGATTTTATCTTCAATTGATGGACAATACCGAGGACCAAGCCCCTTTATACGGCCGGTAAACATGGGCGATTTTTCAAATCCCTCCTTTAGGGTTTCGTGTACCCGATCATTGGTATACGTGATCCAGCAACAGCGTTGATCTTGTGAAAGTGGGACATCTGTGAAGCTGAACCGTCCTCGTTCTTCATCTCCCCACTGCTCTTCCATTTTGGTAAAATCAAGACTTCTGCCATCGACGCGCGGAGGAGTACCCGTTTTCATCCGGCCAGCTTCAAGGCCTAGTGATACCAGCTGTTCGGTAATTCCAGTAGAAGCGCGTTCTGCGGTTCGGCCACCTCCAAAGCGCTTTTCACCAATATGAATGGTACCATTCAAGAAGGTACCGTTTGTCAGGACGACCGCCTTTCCGCTTATTTCAATGCCTAGAGCTGTAACTACCCCTTTTACCTGGTTATCGCTAACAAGCAGGCCGATTACATTATCTTGCCAAAGATCGATGTTCGGGTTGGCTTCTAATGCAAGTCTCCATTCCTCAGCGAACCGCATCCGGTCAATCTGCGCGCGCGGGCTCCACATTGCCGGACCTTTTGAACGGTTTAACATCCTGAATTGGATGGTCGTCTTATCTGAAATTATACCTGAGAGGCCACCTAAAGCATCAACTTCTCTCACAATTTGGCCTTTTGCCACGCCTCCCATGGCCGGATTACAGCTCATTTGTGCGATTGTTCCCATGTTCATGGTTACAAGCAATACAGAAGATCCGAGGTTTGCAGCAGCAGAAGCGGCTTCGCATCCGGCGTGTCCTGCACCAACAACTATGATGTCGTATTCTTTAAACATTGTATCGGTTTAGGTTCCACGTGAAACAACATGCTCATGTTTCACGTGGAACGTTATTTTTCTGACAGCTCAATCCATACTTCCGTATGGTGATCAAGTTCTTTTTGTAACTGTAACAATTGATCTGAAAGCATCTGAATCTTCTCAAAATCAGTGCCGTCAGTATTGTTCAACTCAACCGTTAGATCAGCAATCTTTTTCTCGATCTCACTAATATTTTGTTCTGCCTGGATTAGTGCTTGCTGCTCTTTAAACGTTCGTTTCTGGGTGCTATTGCTTGCGGATGAGACTTGCTTTGATTTCTCTTTTGCAACTTTGGCGTTTTCCAGGCTCAGGCGATACTCCGAATAGTTTCCATTATAAACACGAACCTTTCCTTCTCCTTCCATGATAAACAATTGGTCGCTCATCTTGTCAAGGAGATAGCGGTCGTGTGAAACCAGCATCAGAATGCCCGGGAAATTTTCCAGAAATTCCTCCAGAACATTCAAGGTATCAATGTCGAGGTCATTCGTCGGCTCATCGAGGATGAGGAAGTTCGGGTTTTGCATAAGCACCCGCATTAACTGAAGCCGCTTGCGTTCTCCACCACTTAACTTCTCCACCATACCATGCTGTTTTTTGGGAGGGAAGAGAAAAAGTGTCAATAAGGCCGAGGCAGAGATTGTAGAACCATCGGCCATTTTAATATACTCGGCAGTCGATTTAACTACATCAATCACCCGGTCCTTTTCATTGAAGGCAAGTCCGCCCTGACGGTAATAACCAAATACAGTCGTTTCTCCGATGTCGACCTTTCCGGAATCGGGAGCAAGCACACCTGTCAGAATATTCAATAAAGTTGACTTGCCAGTTCCATTCTTGCCAGCCAGGCCTATTCGGTCTCCTTTTTTAAAAACATACGAAAAATCATCAATAATGGCCCGGCTGTCAAACGTTTTCTGAATATGATCCAATTCCAGGATTTTTCCACCCTGGCGAGACATCTTCATATTTAATGTAACGGACTGATTTGAAGACTTTTGCTTAGTTTTTTCCTCCAAATCATAAAAGGCATCGATCCGCGCCTGAGATTTGGTGGCCCGGGCTTGTGGTTGCCTGCGCATCCACTCCAATTCTTTCTTAAGCAGGTTCTGATTCTTTTGAAGTGAACTTGCTTCTGAAGCTGAACGCTCTGCCTTACGCTCCAGAAAATAGGCATAATTGCCTTGGTAACTGAACATCTTTCCCTGATCCAGTTCAACAATACTGTTGCAGACATTGTCAAGGAAGTACCGGTCGTGCGTAACAAGAAGGAGCGTCTTATTACCCGTGGTCAGTAACTTTTCCAACCACTCTATTGTATCAATGTCCAAATGGTTAGTCGGCTCATCAAGTACGAGGAAATCAGGATCGTCGATCAGGAGTTTAGCCAGAGCAAGCCGCTTGCGCTGACCGCCAGATAGGGTACCGATCTTTTGTTGCAGATGCTGAATTCCCATGCGGCTGAGAATGGTTTTGATCTGGTGCTCAAATTCCCAGGCGTTATGTTCACTCAGATCCTCATATAACTTATTCAGTTTATCCTGGTCCGGATCGGGATCTTCGAGTAATTCTTCATATTCTCGGATCAATTGCTGCTGGCGGTTCTCGGTTGAAAAAATGAAATCACTGATGGAATAGGCTTCGTTAAACTGTGGATCCTGGTCCAGAAAACCAATCCGCACCGATTTGTTTTTAACGATTTTGCCTTCTAACGGCTCGAAGCGCTCAGCCAAAAGCTTTAACAAGGTGCTTTTGCCTGCGCCATTTATGCCTACAAGCGCTACGCGCTGTCCGGGCTGGATGCCCAGGGTCAGATTCTTAAACAGCCATTCATCATGGTAAGCATGACCTAAATTCTCAGCAGCAATTAACGTACTCAATTCTATCTATCTATGGTAAAAACGTACAAAAATAGGCAATATAACTGAGTATTGCAGGTGAGTGGTTCAGGTTCAGGTCATTTTCAAATGAGCAGAGTTGTTGAATAAGCAAAAGTGGGGACAGGTCCAACAACATCAAAACCAAAAAGCTGCTATAGCGCAGACCGTTTTTCAAGGCAGCGATCTTCCATCGCTGTCATCTTTAGCTTATCCTGTTTCGTTTTGTCGGTATAACCAAGCAAATGCAGTGTTCCATGGATGAGAATCCGGCAAAGCTCATCAAAGAAAGCAACCTGATATTGCGCTGCATTTTCCTGAACGCGCTCAACGCTGATAAAAATATCGCCCGCCAGCACACCTTCTTTTTCTGCATTGTCAAATGTAATGATATCCGTCAGGGTATCGTGCCGCAGGTATTTCTGGTTCATCTGCAAGAGGTAGGCATCAGAACAGAAAATGAAATTCAGCTCCTGCAGGCGGGCCCCCTCATCGGTTACACATTGTTTGATCCATTTACGAAGAAAAAGCTTTTTAGAAGGGACAAAGTCGGTTTCTTCAGAAAAAAAGTTGATCAATGCCATGCTGTTATTTTTTGCGCAAATCTAACAATTTGTAGTATTCGCCAAGTTTTTGCCTGTAATAACTGTTCAGACCGGGGGGAGCTTTCTCGATCAACTCTTCAGCCTGGGCATGCTCCTTCCTGAATTGTTCCAGCATTTTTTGATACCCCGGTGGAATATCACGACCGGCCCGGCTTTCGCGGCGCTCTTCCTCATCCTGGTCCCGCTCAGCTTTTTCTGCGTCGAGCAATTTGGTGAGCAGGTTCTTCTGTCGCATCAGCGTTTCCTGCTGCAATCTTTTGTTGACCAGATCATTCTCCGTTTGTTTCATCTCATTGATGGTCTGATTGAGATTGCCCAAACTGCCTTTACCATCTTTGTTTTTTTCAGTGTTCAGCTTCTGAAGCGCTTCCCTGATCAACTGCTGCTGCTGGGCCATACGGGCAAATTGCTCACTCATCTGGCCTTTTGGTACTTTCCCTGCATTGCCTGATTTTTGCATTTGTTCGCGGGCCTGCTGCATGTTCTTATTCAACTGCTCCTGCATTCTGGCAAGTTGCTGCATGCCCGCGCTTTGTTTGCCTTTGCCTTTCCCGCTGGCATTTTTTTGTGCCCGCTGCATTTGCTCGAGTGCCTCATTCAGCATGACAGCCAGTGTGTTTAACGAAGTCATGGCAAACTGTTGAAAACGGTTCCCCTCTGCTGTACGGCGTTCCCCAAGGCTTTCCAGGCTTTTATCAATATTAAAATTGATTTTATTGACTTCCTCGTTAACCGGCGTCTCGATCTGTGGAACGCGCCTGCTCAGCGCATACAGGCTATCGGCAACAGTTTTCATGTTGTCTTTGATGTTGCGCTGCCGTTGAACGGCGGCTGCGTAAGCAGGGTCATTGCCGTTCATTTTTTTCAGGGCGGTCATGACCTTTTCCTGCTCAAATGAAGCCTTTAACAGATTTTCAAGCAGTTTTCGAAGATCGGCCGTGTTGACTTTGTTTTCAGCTGATTCAGACTCCTGCTGCATTTCTTCCATTTGCCTGGCCAGCTGCTGCATCTGTCGAGCGGCCCGTTGTTGTTTACCGGCCGACTTCTCCTTTTCGTTTTTGCTCAATGCCTGGCTGCTCTCCTCCATAGACTTACTGATGTCGTCCATTTCTTTTTCGGGCGGCCTGAATTGATTGGGACGTTCCAGGCGCTGGTCTTTTTGCTGCAGCTCGGCCAACTCTTTCTTTAGCTCAGATAGTTTCCCAGACAATTGGTTTTGAGCCTTTTCAAGCTGGGAAGGAGCGGAACTTTGCTTGCCTGTCTGCGCGGCGAGCTCTTCCTGGGCTTTGGCGAGATCCTTCAGTGTTTCTATGCCAGATTTTAGTTCCTGTTCAAATTCAAGCTGTTTATAAAGTTCGAGGATGCGGTCCAGCTCATTTTTAACTGTTTTGTTATCAAGCTGCATTTTGCTCATCTCCTGTGTGACCCGCTCCTTGTTGTTCTGATCGATAAGTGCCTGGAGTTTTTCCAGCATTTCACGGGTCTTTTCATCCAGCGCATTGTTAAACAGCTCTTCAATCTGCCTCTGTTTTTCCTGAAGATCAGCGTCTTGCATGGCTTCGTTTTGCTCAGCATTTGTCTGCTGTTGCAGCTCCCGGATCTCTTTTACGGCCTGGTCAAGCTGTTTTTGTTTCTGAAGCAGCTGGCTGATCTGTTTACGGTCTTCGCTGCTTAGCTGTGCTTTGTCCAAAAAGGACTGGCCTAGTTTCCGGGTGTCTTTTTCAACCTGTGCCGCCAGGTTTACGGCCGCTTTCATTTTTTGTTTCAGCGATTGGCTGTTGGTGCGCAGGCGCTCTTTTTGTTCGCTTTCGGTGTCAACCTGAATAACGCCCGGTATCGAACGGACTGTCTTTGCTCCATTAATGCCGTCATTATCAGATACTTCGAAAAAGTATTCCACAACATCGCCGGGATTTACCTGGCCCTGATCCAGTTTCCAGGCATGGAAAAAGCGCTGGGCAGATGCGGGACCAAGCCTGAGGCGGTGACTGACAGAGCGCCGTGTTTTGCCGTTCTGCTTGATAACATATTTGAAAAAGAGAGAACTGAACCCGTGATCGTCTGCAATGGAACCTGTAAAATAATAGGCGTTGCGTGCAGATGAGTCGGTGTTCTCAATGATGTCGATTTCAGGCGGCTGGTCTTTTATAACACGTATGGAATGGCTGATCGAATCGCCGGCCTTATTAGCCGCATTCAGCGGTTGAACGGTGTATTGGCCATGATGCCTGACTAATGCTGTAAAGGAAGCGCGCTTGCCGGCTACTTCAAGGATGTGCGTGTTGTGATCCAGACCAAAAATCAGGCGGCTGGCATGTTCTGTCGCAATCTCCCAGGTGACCGTAGCGCCCTCGGGAACCTCCAGATCGCCGGCCTGCTCAGCAGTTCTGCCTGTTTTTGCCAGGTAAGCAGGGTAAACAATCCGCGCCTTCATATGTAGAAGTGTAGGTTTTAGGATGACAGTAACGGTAAAACCAGCCGAGGTAAAGCCGCCGCCGCTGAAATATAGCGTTCTGGACTGCTGCAGGTTGCGCAGGGTGTAACGGAAGCGCGACAGACTTTGTTTTTCCGCTTTGTAGCGGTTAATACCATCCTGCACATAGACTTCATTTGGAATGACCGAACCTTGCAAAGCGACATCAAGTTCCAGGTCGCTGCCCTGCATGACGGTTAGCTGCCTGTTCATTAATCTAAATGCAAAAGGTGCCTTCGGCGGAATGTAGCGGTCATACTCGATCAAACCAGTCGTGCCTTCGCGCAGTATGGCGGGAGCGATAAGGGCAATGAGCAAAATGGCAGAGGCAGGAAGGAGGAGAAATTTGAGGTACCTTCTGTTATCGCGCATGCGTACAGCTGTATAGAAGGGAACCGGACGCAATTCTGAAAGGCGCTGTTCAATGCCCGCTGCGATCAGGCGGCTGTTCTGAGGATCAAGCTCTGACAACTGCTTCAATTGAAGCGTATTTAATAGTTTATCTCTGACCCCTGTAAAATGACGGCCAATTAAGGTAGCCGCTTCCTCGGTGCTCAGGTGCCGCCCTATGCGCAGCAGAGAAAGAAAAGGGCGCAGCATCCAGTAGCCAATTACAACAGCTGAGGCTGAAAGAAAGAAAAAAAATACTGCAGTTTTAACCCCCGCACCCGGGTGTGCAAAATAAATCCATGAAAATATAAGCAGGTACATGGCCAGGATGCAGGCACCGGCATAAATGCTGCCCCGAACAACCTTGCTCAGGTAAAATCTTCTGATAAACCCGTCGATCTTATCCAGTAAAGCCCTGTACTGATCTCTTTCCATCACGTAAATATATCAAATCATGGCCAAATTGCGCCCACTGCATACCGAAGGGTGTAATGCCTTTCATTTCATTTCGGATGGTTACAGGCGGCAGCAAAAATATGAGGTAATAGAAAGATAACTTGCCGGGAAGAGATAAAAAACTATTTTTGGAAGTTCAAGATGTAATGAAATGAAACACATGCTGCGTCGCTCCCTGACGATTTGCCTTTTGATGGCTTGTACACTGACCGTCTTTGCACAAAAAAACTGGAACATGAACGGCATTATTGCCCATCGCGGGGCCTGGAAAAAGCAAAATATACCAGAGAATTCCATCGCGGCGTTGCGCGAAGCGGTGAGATTGGGCTGTTATGGCAGTGAGTTCGATGTTTGGATGACGGCAGATAACATCGTCGTCGTGAATCATGACCCCGATTTCCTGGGAATGAGCATAGAAAAATCGACCTACGAGCAATTGCTGGAAAAATCACTTTCCAACGGCGAAAAAATACCTACGCTCGACGCCTATCTGAAAGAAGGGCTTAAACAGCGTGGTACCAGGCTGATCCTGGAAATTAAGACATCGAAGTTGGGGCTGGACCGCTCGCTGGCCCTGACAGAACAGGCAGTAGCTGCTGTCAGGAAACACAAAGCCACAAAGTGGGTAGACTATATCGCCTTCAGCTATGATGTTTGCAAAAAAATTCTTCAACTCCAGCCTGGAGCAGTCGTTTCTTACCTGAACGGCGATGTATCTCCGGCGCAGCTCAAAGCCGACGGCCTGGCCGGTGCAGATTACCACTATTCAGTTTATCAGAAAGATGGAAGCTGGTTTGAAGAAGCCCGCAAGTTGGGTTTGACCACCAACGCATGGACGGTCAACTCGGCTGAAGACATGCAATGGCTTCTCGCGCACCATATAGATTATATTACGACCAACGAGCCCGAACTGCTGATCGAAGAGCGCAAAAAATCGCCGGCTCTTCAGGGCTGGAAATTGAAATGGGCTGATGAATTTAACTACAAAGGCCTTCCGGCCGATGATAAATGGGCATATGATGTCGGCGGAAGCGGCTGGGGGAACAATGAATTGCAGTTTTATACGAAGGCAGACAGCACCAACGCACAGGTAAACAAGGGTATACTCTCGATCATCGCCAGGAAAGATAAAAGGGAAAACAGGGACTATACATCAGCCCGCCTGGTGACCAAAGGAAAATTTGACTGGAAATATGGCCGGGTCGAGGTGAGGGCCATGCTTCCGAAAGGAAAAGGTCTTTGGCCTGCCATCTGGATGCTGCCCACGGCCTGGAAATATGGCGGATGGCCGAAAAGCGGGGAGATCGACGTTATGGAGCATGTCGGCTTTACGCCCGATACCGTCTATGGCAGTGTGCATACCGAAAAATTTAACCATGCCATCCGCACACAGGTTACAAAAGGCATAAAAATCGACGATCCTTATAACAGCTACCATGTCTACAGCGCAGAATGGTTTGCCGACCGCATTGACTTCTATTTAGATGGTAAAAAGTACCTGTCTTTCCCAAAGAAAGGCGCAGATCCGGCCGTGTGGCCATTCGACCAAGACTTTCACCTGTTGATCAACCTTGCCGTTGGCGGCAATTGGGGTGGCATGAAAGGACTTGACCCCAACGTTTACCCGGCCGTTTTTAAGGTTGACTACGTACGTGTATTTCAGAAATAAGGGGGGCGTTTAGTCTTTCGGATTGCCGTTGAAGATATCGTCGGGAGCAAAAGTATCGGTTTCGATGATCGAAATAAATTCTGCAAAGGCATGCGCAATGGTTTCACCTTCAGGAATGTGTTTTTCCATCCTGATCTTCAGGTAATTGATAGCGATGTGGAAGAAGTTGTAGGAATGTTTTTCAGCTCGCTCAAGGGCACTTTCCAGGGTGCCGAATGCTTTGTCCTCTTCGCCGGTAAGCCGGTAAAATTCTGAACGGAAAATGTCAAGAAGTATCCAGGAGAAATTGCTCAGGTAAACTCCGGTTGGCTCGGCGGTCAGCCGTTCAAAATGGGCCACAATCTTTTTTGCGGTGTTTAACCGGAGGTTATAGAGGCAAAAGAAACCATTGAAAATGAGCAGCAGTGATACCGACAGGTCATTTCTGCGCTTAAAGAGGTCGGGATGACGGTCGTTCAGGGTCTGAATAAATAAGTTTCCTTCGCGGAAACGGCCGGAGGTAAGCAATACCACACAACTCATGCGGTAAGCAATGAGTTGGAACGGGCTCGGAGGAGAGGTGTCTGAGCTCACATCGGTCTCTATAAACGAAGCGATGGCTTCATTTGCCCGGCTTCCCGGTACCTGCCCGGAAAGTATATAATGAAAATAGGTGAGCAGCTCGATCGGGTCGATGGGGAAAATTTGCCTGATCCGGCTCCGGTTTTTCTTGAGGCGGTCAAGAGCTCTTTTCAACTCGGCTTGTTTCATCTCAGTTACGAGTACGCTGCACCACATGACCTGTACAAGCAAATCTGTATCGCCTTCATGCAGGTTTTCTGAAAGGAGATTAACCGTCTTTTTGAAAGGTTTGCTGTACAGTTCTCCGCGGTGCAGCAGGCTCGCAAACGCACGCTGCTGGCGCTCGTCGTGGATAAGCGGACGGTGCTGGTGAAAAAGGTAATTGAACTGGGCGCACATGAACTGGAAGACCTCCTGTTTTTCTGAACTTGTAAAGGGCAGATCGAACAGGTTATGGAGTGTATCAAGCCGGCCGTTCTTCAGGCTGAACCTGATCAGCCAGCCCAATAAAACAGCCCGGAACTTCGCATCAGCGTAAATTTCAAGAATATGGGTAAAAGTTTCCCGCGCCGGTTGCGACCTGAACGACTCTATGATCTTATTGAACAGAAAATAAGTATAGATAGCGGGATGCGCAAAGCGGATGATCTCGGTAGGGACAGCCGTTTTAAAGTATTTTTCTTCGATCAGTATTCCTTCAGAGAGAAGTTCGCCATAGTCGGTAGTAAAGGTACTGATATAAGTAAGCACCTCTTCTTTGGGAACGCTGTAGCCTTTTTCACTCAGCTTCATAAAGCCGCTGAGTTTGTTGATCAGGAAGTTCTTCTCGGTGCTTTGCTGCGCGAGAAAAAGTTTGGTTTCTACATAACTTTCAATCAGTTCGAAATACAGGACCGGGCTGTTCAGTTTGGGAACCTCCGGCCGGGTTTTGATGAGACGGTAATACTGGAACCAGAACGGCATGCTGAACAGCGAAAGATTCAATGGATGAACAGCTTCGGGGCTGAGCTCTTTGCCTTCCTGCCGGCTCAATACGTTTACGATCTCGGCAGGCGTAAATTCTGGGATATTTGTAAGGTTCTCCCGGTCAAAAAAACTGCCGCGGAACCAGTTTCGGCTCAGGTAGTCTGACCTGAAGATCTCCTGTTTCATAGATAACCAGACAGCTACAGGCATGCTCAGCACAACCTTGATCCAGTCGCAGTCTTCTGTCAGGTACAGAAAGTCGATGATGTTCTGCAGGTAGCTGTTTTTAAAGATGTTGTCTTCGACATCATCGAAAATCAGAATGACTTTACCTTTTCTTTCATGCGGATACCGGTCAAAGTAATTCCGGTAACCCTGAGGATTACCCGGGCCAAACCGGTCAGCCAACCAGTGTGTCAGGTCTGTTCCGGGCAAAGCCCATTTATTGATGGTGTACCAGTTAAAGAACAACACGACATGCTCATTGTGCTCGGCATGGCTCTGCCTGAAATACTGCATCGTAAGTTGTGCAAGAAGCGTCGACCTACCCTGAAGCGGCTGTGCGGACAGGCAAAAAAAAACCTGGCGCGATTTCAGAAAATGTTCGAAATCGTGGTAAAGAAAACTTCGCAGCTCAGTCTGATTGAAGGCGATTCCCGAGATGTTCCTGATGTGGATCAACGTTACATCGGTGATGAGCTGGGCTTCCTGCCTCAGTTCATTCCACCGCGAATAGTTCGTTGCAGAGGGTGTATCATTTTGGCTGACACTTTTGCAGAAGGCATTCCAGTTTCTGAATCCGGCATACTGGGCCAGGGTATTAAGCGTAAAGGCGGAAAAATTGTGCGTAATTTTGGCAAAGCCAAAGAAACGCTTCAGTGTGGTTTCACTGATGTATTTTTTAGTTAGCTCAAAGATATGGTTCGAGATCGCCTTGCAGCTGCCCGGGTCTACAGTCGGTAGCCCGGATTTTATTTCTACGCTGTTTTTTAGTTCACTCAGATAATCTCGGTGCGGCATCAAATACGACAGTTTGCGTTTATACAGTGATAATATAAATCAAAAACAGCTCAAAGTAAGCAGAACCTTCACTGGTGAATGGCAAACAAACTGCGAAAGCACCGGCACGGAATGCCATTAACTGACGGCGATCCAGAGACTTATGTGGTGGGGATGTTGCACAACTTCGAGCTTATTTTTTGATCTTCAAGTATGCTAAACCAAACGAACAAAAGCATCACATCTTTTGCAATGAATAAAATGAACAGTGTTTGTAGGAAATCAATGGATGAAATGAACGGCTGACAGATGCGGAGGTGCGCTTAGTTTTGGCTCGTGGAATTATGGGTATAAAATTCCGCATACCGAACAAAACTTTTCACGTAAACGCGCTACCATGCTAAAAACCTCTACGCCGAGAACCCTGAAACAGTTGCTGCGTCCTCTCAGGTACGTCTTGCTACTATTGTTAACGCTCATTTCTTCTGTTTCTTATGCGCAGTATAAACAAAGAGTTTATGCCAACACGGAAACGAACACTGTCGAAGCGGCAGGAAACGTCCAGCTTCTTGGCGGTATAAACCTATCGCTCGCGCAAGCTCTGCAACAGCTTGGTGTAGACCTTGCAGATCTTGGTTCGGTAACGAACCCTGCAAACGCGGTCGATATTACACCAGCTACCGCGCCGCGTACTTTCAGCCGGCTCAGTGCAACGTATCTGGACCTGAACCTGCCGCTGATTGCAAGGGTTCGCGTTGGTGCGCGTGTTAGCCAAAACCTGCGGTTTCCGTCTGTGGTCGCTGCGAATGCGCCAGTTACGCTGAAACTCGGATTTGGCGGGGGGGTTGCACAGACCCTGCTGGACGGGTTGAATATACAGGCTACGTTAAACGGCGTGCCGGTAGGGCCCGTTATTACCAAGACAAATAATGTTTTAGGCCTGTTGGGCAACCGTTCTGTCGTGGAACTCACTTTTACACCCGGCGTTGCTTATGACGGGGTGCGGCTACTTCTGAACTCTGATGGGCTGATTGCCTCTCTGAATGCTTTTCAGTCGGTAGATGTGTATGACGCCTATTACATGGCCGACGTATCCTCGCTCGCTAATTGCGATGCGCCCTTCGATGCCGTTTTTGGTGCCAATGCCTCTATTTCGGCATTGGGCAGCGTAACCGACCCTTATAACGCGATTGATAACAATCTCAACACCTTTGCCACCCTGAATTCGGGAGCAAGTGTCATCCCAACTCCAAGCCAGGGGGTTTACCATACCTCCATATTTCCTACATTAAGCCGGGCCGGCGATTCCGTTAAAGCGGTAATCAGTTTCCCGGGAACATTACTCGAAGCTCAGTTGCTCAGTTCAATAAGTTTCCAGACACTGAATAAAGGCGATGATGGGGTCGAGTCTGTTGTACAAACCTTTACCGGCAGTACGCTCCTGAGCCTTGAACTTTTATCAGGTTCTACAGACCGCGCGGTGGTTTCGTTCAAAACAACGCAGCCATTTAACCGGGTAAGGGTACTTTACGGCGGTGTGGTCGTTGCCCTGCAGTCGATGCGTTTGTACGAAGTGAGCCGGGTGGCGACAAATCCGGTAGTCGAAGTTCCGGGACTGGATCCTGTTACAAATACGCTGACAGTATGCCAGGGAACGCCGGTCGAACTTCGCATTACGAACCCGGAGGCGGGATCAACGTATCAATGGTACACCGCCGCCGCAGGCGGAAGCCCGGTTACCACGGGTGTCACGGCCAACGGAACAGTATTTAGCCCTACAGGCCTTGCGCTCGGTAATAACGTTTTTTACGTGTCCCTCGTGCGCAATGGCTGCGGTAACGAAGCCTCGGCCCGGACCCGCGTAACCATCACTGTAAATCCTGCGCCTGCCGCATCCGATATCCAGATCGCGGGCAACGGCGCACCTTTTTGTGCCGGCACCCCGGTTGTTCTGACTCCATCAGTTATCGCAAACCCCTCGGTCGCCATTCCCTTGCCGCTGTTCAGGTGGTACCGCAATGCCGACAGGACCGGCCTCATCACCAATGGCCTTACTGAAAACGGTGTTACCTATGCCATTGCGGCGAATGGCACGCTGACCGTTACCGGCCTTGCAGGCAATGCGACCTATTATGTCAGCGTTGCGGCGAACAACGGTACGGGTTGCGAAAGCGCGGCGTTGCAGGCGGTATCGGTAACTGTTAACCAGATTCCTCCGCCAGAAGCCATTACACTGAGCAGCAACATCGTGCAATGTACAGGCCTGCCTGTCGTGATTACCCCATCAGCCATTCCGTCCATTACCAATCCGGTTTTTGCGTGGTACAGGGATGCTGCCAAAACACAGCCGATCCTTGACGGCAGCAGTGACGGCGGTGTGACCTTTGCAATCGCAGCAAATGGTACCCTGACCATTACCGGACTGGCCACCAACGCCGATGTCAATTATTTTGTAACTGTAAGGGGAGACAATGCATGCGAGAGCGCTGCAGGCAAGGCCATCAATGTGAAGATATCAGCAGCTTTGCCGCCTCCAGCTTTTACAGCGTCGACAATCGACCTGTGCGGAACCGGCCAGACAGCAGCGTTTGAAATTACCAATAATGCGGGCGGCTTTACGTATACTGTATATGACGCGCCAACCGGTGGCAACCTCGTGACAACAGGCCTAACCATTGCCGGAAATACCATTTCTTTTGCCAATGTATCTGGCCCTGCCACATATTATGTCGAAGTAACCGGTGCCGGCGGTTGTGCCGGTTCTGCCCGCACTGAGATCAGGATCAACGTATCGCCGCTTGCGCCGGCAGGAGCCATTGCATCACTGAACGTAAATAACAATCCCGGAGGAAATGTGTGCGCAACAGCAGACGGGCGCATCATTCTGACGGCAACATCTACCGGCGTTACCAACCCGACCTACTATTTCTACGAAGGCAGTACGCTGCGGGGAAGTAACCAGACCGGCATTTTCGAAGTAACGCCTTTTACGCCAGGAGTGGCACTCACTTATTCGGTAGGCATCAGCGGAACCGGCCTGTGCGAAACTGCAGCCTCAGACCGTACCCAGGTAACCTTTACACCCTATTTACTGCCTGGCAACCCGACACTTAACTTAAGCGGTGTTCAGGCCATCACAGCCGGCACAACGGTTCAGCTGACCGTAACTCCGCAGCCGGCCGGAGCGGTAAGTTACCAGTGGTTTAAAGGTACAACACAACTCGCAGAAACATCTGCGACCCTTACGTTAACCAACGTTACCGCAGCAGACGCAGGCGAGTACAGGGTTGTAGCTGTGGGTGCCGGTGGCTGTACATCTGCCGCAGGCGCAACAGTGACGATCCAGGTGGCCGACCTGTCGTTCTGGGAAAGTTATGTTGTTGCCGGAGGCGGAACGAATGTTAAGGGCGGTGAAGAAGTAACCTGGACGCTGCATTTGCGTAACAACGGCAGCCAGGCAATCAGCAATTACCAATTCTCAAATGCCGTTCCTGCCAATACCATATTAACAAATATTACCGATGGCGGAACAGAGTCTGCAGGCCAGATTACCTGGGCGCCTGTAAATGTGAATCCTGGCGAAACCGTTACCCGTTCATTTACTGTTCGGGTAAATGGCGACCTGACCGGGGTAGCCGCCATTACAAATGTTGGCTTTGTAAGCGATGGTGTGAACCCGCCGCGTGCAGCCAACCCCGCCAGCCCGACCGACCCGAATCAGCCCGGCGACCTGACCAAACAAGGCTCCAGCGTGCCTGTGCAGGCTGTTAATAACACCGTAGCCTGGAAGAGTTTTGCGATCCCGGGAGGTGCAGCAACCGTAAAAGGCGGAGAAGAAGTAACCTACACCGTTAAGGTGCGAAATACCGGTAACCAGACGCTGACCAATGTTGTGGTGCGCGATGACATTCCCGCAAACACCACCTTTGTAAGGGTTGCCGACAATGGGATGCAAAACGGCAATCAGGTGGTTTGGAGCGGGGTCAATATTCCCGTTGGCCAGACGGCAAACCTGAGTTTTGTGGTCAACGTTAACGCAGACCTGACCGGCGTAACGAAAATAACCAACGTTGCCGTGGTCAATGACGGCATCAATCCGGAGAAACCGACACTGCCGCCAGATCCGGCCAATCCGAATGAGCCAGGCGACCCATCGACTCCGGGGACAGACATCCCCGTTCAGCAGGTAAACCAAACCGTTTCCTGGAAGAAATTCAGTATCCCGGGCGGTGCTACAACTGTTGCGGGCGGAGAAAATATCACGTATACCATAAAGGTTCGCAATACCGGTAACCAGGCGCTTGCCCAGGTACGGGTCAGTGACGCGATTCCTGAACATACCACTTTTGTCAGCGTTGGCAACGGCGGCGTACAATCGGGCAACCAGCTGACCTGGACAGGTGTGAGCGTGCCTGTAGGACAAACGGTTGACCTGAACTTTGTGGTTCGCGTCGATGCCAACCTGAGCGGCGTCTCGGCTATCCGCAACGTAGCGGTGACGAATGACGGGGTTAATCCTGACCAGCAAAGTATTCCGCCAGATCCGGCCAATCCTGACGAGCCGGGCGATCCCACGAAAACCGGTACAGACATACCTGTAAGGCAGGTTACACAGACCGTATCCTGGAAAAGCTACAGCATTCCGGGCGGGGCAACTACCGTTAGAGGTGGCGAAGAAGTAACCTATACCATTAGCATGCGGAATACCGGAAACCAGACCCTCAGCAATGTAGCTGTACGGGATGAAATTCCGGCCAATACGACCTTTGTCAGCGCGGCCGATAACGGCAGCCTGGCTGCAGGACAGGTAACCTGGACGGGTGTCTCGATCCCTGTTGGACAAACAGTAAGCCGCAGTTTTGTGGTTAGGGTCGATGCAGATCTGACCGGTGTTGGCCTGATCCGCAACATTGCCTATGTGAACGACGGTACCGGACCGGAGCAGCCGACTGCACCACCAGACCCGACAAACCCGAATGAGCCTGGTAACCCGGCAACACCCGGAACAGATATCCCTGTGCAGCCAGTAAACAGTACTGTAAGCTGGAAAGCCTTTAGCATTCCGGGAGGTGCTGCCAGCGTAAAAGGCGGCGAACAGGTCACCTATACCATTAAAGTCAGAAATACAGGCAACCAGGCCCTGGGTAATGTCACGGTAAGGGATGACATTCCTGCCAATACCACGTTTGTGAGCGTAGGAAACGGCGGAACGAGGAATGGCAATCAACTTACCTGGACCGGACTGAACGTTCCGGTTGGTGGTACCGCAAGCCTGAACTTCGTGGTGAATGTCAATACCGACCTCACCGGCGTAAATGTGATCAGAAACGTGGCAGTCGTTAACGACGGCATTAATCCTGATCAGCCCACACTGCCGCCAAGTCCGGGTAATCCTGACGAACCCGGTAATCCGGCTACCCCGGGAACCGACATCCCGGTTGACCAGACGACATCGACCGTTTCCTGGAAAGCGTTCAGCATACCTGGGGGCGCAACCAGCGTGCGTGGTGGCGAGCAGGTAACCTATACCATCCGCGTTCGCAACACCGGTAACCAGGCGCTGACGAACCTGACTGTCCGCGATGACATTCCGGCCAAGACAACTTTCGTCAGTGTTGCAGACAATGGCAGTATTACCGGCAACACCCTAACCTGGAGCAACCTGAACGTTCCGGTCGGACAGACGATTAGCCTGAACTTCGTGGTCAGGGTCGATGCAGACCTGAGCGGCGTCAATACAATTCGTAACGTCGCCGTTGTGAGTGATGGTGTGAATCCTGATCAGCCAACGCTGCCGCCAAATCCGACCGACCCGAATGAGCCGGGTAACCCAGGAACACCGGGAACTGATATCCCTGTTGAAACCGTCAGCGACTTTAATACGTCCATGACCGTTGTAACGCCGCGTCCGTCGGGCGTAGGCCGCGCAGGCGACCTGCTGACCTATTCGATCACCATAACCAATACCGGTAACCAGGCGCTCAGCAACGTAGCGATAACCGACGCATTACCTGCCAAGACAACTTTCGTCTCGGCAAACAACGGTGGCACGCTGAACGGTGGCAACGTACAGTACACCATCCCGTCTTTGGGCGTTGGCCAGAGCCAAACCGTTCAGCTGGTGGTCAGGATCAACAATGACCTGGCGGGAGTGACTTCGATCAGGAACTCGGCTACCGTTACGGCAGGCGGGAAAACGAAAAACACCGATCCGGTGGATGTGATCATCGAATGTATTGCCCCCGCAGCACCGGCGCAGATCACCACCACAGGCAATTCAATTTGTCCGGGCACCGGCGTCACACTGAATGTAGTTAACCCTGATCCTGAGGTTATTTACCGCTGGTACACTACGCAGACCGGCGGAACGCCAGTAGCAGAGGGCCCATCGTTTACAACGGGTAACCTGAATGCATCGGTGACCTATTGGGTCGATGCAACCCGGATTGCAGGGCAATGCATGAGTCCGGCACGTACGTCAATTACCATTAATGTGCTGACGCAGCTGGCTACACCGGCACCTGCGGTACTCAGTGCCACGGCAACCAGCGTCACTTTTGGCTGGCAGGCTATTCCAGGAGCGTCAGGTTATGAAGTCTCAGCAGACAACGGGGCAACATGGACGGCTCCAAGTGCGGGTGCAGCGGCAACATCGCATGTGATCAGCGGACTGAAACCGGATCAGCTGGTCAGCATTCGCGTCAGGGCAACCGGAGCGGCAGCCTGCCAGACCAGCACGGCATCTCCGCAGGTATCAGGAACCAGCGCGAATCCGCTTGGCAACGAAGTCTTCGTTCCGAATGCATTTACGCCTAACGGCGATGGACGGAATGACGTGTTCCTTGCATTCGGCAATACCATTACGAGCATCGAGATGCGCGTGTACAACCAATGGGGTCAGCTGATCTTCAGGAGCCAGAACATTCAACAGGGATGGGATGGAACCTTCAATGGAAAGATGCAGCCAACGGGCGTATATGTCTATTCGGTCGACCTGAAATTCAAGGATGGTACAAGCACACTGAAGAAAGGTACTGTGACACTATTGAGGTAATTAGCCAGAAACATCAACTAAAAAAGAATCCATGAAATCGACATCATTCGTTATAAAATCAATACTCGGCATCTGCCTGCTGCTTGGTGCAGCGGGCGGGGCCAGCGCTCAGGTAGATCCGCATTTCTCACAGTATTACGCTTATCCGCTCTGGCTGAACCCGGCCATGACCGGTGTATCTGACGGCGATTACCGGGCTGGCGTAAACCTTAAAAACCAGTGGGGTGGCCTGTCCAAGTCGTTCTTTACCGGCGGCGCTTCTTTTGACATGGCTGCAAGCGACAAACTTGCTTTCGGCGCAACCGTTATGAACCAGCGGGCGGGCGAACTGAGTTTCAATTACCTGACTGCGCTTGTTTCTGCGTCTTACCGGATCAGGTTTGGCCATTCCGGCCTGAACATTGTCAGCTTTGGTTTACAGGGAGGGATCATCAACAGGAGCTTTGATGCCTCGAAAGCTCAATTCGGCAGTGACTATAATCCTGTTACGGGAATTGGCGGGGGCTCTTCAGAAACGGTCATGTCTGAGTCAGCTACGCTGCCCGATGTAAATGCAGGTGTCCTCTACTTTGACGGCAATCCGGACCAGGTAGCCAATGTTTTTCTTGGGGTCAGTGCTGCACACCTGACACGGCCTACCGAGAAATTCCTGGGTAGCAGCCAACGACTGCCCATGCGCCTTACGGCCCATGGCGGTGCCCGGTTCAGGGTTTCCCAAAGTTTTGATATCGTTCCCAATGCGCTGGCGATGTTCCAGGGCAATGCTGAAGAAATCGCCGCTGGCGCCTACGGACAGCTGGCGCTGAACCAGGAGGCCAGCCTGCTTTTCGGCGGGAATTACCGCTTTGATGACGCAGGCATTGTAACGGCTGGTATCCAGTACAAAAACCTCGTCCTGGGAATCAGCTATGATGTAAATACGTCCAGCCTGAGAAGCGCGACAAACCGCAATGGCGGCCTGGAAGTGTCTATTTCCCTGGTTGGCCGCAACGGTTTGATCGGGCCCAATTTCTTCTGTCCAAGATTGTAATACTACGCGTCATGAAAAAACTCACCTTTATCACCTCTTTATTTTCGCTGCTTGGCCTCACTGCCAGCGCGCAATATGTCGTCAACTATAAAAAGGCTGCAGACGCATACTTTGCCGGCAAAGAATATTATGCCGCCGCCGAACTTTACAAAAGGGCGCTGAATATCAAAGCAGACAGTTCCGGACTCGTTATTCCCTATTCTGGCGAAAGCAAAGCGATCGCGGAGCGTGCTGCAGGGGCAGAGTACCAGTCCATGATCTTCAAACTTGCGGAAGCCAACCGGCTGTACAAGAATTACACTGAAGCCGAAAAGTACTATGCCCTGGCCAACGGCTTTGCCGACAAGCAGTATAGCATGGCAGCCTATTGGTATGGCGAAAGCCTGATGGCCAACCAAAAATATGAAGAGGCCATTGAGGCCTTCGAAAAATACATTGCCAGCACCGGGCAGAATGAGTACACGGGAAAGGCAAAGGGACGAATCGAATCCATTCGGCGCGCTTTGAATGAAATGCGCTTTCCAAAACTCGTGCAGCTAAAAAAGCTTTCCGGAGCCCTTAATACGGCCGGATCGAACTATGCGCCGGTTATCATGAACGGTAAATTGTACTTCAGTTCTTCGCGCCCCCGTGCCGTTGCTAACGAAAAAGTACCCGTACTGCCGGGAGCAGGCCAATCCCGGGTGCTTAAAAAACAAACCCCCTATCTGAATGCACTCTATGAGGTGTCTGGCAGCATTGATGCCGGTTCGGCGCAGGTTACAAAAGTAAACGTAGCAGGTTTGGCTAAAACAGAACAACTTGCAGCGGCATCATTTACGCCTACCGGAGACCGCATGTATTTTACGGCCTGGAACGAACGGTCAGGAAACACCAAACAGGCTATTTATTCTGCAGAAAAGACAAGCTCCGGCTGGTCAGAGCCAAAAGCCGCCGGACTACAGGTTAACAGCAAAGACTGGAATGCAATTCAGCCCTTCGTAACGCCCGATGGTAAATTTCTCATCTTTTCTTCAGACCGCCCAGGGGGTTTCGGAAATTATGACCTCTGGTATTGCCCGCTGAGAGCCGATGGCACGCTCGGTCAGGCGATAAACATGGGCGCCCAGATAAATACTGCTGACAGCGAGAAAAACCCCTATTATAACCAGACGACCAGGAAACTGCTGTTTAGCAGCAATAATCCCAAAGGTCTTGGCGGATATGATTTCTATGAAACCGAAGGAGACTTTACGGGCTGGGCTGCAGCCCGGAACATGGGTTATCCCTTCAATTCATCGAAAGATGATGTGTATTTCACAGCAACCAACAGCCGCGGAACGGAAGGCTACATCAGCTCTGACCGGGAATCTGAATGCTGCCTGGAATTATTTGCTGTAAAACGTGAATTTATCAAAGTTACCGGCCAATTGATCGATTGCATAACCAACCAGCCAATTTCGAACGCGCAGGTCAGCATGAATGACGGCGACGCTGCCCAGACCGTTGAGACGGGTGATGACGGAACATATACGTTTGCGATCGACTCACGGAAACCGATTCGCCTGGTCATGAAAAAAGACAATTACTTCAGCAAAAATGTAAGCTACAATGCTGCAGACCTCGCTAAAGTTGACACGCTGGTACGCGGAGACCTCTGCTTAACGGCCTTCAAGGTCGACAAGCCAATTGTTCTAAATAACATTTATTATGAGTTCAATAGTGCAGAACTGACACAAGGATCTAAAGTGGTGCTTGATTCGCTTGCGAAAATCATGCTGGATAATCCTGATATTGAGATCGAACTGAGTGCACATACAGATAATATTGGCGGAGATGCCTACAACTTCGACTTGTCTGACCGCCGTGCCCGGGCCTGCGTAAACTACCTGCTTACCAAACAGGTAAACCCAAGCCGGGTTACTTCGCGTGGCTATGGGAAAACAAAACCGATAGCTCCGAACAACCTGCCCAACGGAAAAGACAACCCGGATGGGCGCCAGAAAAACAGGCGTACTGAATTCAAAGTAACCAAGAAATAGCCCTCCAACAACAATACACCCCATGCAGACGCGAGCCAGCGTCTGCATTTTATTTTAAAAGCAGGTTACAGACCAGGTCCTGGTCCAGGCCTGAAGAGCCGCCAAGCGAACAATCCCTTCTTTATCTTCCAGCCGACCGGTATGTGATACGCTGTCGGCAATGCCGCACCAGGGCTCGAGGCAGACAAAATCTGCATCGGGTGCAGACCAGATGCCGAAATACGGAAAACTGTCGAACCTGAACCGCAGCCCCAGTTCGTTTTTGTGATTTTTCAATGTGATCTCGTTGCTTTCCAGCGTCTTGAAAACCAACGCATCGTCGTAAAAAAGTGAATGGGACAACGGCAGTTTGCGGTCTTCCAGTTTCAGAGTGACAACTTCGTCACTGATCAGGTTGTCGGCAATTTTATGGTAGGAAAGTACCTCATCCCCGTTAAATTCAAGGAAGTAATCTGAATAGGCCAGGTCCTTGCTTGTAGGCACCGAGAAGGCAGGGTGCCCGCCCGCCGAAAATAGGAGCTCTGCATGCTGGTTGGGGTTTTCTACCTCATACGTACAATGCAGGGCCGGCCCGTCAAGCCGGTAACGAATGGTCAGGTTAAACCTGAAAGGATAACGGGCAAGGGTTTCGCCATTTTCGGAAAGGCTGAATGCCACCTCGGTATCGCCGATTAACTTGGGCGCAAAGACGAGGTCCCGGGCAAAACCGTGCCTGCTCAGGTGGTATTCCTTGTTTTGATAGGTATAGGTGTCATTTTCCAATCCGCCAACGATCGGGAAGAGTATGGGGCTGTATTTGCCCCAGAACGCCGGGTTCCCGTTCCACAGGTATTCATGACCTGTAGGTTTACTGCCCAGGCGCTGAAGCTCAGCCCCCTTTTCAGAAAAATGGGCGGTGAGCTGGTCGTTTTCAATTTTGATCATGTGCTAAAAGTACAGTTTGCTGCACAATTACTGAACAGGAGATGTTGAACCATTGTTTAGCGCAGCGGCAGGCCGGTAGCGGTCGGTCCTTACCTTCGCCTTCAGGTCGTGCAGGATGGTGTATAGGCCGAAATTTGTTCTGTTCACATAAATGAAATGTTTTACGCCACGAGCCTGTTTAAATTCAGGCATTTTTGAGATGCGTTCTCCGTAACCATAAAGTTCTTCAAAGAACGAAGCGTTACTGAAATCAAATTCAGATGTGGCATAAGGCCGGGCAAAGAGCCCAATCATTTCCCGGTAAGCCTGGTAATAGAATTCGATCTCTGCAGGGCTGTCCTGCGGCAGGATCATTTCCAGCTCCCGGAACGCCCGGAGCGTTTTTTCCCGGTCTTGAAGCACATCGCTAAGAATCAAGGAAAAGAACGGGCGGTAAAACTCATCAGGCAGTTCTTTGATACAGCCAAAATCGATGACGCCCAGGTTGCCCTCTGGTGTGATCAGGAAATTTCCCGGGTGCGGATCAGCGTGAACAGCCCGCAGTTCGTGCTGTTGAAAGTTGTAGAAATCCCAGAGTGCCTGGCCTAAACGGTCGCGCACCTCCTGTGAGGGGTTCGTCTGTAAAAACTCTTTCAGGTGAAGGCCTTCCAGCCAGCCCATGGTAATGACGCGCGGCC
The DNA here is from genome assembly GCF_003029735.1 of Pedobacter yulinensis. GTDB lineage: Bacteria > Bacteroidota > Bacteroidia > Sphingobacteriales > Sphingobacteriaceae > Pedobacter > Pedobacter yulinensis. The sequence goes on from NZ_KZ686268.1 coordinate 661,048, forward strand.
CTGACAGTTCAGGATAATATTTCGGGAAGACGACATGGTCGAGATGGCTGCAAGCCTGCGAAAATTCCTGAGAGCGTCTTACTTCCAGTTCATAATCAGTCTCTTCCAAAAGTCGTTCTTCAACCTCCTGCATGTATACATTGAGCTCCTTTTCGCTCATGCCGAGCAGGCGGAAGGCGAAGGGCTTGACCAGGCGAAGGTCTGACGAAATGCTGTCGCCAACCCCGGGATACTGGATCTTTACAGCCAGCTGCCGGCCATTCAATTCGGCCCGGTGAACCTGCCCGATGGAAGCTGCATGGGTGGAGCGGATATCGAACCGGTCATAAATCTGCTCGGGGCTTTTACCGAAATGCCGCGTAAATGTGCGTACAACCAGCGGTCCGGAAAGCGGCGGCGCATTGTACTGACTTTGCGTGAACTTATTGACATACGCCCGCGGCAGCATGTTCTTATCCATGCTTAACATCTGCGCAACTTTAAGGGCACTGCCCTTCAGTTCGCTCAGTGAGGCATAAATGTCTGCTGCGTTATCTTCGTTCAGCGCTTCGCGCGGATGCTCAGGGTTAAAAAGCTTTTTTGAATAATATTTAATGTAATTGCCGCCGACCTGGAGGCCTGTTTTTACAAATTTGGCCGAGCGTTGGGTTTTACTTGTAGGAATACTTTTTTGTTCTTTGATGGATTAAACGAAACGGCCATTCCGGCTCAGAAATTTCCCGTAGTCAAGCAGATTGTCAAGCGGGCTGTGTTGGAAGAGATCAAAGGTAACCGTGATGCCTTTTTCTATGGCCTCATCCGTTTTGCTGAATGCGGCCGACGTGTCATTGATCCAGAAGCGGGTAATAAAACAGAATTGTACCCAGAGGGCGTCTTTGTATCTTTTGGTGAAGAACCGGCGGTCGGCAAGTTCCCCGGTTTCCAGGCCTTCGACAATCACCGATTCAGCAAAGGCTTCAAAGGCTGGTTTTGCATCTTCCAGCACGGCAGGTGCCGAAAGGCCTTGCCGGTACGCTTTCATTGTGTATACGGCAAAGCTGCGGTTTTTAAGCAGGAATTCGGTAAAGCCATAAAAGAACGACAATACTTTTTCCCGGGCACTGAACGAGGGCCAGACCTCCTGTTGGCGAATGGCCTGGACAACGGTCGAAACGGCATCTGCCCAGAATGCTTTTTCTATCGAACTGAACGAGCCGAAATGGAGGTAAAATTCCTCTTCCGCGATCTTGAGCCGCTTGGCAAAGACATAAACAGACTTCGGAGCTTCGCCATTACTGAGGACGTAATCGATATAACCTTTCTGGATTTGTGTTGCAGTGGCCATCTTGCTGGAATTATGAATGTTAGCAAAAATACAACATAAAGCCTATTGTTTTTGTTGGCCCGTCTGGGCAGAATGTCAAAAAAAGCGGCGATTTGAGGGGGCAGGGGCACAAAATATTTTTGGCAGAATGGCCTCCTTATTAATATATTTGTATCCCAATCAGGGATGTAGCGTAGCCCGGTATCGCGTCAGCATGGGGTGCTGGAGGTCGCAGGTTCGAATCCTGTCATCCCTACAAACATTGGACAAGCCTTTGCGAGAGCAAGGGCTTTATTTATTTCACCCCGAGCCAAGCCGCAGGCTTGAGCGAGGAGGGAAATAAATAAAGCCAGGCCACGAAGTGGCCGGAAGGCCTCCCATGTTTAACCGCTCCCCCCTTAAGGATCACCCGACGGAGGAGGGTAATCCAACACACTGAACTGAAATGGCCGCAGGCTTGAGCGAGGAGGGAAATAAATAAAGCCAGGCCACGAAGTGGCCGGAAGGCTCCTCATGTTTAACCGCTCCCCTTTAAGGATCACCCGACGGAGGAGGGTAATCCAACACACTGAACTGAAATGGCCGCAGGCTTGAGCGAGGAGGGAAAATAAATAAAGCCAGGCCACGAAGTGGCCGGAAGGCTTGTCTCGTGTTTAACCGCGCTCTCTTAAGGATCACGCGAAGCAGGAGGGTGCCCAGGCGAGATTCCGGGTGAAATTGGCCAATTGACCATGGGGGCTGTTCTCATTCAACCGATTTGACAGAACGTGAGAATACGGTCCCAACGGTGCTCCATCATTACGTAGAATCATAGGTAGGGCATTTGCATAAGTGATTTTTATCATTATTTTTGCTAAAACGATTTAAAATGCTGGCACGTCTCGTGCCTCCTGCTTCGAAGGTGCTAACCAAAGCCTTCGTTTCAGCATGACTAACCTTCAGTATGAAAGATCAGCATCAGCAGCCGGTTATTGGCGTAGATATCGGTGGCTCACATTTAACCGCAGCGCTTGTTCGCAATGGCAATATATTGCCTTCGGGCAGAGCCCGGATCAAGATTGACCCCCACACAGCTGCAACGGTCATCTTTGACGCATGGGCCGGAGCGCTGACCGAAGTCATTCAAAACGGCGGGCTCACCTCACCAAAGATCGGGATCGCCATGCCCGGACCGTTTGAATATGACAGCGGTATCAGCAGAATTCGCGGACTAAATAAATACGAGGCCCTTTATGGGCTCAACGTCAGGACCGAAGTGGCGCAGCGTCTTAAATTGCCGCCTGAAAACCTTATCTTCATTAACGATGCACAGGCCTTCCTGCAGGGAGAGGTGTATGCGGGGGCAGGAACAGGCTTTGACCGGGCAATCGGCATTACACTGGGTACCGGTCTGGGTTCTGCCAGTGCAATCGAGGGACTGATCAAAGATGAAAACCGGGCCATAACGCCATACCTGGATAGTTTTGCAGAAGCTTACATTTCTACCCGGTGGTTTATTGCCCGGTTTGCCGAGCTAACCGGTATGGAATGCAGGGATCTGCAGGCCATCATTGCTACCAGTGGTCATGAGCAACAGATCCGACAAGTGTTTGCCGAGTTCAACCTGCATCTCGAAAACTTCTTGACAGGGTTCATCGCTGATACGCAGCCTCAGATTGTGGTTATTGGCGGCAACATTGCCCGTGCAGCAGACCGGTTTTTACCAGGCCTGCGCAACAACCTGAAGCTGAAGTTTCCGGAAACGGAACTCAGGCTGACCAAACTTTGGGAAGATGCAGCGCTTGTTGGCGCCACGGCGGCTTTTGCCACAGATCCAAAAGAATCCAAAACCTATAAACCAAACTAACCAAATGGAAAAAATTCCTTTTACCGAGCAAAAATTCAAACTCACCATGATCTATGTAACCTCATTGTTCATGCTCTGGGGCATCGCGATTACCATGGGCGATGTGTTGAACAAACATTTTCAGGAGGCCCTGCACCTGAGCAAGGCCCAGTCCGGCCTGGTTCAGTTTTCGATCTTTGGTGCCTACTTTATTATGGGTATCCCGGCCGGCCTGTTTATGAAGCGATTTGGGTTCAAGAACGGCGTGCTGCTGGGATTATCGCTATTCTCGATCGGCGCATTTTTGTTTATCCCGGCCGCAAATGCAGGTTCATTCACATTCTTCAGGGTTGCGTTGTTTATCCTGGGCTGTGGCCTCTCTACCCTGGAAACAGTTGCGCACCCGTTTGTCGCGTCGTTGGGCGATCAGCGCACCAGCGACCAGCGCATCAACTTCGCACAGGCTTTCAATGCGGTTGGGACCATGATTGGCCCGGCGCTTGGCGCGTTCATTCTGTTTGGCCCTGAGCGCGAAGGCTCGGTAGATCTCGGCGCCGTCAAAGGCCTTTACATGGGCATAGGAATCGCCATCGCCGCCATTGCGCTCAGCTTCTCTTTTGTAAAGGTTCCGGCGACTATCGATTTTCATGCCGATCCCCACGCAGGCGCAGATGCAGAAAATAAGGACCTGCATCCCGATAAACCCCTGTTCGCACACAAGCATTTTGTATGGGCTGTCCTCGCGCAGCTGTTCAATGCGGCTGCACAAGGCGGTACCTGGGCCTTTTTTATCAACTATGGCCATGAGATCATGGGATTCAGCAGTCTTACAGCCGGTCAGTTCATGGTCGTTTTTATGGGCATGATGTTATTAGGCCGCTTTGTCGGCACCTTCCTGATGCGGTACATTGCACCAAATAAATTGCTCGCCATCTTTGCTTTGTGTAATGTGCTCATGTGCATCGTTGTTGCCCAGGGCATGGGTTGGGTTTCTTTTGCGGCCTTACTCCTGATCAACTTCTTTTTCAGTATCATGTTCCCTACCATTTTCAGCCTGGGCATGAAGAACCTCGGTCAGAAAACCAAACAGGCTGCGTCATTCCTTTCTATGGGTGTTGTTGGTGCAGCGTTTTTCCCGATGCTCATGGGGATGGTGGCCGATAAAAACATTGCGAGCGCTTATTACCTGCCGATTATCTGTTACTTGGTTATTTTCGTGTTTGCTGCAAATTTTAACCGGTTTAAGCAATAACACCGCATTTCCGGCCGTCGCCAAATATCCCCCCAAACGGGTGATGTCTGCGGCCGGAAATGTATTTACTTTGTCCCGTCATGCTAACGCGTCTGCCGGCTAAAGTCTTTCTGATTTCTTTCTATCTACTGCTTGCTATCGGGAAGCAGGTTCCTGCGCAGACCTACAGTTTTACCAATTACAACCTGAAAGATGGCTTGCCGCAATCGCAGGTCGGCGTTTTCTACCAGGACAGCCGCCGCCTGCTGTGGCTTGGTACGTTTGGAGGATTGAGTTGTTTCAACGGACGCACTTTTACCTCGTATAGCAAAGCTTCCGGCCTGTTGTCAAACATGGTCAATTGCATTGTCGAAGACACAACGCACCGCATCATCGTGGGAAGCGATGCGGGCCTGAGCATCCTGGATAAAGGCCGTATCAGCAACCTTGACCTTAATGAAGACGTAACGGCGCTTAAAAAAACCGGAACCGGGGAGGTCTGGGGGGTTGCGGGGGGAAGAATTTTCAGGCTCATCAACGATAAGCCCGTTTTCGTAAAACCGGTCTACAACGCCAGCGTCACAGCCATGAATACCGACCAGGCGGGCCGGCTGTATGCCGTCTGCAAAGGGCAGGGGATTCTCAGGCTTAGCGGTACGGAGTGGAGGCCCTTTTACCGGTTTAAAGCAGCAGAACAGGGTCTGATCTTCAGGCGCATACTTTTCGACGAGCGCAGAAAACACCATTTCTTCTTATTGAGCCGCAAAATGATTTTTCATGGTTCGGCCGCCGGCGTCCGGCCGTATGCACCGCTGGCAGCGACCGACAGTGATTTTCTCAGCATTGGGCAGGACCACCACGGGCGGCTTTGGGCAGGAACCCAGACAGGTGCTTACAGAGTCACGGCAGCCGACAGCCTGGTGCGTTTCAACGGATCAAATGGATTTACAGATAACCTGGTCTACGACATCTTCCGCGATGCCGAAAACAACATCTGGCTTTCGTCGTTCAGCCAGGGGATCTATAAGTTCGAGGGAGACGGGTATATCAGGATGAACAAGGTCAGGGGCAGGGACGCTGAGTTTCCCATCAGCGCCATGGCCACCGACAGCAAAGGAGTGCTCTGGGTTGGAACGTTCAACAAAGGTGTGTTTCGCTACAATGGCCGTGAGATTATTCCGGTAAACCCATCGGCCTTTGCCCAAAGCAGTGTATACTTTGTATCAGCAGACAAAAAAGGCCGTATCTGGATGTCTGTACATGGGCGGGGCCTGTGGATGCACGACGGCTTCCGGCTTACACAGGTGATGAAACCCGGCAGGGAAGAACTGACAAAAAGCGAATTCAACAGCATTCTGCACGCCACCGACGGCGGCATCTGGCTTGGCCGGGGCAGAGAGCTCTTGTACCACAAAGATGGCCTGCAGGAGAGCGTAAAAGGATACAACGGCTTTGTTTCAAGTTTGCTTGAGCTGGACAGGAATAGGATCGCTCTGGCGACAACCAGTGGCGTTTACCTGCTTAGCGACCGCAAGGTGCGGCAACGGCTGCCGCTCAATAAAATGAACGTTCTGGCCATGCGGCGATATGGCAGCCAGTTGTTGCTCGCTACGCTGGGCGATGGCCTGCTCAGTTACGACCTGACGACAGGCAAGGTAGAGAGGTATGCCACCACTGAAGGGTTGAGCTCAAACGATATTTACAGCCTGGAGTTTGACCCGCAGAAACGGTTATGGCTTGGCACCGGACGAGGGATCGAAAAATTGAAGTTCGACCCCCGCTCCGGCAGGTTCAATGTGCTGTGCGACCAGGCAAACCCCCTGGTTATTGAGTGTGACCAGGGTGCTATTTTAAATTACGGGGGTTACATGCTGATTGGAACGACCGCTGGCGTTGTTGCCTGCCGCACCGATCAGGCCGAAAACCCCGGCAGCCGGCCTGGCGTCCACATTACACGTATAGCCCTGCATTCTAGCGGATCCGCGGAACGGGATTCGCTCATTTATATCCCCGAGCCAGGCGAAAAACCAGAATTCAGGAGTGACCATAACCATTTGTCTATCCGGTTTGAAGGTGTTTTCCTGACCAACCCTGCCAGTGTGCGTTACCAGTACATGCTGGTCGGCTCTGATGACGGGTTTAACCAGCCGGTTACCAATGAAGAGGTTGAGTATTCCAACCTCAAGCCGGGACATTATGTTTTCAGGGTCCGTGCGCTGGCAGGCGGCAAGGCCTCCGGGATCCATGAATTCGCATTCTACGTCGTGCCTGCATTCTACGAGACCTGGTGGTTCGCCACCAGCGTTGCGCTGGCAGCCGTGCTGCTCATTTACGCCGGGCTGCGTCTGTATTTTAAGAGAAAGGAACGTAAACGCCGGCAGCTGGAAAGCATTACTCGGGCAGAAAAGCAACGGATCCGCACGCAGACCGCCGAAGACTTTCATGACGACATCGGCAATAAACTTACCCGGATCACCGTGCTTTCAGAAATTCTCGATCAGAAACTCGAACCGGAAGACAGCGAACGCAAAGAACTGGTCAGGTTGATCAGGCAAAATGCGGGACTTCTTTACTCGGGAACAAAAGACATTCTGTGGGCACTGGACCCGAAAAGCGATAACCTGCTGGAAATACTCAACCACGTGGCAGATGTGGGCCAGGAACTGTTCGCGCATACAGGAATTGTTTTCCAAATGGAGGGCTGCAACGAACAATACAGGAAAGTCCGGCTGTCTATGGAAGTAAACCGGAACCTAAGCCTGATATTTAAGGAGATCTTAAATAACATCCTCAAGCATGCAGCTGCCAGGCATGTGCGAATCCGCGTTGTCAAAACCGCGCAGAACACGCTTAACCTTGAAACGGAAGATGATGGAGCGGGCTTTGATACACGCAGCGCGGCACGCGGGAATGGCCTGCGCAACATCAGGGTGCGCTGCGAACGCATCCACTCGGAGCTGTCGATCTGTTCAACACCCGGAAAAGGGACCAAAATCACGATTTCTACGAAAATCCGTGTCACAAATTAGCCTCAGGCTCGTCTAAGGTATACAAGCGCTAAGAGAATGGATAACAATGACACGATACGCATACTGATCATAGAGGATGACGAGATCTTACGCATGGCCTACAAAAGCATGCTGAATGAGGTTCCCGGCTACCAGGTGCTGAATGCATATGCTTCATTTGATGAGGCCAAACGGTTCCTTGAAGCAGAGTCGCCGGATGTGATCCTGCTCGACATCGAGATGCCAGGCACCAACGGGCTGCAAGCCCTGCCTTTTATAAAACGTACGCTGCCCGATGTCAGCATCATCATCCTGACGGTGTTTGATTCTGAAGACATGGTTTTCGAAGCACTTGGTAAAGGGGCCAGCGGTTATCTGACCAAAAACTCGCCCGGCAGCCGCATCATCGAAGCGGTGCGCGAAGTGCGGTCAGGAGGTGGCGCCATGAGCACCAATGTGGCACGCATTGTTATGCGGTCTTTTCAAAAAAATCCAAATTCGCCACTAACCAGGAGGGAAACTGAAATCCTCGAGCTCATTGCCGCCGGTCAAACCAAAAGCCAGGTGGCACAGGCGCTGTTTATTGATACAGAAACTGTGCGCAGCCATGTCAAAAATATCTATATTAAACTCGATGTAAATTCAAAATCAGACGCCATCCGCACGGCGCGTGATAAACGCTTCATTTGAGCGTTTTTAACGATTTCATAAGAATTATAACACTTTTTTAACATTTGGGGGGGCAAATTCACCCTTTTTGGGTGAAACAGGAAAGCCGGACAGCCGGTAATTTTACATTGACGCAAATGATCAAAACGAGCCATGCCATTATCCCTCAAGCAAACTGCACAGCCGCAGGCGCCGGTCCAGCCGGAGCCGGCAAATTTTTATGAACAAACGCTGGGAATCCATGCCCGGGTGTTTCAAGGGGCCGCATCTGATCCGGGTTACCTGGGAAAAGATGTCGAGGCAGATGTTGTTCTTTTAACGAACGATTGTCTGGAAGCCTGTTTTGAACTGCGCAGCAAAGGAATCTCCTTTTCCCAGTCGCCCAGTTACATCGAAGCCGGGCTGTCTGCTGTTTTCGCCGATCCGCTGGGGCGTAAATGTATGCTTCTTGAGAAACGTGACTATACCGAAGAAGAGGAATTTATTGGTTTTGCCTGAATTTGAATAATGCGCTCATGATTACTCTTAAAACATTTCGCAACCGCAACTTGATCCGGCTTGATAGCAGCCATGATGCCGTTTATACAGAGGAGCACACTTTTTATACCCTTAAAATTATTTTAAGCGGAACGGCCACCTGCCGGTTCGGAAAACGCAAGGTGCAGTTTTATCCTGATAGCTGTCTCATGCTGAGTCCTGGCTCCAAAAGCGAAACCAGCATCAACTCAGACCAGGGTGTTGAATCGGTCACCATCTCTTTTTCCGGAGCCTTCCTCGAGGCTTTTGTCAAAAGATTCTCCATTCCACCTGAACACATTGGCGGAGGCGGGTTCAGCGAGTCGCTATACCCTGTATCGAGCGATATGCGGATTACTATTTTACACCTCAAAAAACAGTTGGAACGCGGTACGGGAAATGAAGAACTGCTGAACGAGTACCTGCACCACAGCCTTTTTAATTATTATACCGTTTTCAGGCGGGAGGTGCTGCTGCGGATGGAAAAACTCCGTTTCAGCAAGGCCACCACACGAGCCGAGGTAATGAAACGGCTGAACGATGCACGAGAATACATTAGCAGCAATTACAACCGGAACGTCAGTTTGCAGGATGCGGCAGATATTGCCTGCCTGTCTGTAAACCATTTTATGCGCACATTTAAAGATGCCTACGGATTTTCACCACACCAGTACCTGATCCAGCTGCGGCTAAAGCGTGCCCGGTACCTTCTGAGAAATACCCGTTATGCGCTGAATGAAATTGTCTCCATGGTCGGCTTTGAGTGCCCCAGTTCGTTCATCAGGCTGTTCAGAAACAATTTCATGGTCACACCGCTCAAATACAGGGCCGCAAAAACTGGAGTGCTGATTTAAAAATGGGGATTTCTGCATATTTCGCTGACATATCTTCCAATAACTTAGCACGTATAACTGCATAAGAACTTTGTAGAGTTTTTTCATGCTAGGTTATTAATGATTAAAAATGATAACAGCAAGCCTCAGGATTGAAGCTTGCTGTTTTTGCTTGACAATCAAGTGTTTGTGCCAATTTTATGGGTGTTTTCAGCATACCTTTTTTGTCCTTTTGTGGTTATTTTTAAATAAAAATGACCCATGAAATACAAGATTTTATGTGCGTTGCTGCTGGCCGGTGCCATCAGCGCGCATGCCGCCAAACCAAAGCATGATGTGAAGGCCGTTATCGATGCTTTTATACAGAGTTATTTAAAACACGGCGATTACCGGAAACTGCAGCAGGTACTGGGAAGCGATGTGACTTTCAGGTCCAACCGTCAGACGAAAGTAGTTGTTCAGCAGGGGGCGAACATCGTGGACTTTATGAAGAAAAATGCCGGACTGGTGCAGCGTGACTGTACGGTGAATTACGAGGTCGTATCCAAGACCTCGGCTATCGTTGTTGCGCGCATCGATATCAATTATGCCCTGAACGAAGGGTCACAGCAGAATTATCTTATTCTTGAAAACGATGGTACGGGAGACTGGAAAATTACCCAGGTTTATAAACTCTTTCTTGAGAACGAAGAGGGGGCCGAGATCACAGCCGGAAAGGTCTGAAGTCGCGGTAAAACAAAAAAAGGCGCCTATCTGATGAAAGGCGCCTTTTTTGCAAATATGATAATAACTTAAATTACTTTCACATTAACGGCATTTAAGCCTTTTTTTCCGTTCTCGACTTCGTATTGAACCTTGTCGTTTTCGCGGATCTGGTCGATAAGACCGGTTGAGTGAACAAAGATATCCCCGTCTCCGTTTGATGGGATGATGAAGCCGAATCCTTTGGTCACGTTAAAGAATTTTACTGTTCCTTCTTGCATTGTAATGAGTATTAGTGTAAGTCTGCAAGGTAGGCTTTTATTTTCAAAAAACCAGAACGCAACTATTTTATTTTATTATCGATTTGTGTTTGTAACTGCTTAATTATCAGCTTTTCCGGTAATATTTAGCGTGATTTCAGAACTATGAGGTATGCCAAATGTAGTGCCGGGATGCAGTGTGGACAGGTTACGCAGGTATACCCTGATTACACCCTCAATGACCTTTTTACGCTGCTCGTAATATTCGGGGATTACGCCGGTGATTCGGCCGATGTGAATAGTTCCCCGGGCATCAATCACGCAGCCAAACCGGAATGCAAAATCTTTGTATGCCTTCCTGATCGTGATCTTATATTCGGGGAACATGTAATCGTATGAGGCTGTCTTCCCGGTAAGCGGATCCTGGTTGCTGATCTGTTCAACCAACACGAGCGGGCTCCTGCTCACAAAGCGAACGGGCTGACGCGCTGCAAAAGCGCTGTCACGGTTTCCGGGGTTTCGGTTTGACCGCTCGGCCAGTTTCCTGACAAATGCACTGTCTGCAGCAGTAGGCTTTTGGAGTTCGCGGGCTGTGGTGCGCAGCTTACGTTTGATGAATGACTGCGCGTAAAAGGTCATGTTTACATCTGAAGTGATGTCGCTGGCGATTTCGCGTCGGTTTACCTGCAGGCGCTGCAGGACGAGGCTGTCTTTGGCTATTTTTTTTACCCGGAACCACTCTTTTGCAAAATTATATACGTTGGCATGGTCATAATGCAGGTGAAATCCCTGCATGATCTTCTTTTTTGGATAATAGGCCAGCACCGAATCGTCAGATATAAATTCAATGATCCAGGAAGGTTCCTGGTGAAATCCCATCTCGTTAACAGACAGCCCCGAACTGAACCGGCGTTTAACCTCTTCATACCGAATGTTTTTAACCGGGGCGAACGTAAAGTCACGCAAGCTGGCGTCTTTTCTTTTGTCGCCGTGTGAGCAGGCGGAAAAGAGACCTGCGAGGAAGAGAATGTATAGAACTGAATTTCTGGTCATGTTTATTTTTTCGCTTTCACCAAGATCACGTTCGCCACTTTGCGGGTACCGGCATGGTCCCATTTTTTATTGTCGCTCGGAAAATTCACCACCCCATCGTCAGGCCAGCCATTTACCCAAAGTGTCGTAGAGCCGCCACCATCCAGGTTGATCGCCGAGCTGCAGCCCAGCCAGCGCATGACCCTGGTCAGTTCAAAAAGATTCATTCCTGCAGACTGTTCCTGCCGTCCGTCAACCGTTAAAAGAATCACTTTCCCATCCGGTTTAATGCCAATGCAGGTTCTCGGGTGCCTTAGTTTATTAAATGCAGCACTGTCGATCCGTTCATCCTGGCCGTCCAGTCGCAGCAGTGGCCCGCTTACCATAACATCCTCCTGAGGCAGTTTGTTCTCCCAGTCGGCAGTACCATCCCACCGGATTATTTCAAGTTTGCCGGCATGTATAACCACGGCCGCCATCTGGTGCCGGGCGCGTTTGCCTTCATTTTCGAGCCGGGTCGGGTTAATTACGCGCCCTCCCGATTTAATAAAATCGACCGAGCCGCCGTTTTTGATATCGAAAAATGTCCCGTTTATCGCAGCAATTGCGTTCTCGGCCTTGCCAAATACAGGCACCGTCTTCAGTTCCTGCTGCTCGTAGCCGAGTCCCAGGACTGCTCGTTTTCCCGGTCGTCTGATTTCCAGGTAGGTGATGTTTTCATTGGCGGCAAAGAGTTCTTTTTTATTAAAGTGGTGCCGGTAAAGCCTAACGTGACGGGCAATGCGGTCTTTTTGCCATTTGGCTTTTACAACGGTAAGCGAGTCAGCATGCTGTGCCACTGCTTGTGTAGCCAGCAGCAGGACGAAAGGCAATAGAAGGGTTTTTATACGCATATGCAAGTATAATGAATGTCCGGAGATCTCGTTTAATTTTTACAATGCGGCGGTCAGATGCGTTTCTTAAGCCGCAGTAACAAAAGGAGCGGGGTGCCCTGACGGTTTACTTCAACAAGTATCGGCCTTGCGTCCCTGGACCGGAACAATTCGTCGAGCTCGGTCAGGGAAAGGTCTTTAGCGGCTTTGAAATTCACTTTCAGAAGCTCATCGCCGCTTTCGAAGCCCGCTTCCTGCGCGGGCGATCCGGGCTCGATGCGGCCAACAAAAAGCCGGTCTGCCTGCTCAAAATCAACGAAAACAGACATGCCCGACATGTCGTGTTCTGAGCGTTCCTGGAAATAGAAATTCTTTTTCAAATAAATAAAGCCGCCGTTGTAATCAAGTATGATGTTAAACTTTTTCAGAAAATTTGCGCCCAGGTTGCCGTTCCGGTCACTGCCAGCGGTCTTTTTTGCTACGTCTTCAAAGCTGGGAAAGCCTGTCAGCACATCCGGCACGTGAAAAGCCCCGATCTGCAGCGACCGGATCCGGCCCATCTTCCCGGCAATCATACCGCTCAGGCCCATGCCGAGATTGGCTTCTATGGTGGTGTCCGGAAGCGGAAAGGCGCCGTTCCGGAAGGTCTCGAGCAGCAGCGAATGGCTGCCGCCTGTATCGATGATCAACCGGGTGTGCAGCGTGTCGCCTGAATCGGTTCTTACCTGCGCCCGGAGGTAAGGTTTATTAAGCGTCAGCTCGATCGGGATGCGCTCGCCGCGGTAACGTACCCGGCGGGCGGTATTGTAAAAGGTCAGGCTTTTTGAATCGTACCGGATGCGCACCACAAAACTTTTGAAGAAAGAGTAGCCGACGAGGCCGTAAACAGGCTGGCCCACATACCCAGACAAATTGAAAATGTCATCGGCCAGCACCGCAGTGGGCGTTGTTTCAGACAAGGCATGGCCAATACCCACGCTGATCTTGTTGGTAAACAGGGCGTTCAGGTCAATGCCGGCGCCAAGGCCGAAAACCTTAAATGGCGTATACGTACGTACCTGTGCCGAATCGAGAATACTGGCATCTGTGATCACCATAGGGCCGACACCAGTATCAAGAATAAAGTCGTAGGGGCCTTTTCCGTTTATGAAAACCGGAATGATGATCAGGTTTTTTACAAATTTAAAGGGCATTGTCTGTGCAGTGCGCTTGCCTGTAAACCCGAAATTTTGGGCAAAGGCAGCCGGAGCGCAGCAGAGGTTGGTGCACAGCAAGATGAATAGCCATAAAAAAACGTGTGTTTTTACGACATCCCGGCTCATGATCATTGATCTAATTTAATATTTTAGTGGCGACATTATTTCACCCAGACCCCAATCCATGAAACCATATCGCGTGTACGCCGCATTTTTGGCGGCCTTAATCCTGGTATCCTGTTCTGCCGGGCGCCAGATTGGTCGCGGCGTTCAGAAAACATTCCGCAACGCGCCGCTGACCAGGCAATACCACGTTGGTTTTGCCCTTTATGATCCGGAAACCAAAAAAATGCTGTACCAGCAAGATGCCGACCGGTATTATACCCCGGCATCAAATACCAAGCTTTATACCTTTTATGCAGGTTTAAAGATACTGAAAGATTCCTTGCCTTCGCTGCGGTTTGTTGAGCAGGGCGACTCGCTGATCTTTTGGGGAACCGGAGACCCTTCTTTCCTGCATTCGCAGTTGAAAAACCGGGTCGCACTCGATTTCCTGTCCCGGAGCCCAAAAAAATTATTCTTTGCGCCCGGCCGCTATACAGGCCCTGTTTATGGCTTGGGCTGGGCCTGGGATGATTACAATGACTATTACCAGGCAGAAATTAATGAGTTGCCGGTTATGGATAACCTGGTTGTGGTTAGCAAAAAAAAGTCGGGTGGCCTTGACATCAGCCCGAAAGTCTTTGCCGATTGTTTTGTGGCCGACCCGGATAAAAAAGGTGGGTTTGGCATACAGCGCGCATTCCTCGAGAACACCTTTCGATATCCGGAAGGCGCAGTGCCAGACCGCTTCACGCAGCAGATCCCCTATAAAGTATCAGACCTTTTAACGGTGAACCTGCTCTCAGACACCTTGCACAAACCTGTTGAACTTGTAAGCCGGAAAATGCCGTCGTATGCCAAAACCGTATACGGAGCCCGTCGCGACTCGGTCCTCAAACAGATGATGCTGCCCAGCGATAATTTTGTGGCCGAGCAGCTGCTGCTGGTTTACGCTGATCAGGCCGGGCTGGAAATGAACGCGGCAAAGGTGATCGACCATGTAACGAAAACGTACCTGGCTGACCTTCCTGACAAGCCGCAATGGGCAGACGGATCGGGCTTATCCAGAATGGACCTCTTTACACCGCGAGACATGATCTATCTGCTGGAATTGATATGGAAGGAATTTCCAGATAAACAGAAACTCTTCGAACTGCTGCCTGCCGGCGGAAAAAGCGGAACACTCAGAAACGCCTATCCGAAGACCGGTCAGCCGTTCGTATTTGGCAAAACAGGAACACTCTCCAATGTGCACAACCAAAGTGGGTACATCCGGACCAAAAAAGGTAAGTTGCTGCTATTTGCGTTTATGAACAATAATTTCCTGCAGCCTACTGCAGAAGTGCGCAAGGAGATGGTGCGCATTATGACCGAAATTCACGAGAAATATTAGGAGTTCTTAAATCGAATCTTTTTTGTGCTGGTTTTTGCGGTTTTGAATTGTGAATCGTTAGATTTGATAATCAACCATTTAAAACCTATCACCATGAGGAACCATTACCTGTTGCTGGCTTGCACACTGCTGTTATTTGCTGCCTGTAAGAAAGAAACCATTCATCCAAAGGCTGAAGTTGACCCGCCAGCAGCCTACGTATCTGATACGTCTTTTAAAATCGTAGGTTATTTTCCCAGCTACCGGGACCCGGCAGGTGTGAACCCGGCCAAGTATAAAATGCTGACGCATCTCTTCTATGCCTTTTTGAATCCGCGGGCCGATGGCTCGCTGGCTCCGCTGGCGCAGCCGGGGCGGTTCAATACCGTGATTCAGCAAGCCAAGGCACAGGGTCTTAAAACAGGCATCTCTGTTTCCGGCGATGCCAATATTTTTGTGACGCTGGCCGCATCCGAAGCCACGCGTACGCAGTTTGTGAGCAATGTCCTGGCCTTTGTGCGCAGCAACCAGCTGGACGGCCTTGATCTCGACTGGGAATACCCCAGGCAGGGTGTAGCAGATCAAACGTATGCCTTGCTGATGAAAGAGCTGTCAGATTCCCTGCATAAGCATAACAAATTTCTCAGTGCCGCCATTACTCCGGGGGTGTATGCGGGCACCGTTCGCGACGGCATTCGAACAGAAGTGTTTGGTTATGCCGATTTTTTCAACATCATGATCTATGACGGGGCAGGCTGGCAAGGCGAACCGAATCATGCCTCGTACAACATGACCGTCGCTTCGCTCAACTACTGGCTAAATACCCGCGGCATGCCTAAAAAGAAGGCCGTACTTGGGATGCCCGCTTATGGCAAGACAGCCGCAGGCGCCTCGGCCGGTGTGCGCGATTTTGAAGCAGCAGGTGTGGATATAAACGGGGACTATGCGCGATACAACAATGCAGATTACTATTTTAACGGCATAACCACCGTAAAGCAAAAGACGACCCTGGCTTCACAGCGCTGTAACGGCATTATGTTTTGGGAGTTGTATCATGATACCAATTCGGCCAATTCCATCATCAAAGCCGCCAACGACCAACTGGGCAGAAATTATAACTGATGAATATCAAACTGCAGCACGCCATTCAAAACCGCATCGATGCCGGCGGCAGGCGCTACCTCTATTTCGGTGGCACATCATACCTGGGCCTGGCTACACATCCCGGGTTTATGGAATGTTACAGCAAAGGGCTGCAGCGTTACGGTGTCAACAATGGTACCAGCCGGAGCAACAACATCCAGATCGCTTTGTACGAGGAAGCGGAAGCGTTTGCCGCTGCCCGTTTCGGCGCTGAAGCAGCGCTGATCCTCTCAAGCGGTTACCTGGCCGCCCAACTCTGTGTCAGGGCTTATGTTGGGCGGCAGTTAGCGTACGCGCCTGGGACCCATCCGGCACTTTGGTCAGATGAGGTGCCCCGGCAGCACGGAAGCGTAAGTGCCTGGATGCGGGAGCTTCCCGCGGGGCCTGCAGAGCGCATCGTGCTGAGCAACACACTCAACAACCTCATGCCGGAGCGGTATGACTTTTCAGCCCTGCCGGGCGATGCACACAAACAACTTCTGCTTGCAGATGACTCGCACGGTATCGGCCTGCTCGATGGCGGCATCGGTGCTTATACCCGGCTGAAAACTGAGGCTCCGGCCAGGATCGTGGTTGTAGCCTCTATGGCGAAGGCGCTGGGGGTCGATGCAGGGATCATCCTTGGCGACCGGGATACTGTAGCAGAGCTGCGAAAAAGCGTGGTCTTCAACGGCGCCTCGCCCCCGGCTGCGGCCGCGCTGTACGCGTTCATGAACAGTTCCGACCTGTACGGCCGTCAGTGGCAGCAGCTGCAGGAAAACCAACACTATTTTTCCAAATACCTGGCCAATCAGCAAAACTGGTCGTATATTCCTGAACTGCCGGTTTTTCGCCATACAGATGTATCGCTTCATCACCAGCTGGCCGAAAAGGGCATCCTGATTTCGTCATTCCCTTACCCGGATGCCAGCGGCCCGCTTTTGAACCGGGTAGTGCTGAACAGCGAACATACGCGGGACGAACTGGACCGACTTCTGGACATTTTAAATACCAACGAATGAGAACGATATACCTCTTTTTCTGCTGTTTGTTCTTGGCCGCGGCGCTGCATGCGCAGACCGTTTGGGTTGTCAGGCATGCCGAAAAAAGCACGGCGGTAAAGACGGCCGACCCGGAACTCAGTGAAACGGGAAAGCTTCGGGCAGCCGCGCTCACCGCTTATTTCAAAGACCACAAGATCGATGAGGTTTACAGTACGGCTTATATTCGCACCAGGGAAACAGTTTCTGGGGTCGCAGAAGCCAGCCATAAGCCCGTGTTGGCTTACGATTCTCCCGCAACCCTGGCCGGTAGGGTCTGGTCAGGATCATCCCGGAAAAAAGTGCTCATTGCCGGGCATTCGAATACGGTACCAGATATCTTGCGGGCTTTAGGTGCCAGTTTTGATCAGAAGGAGCTACATGATGAGGATTATGACTACATTTTTAAGATCGTCAGAAAAGGCAAAAAGCTGCGGTTAACGAGCAGTCATTATGGTGCTTTACACCGCGCGGGTCACTAAAGTTTTTGAAAAGGGATGTCCATGAGGCTATAGTTTTGCCAGCCTTGGAAATCAAAGTGCCACCACTCGTTGTACATGACCTTGAACCCATGCCGGTGCATGGTGCTGATGAGCAGGTCCCGGTTTTTTTTCACCTGAACATCCAGGTTTGCATACCGGGCGGCTGCCTCGGGGCTGAAACTGTCGAAAGGCGTAGGCATGGGCAGTTCTTTGCCGGTCTTAAGCGAAATAAGCGTAAGGTCTATGGCGCAGCCGCGATTGTGTTTGGAACCTTTGTTCGGATTTGCCACGAAGTCTTTCTGCACCGCCTGGCGGTAAAAATCGAGCGTTACGGCATAGGGGCGGTAAGCATCAAATATTTTCAGGCCCAGGCCCTTTTTTTGCAGGTCAGCCTGCACCTTTCGCAATTGCACTACAACCGGTTTGCGCGCAAAGGCGCGTGCCTGCGCGTACATGACCCGCTTCATAAAGTTATTCCTTGTGGCGTATCGGATATCCAGGCGAACCGAGGGAATTGCTTTGTTGATCTCAACGAGCTGATTGTCTGGGTTTTCTTTTACCGCGGCCTGGTAGTCTCTGAAATTGTTGATGATCTTCAACCCGTAAGGATTCTGCGCATTTTTCTGAGCGCATGCCTGGACAAAAGCCGGAAGCAGAAGCAGGAAAAGAAATCTTCTCATGGCAGTTACTGGTTGGAAACCATCAGGAGCTCGAGGTTTTTAAATGGAAAATTAAACATGTCTGCCAGGTCTTTATTGGTCATGTGCCCCTGGTAAATGTATAGCGCATCGCGGATTCCCGGGCGCTGCCAGGCCATGTTCATCAGGCCGCCCATATCGCCGATATCGAGCAGGATGGGGGCGAAAATATTGGTCAGCGCATAAGAGGCGGTACGCGGAACGCGCGATGCGATGTTCGGAACGCAATAGTGGATCACATCATACTTTCTGAAAACAGGGTCTTTATGGTTGGTCACCTCCGATGTTTCAAAGCAGCCGCCCTGGTCTATGCTCACGTCAATTACGACCGAATCGGGTTTCATGCGGCTAACCGTCTCTTCCATCACAACACAAGGGCTGCGACCATGGGTGGCCCGAATCGCGCCGATCACGACATCGCATGTTGTGATGGCCTTGTTCAGGACAATGGGCTGCATGACCGAAGTAAAAACCCGGCTGTTACCCAGGTTGGTCTGGAGCCGGCGCAGGCGGTAAATGGAACTGTCAAATACCTTCACCTCGGCGCCAAGCGAAAGGGCGGTCCGCGCGGCATATTCACCAACGGTTCCGGCACCCAGAATAACGATTTCTGTAGGCGGAACACCCGTGAAACCACCCAGCATCAGGCCCTTACCGCCTGTTACACTGCTCAGGTACTCGGCAGCAATGAGAATGGAAGTTGAACCGACAATTTCGCTCATGGCACGTACCACACACAATACATTGCCCTCATCGCGCAGGTGCTCAAAACAAAGAGCGTTGATTTTTTTCTGCATCAGCGCTTTAAGGTAAGGCGCTTTCAGCGTTCCGGTAGGAAGCGAAGAGACCAGTGTCTGGCCTTTGTGCATAAGCTCGATCTCCTCCATGGTTGGCGGAGCGATCTTGACAATAATGTCTGCCTGGAATACTTCTTTTTTATCGTGGGAAATGCGCGCACCCTGTTCAGCGTAATTCTGGTCTGAAAAATTCGCGCCTTTGCCTGCTCCGCTTTCAATGATGACCTGGTGGCCGTTGTTAACAAGCAATGCAACCGAAAGGGGAGTAAGGGCGATGCGGCTTTCCTGGAAAGAAATTTCTTTCGGAATACCAATGTACAGGCTGTTCTTTCTGCTTTGCGTTTCCAGCATCGACTCTTTCGGCTGCCGCAGGCCCTGCCGGGCAATGGCGGCCATTCCTTCTCTTAATCCTGAAGCCATCTATCCTGGTTATTTTAGGTCTTTGAAGTTACGAAAATAAACCGAAACGGCGGCTACCCGGTCGATTTTTGAAAACTGAAGCGACGGGAAGACGGGCCGGTTACCGCTATGTCAATCCGAACATACGTTTCGGGAAGAAGCCCGTCAATACGCTCAGGCCACTCGATCAGGCACACGTCACCACTGTAGAAGTACTCTTCATAACCCAGGTCATAGGCTTCCTCAACGCGTTTCAGGCGGTAAAAATCGAAGTGGTAAACCGGCCCGGCGGGGCGGTCATAAACGTTGACAATGGAGAACGTAGGGCTGGACACGATGCCTGTAACGCCAAGCCTGCGGCAAAAGGCTTTGATAAAGGTGGTTTTACCGGCGCCCATCTCGCCGAAAAAAACAAAGATCTGCTGGCCGGCGGCAAAGTCGTACAATGCCCCGGCAGCCTGGTCAAGCGCTTCGGGCGCTCCGATATCAATCGTCATACACGTTTTTTAGCTGGCACAAAGATAAACACCCAAGCCTATCGCGGCGAATAGGTTACAATGGGAATAATCATTTCTTCAAGAGAAATGCCGCCATGCTGGAAAGTCTCGTTATAATAATTTACAAACTGATTGTAGTTGTTCGGGTAGACAAAGTAGCTGTCTTCCTTTGCAAAGATGTAACTTGAACTGATGTTGATTTTTGGCAGGTGCGCATCGTTCGGGTTTTTGATTGCAAAAACCTCTTTGTCATTGTAACTCAGGTTGCGTCCCTGTTTATAGCGCAGGTTGGTATTGGTGCTGCGGTCGCCGATGACCTTGCTCGGTTTTTTAACACGGATTGTACCATGATCGGTAGTCAGAACTACCTTAACATTTTTCTGAGCAAGTTTTTTAAGCAGGTCTAAGAGGGCAGAGTGTTCAAACCAGGACAGCGTGAGCGAGCGGTAAGCCGCATCGTCATTGGCCAGTTCCCGGATCATCTGCATATCGGTCCGGGCATGCGAAAGCATATCTACAAAGTTGAAAACGATTGCGTTGAAATCATTCTGCATCAGGTTGGCGCTTTGCTCGACCAGTGCTTTGCCATCATCGTAGGTCAGGATCTTATGGTAGCTGAATTTGCAGTCTTTTCTCAGGCTTCTTTTGATCTGTTCGCCCAGAAAGGCCTCTTCGTGCATGTTTTTTCCGCCCTCGTCATCGTCGTTGAGCCACAGGTTCGGGTGCCGTTTTTCCATGTCAAGCGGCAATAAGCCAGAGAAAATGGCATTACGTGCATATTGTGTGGCTGTAGGCAGAATGCTGGAATACATGTCTTCCTCATCAATTCGGAAATACTCTGTAATAAGCGGGTTAATCACACGCCACTGGTCATAACGCAGGTTGTCGATCAGGATAAAAAAGACCGGTGTGGTGCTGTTGATGAGGGGAAATACTTTTTTCTTCAACAGTTCGTGCGAGAGCATGGGCGGCTTGCCATTGCCGTTTACCCAATCCATGTAGTTGTCTTCGATAAACTTTGAGAACTGCATGTTGGCCTCAGATTTCTGAAGTGTCAGAATTTCATGCATCTGCTGGTCATCGAGTTTTTCAAGCTCAAGCTCCCAGAAAATGATCTTTTTGTAGACCTCCACCCACTCTTCATAGTTGAGGCGGTCGTTAAGAGTCATACCCAGCCGTCTGAAGTCCTGCTGGTAGGCCATCGAAGTTTTTTCGCTGACAAGCCGTTTGTTGTCGATCAGTTTTTTAATGGTCAGCAGCACCTGCTTGGGATTAACCGGCTTGATGAGGTAATCATCTATCTTCGAACCGATGGCATCTTCCATCAAATTTTCTTCTTCGCTTTTGGTAATCAGCACCACGGGTACATCGGGGGATACATTTTTGATTGCAGAGAGCGTTTCAAGCCCACTCATGCCAGGCATATTTTCATCCAGGAAAACCAGGTCAAAATGCTCCTTCCCGAAGCCTTCAAGTGCGTCGTTCCCGTTTGTAAAAGTGGTTACCTGGTAGCCTTTTTCGTTCAGAAGAAGAATGTGTGGTTTCAACAGGTTGATTTCATCATCAGCCCATAATATTTTAGTTTCCTGCATGTTATATCTGTAAAGTGTAAACTTGATATCCCGAAACAAATGCCGGGTTCGCTGTTTGCGTAAAAATAGCAATTTTTGTACCGTATAATCTGACAACACACCCTTGAATAAGAAGAAGATCATCAACGATCCGGTATACGGATTTATCAGCATTCCATCGGTATTGGTTTATGACCTGATTTCGCACCCCTACTTTCAGCGCCTGCGGTACATCAAGCAGCTGGGCATGACGCACCTGGTTTACCCGGGCGCACTCCACACCCGTTTTCACCACGCGCTGGGCGCCATGCACCTGATGGGGCTGGCCATCGAAGTGCTGCGTGGCAAGGGACACAGCATATCAGCCGCAGAAGAGGAAGCGGCCAGCATTGCCATCCTGCTGCACGACATTGGGCACGGCCCGTTCTCACACGCCCTGGAGCATACCCTGATGCAGGGCGTGCACCATGAACAGGTTTCCATGTGTCTCATGAAGCAACTGAACGAAACGTTTAACGGAAAGCTTGCTACAGCCATTGACATATTTACCGGGCAGTACCCTAAACAATTCCTGCACCAGCTGATTTCGGGGCAACTGGACCTGGACCGCATGGACTACCTGAACCGCGACAGCTTTTTTACAGGTGTAAGCGAAGGTGTGATCAGCTTCGACCGCATCATTAAGATGTTCAATATAGCCGGCGATGCGCTGGTCATCGAAGAGAAAGGTATTTATTCGATTGAGAAGTTCCTGATTGCCCGCCGGCTCATGTACTGGCAGGTTTACCTGCACAAAACGGTCATTGCCGGCGAACAGATGCTCATCAATACGCTGAGGCGGGCAAAGGAACTTGCATCAGGCGGCAGCCGCCTTTTTGCCGCACCGGCGCTGGCCCATTTCCTGGAAAACCAGGTGGGGAAGACAGAATTTTTTGAATCGCCGGGGCACCTGGAAAAATTTGTGCAGCTTGACGATCAGGACATCCATGCCGCCATTAAGGTATGGGCATCGCATGAAGACCCGGTGCTGTCTGCGCTTTGCCGAATGCTCACCAGGCGTGAGCTGTTTAAGGTAGAAATTACCGGAACGGCGCCTGATCAGGAGCGGGTAGCCGACCTGGTACAGCGCAGCAGCGCGGTGTTCGGCATCAGCCCAGCCGAAGCCGGTTATTTCGTTTATACGAATACGGTAGAAAACCGGGCGTACAACGCTGCGATAGAAAACGTAAATATCCTGATGAAAAATAATGCGGTGATTGATATTGCAAAGGCTTCCGACTTGTCAAACCTGCAGTCGCTGGACCGCACGGTAACCAAACATATTCTTGCTTATCCGCGGGGCATTTAGGTTTTTTAACAAAATAAATGGTTTTTTATCCCGTTTAGTCTCTTATCATTGTACCTTGATTGCAAAAACGCCTTGTCTGCCAGGTGGGTAGCCGAAATTTCAAAGGCCGGGTATCGTTTGGCGTTGTGCCGGCGTTTCTGCGATACGGGCCTGCGGGAAACCATGCAGGAAAACGCCGCAGGACTCCCCTTAAAGGAGGATATTGCGCCACCGGGCGGCGTCTTTATTTGTTCATATCAATTTAACATTTAACTTTGTAAAATGCAATTTACGGCCAAACAGATAAGTGGGTTTCTTAATGGAACCATAGAGGGTGATCCGGACGTAGAAGTGGCTGAGTTGTCAAAAATAGAAGAGGGCAGGCCAGGTTCTCTGTGTTTTCTTTCCAATCCGAAATACGAGAACTTTCTTTACAGCACCCAGGCATCGGTGGTTATTGTCTCACGCAGTTTTGAAGCTGACCAGCCTGTAAAGCCAACCCTGATCAGGGTAGACAATCCTTACAGTGCATTCTCGCTCCTGCTTGAAAAGTACAATGAGGCGCTGAAACAGGAACACAAGCCGGGAATTGAAGAGCCGTGTTTCATTCATCCGTCTGCAAAAATTGGCCAGAACGTATTTATCGGGGCGTTTTCTTACATCGGGGAGGGTGTTATCATCGGCGATGATGCTAAGATCTTTACCCAGGTATACATTGGCGCCGGAACCCAGATCGGGGAGGGCTGCATCATCTATCCGGGGGTTAAGATTTACCACCAGTCGCAGGTTGGCCGGCAGGTGGTAATCCACTCAAACGCAGTGATCGGCAGCGATGGCTTTGGCTTCGCACCGCAGGCTGATGGCAGCTACCACAAAATTGCCCAGATCGGTAATGTGATCATCGAAGACGATGTGGAGATCGGGGCCAACACCACGATAGACCGGGCCACGATGGGCTCTACCATAATCCGCTCGGGCGTAAAACTGGACAACCTGATCCAGGTTGCCCACAATGTAGAAATAGGCGCCAATACAGTGGTCGCGGCGCAGTCGGGCATATCCGGCAGTTCCAAAATCGGCGCGAACAGTGTGATCGGCGGGCAGGTTGGAATTGCAGGTCACCTCACACTGGCCAAAGGCACGCAACTCGGTGCAAAGGCGGGAGTTAATTCAAACATTTCAGAAGAAAACAGGCAGTGGCACGGATCGCCGGCCCAGCCATTAAGAGACTGGCTGAAGGCCTCGGTCATATTCAGGCGTTTGCCAGATATTGAAAAGCAGATCAGTGCGCTGGAGGCCAGGATCAGCAACCTGTTCCAGGGTGCTGACAAATAAATACACACGAATGAACGTTAAACAAAAAACCATCAAACGGGAAGTATCCGTATCGGGAGTGGGTCTTCATACGGGCGCAAATGTCACCCTGACATTTTGCCCGGCCCCCGAGAACCATGGCTTTAAATTTCAGCGGGTAGACCTGGAAGGGCAGCCCATCGTTGAGGCAGATGCCGATAACGTAACCGACACGTCAAGAGGAACCACGATTAGCCAAAACGGCGCCAGCATCAGCACCGTAGAGCATGTCATGGCTTCGCTGATTGGAATGGACCTTGACAATGTGCTGATGAAACTCGATGGTCCGGAAGCCCCGATTATGGATGGAAGCGCCATTTTGTTTATCGAAGCGCTTGAATCTGCTGAAAGCCAGGTTCAGGATGCTGACCGCGAATATTTCCAGATACCACACAATATTACCTATACAGAGGCAGACCGCAAGGTAGAGATCGTAGCCATGCCGCTTGATGATTACCGGTTTACCTGTATGATCGATTACAACTCGCCGGTGCTGGGCAGCCAGCATGCCGGAATAACGAGCATTGCTGAGTTCAAAAAGGAAATCGCCTCCTGCCGTACGTTCTGTTTCCTGCACGAGCTTGAATACCAGTTGCAGAACAACCTGATCAAAGGCGGCGACCTGAACAACGCGATCGTGATCGTTGACAAAGAAGTGACCAGCGAGGAACTGAATCACCTGGCTAAACTCTTTAACCGGGAAGACATTGCCGTTGCGCCACAGGGCATCCTGAACAATATGGACCTGCGCTACCAGAACGAACCTGCCCGGCACAAACTGCTCGACATGATCGGCGATCTTGCACTGGTTGGCATGCACCTGAAGGGGCACATCATGGCAGCACGACCAGGTCATGCGGCAAACGTTGCCTTCGCAAAGAAAATCAAGGCCGCTATAAAAAAGGAAAAGAATAAAAAAGTCCAGCGGGTCTATGATCCCACAGCCAAACCGCTGCTTGATACGGTCCAGATCATGAACATCCTGCCGCACCGGCAGCCGTTCCTGTTCGTCGACAAAATCCTGGAGCTCACCAAAACGTACGTAGTTGGCGTGAAGAACGTGACCATGAACGAAGAGTTTTTCAAAGGGCATTTTCCGGGCGCGCCCGTGATGCCGGGTGTTGTTCAGATCGAGGCCATGGCCCAGGTGGGCGGCATCCTGGTTCTCAGTACGGTCGATGACCCGCAGAATTACTTAACATATTTTCTCAAGATCGATAATGTACGTTTCCGGGCACAGGTGCTGCCGGGCGACTCGATCGTGTTCCGCTGCGACTTAATGGAGCCCATCCGGCGGGGTATTGCCCAGATGAAAGGCGTGGGCATGGTCGGCGACAAAGTTGTCGTCGAAGCCGAGATGATGGCACAAATCAGTAAGGTTAAAAACAGCGAAACAGCAAATTCATGATACAGCCCTTAGCATATATTCATCCGCAGGCAAAGATCGCCGACAACGTGGTGATCGAACCCTTCGTTACCATCCACAAAGATGTGGAAATCGGCGAGGGTACCTGGATCGGATCAAACGTGACCATCATGGACGGTGCGCGGATTGGTAAAAACTGCCGCATTTTTCCTGGTGCCGTCATATCGGGCGTGCCGCAGGATCTTAAATTCAACGGTGAGGTGACCACGGCTGAGATCGGTGACAATACAACGATCCGCGAGTGTGTTACGGTTAACCGCGGAACGAAAGACAAGTGGAAGACCGTAATCGGCAGTAACTGCCTGATCCAGGCTTATTCGCATGTGGCGCACGATTGTGAAGTGGGCAACTACTGTATCTTTTCAAACAGCACCACGCTTGCCGGGCACATCACGATTGGTGATTATGTTGTGCTTGCTGGCCTGGTGGCCATTCACCAGTTTGTTAAGGTCGGCTCGCACGCTTTTGTAACGGGTGGCTCCCTGGTGCGTAAAGACGTACCTCCGTACGTAAAGGCCGCGCGCGAACCCCTTTCTTATGCCGGGATCAACTCGGTTGGTTTACGCCGGCGTGGGTTTTCTCCCGAAAAAATTAACGAAATACAGGAGATTTATAGGGTGCTGTTTGTCAAAAACAATAATGTAACCAAGGCCCTTGACATAATCGAAGCCGAATTTAAGCCTACTGAAATTCGCGATGAGATCGTAGATTTTATCCGCAATTCGAACCGCGGCGTGATGAAGGGTTTCGGCATGGGTAGCTAAACTAGCCACCATTATGAGAATCAGTTTGGAAAATGCAGGCCGGCGGTTTAACCGGGAGTGGATTTTCCGCGGCGTTACGGCAAACTTGCTGCCCGGCGGGCGATACGCTGTGCTGGGGCCGAATGGTTCGGGTAAATCGACCCTGCTCAGCCTGATCTCAGGACACCTGAGCCCTTCAGAGGGGAAGGTGCTTTACCAGGCGGCCAGCGGGCCGGTCCAGGTAGAATCTGTTTACAGGCACCTGAGTTTTGCTGCACCATACCTGGACTTGATCGAAGAATTCAGCCTGTCTGAAATGATCGATTTTCACTTTCGCTTTAAGCCGATGGATGGGGGTATGGACCGTCATTCCCTGGTTGAGCTGCTCGGCATGGAAAAATCTAAGCACAAAGCGATCAAGTATTTTTCTTCAGGAATGAAACAGCGAACCAGGCTTGCGCTGGCATGCTGCGCCGCTACGCCGGTGCTGCTGCTCGACGAGCCGACCTCGAACCTGGACAGCCAGGGGGTGCAGTGGTACGAGGCACTGATCGAAGGCTTTGCCGGAAGTAAATTAATCGTAGTTTGCTCGAATCAGCCATATGAATATGCGTTTTGCAAGCATTACATTCAAATTACAGATTATAAATAGTGGGGCTGTACCTTTGTAAAAAGGCGCTGGAATGAGCTTGCAGGATGGAAATTTAAAATGTTGAAAAAAAATTTTGTAAATTAAATATTGTTCATACCTTTGCGGCACGAAAATGAGCCGGAGTAAGGGCTCAAATTCTAACCAAAAATGGCAAAAGCATCAGAAATTAAAAACGGTAACATTCTCCGCTTCAACGGAGAACTTGTACAGGTAGAAGAGTTCATCCACCGTACGCCCGGAAACCTTCGTGCTTTTTACCAGGCCAGAATGAGGAACGTGAAAACCGGTAAACTTGTAGAGTACCGTTTTCGCACCGACGAAGAGGTGGAGATTTGCCGGGTAGAAACCAGCGATTACCAGTATCTTTATGAAGATGGCGAGTTTTTGGTGGTCATGGACAACAACACTTTTGAGCAGTTCAATATTCCAAAAAAACTGTTCGGTGATCCGGTCAGGTTCCTAAAAGAAGGCATGAATGTGATCATTGCCTTTGAAAGTGAAGAACCGATCATGGCACAGACGCCTTCTCATGTAGAGTTAGAAATTACTTACACAGAGCCGGCTGTAAAAGGTGATACATCTACAAACGCGCTCAAATACGCCACCGTAGAAACTGGTGTTGAAATCAAAGTCCCTATGTTTATTAACCAGGGAGACAAAGTAAGGGTAGATGCCCGTACAGGCGACTACATTGAAAGAGTAAAATAAGAATTTTCATAGTTTAGTTTAGGTTTAGGTTGATTATGGCTTCGGAGTGGTTCCCGGAGCCATTTTTTTTGTCCTGTCAGCTTTGTCTTATCTTCGTGCATGGCAGCAATGAAAAAAGACCTGCGGCGATCTGCGCTCGCAGCCCGTATGGCATTAAGCGAGAGGGAATTCGAATCGCTCAACTCAGAACTGCTCGGGCATTTTACCAGATTGGATTTGCCGGAGACGGGCACGGTACATATTTTTCTCCCTATCGAATCGAAACGGGAGCCAGACACTTTCCGGCTCATCGACTGGCTGCGGTCCGCCCGGCCGGGGTTGCGCATCTTGGTGCCGAAAGCTGATTTCGATACGGCCCTGATGTCTCACCATGAGTACCTTGGCCGGGATGATTTAAAAAAGAACCTTTATGAAATTCTCGAGCCCGAAAAAGGTGCCATGCATGATGGGGAAATCGACATCGTTTTTGTTCCCTTGCTTGCGGCAGACCGCCGGGGCTACCGTGTTGGTTATGGAAAAGGCTTTTATGACCGGTTTCTGGACGGTCTGCAAGCTCGTGCCATCGGCATCAGCCTGGCTGAACCGATAGCGGAAATCACAGACATACATGACCAGGACATCCGGCTGGATGCCTGCCTGACGCCCTCTGGTCTGTACACGTTTGGCCGCTAGCGGTGCGTGGGGTTGAAGGCTTTTGATTAATGCAGCTCGAGCAGCACGGGGCAATGGTCAGAGTGCACCGCATCAGGTAAAATCCGTACCTGTTTAAGTCGGTCCAGTAGGGGGAGCGACGCAAGCTGGTAATCGATACGCCAGCCCAGGTTCTTGGCTCTGGAATTGGCGCGAAAACTCCACCATGTATAATGATGCGGGTCTTTGTTGAAATGCCTGAAGGTATCTATAAAACCATTGTCCAGAAAGACCTGCATCCATTCGCGCTCTGCGGGCAAAAAGCCTGACGAATTGGCGTTCGATTTTGGGTTGTGAATATCCATTGCCGTATGGCAGATGTTGTAATCGCCTGATATGATCAGATTGGGAATCTGCTCTCGCAGCATGCTGATGTACTGCGAAAAAAAGTGCATGAACTCGTACTTTTTCACCTGTCTCTCTTCGCCGCTGCTTCCCGAAGGCATGTACAGGCTCATGAGCGAAAAACCTTCAAAATCTGCTCTTAAAATACGGCCTTCGCGGTCAATCCATTCCTCCCCGCAGCCGGTTTCAACATGTTTGGGCTTAACCTTAGTCAGCAGTGCGACCCCACTGTAACCCTTTTTTTCTGCCGGGTGCCAGTAGTGGTGGTAACCCATCTGTTCGATCAGGCCGATGATTTCACCGAGCTGATCGGGCAAGGCTTTTACTTCCTGTAAACAAACCATGTCGGCATTGGTGGCCTGCAGCCAGCCCAGGAAATTTTTGGAACAGGCAGAGCGGATGCCGTTCACGTTATAGGATATGATCTTCATTTCTTTTCAGTTCCGGAATTATTTGTCGCATCACGCATCAGCTTTTTCTCCAGCTTGCGGGCTTCACGCTTTTTAAGCAGGCCCACTTTCATGCTCACATCGGTTTGCGGCCGGTCGCGTTTGTTGGTCGGAACACCCGCAATGCTGTCGACCATGTCGAATCCCTGAACCACTTCTCCGAAAGCGGTGTAATTGCGGTCAAGATGCGGTGTGCCGCCAAGGGTCTTGTAAACTTCGCGCTGGTAAGCGGGAATCTTAAACTTAAGCCTGCTTTGTTCCAGTTTGTCGAGTTGCTCGTCCGTAAAACGCTTGCCTTGAACAATGTAAAACTGGCAACCGCTTGACTCTTTAGCCGGGTTGTTATCGCGAGCAGCAGCCAGCACGCCTTTTTTATGAAAGAGGCTGTCATTGAATTCTGCGGGAATGCGGTAACCAATATCGCCTTCGCCCAGCAGCGAATCGGGCCTCGCATTTTTTGAGTCAGGATCCCCGCCCTGTATCATGAAGTCTTTGATTACACGATGAAACAAAGTGCCGTTATAAAACCCCGACCGGGCCAGTTTAACCATGTTGTCGCGGTGTAAGGGCGTTTGGTTGTACAGCCTGATGATACAGCTGCCCCGGGCAGTTTCAATGCGAATGTACTGGTATTTTGGCTTGGCCGCCATTGCCTGGATTTGGCAGAAAAGCAGCAGCAGAAAAAAAATTCGGCGCATGAATCGATTTTATGATGCTAAATTAACGTAAAAAAGCGAAAACACGGGTTTCAGGTTTTTACGCCGGGGCAAAATATTTGTACCTTTGAGCCTGATGAGATCTTACCAGAAAAAAGCCCTTTTCCTTGCTGTGTTTTATGCACTGAGCGTGTTGGGCTTTGCTGCGGGTCTTCATTTTTGCGGCGGTAAGCTTTCTGAGGTCAAATTGTTCGCCTCTGCAGAAGGCTGCAACATGTGCAAGAAGGCAGCTGAAAAATCAGACGGGTGCTGCAAAACAACAAAAGTAGAAGTACAGGTTAAAGATTCGCACCAGGCCGGTCTTTCTGTCAAGATGCCACAGCTTTTTGGGTTAGACCTGTTTTATATTCCTGCCTTTGCCGATTTTGTGACGCGCGTCGAAGCCGAGACTTCTGCCGCTTCTGCAAATAAAGCGCCTCCGCTGGCATCCAGGCTCTCCCTGAACATTCTCTTTCAGATCTTCAGAAATTAGGATTGCGGTTTTCGGCCGCAATAATTGTCGTGTTCCTTTTTAAAAAAGGGACCAATCTTATATACCCTAATATCTTGGAAATGAAAGTTTTAAAAATTCAAGCCATCTCTGCGCTCCTCCTTCTCTTTGCTTTTAGCGGAGCTTCTGCCCAGCAGGTCACCGCAGCCAGCCTGCAGGTAACCGGACTTACATGTTCAATGTGTTCGCAGGCGACCGAAAAGTCGCTTAGAACACTCGATTTTATCGGCACTATATCGCCTGATCTTAACAAAAATATCTTTGTACTTACATTTAAAAAAGACAAAGCGGTTAATCTGGATCTTATTAAGAAGAAAGTTAAAGATGCGGGCTTTTCAGTTGGCAAACTGGAGGCTGATTTCGCTTTTAATAACCTGAAAGTAGACGAAAATGGTTTCGCCGCGGGTAAAGGCATGACCTTCCGCTTCCTGAAAAGCCGCAACACTACGCTCAACGGAAAACTTCGTGCTGCGGTAGTGGACAAAGGTTTTGTGCCTGAGCCGCTCTTCAGGCAGAACCTTAAAAAAATCGATGGCCCCTCTTACGCCTCTGGCACCGCTACGGTTGGTGGTGAAAAGGTTCGTGTTTACCACCTGAGCATTTAGGCATGAAAGCATTCATTCGCAGCGGCGTCCTGGCGGTGCTGCTGCTTTGTAACCTCTTCGCAGGGGGCCAGGAACTATATGTTTATACAGAACCGGCAAGCAACATGCCTGCAAAATCTGTGGGGCTGCGGCTCAGCTACGAACGCATGGACGACCTGGATTTCTCAAGCCGGCTTGTGCCAGAAGCGATGGTCGGTATTAACCGGAACCTGATGGTTCATGCACAGGCTTTCCTGTCAGACATGGAAGGTCCGTTCGCATTTGAAGGAGCCAGTTTTTATGCTAAATACCGGTTCCTGAGCATAGATGACCTGCAGAAACATTTTCGCATGGCCGCCTACGGCAGGATCAGTTCGAGCAGGCGGCCTTTTCACAGCGAAGACATCAACCTGGAAGGCGACAATTCCGGCTATCAGGCCGGCCTGGTGGCTACGCAGTTGCTTCACAAGTTAGCCCTTTCGGTTACGACAGGCTACGCGCGGGTGTTCAAAAATGACGAAAAAATCCGCCCGCACACGGCGGCCCCCGCAGGCATGCTGAATTACAGTCTTTCAGCAGGCTACCTGCTCTTTCCAAGGGTATACCGCGACTACCGTCAGCCTAATTTCAATCTGTATGCCGAGGTGCTGGGTAAAACGAATCCCGGCACAGGCCACAGTTACCTCGATATTGCGCCGGCCGTGCAGCTGATCTTAAACAGTCAGCTTCGCATTGACGTAGGCTACCGGTTTCAGGCCACAGGGAACATCGAGAACCGTTATTTGCGGAACATGTTCCTTGCCCGGGTAGAGTACAATATTTTTAACGTTATTAAATAATTAAAGCCGGAAACGGCATGATCAAGACATGAAAACACTTAAATTACTTACAGCTCTGGTGCTGTTGCTTCCCTTTGCTGTTTGCGCTGCCGGCAGCGACAAGCCACTCGATAAACTTGTTGGCGCTTACCTGGAAATTAAGAATGCGCTTGCCCGCGATCAGGCTGGCCAGGCCGCTGCTGGTGCTGCTGCTTTTGCGAAACTGACTGATGCTGTGCAGGTTAAAGCCCTGCCTGAGGCTCAGCAAACAGCCTGGAGTAAGCAGGCTGCCGCGCTTAAACGCAGCACCGCTGCAATCGCGGCGTCAAAAGACCTCGCTGTGCAACGGCAGGCATTTGCCGGGTTGAGCAAGGAAATGATTGCCATGGTCAAGTTGGCGGGAACAGGAACGCCGCTCTATGTTCAGCATTGCCCGATGGCAAAAAAAAGCTGGCTGAACGAAAACAAAGCAGTAGAAAACCCTTATTATGGAAGCGAGATGTTTGCCTGTGGCTCGGTGACGGAAACCCTTCCCGCAAAAAAACAACCCTAAAGGCGGCAATGACGCTTTTTATCAAAAACATGGTCTGCGACCGCTGTAAACTCGTGATCAGCCATGAACTCAGCAAATTGGGACATATTGTGTTAAGAGCAGATCTCGGAGAGGTAAAGCTCGCAGCAGACCCCTCTGCCGTTGAGCTGGCAGAAATCGCATCTTTGCTGGCCACATTCGGCTTTGAATTAGCTACAGACAGGAAGCAGCGACTGGTAACACAGGTCAAAGCGCAGCTGATGGCGCTTTTGTATACAGACGCGGGCGGTCCTGCTCTGAACCTGTCTGCGTACCTGCCAGCGCAACTTCCCTTCGATTACAGTTACCTGAGCTCGGTCTTTTCTGAGACAGAAGGATACCCGATAGAAAAATTCTTTATCGCGCAAAAAATTGAGCGGGTTAAAGAGCTGATCAGTTATGGAGAAGAAACGCTGAGTCAAATTGCTTTTCGCATGGGTTACAGCAGCCTCGCCCATCTGAGCAGCCAGTTTAAAAAAGTTTCTGGCCTGACACCTTCAGCCTGGAAACGACAGGCCGAGTTAAAGCGCCGGCCCCTCGATCAGCTGCCCCGCATTGATTTCTTACCATAGGTCAAGACCGGGCCCCGTGGCAGCAGCGTACATTTGCAAAGCCGGTTCCTTATCGGACCGGCTTTTTAATAAATGATCATATGAAAAAATTAAGCTTATTTGTTCTTGGCGTTGTCTTCTGTTTCAGCGCCTCGGCACAAACCCGCTGGGCAGTAGATCCAATGCACTCTTTTGTGAATTTCTCGGTCAAACACATGGGTATTTCTTTTGTTGACGGTTCGTTCAGGAAATTTGATGGCAGCCTGACTGCGGCTAAACCAGATTTCAGTGATGCCAAAGTTTCCTTCACGGTAGATGTGAACAGCATCAACACAAGTGTTGAACCGCGCGATAAACACCTGAAAAGCGATGACTTTTTCGCTGCAGACAAGTATCCTGCCATGACTTTCGAAAGCACATCGTTCAAAAAACGCAGCGGTAATAATTACGAGCTTAACGGCAAGCTGACTATTAAGGATGTGACGAAAGATGTTCGCTTTGACGTGGTATTCGGTGGCACTGCCAAAGACCAGCGCGGTGGCGAGAAGGCCGGTTTCAGCGCCACGACGACCATTAATCGGCTGGACTACAACATTAAATATGACCCAACGGGCATGGGCGTTTCTAAAGATGTGACCATCCGGCTCAACCTGGAGTTCGCGCCCGCAAAGTAAACGCAGCATCATCAGTTTAACAGAGAGCCACCGCCAGGTGGCGCTCCTCTATACAGGCCCCCGCAGCAACAGCGTATTTACGGTGGGGAACCGCAACAGGCCTTTCCGGTAATCTTTTAAGCGAAAGGAGCAGATCATGGCCAGCTTTAACCAGTTTAAACAATTTGTTTCCAGCCATCCCGAAACAGTGCCGGTACCGGCACTGTTCATCGGCCATGGTTCGCCCATGAACGGGATAGAAACAAACATCTTTAGCAGGACATGGGCCGAACAGGCTGCCCTGATACCCCTTCCGGCCGCCGTGCTTGTCATTTCGGCACACTGGTATACAAGGGGCACCTTGATAACAGCCATGGACCTGCCGCCAACCATTCATGACTTTGGCGGGTTTCCGCAGGCGCTGTTCGACGTACAATACCCGGCGCCCGGCAGCCCGGCACTGGCGGCCGAGGCAGCGGCCATGGTTCGGAAAACTGAGGTGTTGATGGACCACGACTGGGGCCTGGACCATGGCGCCTGGACGGTGGTCAGACACATGTATCCTGATGCAAACATCCCGGTACTGCAAATGAGTATTGATTATACAAAGCCACCTGCCTGGCACTATGAACTCGCCGCCGAGATCCGGGCGCTGCGCAAACGCGGGGTGCTAATTTTGGGAAGCGGAAACATGGTTCACAACCTCCGCATGCTGAATTGGTCCATGATTCATGGTGGTGGTTATGACTGGGCCATTGAAGCGAACGAAACCTTCAAACAGCTGATCGCAGACGGAGACCACCGGGCACTTATCCATTATGAACAACTCTGCCATGCAGTCAGGCTGGCCGTGCCGACGCCTGAACACTACCTGCCGCTTTTGTACATACTCGGCCTGCAGACCGGCAGTGAGCCTGCAACGATCTTCAACGAACAAGCCCTGGGTGGTTCATTGACGATGACCTCGGTGCGCCTTGGTTTGGCTGACTAATATCCCTGTTGCAGACCCGATCGCAGGTGTGCCAGGTGGTGCCTGCCGTGCCAGGAATAGGTGCTGAGCAGCTCTTTTACGGTAAATTCGCGTTTGCTTTCAGGGTGGTAAAGCAGCCGGTCAAAGGCAGCTGGCTCAAGCGTGTTCAAAAAAGCGACCCACCGTCCATGCAGCGCCCGCAACAGGTTAACTGACAGAGAAATGTCTCCATGCAGGGCTTCGGCGGTTTCGGCCCAGGCCTGTTCATCATACGGACGTATCGCGGGCCTCTTTTCAGTTATAGCCAGTTTGAAGCGGGTATATGCATTCAGGTGGCTGTCCGGAAGGTGGTGGATGACCTGCCTCAGCGTCCAGCCGCCGGGCCGGTATCGCCGGGCAAGCACATCTTCATTAAAAGTTGGGATGAGGGCTTCAATCTGTTCGGGGAGAATGGCCAGATCGGCAATCCATTGGTTAATGTCGGCCGGACCCGCATCGGGATTAAAAACATGCAGGCCGATCGGGTACCTAAGGGGGTCGGGTAAAGTCATGAGCCCAATTTACATGATTTTCTTTAACCAGTTAAGCAAGCCTGTCTTTCGTGCATATGGTGGGTATGCGAACCGGGTCGTGTTAAAAACCGACTGGTACATGACCGACCGTTCGTGCGAGAACGCTCTGAAACCAGCCAGTCCGTGGCTGCTGCCCATGCCGCTCGGACCGCGGCCGCCAAAGGGAAGGGCCGGGTTGGAAATATGCACAAGAACATCGTTTACGCAGGCGCCACCCGATGGGCAGGTTTTCAAAAAGACCGCTGTTTCGCTTTTGTTTTGCCCGAAAAAGTAAAGTGCCAGTGGCGCGGGACGTGAATTGATGGCGGCGGCAGCCTCGTCCATACTTTTATAGGTCAGTACCGGGAGCAGCGGGCCGAAAACCTCTTCCTGCATAAGCCGGCTGTGGTCTGGAACCCCGGTAAGCAGGGCCGGGAAAAAAGTAAGTGAGGCAGCATGACTGTTTCCGCCCCAGGCCAGCATGGCCCCCTGGGCCAGGGCGTCGTCAAGCAGTTCCTGTTGCCGGTTAAAATGGTTGTGGTTAATCATTCGCGCATAACTGCCCGCATTGATCTGTTCCTCGTCCAGGAAAAAAAGCGCGCGGGCCGCTTCGCGGTAAGCTGTAATGAAGCGCTCCAGTTGCGACTCGTGCACATAAACATGGTCGGGTGCAATACAGGTTTGCCCGCTGTTTACCAGTTTTCCCCAGGCAATTTTCCGGGCTGCCTTTTCCAGGTTTGCCGAGCCGGAGATGACACAGGGAGACTTTCCGCCCAGCTCGAGTGTCACGGAACTGAGGTGCTCAGCAGCTGCCGCCATGATTTTTTTTCCAACAGCGGTACTGCCGGTAAAAAAAATATGGTCAAACGGCAATTGAAGCAGGGCGATTGCCGTATCCGCATCGCCCTGAACACAAAAAATTTCTTCAGGTGCAAAGGTTTCTGAGATCAATTCTGTCAGGCAGGCGCTTGTTTCGGCGCTGTGCTCAGAAGGTTTCAGGATGGCCGTATTGCCGGCGGCAATGGCAGAGACCAGGGGCCCCGCGGCGAGCTGGAAAGGATAGTTCCAGGGCGAAAGGATCAATGTGTTGCCTTTCGGTTCCATGTGAATATAGCTGTCGGCAAGACCGTTGCTCAGCGTTCGCCCTACCTTGCGGGGCGCCATCCAAGTAGCAATGTTTTTAATGGCATGATCAATCTCAGCGTAAACAAAATAGATCTCGGCAAGGGCAGACTCGAATCGGCTTTTGCGCAGGTCATTTTGAAGAGCGGCAAAAATCTTTTCCTCGCGGCTTTCAATTGCGATCCGCAATTTTTGCAAACGCTGCACGCGGTCTGTGGCAGTGGCGTTGCGCAGCACGGTTTTGTGCCGTTGTTGTGCTGTAAAAACAGGCAAGATCTGTTCAGACATTTCCGGTCTTGGTTTTTCGTTAAAATTAGTTAAATCAAACGCCCGATGGCGCAGGTTATAGCCTATATACGGATATTTGTATTTTGGGTGTTCGGGAACGTTAATCATACAACATGAAAAAGGTATTGTTTTTTCTAATTGCGGCTCAACTCGTCTGCGTGGCGGGGCAGGCTTCGGCCCAGGACAATAAGGGGTCTAAGAGCAAAAAAGCAGAACGCAAAGTGCCCGAGCCAAAAAAGCCTCCCGGCGTCCTGGTGATCGGAAACGGGAATGCTGCCTGGGCAGCGGGTATGCAGGCTGCCAAATCAGGTGTCCTGTCTACCGTATTGCTCCAGGCGGCAGACTTTAGCATCACCCCGGGCAATGAAAGCCTGCAAAGCGGGCTTTTGGCAGCGCTCCTGGACCGGATCGGCAAAGTGAAAAAACCAGCCGGCGGCGTTCAGGGCATGGACCGGGCTGTAGCGGGTGCGGTGTTGAAAAAATGGGCGGACAGCACCAAAGATCTGAGCATTCTGAGAGACATCAGAGCTGTTAAAATTGAACGGGCTGGTAAAGGCTGGTCGGTTCGCACCAGCGACGGAAAGACATTGAAAGCCCGGGCACTCGTGCTTGCCGGCACCGCAGATCTGCAAGATGTAAAGGGTTTTTCGGCCGTCAGTCCGCAAGCGGTTCCTTTTACGTACAATGACAACAGGTACCGCACATCGGTTGGTGCAGGAGCCGAGGGAAACTCGTTTTATCCGCTCTACAACCTTTATGAGGATAAACAGGAAAACCTGGTTTTCGCCAATACACCGGGCGATAGTTTCGTACTCGGTCAGGCAGCCGGCGCCATTGCAGCCTATGCAGCCTTCTTCGATCTCAAAACGAGCCAGTCTGACCTTAAGAAAATACAGGGCGAACTGATGGCTTTTAAACTGGCATTGGTTCCGTTTGCAGATATCAAGCAGGATGACCCCAACTGGCGGGCCATTCAGCAGACGAGCTTGCCGGGAATTGTTAAAGGTGTTGAGGCTGGAGGCCGCTTGAGTTTCATGCCTGACCGTCAGATTACCTATCAGGAGATCAGACAACCCATGAAAGATTTTTATTATAAGGCGCAAATCTGGTTCGATGACCATGCAGAAGGGCCCATGACCATCGAAAAGGTCATCAGCATGGTGGCCTACGTAGGAAATAAGTCGCCCCAAAACACCCGTACTGAGGTGGAAAAACGGTGGAAGAACACCTACCATTTTGACGGTACTTTTGATGCTGCGAAAGTTGCCACACGCCGGGAATTTGCCGTCCTGTTGTATGACTTCCTGACACCAAAACCTTTTGATATCCGGGTAGACCGCAACGGGAACGTGCTGCGATAGTCCGCGTAACATTTTAATCGAAAACCAGGGATTTGCGTTCTTTCGGCGCTGCGTTTGCCTATTTTAGCCCGATAAACAAACGTTATGAAGTACTTTTTTTGCGTTTTACTGGCTGCTGCCAGCTTAACCGCCGGTGCGCAGCAGCCGGTACTGACGGTAGAAAAGATTATGCAGGACCCCAAGTGGATGGGCGTATCGCCTTCAGCCTACCGCTGGTCTAAAGACAGTAAAACACTTTTTTTTGACTGGAATCCTGATCAGAAGCAGAAATCAGAACTGTTCAAGACAGGGGTTGGCACGCAGAAACCGGTCCGCGCTGCCGAGGGTGAAGATGAAAAGGCAATCGGCTCAGCATATATTTATAACACTGCCCGTACCCTGGGCCTTACTGAAAAAGGAGGTGATCTCTTCCTCTTCAATTTCAAATCTGGTAAAGAAACACAACTTACCCGCACCAATGAGCGGGAAGATAATGCAACGTTCCTGACCGATGGGCGAATTGCCTTTCAGCGGGCAGGAAACTTTTACAGCATGAGCCTGGAAGGCAGCCAGCTGCGTCAGCTCAGCAACTTTCTGCCCGGGACGGGGGCGGGTAAGAGCGGTTTAAAAAAACTGAATGTCCAGGAAGACTGGCTGAACCAGGACCAGAAGGCGCTTTTTGATGTGCTCAAAGACAAGGAAGCCGAGCAGGCACGGGGCCGTCGTGGCAGCCGGCCAGGTTTCCGTCCGCTCAAACAGGTCTACCTGGGCGACCGTGCTATCAACGGCTTGTCTATCAGCCCATCGGGTAAGTTTATAGCCTACCGGCTGATGGAGCCGGCCAGCGGCAACAGGCAAACTTTTGTGCCCAACTATGTAACAGCCAGCGGCTTTACCGAGCCGATACCCGGCCGGACCAAAGTCGGTGAGCAGCGCGCTTCTTATGAAAACTTTATTTATGATACCGAGCGCGATACAGTGTATCAGGTTAAAACAGGATCTATTCCGGGATTGAAGGACTTGCCGGACTATCTCAAGGATTACCCCAAAGAAACTGAGGTACGGAAAAAAGCAAATAGAGACCGCGATATTTTCCTGACCGGCCCATACTGGAACACGGATGGCAGCCGGGCCATGGTTATTGCTTATGCAAATGACAACAAAGACCGCTGGATTTTGAGCCTTGATGCAGGCACCGGTGCGTTGTCGCTGGTAAACCGCCAGCGTGATGAAGCCTGGATTGGGGGGCCGGGGATCGGTGCCTTTGGTACGAATACAGGATGGATTGACAGGGACCGGTTTTGGTTTCAAAGTGAGCAAACGGGCTTTTCTCATCTTTACGTGGTCAACCTGCTGACCGGGAAAACCAGCCAATTGACTGACGGGCGTTGGGAAGTACAGTCCGTATTGCTCTCAAACGATAAGAAAACGTTCTATTTCAAGGCAAATATCGAGCATCCCGGCATTACGCACTTTTACCGGATACCTGCATCAGGCGGCAAGCCGGAGAAACTGACCGGCATGAAGGGGGCAAACGAAGTGACCTTGTCTCCTGATGAAAAGTGGCTGGCGATCAACTATTCTTACATGAATAAGCCCTGGGAGCTGTACCTGCAGCCCAACAGGGCCGGGGCAACGGCAGTCAGGATTACGAAATCTACGACTGCAGCGTTCGATGCTTATGCCTGGAGAGAACCTGATGTCGTTGAGTTTAAAAACCGGCACGGTGCCAGTGTGTATGCGCGGGTATATCCGGCTAAGACGCCACATGCCAACCGGCCGGCGGTCGTGTTTGTGCATGGTGCGGGCTACCTTCAGAATGTGCATTTCTGGTGGAGCCAGTATTTCCGCGAATACATGTTCCATAATTTGCTGGCAGACCAGGGATATACGGTTATCGATATCGACTATACAGGCAGCTCAGGCTACGGACGCGATCACCGCACAGGCATTTACCGGCATATGGGCGGTAAAGACCTCAGCGACCAGGTCGACGGTGTAAAGATGCTTGTTGAAAAATACAATGTCAACCCTGAAAGCGTGGGCATTTATGGGGGCTCGTATGGGGGCTTCATGACGCTGATGGCCTTATTCAACGCTTCAGAAACTTTCAGCAGCGGCGCTGCGCTGCGTTCGGTTACCGACTGGGCACATTACAACCATGGTTATACGTCGAACATTCTGAATGAGCCCTTTAATGACCCCATCGCCTATAAGCGCAGTTCGCCGATTTATTTTGCCGACAAATTGAAAGGAAACCTGCTCATGTGCCATGGCATGGTCGATGTCAATGTGCATTTCCAGGATATTGTACGGCTGTCTCAGCGGTTCATTGAATTGGGAAAAGACAATTGGGAACTGGCCGTTTATCCGGTCGAAGACCATGGCTTTACCGAACCAAGCAGCTGGACAGATGAGTACAAACGGATTTACAAACTTTTCGAATCAACTCTTAAAAAACAGCGATAGATCATTTTAATTTTCATTGGCTAATAATATAGTTTTCTTCTATATCGGCATTGAAAAATACGATGCGGAAGGCGTGCGGCAGCCTTGCTTCTGACCCCGGATAGCCGTACCTTTGCAGGGTAAAATTTAAAATTAAAACATACCATTATGATAAATGTAGGTCAGAAATTTCCGGAATTCTCAAAAACAGCAGTTGTAAGCCTGGAAAAAGGCAAAGAGTTTGAAACCATTACTTCAGATTCGCTGGTAAACGAAGACAACCAATGGACAACGATTTTCTGGTGGCCGAAAGACTTTACTTTTGTTTGCCCGACTGAGATCGCTGAATTCAACAAAAATTACGGCGAGTTCCGTGACAGGAACACAACCCTGATCGGTGCCTCTACAGATTCAGAGTTTGTGCACCTGGCCTGGAGAAACGATCACGACGACCTGCGCGGCCTGAAATTCCCGATGCTCGCAGATACGTCAAAATCACTTGCAGAAGCACTTGATATCCTGGAGCCTAATGAGAAAATTGCATACCGTGCTACTTTTATCATTGATCCTCAAGGTATTGTTCGCTGGGCAAGCGTGAACGACCTGAATGTTGGCCGTAACGTAAAAGAAGTGCTGCGTGTTCTTGACGCGTTGCAGACTGACGAACTTTGCCCTTGTAACTGGGAAAAAGGTCAGGAAACCCTGACAGCATAACCATTCACAGCCGGACCAATCATTCTCGGCCTCAATACCAGGAATCAATCCTGGCATTTGAAGCAGTACCTGGTTTGTCCGGCTTTTTTATACCCAAAATATTAAATGGCCATGAGCGAAATAACCGAATCAATAGAAGAAGTATTATCCATCTTCAGACTGGATGCTGCCTACCGCAACGAAAGTCTTACCTTGCTTGAAAAAGGCAGCGCAAGGTATGTACGCGACCTGAAACTGAATTTTAACAGCACGCTTACTTCAAACCACTTGTCTGAAAAAGAGTGTGCGCTCGTAGGACTCAGTATCGCAGTAAACAATGGCAACAAGATCCTGACCGACTTTTATACCCGGCTTGCCGAAGAAAAGGAAGCGACAGCGGAGGAGATCGCTGAAGCCGTTGGCTGTGCCTCGCTGCTGGCCCTGAACAATGTATTTTACCGGTTCAGACATTTTACCGGAAAAGAGAAGTATACCCAGATTCCTGCCCGTATCCGCATGCAGCTGATGAGCAGCCCGGTAACCGGAAAAGAATTTTTCGAACTCATGAGCCTAGCCGTATCTGCAGTAAATGGCTGCGAAATGTGCGTAAATGCCCATGAGAAGTCGCTGTTGCACCTGGGAGCTACAGAAGAGCGGGTATTTGATGCCGTACGCATCGCTTCGATCATTACCGCTACAGGCAAAGTGGTTTATTAATACCTCCAGGTACCGGCTATGTCAGTATCCGGAAATATAAAAAAAAGGCGCCCGGAACATCCGGGCGCCTTTTTTTATGGGGTTTCTGTAGCTGCACCTGCGGCAGCTCCGTCGCCTGTCTTAGGACCGTTTTTACGGCGCCAGAACTTTTTCTTTTTTGCTTTCGGTTTGGCAGCTTCGGTTGCTGCGCCGGTCTCTGTCTCTGCCCCGGTTGCTGCAACAGGTGCAGATTCATTCGCAACTGCAGCAGGTTTTTCAGCCTGTTGTGGGCGCGGTGGTCTTGCCCCCGGCTGGCGGCCGGGCCTGTTGTCTCTGCCGCGGCCTCCCTTACGGTCGCGGTTGTTCCGCTGTTCCTGGGCAGGCGCCTCTTCGGCTGTCAGTTTCTCGATTTCTTCCGGCAGGGGAACAATGTCAATTTCCCGTTCGATCAGTTTTTCAATGTTGGTGAACTTTCGTTTGTCGCGGGTATTAACCAGCGTAATGGCCGTTCCGGTCGTTGCTGCACGCGCTGTGCGGCCGATCCGGTGTACATAGTCTTCCGGGTCGTGCGGTACGTCGAAATTTACAACCAGGTCAATCCCTGTTACATCAATCCCGCGCGAAAGAACGTCGGTGCCGATCAGCATGGAAAGTTTCCTGTTTTTGAACTCGAGCAGCAGTGCTTCGCGTTCTTTCTGGTCAAGATCTGAGTGAAAAGCCTCGACCTTCATGCCCTGTGCTCGCAGCGATTTGTTCAGTGTCTTTACCTTTTCTTTTGTCGAGGCAAAGATGATAATGCTCTTGAAGTCACCTTTCTTGAGCAGCCCGCTCAGCAGTTTAACCTTCTGGTGGTCCTGGACTTTGTAAGCCTGCTGCAGAATTCCTTCGGCGGGCTTTGAAATGGCAATGTTTACCTGCTGCGGATCGCGCAGTATACCCGAGGCCAGCTTGCGGATCTTTGGCGGCATGGTCGCCGAAAAGAGCAGCGTTTGCCGGTCTTTGGGCAGGTAGCCGACAATGCGCATAATGTCGTCGTAAAAACCCATGTCAAGCATGCGGTCTGCTTCGTCGAGGACCAGGTGTTTACATTTGCTCAGGTTCAGCGTACCTGATGCCAGGTGTGAAATGAGCCTGCCGGGAGT
This sequence comes from Pedobacter yulinensis, assembly GCF_003029735.1. GTDB lineage: Bacteria > Bacteroidota > Bacteroidia > Sphingobacteriales > Sphingobacteriaceae > Pedobacter > Pedobacter yulinensis. The sequence goes on from NZ_KZ686268.1 coordinate 703,901, forward strand.
GGCAATGATGATATCGACACCCTCGCGCATGGAGCGTTTTTGCTGATCGTAAGCAACGCCGTCGCCGCCTCCGTAAACGGTCAGGGAACTGATGTTGGTAAAATAAGCAAGTGCCTCAACCTGAATATCAATTTGCTGCGCAAGCTCGCGCGTGGGAGAGAGGATAAGCGTGTTATTGTGCCGGTCGGCCTCCTTGCTCACCGCGTCCATAATGGGAAGCAGGTAAGAAGCCGTTTTTCCGGTTCCGGTTTGGGCGCAGGCAACAAGGTCTGCGCCTTGCTGTACGATCGGGATGGCTTGTTCTTGTATCGGGGTGGCACTTTTATACCCCATGGCCATCAATCCCTCTAAAAGGTCAGGATTGAAATTAAAATCTTTGAAATCCAAATGTTTAAACTTTCTGTTTGGGGTAAATTTAACCTTAATTGCCTGCAATTGCAAGCAGCGCCGGTAGTTTTACCCCCTCGCTACAAAAGCCCGCTTGTCAGCGCCTGTTGCGGTCGGCATAGCCGAACACTTTTTGCAGCAGGCCGGTGCTGCGTGCCGACACATTGCTCCTGATCTTTAGTTCTTCTTTTGCTACTTCGACGAAGAGGCCATCTATAGCCTGCTGCGTAACGTAGGCGGTCAGGTCGGTGTTTACAGGCTTTACAAGCGGTATTTTATTGTACCTGCTGGCCAGGTCTGACCAATACTTTGTAGCGCCGACCTTACCAAGAGACGCCTGAACAATGGGACTGAAGCGAGCGGCAAGCTGCTCAGAGGTTACGCGCCTGAAGTAATTCGTCGCAGCATCGTTCTGGCCCAGTAAAATGTTCGTGGCATCTGTCAGGGTCATTTGCCTCACAGCAGATACGAAGATCGGTTTGGCTTCGCTGGCCGCCGTTTCGGCAGCGCGGTTCAGGCTTGTAATGACATTGTCGCAAAGGGCGTTCAGGCCCAGGCTACGGAGCGTCTTTTCCACTTGTTGCGCCTCCGGCGGAAACAGGATCTTCACTGCCAGGTTACGCAGGAAACCATCTTTAACGGAAAGCCGGTCAGCGCCGTTACCTACCCCGATCTCGAGGGCCTGCTTGAGACCTTGTCCGATTTCGGCGGTTGTCGGGTTGCCGTATTGAGAAGCCTGGCTGATGATTCCGCCAATGCGCTGCTGGCTTTGTACGTCGCAGCCGCTCAAAAAGGGCAGGGCAAGCAAGGGAACAAGGGTGCTAATTTTTTTCATCCGGCATGTGTTTTTGCCCGGAAGTCAGCAAATCCTTTGCCATAATAGCCGCAGCTCCGGCCAGGCGTATAAACTCAGCACGGTAACCTTCGTTATCTGGTCCGCGGCTGGCCCTGGCCCGTTCAATGAGCTGATTATAGTCTGCCCGCTGTTTGTATTCAGAATTGCGAAGCAGCATGCCGAACTCAGCCACGGCCGATGCGAACTGGAAAGCCGCAGAGGGCTTTATGGAGAGTGCGCCGCGGTCGAGGGTCTTTGTGATCAGCATACTTTTGTCGCTTTGCGGATGTTTATAGCGCATTTTCACGGTCAGCAGTTCGGTTGAGCTGACCGCAGTGCGCGCCTTTTTTTCGGCTTGCTGGTATTTAAGCGGGTCGATTGCCGCAGTAAATTCGCTTTTTACGCCGGTGGGAATGACCTCATAAAAGGCGGTAACGTTATGGCCCGATCCCATATCGCCGGCATCCTTGCGGTCATTGTTGAAATCCTCGTCGGCCAACAGACGGTTTTCATAACCAACAAGGCGATAGGCCTGAATGGTAGCGGGATTGAATTCAACCTGAAGTTTGACGTCTTTGGCTACGGTAAAGAGCGTGCCGCCGAATTCATTGACCAGCACTTTTCGGGCTTCCTGGATATTATCAATGTAGGCATAGTTGCCATTGCCCTTATCGGCCAGCGTTTCCATTTTGCTGTCTTTATAATTGCCCATTCCATAGCCGAGAACGGTTAAGAAAATGCCGGATTGTCTTTTGTTCTCTATCAGTTTTTTCATGGTCTCATCGCTGCTTTGGCCTACATTGAAATCACCATCTGTTGCCAGGATAACACGGTTGTTGCCTCCTTTGATAAAATTCCCGGCAGCTGTGCGGTAAGCCAGTTCAAGGCCTGCCCCTCCGGCAGTGGAACCGCCGGCCGACAGGCGGTCAAGCGCGGCCCTGATCACCGCTTTTTTGTCGCCCGGGGTGGGGGGCAGAGCTAAGCCCGAACTTCCGGCGTAGACAACAATGGCGACCTTGTCTTTAGCCCGCAGCTGTTCGGTCAGCATTTTAAATGATGAGACCAGCAGCGGAAGTTTATTTGGATCGGCCATAGAGCCAGATACGTCGATCAGGAACACCAGGTTCGAAGCGGGAAGTGTCTCCGTGCTGATGCGCCTGGCCTGTAAAGCAATCTTAACGAGCTGGTGTTTTTTGTTCCATGGTGCCTGGCCAGCCTCTGTCATGATGTTGACCGGCTCGTTTCCTGCGGGAGCCGGGTAACCGTAGTCAAAATAATTGATCAGCTCTTCCACACGAACAGCATCGGCCGGGGGCAGTGAGCCGGCGTTGATAAAACGGCGTACATTGCTGTACGATGCCGCATCGACATCAGCTGAGAAAGTTGACAGCGGTTCTTTGTCTGTGCGTTTAAATCCACTTTCGGCAACAGGTGCATAACTTTCCTGTCCGGACAAACCGTTTGGTGACGGCACGTACGACGACGCAGACGTCAGGGCCCTTACGGCCAGAGCGCCGACAATGGCGTGTTTTTCCCGGCGCGGTGCGCCCACAATTAAAACTTCATCCAGGATTGGGACACCGGCATCCAGCCTGACATTCAGCACCGCCTTTCCTTTGACAGGGAATGAGCGGTTGTAGCTGGCATGTACAAAATTCAGGTGGGTATCTGATGGTGCTAGCTTTAGCTTATATTTTCCATCTGAGTCTGTCGCGGTGTGGTTTCCCGATGGCTGCGCAACGACACGCACCAACGCTACGGGTTTGCCATGGTTGTCTGTAACGATCCCGGTAACATGACGTTCTTCAGCAGGCAGAAAACCAAACAGAAGAACAAATGAAGTCAGCAAGGCGAAAATAATTTTCATGAGCTTATTTTTCAGGATGATGTGAATTTTTCGGCCATTCCACACGGGCAAGGAAAATAATTTTTATACTTGATAAAAAATCGCAGCCGCTACGTTTTGAAATTTATCAGGAATCAGGATAACAGCCGAAAGAGGGAAGATGCCGAGCTCGTAGCCGATTACAAGCGCAGTGGCGACCTGGAAGTGCTTGGTGTTTTATATGGCCGCTACATGCACCTGGTTTATGGCGTATGTTTCAACTACCTGAAAGATGAAGACAAAAGCAAAGATGCAGTGATGCAGATCTTCGAGGAGCTGGTGCGCAAACTGCGCATACACGAGGTGCAGAACTTTAAAAGCTGGCTCCATGTGCTGACGCGAAACCATTGCCTGATGGCCCTGCGGGTAGCCGGGAGGCAGAACACTGTTTCAATCGAGGAAACATTTGTGGAAAACACCGAAATTGTGCATCTGGATATAGACAGCACGCGGGAAGAAAAATTGACAGTGATGGAAAAGTGCATGCAAACGCTGCCTGACGAGCAGCGCATCAGTGTCGATCTATTTTACCTGCAGGAAAAGTGTTACAAAGAGGTTTCCGAGCTGACCGGTTACGACCTGTCTAAGGTGAAGAGTTACATACAGAACGGAAAACGAAACCTCAAAATTTGTATAGAGAAAAACAGCAGTGAATAAGGATTGGTTAGATATGGACATGCTGGAGGATTACCTGGACGGTAAACTCAATGCGCATGATATGCATTTCGTGGAACGGGCCGTGCTCGAGGATCCTTTTGTTGCCGAAGCTCTGGAGGGACTCAGTAAGTCGCCGCGACGTGCCAATAACCTGTCGCTGCTTCAGAAACAGTTACAGGAACGTACTGCCCGGAATGAGCAGAAGAAAAAGGTGTGGAGCCTGACCTGGCAACGCCTTAGCATTGCCGCCACAGCGGCTGTGTTGTTTGTCTCGGCGGGTATTATTTTCTGGATGAAAGCCGACAACCGCCAGCGGGAACTTGCGGGAAGGGCAAAAAAAGTGGATGTCGTGATCGGCGCTGCGCAGGAACCGGCCCTAGCGAGCCGCAACAGAAAACAGGCCCGGGATTCCTCTGCCGCGATTGCAAATGAGCGCACCGAAAAACGGGCCATGGTGGCGGTTGTTCCGCCTGGCCGGACCCCTTCTGCGGCGGCGAAAGCCGTGCCTGCTCCCGCTCAGGCAGCGCCTCCCGCTCCTGCCCCCGAGCCCGATAAAGCTGCCCAGCAAGCACCGGCTATTGCCGCTGCAGCAGAGGCTTACACAAGCCGGCGTGCCGAAGTGCCCAGGCCTTTTATTGCTGGTAAAGTCGTTTCTGAAGAAGGAAAGCCCTTGCCAGGTGCCAGGATCAGCATTCCTGGTAGTGAGAAGTATGTAACTACCGACCGAAATGGCAACTTTAGTCTGCCCGCCATGAAAGACGAAAAGATTACCGCGGCGTCTTTAGGTTATACGGTTGCGAGTATGATCGCCACACCCCAGAAACCCGTTCGCATTACACTTAAAGAGGAAAAGAACCTCCTGAACGAGCAGGTGGTTGTCGGCTACGGCCAGGCGCAACAGCGGAATCTCGGCAATACAGGCTTCATTCCGGACAGTGCAGTTTTGGCGCGCCGTGCGGGCACCATGCAGGGTCGTGGCTCTGAGGGTCGCGTACGGGCGAAAGTTGCAGCAACAGAAGCGCAACCGGCAGAAGGGTGGGAGGCCTACAATGCATACTTGCAGAAGAACAGCCGGCTCGCTAACCAGAAGGCGGTTAATAAGCTGATCACTGTCGGCTTCAGTATCGACCCGTCCGGCAAGCCGAAGGATTTTAACGTGCTGTTGGGAGATCGTGACTCAGATAAAAAATACATAGATGAACTGATCCGGCTGATCAGTTCCGGCCCGCAGTGGAAATACAATGATGCCGGAAGCGCCGGAAAGGTAACAATGGTGTTTTAAAACCGTTTCACATGAAACCTTGAAAGCAGGTATTAAAAAAGCCTTGCAGTTTTTTGACTGCAAGGCTTTTTTAATACATTATTGGAATTGCCTACAATACAAAATGGATCAGGGCATACAGCGCTGCGGCCAGGGTTGCCGATACGGGGATCGTCAATATCCAGGCCCAGACCAGGTTAATGGTAACCCCCCAGCGAACTGCCGAAATGCTTTTTACCAGACCTACACCGATGATTGATCCGGTAATGGTGTGCGTTGTTGAAACCGGGATACCAAAATGTTCGGTAACACCCAGTGTAATGGCGCCGGCGCCTTCTGCCGCGACCCCTTCTAAAGGTGTTACTTTGGTGATCTTGCTGCCCATCGTTTTGACGATCTTCCAGCCGCCGCTCATGGTGCCGAGCGAGATGGCTGAGTAACAGGCCAGGGGAATCCACTCAGGCATGTGTCCGCCAGAAGGTATAACACTGGCCGCTACCATCGATACGTAAATGATACCCATTACTTTCTGCGCATCGTTACCGCCATGGGCAAAACTTAAAGCAGCAGAAGAAACCAGTTGCAGCACTTTAAACCAGCGTTCTGCGGTAGCTGGCCGTGCCTTACGGCAAATGTTAATGATGATCAGGGTAAGAATAACCGAAAAGACCATACCGATCACCGGAGCAAGAACAATAAAAGATACGATTTTAATTACGTAACTGATGTTAATGGCATCAGTTACCCCCGCGCCCATCGACAGGGCGTGAGTAATGCCTGCGCCGGCAAAACCGCCGATCAGCGTGTGCGATGAGCTGGAAGGGATGCCATGCCACCACGTGAACAGGTTCCAGGCAATGGCGGCAATCAGTCCGGCAAGAATAACCTCCAGGGTAATGAAGTTTTCGGAGACCGTCTTCGCAACGGTATTGGCGACCTTGTGGTCAGTAAAATAAAAGTAAGCGGCAAAGTTGAAAATGGCTGCCCAGAGAACAGCCTGGAAAGGCGTTAAAACTTTAGTAGATACAACGGTGGCAATGGAGTTTGCCGCATCATGAAATCCGTTAATGTAATCGAAGGCGATTGCCATGATGATTACAACAACGAGTAAGGTCGTTACCATGCTGTTCGTTTTATGCGTTTTTCACAAGGATAGACTCCAAAACGTTGGCAGCGTCTTCACACTTGTCTGTTGCGGTCTCTATCATCTGTAACACTTCTTTTTGTTTGATCAGTTCAATGGCGTTCGTTTCGTATTCAAACAGCCGGGCCACGGCCATGGTAAACACATAATCAGCCTGGTTTTCGCCGCTGTTGATGCGTACGCATGCATCGGCTATAACACGAATGTTCTTGAAACTGCGCAGCTCTTTGATCGCTTTGTCGATATCCTGGCACATTTCTACGAGGATTTCTGCAATTTTTACGATTGGATCGCTGATTTCATCCATTTTGTACATATCCAGGCGGCTTGACGTACCGTAGATGTAATCTGCAATATCATCTACCGCAGAAGCCAGGGCGTGAATGTCTTCCCGGTCAAAGGGAGTAATGAAGTTCTTGCTCAGCTCCAGGAATATGGAATGTGTAATGTCGTCGCCGACATGTTCGAGCCGCTCGATCTCTTTAAAGATCTCTTTTCGTTTGGCCAGATCGCTGGTGCTCACAGCCGCCAGCAGCGCCTCTGAAATTTTCAATACATTACTTCCTGCCTGTTCGAAAAGGGGATGGAACTTTTTGTCTTGGGGCGTAAAGAACTTAAAAAGGTTACTCATGCTTTGTTCTAAAAATGTAGTGCAAAGCTATGCAGGTAATGTTAAGTTAATGTTAACAGGGTTGATTAATTTAATCGTACGCTTTACCCTAACCGGCTTTCTGCAAGGTAAATGCGAACGTGGTTCCGATTTGTGGCGTACTTCTGACAGAAATGGTCTGCTGGTGCGCTTCGAGAATGTGTTTTACAATAGCTAAGCCCAGCCCGGTGCCGCCTTCGTGCCGGGAACGGTGGCTGTCTGCCCGGTAAAAGCGCTCGAACAGCCGCGGCAGGTGTTTTTCCTCAATGCCGATTCCGTCATCGGTCACTTCGATCAGGAACTGGTCATGAAGTTCAAAGATCTTGACGGCGGTTGTTCCGTCAGGGCGCCCGTATTTGATGGAATTAACGAGCAGGTTGATCATAACCTGCCTGATCTTTTCCCGGTCTGCCGAAACGGGCGTGGGCACCGCATATTTTTCTTTCAGGGAGAAAACGATGCGTTTTGCAGCGGCGCGGTCTTCCAGGCTATCAATTACTTCTTTGGCCAGAGGCACGAAGTCAAACTTCTGGAAATTAATGGCAATCTCGCCAGTTTCCAGCTTCGAGATCTCATCCAGATCGTTGATCAGGTAACTGAGTCGCTCCACATTGTTCTCGGCTTTTTTAAGAAATTGCCTGGCCATATCCGGATCGTCAACGATGCAATCCTGCAAAGTTTCAATATAACCCTGAATGGCAAAAAGGGGCGTTTTAAATTCGTGGGAAACGTTCGATAGAAATTCTTTCCTGAACTGTTCCTGTTTCTTAAGGAGGTCTATTTCGCGCTTTTTCGCACCTGCCCATTCTTTCACTTCCTGTTCCACATCATTGATGGGGTCTGAGCTCACATATTCTCCCAAAGCCTCTTTAAGGTCTTTACCCAATTTCAGGTTATGGATCATTTTATAGATCAGTTTGATCTTAGAGTAGATGTATTTCTCGAGCAGGTAGTAAAAGACGATAAAACTGGTGCCGAAAGATATGCCAAAAGAAATGAGTGAATAATACCAGCTACCCTGGAAGTGAAAATTAACCAGGGCGATGGAAAGCCCGACCGCAACGGCAGTAATGAGAACAAGAACGCTGAGTTTCATGCTGAATTAAATGTAGTGTGACCCAAGTTACAGGAATATTCACCAGCAACAAAAACTTCAGGACGGTAGTTTTTCTGTCAGGTACTTCCAGTATCGCTTTGGTACGTGTTGAATGTGCAATTTCATGTTTTTCCTGGAGGGAATGTTGGTACTTTTGAAATAGTCTTTCCACAACTGTGCATACAGCGCCTCTTTCTCATCGAGCAGGGCAGCCGGCGTTTGCCTGAGGGGCGCGGTCTCCAGCGTTATTTCTTCCAGTTGCCCGGCTTTGAAGTGCAGGCCATACTGCCGGCGCCGGTCATAAATGAGCCATTGCTGGTCGGCAAAGCGATCTCTGAAATGTTTTGCTATGAGCGGAAGCACATTAAAGTCAGGATCTGCGGCGGCGTAGAACAGGCCATCTTCCAGTTCCTCGAACCTGATAAACGCTTCCATGCGGTGCTTTTCGCGTTCCACGCTGCGTGCAACAGAGGCTACCGCCTGAACATGGGCGTTGCCGTAGTTGTCGGGGGCACCACCGAGAAACACATAATTGCAAAAAGAGAACAGCTGCATCAGGGCTTCGGGTTGTTCTGAGAGGTAGCAACAGAAAACGCGCCGCAGCCAGGCCCTGTCCAGGCGCTGTCCGAGGCCCTTCCAAACGCGCGCGGCTTTAACGGCATCGCTGTGAACATGCACAGGCGCACTGAACGCATCAGGAACCCAACTGGACGGGGTGTGCAGTACAGCCGCGTCCGGACTGTTTTTTCCATGCCTTTCAAAATATTCAAATACCGCAGTCAGCACGCCCTCCATGCTGCCATCGCAAATAAACGAGTGCATCAGAATAAATTAAGTTGGTTTGCTGCCTGGCGCATGTATTTGCTCCGGCCGGATGCGAGCACATAACCTTTAATCTGGGAAGCATGAAAGTCGCCAAACACCTGGGGCGAATCTGCGCATCTGATAAAATACCTGGCTTTGTTATACGCGATGCCAATCTTTTTTAACTGGAACACGTGCAGTTTTCCCGATTTTCTCGCCTGGACAATCTTCTGCGCTGATGCTACCCCGATTCCAGGCACCCGAACAATCATTCGGTAAGGTGCTGTATTGATATCGACCGGGAAATGTTCAAGGTTTCGTAACGCCCAGCTGAGTTTCGGATCCAGTTCCTCGTCAAGGTGCGGAAACTGGTCATTGACAATTTCGGCCACGTCAAACCCATAAAAGCGCATGAGCCAGTCTGCCTGGTACAAACGGTTTTCTCGCAGCAGCGGCGGTTTTGTGCCAATAACCGGCATGCGCGAATCGTGGCTGATCGGAATGTAACCTGAGTAATAGACCCGCTTTAAACCATAATTTTTATAAAAAGAATTGGCAGTGAACATAATGTCCTTATCGCTATCGGGCGTAGCCCCAACAACCATCTGCGTGCTTTGACCGGCAGGAACAAACTTTGGCGTGGCTTTGATGAGCCGACGTTCATCGCTGAACTGACTGATCCCGGCCTGTATCAGCGCGAGCGGTTTTTTCACGTCTTCATGGCTCTTTTCAGGGGCCAGAAGTTTAAGGCTGGCCTCGGTAGGCATTTCCAGGTTAATACTCATCCGGTCGGCATACAGACCGGCTTCCTGCAGCAGCGCCGGGTCGGCCCCGGGAATGGTTTTCAGGTGGATATATCCGTTAAACCGTTCTTCCAGCCGCAGCTTTTTAACAACGAGCAGCAGGCGTTCCATGGTGAAATCGGCATTCTTGAAAATGCCTGAGCTGAGAAACAGACCCTCAATATAATTGCGGCGGTAAAAATTCATGGTCAGCGAAACGACTTCCTGAACGGTAAAAGCCGCCCGTTTAATATCGTTGCTTTTGCGTGATACACAAAAAGCGCAGTCAAAAATACAATGGTTTGTCAACAGAATTTTCAGCAGGGAAACACAGCGTCCGTCTTCAGTGTAAGTATGGCAGATCCCAGAAGCGTGGCTGTTTCCGAGTCCGCCATTATCGTTTTTACGCGTGCCGCCACTCGATGAGCAGGAAACGTCATATTTAGCGGCATCAGCCAGGATGTTCAGTTTTTCACGAATGCGGTCAGACATAACTTTTTGCTAACAAAAATAGCATAAAAGCTAAAAAAAATAGCACAAACCAATGAAAAACGCATTCTTAACAGGTGTAGATCACGCTTCGCCGTTCCATTCCCGGTAAAACTGATCAAGGTAGGTCTGCATAAACTCATGACGTGCTGCAGCAAATTGTTTGCCGGTTGCGGTGTTCATGAGGTCTTTGAGTAATAGCAGCTTTTCATAGAAATGATTGATGGTGGGCGCGGTGGTCTGTTTGTAACTTTCTTTTGTATGCCCTGCTACCGGAGAAATAGCCGGATCATAAATGGTCCGGTTTTTAAAGCCGCCGTAGGTAAACGCCCGGGCAATTCCGATCGCGCCGATGGCATCCAGGCGGTCAGCATCCTGCACGACCTGCATTTCAAGGGAACTAAATGCCGATTTGTCGAAGCTGTTTTTGAACGACATGAACCGGATAATGTTAACCACATGGTCTGCAGCCGACGGCGGAACTGCGATCTCTTCCAAAAAACGGGCAGCCATGCGCGGCCCCTCTTCTTCATCGCCGCCGTTAAACTTCGGATCAGCAATGTCATGCAGCAGGGCGGCAAGAGAAACAACGAGCTCATCGGCTCGTTCGGCTTTATTGATCCCAAGCGCTGTTTTCCATACACGCTCGATATGAAACCAGTCATGCCCTGCTTCAGCATGCTGAAGCACGGCTTTTACATGGGCTACGGTTTTGTCAATCCAATGCTGCATGCAGCAAAGGTACGGTGGTTAGGCGATCGAAGCAACCAGCTTTTCGCTCTCCGGTTTGATGATCTGGATAATCTCGCTGTCATCGGCCGAAATGAGCTGAATAATATCTACTTCCAGGATTTGTGCAATATGAAACAACCGTTCCAGCGTAAGCTTGCTGTAGCCCAGTTCAACCTTGCTGTAGGCATTCTGGGAGATATCCAGTTTTGCCGCCAGGTAATCCTGAGTGTAGTTTCGAAACTCCCTGATTTTCCGGATGTTTCTGGCCACCGTATCTGTTCTTGCTTTTAGCGCATCTCTCATAACAATGAATTTAATTTATTCCGTTGTTATCATTTACGCAAAAAAGATGTACTTGGTTTTGCCAGTGTTGTGCTTATCCCGAATTTCCGGTATAAAAGGTAAAGCGGACGAACGGCAGAAGATCGCTGATCGTATACAGATAACTACTTCGCGCCGGAATAAAGAACTCTTTTCAGTTGTTTGAAATACAGGATGTTACAGAACCGAACGACGGTTTTTGCCATTAATCTGATGACTCGCCTGATAAGCCTAACCTGAGGAAAAGCCAAAAACCCAAAATAGACTAGGCATCATTAAATTATTCACAATTATGAAAATCCAGGGAATTGAATGTAAACGAAATGAAAGAGATCAATGGTGGAGGTTTGTATGCGGCGCTTAGTCAGCGTTGTGCCACAGGCTGTAGACCTTTTAGCAAAAAAATATAATTAAGACCTTGCGGTCGGTTCGGAATGTTTGCTGGCTCGATTGAAATTCAGCGGAGCACATTTATGACCTCATTTCCAGGAGCTCGAAGGCGGGCAAAACCATCGGCTTGAACGGACTGCATACCGCCCCTGAGGAAAAGACAGTTTCTTCCGGCGAACCTGGCCAGCAAAGCCAGGTTCCGGGAAGCAGGCAGATAAAAGGGCAAACTGACCCCGATCCTAACTGTCCTGCTTAAACTCCGTTCGCCGGGTACCTTCATACAGTTCGTATTCCAGCAGGCGGCAGTCCAGCTTACCGTTGTAGAATTCGATCTTGCGGCTGGCCTTAAGCCCGATGCGCTTGGCAAGGTCAGGGTTGCCGGTAAAGATGTAACCCGCATAGCCTTTGCACTCCTGTTTCATGAAATCGCCCATGCGCTTGTAGGTCGCTTCCAGTTTGCTGTGAACACCAAGGCGTTCGCCGTATTCCGGATTGAAAACCACCATGCCGCCTTCGCCCTGTGGTACTTCGGTACGCGCAAAGTCGCATGTTTCGAAGGTAATGAGGGTTTCTACCCCGGCTGTGCGGGCATTTCTCCGGCTTACATCGATGGCATCGTCAGATAAGTCGGTTGCAATGATTTTGAGATCGGGCAATTTGATTACCTGGTCTTTCAACAGGCGGCGCTCCTGGAAGAAGGCTTGCTCATCGTAGCCGATCAGGTGCATGAACGCATAATTCATGCGGAACAAACCCGGGCGGCGGTTAGTTGCGATGAGCGCGGCTTCGATTGCGAGCGTACCTGAACCGCACATCGGGTTTACGAATGGTGATTTCCGGTCCCATTTGCTTGCATAGATCACCCCCGAGGCCAGGGCCTCCAGCATGGGCGCTTTGCCGGGAATTTTCCGGTAACTGTGTTTGGCGAGGGTTTCGCCGGAAGTATCAACAAAAATCTCAGCCTCATCGTTTTTCCAATAGAGGTGAATGACAGCCTTGTTTGCCTCAGGCCCTGAGTTGGGGCGCATGCCCTTCTTTTCTTTGATGCGGTCGGCAATGGCGTCCTTGACTTTCAGGTTCGCAAAAAGCGGCGTATTGATTTGTGGGTTGTCAACGTTCGACGTAACCGAAAAATACCCTGAAAAGTCGATCAGCTCTTCCCATTCCATCTTCAGGACCTCCTGGTAAAGTGCGTCGGGGCCGCTGGCCTTGAACTGCCTGAGCGAGTAAAGAATCTGGCTGGCGCAGCGCAGGTTCAGGTTTAGCCTGATGCATTCAGTCAGGGTAATGTACAGCTCAACACCTGTTGAAAAACTGCGCACAATATCATAGCCGAGCTCCTGAACTTCGGTCTGCAGGTAAGGGGAGAGGCGTTTGTTGCAGGTAATGATTACCTTGCTTTTATTGTGGAAAACTTGAACCATATTCTTGGCGAAGTTATCAATAAAATTCAGGAGATTTGAAGTTTAGCGAATATACAGCAGCATTTAATATGGAAATCAAAGGAAAAGTGCACGAGGTAGGTGCAACGCAGCAGGTGAGCGAAACATTCAAGAAACGTGATTTGATCGTAGAATATGCAGAAAATCCAAGCTACCCTGAATACATCAGGTTCGAGGCGCTGCAAGACAAGACCGCACTGCTTGATCCCTTGAAGGCAGGTGATATGGTAGAGGTTCATTTCAACCTGCGCGGCCGTCCATGGACAGATAAAAGTGGTAAAACATCATACTTCAACAGCCTGGTGGTATGGCGCATCAATGCCGTTGCACCAAATGCACCGGCTCAGTCTTCACCTGAATATGCGCCGCCAATGGACGTGAACAACGCGCCTGGTGATGACGATGATCTTCCTTTCTAAAAAGACTTTTTTAAGCAAACAAATTTTAATATGAGGTGCCGGGCAATTGCCCGGCATTTTTTTTAGGAAACCTTTGTTTTTCAATGTGTTAAAAATTGTTAAAAAGCGGCTTGCAGTGGGCTCCCTTGGCTATTTTTGACAATACAGGATGAAGAAGAGAAATTTTTGGCTGATTACGGCGTTGATGACCGGTGCCCTCTTGGGGGTGTTCGTGATGCAGCTGTATTACATCAACGAAGCCTATCAGCTTAAGTCACAACTCTTTGCGCAGGAGGTAAAGCAGGTTTTGCATGCGGTGGCCAACAAGATCCAAAAGCGGAATGTCTATTTTCACGTAAACAAAAAAGACAGTGAGGCGCGGCAGAAGCGTAAATCTGAACTGAGAAAATTGTACATGGACCTGGCAGAGGTGCAGGGAAACTATAAGGCAAACGTGCAGCTGCGCAAGCTGAAACGCCAGAAGGAGATCGAGGCGGAAGTGGTCAAGAATGATAACCTGATCCAGAACAGCTACCTCCGGGCCACCATCATCAGCGAGGCTGAATACCGGTCCCTGTCTGCACCAACCGCCCAAACAGGGAACTCCCCGTTGCGTATTGGCCTGGTGGGGAACATCGATAAAGACGGTAACCTGATCAGTGGAGGCTTTTTTCCAACACTTGGGTCGCCAGACAGGAAATCCATACAATATACGTCAGACAACCTGCCCGACACGATCCGGTACCTGGTATATCACCCGCAGACCCTGCAGCCGCTTACCATTTCGTTACCAAAGGTTCCTGATGACCTGCGCAGGCGCTTCGAACGGGAGGACAATGCCGCCAGGAAAACATATGAAGAGGCCCTGGCCAAGTTCAATTCTGACTCGGCCAATACAGCATATAACAACCAGGCTATCGTTGAGGATGTGGTGAACGAACTCCAGCATAAAAACCTGGCACTGGCAGACCGCCTGCCCGCTATTGAGGTGATTGACAATTACCTGAAAGCGGAACTGATTAACCACAATATTCCGCTTCAGTACAATTTCATGGTAACGCCCGATGCGAAAGACTCGGTTGTGTACATGAAGACCGCCAACAACGTGGCGTCTTTCCTTCCGGCAAATACTTTCCACGCCAAGGTATTCAGCAACGACATGACGCGCGATCCGGGCCGGCTCTACATCAGTTTTCCAAATAAAAACACGCTGATCATGACCAATATGTGGGCAACGCTTGCCTCATCTGCTGCCCTGCTGCTGGTGCTTGTCTTTATTTTCAGTTATACCCTGTATGCCATCCTGAGGCAGAAAAAAATCTCTGAAATGAAGACAGACTTTATCAACAACATGACCCACGAGTTTAAAACGCCGGTGGCCACGATCATGATTGCCAGCGAAGCATTGCGGGATACCGAGGTTCAGGAAGACCGAAACCGCGTAAACCGGCTGGCAGGTATTATTTACGATGAGAACGTAAGGCTGGGTAACCACATTGAGCGTGTACTGAGCATTGCCCGCCTGGAAAAAAATGAATTGAACCTGGAGCGCAAGCCTGTAGACCTCAACGAGCTCATCACTGCCGTGATCGACAGCATGCAGTTGCAGCTTCAGAAAAAAAATGCGCTCGTCAACCTGTCGCTTGAAGCAAGCAATGCGGTGGTAACCGGCGATGAGCTGCACTTGTCGAACGTGCTGTACAACCTGGTAGACAATGCAAATAAATACAGCGCCGGAGCCCCGGAAATATCAATCAGAACGGCTCATGCCGGGAAAAACCTGCTGGTCGAGATTGCAGATAAAGGGATCGGCATGACCAAAGAGCAGACGAAACGCATTTTCGATCAGTTTTACCGTGTGCCTACGGGCAACCTCCACGATGTGAAGGGCTTTGGTTTGGGCCTGAATTACGTGCAGGATATTGTGAAACAGATGAACGGTACGATTAAAGTACAGTCTGAGAAAGACAAAGGCACGGGTTTTACAATTCTATTTAACACACACAAAAATTCCTGACTATGAAAAAGATCCTCCTGGTCGAAGATGACCCCAATCTTGGTCTGCTGCTGCAAGACTACCTGCAGCTGAAAGGAAAATTCGAAGTGGTGCTCTCAACAGACGGGGAGGAAGGCCTGAAGGCATTTACGCGCGAGGACTTCGACCTTTGTATCCTTGATGTGATGATGCCGAAAAAAGATGGTTTTACCCTGGGCAAAGAGATCAGAAAGATCAACCCTGATATTCCGATCATTTTTGCAACTGCAAAAGCCATGATGGAAGACAAGTCCCATGCCTACGATCTTGGCGGCGATGACTACATTACCAAACCTTTCCGGATCGAGGAACTGCTGCTGCGCATCAATGCGCTGCTGAAAAGGGTGTCACAGAAAGACCATAAGGAAATTCCCCAGGTGCAAAACCAGTTCAGAATCGGCGATTATGAATTTGACTATACAACGCAGGTCATTAACCGGCAGGGCAGTCAGCAGAAGCTGTCTACCAAAGAGGCCGAGCTGCTTCGCCTGCTGTGTCTGAAAAAAAACGCGGTACTCACCCGCGAAGAGGCCTTACTGAGCATCTGGCACGACGACAATTATTTCAATGGCCGCAGCATGGATGTCTTTCTGAGCAAACTGCGCAAGTACCTGCGCGAGGATCCGAAAGTCGAGATCATCAATGTGCACGGAAAAGGATATAAATTGCTTGAGAATGCCTAAGGCATGCAGAACGATTGCTCCCAGTTTGTGCAGGTTGAATTTGCCAGTGCGATTTGCAAACAGGCCACGTGCCAGCTTTTTCTGGTTTAAGCTTTTTGAGCTTGTCTGATCATGGTGTTTTAAAGGCGCTCCATCTTCAAGCTGATGGTTCTCAAACGTTGGCAACCTTTTCATTTTCCTGACACGCAAAAAAAATGCAGCCCGTTCGGGCTGCATGATCGCGTATATAATTGATATGTGTTCTTACAGGAGAGCTGCCTTGACAATAGGCTTGCCGTATTCGCCCCAGTCTTTCATTCCCGATTCAAGGGCTGCTTTAAGGCCCTTGTTGTCTACAGCCTTGACCTTTTTGGGTAGGGTCAGCACCAGGTCCTTTTCGGCAACGGCGGCGTCTGTAACCTTCGTAGCGAACCAGCTGGTATTGTCATGCGGGAGGGCCAGTCCGAGAATCATGCCCGGCAATCCGGTAAACGATTCGGGGCCCCCAGACACCGGGATCTGGTCGCAGTAAAATGCCACAACATATATAGAATCCATCACCAGCGCATTTGCCCGCCGGCAATCATAGCCGGCAATCTGGCGTGTTTCGTCTGTTATTTTCCAGTTGATCTTCCGTATGCTGTCCTTGACAAGGTATTGCTCTTCAAATATTTTTTTCAGCGAGGAACTGGTTCCTGTATTGAAGTCGGTCAGGATCAGGTTTTTCATGTTGATGCTGGGGTCCTCGCCAAAGAAACCATTGCCTTTCGAATCATCGTCTGAAGCGATCGGGCTGAAAAGGCTCTGCGCCTTCGAAAAACTGAGCTTCGTTTTGAATGTCTTGAACTGGGGCTGTGTACGTTTGTACTGGTCAAACGCCTGTTGCATAAAGCTTTCATTGTCTTTGTTGATCCTGGCTTTGATCTTGGCATACATGTTTACTTTTTTCTCGAACTCAATCGTCCCCTCAGAAACAAATCGCGCATTTTGAGCCTGAAGCTGTGTTGCTGCCAGTAGCATCATGCTGCCTATAGCCGCTATTTTTTTTAGGTATGTCATTTTACTTGCCTCCCATTTTATTGAAATCCCAGATCACCGAAAACAGAAAGTACCGGCGAATGGTGGTGTAACTATTTTGGATAATCAGGTTGTTGCTTGCGCGCCGGTCAAAACCAATGTTCTGGTTTAGCAGGTCGTTCCCGGAAAGGACAATGGCCAGGTTTTCTTGCTTGAAAAATTTCTTGGTCAGGCTTGCATTGAGCAGCAGCCTTTCAAAGTCTTCATTGAAGGACTGGGTGCGGGCGCGGTAGTTGTAATTTGCATCTGAGCCGATCTCGATTTTGCCCGGAAGGTATACCCTGAACGATGCTTGTCCGTTTGCGCTCCAGCCATTGTTGTTAACATCCGGTTGCAGTGATGATTCGCTGGTATTGTACTGCGGGCCCGCTTCTAAGCGGAAATTGTATTTTTTCGGCTTGTATTGCGAAAAGCTCAGGTTACCGGAATAGCTGTAATTCCTGGTACGATTCAGGGCATTGTTGGTCATGTTGTAAAACGTATTGCCATTTAAATAAAAGTTCATGCCCACGTCCAGATCTACTTTTTTGATTTTTTTACCCACATATCCGCCTCCGTAAAAATTCGAGTTGTTTTCCCCGCTCAGGTTAAACGACTGGAAGGTGCTGGCTCCTCTTTGGTCGGTTACGGTATTCATCACAATCGGATCGATGGTAAACGAATACCCGCCATAAATGTTGATGTATTGATTACCCAGGATCTTGTATGAGTTGTAGTTGCCGCTGAAGGAATTTGTGAAAGACGGTTCCAGATCGGGGTTGCCAAGCACCTGGTTAAGGGGATCGGTGTTTTCGCGGATCGGCTGAATCTGGTTGATGCTTGGCTGAGTATTGTTGCCGTTATAACTGATCCTGAATGATTTTTGCGAAGACATTTTATAGGTAAACCGGGCCTGAGGGTTCCAGTTGGTAAAGTTGCGGTTATACGCCTTGCCGGTAAAGAGATCGCTTTGTTCAAACTTTACATCGGTTACCCTGGTGCCGAAACTCAGGTTGGTTTTTCCTTTATTGTAATTGATATTCGCCCCTACCTGGTTGGCCACCTGGTTCAATTCAAAGTTGTTACTGAAGGTACTGTCAAGCACATTGTATGCCCCGCCTTCTCCCTGGTTGTAGGAACGCCGGTCTGAAGTGCCGTTGTTCAGGTTCAGACCGTAATTTAAAACCAGGGCTGTAGACTTGGTAATCGGTTCCGTGTAGGTGATGTTTGAGTTGAACACGTTCGATCTGATGGAGCCTATCTTGTTTTGGTTAATTGTACTGTCTTTGACACCGTCTTCATCATGAAACCTGGTATGTGAATTCAAAAAGCCATTGGTTTCAGTCTGTGAAAGGCGTTCTGTCAGGTTTACAGACATGGTACGGCCTTTCTTTTTGAAGCGTTTTGTTAAAAGCAGTGCAGCACCGAATTGTTTATCGTCGGCTGAGCTTGTGAGATTCCTGGTGTTCTCATTCAGCAGCGAACTGCCATTGTAGCTTCTCGACAAATTGTCGCTTTCTGAATCTGAATTTTTAAGCGTCCCGTCTGCATTGATGGTCAGGCTGGTGGTCGAGTCTATTTTAAGGGTGTACTTCGCATCGGCCTTTTGCCTGAAAATACGGTTGTCAAAATTTTCATCGCTCGTTGTATTCAGCACCCGGTCGGGCAGGTTGTTCTGGGTAATGTTGTTTCGGTTGCCTCTTACACTGAGCGAACCAAGCTTATAATTGGCATTGATCGACTGTTTGTCTTCGTCCCACTTGTTGTCAAAGTGCAGGCCCCCGGTTCTGGCCAGCGGAATGCCCTGTCCGCCGTACCGGCCGTCCCAGCCTTCCAGCTCATCGTCGCCACCGCCGCCGAAGATCATGATCCCGCCGTCATCTGTAAATTCCATGTTGCCCGCACCGCCGCTGTACTTGTTACTGTCTTCCCAGCCAAGGCCGGTTTTACCGGTGTTGCCGAGCGTGCCATAGGCCGAGAACTTCTTTTTTCCCTTGAAGTAGTTGAACATACCTTGGGCCTGGTAGAACTCCCCGGTTCCCGCGCCGCCATCCAACTTGCCAAAATAGCCTTGTTTTTTATCTTCTTTCAGTTTGATATTGAGTGTTTTCGCTTTCTCGCCATCATCTATACCTGTAAAAGCGGCCTGGTCGCTGGTTTTGTCGAACAGTTGCACTTTGTCTACCATGTCGGCACGCAGGTTTTTCGTAACCAGGGTGGGGTCATCACCAAAAAACTCCTCGCCGTCTACCAGCACCTTACTTACCGTTTGCCCCTGGGCCGTGATCTTCCCGTCCTTGTCTACCTGTATGCCCGGAAATTGTCTGATCAGGTCTTCGACCTTGGCATTCGCGTCCACTTTGAAACTGGCCGCGTTGAACTCAGTTGTGTCGCCTTTGATGGTTATAGCATTCGAACCTTTAATAATAACATCTGCAAGCAGTTTTGCTTTCAGTGTCATGTTGATCCGTTTAAAATCGATTTCTTTACGCGCTGAGTCGAGGTGGAAAAAATCGACGTAATCCGCGTACTTAGGATATGTTACCAACAGGATGTACTTTCCCTGCTGCAGGTTCGGCAAGGCAAAACTGCCATCGGCCGCCGTGCGGGTAAATTTGTACAGGGTGCTGTCTTTGGCGCGAAGAATGCTGACCGACGAGTTGGCCAGTTTCACACTGGAGGCGGTGTCGATCACGTTTCCCCTGATCTGGTAGGGGGACTGTGCCTGTGCGGTTGTAAAAAAAAGCAACAGCAAGCCCAGCAACGGGAAGAGTTTTCTCATAAAAGCGGTTTGTTTAGCAATAAAACTAAAAAATTAGTTTTTGCAATGATACGTGAAAGCGGGCTGAAAAACAATCGCGTAACGGAAATTTAACAATCGATAACATCTTTTAACAATTGTTACATACCGATACATGCGGCGGGTTGATCAATAATCAAAAATCAGGAAAGAACAGTGGCGCCTTGTTTGAATTTTGCTACATTAGATTACCTTAATAATATAAACCCCAATGAACCGAAACTCATTCGAGCAACTGAGAAAAACCTCCGGACTGGCATGTTTTGCCGGTCTGTTGCTTCTGGCCTTTACCGGATGCCAGAGCGGAACAAAAAAACAAACAACGGCAGATACCAGCGAGGCCGACAGCAGCGGGCTGCAGCCTGCACAGTTCAGCAAGACGTTACACGGCAAGCAAACCGCTATGTACACCCTCGAAAACGGGAAGGGGATGAAGGCCATCTTCACCAATTACGGCGGTCGCCTTGTGGGCCTGTGGGTGCCGGATAAAGATGGGAACCTGCGCGATGTCGTCATCGGCATGAGCAGCGTAGACGATTATGAGAAAGCCAGTGAACCCTATTTCGGTGCAACCATTGGCCGTTATGGAAACCGCCTGGCAAAAGGCAAATTCCTCATCGACGGGCAGACCTATACTGTGCCGATCAATAATGGAGAAAACGCCCTGCATGGAGGTAAAAAAGGATTTCAGTATGTGGTGTGGGATGCTGAGCAGCCAGACAAAAAAACACTGGTACTGCGCTACCTTTCGAAAGACGGCGAAGAGGGCTTTCCGGGAAATCTCCAGGCCAAAGTTACCTACACGCTGACCGATGATAATGCCATTAAAATGGATTACGAGGCTACGACCGACAAGGCGACTCCGGTTAACCTGACCAATCATGCCTTTTTTAACCTGAACGGCGAAGGCAGCGGTACCATTCTGGACCATACAGTTATGATCAATGCCGATGGTTATTTACCGGTCGATGGGGGTCTGATCCCAACAGGAAAGATCGAAACGGTAGCAGGCACACCCTTCGATTTCAGAAAAGAAACGGCGATCGGCTCCCGCATCAATGTGACCAACGAGCAATTGAAGAACGGCGGCGGCTATGACCACAATTTCGTGTTGAAAAAAGACAAAAAAATGAGTCTGGCGGCACGGGTAACCGGTAACCTGAGCGGGATCGTCATGGAAATCCATACCGAGGAACCGGGTCTGCAGTTTTACAGCGGCAACTTCATGCAAAGTAAAAACACCATGAAAAACGGTTCTAAAGACGATTACCGGACAGCCTTTGCCATGGAAACGCAGCACTTCCCCGATTCACCAAACCAGCCATCGTTTCCGAACACCATTCTGAAGCCGGGTGAAATCTATAAAACCTCTTCAGTTTATACGTTCAGCAAGTAGCAGGAACGTGGCAAAGAGAAAGCCCGCATCGTTTTTACGGTGCGGGCTTTTTGTTTATGCTGATCATATCAGGCCGTATTGCGGCCGGCATTCACAATTCCATAAACTGTTCTGACGGCAAGTTTTTCGAAAACCGCATCGACCGAATCTGCAGGTGCCTGCCTGATCTTTTCCAAAGCATAATGCTGAATAAGTACAAGCGGCAGCACGATCCGCTCACGTACGGCGATCGATTTTTTATCTACCGGATAATTTGCCATCAGGCTTTCAAGTCCGGATAACTTCAGCAGCATGGCTTTCGACAATTCATATTCCTCATAAAGCTGCTTCCAGAAGGTCCCGAATTCTTTGTCATCGGCCAGGTGGGCTGTAATGCTGAAATCAGCCTTACTCATCGACATCATGCAATTGTCAATGATGGTTTTGAAATATCCGGACTCCTGGTATGTTCTGGATACTTTTTCCCATTCGCCTGCGTTTTCGCGATTTTTTAATGCGGTGCCGATGCCATAAAAGCCGGGAATGTTCTGCTTGAGCTGGCTCCAGGAGTTAACAAAACTGATGGCCCGAAGGTCCTCGAGCCTGAGCTCTCGCCCCTTGTTGCGTTTTACGGGGCGGCTGCTGATGTTGATCTTGGAAAGCAACCGGAGCGGGGAAAAGTTTTCAAGATAAGGCAAAAACTGTGGATGCTGGCGCAGGGCTACAAAGGCTTCGTAACTTTCTGATGCCATGGCCGCGACCACTTCGCTGTGCTCTTTGTCTAACAAAACATTGTGTTTTTCCTTGATGCCCGAAGATATGCCGGCGTTGATGAGCTGTTCGATGTTGAACTCTGCACTGTCTACCGAGCCATATTGCGAGCTGATGGTCTGGCCCTGTATGGTAAGCTGGATGTTTTTATTGGCAATTTCACGGCCCATAGACGCATAAAAGCGGTGTGTTTTTCCGCCACCGCGTGCCGGTGGTCCGCCGCGGCCGTCAAAAAAGGCAAGCTGAATGTTGTGCCGGGCAGATACAGCTGTCAGTTCGGTTTTCGCTTTAAAGATCGACCAGTTGGCCATCAGGTAACCGCCGTCTTTTGTGCTGTCTGAAAAGCCGAGCATGATGTCCTGCTTGTTGCCCCGGCTAGCCAGGTGTTTTTGGTAAACGGGATGGGTATACAGCGTCTCCATCACTTCGGCCGCAACTTCCAGGTCTTTGACGGTTTCGAACAGCGGCACAAAATCCATGGTCAGGTTGCTCAGGCTCCAGCCATTCCAGAGGAATAGTTCCATGAGCTGCAGAATGTCGCTGGCCTGCTGGCAATTGCTGATAATGAACCGGTCGCAGGCATTCACACCATTATTTTTCTGAATGCTTCTGATTTCTTCTATCGTTTGGAGTGCATCTTGCACGAGATCATCGCCCTGCTCTGCAAAGTTGATGCGTGCTTCCTTGAAAGAGATGAGGCCTATCTTCTCGCTTTCGCTCAGTTCATCATAATTTGCCGGATACAGCGAGTTGATGGGTTTGTTCTGGCGGCAGAAGGCATGCACATCGCGCAGTACCCGGCTGTCCTGCCGGATATCCAGCGAAGCGAAGTAACAGCCAAAAAGGTCCACTTTCCGGATCAGGTTGTTGACCGGCTCCAGGAAAAGCCCGCCATGGTCGTTGATCAGGGTCTCCCGGATCTTATTCAGGTTTTCGAGCAGGAATGCAGAAATATCCTCGCCCTCAATCGAATTGTCAAAGGCGTTGTTGTATAAAACTTCCTGCAGTACGTTGATCGTATCTTCAACGCCCCTGAAGGTTATGCGGCGTTTCAGGTTCCTGAAATCGCGGTAATAACACCTGAACAGGATTTGCCGCAGCATGCGTGCCACCTCGATCGTGGTTCGCGCATGGACGTTCGGATTGCCGTCGCGGTCGCCGCCCGGCCAGAAGCCCAATTCGACGATCTTGTTGCTTTCCAGGTTAAACTCATTGAAGATCTGGTCGGTCTCTGTCTGGATATTGGCAGCAGCAAAGTAAAATACGTTTTCCAGGTACCAGGCCAGGCTGAGTGCCTCATGCACAGGTGTTACTTCATTTTTATTGAAAAAAGGCGTTTTTCCCAGCTGCTGAAGCAGGGTGTTGATCTCGGTCAGGTTGTTCGTTTTGATTGCTTCGGTGAGGTCGGTAATAATGGCCAGCACCGTGCCCGGATAAAACTGCGTAGGGTGGGCAGTCAGCACCAGGCGAAGCGAAAAGTCGTTGATCAGTTTCTGGAAACGTTCGTGCAGGGCCGGATGTTCAGCACTGCGCTGCAGCAGCGCTTTGAGCGAGGTCTGCTCATCTGGCGTATGCAGTTTGCTGAAAGAAGCGTCCTCAACGGCATCAAACAAAACGACCTGGCGCTCAATATATTGGATAAACCTGAATAGAAGGTCGTGGATATCTTTCGTTTCTGCTCCCGGCGTGTATTTTTCGAAAAAACCTTCAATGATCTCTGCCGGCCGCTGTTTTTCCTTCACGCCTTCTTCGCAACTCTTAAAAAACAAGGGCAACAGGGTACCTGTATCTTTTACTTTGTAGAAGGGGAGGGTCAGAAACAAGCTGTTGTACAACTCGAATCTGGATATCACCTCCGCGTTAAAAACGGACTCTCGCTGTCCGGCGGTTCGGAATTTCGGCATCATTATTCTTTGGTTTCGGTATTTGTGGCCGTAATACTACCAAAAAATCAGGACATTACCGGACTGGGGCCGGCAAAATTATTTTGAAAGTTTATGGAAAATCCGTAACTTAGACTATCTATTCGGCTAGCGATAGCCGCTAGGTTTACATACAAGCAGCTCTAAGAGCTGATTGTATTAATTGTTAATTTTTTGGGATAAAATAGCCGCTGCATTCGTGTAGCGGCTATTTTGTTTAATGGCACTGTTCTTAGTGAACATCTGCCGGAATATTTGTGTTCTTTTTGAATTTCTGCAGGTACAACAATGGGATGCTCAGCAGCATGATCAGACCTGCTACCCAGTAGGCGTCATTATAGGTCAGCAAGAGCGTTTGTTTAATTACCGTACCTTCCATGGCCTTCAGTGCCATCATCTTAGCGTCAAATAATGAAGCCCCTTTGGCCATAAAACCTTTGATCATCATATTGAACCGGTCGGTAAAGGCCGGGTTGTTTTCATTTACATGAACCAGCAGGTTGCTGCGGTGAAAGCCCTGCCGCACGTGGATAAGTGTGGTCAGCGAAGCAATACCGAATGAGCCGCCCAATTGGCGCATCATGTTGTTCAGTCCCGAGCCCTGTCCAACCTCGGCGCCCTTGAGGTCCTGGATGGCCAGCGTGGTGAGCGGAACAAACAGCAGCGCCATGCCGACACCCCTGATCACCAGCGGAAGAAAAAAATCGCCGGTGCCCGAAGCCAGGGTCGAATTGCTAAGCATGGTACAAAAAACAAAGAAAAGCAGCATGCCCAGGGTGGCCATAAACTGTGCCGGCACCCCCTTCTTGAGCATAATGCCAATAAACGGCATCATGGCAATGGTACAAAGGCCACCCGGAAACAGCAGTTCGCCGGTTTGAAGGGGCGAAAAGCCGAGCAGGTTCTGACAGAAAATCGGGAATACGAATACCGAACCATACAGCCCAAACCCGAGCACGAAAGAGGTGAACATACCTACCGAAAAACTGCGGTGACGCATGATCTTGAAGTTTACGACCGGGTGGTCGGTACTCAGCTCGCGCCAGATGAACAACAGGATGCCGATGACAGACAGGGCAGACAACACGATAATATAAGGTGCGGCAAACCAGTCTTCACTTTCTCCTTTTTCCAGTACGGTTTGCAGGCTGCCTATGGCTACGGCCAGCAGGAGGATGCCCCACCAGTCTACCGGCATGCCCTTGCCTTCTTTTGGCGTGGACCTGACAAAGGCATAGGTGCAGTACGCGGCCAGAATGCCTACCGGGATGTTGACATAAAAGATCCATGGCCAGGAACTGATTTCCAGGATATAGCCGCCAATGGTGGGGCCAACTGTAGGCCCGACAACTGCGCCCAAACCAAAGAGCGCCGTTGCAATGCCGACATCTTCGCGCGGCCAGGTCTCAAGCAGAATGGCCTGTGCAGTCGAAATCAGACCGCCGCCGGCAACACCCTGAAGAATGCGGAACAAGATCAGCTCTTCGAGCGTCGTCGCATTTCCGCACAGAAAAGAGGCGATCGTAAACATGATGATCGAGGCCAGGAAGTAATTTTTACGACCAAACCGCGAACCAAGCCAGCCCGACATGGGCAGAACGATCACGTTGGCAACCGCATAACCTGTAGATAACCAGGCAACATCCTCGAGCGTCGCGCCCAGGTTTCCCTGGATCTGCGGCAGCGCTACGTTGACAATTGTCGTATCGATCAGTTCCAGGAGCGATGCGGTAATCACCGTAAAAGTGATCACCCATTTTTTTAAACCTTGTTCGGCCATTGTCTACGATTTAACAGACACAGACACCTTTACGCTCATGCCCGGGCGCAGTTTGCTGAGTACTTCTTTCGATGCTTTCAGTTTGATCTTTACAGGCACGCGCTGCACAACTTTAACAAAGTTGCCGGTTGCGTTATCCGGAGGAAGAAGTGAACCTTTGGCGCCAGTAATCGGCGAAAAATTATACACTTCGCCAGTTACCTTCAGGTCCGGATAGGCATCGACATTCACATCGACCGGCAGCCCGGGCCTGAGCTGTTCCAGCTGCGTTTCTTTGAAATTGGCTGTTACATAAATGCTGTTTGTACTGACGATCGAGAACAAGGTCTGTCCGGCCTGCACCAATTGCCCTTTTTGTATGGTCTTCTTGCCAACAATGCCCGACGCCGGGGCGGCAATATCTGTATAAGAGAGTTGAAGTTGCGCAAAATCAACATCTGCCTGGCGCTGGCTTACACCGGTATTGCTGACAGCCAGTTGCGAACGCGTGGCACCGACCTGTTTAACAGCCACGTTATATTGGTCTACAGCTGCTGTATAAGCGGCACGGGCGCTTTCCTGCTGCGCTTTGGCCTGGTCAAACTGCTGCTGTGTAACAGAGCCGTCCTTGACCAGGTTGGCATAACGCTGGTAATCTTTATCAGCAAGGTTCAGTTTTACACGGGCAGCTTCGATGTTGGCACGTGCGGTGCTGGTCGTAGCTGCGGTTGCCGCGATCTGCGACTGCGTAACGTCTACGCCTGCGGTTGCGCCCTGCTGCCCGGCCCTGGCCAGCTCCAGTTTAACTTTATAATCGCTGTCATCCAGTTTCACCATTAGCTGGCCTTCTTTTACGGCGGTGTTTTCTTCAAAACGGATCTCTTTCACATAACCACCAACGCGTGCCACCACCGGACTGATGTCGCCGTCAATCTGTGCGTCGTCGGTGTCGACATGTTTGCTGTAGTAAATATATTCCTTGATGCCAAAGACGGCACCGATGATCAGGAGTACGCCCAGGATGATGGGAACGACCTTGTTCTTTTTTTTCTTCTCAGTTGTCATGATATGCTGGTGATTTATTGGGCTATTTTTCCGGTTGATTTCAATAAGGTGTAATAAGCGAGTCCTGCATCGGCTTTGGCCAGCTCCAGGTCAATTCGCGCCTGGTAAAGCAGGGTCTCGGCATCGATCCGGTCTATGGCAGAGGCTACATTGTTTTTGTATTTCGATGCCAGCAACCGGTCATTCTCTTCGGCCTGCGCAATTGAGGCCCGGAGCACCTGGATCTTATTTACCGCAACCTGGTAATTCTGGTAGTTTTTATTGATCTCTTTCTTTACCTCATCGGTCAGGATATCTTTTTCGATCAGGGTGCGCTGCTGGCGAATCTGCGCATCGGCAACTTTATTCCGGTTTGTCCACAGGCTGCCAATATTCCAGGAAAGCGTGGCACCGAGCGTAACGGGTACGATAAACTGGTGTACCGGCGGAATGAAACTGCCGCTCGGATTGATATAGTAGAGGTTTGCGCCTACACCGAGTGCCGGTAATGTATTTGCTTTCACTGATCTGACGTTCAGACCTGCTACCTTGTTCTGCAAGTCAAGCTGCCTGAGTTCCTGCCGGCTGGTCAAGGCCATATCCAGGTACGTATCGAGCGGTGCTGCCGCCTGCAGGGCAAGCCCGGTTTCAGGGAGACTGACTTCGGTGTTTTCAGGAATACCCAACAGCACATCGAGGTCATAATTGATCACTTTTCGGTTGCTTTCAATCTGCAGTGCGGTCAGTGATACGTTGGCCTGCTGCAGCTGAAAACGCAGCACGTCGTTCTTGGTTACAATTCCCTGTTCAAAGAAACGCTGGGCCTGCTTAAGCTGGCCGGCTATGGACTCCAGGTTCTGCGCTACCACCTTTTTGCTCTGCAACACTTTGTAAAGGGCGTAATAGGTATTAATGACTGCATAACTGACTTCTTCGCGATTTTTGTCTGCATCCAGGCGGGCAACATCTGTGAGCAGGCGGGTAGACTCTTCAGCAAACTTCAGCCTGCCGCCGCCATAAATGACCTCCTCCACACTCGCGGTTCCGACAAAGGCATCTGCGCGCCGGGGCAGGTAAAGCGGGTTTGCATCGCCTATTTTAAGCTGGTTGGTCGGAATTTCGGCATGGTTGTACATAAAAGCCGCCTTGGCGGCCGGCAGCATGTCGTCTTTCACCGATCTGAGCCTGGTAACGGCTTCTTCAATCTTGCTTTCAGAAAGCTTCAGGTTTTTGCTGTTCTGAATGCCCAGCGCAATCGCTTCCTGCAGGTTCAGGCTCCGCATCTGCTGGCCAAACAGCAATGCGGGGAACAGCATCAGGCCGGAAACGGCCCGGAAAAATACATGTTTCATTTTTTGGGTTCTAAGAATGTCTGCGCGAGTTCTTTCAGGTGGTTAATGAGCCGTTCTTTAAGAATATCCCGGTCTTTCGGATTGCTGATATCGAGCGTATTACCGGTCACTTTTCCGGGAGACGAAGCGACGTTGCTGATGGTTCCCATAATGGTGGCAATCAGCATGCGCACATCGACCGGCCTGAAATCTCCGCTTTCGATGCCGGCAGTTACAATGTGCTCGAATACCTCCAGGTTGGTGCTGATGGCCCCCTTTATTTTTTCATACATTTCCGGCCGCTGCGCCAGCGAAAGTTCGCGGTGCATCATTTTGTGGAAGGAAGTGTTTAAAAAAATGCGTTCTGCGTAACCTTCAATCACTTTCTTCAGCTTTTCCATAGGCGAAATCCGGTCTTCGTCAATGACCGTCAGCTGCGCGCCAAAAGCTTTGATGCGCTCAGTCATGATCTCAACAAAAACACCTTCCTTAGACCCGAAATAATAATTGATCATGGCCATGTTGGCGCCCGCTTCCCGTGCGATGCTGCGTGTCGATGTTCCCTCATAACCCAATTCACAAAACAATTTTTCTGCAGCCCTGAGAATGCTGGTTCGCTTATCCATCTGATATCTCGTTTAAAACGGGGGCAAAACTAATCAAACGATTGATTAAGACAAAATGTTTTTTTTGCTGTTTGACAGTCCTGTGATAAATTCATGAAGCTTATCTTAGAAGCCTCAACCCCTGCTTATGAAATGCTTGCAAATTTTGCTCACCTGTATATCGTTTTTCATATGCCTTCCCGGTGCCGAAGCTGCCCGCACAGACAGCAGCTGGGTCAGGATCAACTTGCTTGGTTACCGGCCGGCTGGTATAAAAGTTGCCGTTTGGGTAGGTAAAGGCGAATCGTTTCCGCGCAATTTTGAGGTCGTTGAAAAGGGATCTGGCAAGGTGGCATATGCCGCAACGGCCCGGCCTTTTGGCAAATATGGGCCTTTTAGTCAAACTGCCCGCCTGGATTTCAGTGGCCTGAAAAAGCCCGGCAGGTACCTGGTTCGTGCAGGGGGTGCAACATCTCCCGAGGTCATCATTGCTGATGATGTTTACCGGGGAAGTGCCGATTTCTGCCTGCGGTACATGCGCCAGCAACGCTGCGGGTTCAACCCGTTTTTGAAAGACAGCTGCCATACGCGGGATGGCTTTGCGCTGTACGCGCGCAGCGCAGGCCTGAAAGACAGTGCACATGTAGACGCCACAGGCGGCTGGCACGACGCAAGTGACTATCTTCAATACAGTACCACTTCGGCAAACGCCGCGGCACACTTGCTGCTCGCCTACCGGGACTTTCCGCAGGCATTCGGCGATACCAAACAGGCCAACGGACTCGAGGGTGCGAACGGCAGGCCTGATGTGCTCGACGAAGCCAAATGGGGCCTGGACTGGCTGCTCAAGATGCATCCATCGCGCAAACTGATGTTTAACCAGGTTGCCGACGACCGCGACCACCTCAGCATGCGCATTCCGAAAATGGACAGCCAGTATGGCAAGGGCTTTGAGCGCCCAGTCTATTTTATAGACGGTGAGGTGCAGCAGCGCGGAAAACTGCTCAATGCCACGACCGGAACAAGTTCTACAGCGGCCAAGCTGTCTTCGGCTTTCTTCCTGGGCGCCGGCATATTCAAGGCGATTGACCGGGCTTATGCGGCTTTGCTGAGCAAGCGTTCTGCGAGCGCGTATGCCTTCGCAGAACGTAAGCCCGGCGTAACGCAAACCGTTTCCGTCAAATCGCCCTACATCTATGCTGAAGAGAACTGGACGGACGATATGGAACTGGCCTCGGCTTTACGTGCCAGGGGCAGGCGCGATCTTGATGTTTCCCGCGGCTATGCAGGAAATGAGCCCGTAACGCCCTGGCTGCTTCGCGACACGGCAGCCCATTACCAGTATTATCCTTTTCTGAACCTGGGCCACCGGGAACTGGCAAAGCGCCTGGATAGCACTGGCCGCAGGGAGCCCCTGGGTTATTACCGCAGTGGTATCGACGCCGTCTGGAGCCGGGCAAAAGGAAACGCTTTTTTTCGCGGCGTACCTTTTATCTGGTGCAGCAATAACCTGACAGTGGCTTTTGCCATGCAATGTATGTGGTACCGGCAGCTCAGCGCCGACCACCAGTTTGCAGAACTTGAGCAGGCCAACATTGACTGGCTGCTGGGCTGCAACCCCTGGGGAACGAGCATGGTGTTTGGCCTGCCGCAATGGGGAGACACTCCTGTCGACCCGCATTCGGCTTTTACGCACCTTAAAAATTACCCGGTTGATGGCGGACTGGTAGACGGCCCGGTTTATACCAGCATTTACAAAAACCTGATCGGCATTGCGCTGACACATGAAGACAGTTACGCCGCTTTTCAAAGTGACATGGCGGTGTACCACGATGATTACGGCGACTACAGTACCAATGAGCCGACCATGGACGGTACAGCCTCGCTGATCTACCTGCTGGCCTCACAGGAGACCGGTTCGCCGGCAAAGCCAGCGGCTGCAACCAGGCATGCAGGGGCTATTATCCGCGGCGACCGCAGTCAGAAAAAGATTGCACTGGTCTTTACCGCCGATCAGTATGCCGACGGTGCGCCGGTCATACTTCCCGCACTGCGAAGCAGCAGGGTACAGGCCTCGTTCTTCCTGACCGGAAATTTTTACCGCAATCCGGAATTTAGGGGTTTAATCAGGCAAATGAAACAGGACGGGCACTATCTTGGTGCCCATTCTGACCAGCACCTTCTGTATTGTGACTGGAACAAGCGCGACAGCACGCTGCTTACCAGGCAGACCTTTCTGGATGACCTTGACGCCAATTACGCTGCCATGCGTACCTTCGGGATTGACAGGAAACATGCGCCGTATTTCCTGCCTCCTTACGAGTGGTACAATGAGGAGATCAGCCGATGGACGAGTCAGGCAGGACTGCAGCTAGTCAATTTCAGCCCCGGCACTCGGTCAAATGCAGACTACACCTGGCCTGCACCAGGCACGACCTACCTGGCTAATGATGAAATTGAGGCCTCGATCAAAGCGGTCGCCCAAAGAGCGCCCGACGGCCTTAATGGTTTCATGCTGCTCCTGCACCTGGGTACAGATGCGCGCCGCACCGAGAAATTTTATGGTCGTGTAGCACCATTGCTGCAGTATTTGCAGGAGGCAGGCTATGAATTTGTGCGGATCGACGAATTGCCGGGACTTAAAAATGAGGCCAGCGTTTCTGACAAATAATTTTTACATTTGCAGGCAAATACAAGACGAACATGAGCACGCAAGAAAATAAAAACAACTTTGACTGGGTTTACTATGTGATGGGTCTTCTCTTTGGCCTTGTAACCGGAATCATTGTAACCGGAAGTTTTGGTTATGCCGTTTTGGGTGCCCTGCTTGGTTTCCTGACCGGCGGCCTGTTCCTGAACGTCCTTGTCAAAGGAAGAACATACTAATTGTTTTTGCGGCAGGCCACCAGGCACAGCCATGCTGCCGCTCCACTTCTTTTTCTTAATGTTCGCATGAAACGATTGTTCCTGATCCTGTTCATCAGCGCCAGCGCCCTGTTCGCCTCAGCCCAGGAGACGAAATTCCCGATCCTAGATTCGAGCCCGGCTGATATTCTTTATTATCCGCTGAATGTTGCAAAAGACAAATCTACGGAGGCGACTCCCGTTGTCCGAGTCATTTATTCACGTCCGCAGAAGAAGGGCCGCGAAATTTTTGGTGTACTCGAGCAGTTCGGAAATGTGTGGCGGGCCGGCGCAAATGAAAGCACGGAGATCCGGTTTTATAAAAGTGTAAAACTAAACGGAAAGAAAATCAGCAAGGGCAATTACAGCCTGTTTGTTATTCCGCAAAAGGACAAATGGACCATTATCATTAACCGGCAGACCGACAAATGGGGTGCGTTTAGCTATGATGCATCTAAAGACGTGCTGCGCACGGATGTAAATATCCGCAAAAGCGCAAAAGTGATCCAGGCTTTGTCCATGACTTTCGAAGACACCGCCAGCGGTGCAAATCTCGTCATTGGCTGGGACGACACCATTGTCGCCGTCCCGTTCAGCTTCAAGAAATAAACGCCGTTTGTTACATATTCCTGCCGGGGCAGACCGGTCAGCGCTAACAGGCACACGCTGGTGTGCAGTGTGTGGTTTAGTGTCCGCCGGCGAAAAACTTCAGCCCCACAATAGACAAAATCAATGTACTCAGAAAAAACAGCCGCAGAAAATTGGTGGGTTCGTTGAAAAAGATCATGCCCACGGCAACCGTACCTACAGCACCAATGCCGGTCCATACGGCATAAGCTGTTCCCATTGGCAATGTTTGGGTGGCCTTATTTAACAGCCACATGCTCAGGGTAACCGACACGAGAAAACCAGCCGTCCACACAGGTTTTTTGAAGTTTTCTGACAGGCTCAGGCAGGTCGTAAAACCAATTTCGAACAGGCCTGCGATAATAAGATAAATCCAGCTCATGGTATTTTTTTGCCAAAGGTAAGTCAGCAGGCCCGCACAGGAATTTACATTTGTTAAAAAATCAGCGCACTTCGGCGCGGATGCGGCTAACCGTTACCGGGCTTACCCCCAGGTAAGAGGCAATGTGCCCCAAAGGCATGCGCCGCAGCAGCTCAGGAGTGTCGGCGATCAGTTCAAGGTAACGTTCTTTGGCTGTTTTAAACTGTCTGCAAATAAAACGCTCTTCGGTTTTGACCAGCTCCTTTTCTGCAAATTTCCTTCCCCAGTTGGCAATTTCCAGATCATTGCGGTACAGGTTCTGAAGCTGGTGATGGTTGAGGCGGTAAAGAACCGCATCTTCCAGCAATTCGATATTTTCGTAGCCCGGTTTGCGGTAGATATAACTGTTAAAGGACAGCATGACATCGCCTTCCTTGCCAAACCAGATGTTGATCTGCTGGTTCTCGCCATTTACATAGGCCCGGGCCAGGCCTGTTTCGATAAAATACAGGTATTGTTCCACTTTGCCCGCTTCAATGAGCAGTGAGGCGCGCGTCTGTTCCATGCGCGTCAACAAACCGGTGAACCGGTTCAGCGCCGGTTCGCCGAGCGTGTAGATCTGTTGTATGGCTGCTATCGTCGTTTTCAAAACATGCGTATGCTGGTCAGGAAATGATTGGTCGAGTCGAAAAAAGCCGGCCATGGGCATGCCGGATTTGTCTAAGCTGCAGGCCGTGGAACGATGGCCACTGTAAGCCGGCTAATGCAATTCATTTTACCGCGTTCGTCAACTATCCTGATATCCCAGACATGGGTTTTTGCGCCGCGGTGTACCATCTTGCAAACGCCTCTGACCAGGCCGCTTTTCACGGGCCTGAGGTGGTTCGCGTTGATCTCCAGGCCGACCGCCATGTATTTATCTGTATCAATGCAAAGGGTCGACGCCACACTTCCGAGTGTTTCGGCGAGCACTGCAGAGGCGCCGCCATGCAGGATGCCTGCGGGTTGCCGGGTGCGGTCATCGACCGGCATGGTGGCTTCCAATTCATCTTCCCCGGCGCGCGTAAACCTGATATCCAGCAGTCCGCCCAAGTGGTTTGCCGGCCTGCTGTTCAGCATGTCGATGGTAAAAGGCTTAAACCAGATCATGCAGGCTGCTCGTTAATGTACCTTGATTCAAGCACCTGCATGTGGTGATTAACATGTCCGGCAATCACGTAAAGTAAAGCCCGGGCAGTAATGCTGCGGCCATCGGCCATATAGCCGCGGCGGTCCAGCTGCGCAGGGGTAATTGAGTGGAAAAAATGCAGGTTTGCCTGCCTCAGCAACACGAATTCGCCTACAAGATCCTCAAGTTCCCTGTCGGCAAAACCGGCAAAACGCACGTAGTCGTCTTCCTCGAAACCCGGCAGTGGGGTTTGGTCGTTGCGAACAAATGTCGTTAACCGGTATGCCAGGATGCGTTCAGTATCGATCATATGACCGAGCAGTTCCTTGATGGTCCATTTTCCCGGCGCATAGGCGAAATTTGCAAGCTCCGGGTAACGCAGCAGCGTGCCGGTTAATGCGGTAACTTGGTTTTCCAGGTCTTCAAACAGGTCTCCGGTTACTTTTTCAATGTAAGTGCCTCCCCAGGAAGCATATTCATCAGGCTGTGGTCGGTTCATATTTCAAACTGCTTTTAAGAATGATCCTGAAAGTGGTGCCTTTGCCCAGCTCAGAATCTTTGACAAAGATCTGTCCGCTGTGGTAATTTTCTACCATGCGCCGGGTAAGCGAAAGGCCAAGGCCCCAGCCGCGTTTGCGTGTGGTATAACCCGGCTGGAAAACGGCGTCGAATTTGGAGCGTGGAATACCTTTGCCCGTGTCGTGCACATCGATGAAGACCTGTTCTTTTGCCAGGTTTTCAATGATCTCTATGGTAATATTTCCATCGTTTTCAATGGCGTTGGCTGCGTTTTTCAACAGGTTCTCAAGTACCCAGTCAAACAGCGGAACGTTCAGCATGGCCCGGACCTGTTCATCGCCGGTTACCCGGAATTTGATTTTGTCTGATGTTCTGACCTTAAAATATTCGACGAAATTCCTGACCACGATGAATACGGTATGGTCATCGAGGATGGGTTTGGAGCCAATTTTTGAAAAACGGTCTGTAACAACTTCCAGCCGCTGAATATCGTTTTCCATTTCCAGGAACAGCTGGTCATCTTCCGAACCGAAGCGGGATTTAATGATCTCCATCCAGGCCATCAGCGAAGAAATGGGGGTTCCCAACTGGTGGGCCGTCTCTTTGGCCAGGCCTACCCAGACCTGATCCTGTTCCAGTTTGCGTGCCGAGCTGAAGGCCACGTAGGCGGCAAGCAGGAAGACTGCGACCACCGCTAATTGGATGTACGGAAAATAACGGAGCTGCGTCAGGATAAAGGAATCCTTGTAATAAACCTTGTATTCAGTGCCATACAGGCCGGCTATGGGGATGGGCCGGTGCTGCTTTTTCATCGTAGCCAGCTGGTTCTGAAAATAAATGGAATCGGCAATGGCTTTTGGCGAATCGTCCAGTTTGATGTGCCGTTTGGTCGTGTCAAGGTTGTTGACCGCAATGATGGCATCTTCCATGTCGGTAAGGATAACCGGTACGGTGCTGCTCTTGTTGATCATGTCGATGATCTCGGTATACCGGTTATCATCGTACAGTTCGAAACGTTTTTCGGCCGCTTTCACCCATAATTGAAACTGCACGCGCTCTTCCCGCTCCATTTTCTTGACAAAGAAATCAGTGTAGAACACCGAGGCTGTGCCGATAACCAGGGCAAAGATGAGCAGGAAAAATTTTCTGCGCCGCTTCTGTTGATATGGATTCATAGAATGAACGGCCAAAATACAAATTCGCTTTCATATCCGGCAGGAACGGGAGCAAACCACATGAAAAACCTATCTTTGCCACCAGGACAGGGGGCGGAAACGCCTTCTGCTGTCTTTCAGAACCTTTTGTCAGTATGGATCAAAAAATACGCGTGCGATTTGCGCCAAGCCCAACCGGAGGCCTGCACCTTGGCGGTGTGCGGACGGCTCTTTTCAACTACCTGTTTGCCCGCAAGAACAACGGAACCTTTATTCTGCGGGTAGAAGATACCGATCAGACCCGCTTCGTTGACGGTGCAGAAGCTTACATCAACGCCTGCCTGAGCTGGTGCGGCATTGAGCCCGACGAAAGTCCGCTGCGCGGCGGGCCCCATGCACCCTATCGCCAAAGCGAGCGAAAGGTGACGTACAGGGCCTTTGCCGAACAGCTGGTCGATGAAGGTTTTGCCTATTACGCTTTTGACACGCCTGAAGAACTCGACGCTCGACGCAAAGAAACGCCGAACTTCCAGTATGGCCAGGCTACGCGCCTTTCGCTGCGCAATTCCCTGGTCATGACCCCGCACGAGGTAAGTCAGCTGTTGCAGGAGGGAGTGCCGCACGTGATCCGGATCAAGGTCCCTGAGGATGAAAATGTTTATTTTAATGACCTGATTCGCGGCGATGTGAATTTTGACACCTCGATCGTTGATGACAAAGTACTGCTGAAGGCCGATGGAATGCCTACTTACCACCTGGCTGTCGTGGTCGATGACAAAGCAATGGAAATCTCACATGTTTTCAGGGGTGAGGAATGGCTGCCTTCAGCACCTGTGCACATCCTGCTGTGGAAATACCTGGGCTGGGAGGCCAGTATGCCGAAATGGGCACACCTGCCGCTCATTCTTAAACCGGACGGCAACGGCAAGCTCAGCAAACGCGACGGAGACCGGCTTGGTTTTCCGGTATATGCCATGAATTGGATAGACCCTAAAACCGGAACGCTTACAGAAGGTTTTCGCGAGCGCGGGTTTTTGCCTGATGCATTTGTAAACATGCTGGCCCTGCTGGGCTGGAATGACGGCACCGACCGGGAACTGTTTAGCCTTGACGAACTGGTCGAGGCTTTTGACCCTGAGCGGATCAGTAAGGCCGGCGCCAAATTTGATTTCGAAAAAGCAAAATGGTTCAACCACGAGTGGATAAAGAACCTCGACAGCGCAGCACTTGCCACCCTGGTCAGACCCGTACTGGCCGATTCGGGGATCATGGCAGAAGATGAGGCCTACCTGCAGCAGGTTATTGACCTGGTTAAAGAACGTTGTACACTGCTGGCCGATTTCAGCAGCCAGGCTGCGTATTTTTTCAGACAACCGGCAGACTACGACCTGGCCGCCGTGAAAGGAAAATGGAGCCCTGAAAAATCTGCCTTTTTTGAAAGCTTTGCTGCCGGCTTTGCTGCCGGCAATGATGCAGCTGCAGTAGAGGCTGGGTTTAAACAATTGGCCGAGAGCAGTGGTTTCAAGCCCGGAGAGCTCATGCTGCCCCTGCGGGTCATGCTCGTGGGCGGTAAATTTGGCCCGGGTGTTTTTGATATCGCGCTGCTTCTGGGAACTGAGGAAGTGCAGAAACGCATTAGCAAAGCGCTCAGCGTTTTCAACAGCTAGGTGCTTCTCTTAAGATTGGCAAAACAATTGTGCTAAGACCGGGTATTTCCTAAAATTTAAACTATGAAATGGTTCGGCAAAGGCAGCGATAACGTTGAAGATGGCAGAAGTGGCGGGGGCACCATACTTGGCGGGGGCATCGGCATTGTTGTCGTGATCCTCGGCTTGATCTTTGGAAAAGATTTTACGGGTCTGGTTAGCCAGATTCCAGGTACAGAACAGGGAACGGTGAAGCAGGGTGTGCCACAGAACGACACGCAGGCGCAATTCGTTTCTGGGGTGCTGGCTTCGACCGAACAGGTATGGGATGCGCAGTTCCGTGAAATGGGCAGGCAGTATGAACATCCGCGGCTGCGGTTGTTCAAGAACCAGGTTCAGTCGGCCTGTGGCGGCGCATCGGCCGCGGTGGGACCTTTCTACTGTCCGGGCGACCAAAAAGTATACATTGACCTTTCGTTTTATGATGAGTTGCGTGACCGGTTCGGTGCCGGCGGCGACTTTGCGCAGGCTTATGTCATTGCCCATGAGGTAGGTCACCATGTGCAAAACCTGCTTGGCATTTCAGACAAACTTCAGCAGGCGCGCGGCCGGCTGAGCGAAACCGAGTATAACCGTCTTTCTGTCAAGCTTGAACTCCAGGCTGATTTCCTGGCCGGACTCTGGGCGCACCACGCACAGAACCTGAAAGAATTCCAGCTTGAGGCGGGCGACCTGGAAGAGGCGCTGACGGCAGCCAATGCCATTGGCGATGACCGGCTTCAAAAGCAGGCACAGGGCGAAGTCGTTCCTGATGCCTTTACGCACGGAACCTCGCAACAACGAATGTACTGGTTCAAAAAGGGTTTTGATACCGGCGATTTCAGGCAAGGCGATACCTTCAATGCCGCCGGACTTTAAAAGTAACCGGTTTTCATACCGGTGTTTAACCGCATAAATCAAACAACTATTGAATAATCGGCTTAAAATGTTTTTCTTTACAACTTCCTTAAGATTGGGCCGATAAAACCGCACATAGATGATCCTATTAGTTGACGACACCCCCGAAAATCTGACTTCCCTAAAAAAAGTTCTGGAACACGGTGGATTCGAAATTGATACAGCGTCTTCAGGAGAAGAGGCGCTGAAAAAGGTGCTGAAAAACGAATATGTCCTCATCATTCTCGATGTGCAAATGCCCGGTATGGATGGTTTCGAAGTGGCTGAGGCCATCTCCGGCTACAGCAAAACAAAAGATACCGCCATTATTTTTCTTTCGGCCGTAAATACCGAGACCCGTTTTATTACAAAGGGCTATTCTTCAGGAGGTCTCGATTATATAACCAAACCTGTTGATATCAACATTCTGCTGCTCAAGGTCAAAACTTTTTACCGCATTTATGAGCAGAACCGCAAGCTGAATGAAATGCAAAAGGCACTCCTCGAGGAAATTGAGTACCGCAAGGCTGCAGAATACAAAAAAGATGAATTTATCAGCATTGCGAGCCATGAGCTGAAAACCCCATTAACCAGCGTAAAAGGATATATCCAATTGCTTGAAAGGAGCATTGACAAAGGTGATACCGAAACGCTGAAAAAGCACCTCAAAAAATCCCAGATCCAGCTCGAAAAGTTAAACGACCTGATCGCAGACCTGCTTGACATGTCGAAAATCGAAAGCGGAAAGCTGAAGCTGAACATGAAGCCTTTCGATGTCGATATGATGATCAGCAGCGTGATCGAAGTTATGCACCAGTCAAACCCGCACATGAATATTCATCTGGAGGGCAGAGCTGGTACCGAGATATTTGCCGATGAAATGCGTATCGAGCAGGTTTTTGTTAACCTTTTAACGAATGCGATCAAATATTCGCCCGGGCAAACCGACATCTGGGTTACAACCGGGATCGAGAACGGCTT
The DNA here is from genome assembly GCF_003029735.1 of Pedobacter yulinensis. Classification (GTDB taxonomy): domain Bacteria; phylum Bacteroidota; class Bacteroidia; order Sphingobacteriales; family Sphingobacteriaceae; genus Pedobacter; species Pedobacter yulinensis. Next base: position 742,829 of record NZ_KZ686268.1, read on the forward strand.
CTTCTTTTTAAAGGTCAAAGACAAAGGTCTGGGCATACCAAAAGAACAACAGACCAAAGTGTTCGATAAATTTTACCGCGTAGAAGAACCATCTAACCGGTTCCAGGGTCTTGGAATCGGCCTGTACATTTGTTCAGAAATCATCAGGCGGCACAAGGGGGAGATCAGTGTGACCAGCCAGCCCGGGGAAGGATCTGAATTTCACTTCAAGATAGCAGCCCACTAGTAAAACTATGAGTGCAAAATTAAAAAGTAATCTGCGGCTTGGCCTTGGCCTGTCGCTGCTGTTGCTTGTTATCAGTTCATTGGCTTCTTTCATCAGCCTGCAGAACCTGAACAAAGCATCAGGCATGGTCACCAAAACCAATGATATCCTGCGAAACCTGGAACAAATCCTTTCTACATTGAAAGATGCCGAGACGGGGCAGCGCGGGTACCTCCTTACCGGTGATAAGGCCTTTCTGGAACCTTATAACGGGGCCAGCGACCGTGCGCAACTCTTGCTGAATCAGGTAGAAACAAAAACGGCCGACAATCCGCTTCAGCAAAAGAATATAGCCGTGTTGCGCGAGATCATCGTCAAACGGCTCGACATTTTGCGGCAAAGTATCGCCGCCCGGGCAAACGGCATCGGTATTGCCAATTCGACGCTTATTACCGGCAAAGAGTACATGGACGAAGCACGGGCCGTTGTAACGGCCATGGCCGCAGAAGAACGCCGGCTGCTGGCAGAGCGCACAGCCGACCAGACCAAACTGGCGCGTTATACGCCGGTCCTGATTGTCATCGCGGCGCTCCTCTCTGTTCTCATTACCAGTTTCTTTTATTACCGCGTATCGAATGACTTTGATGCGCGTATGAAGCTGGCTAACGAACTTGACCGCAAGAACCGGGAGATAGACCGACGGATCGCAGCCATACAAGCAGTTGCCGCCCAGATCTCATCAGGAGATTACAACATCAGGATGGACCAGGCCGACATTAAGGATGGGTTAGGCTCCCTTGCGGGGAGCATGAATGCCATGGCCCAGTCGCTCCAGGAATCGTTCGGCCGGCTGGCAGACGAAGAGTGGCTGCAAACCGGCATCGCTAACCTCAATAACAAAATGGTCGGCGAGAAAAATGAGGTTCAGCTGGTAGAGGATGTGGTAGAAACCCTGGCACAGTATACAGAAAGCGTGGTGGGGGCCATGTACGTTCTCGGGTTAGACAATAAGTTATACCTGACAGGCGGCTACGGGCTTGACAAAACGCGGGTGTTGACCGAAATCGAAATGGGCAGCGGACTTTTGGGGCAGGCGGCAAAATCGCTTAAAGCGCTGCAGGTTGAAGGCGTACGCGAAGCTGACATTGTCTTATCGCATGCCACCGGCCAGCTGAAACCGGGGTACATCGTTGCACAGCCCATTTTACGTTATGGTCAATGCATTGCCGTGCTCGAACTCGCATCGCTTGAGCCCTACAGTCAGATCGACCTGATGCTGCTAAATCGCATCGCGGAAAACGTTGGCCTGGCCCTGTTCTCGGCTCAAAACAGACGGAGGCTCCAGGAGCTGCTTGAAGAAACGCAGGCACAGTCTGAGGAGCTGCAGGTACAGCACAATGAACTGGAAGGCCTGAATGCTGAGCTTGAGGCACAAACGCAAAAACTCCAGGCATCTGAAGAAGAATTGCGCGTACAGCAGGAAGAATTGCTGCAAAGCAACCAGGAACTCGAAGAACGAAGTGCCTTGCTCGAAGAAAAAAACCAGCTGATTGAAGAGCGCAACGCAGACATCCAGGTGAAGGCCGCACAGCTTGAACAGAGCACAAAATATAAATCAGAGTTCCTGGCTAACATGTCGCATGAATTGCGCACGCCGCTTAATTCCATCCTGCTGCTTTCCAAGCTGCTTTCTGAAAACCAGGAAATTGAAAAGGAATATGTTGAATATGCTGAAGTGATACAGAGTTCCGGACAGGGGCTGCTCGCGCTGATCGATGAAATTTTGGACTTATCCAAGATCGAAGCCGGAAAAATGACCCTCGAGCGCCAGACCATCCAGGTGAGCGAGGTGCTGCAAGACATGCGCCTGCTCTTTGACCCCCAGGCCACAAACAAGGGCCTGAAGCTGGTCATTGATGAGCAACCCGGTGTTCCTGACAGCCTGTTCACAGACAAAATGCGGCTTGAGCAGGTACTCAAAAATCTCCTTTCAAACGCTATCAAGTTTACGGCCGAGGGGCAGGTTATCCTGAGTGTAGCTCCGCATAAGAGCCCGGATTTTGTGCGGTTCTCAGTTACCGACACCGGAATAGGCATTGCGCGCGACAAACAGGCTATGATTTTCGAAGCCTTTCAGCAGGCAGACGGCTCTACCCGCCGACGCTTCGGCGGCACAGGATTGGGGCTGTCCATCAGCCGGGAGCTGGCCAAGTTACTTGGCGGTGAAATTTCCCTGAAAAGTGTTGAAGGCAAAGGAAGTACGTTCAGCATCGTGCTGCCGCGTGATGCCACCAAAGTGCAGGCGGTACTGGAAGAAGAGGTTGCGCTGGTGCCTGTACCTGTTGAAGCCATTACGGCAGAAGCCGACACGATACCGGAAACACACCGTGTTGCACGCATCCCGCTCGACGTGGCAGACGACCGCAATGAGATCAATCCGGGCGATAAGGTCATTCTGATCATCGAAGATGATACCTCTTTTGCGAAAGTCCTGCTTGATTTTACCCGGAAACGCGGCTATAAAGGCATTGTTGCCGTTCGGGGAGATGTGGGTATTGAAATGGCACAAAAGTTTAATCCGCTGGCCATCCTGCTCGATATCCAGCTGCCCGTAAAAGACGGCTGGGAGGTAATGCAGGAACTCAAATCAAACCAGCAGACCCGGCCCATACCTGTTCACATCATGTCCTCACTTGAAGTGAAAAAGGAGAGCCTGCTCAAGGGAGCGGTAGACTTTATCAATAAACCGGTTGCCATTGAGCATATGCAGCAAATCTTCCGAAAGCTGGAAGATGCACTCAGCAAGCATCCGAAAAAGGTGCTCATCGTGGAGGAAAACCAGCAGCACGCCAAGGCGCTGAGTTATTTTTTAAGCAATTTCAATATCCAGACCGAGATTGTCGACAATGTAAGCTCAGGCGTGGATGCCCTGCAAAAGAGCGAAGTGAACTGTGTGATCCTGGACATGGGTGTGCCTGACAAAACAGCCTATGATACGCTGGAGGTGATTAAACAGAACCCCGGGCTGGAAAACCTGCCGATCATCATCTTCACCGGCAAAAATCTTTCAAAGGGAGAGGAGCGGCGTATCCGGCAATATGCCGATTCAATCGTCGTAAAAACGGCGCATTCCTACCAGCGCATCCTGGATGAGGCCGCGCTTTTTCTTCACCTGGTGGAAGAAAAGACCGAAGACAAGAAGGCGGGAGCAAGCCCGGTCCTGGGGGCCATGCGCGAGGTGTTGCGGGAAAAGACCGTTTTGATCGCCGATGATGACGTGCGGAACATTTTTTCGATCACTAAAGCACTCGAGCAGCATAAAATGAAGGTCATTCCCGCGACAGACGGGAAAGAGGCGCTCGAAATACTCAAGAAAAACCCGGGTATCAATGTGGTGCTCATGGACATGATGATGCCTGAAATGGACGGCTACGAATCTATTCGTGAGATCAGGAAGATCCATAGCTTCAAAAACCTTCCCATACTTGCTGTGACAGCAAAAGCCATGATGGGCGACCGTGAAAAATGTATAGCGGCCGGCGCATCTGACTACATTTCGAAACCCGTTGATATCGATCAGCTTATATCCCTGCTTCGGGTTTGGCTGTACGATGCAGTTTAGCAAAAAACCTGTGCAGATGGAAAAGCAAAAAATTCTCATTATTGATGACGACAGCAGAAACATTTTCGCGCTTAAGGCGGTTCTAAAGGCAAAAGGGTACAGCTGTGTTTCGGCGTTAAGCGCGGCGGAAGGACTTGACATGCTTTCGGCCGGAGGCATAGCTGTAGTACTGCTTGACATGATGATGCCGGAAATGGACGGCTATGAAGCCTTGTCCAGGATTAGGAAGAGCGATGAAATGGCTGCTGTACCGGTAATTGCCGTGACGGCCCAGGCCATGGTCGGCGACCGCGAACGATGCCTGGATGCGGGCGCAGACGCTTACATTTCCAAGCCCATCAATGTTGAGGATTTGATGAACCTGCTAAAGCAATATACCGTTTAAGTTGACAACCCATACGATAAATGACGAACAGCTCGAATTTTTGCTATCAGATTTACTGGAGTGGTATGGGTATGATTTTACCGATTACACACGGGCCTCGCTTAAACGGCGTGTTAACAGGCTCTTCGGCCTTGACAAATTTGTAAGCTTCGCCGAGTTCCGGTACCGGCTGCAGACCGACCCGATCTATTTTAAGCGTTTTGTTGAACAGATCACAGTAAATGTGACCGAAATGTTCCGCGACCCCGAGTTTTACAGCGCCCTGCGCAAGGAGGTCCTGCCCAACCTTGGCACCTATCCCATGATCAGGATCTGGCTTGCCGGATGCTCCACCGGAGAAGAGGCTTATTCCATGGCCATTTTGCTGCATGAGCATAACCTGCTTCAAAAGGCGCTGATCTACGCAACAGACCTGAACCCGGCGGTACTTGAACGGGCCGGCCGCGGTACCTTTCCGCTGGCCTATATGAAACAGTATTCTGAAAATTATATTGGCAGCGGCGGTAAAAATGACTTTTCTGCGTATTACACGGCAAATTACAACAGTGCCAAGTTCGACGACCTGTTCCGGTCAAAGATCATCTTTTCTACCCATAACCTGGTTTCTGACCATTCATTCAATGAATTTCAGTTAATCCTTTGCCGGAACGTGCTGATTTATTTTGAAAGGAACCTGCAGGCCAAGGTGCTGGAACTTTTTGACAACAGCCTGGAAAGCCTGGGCTACCTGGCTCTGGGCTCAAAAGAAACAATTGACTTTACAAGCATCGCCAAGGTATACAAACGGATACCGGGCCAAAAAATCTGGAGGAAACGATCATCATGAATTGCGAAGCTCTGTTTATCGGTGGTTCAGCAGGCAGTCTCGATGTGCTGCTTAAGGTTTTTCCCGGCCTGAGGGCTGATATTTCATTCCCGATTGTCATCATCGTTCACCGAAAGCGCGGTACAGACTCGCTGCTCAGCGATCTGCTCGCCTCGCGCACCACGCTCCGGGTTAAAGAGGCCGAAGAAAAAGAGGCGTTGGAAAACGGCTGGGTATACATTGCTCCCGCAGACTACCACCTGCTGGTTGAACAAACCCGCACCTTATCGCTCGATTATTCAGAAAAAGTCAATTATTCCCGTCCGTCAATCGACGTTTCTTTCCAAACTGCAGCAGATGTTTACCGGGATAAATTGATTTGTATCCTGCTATCAGGTTCAAATGCAGACGGGGTCGAGGGGCTGCAGGCGGTTAAAGCGCAGGATGGCCGGGCATTTGTTCAGCACCCTGATACGGCCCAGGTGCCGTACATGCCCGCCCAGGGAGCAGAGCGGGTTGCTATTGACGGACAATTGACGCCAGAAGAGATGGCGCAATTTATCAACGGCCTCAACACCTAACGGGCTACTTATTTCATGCCGAGTACATCGGCTCCCTGGTCAAAAACGACATCGACAGGAATGCCATTCCTGCTCAGACGGTCCAGGTCTGCCTGGAGGTCTGCCGGAATAACAGCCATTTCCCGTTGTAATTTTGCCACGCCTTCGCGGTCCCCGTTTCCCTGAAGGGTAACGATTACATTACTCAGCTTGTTCATGGCCAGCCCGAACTTATCAAAATCGACACGGTAGGTCCCGTTGGCTGAACGCTGAAAGGCGCCTTCTTTTTTAAAGAAATTAAAGCATTGCATGTTCGCCTTCCCGTGGGCGCTGGCGGCGCCGAATCTGACCGAGCGTAGAATTCCGGCCATAAACGTGGTATAAAACGACTTCAGGTCGCCTTTCAGGTCTCCTTTTTTAACCAGCGCGGTAACCATATACAGGCCCAGAATATCGGCTTTTCCTTCTTCCAGCCAGGACGTCTGTTCTTGCAGCGCCGCGCGAACGGTACCTTTTCCATTTATAGTCTGTTTGATACCCAGTCCATGTGCTACCTCATGAAACATGACATTCGAGAAAAAAGCATCGAAATTGATCAGCGGCAGCTGGTCTTTGTCGATCAGTTCGTGTGCAATCGGCATGAGGATTTTATCGAACTTGGCTTTCATGGCATTTTTGAGCTGTGAACGGCGCGTACCCTTTTTCTGTTGAATTTCTTCATCGTTCGGGAGGTTTACCGCAATGGTTTTAGACCCTGAATTGCAGTCGCCGGCATAAAATACCACGTCGTACGCATTCAGTTCAGAATCTGTTCCCGGTTTCTCCGCTTTGTACCTGGGGGCCACCGGCAGTCCCTTCTGTAGTTCGGGCAGCATGGTCACATATTTTGCCAGCCGCTTGCTCCACTCGCGGTCCTTGACCAGAACATAGGCCTCGTAAGAGGTGCGGGCGTTAAAAAGCTTGTCTTCGTAATTTTCGATCGGGCCGATGATGATATCCAGCCCATTAGTTTTCATGTCTAGCCAGGCATAGTCGCTTGCCGTGAACTTGTCTGTTACCAGTGCGTCTGCGCGGGCGTTCAGGTACTTTTTCAGGCCGGCGTCTTCAGCGAGCAGGGCAGCCTGTTTTAGCAGGTTCGAGGCCTTTTGCAGTTCGGCAGCGAAGGCGACATGATAAGGCACAGCGATAAGGGCGCCCGTGCTGTCGCGCTTCAGAATGGAGTACGGGTTAAGTTTGTCTTTCAGCGTTGATTTCTCTACTTCTTCGCGGGTTGTGCCGGCGGGATAAAATGCGGCGCCGTCGGGTTTCGGGCCCACCCCGGCTACGAAAGCCTTGTCGCCGTTCAGGCGGTCCCAGGGCCCGTAATTGATCTGTATAAATTCCCTTGTCTTTTCGTCCTTTACTGCGGCAAGCAGGCTGTCGCGCGCAGGATAGGTCTGTTTCCAGAAAAGCTCATCCATGATTTCGGCGGCCTGGATGAGAAAGGGCAGCATTTTACGTTCTGTTACGGTAAGCTGGTTCAGGTCGGTGCTGAGCCTGACCCGCTCATAGATGGGCAGACGCTGGGAAACATAATCCTGCAGGCTGTCGGCAACTTTGGCTGTGCTGGCCGGTTGCCGTTGCTGGTCTCCCGTACAGGCACTGAGTGCAATGGTGGTACAGGCAAGCAAGGTGCCGATCGTTCTGAAGGATAATGCCATAATGCGGAAAATTGATTCGGCAACGAAAATAGGAAAAAAACAGCCAACACATAAATTGACAAATTGCCGGCCTTTTTACGGATATTCGTATTTTCAAACATAAATCGCCACAAATGATGTTTAAAGTATACCGGGCCGGTTTTTTTTCGGCAATTGCAGCACTCGCGTTAGCCGGATGCGGGTCAGGAAAATATGCAGCTACAGAAAAGGTGTATAAGAAAAAGGCCCGCGAGATTTCAGAGATTGTACGGGCAACACCGCCAAAGGAACAGGCTGTTGAGAATTTCAGTCCTGAGCAACAGTGGTGGGTGGGTTCGGTCAATTTTGGCATCAGGAAACCGAATTATGTAGTGATCCATCACACCGCGCAAGACTCCCTCGAGCAAACCATTAAAACATTTCATTCTACACGCGCTGCAGTCAGTTCGCACTATGTGGTAAGCCGCGATGGCAAGATCGTGCAGATGGTGAACGATTACCTGCGCGCCAACCATGCCGGCATTGGCAAGTGGGGCAACAATACCGACCTGAATTCAAGCTCGATCGGGATCGAACTCGACAACAACGGCCGGGAGCCCTGGCCAGATGCACAGATCAACAGCCTGATCACGCTGCTGGAAACACTGAAGAAACGATACAACATTCCACAGGCTAATTTTATTGGGCATGCTGACCTGGCTCCCAAGCGTAAACCTGATCCGGCTAATTTCCCATGGCACAAGCTGGCGTACAAAGGTTTTGGCTTCTGGTACGACAAGATATTGAAAAACCCGCCTGCAGATTTTAAACCTGAAATTGCCCTGAAATTAATGGGGTATGACACCCGTGACCTGCCCGCTGCGATTGTGGCGTTTAAGCGCCACTTTGTGCAGAAAGATCTGTCTGCGGCACTGACCCCGCTCGACAAGCTGATCCTTTACAACGTTTATGAGAAATACATGTAATAAAAAAGGCAGCCTATTGGCTGCCTTTTTTATTTGGCCCATAAGACCTATTTTTTCCAGCTGTCTTTCAGTGTAACCGTGCGGTTAAAGATCAGCTTTTCTGGCGTCGAATTTTTATCGACCGCAAAATACCCTTTCCTGATAAACTGGAACCTGGAACCCGGGGCGGCACCGGCCAGCGCAGGCTCAATGTAAGCCGTTTCAACAACTTCGAGGCTAGCAGGATTCAGGTAATCCTTAAAATCACCTTCTTCGGCATCAGGCGACGGCACCGAGAACAAACGGTCGTACAACCTTACCTCTGCAATCTGCGCATGGGCGGCGCTAACCCAGTGGATCGTTCCCTTCACATTTACGCCGCTGGTGTCGTTGCCGCTTTTCGATTCGGGCAGATAACTGCAAATCACTTCTGTTATGTGGCCATTTGCGTCTTTGACAAAGTCTTCACATTTGACAATATAGGCATGTTTCAACCTGACCATGGCGCCCGGTGCCAGGCGGAACCATTTTTTCGCTGGTTCTTCCATAAAATCTTCCCTTTCGATCCACAGTGAACCGCTGAAGGGAATTTCGCGGGTACCCCCTTTATCTTCTGCTTCGGGATTATTCTCGCCGGTCATGACTTCAGTCTGGCCTTCGGGGTAGTTGTTTATCGTCAGTTTGATCGGGTCGAGCACCGCCATGACGCGGTTTGCCGACTTGTTCAGGTCTTCGCGAATACAGAATTCAAGCAGGCTGAGTTCAATGAGATTTTCACGCTTGGCAATCCCGATGCGATCACAGAACTCAAGAATGCTTTCAGGGGTGTACCCGCGCCGCCTGAAACCGCTTATCGTAGGCATACGCGGGTCATCCCAGCCGTCTACCAAATTTTCATTGACAAGCTGAAGAAGTTTCCGTTTGCTCATGACCGTATACGTCAGGTTTAGTCTGGCAAATTCATACTGTTTTGACGGGAAGATCTCCAGTTTTTCGATAAACCAATCATAGAGTTCGCGGTGCGGTACGTACTCAAGGGTGCATATAGAATGTGTAATGTTCTCGATGCTGTCGCTTTGTCCGTGCGCGAAGTCGTACATGGGGTAAATGCACCATTTGTCGCCGGTGCGGTGGTGGTGTTCCCGTTTAATGCGGTAAATGATCGGATCGCGCATGATCATGTTCGGGCTGGCCATGTCGATCTTCGCCCGCAGGGTCATGCTGCCGTCGGCAAACTCGCCGGCACGCATGCGCTCAAACAGGTCGCGGTTTTCGCCAGGGCTGCGGTCCCGGAACGGACTGTTGGTGCCAACGGTTGTCGGCGTTCCTTTTTGTTTGGCCAGTTCTTCTGAGGTGCTTTCGTCTACATACGCCAGTCCCTTATCGATCAGTCTAAGCGCAAAGCCGTAAAGCTCATCGAAATAGTCTGAAGCATGGAGTTCGTTTTTCCATTCAAAGCCGAGCCATTTGATGTCTTCCTGCTGGCTGTTTACATACTCTGTCTTTTCGGTTACCGGGTTGGTATCGTCAAAGCGCAGATTGGTATAACCGCCATACTTTTTCGTGAGCCCGAAATTCAGGCAGATTGCCTTGGCATGCCCGATGTGCAGGTAGCCGTTGGGTTCAGGCGGGAAACGTGTAACCAGGGTCTGGTATTTGCCCGATTTCAGGTCGTTTTCAATGATCTCTTCAATAAAATTCAACGATTTCTCTTCGCTCATAAACTGCTATGTATAAGTTTGCAAAGGTACGAACATTCGCTGTTTTTGATAGCATTAATGAATAAGTACCTAAATTTTCTACATTTACCACCTCATTCAGAAAGCACATGGAAAAGGAATTGAAGCGGCCCATTCGTGTCCTGGTGGCCAAGGTTGGCCTGGACGGCCACGACCGCGGTGCAAAAGTCATTGCTACCTCGCTGCGCGATGCAGGAATGGAGGTGATCTATACAGGCCTCAGGCAAACACCGGAAATGGTGGTCAATGCGGCCCTGCAGGAAGATGTGGATGCTATTGGTATCTCCATCCTGTCTGGCGCACACATGACCGTTTTCCCGAAAGTGATCGAGATCATGAAGCAAAAGAAGCTCGACAATGTCTTGCTGACCGGCGGCGGTATCATTCCCGAAAAGGACATGCAAGCCCTGAAAGAAATGGGTGTGGGCGAATTGTTTGCGCCCGGCACAAGCATGTCAAGCATCGTAGAGTATATCACCGACTGGGTCGCAACAAACCGTAATTTTTAGATATGCCGTACCAGAACTTACTCCTGGAAACCCGCAACCGGATCCAGACCATTACCATTAACCGGGAAGCTAAACTGAACGCCCTGAACCGGGAAACACTTGCCGAGCTCTCGGCAGCGATCACGAACGCTGCTTCAGACCCGGGCATTGGCGGGATCATTTTGACGGGCGCCGGACCTAAAGCCTTTGTAGCGGGCGCAGACATTTCCGAATTTTCGGCGTATTCTGTTCAAGAAGGCGAGCAGCTGGCAAGAAGCGGGCAGGAAACCGTTTTTAACCTGATCGAGAATTGTTCCAAGCCGGTGCTGGCCGCCATTAACGGGTTTGCCCTCGGCGGCGGGCTCGAACTGGCGCTGGCCTGCCACATGAGAATTGCCAGCAGGCAGGCGCGGCTCGGGCTCCCTGAGGTTACGCTGGGTCTCATACCGGGATACGGCGGCACACAGCGGCTTACCGCATTGGTTGGAAAAGGCAAAGCCTTTGAACTGATTGCCACCGCCGATATGCTGCAGGCGGAAGAAGCCCTGCAATGGGGACTGGTTAACCATGTCACAGATGCAGAGGGGCTGCTGGCCAAAGCCACTGAGATCATGGACAAGGTGGTACAACGCGCACCACTTGCCGTTGCCGCGGCCATTTCGGCCATTAACCAGGCGGGAACGGCAGCGGGCTTCGAGGCGGAGATCCGTGCTTTTGGCGCCTGTTTCGGAACCGCCGACTTTAAGGAAGGCGTTGCGGCATTTCTTGAAAAAAGGAAGCCGGTTTTCAAAGGAAAATAGTGGGATAAATATTTCCCGTTTTCCCGCTGCCGCCCCGCACTGTAGAAAAAAATTCCCGAATTGTCGACAAATGTTTATCTTTACAGGAGCGCAAAAATTTTCGCGCCTGCTCTTATGAAGAAGATATTAATCGTTGATGATGAAATTAACACCGGCGTGTTGTTATCTAAGTTTCTTTCCAGGAATTCTTATGAGGTAACGACAGCACTGAGCGGATCGGCGGCAATGGACCACCTGGCTGCCGGTGCCTATGATCTTGTGCTCTGCGACTATCGTCTGGAAGACACTGACGGGCGCGAGATGCTGATCAAAATCAAAGAGCTGTATCCAAAAACGGGCGTCATTATCATTACCGGCTATTCTGATATAAAACTCGCAGTGGAGCTGATCAAGCTCGGTGCGTACGATTACATTACCAAACCGCTGTATCCCGATGAAATTTTAAATACAGTCAACAAAGCGATCGAAACGCAGATCGCCCTGAACGATACAAAAAACAAAGTTGTAACCAGTGAGGTCAGGCAACTTGAAAAGCCGGAAATTACGTTCATAAAAAACGAAGCGTTTGTGGTCGGCCAGAGCGGTGCGTCTAAAGAACTGACGAGACAGATCAAGTTGGTGGCGCCCACCTCTTACAGCGTGATCCTGACCGGCGAAAGCGGAACAGGAAAGGAATCGGTCGCAAAAAGTATTCACCTGAACAGCCCGCGGAAGGACAAACCTTTTGTGGCTATGGATTGCGGCTCACTGACCAAAGAGCTTGCGGGAAGCGAATTTTTCGGACATGAAAAGGGCTCCTTTACCGGTGCTCTTTATACTAAAATAGGCCATTTCGAAATGGCCAACGGTGGTACGCTTTTTCTCGACGAGGTAGGAAATCTTTCTTACGACGTGCAGGCTATCCTGCTGCGTACGGTGCAGGAACGCAAAGTAAAAAGGATTGGAAGTACAAAAGAGATCAACCTCGACGTGCGCCTGATTGTGGCTACGAATGAAAACCTGCAGGATGCCATTCAGAAAGGGCGTTTTCGCGAAGACCTTTACCACCGCTTTAATGAATTTTCCATTCATTTGCCGCCGCTGCACGACCGCGGCAAGGACATCCTGCTGTTTGCAGAAAATTTTCTCGGAGAAGCGAACCGCGAATTGAACAGGCAGATCAGGGGTTTTTCACCCGAGGTGATCGACTGTTTTCTGAACTACAAATGGCCGGGCAACGTGCGTGAGCTTAAAAATGTGATCAGGCGGGCCACGCTGCTCACTGAAGGCGAGGAAGTGCAGCTCAAAGCCCTGCCGCTGGAGATTTCCACCTATTCAAACACGCCTGCGGAAAGCAGCCGCGCACACGCCCCGAGAAGCGAAGAGAAGCCGCGCGACCTCAAGGCCGCCGCACTTGAGGCCGAATACGAGACCATTCTCAAGTTGCTTAAAGAAGTAAATTTCAACAAGACAAAAGCCGCAAAGCTGCTGAATATAGACCGTAAAACGCTGTATAATAAAATGAAAGCCATTAGCAGGAAAGAGTAAGCGTATAGCTAAAACAATTCTGCCTGATTGGTTGTAGCATACTCAGTTTACCATCGCCATGTCTTTCTTCTCGTATAAGCAACGCAACAACATCAATCTGGTCATCATTATAGCGCTCGGCTTGCTGATCGCTTATTCCCTGCATGGCATTTTCGGATCCATACTGGCTACGCTGGTCATGTATACGGTGATGCGGCCGGGCTACGTTTACCTGGCCGAGAAAAAAGGCTGGAACCGCAGTTTGGCTGCGATCCTGCTCATTTTCGTGTCTGTCATCGTGATCGTACTGCCATTTTATGCTTTCAGCAGCATGGTCATTGAAAAGATCGCTGAGGTAAACAACAATGTCGGCTATTTTAAGAAAATACTCGACAAGGTCAAACACCTGGTACCTGTCAATTCTGAAATGCAGGAGTTGATTGAAGACGGCTTTCGGAAAGCCGGTACGTGGATCACAGGACTATTCCCCTCGCTCATTACGGGGGCTTTCAACATCATTCTTGGGCTGCTGATCATGTATTTCCTGCTCTATTTCATGCTGATTGAGCGCGAGCGCTTTGAGGCTGCATTAATTAAATATGCCCCGATGCGGGAGCAGAATGCGCTTTTGTTTGGCGAGGAGATGCGCAACACGACCTACGCAAATGTAGTAGGCCAGGGATTTATTGCGCTGGTTCAGGGATCGCTCGTCAGCCTGGCTTTCTATGTGCTTGGCTACAAAGATCCGTTGTTCTGGGGTGTGGTAACCACTTTTGTGTCTTTCGTGCCAGTACTCGGCCCGCCGGTCATTTTTGTTCCGGCTGCGCTCCTGCAAATGGTGAACGGCAACAATTTCGCGGCCTGGGGCATGTTGATCTTCGGCTTCGTAGTCATTATTAATATCGACAACGTGCTCCGTTTTATCATTGCGAAAAAAGTGGGCAACATTCATCCCATCATTACCGTCATCGGTGTGGTGATCGGTATTCCCCTCTTTGGTATTCTCGGGCTTGTTTTCGGGCCGCTCCTGCTTTCCTATTTTATCCTGCTGGTCAGAATCTACGAAACCAGCACGCTGGCTTCTGAGAGACTGGAAAGAATTAAAACAATTGGTGACGAAAATCAGTTATAAAATCATAATTGACGACTAACCAAGTTATGACAGAAATAACTTTGTAACACTAAAATACAGAACATCATGAACGATAACTCAAAAGTATTGGTCGCCTTATTAGCTGGTCTGGCAGCCGGAGCTGCACTGGGAATTCTTTTTGCGCCTGATAAAGGCAGCGACACCCGCGACAAATTAAGCGAATCCCTTAAGGATCTCGGCGACTCGATCAGGGACAAGGCAGCAGACGAAATCAACAGCCTTACCAATCTGAAAGATAAGGTTGTCAGCTCTATCAAAACCAAACTGGGCGGCGCCGAAGAAGAATATAACGACGAGATCGAGCACGCATAAGCGGCTTTTGAATCAAAATAAAAACAGCCGGTAAGGGATTTCCCTTACCAGCTAAATTAAACCTAGTATGGAGCAAACAGACAAAGAGAAAACTTTCGAGGACATCATTGCCCAGGTTAAAGACTATATCGATACCCGGAAGGAGTATATGAGACTGTACGTGGTAGAGAAGGCATCAAAGATTTTTGCTGACCTGGTTACCAACCTGACCGTAGTGGTGTGTTTCATCCTTGCTTTCCTGTTCGGAACAGTCACCCTTGCTTTGTTTCTCTCTGATGTGTTGGGAAGTTATACCCGTGGGTTTGGCTGCGTAGCACTGATTTATCTGGCCGTAGCCCTCCTGGTCTACTTCACCAAAGACAAGTACATCGAAAAGGCGATCATCAACATGGCCATTAGAAAATACTTTAACAAATTAGCCGACAAAGAAGATGAAGAGGAAAAAGTACAACATCCGTAACCTGGACGAGCTGCATCAGGAAGTACTTACCCTTAAAGTCGATTATCAGCTTAAGGGGGATCTGCTTGCGCATGATGCAAAGGCTTACGTAAAACAATTTACGCCAGGGCACCTGTTCAAGAAATATGTTTCTGCTGGCAACCTGCTGAAGTTTGATGACAAGTTAAACATTAGCGGCACCCTTATGTCGCTGCTCCTTCCCGGCCTGTTGAACAAAACAATTTTCAGGGGGTCTGGCGTGATCACCAAAACGGTGGTTGCCCTTGCGTCACGTACCTTGGGCAAGTCTCTCGACGCAGAACACCTGGCAGGCATGTTTAGCTCGGCCAAAAACTGGGTTGGCAACCTGGTGGCGGGCAAAGGCAAAAAGAAGAAAGAAGTTAAATTTGTTGATTACGGCATTCCGCCGGATAGCGAAACCTATTAAAAAAAAGCGGCCCGGGTTGATTAACCCGGGCCGCTTTTTTTAGGTTATTTTAAACCACCGTCGAACGGATCTTCAGTTCATCCAGTTGTTTCTGGTCAATTGTTGAAGGGCTGTCGATCATGACATCGCGGCCAGAGTTGTTTTTCGGGAAGGCGATTACATCCCTGATGCTGTCCAGGCCGGCGAAGATCGAACTTAACCGGTCAAAACCAAAGGCAATTCCACCATGCGGCGGGGCACCGTATTCAAAGGCATCGAGCAGGAAGCCGAATTGCTGCTGTGCTTCTTCCGGGCTGAAGCCGAGATGTTTGAACATGAGCGATTGCAGCGCACGGTCATGGATACGGATTGAACCGCCGCCTATTTCCGTTCCGTTGATGACCATGTCATACGCATTGGCCCGGACCTCACCCGGCTGGCTGTCCAGCAATGCAATGTCTTCAGGTTTCGGCGAAGTGAAGGGGTGGTGCATGGCATGGTACCGCCCGCTCTCTTCGTCCCACTCAAGCAGCGGGAAATCGACCACCCAGAGGGCGGCGAACGTGTTTTTATCACGCAGGCCCAGGCGGTTGCCCATTTCAAGTCGTAACTCGTTCATTTGCTTGCGTACTTTTTCCTTTGGTCCGGCAAGAACCAGGAAAAGGTCGCCCTTTTCACCGGCGAAGGCCGTTGCCCATTGCGCCAGAGCCGCTTCATCAAAAAACTTGTCGACAGACGATTTGATCGTTCCGTCTTCATTATAACGCGCGTAAATCAGGCCAGTTGCCCCGATCTGCGGCTTCTTAACAAAATCTGTCAGCTCATCGAGTTGTTTCCGGGTATACGATGCCGCACCTTTTGCGTTGATGCCAACCACCAGCTCGGCTGAATCGAAGACGCCGAACCCTTTACCTTTAACCAGGTCATTCAGCTCAACAAACTGCATTCCGAAACGGGTGTCAGGCTTGTCTGAGCCGTATAGCCGCATGGCATCGGCATATTGCATGCGCGGCACTTCAGGCAGTTCAATGCCTTTCAGGTCGCGGAATAAGCTGCGTACCAGGCCCTCAAATGTATTTAAGATATCTTCCTGTTCAATGAAAGACATTTCGCAGTCGATCTGCGTAAACTCGGGCTGTCGGTCTGCCCGGAGGTCTTCATCGCGAAAGCACTTAACGATCTGGAAATAACGGTCAAAACCTGAAACCATCAGCAGCTGCTTAAATGTCTGCGGCGACTGGGGCAGGGCATAAAACTCGCCCGGGTTCATGCGGCTAGGTACGACAAAATCGCGGGCACCTTCAGGTGTGGATTTGATCAGTACCGGCGTTTCTACTTCTATAAAGTCCAGTGCATCCAGGTAGCGGCGAATAGACTGCGCCATTTTGTGGCGCAGCACGAGGTTGCTGCGAACAGGATTGCGGCGCAAATCCAGGTAACGGTATTTCATACGCAGCTCGTCGCCGCCGTCAGTGTCATCTTCAATCAGGAAAGGGGGCAGTTTAGCCGCGTTCAAAATGGTCAGCGATGTCGTTTTAATTTCAATCTCGCCGGTCGGCATTTTTGGGTTTTTATTGGTGCGTTCAATCACGGTTCCGCTTACCTGGATCACGAACTCACGGCCAAGCTGCCGGGCCTGTGCGCACAGCTCAGCATGGTCATCCATGTTAAAAACGAGCTGGGTAAGACCATAACGGTCGCGAAGGTCGATAAATGTCATCCCGCCGAGGTCCCTTGATTTTTGCACCCATCCGCTCAGGGTAACTGTTTCTCCCAGGTTTTGGAGGCTGAGCTGCCCGCATGTAGCTGTTCTTAACATAGTATACGTGAAATTTTAAGTCGTAAAAATAAGGATTTTCGCGCAATGAACAGACTTTTTGTCTGCATTAGGGGGCGGCATTGCGATTCATGTCAGGGTCGCAGCAATTTTTTTTCACATGTGATGCAACGTTTTACACATCATGCTGTCTTTTAATCAGAACCTCAGAACTTGGAAGCGGTATATATCGATAAAAACAGCTCGCTTGTTGACGCTTGCCGTAAAGGCAGCCGTAAAGCGCAATTTGATTTGTACAAATTGTACGCGCGTGCCATGTACAATGTGTCTGTGCGCATTCTGAACGATGAGGCGGAGGCTGAAGATGTATTGCAGGAGGCTTTCCTTGACGCTTTTACGCGGATCGGGGATTTCAGGCAGGAAACTACATTCGGGCTTTGGCTGAAACAGATCGTGATTAACAGATCGATCAACTACCTGCGTAAACGCAAGGTGGAACTGGTCAGCGTAGATGAGGTCGATCTGCCTGCAGAAGAAGCTGCAGACGGCGAATACGAGCAACTCCAGGCAGACGCGGTACGCAAAGCCATGATGCTGCTGCCAGATGGCTACCGGGTGGTACTGAGCTTGTACCTGCTCGAAGGATATGACCACGAGGAGATCGCACATATTCTGCAGATCAGTGAAGTGACCAGCCGCAGCCAGTACATGAGGGGCAAGAAAAAGTTAGTGGAGATTTTAGAAAAAAGTGGGATTGCAAGATGAAAAATAACATTGAAAGCTTTGTAAAACAAAACCGTAAACAATTTGATGTTTTCGAGCCCTCAGAACGGGTATGGAAGAACATTGAGGCGGGACTTGACCGGCAGCAGCCAAAAAAGTCGCTTCGGCTTTACATGTGGTCGTCAGCGGCCGCGTCAATTGTCGTTCTTTCAGGAATCTTTTGGCTACTCGCAGTAAAGCCGCGAAAAGGCGGGCCTACCGACATCGCAGACGTTAACCCGGCCATTGCGCAACGGGAGGTGAGGTTTGCGGGGATCATTGAAGAAAAGAGAGACAGCCTGCAGGCCCTTACCGAGCACCAGCCCGAACTGTTAAAAAAATTCAGTACTGATCTGCAGAAACTGGATGCAGATTATGAAAAGCTCAAAAAAGAGCTTCCCGGAAGCCCCAATCCAGGGCTGGTTGTCAGGGCAATGGTGAGAAACCGGGAAATCCAGCTTGGAATCTTAAATCAACAGTTGCTGATCGCCAACCAGGTGAATGGCACCAAAAAAGAAAATCGATTATGAAAAAATTAACGTTCGCCGTTTTTATTATCCTGCTGATAGCCACAGAGACCTTTGCACAGGTCAGTGTGCCCGCTCAGCAGCCGGCCAGCGCAGCGCACGAGGTTTCTTCCAGTGTGCACCTGGTTCGCCATAAAAGCCTGCAGGTTCGCGCTTCGAGACCCGTTCCTGCAGTGCCGCCCGTGCCGCCAAGCCCCGAAATGCCTGAGCCTCCGGCAAAACCCGCTCTCAGGCAGACCGAACCGTCTGATGATCCTGTATACCGCAAGGTGTTCAGCAAATCGTTCCCTGTAGACCGGTCAAACCGCGTGGTGATCACGAACCAGTTCGGCGAGGTACAGATCAAAAGCTGGGACAAAATGGAGGTCAGGGCAGAGGTCGAGATCAAAGCTTATGCCTCGGGGGCTGATGAAGCCCGGAGGCTGCTGGACGGCGTCAATATCGAAGCAAACAAGAGTGACGGCTCGGTTACCTACCGCACCCTGATCACCGATAACCAGGGCAACTGGGGCAGCTGGTTCAGCAAGGGGAAACGCACACGCCGGGAGGTTCGCGTCAACTATGTGGTTTATGTGCCCACTGTCAATGCGCTTAACATCAGTAACCAGTATGGCAATGTCGAAATGGGTAATTTTTCGGGAGCGCTGAATGCAAAGGTCCAATATGGCAATTTCAATGCGCTTAAACTGACAAATAGTTCGGTGTTGATCAGCACGCAGTATGGAAAAACAAATGTGACGTCGCTGAACAAAGCTACCATCAGGCATGAGTACGGAGCCGGCGTTACGATTGGCACAGCGTCGTCGCTGAACCTGCATGCCCAGTACGTCAAAGTAAACATCGGTACGGTGAACAACGACGCACAGATCAGGCAGGAGTACGGAGATGGTCTGGTGCTTGGCAGCGTGGGTAGTCTGAACCTCATTGCTCAGTACATTAAGGTAAACATCCGTGAAATCAAGGAAGCGACCGCCATGCTGCGGCTTGATTACGCAAGCCTGCAGCTCGGTTCGGTGCAAAACGTGAACCTCGATGCCGATTATACCGACGTCAACGTCAGTAACCTGCGCGGGGACGGACGTTTTAACATGAGTTACAACCGGCTGAACATCGGCCTGGTTGGTCCTGCCACACGCACCGTTCTGGTTAGCGGGGAATATGCAGAGATCTCGCTTGGTTTCAGCGATGATTTCCATGCAGATTTTGATGTAGCGACAAGTTATTCAAATTTGCGTTACAGTGGCAACAGCCGCATTACTATGAAAGCCCTGTCAGATGATGAACGGACAGCCCGTCGTTATCTCGGTAGAATAGGCCGCGGGGGTGGTACAGTTAAAATAAATTCCAGTTACGGGGGCGTTACATTCCGCTAACCGAGAAAATGAATAAAAAGAAAAGCCTGCCGATGTTGTTACGGCAGGCTTTTTCTATCTTAGCAGGATAAACTTTTACCTAATGGAATTTTTGAGCACGCCCGAAGCCTGGATCTCACTCGTCACGTTAACGGTACTTGAGATTGTTCTCGGCATCGACAACATTGTTTTTATTTCCATCCTGACCGGAAAACTGCCGCAGGAGCAACAGAAAAAGGCCCGCCAGCTCGGTCTTGGACTGGCTATGCTGACCCGCGTACTGCTTTTGTTTTCCCTGAGCTGGATCATGCGTCTTACTACGCCGCTCTTCAATATCGGCGATTGGATCGGCATCAACAGCGCCGAATGGCTTGAAAAACTCGCCGTGTCCGGGCGCGATCTGATCCTCATTCTGGGCGGGCTGTTCCTTATCTATAAAAGCACTCATGAAATTCACAATAAGCTGGAAGGTGATGAGGAAGGCGGAACCAGCACCAAGGTTCATTCCTTTGCCGGCATTATTTTTCAGATTCTTATCCTGGATGTTGTGTTTTCGCTCGATTCGGTGATCACCGCGATCGGCATGGCCGACCACATTGAGATCATGATCGCGGCTGTTATCATTGCAGTCATCATCATGATGATCTCTGCAGCCTCCATCAGCAATTTTGTAAACAAGCACCCGACGGTAAAAATGCTTGCGCTTTCTTTTCTCCTGCTCATCGGGGTTTCTCTATTGGCAGAAGGCTTTGACCAGCACATTCCTAAGGGGTATGTTTATTTTGCCATGGCCTTTTCCGTACTGGTCGAGTTGCTTAATCTGCGCATGAAAAAAGCTTCGGGCAAAAAACCGGTCAAACTGCGCAATTCGCCGCCTGCTTCCTAACCATGCCAGCCCAATCCCGCTCGCAATCATTTTTTATCTGGACGGGATTTGCCGTGGCCCTGTTTTCTGTGGTGGTTCAGCTTTACCTGCAGGCAGTCGGGGGCGGGCTTTCGTTTTTTAATACGCTCGCTAATTTTCTGAGCTATTTTACCATTTTGACCAATCTCCTGGCCCTGGTGTGTTACGCAGCGCTGCTGTTTGGCCATGATGGTCAGGTCTCTGCCTTTTTCGAACGGCCGGTCACGCAAACGGCCATCATGGTGAACATGGTTATTGTAGGCCTCATATACAACGTGGTGCTCAGACAACTTTGGGCGCCCAGTGGCATACAGCGCCTGGTCGACGAAATGCTGCATGCATTCAATCCATTTTGGTTCCTGCTTTTGTGGCTCCTGTTTACGCCAAAAAGGCGGATACGCCTGGCACCCTTGCTTGTATGGCTGGCCTATCCGGCAGCTTACCTTGTGTATACATTGCTTCGCGGTATGTATACGGGCTGGTATCCTTATCCATTCGTCAATGTTGCTGAGCTGGGCCTTCAAAAAGTATTGCTGAACAGCCTGGGCATTACGGGTCTTTTTGTGGTGTTCCTGCTCCTGGCTGTTGGCCTTGCACGGGCCTTTACCGCCGGGAAAAAAGGGCGGATCTAAAGGATGTATTCTTCATTGATCGGCTTCACGGGTGCAGGCACGTTTTCCTCGCCGAGCATCTGCAGCAGGTTGATCTCGATTGTACGGGTGATTGAATTTAAGGGGATCGATGCCGAATTGTTTTCAAAAGGATTAACCAGGCTCATGCCGTTGATCTGCGTTGATACGAACACGAAACCAATGATCCAACCCATAAAAATTGACCATACCCCCATAGACTGGCTGATCACCAGGGTAAACGACACGACGAACAGCCAGATGAAGACTTTGGTCAGGTAACTGTATGTGGTTGGAAACACTGTGTTTTTGATGCGTTCAGACATGCCCATCCCGTCTGTAAAACGAACCAGCATTTCATTCAGTTCAATAAACCTGAAGCTGTCTATAGACTTGTTTCGTGCAAGTGTTTGCAGGTCGCGCGACTGCAGGGCCAGGATGGCATTGTGCAGGTTGGTATGCGAGCTGATGGCTGTTTCATCTTCGGCTGTCAGGTACTCGGCCCTGAAGTTATGGGTTTCGCCGCGAAGCGACGCTTTAAGCGCATACAGAAAACCGATGTGCCGAAAAACCATCGTTCTGGCCAGCTGTACATCAGTAGGGTCTACATAGTGGATGAGGCCCCTTGCCCAGGAGCGGGAGTCATTAACCAGTCCACCCCAGACTTTCCGCGCCTCCCACCAGCGGTCATAGGCCTGGTTGTTGTTAAAACCGATGAAGAAGGCGATCGCTGTACCCAGCACAGTTGGTATGATAGCGGGGATGTCAAGGTGGTGAGCAATTAGAAACTCGCGGATCAGGTATGCGGCCACACAGGAAACGATCATAATAAGGTCGACCTGCCAGGTATTGCGTAAAATTCTGGATAAACGGATGTTCTGAACGAGAAGCATTTTATCTGATTAAAACTGAACTACAAATTTTCTGCTGTGAATGTTTGCTGTCGGGGCTTTTTTTAAAGCACGACCAATTAGGCGATCCCGAAAAAAAAGATATCTTTAGCAACACCAAATTAAATCTTTATGAGTAAATCACTGCCGCAAAGCAGCATTTTGCGGGTAATCGGGGCCTCGTCGCTGGGTACGCTGATCGAATGGTACGACTTTTACATCTTCGGTAGCCTGGCTACCATTATCGGTAGCCAGCTTTTCCCGGAAGATGCGGGCGCTTCGGCACTGATTAACACACTGGCCATTTTTGCGGCAGGTTTTATTGTCAGGCCGTTTGGTGCGCTTGTCTTCGGCCGACTTGGCGATCTGATCGGGCGCAAACACACTTTTCTGCTTACGCTGGTACTAATGGGCGGTTCGACCTTCCTGATCGGGCTGATCCCTTCTTATAAAAGCATCGGTTATGCAGCGCCAATCCTGGTATTGATTCTCAGGCTTGTTCAGGGCCTGGCGCTGGGGGGTGAGTACGGCGGTGCCGCAACTTACGTGGCCGAACATGCCCCTTCCGGTAAGCGCGGCTTTTTTACCAGCTGGATCCAGACAACAGCTACGCTCGGTTTATTTCTTTCGCTGGGTGTGATCGTTATCAGCAAAAACATGATCGGCTCCGGCGCATTTGCCGATTGGGGATGGCGCATTCCTTTTCTTTTGTCGATCCTGCTTGTAGGGGTTTCGGTATACATCCGGCTGCGTATGCACGAATCTCCGCTCTTCAGCAAACTGAAAGCAGAGGGTAAGGTAGCTGCAAACCCGCTAAAAGAAAGCTTTAGCAAAAAAACGAACTTCAAAATGGTGCTGCTGGCGCTTTTTGGCGCAACAATGGGTCAGGGGGTTATCTGGTACACGGGACAATTTTATGCCCAGTCTTTCCTGGAAAACACCTGCAAACTGGACTTTAATGTTTCGCGCTATATCCTCCTTTGGGCCATTGCTTTTGCCACGCCGTTTTTCGTTGTTTTTGGTGCGCTGAGCGACCGTTTCGGCCGGAAATGGATCATGCTGCTCGGTATGCTCGGCGGTATACTTCTTTACCGGCCCATTTACCAGCAATTTTTAGATGATACCGATGTGACGACCGTATCCAATTCTCAGGTGCTCGAAGTATCTGAGCCGCAAACCGAGATAAAACCGCTCGGCAATTCACAACAGAGCCTGCGCATGCGTAAACAGGTTTACCACCTGGCATCGGGAATGACTTATCTGAAGACCGAGACCGATACGCTGAAAGGCGGCCAAAGTATCTCGGCTGCGCAGGCGGTGTCTTATAGCGACAAAACCCTGCCTGACGGGGTATTCTGGAAATTTGTCGGACTGATAACCCTGCAGGTTCTGTTCGTGACCATGGTGTACGGGCCGATCGCAGCTTTCCTGGTCGAGTTGTTCCCGACCCGCATCCGGTACACGTCAATGTCACTGCCTTACCACATTGGGAACGGTGTGTTCGGCGGGCTGGTGCCCTTTATTGCTACCCTCATCGCAAGCTTTCCAGGGGCTACACCACTTTCGGGCCTCTGGTACCCTATTGGTATTGCTGCGCTGAGTTTCGTGATTGGCGCAGTTTACCTGAACAACAGGCAGGAAGAAAATGTAAATGATTAACTGGAAAAAATGAATCAGCTTAAAAAATTACTCGGTCTTGTATGGATGGCCCTGGGGCCGGCTGCGATTATTTTTCTGGCCGGACAGGCCTATGAAAAGACCAGCCTGGCGGCCGAAGGTTCGGAACGTACCAATACCGCACTGCAGTGGGGCATTATCCTGTTTATCTTTATCCCGATCTGTGCCGGACTGGTTATTTTCGGATACTATGCCGTTAAAGGAGCGTACGACCGCCTGCCTGCAGATTCAGGCGAAGCGTCTTAAAGCACGCGGACCAGCAGGCCTTTCAGGTATTCGCCTTCGGGGAAAGATAAACGCACAGGATGGTCTTCCGGCTGTGTAAACTGCCTGATCACCTGCACCTCTTTGCCTGCGTCTAACGCGGCCCAGGCAATGATTTGCTTAAACGTTTCGAGGTCTACCGCACCCGAGCAGGAAAAGGTGGCCAGCAGGCCGCCCTTGTTCAAAAGGAGCATGCCCAGGCGGTTTAGGTCTTTATAGGCCCTGGCCGCGCGGTCAAGTGCCGACCGCGATGGCGCATATTTTGGCGGATCCAGCACGATGACATCAAAAGTTCGTCCTGCATCGCGAAAGGCGCGCAATTGTTTGTTCACATCAGACTGGATCGGCTCCGTTTTTGAAAGATCAAAAGCATTGAGCGCGGTGTTTTGCTTCAGCGTCTCAATGGCAAGGCTGGAACTGTCTACACTGGTTACATGCGCAGCGCCCTGCAGCAGCGCATTCAGGCTGAATCCGCCGCTGTAAGAAAAGCAGTCAAGAACGGTTTTGTCTTTGGCATATCCCGCCAGCAGCATGCGGTTTTCTCTTTGATCGCAGTAAAATCCTGATTTTTGGCCTTCGGCAATGTTGACATGATAGCCAATGCCATTTTCCTTGATCAGCAGAAACTCGGGCGGTTGCTCGCCCCAAAGCGAGCCCGAACTGGGTTCCAGTCCCTCGTGTGCCCGGGCTGCAGCGTCGCTTTTGTCGAAAATCCCTTTCGGTTGCAGTTCCCGAACCAGGGATGCAATCAGCAGGTCTTTATAACGTTCCATGCCAGCACTCAGAATCTGGAGCGATAGGAAGTCGCCGTATTTGTCTGCAATCAGGCCGGGTAAAAAATCAGCTTCACTGAAAATGATGCGGCAGGTGTCGGTGCCGCTGCCGAGCAGGCTGCGGCGGGAAGAAACGGCCTGCGCAATGCGGGCGGTAAACCAGGCTTCATCGATAAGCTTCTCTTCATCCCATTCCATGAGGCGAACCGCAATGCGCGAATTGCCATTAAAAAAGCCGTAGCCGAGAAATTCCTGATCAAAAGCGAGCAGCCTGACCACATCGCCATTTCCGGGTTTGCCCTTAATTTGCGCAACCGCTCCCGAGAATACCCATGGATGCCGTTGAATAGCGGCTTTTTCCTTGCCTTTTTTCAGTATGATCTCTACCATTTGGCAAAGGTAAATAAAAAAACAGGACGATGTTTCGGGGCATAAATGCTAAGTTTGAACCACAACAAAGCATATGGAACAGATTACCTGGAGTGATTTTGAAAAGGTAGAACTGAGGGCCGGGACCGTGCTGGAAGTGCTTGCATTTCCTGAAGCAAATAAACCTGCCTATAAACTGCGTGTCGATTTCGGGCCGCTTGGGATAAAAACCAGCAGCGCACAGATCACCGCAATTTACCAGCCCGAAGAGCTGCTGGGCCGGCAAATCGTAGGCGTGGTAAATTTCCCGAAAAAACAGATCGGTAAGTTTTTTTCCGAATTTCTGGTAACCGGGTTTGAGGATGAAACGGGGGCGATCGTACTGACCACAGTTGAGCGCCCGGTGCCGAATGGAAGCCGCCTAAAATAACGCAGATGAGTTTTTTTAATTTCGAAGATGAGCAGCCGCAGCCGCAGCAGGATGAATTTTACATGGGCCAGGCCCTTCGTGAGGCAGAGCTTGCGTTCGGTCTGGACGAAATCCCGATCGGGGCAATCGTAGTCTGCCGCAACCGGATCGTAGGCCGGGGCCATAACCTGACCGAGCGCCTCAATGATGTAACCGCACACGCCGAAATGCAGGCCTTTACGGCAGCAGCGCAGACCCTTGGGGGCAAATACCTCAAAGATTGCACACTTTATGTTACCATCGAGCCATGTGTCATGTGCGCAGGCGCCAGCTACTGGATGCAGATCGGGCGGATCGTTTATGGAGCAAGGGAGGAAAAACGCGGTTTTTTGTCAAAAAGTACGTCAATCCTGCATCCGAAAACCAAACTGGATGGCGGCGTCCGCGCTGCTGAATGTGCCGCCCTGATGAAGCGCTTCTTTGCACAAAAGCGGGACTAACATGACATAGCATTGAACAAAACTCTGGCCCGGAATGTTATATTTGTTCAGAAATTTTTTAAATCCTAAAAATAACTCATATGGCTTTTGAATTACCTGCGTTACCGTACGCAACAGATGCACTCGAACCACATATCGATAAAGCAACCATGGAAATTCACCATGGCAAACACCACCAGGCTTATGTAACCAACCTGAACAAGGCGTTGGAAGGCAAGCCTGAGGCAAATTCGAGCATTGAAGATATCATCAAAAACATTTCGCAACACCCGGCTGCAGTTCGCAACAACGGCGGCGGGCACTATAACCACTCCCTGTTCTGGAACATTCTGGGCCCGAACAAAGGCGGCGCACCAAGCGGCGACCTGGCAAAAGCGATCGACGACGCGTTCGGTTCTTTCGATGCGCTCAAAACAAAAATCTCTGAGGCCGGTGCAACCCGTTTCGGATCAGGATGGGCCTGGCTGTCTGTTGGTGCAGATAAAAAGCTGGTTGTTTCATCTACGCCTAACCAGGACAATCCCCTCATGGATGTTGCCGAGGTAAAAGGTACGCCAATTCTGGGTATCGACGTCTGGGAGCATGCCTATTACCTAAAGTACCAGAACAAACGCCCGGACTACCTGGCTGCCGTCTGGAACGTGATTAACTGGGATGCTGTTGCAGAACTTTATAAGAAAGCATTGTAATCAAATCCTTTTCCAAGATTTATTCAGCCCTGCAGCCAGCTGCGGGGCTTCTTGTTTTCAGAGTTTTGCGTTTCGCGGCTGTATACCTATCTTAGCAAAGAATTGACAGCTGCGTTGCCGCTGCTGCGTTAGATGATTGAAAATGAAGAAGATCTTATTCCTGTTTTTATTGCTTGCTGCCGTTTCGGGCAGCCTTAGTGCACAGCAGCCACCCAAGATGCCGACCGCAGAGGAGATAGCCAAAAAGAACATGGATGACCTGGAAAAAAAACTGAAGCTCAATCCGACTCAGAAAACAGTCATTTCAACCTATGTATTGGGGCAGGCACGTGATGAACAGTCGCTCATGAAAATGCAGCAAAGCGGGGCGACCCGCGAAATGCTCATGGACCGCTACTACAAAATCCAGGAAGATGCAGGCCGCAACATCAAAGCCGTGTTGAAACCAGAACAGCAGAAACTCTACGACCTTTGGGTACTGGAGAAACGCAGCGGTCCCGAAAAAAAGAAAAAGAAGGGCAAAAAAGCCGAGGAAGAAGAAGAATCAGTCGAAGGTGTCGAAGCCCTGAAACTGCAATAGGTCAGATTGCGACAATCTCTTTTTTCTTTTTGCTGCGCATTTCTTTCGGAACGGCATTCACGATTTCTTCTTTCAGCGCCTGAAGCATCCGTTTTTTGATGAAATTCTTGTGGGTAACCAGGCTCATTTCACGCACCGGTTCCGGGCTTTTGAAATGCCTGATCTTGCTCAGTTGTTTCGTGCCCAGGTCTGCAAGAGCCAGCTCAGGAAGCAGGGTTGCACCATCATTCAGGTCAACCATCCTGATCAGCGTTTCCACGCTTCCGGTGTTGTACTCCAATCCCTGCAAACGGCTGTTTTTTGTGGTCCGGCAAATGTTTAAAACCTGCTCGCGCATACAGTGTCCTTCGTTCAGGAGCCAGATGTTTTCCTGTTGAAGGTCATCGGGGTCGAGTGTCTTTTTCTTGTACAGTTTGCTGTTCTTGCTGATATAGCTGACAAAGTTTTCATAAAAAACCGGGTATTCCAGGATATTTGGGTCAGACAGCGGTGTAGCCAGGATGCCGCAATCCAGTACCCCCGTTTTCAGGTGATGCACAATATCTTCGGTGGTGTATTCCCAGATGAGCAGTTTCAGGGCCGGGAATTTTTTCATCATGGCCGAGATGACACCTGGTAGCAGGTAAGGCGCAACGGTTGGAATTACACCCAGTTTAAGTTCCCCGCTTATTTCCTGCTGCTGGCTGTTAATGATCTCCCTGATTTTTCCGCTCTCCTGCAAAACAATGCGTGCCTGTTCGAGTACCTGGACACCGATCTCAGTAGGAGTAACCGGTTGTTTACTGCGGTCAAAAATTTTCACATTCAGCATCTCTTCCAGTTTTTGCACCTGCATACTGAGCGTAGGCTGGGTAACAAAACATTTTTCTGCGGCAACGACGAAACTGCGGTACGTATCAACCGCAACGGCATATTCAAGCTGGACAAGTGTCATATAAAAAATTTCTATGATGTTCTACAAATGTATCAATAAAATCTTTACAACAATTTTGTCCATAAAAAAACCCGGGTTGTTATGCCCGGGCCGGTGTTCGTTTACGGAGAGTTAGAACTGACTGCCGTTCTTGCTCAGGAAATCTTCGTATGCAAGTTTGATGCCTTCAGGCAGTTCGACACGGTGTTTCCATCCCTGTGCATGAAGTTTCGAGACATCCATCAGTTTTCTCGGCGTTCCGTCAGGCTTGGTCTCATCAAATGCCAGTTCACCTTCAAAGCCGACAATGTCTTTGATCAGGAGGGCCAGTTCCTTAATGCTCAGGTCTTCACCGGTTCCGATGTTGATCAGGTTTGGTTCGTTGTAAGTCTGCATTAGGTAAAAACACGCGTCGGCCAGGTCGTCTGCAAATAAAAATTCGCGTTTTGGTGATCCTGTTCCCCAGATGGTCACTGTTTTATCGCCATTGTTTTTTGCTTCGTGAAATTTCCTGATCAGGGCAGGAAGTACATGCGAGTTCTGTGGATGGTAGTTATCGTTATAACCGTACAGATTGGTAGGCATGACCGATATAAAATTGCAGCCGTACTGATCGCGGTAGGCATCGCACATTTTTATGCCGGCAATTTTTGCTATGGCATAGGGTTCGTTTGTCTGCTCCAGCAGGCCGGTCAGTAAATAGTCTTCCTTCAGCGGCTGCGGAGCCATTTTGGGGTAAATGCAGCTGGAGCCCAGAAACATCAGTTTCTTTACGCCATTCAGGTACGACTGGTGAATGACATTATTCTGGATGGCCAGGTTTTCATACAAAAAATCAGCCCGGTACGTGTTGTTGGCAACGATGCCGCCAACCTTTGCGGCTGCAAGGAACACATAATCGGGTTTTTCAGTTTCAAAAAAGGCGGCAACAGCAGACTGGCTGCGCAAATCCAATTCGGCCGAAGTGCGAACAATGAGGTTCGTAAAGCCTTCTTTTTCCAGTTTTCTGTAAATGGCTGAGCCGACCATGCCGCGGTGCCCGGCTATAAATATTTTCGCGTTCTGTTCCAAAGCTAGTTTCTTAAATTCTGCGCAAAAATAGCTAAAAATGCCGGAAAAGGATACCCCGAAAGGTGTATTTATCAGTGCGTTGCCTGTGTTTTCGCTCAGGACATTTTTCGGAGCCCGGCCTGTCAGGCATTGAGGGCTCCCGATAATTCGTACTTTTGCGCATTATTTAAATTCAGTGGGCAAAGACAAACTCAGAAGATTTGCAGAGATCGAGACGTTTTCGAACGTCTACCAGCTTGATCAGGCCAGGCCACTTAAGGGGAAATGGGCTGCAGAACATTTTAAAAACAGCAACCCGGTTGTATTGGAACTGGCTTGCGGCAAAGGTGAATATTCGGTCAACCTGGCCCGGCTTTTTCCGGAAAAAAACTTTATCGGTATCGATTATAAAGGCAACCGGATCTGGCGCGGGGCCAAAACCGCCCTCGAAGAAGGGTTAAACAATGTGGCCTTTCTGCGCATCCAGATCGATCACATCCTTGATTATTTTGATCGGGGCGAAGTTGATGAGATCTGGATCACCTTTCCCGACCCGCAGCCGCAAGATAAGCGCGAAAAGAAAAGACTGACTTTTCCCGGCTTTCTGAATCGTTACCGGGAAATCCTGGTTCCCGGCGGCAGCGTACACCTGAAAACGGACAACGACGGTCTGTATGCCTACACTTGTGAAAAGGTAGACGAACTCGGCCTGGTCTGCAAGCGCAGGACCGACGGCCTGTACGCATCGGAATTTGTAGATGATGTGCTTTCGATCAAGACACATTATGAGCAGATCTACCTGAAAAAAGATAAAAACATCAATTATATTCAGTTCGCTTTCGAGTAACTTCGGGTAAAAACAGCGACAGCCGATGGAAACTGATTTTTACGAAATGGTGTATGAACTGGTCCGGTTGATTCCGCGGGGGCGCGTCAGTTCATATGGCGCCATTGCAAAAAGCCTCGGCGCCGGCGGTACCGCACGCATGGTCGGTTATGCCATGCGCCATGCCGGAACCGCCTATCCGCCGGTACCTGCGCACCGGGTGGTGAACAGCAGCGGCCTGCTGACCGGTAAGTTTCACTTCGATCCGCCAGAGGCGATGGAAGAAAGGCTGGCCGCAGAAGGCGTCAGCGTCAAAGACAACAAAGTGGTCGATTTTAAAAAAGTTCACTGGGACCCCCGGAAGGAACTGTAACTTAGATTATGGGAAAATTGCAAGAGGAATTCAACAGCTACCGCAGCCGTATGAATGAGCGCGTCATGGAGACGGCAAACACGAACATTAAACGGTTTTTTGCGCTTGATACCACCAGTTATGCCGCAGGCGCGCTCGATGTCAAGACCAAAGAAATGCTCGGCCTTGTGGCCTCGATGGTACTGCGCTGCGACGACTGCATTAAATACCACCTTCAGAAATGCCATGAAGAAGGTGTCAGCACCGATGAAATGAACGAGATCTTCATGATTGCCAACCTGGTGGGCGGCTCGATCGTCATTCCGCATTACCGGCGGGCACTGGAATTTTGGGAAGAACTAACGCAGCCCGCGTCCTAAACCCCGGCCCGTGGAAGCGATCCTCAAGCGTTGTTCCTGGTGCGGAACCGATCCTTTGTACATCAGGTATCATGATGAAGAGTGGGGGAAACCTGTTTACGACGACAAAATTCTGTTTGAATTCCTGATCCTGGAGGGGGCACAGGCTGGCCTGAGCTGGATCACCATTCTGCGCCGGCGTGAAAGTTACCGACAGGCCTTTGCCGGTTTCGATGCGGAACGCGTAGCCGGCTTCGGAGAACAGGATGTGGAAAGGCTGATGCAGGATACCGGGATCATCAGGAACCGGCTTAAGATTACAGGAGCAATTACCAATGCCCGTAGATACCTTGAAGTGCAGCAGGAGTTTGGGTCTTTTTCAAAATACATTCTGGGGTTCCTGCCTGGAGGCAGGCCTGTTCAGAATACGGTAAAAAGCAGTGCAGATGTTCCTGCACGGACCAACCTGTCTGACAATATCAGCAAGGACATGAAAAAGCGCGGTTTTAAATTTTTCGGAACGACGATCTGTTACGCCTTTCTGC
The DNA here is from genome assembly GCF_003029735.1 of Pedobacter yulinensis. Lineage (GTDB taxonomy): Bacteria > Bacteroidota > Bacteroidia > Sphingobacteriales > Sphingobacteriaceae > Pedobacter > Pedobacter yulinensis. The sequence goes on from NZ_KZ686268.1 coordinate 774,040, forward strand.
AGGCCACCGGAATGGTTAACGACCACCTTGAAGACTGTATAAGCAGGTAGGTTTCAACAATCTAAGGCCGGCTGGCCCCATGCTTCAGGTTGTAGGCTTTAATGAGCGCCTGGACCTCTTTCCGGTTAAAGTCTGCTGATGCATTGACCTGCGCAGCGAGTTCAGCATCATCGCCCAGGTTAAACAGCAGAATATCTTTGACGGCGCGTTTACTGGTCTCTGGTGTAACAATGGCGAGGGGAATGGGTTGAACGCCGTTTTTACCCGGTCTTTCGATATAGTACCAGGTTTTTGCGGCCTGCTGCGGGCGCTCGTCGCCGGCGCTGCGGCCACCACCGAATGAGATGCTGCCTCCGAGTCCGCCGCCCATTCCGCCGCTGCCCATGCCCAGACCGATGCTGGGCCTTGCCCGGACGGCACTGCGTTGTACAGGCTGGCTGGCCGGACTTCCGCCAATGGCGTACAGGTTGATGGCTCCGGTCTCGAGCACCCGTGCGAAACGTTCTTCAGGCTTTTTTGCATCAAAAAACGTTTTGCTTACATAGGTATCGCCATTCCAGAAAAAATCTTTCACGTCTTTCACCTTCAGGAGCTTTTCGGTGCCCTTTTCATCTTCAATCAGCACGGTGTACGCATCGCAGCCCTTGATAATGCCCCTCAGGTAATCGCCGTTTTTACGGGTCACAATGTCTTGTGCCTGCAGAAGGCCTGCAGATGAAAGTAAAAGTAATATGCTCAGAAAAACCCTGTTCATGTGCCGTTCTTAAGCAGGCAAGTTGCGATAAAATATTTATTCATCCAAAATTAAAGGGGGCCGACCCGCTATTCAGCGGGGATTGTTAACTTTGGTTTATGAATAAAAAACTCTTTCTTCTGGACGGAATGGCGCTCATTTACAGGGCACATTTCGCGCTGAGCAAAAATCCTAGATTTACGTCTACAGGGATCAATACTTCGGCTGTTATGGGTTTCACGAACACCCTGCTCGAAGTACTGAAGAAAGAACAGCCCACCCATCTTGCGGTGGTTTTCGATACTGACGCACCTACAGAACGTCATGTAGAATTTGAAGCCTACAAAGCACACCGAGAGGCCATGCCCGAAGACCTGGCAAAGGCGCTTCCGTATGTGTTCAAGCTGATTACCGGTTTCAATATCCCGGTCATTACATCAGACGGCTATGAAGCCGACGATATTATCGGGACCCTGGCTAAAAAGGCCGAAGACAAGGGTTATACCGTGTATTGCATGACACCCGACAAAGATTTTGCGCAGCTCGTCTCAGAGAATATTTTCATCTACAAGCCGGCCAGAATGGGCAATGATATGGAGATACTGGGGGTAAAAGAAGTGCTTGCCAAATGGGAGATCGAACATGTGCACCAGGTTATTGATATCCTCGGGCTTTGGGGCGATGCGGTAGACAACATTCCCGGTATACCCGGCATTGGCGAAAAGACCGCCAAGGCCCTGATCAGGCAGTATGGTTCGATGGAGAACATCATTGCCAATGCTCACGAACTGAAGGGCAAACAAAGGGAAAATGTCGAGACTTTTGCAGAGCAAGGTCTGATCTCTAAAAAACTTGCAACCATCCTGCTGAATGTGCCGGTCGAACTCGATGAAGAAGCACTCAAATTAACGCCGCCAAGCCGCGAGCTGCTCGAGCCGCTGTTTGCCGAGCTGGAGTTTCGTACCATTGGCAGGCGGGTATTTGGTGATGAGTTCAGCGTAACCGATGGCCGGATCAGCGTGAGCCAGCAGACTGATCTGTTTGGCAACCAGGTAGAAGATGTCCGTGTCCAGGTCAGCACGACCACTGCGCCCGAGTTATTCGAACCGGCCGCGCCTGCGAAAAATATAGACAATACGCCGCACGATTATCGCCTGGTTGATACGCCAGAGGGCCGGCAGGAACTGATCACTAGCCTTTGTGCGCAGAAAAGCATCTCTTTCGATACGGAAACAACGGGAACAGATGCAAATGAAGCCGAGCTTGTCGGGCTTTCGTTCTCTTATGAAGCAGGTACCGGTTTTTATGTGCCCGTTCCGGCTGAGCGCGATGCCGCACAGGCCATTGTTGATGAGTTTAAACCACTGCTCGAAAACCCGGACATCATCAAGATTGGGCAGAATACCAAGTATGACATCCTGATGCTGAAGTGGTACGGCGTTAATGTGCAGGGCGAGCTGGTAGACACCATGCTGGCCCATTACCTCATTGACCCGGACACCCGTCATAACATGGATGTGCTGGCCGAAAATTACCTTGGTTACACGCCGGTTTCGATCACTTCACTGATCGGCCCGAAAGGAAAAGGGCAGGGAACCATGCGCGAAGTATCGCCAGAGCGGGTCACCGATTACGCGGCCGAGGATGCTGATGTTACATTGCAGCTTTCGCAGGTTTTCGAACCGCTGCTGAAAGAACGCGAAGTAGACAGCCTGGCGCGCGAGGTTGAGTTTCCGCTTGTCTATGTGTTGGCCGATATGGAAAAAGAGGGCGTAAGAATTGATACGGAGACCTTGAAAGAGTATTCGGCCCAGCTGGAAAGCGACATCCGGCGGTACGAACAAACAGTTTACGAAAAAGCGGGATTAAAGTTCAACATCGCCTCGCCAAAACAACTTGGCGAAGTTCTTTTCGACAAATTGCAGCTCGATCCCAAAGCAAAAAAGACAAAGACCGGCCAATACCAGACGGGCGAAGATGTACTCATGGCCCTGGCCAGTAAAAGTGACATTGTGCGAGACATTGTCGATTTCAGGCAATTGCAAAAACTCAAATCCACTTATGTAGACGCGCTTCCCCTGCTGGTTAATCCCAAAACCGGCCGGGTCCATACCTCGTTCAACCAGGCTGTGGCGGCCACGGGCCGGCTTAGCTCGAACAACCCGAACCTGCAGAACATTCCGATCAGGACCGATCGCGGCCGCGAAGTCCGGAAGGCATTCATTGCCCGCGACGAGGAACACGTCCTGCTGTCTGCAGATTATTCCCAAATTGAACTGCGCATCATTGCCGATATCAGCAAGGAAGAGAACATGCTCGAGGCCTTCAGCAAGGGACTGGATATCCATACGGCAACAGCTGCCCGGGTATATGGCGTTGACATTGAACAGGTAGATGGTACGCAACGCCGGAACGCGAAAGCGGTCAACTTTGGCATCATTTACGGGCAGTCTGCCTTTGGCCTGTCGCAAAGCCTGGGTATTCCCAGGAAGGAGGCGGCAGAAATCATTGAACAATATTTCAATCAATATCCCGGTATAAAAAAATACATGAGCGACACCATGAATTTTGCGCGGGAGAACGGGTTCGTAAAAACGATTATGGGTCGCCGGCGTTACCTGCGCGATATCAACTCGGCGAACATGACCGTACGCGGCTTTGCCGAACGAAACGCCATCAATGCCCCCATTCAGGGCTCGGCCGCTGATATGATCAAGATTGCCATGATCAATATTCACCGCGAAATGAAAAAGCAGGGTTTGCGCTCAACAATGACGATGCAGGTTCATGACGAACTTGTTTTCGATGTACTGCGCCAGGAAAAGGACACGATGAAAATCCTGATCGAAGAAGGCATGCGTAACGCGATCCGGATGTCTGTGCCGATCGTTGTGGAGATCGGCGAAGGCGAAAACTGGCTGGAGGCGCATTAAAGCTTCAATATAAAAAGGGGGCGCATGCCCCTTTTTTTATATCAGCGTAATGGTTTCGTTGATGCCTGGCAGAAAGAGTTTTTTTCCTTCCCGGCTAAATTTCGCTACCGCCTCTTCCTCGTCAATGCGGATGGGCGGGAACGTATTGTAGTGCACGCCGATCACCTTATCACAGGCAACAAACCTGGAAGCCAGTACGGCATCATCCACGTCCATGGTGTAATGTCCGCCGATAGGCAAAATGGCATAATCAAGCTGATGCAGGTCGGCGAGCAATTTCATTTCCAGTGTGAGCGCGGTGTCTCCGGCATAATAGATCTGTTTGCCTTCAAGTTCCAGGACAAAACCAGCAGGGTTACCGCCATAGCTGCCGTCAGGATTCGAGCTTGAATGCAGCGCATGTACGGTCCTGAGTTTACCAAAGTCAAAGCGTTGAACGCCGAAATTAATGCCCGCAATATTGGTCAGGCCCTGGCTGTTGGCCCAGGCGGCGACCTCGACCATAGCAATTACTTTGGCCCCTGTTTGCTCTGCCAGCCTGACCAGGTCGGCAACATGGTCTTCATGCCCGTGGCTAACAAGGATATAATCGGCCTCTATGCCGTCAATATCGACAGCGGCGGCAAGTTCATTGGGGCTGATAAAAGGATCGAAAAGAAACTTTTTGCCGTCGGCTTCCAGCAGGAAACACGACTGGCCAAAATAGGTGTATTTCATGGCTTGTTGTTATTGCCCAAACATTCCGCCTAGACCGCCGAGCATATCCTTTGTCGCTGCCTGCATTTCATTGGCGCTGACCTGATCGGCCTGCTGCAGGGCACGGTTAACGGCGGTTACCAGCAATTCTTCCAGCTCTTCGCGGTCTGCGCCGGCAAGAAAGTCTTCTCTAAGTTCAATAGCTGTAATGGCCTTGTTGGCAGTAGCCGTTACACGGATGGCACCGCCCTCCACTTCGCCGAATACCGATACCGTATCCAGGCGTTTCTTGATTTCCTCTGCCTTTTGCTGGGCAGCCATGATTTTATCAAACATGATCTTTGGGTTTGTTGTCTGTATAAAATATTTAAACGCTAAATTGTTTCAACAAGCTAAAAAAAACCAGGACCAGGTCAGTCCTCATCGCTTCCGGGCAGGCTGCCGTTGCCGTGGTACGCGCCTTTCCTGATAATGGGCATTTTCAGGTACCGGTAAAGGTCGTCGAGATGGAGCAGGCTGCCGTTGGTCAGGTTGCCCAGGAAAATAACTACGATGTCTTTGGTCAGGTCGCGCACATAAATATGTCTGAACCCATGCCACCAGCCTGTGTGGTAAACTACCTTGTCCATGTTCTCGCCGTCGAACATGCGCCAGCCATAGCCGTAGTTGAAATGCCCGTTAATCGGCTTGTTGCGCCCTACATAGGCTGAGTCCAGGCTTTTTTTACTGAGCAGCCGGCCTTTTTTCAGGGCATGGTCATAAAGCACAAGGTCGTGAATGGTGCTGTAAATACCTTTGTCGCCAACCGGCCCGTCCAGGAAGTTCTGCACAACCGAGTAGCGCCAGGTGCGGTCGTGGCCCACCACATCGACCGGGATTTTAGGGTAAACGGTGGTCGAGTACACGTGCGTATTTTTCATGCCGGCCGGTTTGAAAATATTTTCCATCATGTATTCGGCGTACGTTTTGCCCGTTACTTTTTCAATGATGGCGCCAAGCACCATATAGTTTGAGTTGTTGTAATGGAACCGTGTATCTGGGGCGGCATAACGCTGCGGCTTATGCACGGCCAGCAGTTTCATGACGTCCTGGTTGCTCATCGGCTTTTTCTTATCAGGCCAGATCTCCTTCCGGTCGGCAAAATAAACATAATTCATCATGCCGCTGCGGTGGCTCAGCAGGAGGCGCACGGTAATGCCTTCGTAGGGAAAATCCGGGTAAAATTTCTTAACATTATCATCGAGTGAGAGTTTACCCGCTTCAACCAGCTGCATGATGGCAACTCCCGTAAATGTTTTGGTAACTGATGCCAGTTCAAACTCAGAATTGATCTTCAGGCTGTCCCGGTGCAGGTAATCTGCCCAGCCAATGGCCTTTTCAAAAATAATGCGACCTTTTTTAGCCACCAGTACGTTGCCATTGAAACCCGAGCGTTTATGCAGGCGCTGCACAAAATCAGCAATCCATTTGTCTTCCTTTTTCGGATTATAGACCAGGAGCAGACTGTCTGTCTTATCGTCTTCCTTGGTTCTGATGCGCGCATCTTTTTCTTTTTGCTTGGGGTCTGATGAACAGGCTGTAAGAATTGCGGCCGACATTGCTGCGGCAAACAAGATGGTTCTGACGGTCATTCGGGTGTGTATACGTTAAAAGGCGGAAAAATAAACATTCCCGCATGTTTAAACGCAAAAGAGTTTTAAACATTGCCGGAAGGGGTCCCTTTGATGGCAAAATCTTACCTTTATCTGGATCATTAAATGTCAAAAAGCCTAAATTTGCCGCTAAAATATAATCATATGAGTTTCAGAACCGAACACGATACCATGGGCGCCGTACAGGTACCTGCAGATAAATATTGGGGAGCGCAAACCGAGCGTTCCCGGAACAACTTCAAAATTGGTCCCGAGGCTTCGATGCCGAAAGAGATCATTCATGCGTTTGGTTATTTGAAGAAAGCTGCTGCACTGGCCAACCATGAACTGGGTGTGCTGAGTGCGGAGAAGGCTGAGCTGATTTCGCGCGCCTGCGAGGAAATCGTAGCCGGTCAGCTGGACGACCAGTTCCCGCTGGTGATCTGGCAAACCGGATCCGGCACCCAAAGCAACATGAACGCCAATGAGGTCATTGCCTACCGGGCTCACGTCTTGAACGGTGGCGATCTTGCCGACGAAAAAAAGGTGCTTCACCCGAACGATGATGTGAACAAGTCGCAGTCATCGAATGATACATATCCTACGGCGATGCACATTGCTGCTTATAAACTGACCGTAGAAAACACGATTCCCGGCCTGGAAAAACTGCGTGATGCCCTGAAGGAAAAAGCAGCAGCTTTTGATAACATTGTGAAGACAGGTCGCACGCACTTTATGGATGCCACACCGCTAACACTCGGCCAGGAATTTTCAGGCTACGTTCAGCAGATTGACAACAGCATCAGGGCCATCAAAAATGCATTGGTCATGGTTGCCGAACTGGCCCTTGGCGGTACGGCGGTTGGTACGGGCCTGAATACGCCTAAAGGCTACGATGTGCTGGTTGCCGCGAAAATAGCCGAGCTGACCGGTCTTCCTTTTGTAACCGCCCCGAACAAATTCGAAGCGCTGGCTGCCCACGATGCCATGGTCGAACTTTCAGGTGCGCTGAAACGAAGCGCTGTTGCCCTGATGAAGATTGCGAACGACGTGCGCATGCTGAGTTCGGGTCCGCGCTGCGGCATTGGCGAGATCATTATTCCCGACAATGAGCCAGGTTCTTCGATCATGCCCGGAAAAGTAAATCCGACACAGCCCGAGGCGCTGACCATGGTCTGTGCACAGGTGATCGGAAATGATGTGGCCGTTTCTGTAGGTGGCGCAACTGGACATTTCGAGCTCAATGTGTTCAAACCGCTCATCGCCGCGAATGTTTTGCAGTCTGCCCGCCTGATCGGTGATGCCTGCGTGTCGTTTACAGATAAATGCGCAGCGGGTATTGAACCTAATCACGACCAGATCAAAACACACCTTGAAAATTCACTGATGCTGGTTACCGCGCTTAACCCGCACGTTGGTTATGAAAATGCAGCAAAGATTGCGAAGAAGGCGCACAAGGAAAACAAGACACTCAAAGAAGCGGCTGTTGAACTGGGCCTGCTCAGCGCAACAGAATTTGACGAGTGGGTCAGGCCCGAAGACATGGTTGGCAGTCTTAAATAATTTCTGTCTGATGGTCAGGTACATGGTGCTCCATTTTTCTTACACCTTTTTGCTCAGACCGGCAGCAATCAGCGCCCTGTGCCTGACCCTGCTGTCTGGCTGCGTGCGTCAGCCCAACATACAGGGCAGGGGCGACGCCCGTTTGCAGGGCGTATGGCAGCAGGATAGTATTCCATACCGGGAGCAGCTGAACAGCTTTACTGAACACCGCCTTAAGTTTACCTGCGATTCTTTTTATGTTGACCTGACTACACACAGCAAAGTAAACTATTACGAAGCGGAGTGCTATAACCAGGGCATATGGAAGGAATATGCAAAAGGAAATTATGCGGTTAGAGGCGACACCCTGTTCCTGGCGGGGACATTCACCAAGGCGAATTATAAACAAAAGGTAAGCGGCTGCTACCGTACCGGCAGGTATACGGAAGGTTTTCTGATCAGGAAAGCTACGGCGACACTGCTGGTGCTCGAAAGCCTGAACGACCACCGAGAGTCGGCCATGGCTTTGAAAGAAAAGATCGATTGCGTGCCTAAGCCGCTTTAAATACATAAAAACGAGACAATGATGAAGATTAAAACCCTGACCAGGCTGCGAACCCTGGTTTTTGCAGTCCTGATTTGTGCTGCGCCGGCTACAGCTTCGGCCTGGGGAATGCTTGGCCACCGGATTGTCGGGGAAGTTGCCAGCAGTTACCTTCAGCCGAAGGCGCGCAAGGCCATTATAGCCTTTATGGGGCATGAGTCGCTGGCCATGAGTGCCAACTGGGCCGACTTTATCAAGTCAGACACGAGCTTCAATTACCTGAACAACTGGCACTATGTAAACCTGCCGGCAGATCTGAACCAGGCGGGCATTTACAGTGTTCTGAAGGCCGATAAGGGGCCAAACGTTTACACCAAGATTCCTGAAATGATCAGGCAGCTAAAAGATCCGCGCAGCACGGCAGAACAAAAACGGTTTGCGCTGCGCTTGCTTGTTCACCTGATCGGCGATGTCCATCAGCCCATGCATACGGCGCGGAAAGAAGATCTTGGCGGCAACCGGGTAAACGTAACCTGGTTCGGACAACGCAGCAACCTGCACCGGGTCTGGGATGAGCAACTGATCGATTACCAGCAGCTGAGTTATACAGAGTATGCCCGTGCCATCAATGCACCTTCAGCGGCTCAGCTAACAAGCTGGCGTAAAACCGGCCTGGAAGAGTGGGTATGGGAATCATACCAGGTCTGCAACCGCATTTACAGCATGACCCCGCCAGATTCGAAGCTGAGCTACCGGTACAATTTTGATTTTGTTGAAAGCCTGAATACCCAATTATTGAAGGGGGGCATCCGCCTGGCGCAGGTTTTGAACGAAATTTATGCTTAAATTCAGGCTATGAACCGCAAGATCATGTTATTCCTGTTTGTTTTGGCTGCTGCGGCCGGCAGCTGCAAACGGATCGACCCCCAACCGCAGCATATTTTGAAAATGCATCCCTGGAAACTGAACAGTGCCGTTTCGCTGCCGGGACGAACCGTTCATGGCAGCAAGACCACCGACCTCTTTGCGCTCGACCCGCAGGGTTGCCTGGCCAATAATTATACCCTGCGCTTCGATACCGACTCAACCTGCAGGGCAAGCAGCAACGGCGCGTTATGTGATATGATTGCCGGTCCCATCACCTGGAGACAAACTGGCGATGAGCTTTTTCTTGGCGAAGCCGCTTATAAGATCAAAGCGCTCGACAACAGCAAAATGGTATTGGTTATGACGGCAGACACGCGTACAGGCGATGGCGTTCAAACTGTGACCTACACGTATAGTGCAGAAGACAAATGAAGATACTGATGGTATGCCTGGGCAACATTTGCCGTTCGCCGCTGGCTGAAGGAATAATGAGGCACCTGGTTACAGAAGAAGGACTGGATTGGGAAATTGCTTCGGCCGGAACCGGCAACTGGCATGTGGGTGAACCACCCGATGCCCGAAGCGTTGCCGTTGCAAGGCAATATGGTTATGACATCAGCCGGCAATGTGCCAGGCATTTCAACCGGCAAATGTTTGCTGCATATGACCACATCCTTGTTATGGACCAGAGTAACCTGCGCGATGTCCTGGCGCTGGCAAAAAGTGCCGAAGAACGGCAGAAGGTGCGCTTGTTTCTTGACGCTGAAGCCGAGGTACGCGACCCCTGGTATGACAATGCGCTTTTTGAGCCGGTGCTGCTTGAGATCGAGGCCCGCTGCAAAGATTGGATAAAGATTTTTAGGAACCAGATATGAAAAAGATCACAAGCTTGTTGCTGCTGTTTGTAATGGCAGGTTTTTTCGGGGCAGTCCTGGCACAGACAAATGCGCCGAGGATCCTGGTGTTTTCAAAAACAGAAAAATTCAGACATAACTCCATCCCTGAAGGAATTGCCGCTATTAAAAAACTGGGCGCAGAGAACAATTTCCTTGTAGATGCAACCGAAGATGCTGCCGCATTTACGCCGCAAAACCTGAAAAAATATGCGGTAGTCGTCTTCCTGAACACCACAGGCGATGTGCTGGATGACGCGCAGCAAAAGGCATTTGAGAAGTACATTAAAAGCAAAAAGGGCTATGTGGGCGTGCACGCCGCAACAGATACCGAATACGGCTGGCCCTGGTACGGAAAGCTGGCCGGCGCGTATTTCGTAAATCACCCGCAGGTGCAGACCGCCAGGTTTATGGTAAAAGACAAAAAACATCCGGCTACTTCCTTTCTGCCCGACACTGTCTGGACCAGGAAAGATGAACTTTATAATTTTAAAGATATCAACCCGAACCTGAAGGTCTTGCTCACCATCGATGAATCATCGTACCAGGGCGGGACAAATGGCCCCGAACATCCCATGGCCTGGTGTCATGTGTATGAAGGCAGCCGTGCGTTCACCACCGCCCTGGGGCATACAAAAGAATCATACAGCGAACCGCTTTTCCTGAAACACCTGCTGGGTGGTATCGAGTATGCGCTTGGGCGCAGAAAGTAAGATTATGCCGAAACTTGCTTGTTCTGAACAGTACGCTCAGAGCCTGCATTGACAAGGTAAATAAAATTGAACATACAAAAGGCGGCAATTGCTCCAAATGTATGCCATAGAAAGTGCGTGCCCACGCTAAGCAGGGCCCAGCGGTCGGCGATGCGGAAAGTGAGCGCAAAGACAAAGGCCAGCAGCGCGAAACCCACCCATTTTCCAAACTTCCAGTTGGTCTTGGCCAGGTAGATCAATACCGGGAACAGGACCAGCGCAGCCAGCATGGCGTAGTTCAGGTTTACGAAAAACTGAGGATCATTGCCCATGGAATTCCGCGCACAAACCTGGAAGCCTATGTACGCAACCACGATCAGCACAGCATAATACCACCGTATCACTTTAGCGAGAAAGTATACTCCCGCCGATACGCAAAGCAGCATAATCGGCATCCAGTCCATCATAATAAAAACAGACCATTGCCGCAGGCCATGGTAAACCGTGCCGCCTATACCGCCTATGTAGAGCAGGACAAGTGCAATGCTCAGGTACGTATGTGTCTGGAATTTCCCCCAGAGTTTAAAGGTCCAGTAAATGGCGATGCCCAGGAAAAAGCAACTGGTAATGGTGTTGAATGGCTCTGGAAATACATGCAGCATGTTCGTCTCGGTGTAGAGCGTGCCGCCGTCTGGAGGAGTTTGCGTCATATGGAAGTGCCGGTTTTCCCAGAAAACAGCCGCCTGCAATTAAATGTTTGGCGGTTTTAGTAATTTGAGGCGCTCAATGACAATGGAAAACAAACTTTTTATGGTGTTGCTTGGCTGCAAGCCGGCCGGACGGCATACCGAACAGCACGACATCTTTTTCGGCGCAGCCCCTGCGCTCGCTGCACTGATCCCTGCTATCAAGCGGTTTTGGCCCGGTGCAGGCAGTATCCACCTTGACGGCTGGCGTTTCGTTACGCAGGTAGATGGATACTGCATAGCGGTAAAGCCCGGCCGTCATAAAGCTGCGGGCGGCCCTGCTCTTTATTTCCTGAACCTGGGTGGGTATAAACCCGGCGAGCTGGAAGAATTTCACTATAAATTTCTGACGGTAGCAGCCAGCAAAGCGGAGGCAACGGCCCGCGCCAAACAAACCTTGTTTTACAAACATACGGGATTCGGTACCGAGGCAGTATCGCACATCGACGACAAGTACGGACTGGATGTAGACGATATCTATGATATCGAAGAGTTGCTGCCGGCAGACCGGGATTTTCACTTGGAAATTACCAAACAGCCGGGTGCCGAAGACGAATTGCACCTGGGGTATTTTCCCCTTAAATCAATTCAGTAACAGTCTGTGCGTTTACTGCGCCAGTTGATCGTAGCTAAGCGATGGTGCACCGGTCAGGCCAAGCCCCGGGCTGTTTTCGAGCACCCATTTGCCATCTACAAGGGCAGGAGACTGAAAGGGGTTGTTGCGGGTTAGCAGGGGGCCGTCCAGGTCGGCCCAGTTACAAAGCGGTGCCAGTGCCGCCGCTGCAAGGGTAGCGCATGAGGTTTCACTCATGCAGCCGATCAGTACCTTCATGCCATAACTTTTCGCCTGGATAATCATTTGGTGTGCTTCGAACATTCCGCCGGTTTTCATCAGTTTAACGTTGATGCCGTGGTAGGCGCCTTTGAGGTGTTCCAGGTCGCTGAGCCGCTGCACGGCCTCATCGGCCAGGATCGGGATGGGGCTCCGTTCTGTAAGCCAGGCGTTGCCGTCCAGGTTTTGTTTGTCCATTGGCTGTTCGATCAGCAGTACACCCTGATCATGCAGCCAGTAAATCATATCAATTGCCTGCTTGCGGTCTGCCCAGCCCTGGTTGGCGTCGACATACAGCGGCAAGTCGCTGACAGAGCGGATGGTTCGGATCAGTTCCTGGTCGTTGTCGCGGCCGAGCTTTATTTTCAAAACGCGGCAGGCCCGGGCATCGGCCACCTTTTCTTTCAGTACCTCGGGCGTATCTATGCCCAGGGTATAAGACGTTACGGGCATGCGGGCGGGGTCAGCGCCATACATTTCATAACAGGGCTTGCCAAGCAGTTTCCCCTGAATATCGTTCAGTGCAATATCAACCGCGGCTTTGATGGCAGGCTGGCCGGGAGCAATGCTGTCCAGGTGTGCAATGATTGCCGGGAAGTCGAAGGGCGCACGGAAGGGCTGCAAATCTACCTTCGCCAGAAACTGGCTTGCCGTTTCGAAGCTTTCGCCCATATAAGGTACCATCGAGGCTTCGCCGTAACCATCAACCCCTTCATAAGTTATTCTTAATAGGAGAACAGGAGTACTGTTCCGCGAAAATTTGGCGATTGAAAAAGTGTGTTTCAATTCAAGCTGGTAAGCGTGATAGGCGAGTTGCATGGCAGGTTGTTAATCGGTAATGCCAAAGTTAAAAAAACTAATATACGGGGCACAGGAATTTATATTCCCTAATTTTGAACCATGCAGCTGACATACCAACCCTTCAGAAATTTCGATTTTCACTACAGGAACTGCTTTTTAAGCGGCAATACCTTTCGCACGCCGGTGGTGCAGATTCCTGTTATTCCTGAATGGCTGATGGGACAGGCCGGTCTGACCGGAGAAGAGCCCATCAAACTGCTGGATGAAAGCATTCGCAGTTACCGCTCGCTTCAGTTGCCTGTAAATGCAGAAGTGAACACCAACTTCCTGGAACCGCTCGAGGCAGAAATAGCCGCCGCCTTTGCAGGAGGTTACGATGCGCTGAGCCGGCTCGATGAGCGCAAGCTCTTTCACTGGCTGGGTAAGTTTATTTACGGATTTGTGTATGTGGAAATGAACGCCGCCCTGCGGCAGAATGGCCGGGAACTGAATATGTCGCAATCACTCATGATGAAGTTCGGCAACCTGCACATGCACCTGCAAGGAATCTATAGCGATGTTGTTTTTGAAAATGTTAATCCCTGGAGCATTGTCTTGACCCGCTTGTCTGAAACGGATGTGCCTTTCAGTTTTCGCGATGAGATCAATACATTGACGTTTTCGCTGCGGTTCAAAGATTTTGGAATCGTGGCCTGCCTGCAGGATAACGGTGCGAACAAAAAATACCACGATACGCTCCTTGACAACATTGCGGGTGAGACCCTTACCCTGCAGCAGTTCGAGGAACTTAGCGCCCGGTTTTATTATTCCGCTTACCTCTTTAACCGGCTGCCCGACTATACCACCGTTCCGCTCAACGGAACGACTTATATTGAAGCCATGCCCCTACGTGGCGCTTCTGCAAAGCCGCTCTTTGACCACTGGCAACACAAAACGTATGGGCAGGTGCTCGAAAATTTCTGGAAACCCTGGGGGCTTACCTTGTTCGAGATCATCAAAAATCCCGAGCAGCCCCTGAGTTTTTTTGAAGACCCGGCTCTACCCGCGACCTAACAATGCATTTAAAAAGTGCGCGATAATTCCTGGTACGAACAACACCGTAAGCGCCAGACCGGCCAGGGCACCGAAGAAGTGCGCATCGTGGTTGATGTTGTCCCGGGAATTTTTCGACATGTACACACAATAAATGAGGTATAACCCGCCGAACAAAACCGCAGGGATTCCGATAGGAATAAACATGATGTACAGTTTCATCAGCGGGTCAAAAAGAATGTAACTGAATAAAATCGCACTGATGGCACCTGAAGCGCCCAGGCTATTGTACCAGAAATGGTCTTTGTGTTTCAGGATGGAAGGAATATCGGCCAGGATCATGCCTGCAAAGTAGATGATGCCAAATCTCAGGCTTCCGATCTGAGCTTCCAGGGAGAAAGCAAAAAAGAAAAAGGTCATCATATTAAAAAACAAGTGAGCCCAGTCAGCGTGGATCAGGCCACTGGTAACCACGGTCCAGGGTTTAGCTCCCCTGGATACTGAGTAGGGGTGGAGCATCAATTTGCCGTAAACATTCGTGTTGTAAAAAGCAAAAAGGCTTGTTATCAGCGTTAATACAAATACAAAAGAGGCAACCGGGGCTGCTTGTAAATATATATTCATGTTAATGAAGGCTTAATGATGCGGTGCTTGCCAGGCGGCCGATCGGGTAGCGAAGGTGTGTTTTTTCGTAATAATCAGAATTTTTATAGACAAAGTCAAGCTGCGCCGCAGCGTTTTGTGCAAATGCAGGGTCGGCTGCCTTGCGCGTGTCCAGCTTTTTTCTGAGCTCGGGGTTATCTTGCAGCAGGCGGGCGGCCGTGTCTTCAAACACATAGGCAGAGTAGTGTTCTTTCTGGCCAAGCACCGCGTCGAAGAAGTTCCAGTTAAAAAAAGAGTCTGTCGCCTGGGGCTCCAGGGTTTCAATGAGGTACCGGTTGCCTGGCTGGTTCATTTCAACGACATAGTCGCCCGCGTAATACTGCACTGGCCCTGATGAAGGTTGCAGTTGTACCGAAGAGTGGATGTAATGGCCTTCGTAGGGACGTGCGGCGGTTTTATAATCGCCAATGTAATAATGTCCGGTTTCCAGAACCTGGTCGCGCGTCAGCCGTTTCATCGCAATGCCGTTTAGCTTTAACAAGGCAATGATGCGTGCATAGGCTTGTGGTATGACATACGCCGCCGGTTTGCGAACCGAAGCTGCAGGAACAAAATGGTTCCATTCTTTTATATTGCGGGTGTAAGGCGAGCTACGGTCATAATACAGCCGCGCTTTACCGCTTACGGCGCTTGGTTTTTGCCTGGCCTCATAACCTTTGAAGGAAATCTCTGTGTTACGGCTTTGATCGAGTTTCCATTCCAGCGTAAAATCCTCCTGCATTTTTACGGCAGCATCTGCTGCTTTTTTGTTGGCAACAATATCCAGCGCATCGCGGCTGCTGAGCGCGACATAGGTCTCGAGCAGTTTGTAAGTTGCGTCTACCCGTTTGCTGAATGACTTGAGCATGTGTGTTTCCGGCATGAAGCCGATGCAGTTGTGCAGCGCGGCATACCCGGTCGAATACCGTGGCGTTTCCATGAAACCGGTAACGCCTTCATCGGGAGATTCAGCGACCGAATTAACGTAGGGCACAAGCGGGTAACCCTTCCGGTTCATCTGCTCGTACAGGCCCGGTAACAACGTGTTCTGGAGGTAATCCGCCAGAATGGGCTGTAGTTTGTCTTTCTGGGTAGGGATAAGCGTCATGGTGTATTGGTAATCTGCACCGTTGCTTGTGTGGGTATCTACAAAAATGTGTGGGGTCCAGGTGTTGAAAATCTGCTGGAAACTCTCGGAGTTTTTCGAATCGGTTTTGATGAAATCTCTGTTCAGGTCGTAATTCCGGGCGTTTCCGCGAAAGCCGTATGTTTCGGGTCCGTTCTGGTTGGCCCGCGAAGTGGCGCTGCGGTTCAGCATGCCGTCAATGTTGTAGGCGGGAATGATGCAGATGACCACATTTTTCGGAAGCCTGTTTTCACGGAGCAGGTTGCGCGCCAGCATCATGGAGGCGTCTATGCCTTCAGGTTCGCCGGGATGTATGCCGTTATTAATGAGCAAAATGCATTTGCCGGCTGCCCGCGCTTTGCCGGGGTCAAAACTGCCGTCTGCAGACAGGACGAGCAGGTGCAGGGGCTTACCGATGTCGGTTGGTCCTGCCTGGATCAGCTGCGCCTGCTTGGGGTATGCAGCGGCCAGCCTTTTATAGAATGGAATGAGTTCGGCATAGGTGGTGGTGGTATTACCGGTACCTTTTTCAAACGGAGTCTGCTGAGCCTGAACAGCAGCAAAAAACAGGACGAACAGGCAGCTGAATGTTATTTTCATGACGCTGATGGGAAACCCGGGCAAGTTACGCAACGGCCGGGGTATCCAGATTGTATTTAAATGCCACCCCTGCTTTTGTCGCTATTATTTTACCTTTGTTTATGCAAACAGATCAGCAAGCCCGCAACCCGCTCGAAGCCCGTTTTATGCGTTACGTGCAGGTAGACACGCAATCAGACCCCACCTCACCAAGCTGCCCATCTACTGAAAAACAGAAAGACCTGGGCGCCATGCTGGCCACCGAGCTTAGGGATATGGGCCTGAGCGATGCCCACCTGGATGACTTTGGGTATGTATACGCCACTCTGCCCGGTAATTCGGGCAAAAAGGTTCCGGTCATTTGTTTTTGTTCACACATGGATACCTCGCCCGATAGCCCCGGCGCGGGCGTTAAGCCGCTTATTCACCGCAATTACGACGGGCGCGACCTGATGCTTCCTGACGACCCGGCCGTAGTGATCCGCGAATCGGCGCATCCCGATCTCCGGGCGCAGCATGGCAACGACATCATTACTGCTTCGGGCCTGACGTTGTTAGGAGCCGACAACAAGGCCGGCATCGCCGCCATCATGGAAGCATTATCGTTCCTCGTGGAACATTCCGAGTTAAAACATGGTACGATCCGCGTTCTTTTTACACCGGATGAGGAGATTGGACGCGGCGTAGATCAGGTAGATATGCAGAAACTGGCCGCCGATTTCGGTTATACAATCGACGGAGAGACGCTCGGCTCAATCGAAGATGAAACCTTCTCGGCCGATGGGGCCGTACTGAAAATTGCAGGGGTAAGTTCTCATCCCGGCTTTGCGAAAGGAAAAATGGAAAATGCCATGCAGATCCTTGCCGAGGTGCTCACCACGTTGCCCAAAGACCGGCTTCGGCCCGAGGTAACCGAAAGCAAGGAAGGGTTTATACATCCGGTTTCCATAAAGGGCGAAGTTGAGCAGGCGGAAGCGCACTTTATCCTGCGCGATTTTGACGACACCCTGCTGGAAGCGCACGGCAAGCTGCTGCGCGAAACGGTTGAGTCGGTAATGCGCAATTACCCGGCCTCGACCCATACCCTCGAGATCAGGCCTCAATACCGCAACATGAAAAACGTCCTGGACCGTTTTCCGCATGTTGTGGCCTACGGGGAAGAAGCCATCAGCCGCTCGGGGATCGAGGTGAAAAAACGAAGCATTCGGGGTGGGACCGACGGGTCAAGGCTTTCTTTTATGGGACTGCCCTGCCCGAACATTTTTGCCGGCGAGCATGCTTTTCACAGCCGTCAGGAGTGGGTAAGCGTACAGGACATGCAAAAGGCCGCTGAAGTGATCGTTAACCTGGCGCAGATCTGGGAAGAACGCAGTTAAAGCGTTTTTTCCATGATGTAGTCGTTCATGAAATAACCCGACCCGATATCGAGGTCGACCTCTTCCCGTACCTGGAAACCATTGTGTACGTAAAAATCGTATGCCTTGTTCTGGCGGTTAACATTTAGCTGGAGCCGCAGCGCGCCCGCTGCTGTTACCCGTTTGACCACTTCATTCATGAGCAGCCGGCCAATACCTAGTCCGTGTGCCTCAGGCAGTACATAAAGTTTGTGCAGCTTGAACAGCCGGGCATCGGCCGCAGTACCTGAAAATCCGGCGAAGCCGCAAATCTTATCCGGCGTTTCGGCCAGGATAAAGGTATGCCCTTCACGGAGTTGGCGCAGCAGTTCGTCGGGGTGGTACAGGGTTTCGAGCATATAATTGACCTGCGCCTGGCCAATGATCGGGACATAGGTGGGCTGCCAGGTTATTTCGGCGATTTTGCGGATTGCCGCCAGGTCGCCTTCTTGCGCTTCCCGTAGTGTGATCATAACTTTTCGCTGATAAAGATGGGCTCACCAGCAAACTCGAAAACGACAAAACCGTCTTCAATAACCCGGAATTCCGGCGCGGGTGTATGTGCATGTTCTTTGTGGTAATCCTGTTCTTCTTCCTCTTCTGCCGGCTCGCCGTCCATTTTAAGGTTGGTGACCTCGATGTACGAATTGCCCAGTATTTTAAAAATGCTGTCTTTGGGTTTCCAGACCGAAAAACCGCTTTGAATGGCATAGGTTTTTTCTGTTTCGCTGAACACCACGATCGTGATCAGGGAAGAATAAGCGGTCAGAAACTTCAGATCGTGCTGGGGGGTAATGATGTTCACAGCAGGATAACCCCCTTTAATAAGGTGATCGAGCACCAGCGAAGTTGCTTCGGCGGTCCCGCCTATGACTTGGGTGTTTTCCTGGAGCAGGGCCTCGGCAGGATGCACCACGGCATCGATCTTGATGCCCAACGAGTCGATTTTTTCGTAAGCCGCCCCATGAACGATCACGGTTGGGCTCCATTCCAGCAACTGGCCCAGCAATTCCTCACTGAAGTTTCCGAGGTCATGAATGTATAGCGCAGGTTCCTGTTTTTCCCTGATGATATGGTGTGATGACATGCAGCGAAGATAAGGAATGGTCTGAACGGAAGCAATATTGTTTAGCGGTCTGCGTGGCGGCGTTCCAGGGTTAGCAATTGTTGTTTGCGCCACACGCCACCGCCATAACCGGTCAGCAGGCCGTTTTCGCCGATGACCCGGTGACAGGGGACCAGGATCGAAATGCGGTTCATGCCGTTTGCCCTGCCTACGGCGCGAACGGCATGGGCCTGCCCGAGGTGTACAGCCTGTGTTTTGTAGGTGCGCGTCTGACCATAGGGAATGGTTAGCAATTCCTGCCAGACACGGCGCTGGAAGTCTGTTCCGGGCATAACAAGCGGGACGCTGAATTGCTGAAGTGCACCATTAAAATAGTCGGTCAGTTGTGCTTCCAGCAGGTCGAAATGGGCATGCGGCGCCTGGATAATCGTTGCCTGGAGCAGAACCCTGATCTGCTGCAATTCTGTTTCGAGCATTTTCCGGTCGCTGAATTCAAGGAGGCAAATGCCCTCTGGTGCGGCGCAGGCGATCATCGTTCCGAGGGGTGTTGAAAGACGTTTAAGAAAGATGACCGTTTTGGTCCGGCTCCTGACTGGCGAGTCGCCAAACAGGGTTTTAAACGTATCGCCAAAGCCGCTCAGGGAATCGTATCCAGACTCAAAAGCGGCCTGGGTAACCGGCAAACCTTCCTTCAGGAGATTAAAGGCATTGTTGATGCGGTTCATGCGCTGATAAGCATGAAACGTAAGTCCGTGGTGTTTCAGAAACCAACGCCTGATCCATACAGGGTCCAGGCCGCGGCGCTGCAGGTCTGCATTGGTTATTTTTATGGCTGGAGTTGCCGCAATTTCCCCGATAATCTGGCCAATTTGCGGTGGCGTCAGGTCGAGCGGCTCCAGTGGCCGGCAGACCTTGCAGGGGCGGTACCCCTGCATCATGGCCGCTGCGGCATTCGGAAAGAAAGTCACATTCTCGGGTCTTGGCTTGCGGGCGCGGCACGAAGGCCTGCAGAATACGCCGGTCGTTTTCACAGCAGCAATAAAAGTTCCTTCAAAACTGGTGTCCTTTTCGAGCAGGGCCTGGTAGTAGCGTACCTCAGTTGGTGTATTCATGGGATGTGAAAGTTTATACAACAAAGGTACGGGAGCCCAGCTACAGGATGCAACCGGAAAACAGACAAGTATTTTATGGAGACGGGGCCAGCGCCCTGGGCTTTTTGAAAACGACATGCGGTGCCTATGGCGCTTGGGCAGTCCCGCTTTCTGCTGCAAGTCCTCGCCCGTTCCTCCCTGCGAACTTTACGCGCCCATCGGGTTTAAACGGGAGCAGAACCCCTCAGAAACGCGCTTTTCCTTGCTGCCGGATCAGGCGCCTTTAACCAGGTTGTACAGCTGCAGATAAGCCACTTCGAAGTCTGGTGCATCATAAACGGCGGCTGAGACTGCAATGCCATAAATGCCGGTTTCCATCAGTGCCGGCACATCTGCTGCGGCAATGCCGCCGACTGCGACGACAGGAAAATCCGGTTGCTGCTCCCGCAACAGCTGTATGGCTTGCCGGTAACCGTTGGTGCCCAGCTGGGGATAATTATTGGGCTTGGTGCGGGTCGCTGCGAAGGGTCCAAGACCCGCATAATCAGCCCCTTCTGCCGCCAGCCGCAATAGGCCTTCGGTGGTGTTGGCAGAACCACCCAGCGTAACGTCGGGACCGAGGGCCGCCCTAAGCTGCAGAAAGTCAGCATTCATGTCTTCGATGTGAAAGCCCTGAATGTCTGCGCGGCCGTTCAGGTGCACATGGTCGGTTACGATCAGGGTGGTTCCCCAGTCATCACAGATGCCGGCAATCTTGGCGATGTCTTCCAGAAGCACTTCGTCGGGCTGGTTCAGGCGCCTGTACTGGATCCATTTTGCACCTGCCTGGCAGGCAAGCTCAGCCTGGCGCACATGGCTCAGGTTACCAAGCTCATGCGTAATGTACTGAAAGGGTTCTATGAATTTTTTCATGGCAGGGTCTAAAATCTGACGTTCAAACTTAATAAAAAGTTGGTGCCCGCCTGCGGAAAGTAAAAGTTTTCCCGAACCACAGTGCCAGACTTGTAACCGTAGGTATAGCCATTACTGGCGTACATCTTGTTGAAAATGTTGCTGACAAGCAGTCCCAGGTTAACGTTGCGCACACTGCTGAACGAAAAGTCGTAACCGAGCCGGATGTTGCCCACATGGTAAGCATCCAGTTTCCGGCTTTCGGTCTGGGTATTGTCGAGATATTGTTTGCCTACATACTTGCTTTGGTAGGCAGCCGCAAACCCGCTGAACGGCTTATATACCAGCTCAGCGAATAAGACCTGGCGTGGAGAAAATGAAATATCGGTATTGGTGAATGAATAGGCTTGTTGCCCGCCGTTGTCATAGTCATCAATGAACTCGGTAAAGTTCCTGATCTTGTTGCGACTGAAAGCGGCGTTGGCATTTAAGGCAAATTTTGGCGAGATCACATAAGAAGCATCGGCTTCAATACCCATGCGGTAGCTGCGGTCAACATTTTGCCTGAAATATTCGCCCACATCGTTGATCTTGCCAGTCGTTACGAGCTGATCTTTGTAGAACATGCCATATACGTTTAAGCCGGCATGCAGCGCGCCGGTATTGAGGCGGTAACCCACTTCCACATTCTGCAGGTTTTCGGGCACAGGCAGCACGTTTTCAGGCAGGTTAATGTAATCATCGCGGTTTGGTTCCTTGTTAGCGATGCTGTAAGAGGCATAAAGGTTCTGTGCAGGGGAAATGGTGTAACTGGCGCCGAGTTTGGGGTTAAAAAAGTTTGGAACATCCCTGACATTAAGCACATTCAGATTTTTCTCAGTGCCGGTTACCTGGTAGAAAATGCGGCGGTATTGCAGATCTGCAAAAAAACTGAGGCTTTTAGTTGCCTGGAGGCCAATTTTAAGATAGGTGTTAAAATCAGTTTTGAACGCGTCGTTCTGGTAATACCGGCGGTCGTTGCTGCCGTTCGATGCGTATTGTGCCCAGATGACCTGACCGAAGTGATCGCCGCGGTACTCGTTGTAGGCCCCTCCCAGCGTGAACGAGAGCACAGCCGATGGCCGGTAATCGAAAGCATAGGTTAGCCCGTAAAAGTGGTTGTCCAGCCAGCGGCGGCGCACCAGGTCGGTCGAGCCGATGGTATCGGTGCCAATGATCACGGGCTCGAGCCCGTAGTCTTCCAGATCTTCTCCGGGTTTCAGTTCCTCGAAATAACCCTTGCCGCGCGTGTAATGCAGGGCGCCGTTAAAAGACAGTTTGTCGCTGAACTGCCGGGCATACAGGAGCTGGTAGTGGTCCTGCCAATAATTGTCGGTCTGATCCCGGTAGGTAAAACTGTTGTAGCTGCGGCCAGACTGAAGCAGGTTCTGGGCATCGGTCTCGTTCAGTCCATTGCGGTCAATATAAGCCTGCATGCCGGGTAAGTCGTCCAGGTAGCGCGATTCAGGCACGCCGTTCCAGGCCTGGTAAGTGCGTTCGGTACCCGAAAAGACGTTCAGTCGCAGCAGGTCTTTTTTCCCGCGGTAAGCGCCTGAAAGGAAGTATGATTTCAGGTTGGAACTGCCCCGGTCTATATAACCGTCAGATTTGATGCGGGAAAGGCGGCCGTCAAAGCTGTATTTGCCATCGATCCATCCGGTACCAAGTTTGAGTGTGTTTTTCCAGGTGTTGAAAGAGCCAAAAGTGTTGTTAACTTCCGCGTATGGCCTGTCCTGTGAGCCGCTGGTCTGGATATTGAGGCTTCCGCCGAAGGCGCCGGCACCGTTGGTCGAAGTGCCTACGCCGCGCTGAATCTGGATGTTTTCGACCGAGGAAGCAAAGTCGGGCATGTTGACCCAAAAGGTTCCCTGGCTTTCGCTGTCATTATAGGGAATGCCGTTCACGGTGATGTTAATCCGCGTGGCATCGCTGCCGCGGATGCGGATTCCCGTGTAACCGATCCCTGCGCCTGCATCTGACGTGGTCACCACGCCAGGTGTATTGTTGAGTATGAAGGGCAGGTCCTGGCCAAAATTATTCTGTTCAATTTCCTGCCGGTCTATGTTTTTATAGGTGGCGGCAGATTTATCGCCGGCGCGAGTAGCCCGGACCACGACATCTTCGGCGATGAAGGAAGCGGGGTCCAGCCTGAAGATAAGTCCGGTGGCTTCACCCGTAGTTATTTGCCGGCGCTGGGCGGTATAACCGATGAAGGAGACGATGAGGGTGTGCCGACCGGTTTTCAGTCCCGTGAGACTGAATCGCCCTTGTTCGTTTGTCTGAGTAACCTGCCGGCCATCGGCGGTTCGTACGGTTGCTCCGGCAAGTGGCCGGTTCAGGTTGTCTGTTACCAGGCCGTTCAGTGTGTCCTGTGCAATGGCCATACAAGGCGCCAGCAGGGCCAGGATTGCTGCAAATAGAAATCTTTTCAATTTTCCTCCGTTAAATTAGCCGGAAGCAGGGGTTGGTCCCCCGGCAATAATACTGTTTAAACTTGCATATCCGCTCCCTACGCCGGCATTACCCGGATCAGGTGTATCCGATCAGCCTGCGTGGACAGTGCGGTCGGATTGGGTATGATCTCAGCCTGTGTTTGTGTTTAAAAAACAAGGCACCCCTTATGATTGCTGGCAAAGGTAAAAAAAATTGGGGAAATGCCGCCTGGCCGACGAACAGAATTTGAGTCCTGCAAAGTTGGTAACTTTCACAAAGTTACCAACTTTAAGTTAAAAAAGTCAATATTTTTTAATCAAAAAGATAATAGAAGAAGCTGATCGTGAGTGGCGTTTCACAAACACGCAAGGGCGCTGTGCCTGGTCCCTGCCGGGTCATATATGGTTTTTTTATTCGAAATGGCCGCTGTTTATCGGTGGATTGATAACTTTGCCCCCTCAAACGGATCAGCATATGCAAGACCACCAATCGCTCATCGCCCGCGAACTGCTCGTTGGCGAAAAGCAAGTACAGGCAACCATCGGACTGTTAGACGAGGGCGCAACTGTGCCATTCATTAGCCGCTACCGGAAAGAAATGACCGGCAGCCTGGACGAAGTACAGGTGGCAGCGATCCGCGACCGGATTCAGCAGCTGCGCGAGCTTGATAAACGGCGCGAGGCGATTCTCAGGTCATTGGCCGAAATGGGCAAATTAAACGCAGCGCTGGAAAAGGAAGTACGGGAGGCAGTTACCATGGCTGCCCTCGAAGATATTTACCTGCCATACAAACCCAAGCGCAAGACACGCGCCTCCATTGCCCGCGAAAAAGGGCTGGAGCCGCTCGCGTTTAAGTTGCTTGCCCAGGAGAATTTTGACCCTGAAGCTTTTGCCGCAACCTTTATCGATGCCGACAAAGGTGTGAACACCACACAGGAGGCTCTCGCCGGCGCACGCGATATCCTGGCCGAGCATATTTCTGAAAATGCCGAAGCCCGTACGCACATGCGATCCTATTTCCAGGAGAAAGCCACTTTCAAATCAGCCGTCATTAAGGGCAAAGAGGAAGAAGGCCAGAAGTACAAAGACTATTTTGAATGGGAAGAGCCGGTTAAGACAGCCGCTTCGCACCGGGTGCTTGCCATGCGCCGGGGAGAAAAGGAACTTATTCTTCGCCTCGATGTATTGCCGCCGCAGGAGGGGGCAATTGAACTGCTTCATCGTCAATTTGTTACAGCCGGTAACGCTGCAGCGGCGCAGGTTATGCTCGCTGTTGAAGACGGTTACAAGCGGCTGCTCGAACCGGCTATGGAAACCGAACTACGCGTGCAGAGCAAACAAAAGGCCGACGAAGAGGCCATACGTGTCTTTGCAGAAAATGCGCGTCAGCTGCTGCTTGCTGCACCTATGGGGCAAAAGAACACGCTGGCCATCGATCCCGGTTTCCGCACCGGGTGTAAGGTCGTTTGCCTGGACCGGCAGGGTAAGTTGCTTGAAAATAAAACCGTATATCCGCATACCGGGGCCGGGAACCAGAAAGAGGCGGCCCTGATCCTCGAGTCGCTTTGCAAAAAACACGAAATAGAAGCCATCGCCATCGGCAATGGCACGGCGGGCCGGGAAACGGAGGCTTTTGTACGATCGCTTAAAATCCAAAATGTCATGATTGTCATGGTAAATGAAAGCGGCGCGTCAATATATTCTGCCTCTGATGTAGCCCGCGAAGAATTTCCCGAGCATGACATTACTGTTCGCGGTGCCGTATCGATTGGGCGGCGCCTCATGGATCCGCTGGCAGAACTGGTTAAGATCGATCCCAAATCGATCGGCGTAGGACAATACCAGCATGACGTGGATCAGGTTAAACTGCAGCAGGGACTTGATGATACCGTGATCAGTGCTGTTAACGCTGTGGGCGTTGAGCTGAACACAGCCTCAAAACAAATTCTTGCCTATGTTTCCGGCCTCGGGCCGGCCCTGGCACAAAATATTGTAGAGTACCGGAATACCCATGGCGCTTTCAGGAATCGCGAAAGCCTGAAAAAAGTACCGCGCCTGGGTGAAAAAGCCTATGAACAGGCGGCAGGGTTTCTCCGCATCCGAAATGGGGAGAACGTACTCGATGGCAGCGGCGTTCACCCCGAACGGTATGGCCTGCTGAACCGCATGAGTAAAGATCTGGGTACCACGGTAGCCGGCCTGATGGCTGACCCGGCGCTGAGGAAACAGATCAAGCTGCAACAGTATGTCGATGCAGAAACCGGGCTCCCCACGCTTAATGATATCATGGCCGAACTGGCCAAACCCGGACGCGATCCGCGCGAGCAGTTCGAAGCATTCAGCTTTACAGATGGGGTAAACGATATTTCAGACCTGAAGCCAGGTATGAAATTGCCGGGCATCGTGACCAATATTACGAATTTCGGCGCGTTCGTCGATATTGGTGTGCACCAGGATGGGCTTGTCCACACCAGCCAGCTATCTAACCGCTATGTATCAAACCCGAACGACCTGGTCAAGGTAAACCAGCATGTGGAAGTGACGGTGATCGAAGTGGATGTTCAGCGCAGAAGAATATCGCTCTCTATGAAGAAAGAAGAGCAGTCCACGCCAAAAAAAGCACGCGATCATGGCCGGCGTAAACAGGACGAAAAAGGGAAAACAGGCGATCAGCGGCCCGGCGGGTTTCAGAAAAAACAAAAGGACGCTGATGGCGACCTGCAGGAAAAGCTGGCTAAACTGAAAGGGCTATTTAAATAGCTAGCCCAGCTCGATCTGTCTTCGGATGCTTTCTTCCAGTGAGATCAGGGTTTCAGTGCGCTGAATGCCCGGCACCGCCTGGATCTCCTCGTTCAAAACATGTCTGAGGTGCGCCGTGTCGCGACAAATGATCTTTGCAAACATGCTGTACGCGCCCGTGGTATAATGCAGTTCGACCACCTCTTTGATCTTGCTCAGCTGTGCAACCGCATCTTTATACTGGATGCCTTTTTCCAGGTAAATCCCGAGAAATGCACAGATATCGAAACCGGCCTTCTGCGGATCAATAATGAGGTGTGAACCCCTGATGATGCCCATTTCCTGCAGTTTTTTCATCCTGACGTGGATGGTCCCGCCCGATACGATGAGGTCTTTTGCGATTTCCGTATACGGCTTTGTAGCATCCTGCATCAGCTGTTTTAAGATATCGATGTCAAGGTTATCAATATCTAAATTTTGACTTTCCCTTTTGCTCATTGGTTTGGTATTTGATAATCAAATTCAAAAATGATTATTATTTTTGTAAAAATAAAATTAAATGTTTAAAATATTTGTAACGTATTAGAACATCCCTTACATTTGTATCAAGCAACAGTAAAAAGGTACGTTCTTTCAAAGCCGTTGCTTCAATGTAACATACTGTAGGGTGGTGAAACAGGCAGACACACCTCCTTGTCTCGGTGGCGGAGAAACTGGAAAAATCGGCAACGATCTAACCACTCCTTGAAGGTTCGATTCCTTCCCCTACAGCTTCAGCAACTTGCTGAACAATCATGTTGGGTGGTGAAATTGGCAGACACACCTCCTTGTCTCGGTGGTGGGGATTACGGGATAAACGCAGTTTATGGGTTGACCACAAATTAATTTTTGAACTGTAGCTAACTACCCCTTGAAGGTTCGACTCCTTCCCCAACAGCAGTTTTTTTATGAATAATAAGTTAGTTAAATTGAGCGAACTTGGATGAGTTCGCTCTTTTTATTTTCAGGCACTTGTTTTCAAAACAATTTCTCCCGCATTTATTCCCACCCGTATACCAGGCGCTCAACTTGTCGTAAAAAGGCTGACTCCCGTAGCGCCTTTGCGGCCCGCAACGTCATTCCGTAACACCTGTCCTTGCCGTCCATACATCTGGTCCGGCTGCAATTCGTTTCTGTGAAATTCAATTGTTTACATGTGGCAGTCATGGCTTCGGCTTTTTGCCGGCTGGCTGGCCATGCGGCCCGTTTTGAGGAGTGCCAGATGAAACAGGCTTCCGGATACTGATCCCGGAAGCCTGATGCGCTATTTGCCGCTGTACTTATCCGAGAACTTTTTATCGAGCTGTTTATGCAGGTTGTCGAGGTTTATGTCTCTTCCCTGTATAAAAGCCTTTTCTACCTGGTTGGTTTTCATGTCGAGCGCATCGCCCGCCGAAATGAATAGTGTAGCATCCTTGCCGGCTTCCAGGCTGCCGGTTGTCTGGTCAATGCCCAGTATCTTAGCTGTGTTCAGCGTTACGGCGCTAAGCGCTTTTTCGCGGTCCATTCCCCAGGCAGCGGCCGTACCGGCCATAAAAGGCAGGTTTCGCTGCTGCCAGTAGCCGTCAATGCTGAGTACAACGGTCAGGCCGGCATTGGCAAGCAGGGCTGCGTTTTTGTAGGGCATGTTTACGTCGTCGTCATTGTTGGCTGGCAGTGAGTGCGGCTGTTTTACCACAACGGGTACATTGTGTTCCTTCAGGAAGTCGGCTACCAAAAAAGCCTCGTCCCCGCCCACCAGAACCGGTGTAAGGTTCATCGATTTTGCGAAACGGACTGCCGCAACAATATCCTTTTGAGAGTCGGCTGTAACAAACAGCCTTGCTTTTCCGCTAAACAGCCGCTTCATGGCTTCGAACCTGGTGTTTGTTGCGTCGGGTTTGTCCAGCTCGGCATATGCTTTGGCTTCTGTAAAAAAGCCGCTCAGCTCGTCGATAGCCCGGTTGGTTGCTTCCTGCAAGGCCTCTGGCGATTGCTGCATCCTGCCAAAGCCGGCCCTGAACCTGGGGGTTTGCGGCCAGTTCAGGTGAATCGCATCATCCCTGCGGATGGCTGCATCTTCCCAATTCCAGGCGTCGAGCTGGACCACAGACGAACTGCCTGCAAGGACACCACCCTGAGGGGTAACCTGAGCCATGAGCACCCCGTTGCTGCGCAGCGTCGGCTGGACTTTCGAATCGGTATTGTAAGCAATGAGCGATCTGATATGCGGGTTGAAATTGCCGATCTCACGAAAATCGAGCGTTGCTTTTACAGCTTCAATTTCTGTAAGACCCAGGTTGGTTACCGGCGCAATGAAACCCGGATACAGGTGTTTCCCGCTTGCATTGATCACTGTGGCATCTGAAGGCGCCTGGCCGTTTGCGCTGACTGAGGTGATCTTGCCCTTGCTGAAAACAAGGGTGCCGTTCTGGATCACTGTGCCGTTGCCCACATGTACCGTGGCGCCAGTTATTGCGATCGTTTTTTCCTGCTTTTTTGCCGGCGATATGTTAGCCTGTGCAAAAGCCTGGAGGCCTGCCGCAGCCAGTGACAACGACAGCATGTATTTTGTAATATGTAACTTGTTCATAATTGCCTGATTTTTAATGTTGATGTGCGGTTGCCTGATCCAGTTCTGCTGCGTAATCTTCGAGCGTTTCGCAGTTGTAAAGCCGTGGTGCCTCGGCTGCCGGCCGCTGGGTACGGGCACCCTTGTTTTTGCTGTCCAGCATTTTTTGGATCAGCCGTGCGCGCTCTGTCTGTTGTGTCTTGCGGATCTGCTCATCGCGCGACATGTCCCAGTAAGGAATGCCATCGACAAAAGTTTTCTCTGCCTTTGCGTAAATAGACAGGGGGTGGTCTGACCATAGCACCACATCGGCGTCTTTACCAGGTTTCAGGCTGCCAACCCGGTCAGCAATGTGAAGCATCCTGGCCGGGTTCAGCGTAACAAATTTCAGGGCATCTTCTTCGGGAACACCACCGTACAGCACCGCTTTGCCGGCCTCCTGGTTCAGCCGGCGCGCCATTTCTGCGTCGTCTGAATTGAAAGCCGTTGTTATGCCCACATTGTGCATGATTTTTCCGTTATAAGGAATGGCTTCGGCCACTTCATACTTGTACGCCCACCAGTCAGAAAAAGTTGAGGCAGCAATGCCGTGTGCCTTCATCTTATCGGCTACTTTATAGCCTTCAAGAATGTGCGTAAAGGTATTGATCTTAAAGCCAAGGCTGTCGGCTACATTGATGAGCATGTTGATCTCAGACTGCACATAAGAATGGCAGGTAATGAAACGCTTGTTGTTCAGGATTTCAACAAGGGCATCAAGTTCAAGGTCTCGACGTACGTTATTACCTTTGATCTTCATGGCTTTCTCGTATTCCTTTGCCCGGGTAAATCCATCAACATAGGTCTGTTCAACACCCATGCGTGTAACCGGGAACCGGGCGCCGGTGCCAAAATTACTTTGCTTTACGTTTTCGCCCAGTGCAAACTTGATGAAACCGTCGCTTCCGGCAAATTTCAGTTCTTCGGGATTTTTGCCCCAGCGAAGTTTGATGAGTTGAGATTGCCCGCCGATCGGGTTGGCCGATCCGTGAAGGATGTGCGAAGTGGTTACCCCACCAGCCAACTGCCGATAAATGTTTACATCCTCTGAATTGATGATGTCGGCGATCCGCACCTCAGCCGACGAGGATTGCGCACCCTCGTTAATGCCGCCGGTTCCGGCGATGTGCGAATGCTCATCGATAATGCCTGCAGTAACATGTTTACCGGTACCGTCAATGACCACAGCACCGCCGGCGCCCAGGTTCTGGCCAACAGCTTTGATCTTACCCCCCGAGAGCAGAATGTCGGCGTTTTTCAAAACGCCTTCCTTTTCATTTGTCCAGATGGTTGCATTTCTAATCAGCACAGACTCCTGCCGCGGGGCTTCTTCGTAACCAAAGGCGCCAAACGGAAAGATCAGTTTTTCCTGTGCCAACTGTGGTCTGGCCTCTTCTTTGATCGCATCGGCCTTCGCCGCTTCTTTAAAGGTGGCCGACCATTTACCGCTTGTACCATCGGGCAATGCAGACTCGCCTTTCATGGCCAGGGGATTTACCGAGGTTACATAGCCGCTTAAGCGAACATTTCCTGCCGGGCTCTTTTTTGAGTTGAAAGAAATGGAGATCCAGTCGCCGTTGCGGCTAAAGCTGGCTGTTGACTTCAGGCTGTCGGTCCCGCTCCGTTCTACGGTCGCCACAGACCCGCCGCCGGTACCCGAGATACGCAGGACCGCCGAGGCGAGACCATCTATATTCAGGTTGTACGTGCCCTTCAGGTCTGAGACATTCATTTTGCTGACCTGATATTTCTTTCCCTGAACCCAATTTTCGAAAATGATGTTGTCTTTCCTGAAAAGGGGACCCGAAGTAATGATGAAGTTGGCGAGTTTGCCTTTTTCCAGCGTACCCACCTGGTCGGCTATGCCAAGAAAAGTGGCGGGATTTTGTGTAATGGCCTTCAGCGCCTGCTGCTCTGAAAGACCGTTTTCAATGGCCGCGCGCAGGTTGCTCCAAAAGTCGCGCACGTTTTCAAGGCCGAAAGCCGTGATGGCAAAGGGGATGCCGGCTTTTTCAAGTGCAGCCGGGTTGCCGGGAGCCATTTCCCAGGCTTTCATCTGTGCCAGGGTAATGTTACGTGCTTCGGCAGGGTCTTCCACATCGTAGGCTTTGGGAAAAGCGATCGGAATAATCAGGCTTGCGCCGGTAGCTTTTACTTCTGCAATGCGCTGGTATTCATCACCGCCAGACTTGATAAGGTATTTTTTACCAAACTCTTTGGCTATTTTATCTGCGCGGAGCGTATTGGCCCAGCCATCCGCTTCGAACAATTGCGGAAGCGTCTGCTGTTTGTTAAATTCTTCCAGCGATATGTTGTACTCTTCTTTCTGGCTGCCATACCATTTCGCATCGTAATACGTTTGGCGAAGCAGGGCAATTGATCCCATGAGCGAAGTGGGGTAATCGTTCTTAGAACTGCCTTTGCTGAACGAGTAGTTTGCTGCGGTCCGGTCTTTTATAAACGTGCTGTTGTCGGTCTCGCCGGTCAGGGAAACAGCGGCAGATGTGCCGCGTGCTATGCCATCCCGATTCACGACATTGACACTCCCGAAACCGGCCTTGCGCAATTCATCGGCTTTTTTCGCATCGCTGCTGAAGATGGCACGCACCTCTGTTTCAGGCCTGATGGCTTCGTTCCAGTTATATGGCCCTTTCTTCGTCGAAACAAAGATCGATTGCCGGCTGCCAAAGCCACCGCCTTCGCGCTGGGCCTCGGCCGTGCCATAGGTGCTGAAGGCATCGACGAGTGAGGGATAGATGTACTTTCCTTTCAGGTCAATGGTGGTATACCCTTTAGGTACACTGATACCCTGCCCAACGCCGGTAATTTGCCGGCCTTTGACCAGGAGCGTTCCGTTGGAAATGGTCTGACCAGAACTGACAACGATATTTGCATTGGTAAAGGCATACAGGCGGGGCCTGATATCATACGATCCGTTTACCGGAAAGGTTTCTTGCGCCACCAGGTTGCTGACGGTAAACACCAGCAAAAAAAACAGTAGAGTTTTCTTCATGAATTCATTAGTTTGATTGTTTAAAACTAATATAAATTAATGTTCCAGCCCGAACATCACACGCATTTTACTTTTTATGGCTTACATTTGGCATAAAAAAGCGGTTTATGAATGAAATTCTGAAAAGTGCCCACTCGGGCTGGCGTTATGTCGTTCTATTGCTCCTTATTGCGGCGGTATTCCAGGCGCTTGGCGGCTGGACAGGCAAAAAATCTTACAGCGAGGGTAACCGGAAGCTGAACCTGTTTACCCTGATCAGTGCGCATATCCAGCTGCTGCTCGGCCTGGCGCTCTATTTCCTGAACGGCTGGTTTAGGGCGGACAGCTCTGCCGCCATTGCACGTTACTGGAAAATGGAACACATTTCCATGATGCTGCTGGCAGTCATTCTGATCACTGTTGGTAATGCGCGTTCGAAAAAGGGTGCAGATGGGGTGGCCAAACACAAAACAATCGCTATTTTCTTTGGTATTGCATTGGTTTTGGTGCTTGTTGCCATTTATTTGATGACCAAAAGTGATCCTTCCAGAACATTCTTTGGGGTTTCTTAAATTTTAACAAATATTTTGCTTTTTTAAAATTCTTTCTATTTTTGCTCCCCATGATCAGCAATTCACATACATGGCAATGGCCAGGCAACCCTAAAAAGCGTTGTGCACTGTGTGTATAAGATATATTGATCGATCTAAACCTAAAACCACATTGAAGCCCGACGTAGAACCACACGTCGGGCTTTTTATTTAAACACCACATGAACATTTATAAAATTAACACCACATACAAAAAGATGCTCGCCGACACCACCACGCCGGTGAGTATTTACCTGCGGCTGCGTGATGTGTTTCCCAACAGCATCTTGCTTGAAAGTTCCGATTACCACAGCCGGGAAAACAGCATGAGTTTTGTATGCGCCGACCCTGTTGCCGGCATTGTGCTGAACAACGGCTTGCTGGAGGCGTATTTTCCTGACGGGTCGCGCGAGCAGAATGAACAACCGGGAAACATTGTCGACGAGGTAGCCGCTTTTAAATCGCGCTTTGAAGAAACAGTATTTCCGGAGATCAAATTCCTGAGCGGCGGCCTTTTTGGCTACTTCACCTGGAATGCCGTACAGCGTTTTGAAGATATACGTCTGAACGGGTCGATCCCCGAAGAAGACCGCATCCCAGACATGCAGTACCATGTATACAGGTATATCATCGCGATCGATCATTTCAAAAATGAGATCACGCTTTTTAAAAACACGTTTAATGGCGAGGTACGCGAAGACCTGGACAAAATCGAATACCTGATCCAGAACAAGAACTTCCCGGAATACAGCTTCAGGACCGAGGGCGGCGAACAATCAAACCTGAGCGATGACGAGTTCAAGGAAATGGTGCTGAAAATGCAGAAACACATCATGCGGGGTGATGTGTTCCAGATCGTGCCTTCGCGGGCTTACAGGCAGGGCTTCCTGGGCGATGAATTTAATGTATACCGGTGTTTGCGTTCCATCAACCCGTCGCCTTACCTCTTTTACTTCGATTACGGTAATTTCAAGCTGTTTGGCTCGTCGCCCGAGGCACAGATTACGATCAAGGACCAGGTGGCCAGCATTTTTCCGATCGCAGGCACTTTCAGGCGCACCGGCAATGATGTGGAAGACGCGGCGCTTGCACGAAAACTAGAAGAGGACCCGAAAGAAAGCGCCGAACATGTCATGCTGGTCGACCTGGCCCGCAATGACCTGAGCCGCAACTGCCGCAATGTGCAGGTCCGGTCGTTTAAACAGGTGCAATACTATTCACATTTGATCCACCTTGTATCGCAGGTCAGCGGCGAACTGCACGATGCCACGGCTGCGTTCAAGATTGTGGCAGATACCTATCCGGCCGGAACGCTGAGCGGCGCGCCGAAGTACCGGGCCATGGAACTGATCGATGCCTATGAAAAGAACGGCCGGAATTTTTATGCCGGAGCCATCGGTTTTATGGGTTTCAACGAAGATTTTAACCATGCCATCATGATCCGTACGTTTATGAGCAAGAACAATCAGCTTCATTACAGGGCGGGCGCCGGTATCGTGGCCGATTCGGTGCCTGAGAGCGAACTGCAGGAAGTGAACAACAAAATTGCGGCGCTGCGCAAAGCCATCCTGATGGCTGCAGAACTTTAATCAGGAATGGCTGCATATTCAAGAAAAGAAAAAATGAAGAAGATACTTGTTATAGATAACTACGACAGTTTTACTTACAACCTCGTTCATCTGGTGCACGAGGCCGGTTACGATACCGAAGTATGGAGAAATGACAAATTCGAACTGGCCGCTGTGGCAAACTTCGATAAGGTACTGCTCTCGCCAGGACCAGGCATTCCCAAAGAGGCCGGGCTGTTGCTCGACGTGATCAGAACCTATGCACCCAGCAAAAGTATTTTTGGGGTTTGCCTGGGGCAACAGGCCATTGCAGAGGCATTTGGCGGCTCACTGAGCAACCTTGGGCGGCCCATGCACGGAATTGCCACGCCGGTCAACGTAACAAATTCGGCAGAACCCTTGTTTAAAGATTGTCCGCAGAGCTTTAAGGTTGGCCGTTACCATTCCTGGGTTGTTAATCATGCAGACCTGCCGGAAGAACTGCAGGTAACTGCCACAGACGAATCTGGAGGCATCATGGCGCTGAGCCACAAAACTCTGGATGTGCGCGGTGTACAGTTTCATCCGGAAAGCGTGCTTACAGAGTATGGTAAACAGATGATGAAAAACTGGCTGGAAGCATAACGGACAAGCAAAATGAACATTTTAGAAAAAATAGTAGCAAGAAAAAAAGAAGAAATTGCCATAGCCAAAGCACAGATCAGCAAGGAGGCCCTGTGCCGCTCTGCCGCATTTGCGCGCAAGCCGCTTTCGTTCCGGGAGTTTTTGCTGGCGCCAGACCGCACGGGCATTATTGCAGAATTTAAGCGCCGGTCGCCATCAAAAGGACTTATTAATGGCACCGCAGGGGTTGCTGATGTAACCAGGGCGTACAATGCAAGCGGGGCATCGGCTTTATCTGTACTGACCGACACCGATTTTTTCGGGGGCACAGCGAAGGACCTGATTGCGGCGCGCGAGGCCAACGATATACCGGTGCTGCGGAAAGACTTTATGATAGACCCGTACCAGGTGTATGAAGCCCGGGCCATGGGCGCAGACATGATCCTGCTTATTGCGGCCATCCTAAACCCGGCCGAAATTGAAAGCCTGAGTAATCTGGCCAAAGAACTTGACCTGAACGTGTTGCTGGAAGTACACAACCTGGAAGAGCTGGAACGCAGCCTGGTCGGATCAATTGACGCCGTAGGGGTGAACAACCGGAACCTGGCCGACTTCAGTGTAGATATCCGGACGTCATTTGACCTGGTTAACCACATCCCTAATGATTACCTCAAGGTCTCGGAAAGCGCCATCAGTGCTCCTGAAACCATAGGCGAGCTGCGTGCGGCGGGTTTCCAGGGCTTCCTGATCGGGGAGAACTTTATGAAAACGGCAGACCCCGGCGCAGCGGCACGCGATTTCATGGGGCAGCTTTAAGCAGGCCCCGAGAAATCAAGAACACAGCGGGGCAGAGGCATTTATCTTCGTAACTTTGAAGAACAACATGGGAAAACAGAAATTTTATGATACAGCAGTAAAACAGGAACGCGCGGTTCTTGTAGGCGTCATTACGCCGAACAGCAGCGAAGAGCAGGAGCGGGAATACCTCGAAGAGCTGGCATTTCTGGTCGACACGGCCGGTGGGAAAGTTGAAAAAACCTTTACGCAAAAAATGCTGCGGCCCGAGCGGGCAACCTTTGTAGGCAGCGGCAAGCTGGAAGAGATCAAGGCCTATGTGCAGTCTGAAGAAATCGATATGGTGGTTTTCGATGATGAGCTGACGCCTTCGCAGCTTCGCAACATTGAGCGCGAACTGCAGGTTAAAATCCTTGACCGCAGTAACCTGATCCTCGATATTTTCGCAGAACGCGCGCAAACCGCCCAGGCCAAAACCCAGGTTGAACTGGCACAGCTGCAATACATGCTGCCCAGGCTGACCCGCATGTGGACGCACCTGGAACGGCAAAAAGGGGGTATCGGGATGCGCGGGCCGGGCGAGACGCAGATTGAGACAGACAGGCGCATCATTCTGAGTAAGATCTCGCTTTTCAAAGAGCGGCTTAAACAGATAGACAAACAGAACGAGACACAGCGGAAAAGCCGCGGCCAGTTGATCCGTGTAGCGCTGGTCGGGTACACAAACGTAGGCAAATCGACCATCATGAACATGCTGTCGAAGTCTGAGGTGTTTGCAGAAAACAAGCTGTTTGCAACACTCGACACCACCGTGCGCAAGGTTGTGATAGACAATGTGCCTTTCCTGCTTTCAGATACGGTCGGTTTTATACGCAAGCTTCCCCACCACCTGGTCGAATGTTTTAAGTCGACGCTTGACGAGGTTCGGGAAGCAGATATACTGATCCATGTGGTCGATGTATCGCACCCCGGGTTTGAAGACCAGATCAATACCGTGAATGAGACGCTGAAAGACCTGGGTGCACGCGACAAGGAAACGATTGTCGTATTTAATAAGATCGATGCGTATACGCCGCCCGATGAAGACGACCTGGTGGCGCTGGAGAACGGCAAAATGTCGCTCGCAGATTTTCAGAACACGTGGATGGCGCAGCACAATGCACCGGCCATTTTTATATCGGCAACAGAGAAAGAGAACGTTGAGGCGTTCAGGCAGTTGTTGTACGACCGGGTGAAGGCGGTGCATACGGAGCGCTACCCTTACGATAATTTGTTATATTAGTCAAGAACCGGCGAGTCTGGAAGGGCCGTCGAATTATTCATTCCGGCCGGCATCTGCCGGCCAGGAAAATTCAGAGATATGGAAAGTAAACGTCAGCAGAAATTTGCAGGAGTTATACAGGAAGAACTGGCACAGATCTTCCGGAAGGAAGGGTCGGCCTATCTGCCCAATACGCTGGTCACCATTACCCGGGTTCGGGTTTCGCCAGACCTGGCTATTGCCAAAGTTTACCTCAGTTTTTTAAACAGCCCGAACACGTCGCTGGCTGTAAATACCGTGAACGCGCATGCCGGGGAGATCAGGTACAAGCTGGGCGCCCGCATTCGCCACCAGGTACGCGTTATCCCCGAACTCAGTTTCTTCGTGGATGATACGAACGAGTATGTTGAGCGTATGGACCAGCTTTTTGACAAGATCGCAAAGGAACGGAAAGACCAGGAAGACTAATGATCCCGGGAAAGCGCCTGCGCGAACCAGTTAACTTCTACACCCATTTTATTCCTGCTTTGCTGGCGCTGCCCGCGGGCTGGACGCTCTTCGTACACGCGGCCAGCACGACTGCACAGGTAGCTGCGCTGGTATACGGAATTGGCACCTGCCTGCTTTTTGCTGTTAGCGCGGTTTACCATGGTTACCCCAGAAGTGAATACGGCATTCGTTTCTGGCAAAAGTTCGATCACTGCTGCATCTACCTGATGATTGCAGGCTCATACACCCCCACCGCCCTGCTGGTTTTCGATGGCTGGCTGCGCTGGGGACTGTTCGCATTGGTCTGGCTGGTGGCGATAACCGGCTGCCTGCTTAAGATCTTCAACCGGCTGAAAAGTGCCGGCATTTCGTTGGCGCTATACATCTTAATGGGATGCCTCATTATTCCCCTGTTGTATAAAATGTCTGCCGCTCTGCCCGGAAGGGCAATTTTCTGGTTGCTTCTCGGCGGCGCTTTTTACATCGGCGGAACTTATTTTTATGCAAAGGACCGGCAGATGTACCGTTGGATACACAGCCACGAGCTGTGGCATCTGTTTGTAACCGGGGGCGCCCTGGCACATTATGTTTACAATTACGCTTACTTATTCAAACGCTGATGACGAGCCATCCATTAGCCGGGGCGTTAGATCAATACCGTGAATCATTTAGCCAGGTTGTTCCCTTTGACCCCGGACGTGACAGCCTGTACAGGCTCGACCTGACCCTGCAAAATTCTTTACTTAACGAGCAGATCTATACAGATACCACGCTGTTTTCCCGCTGGATCAACGAAATGCTTCGTGCGCATGGCGCACGATACGGCATTGGCGGATACGCTGAACACCGGGATATTTATGCTAAAAGTGACCATTTCGACGCTTCCGGCGAGCCACGACGCCTGCATTTGGGCGTAGACATTTGGGGACCGGCGGGAACACCTGTATTTAATTTTTATGATGCAGTTGTACACAGCTTTGCCGACAATAACCGCAATGGCGACTATGGGGCTACGATCATTTTGAAATATGAACTTGGCGGTCATGCTTTCCATGCCTTGTACGGCCACCTGAACCGGGCCGCTCTGGCGGGACTACAAAAGGGCGGGTTCGTTCCGGCCGGAAAACAAATTGCCAGCTTAGGCGTTCCACAAGAGAATGGCAACTGGCCGCCCCATCTTCATTTCCAGCTTATTATTGACATGAAAGGGATGGCGGGAGACTTTCCTGGTGTTTGCCGTTACAGCGAGCGGGATATTTTCCTGGCCAATTGCCCTGATCCCCAGGTAATTTTGTCGGCTGGTTTCTGATCGTGTACCCCATTGTGTAAATTTTTGTATGAAAAAGCTATTGGTTTTTTTTCTGTTCCTTTCGCTCGGCGGCATGGCGCAGCAGCCTGTTTTCAGAACGGGAAAACATACGCTGGAAAGTTTCCTGGCCAGCAACACTGTTTATCCGGCCTACTCGCGCCAAAACTGTATTGGCGGGACGGTTGTCGTGGCATTTAAATTAGATAAAAAAGGCGATGTGTTCTCTTCGCGTGTTGTTCGCGGAGTCGGGACCGATCTGGACGATGAGGCGCTCAGGCTGGTGCGCATGACCCGTGGCAAATGGAGTCTTCCTGCCGGGTTCGACACCACGACTTTGGTTTCGGTACCGGTTAACTTTAAGGTGTCTGGTGCCAACTGCGATCAAAAAAGTGTGGCAGAGATCAGGCAGGCCATTCAGGCTTACCGGAATGAACAGGAACTGACCAACGCCGTGCTCAATTATTACCGCAACAAAGAGCAGGGGAAGGCGCCTGCAGGCGAAGAACAGCGGATCAGGAGCATACAGCAGGAGTTGGGTTATGATGACGAGTATTACGACCAACGCATCAGCGCTGGTCTGAAGAAGATCAAACAAGGCGACCACGAAGGGGCTTGTGAAGATTTCAGGTTCGTGAAATACATGGGCTCGTCGAAAGCCGACACACACCTCGAGAAATATTGCAGGTAACCTTTAACCGGCTTCAGGTTCAGGTTGCGGCAACACCACGCAGATCGCACCCGGTAAAATTTTCGCTTCAACTTCGGTAATCTTCCCCATGTATTCACCATCGACCTGGAAATGGGCCTTGTGCCTGCTCCTGATGTGGAGTGACCGAGTCTGAAAAAACTCGACCTTTTTCGGATTAAAGCCCTTCTGCGTAAAACGCATTTTAAGCACTTCCAGCACAGAATAGGTCTTGACCAGGACCACCTCGAACAGGTCGTCGTCAAGCCGGCCTATGGGATTGATCTTGACACCCGTTCCATACATGGTGGCATTGGCCACCACAACCATGGCAGCCGCCGAACGGACACGTTCATTGCCCATTTCGAGTTCCACTTCCATTTTTTGGTGGTTCCAAAGTGCATGCCAGGCAGCTTTGGCATAACCAAGCATGCCGCGGTGAGACAGGTCGTCAAATTTCTTAACGATGTACGCGTTAAAGCCGAGGTCAGCCAGGTGAATGCAAAGTTCGTTGTTGATGCTGATGGCATGTATGCTGGTTGGCTGTCCGTTCACTGCAATCTCGAGCGCCGCTTCGGTCTCTACGGGAATCCCCAGTTCTTTGGCCATACCGTTTGCGGAACCGGTAGGTATAATGCCCATAGGTTTTTTACTTTCCAGCAGGCATTCGGCAACCAGTTTCAGCGTACCATCGCCGCCGGCGGCAATGATGCGGTCGGCGTTTACCCGCTCAATCTCTGCCTTAATGTCGCTGATGCGACAGTCCTTCTTCAGTTCATAAATATGTATGGTATGTTTTGACTGAGCGAACCAGGCATCGATCACCGCTCGCAGGTCCTGGTCATCCTGGCCGGAACCGGGGTTAATGATAAAGTGTAAAATCATGGGATCCCGGGGCTGTTCCATCTTGCCGTTTATTATCAAACAAGCCAGAAGGAATACTGTTTGTTTTTGTATGACACTTTCGCAACCCAGTGTGAAAGTATACCATGGGTATGGTCACACCCATAACCTGGTGGTATACGGTCACGTTTTTAAAAGACACAGCAACCCCAGGCAGGTGTTCAGCGAAAGCCTGTGGGTAAACATCAGGCATCTGCTCCGGCTATTTCTGATCAGGACATGGCCATTTGTGCAGGTCAGGCTTTCCTTTCGCGGACAGCAAATCTATAACCGGACGGAGTATGACGGCTTTTTCAAATTTGAGTTTGATTCAGAGACGGCGGTAGATGCCGGCTGGCACCAGGTGCTTGTCGAAGCGCTCGATGAATCCGGGCAGGCCGTTGCAGCCTCAGAGGGCATGATCTATGTACCGCACATTACCCAGTACGCATTTATATCAGATATTGACGATACGGTTATGGTATCTCATTCCGCGACGATCGGGCGCCGCCTGCGTGAACTTTTTATAAAGAATCCGCATACGCGGAAGACCTTTCCGCGAACCGCCGAACACTACAAACTGTTGTCTGCTGCCTATGCGAGCAGCGAAAAGCCGAACCCGTTTTTTTATGTTTCAAGCAGCGAGTGGAACCTATATGATTACCTGGTAGAAACCTTCCGCTTCAATAAGCTGCCCGAAGGCGCCTTTCTCCTGAACCAGATTAAACGCTGGAAAGACTTGCTTAAGACGGGAAAAACGGGACACGAAGGGAAACTGGTGCGCGTGCTGCGCATTTTTGATGCCTTCCCGAAACAGAAATTTGTGCTGTTCGGCGACAATTCGCAACGGGATCCTTTTATTTATACGGCGATTGCCGAAAAATATCCTGAACGTGTGGCCGCGGTATACATTCGCAACATCAGGCCCGGTGTGGCCGCAGAAACGCAGCTGCTGCTGGACAAACTCTCAGCCCTTCAGATCCCGAACTGCCTGTTTGTGAACAGTGAAGAAGCCATGGACCATTCGCACCGCATTGGGCTGATCGAGAACTGGCGCCTTAGCTGATCGATTTGCCGAAGGGGCTGAAAGCCAGATTCATCAGCTTAAAGTGCTGCCTGCCAAACGGAATGCCGACAATGGTGATACAGAGTAGCAGGCCAAATACCAGATGCGTAAGAACAATCCACAAACCGCCGAAGATGAGCCAGATGATGTTCATGACCGTTGCCAGGCAGCCCGTGCTTGAGGCAGTGTGCGTAATGCGTACGCCGAAAGGCGCCAGTCCCAGAATTGCAAATTTGAAACACTGAAGGCCGAACGGAATGCCAACAATGGTCAGGCAAAGGATCAAGCCGCCAATGATGTATTCAAAGAATATGAAGATGCCCCCAAAAACGATCCAGATCACGTTGCCGATAAAATTCATGTGCTTTTGACGTGCCGTTACAAAAAAAGTTACCGGCTCATGTTAAATGAAATCCAACGTGCTGAAATTGCGGCTCAGGACCTGGTTGCTGCCGGCGCCAAGCCATTTGTCCAGCACAGTGGCATAGACCTCGCGAAAGTCTACCTTGTACTTCAAATCGCCCGATTCCAGGTCGGCCAGATCAGGGGCAGCATTGAAGAGCCCTTTCCTGTTCAGGCGGCCGCCAAACACAAACAAGTTATTGGCTGTGCCGTGATCGGTCCCGTTGCTTGCATTTTGTTCCACGCGGCGGCCAAATTCTGAAAAAGTCAGCACAAGGGTGTCGTCCAGCCGGTTGTTGGCCTGCAGGTCTTTCAGGAAAACGTTCATGCCTTCAGCATACTGTTTCAGCAGGTTTCCCTGCTGCCCCGGCTGGTTTACATGTGTGTCGAAACCGCTCATGGAAACATAGTATACCCTGGTTTGCAGACCCGAACAGATGAACCGAGAGACGGTTTTAAGCTGGCTTGCAAATCCGCTGGCCGGATAAGCTGCCTTGGCCTGGTAAATTTTCGAATTCTGCTGAATGTAACTCGCAGACGATGCG
Organism: Pedobacter yulinensis; assembly: GCF_003029735.1. Lineage (GTDB taxonomy): Bacteria > Bacteroidota > Bacteroidia > Sphingobacteriales > Sphingobacteriaceae > Pedobacter > Pedobacter yulinensis. The sequence goes on from NZ_KZ686268.1 coordinate 815,798, forward strand.
GTTTCGATCATGGTCTTGTACAGGTAACCCAGGTTGTCTTCGTCAAGGTGTTCTTTTTCCTGTTGCGCAATGCGTTTAAAAAACGGCTCGTTGGTGTTGCGGAACAAGGCCGCGGGGTCGCGAACGGCAATGCCTTTTTTGGTCTTGCCTTTAAGGGCAAGTGAAAGCGCGTCGTCTACTTCGATGGCCGTGTAAGGGAATTTACAGGTCTGGCAATTGCTGTCCAGGTAGCGCCCGATCCAGCCGGTACTCAGAAACTGGTTGGCATCGCTGCCGCTTTGCCAGATATCCATTGACCGGAAATGCGAACGGTCAGGATTGGGATAGCCCACGCTGTTGATGATCGTCATCCAGCCCTGGTCGTAAATTTCCTGCAGGGCGGCCAGGTTGGGGTTGAGGCCCTGCATGTCGTCCAGGCGGATCACTTCTTCAGGTTTGATGGCAATGCTCCGGCGTTTTTGGTAGTAAATGTCGCTGCCGAAAGGCACGACTGTGTTCAGCCCGTCGTTACCGCCCGAAAGCTGGATCACGACCAGATTTTTGTAGCCGCTCAGGTCGTTCATGGCCAGCGCCTCGAGTGGTTTGAGGAAAGCCGGCACCATCCAGGCGCCCGCAGTGGCCAGCGCGGTGTTTTTCAGAAAATCTCTTCTCTTCATGGTTTGTTATTTAACACAGTTGATATTCGGGCAGGCTGGCCACCTCAATGGCCGTACTGCGAAGTCCTTTGTTATCGGCCAGCATGGACATGACCTTTCCGGCAGGCTGCACCTGCAGCAGGAAGGCGGCCAGTTCGGCGGGCGTGATATCTTTAGGGAAGTCGCGCGTAAATGCAGCCCAGTCTACCTCGGCATTGACAAACGATTTTCTTTTACCGCGTGATGGCACGGCGGCCCTGCTTACCGCGATAACGGCCTCTTCTTCAGGATCTGCTTTTCCGCTGAAATCAATTTCACCATCGTTGAGCACGAGCGAGGGGATTTTCATGCGCAGCATGAGCGAGGAACTGTCGATCCAACTGCGGCCCCCAGGCCAGCCGGCCACGTTTGGCGGGTTGAAAAGATACTGTCCTAAGTTCTGCTGCAGGCGGATCAACACCTTCGGGTCTGCATAACGGGCGTGGAATGTTCTGCTCAAGCCTACGAGCAGCTCTGTCGGCGATTTGATCTTGTTGCCGCGGTTTTCAGGCGCATAAAACCAGTCGGCGGTGAATATATGGCGCATCAGCGCTTTGATGTCGTAGCCTGACTCATAAAACCTGCGGCCGGCCTCCTTGATATGCGCCGGCTGCGGCTGGTCGCTGACAAAAAACCGGCAGGCCTTTTCGGCAATGAAGTCTGCAGCCTCTGGCCGGGCCAGGATCATGTCTATGATGTCTTCACCGTTAAAACGGCCGGTTTTGCCAAAAAACGTCTTGGTACCCGTATCGTGTACTTTCTCATTGAACTCGAAAACCCAGTCCCGGTTGTACATCCAGCCTGTAAACGCACGTGCCGATTCTTTGATGTCCTGCTCGGTATAATTGCCCCTGCCGAGCGTAAAGAGCTCCATCAACTCGCGCGCAAAATTCTCGTTCGGCCGGCCTTTGCGGTTTTGCTGGTTGTTCAGGTACTGCAGCATGGCCGGTGTGCGGGCCACCTCGATGAGGAGTGTTCTAAAATTGCCAAGGGCGTACCGGCGCTGCACGTTGTTAAGCTGCTGCGCAAAATAGGTGGTCTCGGAACGGCAGGCAAAGAGGCCATGCCAAAACAGGGTCATCTTTTCCTGGAGGGGGTAACCGGTATGGATCAGTTTATCGATCCAGGCCAGGTTGAGTTCCTGGTTTTTTTGGTTACGCAAGCGCAGGTATGCTTTTTTTCTTTCTTTTTCCGCTTCGTTTTGGTCTTTCCTGGCATTCAATTCCTGTTGTTCGCGCAACAGCCTGCGGTTATCTTCGGCGCTCTGAATCCTGATCTCGTCAGGAATAGTGGGGCCTTCGAGGAGTTTGTCGACAACTTTAGCGAGGTTTCTGCGACTTAGCTGCTCGGTTTCAAGATAAGAAAGGCCGAAACCCGCGCGGTTGTACAAATGTTTGATTTTTGAAAAGCGTTCTTTCCGGTCCATGGCGAGGCATTTGGTGGTGAGACATAAAAAAAACGTCAAGGTTTAAGCTTTGTTTTGTTCTACTTTTGCGTATGATCTTCAAACTGGACGATGAAAACCTTCAATTTCCCGATCCCTCCTGGTCAGAAGAAGACGGCCTGCTGGCCATTGGGGGCGATCTGAGCCCGGCACGCCTGCTCGTGGCATACCAAATGGGCATCTTTCCCTGGTTCAGTGAAGATGATCCGATCTGCTGGTTTTCTCCGTCCGAGCGCTGCGTCATTTTTCCGGAAAAAATTTATGAAAGCAAGAGCATGCAGCGGCTTGGCAGGTCTGGCATTCTGGAGGTTCGGGTAAATACGGACTTTGCCCGTGTGATTGACAACTGTGCCATGATACACCGGCCTGGCGCACAGGGCACCTGGATCACGGCAGATATGCGCGCAGCCTACAAGAGACTAAATGAGCTGGGTCATGCCAGCAGCATCGAAACCTGGAAGAACGGCCATCTGGTGGGTGGCCTCTATGGCGTAACTGTAAACGGCGTGTTTTGTGGGGAAAGCATGTTCAGCCAGGAGCCTAACGCTTCAAAGGCGGCGCTGATCTGGCTTTGCCGCTATGGCGGGTACCGCCTGATCGACTGCCAGCTGCCGAATGAACACCTGATGAGTATGGGCGCAGAGATGATCTCCAGGAAGCGTTTCCTGGAGATGTTACATTCCTGAATTAAAGTTTCCTGATCCAGATATTTCTAAAGCTGACGGGTTCGCTCGGGTCGCCATGGTCCTGTAATTTGATGCCAGCAGGGCCGTGTGCTTTGTAGGCCGGTGCACCAATCCAGCGGGTTTCGCCCTTCAGCTCAAAATTATTTTGAAGCAATACGCCGTTCAGCATAACGGTTACGCGGGCAGCGCTTTTCAGGCTGCCGTCATCGTTGAAACGGGGGGCGGTCCAGATGATATCAAAAAACTGCCATTCGCCAGGTTTTTTATTTGCATTGACCAGGGGAATGCCTTGTTTGTAAACACTGCCGGTTTGCCCGTTCACATACGTTTTGTTGTTGTAAATGTCGAGGATCTGGATCTCGTAGCCATCGTCGCCAGGGCCGGTAGAGGCCAGGAACACGCCGCTGTTGCCCCGGGCCTGGTCTTTCCCCGTAATGTTCGAGGGAATACGCCATTCCAGGTGCAGCTGGTAATCTGTAAATTTCTGGTTCGTTTCAATGTTGCCGGTTCCTTTTTTTACAGTGAAGAAACCATCGTCGATGGTCCAGCCTGCAGGCTTGGAAGGGTCGTTAACAGCATGCCATTCGTCAAGGTTTTTGCCGCCAAAAAGGATGATCGCATCTGAAGGGGCATCCTGCGGGAGGTTGCCGGGTGTAACGGTTTTTGGTACCGGCTCCCAGACCTCGGTTTTAGCCGCTTCTTTCGCCGGGTCGTTCTTTTGTTGAGCCATAACGGTCGTAGAGATCAGCGCTGTTGCCAGCAATACGTAAACGTTTTTTTTCTTCATCAGATTTCATTATTTGTTTGTGGAAGGTAAATCTATCCAAAAAAGAGAGAGAAAATTAATTTGGCACGTTTAATTTACATTGCCGCCTGTGTTTAGACAACGGTAAACCTGATTTTAATGTTATGATGAAGACCATCTTTTTTATAGATCTTGACAACACCATCTATTTCACCGCGCCTAATGTAAACCAGCTGCTTGGAGGGCTTTATGCTTTTCTCGAAGAACAGGATCTGGGTGTGAGCGCGAAGCAACTTGAGCAGGCAAAAAAAGACATGCTGCACACACCATTTCAGCGCGTGGCGGCCAGGTACGGGTTCAAGGCAGCGGCCGTCGAAAAGGTGGTAGCCTTTCTGCAACAGGGCGAAGTGACTGAGCCGCTTTCGGTACATCGTGAATACCATTACATCAAAGCCCTGAAAGGGCGAAAGTTTGTAGTGACCGCGGGCTTTACCAAAAAGCAGCGTTCCAAATTAGCCATGCTGGGTATTGCCGCCGACTTTGAAGCGCTTTATGTGGTTGATGTTTCTGTGAAAGAGGAGACCAAAAAAGATGCGTTTGAAACATTGATCGGGGAATACGGACTTGACAGGTCGCAGATCCTGGTTATTGGCGACGATGCCGATTCCGAGATCAGGGCCGGTCTGGAGCTCGGACTGGAAACTTTCCTGTTTGATCCGGAAGGGCGTTTTCCCGATGCCCGGTCAACATACCGCAGCAGCAGCTTTGAAAGCCTTGCCGAGGCTGCAGGGCAGGCGAAAGGCTGATGCGGCATCTTTTTTCCAATACGATATGAAACGGTACTTTGCTTACCTCGTTCTGGCAGCCGGCATGGCCTACCTGCTGTTTTTTGTCCAGGAAACGACCCGCTGGCCGGTTTGGGGCGGGGTGGTGGCGGGCCTTGCAGCGGCCATGTTCAGCCTTGCAGAAGGTTCAGGCAAAGCGCTGCGCATTGTGCGTGCTCTTTCGGTCCTTGTCGGACTGGCCGGCGCGCTGTACCTGAATATTCTGAGCTGGAACCTTTTTCAAAGTGTGCGTGTGCACCACTATTTGGACGTGTCGCTGGTGATGCTGGCCGCACTGCGGGCCATTTTCCTTGCAGGGCTGGCGGCGCTGAACGTTTTGCTGCAGCAGCAGGCAAGGACTTGACCAAATGTGCGGGACCTGCGTAAAATAAGCCCGATTGCAGCGAAAGGCCCGACTGCTTTGCGCAGCCTGCGGGCAGCCTGCAGCGAAAAGCGGGACTGCCCGAGCCGATGCTGCAGGGCTGGAGCGCTTTCAAAGACTGATCTGTTCTGCCACGGGCGGGACCTTGAAACAAAAAAATAACCCTTCAACTCTTTGATAATAAAAGTATTTCATCTATCTTTGCAGTCCCCAAAAAAGCGGGGAAATAAATAATTGTTACATAATTAAATACAAGCAAGTGAATACGTTAAGTTACAAAACTGTCTCTGCCAATGCTAAAACTGTTAATAAACAGTGGGTAGTAGTTGATGCCCAGGGCGAGATTTTGGGGCGCTTGTCTTCGAAGATTGCAATGATCATTCGGGGAAAAAACAAGCCTGAGTACACCCCACACGTAGACTGCGGAGATAATGTGATTGTTATCAATGCAGACAAGGTTAAACTGACCGGAAACAAGTTCAGCGAAAAAGAATATGTTCGCTATACAGGTTATCCAGGTGGTCAGCGGTTCATTTCTCCAAAAGAGTTGATGGCGAAACACCCTGAGCGTGTAATCGAGAAAGCCGTTCGCGGTATGTTACCAAAGAACAAATTGGGTGCTAAACTGTACAAAAATCTTTTTGTATATGCTGGTGAGACTCATCCGCACGAGGCACAATCTCCAACAACCATTAAACTCTAAGAAATGTCAACTACAAATACTTCAGGAAGAAGAAAAACTGCAGTTGCCCGGATCTATCTGAAAGACGGCAACGGTACCATTACTGTGAACGGTAAAGATCACAAAGAATATTTCCCAACGCTTCCCCTTCAATACATTGTTAACCAGAGTATCGAAGTCGCTGAACTGACCGGCCGTTATGACGTAACCGTTAATGTTCAGGGCGGTGGAATCAAAGGACAGGCAGAAGCTGTTCGTCTGGCAATTGCCAAAGCTATTGTTGAACTTGATGCGGAGAAAAAACCTGCATTACGCGCCAAAGGCCTCATGACACGCGATATGCGTATGGTTGAGCGTAAGAAACCAGGACGTGCGAAAGCCCGTAAACGCTTCCAATTCAGTAAACGTTAATCGACAAAGGAGAACAAAACAATGGCTAGAACAACATATCAAGACCTATTGGATGCAGGTGTACACTTTGGTCACCTCACCCGTAAATGGAACCCAAAAATGGCGCCTTACATTTTCATGGAGCGCAATGGTATCCACATTATTGACTTAAATAAAACCCTGACCAAAACTGAAGAGGCAGCTTCTGCGATCAAACAGATCGTAAAATCGGGCCGTAAAGTTTTGTTTGTCTCAACCAAAAAACAGGCAAAAGGTATCGTAGCTGAACAAGCGAAAAAAGTAAACATGCCTTTCGTTACTGAGCGTTGGTTGGGTGGTATGCTCACCAACTTTGCTACTGTTCGCAAGTCGATCAAAAAGATGGCGAACATTGACAAAATGACCAAAGACGGTACATACGCGATCCTTTCAAAGAAAGAACGCCTGATGATTCAGCGTGAACGTATCAAGTTGGAGTCGCTTCTTGGCGGTATTGCCGACCTGAACCGCCTTCCGGCTGCTTTGTTCCTGATCGACGTAAAGAAAGAGCACATTGCTGTAACTGAAGCGTTGAAACTGAACATCCCGACTTTCGCGATGGTCGATACCAACTCTGACCCTTCAAACATCGATTTCCCGATTCCGGCTAACGATGACGCGACCAAGTCGATCACCCTGATCACTGACATCATCGTTAAAGCGATCGAAGAAGGATTGGAAGAACGCAAACGCGACAAAGAAGACGAAGCTGAGAAAGAAGCTGTAGCTGCTAAAGCTGCTGCTGATGCTCCTGAGGTAAAAGAGCCAAGAAGGAAAAGAGAAGCAGAAGCTGCTGTTGAAGGAACGACCGATACTGCAGAAGAAACAAAAACAGAAGAGTAATTAATCACGTTGTGGGTTACGGGTTCTGTGTTGCAAGTTCTGCTTCAGCACGAAACTCCTAACCCATAACTTTTTTATAAAAAAATAACAAAGAAAAACATGTCTACAATACAGATCTCAGCTGCAGACGTAAACAAGCTGCGCCAGCAAACCGGCGCAGGCATGATGGATTGTAAGAAAGCCCTGACTGAAGCCAATGGCGATTTCGAAGCTGCCGTTGATTACCTGCGCAAAAAAGGCGCGAAAGTCGCTGCCAGCCGCCAGGACCGTGAGTCGAACGAAGGTGTCGTGATTGCAAAAGCGACTGCCGACGGCAAACGCGGTGTTGTTCTTGAATTGAACTGCGAGACTGACTTCGTTGCAAAAAATGCTGATTTCGTTGCCCTGGGTAATAAATTTGCTGACATCGCTATCGAGAAAAACCCGGCAACTCTCGAAGAACTGCTGGCTCTTGAAGTAGACGGCGTTAAAGTTTCTGACCTGATCATCGACAACACCGGTAAAATCGGCGAAAAACTTGGCATTTCTAAATATGAAGTTGTCTCTGGCGACAAGGTTGTTCCTTACATTCACGGCAACTACCGCCTGGGCGTACTGGTTGCTTTGAACCAGGACGGAGCTGGTGTGGAAGAAGCCGGTAAAGACGTGGCCATGCAGATCGCTGCAATGAACCCGGTTGCCCTTGACAAAGGTGATGTCGACCAGCACACCATTGACCGCGAGATCGAAATTGCAAAAGAGCAGATCCGTGCAGAAGGCAAACCAGAAGAAATGGTTGAAAAAATTGCCAATGGCAAACTGAACAAATTTTACAAAGACAGCACCCTGTTGAACCAGGAATTTGTAAAAGACGGTTCCAAAGATGTGCGTAAGTTCCTCGACGAAACGTCGAAAGGACTGACCGTAACTGCCTTTAAACGCGTACAGTTGGGTGCATAAGCCGCCCGGCAACATAGAAGACCCGGCCCTTGCGGCTGGGTTTTTTTTTGCCCAAATCCCGCCCGATATGACGGAATTTTCAGGGTTTCTGCCCACTCGCCTGTTATGAGGTTACAACTGCAGGGAGTAGCTGGTTGTCAGCACAATAAATGGAAAGGTTTTTGAGTTTTTAGTTTTGTCAGATTTTCCTGACAGTCATTACCTAATAACCTACCTATGAAAGCAAATCGAATTTTAATTCCGCTGTACCTGGCAATGGTGTGTATAGCGGCGTGCCAGAAAGACGAGCCGGCCCTGGCCGAACAGGAGAACCCGGAGCTCCAGGACTCATCGCGTGTCATGACTGATGGCAACCCGGGCGAGGCGGGCGTTGTGAAAAGTGCCTACCTGAACGGCGAACTTGTTACCTACACCGATTACAATGGAGAGATCGTGCTTGAGGGCGACATGATCCTGCGCGATTCCATGTTAAGCCCAAGTCCCATGACCACACAAACAACCGGATTTAAAGACCGGCAATGGAAAAACAAAACTGTGTATTACGATATTGCAGAAGAATTGCCTGACAAATACCGGGTGCGCAATGCCATTGCCCATTGGGAAAAACACACACCGCTTCGTTTTGTAAAGCGCAGCAACCAACGTGATTATGTGCATTTCGTGCGTGGCAGCGGATGCTCGGCAGACCTTGGTCACCAGGGCGGCAGGCAGGTTGTAAAACTGGCCAGAAATTGTAATACGTCGACCACCATACATGAAATCGGCCATGCGATCGGCCTGTTGCATGAACACACGCGGACCGACCAGGCCGAATTTGTGAAGATCAAATGGGGCAATATCCAGGAAGACAAAAAACACAACTTCAGAAAGTGGAGCCATTGGAATTATAACGGGTTCAACATGGGACAAAGAATGGATTTCCAGTCTGTCATGATGTACCACTCATGGTCGTTCGCAATCGATCCCAGCAAACCGACGTTAACGCGCCTGGATGGCAGCACTTTTAACGGAGGCAGTAAGCTCTCAGAGAAAGACATTGCAACGGTAAAAAAAATGTACGCCAACGAATAGAAAAAGGCTCCCTTTACCAGGGAGCCTTTTTCATGAACGGCTAACCGGCGCCATGTCTGCAATTTTTTTTATCTTTCGCGCACCATGCTTACCTTAACCAATTGCCGCTTTCCTGAGGGCCCTGCGGGTTCGACCAGGAACCTGGTTATCCGCGGCAGCTACATAGAAGCGCTGACCGATGATGTTCCGGTGGGAACAGACGTTCTGGACTGCAGGGGCGCCCTGTTGTGCCCGGGATTTATTGATCTCCAGATTTACGGTGCCGGCGGAAACCTGTTTTCGGCGCGCCCAAGTATTGAAAGCCTCCTGGCCATAGAAGATTCCCTGCTGCGGGCCGGAACGACCGGTTTTATGATCTGCATTGCCACCAATAGCGATGAGATCGTGTACCGCAGCCTCGATGTACTGAAGGCACACCGCAGCCAGGCACGAAATTGCCTGGGCGTTCACCTGGAAGGCCCGTACCTGAATCCGAAAAAGCGCGGGGCCCATGTGGAGCAGTTTATCCGCAAGGCTACGCTTGATGAGGTAAAAAAGCTGGTTGAGTATGGCGAGGGATTGATCCGCATCATGACCATCGCACCCGAGCTTCAGGATGAAGAGGTGCTGGATTACCTGGCAGCGCAAGATATCTTACTGTCTTTGGGACACAGTGATGCAACCTTTGCCCAGGCCATGCAGGCTTATGACCGGGGTTTCGCAACCACCACACACCTGTTTAATGCTATGAGCCCCATTCAGCACCGGGCACCCGGAATCCCTGTGGCCGCTTACCTGCACCCTTCGGCGCGGGCCAGCATCATTGTAGATGGTTACCATGTCGATTTTGAGGTGATCCGGATGGCCAAGGCTCTGATGGGTAAAAGACTTTTTCTTATTACTGACGCAGTAACCGCCTGTAACGAGGGGCCCTACCAGCACCATGAAAAAGACGGCCGCTTCCTGATGCCAGACGGTACATTGTCGGGCTCGGCACTGACCATGCCAGGGGCGGTAAAAAACTGTGTGGACCGCTGTGATATAGCGCTTGACGAGGCTGTTAGAATGGCCGCCGAATACCCAGCCGAACTGGCGGGCCTGCAGGCCGGAAAACTGGAGGCGGGCATGCCTGCCAACCTGGTTCTGCTGGATGAATCGATGGCGGTTCAGCAGGTAATCTTCAGAGGTGAAACGATCAGTTAACCCCGGTCGGGGAGCTAATCGATTTTTTTTGATATTTTTGCGCGGCTAAAATTTTATTCATAGATGAAATACAAACGGATACTCCTGAAACTGAGCGGCGAATCGCTGATGGGCGATAAGCAATACGGCATTGATAACGAGCGTGTTGACCAATACGCCCGCGACATCAAGGCTGTTCATGACAAAGGACTCGAAGTCGCCATCGTTATTGGCGGCGGAAACATTTTCAGAGGCCTTAGCGCTGAGAAATCAGGAATGGACCGTGCCCAGGCAGACTATATGGGAATGCTGGCTACCGTGATCAACTCGATGGCCCTGCAAGACGCGCTCGAAAAACATGGCCTGAAAACCCGCTTGCTGACCGCGATTAAAATGGAGCAGATCTGCGAGCCTTTTATCAGGAGACGTGCAGTCAGACACCTTGAAAAAGGACGGGTGGTCATCTTCGGCGCCGGAACGGGGAATCCCTACTTTACAACCGACTCTGCAGCAGCCCTGCGTGCCATTGAAATCAAGGCCGATGTGGTGCTGAAAGGAACACGCGTAGACGGTATTTATACCGCCGATCCCGAAAAAGATCCCAATGCAGTGCGGTACGATGAGATCAGTTTCAAGGAAGTGTACGCGAGAAACCTGAACGTAATGGACATGACCGCTTTTACACTTTGCGAAGAAAACCAATTGCCGATCATTGTGTTCGATATGAACAAAACGGGAAATTTCCTGAAAATAGCAGGCGGAGAAGCCATCGGAACGCTGGTAAAATAATTTGCACGCGAATTTTATATTTGTAAAAACACTGGAATATGAACGACCTGATAAAGAAACAACTGGAAGATGCCCGCCAGGGAATGGATAAAGCGATTGACCATTGCGAGGCCGAACTGACAAAGATACGTGCCGGAAAGGCGTCTGCCGGAATGCTCGATGGTATTTTTGTAGACTATTACGGGAACGCCACGCCGCTCGCGCAGGTTGCAAGCATCAATACACCTGATGCGCGCACGCTGCTGATCCAGCCCTGGGAAAAAACTTTGCTCGTGCCCATCGAACGTGCCATCCAGGAAGCGAACATCGGTTTGAACCCGCAGAATGATGGTGTGGTGATTCGTCTGGTTGTTCCGCCGTTAACTGAAGAGCGCCGCCGCGACCTCGTCAAAAAGGTAAAAGAAGAAGCCGAGCGTGGCCGTGTAACTGTGCGCAACATCCGTAAGGATGCGAACGAAAAACTCAAAAAACTGAAGGGCGAAAGTGTGTCTGATGACGAGATTAAAACCGGAGAGGCTGAAGTTCAGAAACTTACCGATGCTTATATCATTAAGGTCGACAAACATGCCGAGGCCAAGGAGAAAGACATCATGACCGTTTAGGTCAAAATACATGCGGATGTCAAATTGAGTCCGCTTAGAAAGGGAATGGGCGCAAGTTCATTCCCTTTCTTTATTTTTGACGGCTTTCTTCTGCCGGTATTGCGCCGGTCGCTGACAGCGCTTCTGTACCCCCTGCTGCCTTAAGCAGGCATACGAACAAAACAAACCCCGCACTGCAATGAAAATTCTCTTTGGCTACCTTAAAAATTATAAATGGCTGATCGCCCTGGCGCTGCTGCTGGCTGCCATTAACCAAGTCTTCTCTTTCCTGGATCCCTATGTTTTCCGGCTGATCATTGATAAGTATGTAACGAATTACAAGAACTTTACAACCGCCGAGTTTATTCGCGGCGCAGGCGTTCTTATTTTAATGGCCATGGGCGCTGCGATGGTTTCGCGCATTGCCAAAAACTTCCAGGACTATTACGTGAATGTGATTACCCAGCGTCTGGGTGCAAAAATTTATTCAGACGGCCTTGCGCACTCCCTGGAGCTGCCTTACCAGGTTTTTGAAGACCAGCGCAGCGGCGAAACCCTGGGCATTTTACAGAAGGTACGCATTGACACCGAAAAGTTGATTCAGCTTTCGATCAATGTGCTGTTTACAAGTATTATAGGCATTGTCTTTGTCACTGTTTACGCGGTAACAGTTTACTGGTTGATCGCAGTTGTCTATTTTTCAGCCATTCCCCTGCTGGGTTTTCTAAGCTCATTTCTAAGCAAACGGATTAAAAAGGTGCAGAAAAGCATCGTTTCTGAAACGACAGCGCTTGCCGGCTCAACGACCGAGTCGCTACGCAACATCGAACTGGTTAAAAGCCTGGGGCTGGCCCAGCAGGAGATCGGGCGGCTGAATGCGACCACAACTAAAATTCTTGGGCTCGAGCTTAAGAAGGTAAAGTATGTGCGGAGCCTCAGTTTTATCCAGGGCACATTTGTCAACCTGCTGCGCAACGGCCTGTTGTTTTTGATGATGTATCTTATTTTTGCGGGAACGATTACGGTAGGCGAGTTCTTCTCGCTCTTTATCTATTCGTTTTTCATCTTTGGTCCGCTGCAGGAGCTGGGAAACATCATCAATGTATACCGGGAAACAGAAGTCTCGCTTAATAATTTTGAGAACATCATGAGCCGCCCGAAAGATGCTAAACCAGCAAATCCGAAACAGATTGACCACATTTCAAAGCTGGACTTCGAAGCAGTGGGCTTCAAGCACCAGAGTGCGAACAAAAACGCGCTGGAAGATATCAGTTTTGGTGTCAGGACTGGTGAAACGATCGCTTTCGTTGGTCCTTCGGGGGCGGGTAAAACAACTCTTGTTAAGTTGCTTGTTGGCTTGTACCAGCCAAAAATGGGACGCGTATTGTACAACGGAATTGACAGTTTCGATGTAGATCTAGATGAGCTGCGCGAAAAGATTGGGTTTGTAACCCAGGATACACAGCTGTTTTCAGGAACGATCAGAGAAAACCTGCTTTTCGTTAACCCCACGGCCTCTGATGAGGAATGTATGCGGGTCCTGCACCAGGCGGCCTGTCAGAACCTGCTAGCCCGTGCCGAAAAGGGCCTTGATACGGTGATCGGGGAGGGCGGAGTAAAGGTTTCGGGTGGCGAGAAACAGCGGCTGTCCATCGCACGCGCCCTGCTCAGAAGACCTGATATCCTGGTATTTGACGAGGCCACTTCTTCGCTCGATTCGATTACAGAAGAGGAGATCACGTCCACGATCCGCAATGTTTCCAACATGACAGACCACATCACCATTCTAATCGCACACCGGTTGTCGACCATCCGCCATGCCGACTGCATCTATGTACTTGAGAAAGGGCAGATCGTTGAGTCAGGCTCGCATCAGCAGTTGATTGATAAGAACGGGCTTTACCAGGCCATGTGGCGGCAGCAGGTCGGCGAGCAAACAGAAGTGGCCTAAATCGCTGATTTTCAGGACGAACTTTAAAAGGTTTGTACTGGCATGACGGCGCTGTGAGCACACTTACAGGTTGGGTGCCCGGAGCTGCCTTGTACGAGGGATAGGCCAAAATGGCTGGCATGACAGATTCCTATTAATATTAGGGTCAAATAGTTTAAAACAGCGGCACAGTGCTGCACCTTAAAGTTGGTAACTTTCACAAAGTTACCAACTTGGTTTTTAAATTTTCTAAAAAATTACAATTTTTTCTTTTCAGTTGGGGTATTGTTGAGGTCTTCAAGGCTCAGGGACGTGAGCGCCCGTGTCTTCCACCAGGTGATCCCCGCAATGGCAATGGTCATGCTGCCGCCGAAAACCACTGCCGGCACCGTACGCATCAGTCTCGCCGTCAGGCCGGATTCGAAGGCTCCGATTTCATTCGAAGAACCGATGAACATGGAGTTGACCGCCGACACCCGGCCACGCATTTCATCGGGCGTGAGCAGCTGCATGATCGTAGAGCGGATAATGACACTGATGCTGTCAAACGATCCCTCCAGGAACAAAAAGAACAATGTCAGGTAGAAGTTCCTGGACAGCCCGTAACAGATGATGCTGGTTCCGAATCCGGCTACGGCGATCAGCAGGTTTCTCCAGGGTTTGTTCATGGGCGAAAACCGGGTCATGGCAAACATGGTCAGCACGGCTCCGAGCGAAGCCGAGGCCCGCATCAGGCCGAGCCCTTCAGAACCCACTTTCAGAATATCGTTTGCAAATACCGGCAACAGGGCAACGGCCCCGCCAAAAAAAACCGAAAACAGGTCGAGGCTCATGGCTCCAAGCATCATTTTGTTTCTGAACACAAAAACGACACCCTCAGACAGGCTCTTCAAAACCGGTTGTTGCGGAACAAAAGCCGGCGGATGCCGTTTCAGAAAAAAAATGCAGATCAGCGAAACCAGGATCAGCGACAGGATGACCGAATATGTTGCCGTGATCCCCGCAAAGCCATAGATCAGGCCGCCGGCTGCCGGCCCGAGGATCGAGGCCGCCTGCCAGCTTGAACTGTTCCAGGTGCTCGCATTGGGATAATGAGATTTGGGCAGGATCTGCGCCATGAGTGAAAACGTGGCAGGGGAGAAAAAACCGCGGGCTATGCCCATGCCAAACACCATGGCATACATAACCGTCACGATGCGGTTCACGGGAATAAACTGGTGCGCCCATTGCGTCGTGGCTGCAAGCATGATGGCTGAACACACGAACACACCGCTGAAAACTTTAAGCAACAGCCCCCTTTTTTCTGATTTATCGGCTACATAACCGCCATACAGTGCGATGCAAATGGCCGGAATAGCCTCGCACAGGCCAACTAAACCCAGCGCGAGCGGGTCTTTGGTCAGGTGGTAAACGTGAAAGCCGATAATAACGGCCTGCATCTGGTAGGCCAGCGTAAAGAAAAAACGCATGCCCAGGTATGAACGGAACTCGGGGAAGCGTAGCGCGGCATAGGGATCCGGTTTAACCGGATCTGCCTCAGGTAAAGAAGCTGTCATGAACTGTTAACAACGCGCAGTAATAATTGGCCGTTACAGAACGGCATAAAAAAAGGAGTAATTGCTTACTCCTTGAAACTTTTACGGACTTCTTTCAACAGCTGCATCTTCAGGTAAAAAAAGACAGCACCTGTTGCCACAAACATGGTAACCAGGAGGTACTTTTCATTCTGAAAGCTCCAAACGAGGCCGAAGCCGGAAAGGATAAGGCCTATCGTGAAGAAGATATTCAATGCGATCTTTTTGCCCATGCCTAGTAAACCGGCATGTTTGGATCGAAGGCTTCCTGCCAGGCCAGGATACCACCTTTCAGGTTGTACAGGTTGGTAAACCCATGCGCCTGTTCCAATTGCATAACGGCTGCCGCGCTCCTTTTGCCGCTGCGGCACTGGATGATAACCGGCTTGTCTTTGGCAATCTTGTCGGCCTCGATCAGGATGCCACCAAGCGGGATGTTCTCCCCGTCCAGGTTAGATGTTTCGTATTCAAACGGTTCCCTGACATCGATAAGCTGGAAATCTTCGTTGTTGTCGATCTTTGCTTTGAGTTCCTCTACGGTAATCTCTTTCATATGCGTGATTTTTGATTCGGTATTGCGGCTAAGCCGGTAACACAAATATACAAAGAAAATTAACCGCAGGTTGTTTGCTGAATTGTCTTTACATTTGTGCTACACCCAGCAGACCATTTACAAAAACTTTTGTAACAACCTGACACCCCGGGCGTTTAACTACAGTATAGACAATTCTTCTCGAGATGAACAGGATAAACCGTTTTTTCTGGTTTTGCAGCGGCGCACACATTCCCACACTGGAAAAATACCCGACAGAACACAATAAATTCACCGGGATCGGTGCCACCATCTTCTTTACAGGTCTTTTTGCCGCCTTGTCGGGAGGATACGCCATGTATTTCGTGTTCAAGGGCGATACGCTGGCCGTTCTGTTCGCTTTGTTCTTTGGTGTGCTCTGGGGGCTGGCGATCTTTAATATGGACCGTTACATTGTTTCCAGCATCAATAAAAGCGGTTCGACCTGGAAGCAGTTCCTCCAGGCAGCACCCCGGATCTTCCTCGCGGTGATGATCGGTATCGTGATTTCCCGGCCACTCGAGCTCAAGCTTTTCGATAAGGAAATCCGCGAACGGTTAAAAGTAAGTTACCTGAATGCCCAGCGTGCAAAGATCGATACGCTGAATAAAGCTTTCGGTAAAAAATACAACGCAGAACTGGCCAAGCTCAGCGAATTAAAGGCACGCCGCGACTCGCTGGAACAGGGAATCAAGACAGACAGGCAAAAACTGAATTTTGAAATTTTCGGGAATAAAACCACCGAGACATCGGGTGTAATGGGGTACGGCCCATATGCAAAAAGAAAAGAGGCCGATCTGAAAGCCCGGGAAACAGACCTTGACAGCCTGCGCGCCAGCATCGTCAAAGCTGAAAACTTTGTAGACGGGCGCAAAAAATTCGATGGCCTGATGGATGAGAAACTCCTGACCGGTAAACAACTGGACAGCGCGGTGAACATTGCGGGCTTTGCCGACCGCAACTGGGCATTGGGCCAGCTAAAGGTCAATCCGAATGGCACCAAGAACGAAGACAATGCACTGGCCGTAACCTTTATCGGCTTGCTTTTCATTTTCTTTGAATGTTTGCCTGTCTTTGTAAAGCTGATGAGCCAACGCGGCGCCTACGATGTAGCTGTAAACGACCTCGAAGAGATAAACATGCACCATTCAGCGAAAGACAAGGATTACAACATTCATGTTGCAGACAGGATCCAGGAAACCAGGGTTGATGCAGAAGTGACCAAAAGGCAGGAGATTTTGAAAGGCCGCGCTTACCGCGATCTTGAAAAATACAACTGGGACCAGGATTAACGTCTTTTCTTGTAATATTCTTTAGATAGTTCCGATAAACTGCAAGAACGCGCTAAATTGGTGTCACCCTTATTTATGAAGAAACTTTATCTTTTTGCCGGCCTTTGTCTGTGCGCTTTCACGGTTAAATCCCAGCGGGAAATTGCTTATACCGTTAGTTTTCCCAATGCGGTGCACCACGAGGCACACATCGAGATGGAGATAGACGGCATCAAACCAGGCAATGTACTGCTGCGTATGGCCAGGTCTTCGCCCGGGAGATATGCCACGCACGAGTTTGGCAAAAATATTTATCAGCTTAAAATCTGGAACAACGGAAAGGCGGTTTCTTTCGAACAGCCTGCCGGCGACCAATACCTGGTAAAGGCTGCCGCCGGAAAACTCCGTGTTTCCTATACCCTCTTCGGCAACTGGATCGACGGAACCTATGCAGGCATTGATGAAACCCATGCTCACCTGAACATACCGGCCAGTTTTCTTTACCCGGCAGGGATGGATAAAGTGACAAGGAAGGTCACATTCAGGATGCCGCAAGGCGCAAACTGGAAACCGGCCACGCAGCTGAAGCCTGTAGCACCTGGTGTATTTACAGCCCCGGGCCTGCAGTATTTCATGGATAGCCCGGTTGAGCTGGCCGACTATCGCGCGGCGCTTGTAGCAGAACGCCTCACGAATGGCAAAAAGCAGCGCATCTGGTATACAGGTCACATTCCCGATGAACAGGCCGTTGCAGATCGTTTCGCGAAAATGATTGCGCGGGTGGTTGACGAGCAGGCCGCCATTTGGGGCGAGCTTCCGGTTTTTGATTACGGACAGTACTACTTTCTGCATGATGTACATCCTGAAAACGCCGGCGACGGAATGGAACACCGCAATTCGACGGTTATTACGCAGCCCCGCAAAACCCTGAACGGGAATGAAAACCAGCTGCTGGGCACCTTTTCGCACGAATTTTTTCACGCCTGGAACGTAGAACGCCTGCGCCCCAAAAGTTTGGAACCCTTCGATTTCAGCCATTCGAATGTGAGCGGCGAACTCTGGCTTGCCGAAGGTTTTACGCAGTATTATGGAAACCTTGTGCTGAAACGGGCCGGCTTCCGGTCTGGCGAAGAGTGCCTGCGTACCTTTTCAGGCATCGTGAACGCCGTGCTGACAAGCCCGGGGGCCAAAGATTTTTCGCCGGTACAGGCCAGCCGGTATGCCGTATTTGCAGATGCAGGTGTAGCGGTAGACCAGACCAATATGGGCAACATCTTTACGTCATATTATACCTACGGCGCGGCGGTGGCGCTTGCGCTTGACCTCGAACTTCGTGGTTCACACAACCTGACGCTTGACGATTACATGCGCGCGCTCTGGACAAGTCATGGCAAACCAGAGCTGCCCTATACATTGAACGACCTGGAACTCGCCCTGGCCCGGCTCACAAAAAATCAGGCTTTTGCCCGGAAGTTTTTTGCTGATCATGTGAACGGCACAGCCAAGCCTGACTTCGCGGCCCTTTTTGCCCGTGCAGGGCTTGTGCTCCGTAAGCCGGCAAAACCAGGCATTTACACCGGGTTGGAGAACCTGCAGGTAAGCAATGGCGAGGCCCGGATTAAAATCAGTACCGTAAAGGGCAGCCCGGCCTATGAAGCAGGCCTTGATGCCGGCGACGTCATCCTGAGCATCGGGCAGCAAAAGATCAACGATGCCAAAGACCTGGGTAAAGCCTTTGAAGACCGGCAGGCGGGTGAGCCTGTCGTGATCAGCTACACACACCGTGGACAAGAAAAGCAAACAACACTGAAAATAACAGAGAGCCCTTACCTGGAACTGGTTACCCTCGAAACCACAGGTCAGCAGCCCGGGGCGGCTATGCGCACCTTCAGGGACAAATGGCTCGAGACGCAGATTAAACCAAACTAATAACATGAAAAAACTCCTATTTGCCGTTTCTGCACTGGTTGCCATGCAGGCTTCGGCTCAAACCACGGCCGACATCAATAAAGTGATTTCCAGGGAATATGCCGACCGCCTGATCAAAACGCTGAGTGCTGACGACATGCAAGGCCGGGGCACCTTTACACCGGGAATTGACAAGGCCGCCACGTTCATCGAATCTGAATTTAAAAAAATCGGCCTGCAGCCGCTTGCTGGACTAAAAGGGTATCGCCAAACCTTTTTTAAATACAGGCTTACCGGCGGTCAGCCAAGGGTAACCGTAGCCGGAAAAACCATTGATCCGGCAAATGTTGCCATAATCGGGAATACGGCAGAAAAGCTTGTTTTCGACTCAAGAGGCGGAGCGGCCATCGTTGTACTCGACACCACGAAAGAGTTTGCGACCCAGTACCGCCAGTTTGCGCGTTCGCCTGAAAAACAGCTTGTGCTGGTGCCGCAGAAGTTTGCCGACGCTTTTAAGCGGGTAAAAAGTTTCGCAGGAGGCGCAACGGTTGTCGACGAAAAAGACCTGAATGGCACTGATGGCGGTGGTACCGTGCTTGTATTCGGTGCAGACCCGGCCGCCAAAGATTTTTCGGTGAGCATGCAAAGCAAGGTGGAAAAGCTGCCACTGTTTAATGTGGCAGGAATGATTCCCGGTAAAACGAAACAAAAAGAACTGGTCATTTTCTCCGGTCATTACGACCACATTGGCATCCAGAAGCCGGTCGGTACTGACAGCATCGCCAACGGGGCTGACGATGATGCGTCGGGAACTACGGCGGTTATTGCACTTGCCAAATACTACAAAGCGCTTAAAGGCAACGAGCGGACACTTATTTTTGTCGCTTTTACGGCAGAAGAAATTGGCGGTTACGGCGCCCGGTATTTCTCTGGCCAGCTTAATCCGGATGATGTCGTCGCCATGTTTAACATTGAAATGATCGGAAAGGATTCCAAGTTCGGACCAAACACCGCGTTTATTACGGGCTTTGAAAAATCTGATTTTGGCAAGATCCTGCAAAAGAACCTGGCGGGCACTGAGTTTAGTTTTCACCCCGATCCCTACCCGCAGCAAAACCTTTTTTACCGGAGCGACAACGCAACGCTGGCGGCCCTGGGCGTACCCGCGCACACCATCAGCACTGTCCAGATAGATGGCGACAAGCTGTACCATACTGTTAAAGATGAATACAGCAGCCTGGACGTAGAAAACATTCTGAGCACCATCCGGGGCATTGCCAGAAGCGCGGTCAGCATTGTAGCGGGCAAAGACACACCGACACGCATTCCAAAATTGCAGTAACGCTGTCTCCAATAGAAGATCTGGGGTTGCGGTCAAGCCGTAACCCCTTTTTTGAATAGCGAAAGCTCCCCATCCGGGGAGCTTTTACCAACTAACAAAACATATTTATTGGAGATGAAGGGCACATTCGCGTCGCCCGTTGCCCACACTGCAGTTCAGGCAGGCTCGGGGGACATTTATTTTTATTTAGACTGATTACAAATTATAAGGCAAATATGTTTATTATTGTATCGACCGGTTAACGCCAGGCGGAGCATAAATGCCGTTAGAAGGAGTAATGCAGATAAACTTTGTTTCAGCAGGAGGACAGACCTTCTCCGGTTTGCTTGATACCGGGCAGGAGAGCTATTTCCTGCTTTCCGGCCAGGAGGGGTGGCTGGCCTTTTCCTGCTTCGAGGGGTTCCAAATCATAGCTGTCAGTCACAAAAACACATGTAAACTAAAAATTCGCCACCCTGCGTGCGGGCGCTGGCACATCAACGCCATTGGTGCCGGCGCTGTGAATGGCACTTCTGTACACAACAGTGGGTTAGCACTCACTGCAGACCAGTTTGAATTGCAAACCAACGGCCAGATGCTCGCAATAGGCCGGGCAGACCCGGCGGTATCGATGACAGGCAAGAACGGTGCTGGCGCGCCACAAACGCAGCTGGTTAAAGAAGTCATGACCTTGCTTGGCCACAAGCCGGTAAACACCCCGGAACTGCTTCGGCTTGTAACGTCGTTAACAGGCGAACCCGCGGGGTGCATCCCGGGGCCGGATCTGCATCCGGCGGACGCCGAAAAACTTTGGCAGGCAAGGCTGCACATGGAGCAGCACCTGCAGGCACCGCCATCGCTGTTTGAATTGGCCAGGCTGATCGGTCTGAATGATTATAAGCTGAAGCGGGATTTCAAAAAGCTGTTCGGCACGACAGTTTTCGGATACCTCTATGAAAAACGCATGGAGAAGGCCAAGGCTTTACTGGAACAGGAACGGCTACCGGTGGGCGAAATTGCTTACCTGGTTGGCTACAAGAACCCGCAGCATTTTACGGCGGCGTTTAAAAAAAAGTTCGGTTGTTTACCGCGCGGTTTCAGGCAGCCGGTCCATCATGAATCCGGGCTATGAGTGCCTGCCAGGGCATTAAATGTACAAGGCCTGACGCAGCCTGGCTTACACCGGGCAAGTTGCTGATCAGCACATCAAGATCTTTTCCGGGAACCTGGATGTCTGCAGGATCATTGCTGAAATTGAGCAACACCAGCAATTGTTCCTGCTCCAGGCTGCGGGTATAAGCATAGACCTGCGGATGGGTCGGATCGATCAGTGTATACGTTCCATAAACCAGGGTTTTATGTTGCCGCCGCAGCGCCACCAGTCTTCTGAAATAATTCAACGGACTGTCGGGATTAGTTTCCTGGGCCGCTGCGTTGACCGTTTCGTGGTTTGGGTTAACCTTAAGCCAGGGCTCGCCGGTTGTGAAGCCCGCATTCGGACCTGCTGTCCATTGAAAAGGCGTGCGGCCGTTATCACGGGCTGTCATCTTTTGGTTGTCCATAAAGGCTTTCAGGTCGCCCACCTCCTGCCGGATGCGCTCATACTGGTTGATCGTTTCAATGTCCCGGTAGTCGTCAATGTAGTCAAAACGGATATTGGTCATGCCGAGCTCATCGCCGGCATAAAAGAAAGGGGTGGCGCGGTGGCTGAGCAGGAAAGTCATAAGCAGTTTCGCAGCGGCGTTTGCGAATGCCGGACCGTCGTTTCCCCAGCGGCTCAGCATGCGGGGCTGGTCGTGGTTGCCGAGGTAAATCGTTCCCCAGCCGCGGTGTTCGAAAACCTTGTCCCAGGCGGTATATACCTTTTTAAATTCGAGGAGGTCTACGCCATCGGGGTCAGGCACTTTGTATTCGCCGGGAATGTAACCAATGTCCATACCCTCAAAATGATACAGCAGGTTTAGCTCCCGGCGGTCGGGGTCTACAAAATTGAGCGCCTTTTCGGGTGTTACGCCTACACCTTCGGCAATGCTGACCATGTCGTAGTGCTGCAGCACTTCATCATGCATTTCCTGCAGGTGCTGGTGCAGGCTGGGGCCTTCAGAGTAAACCTGTACCGGCGGCCAGGTGGTGTCTTTTGATATGAATGGAATGACATCCATGCGAAAGCCGTCTATGCCTTTATCCAGCCAGAAACGCATGATGCTGTAAATTTCCCGGCGCAGGTCCGGGTTTTCCCAGTTCAGGTCGGGCTGTTTTTCACTGAAATACCGCAGGTAATAGGCATCAGTCAGCGCGTCGTATTTCCAGGCATCGTTTTTTACGTCAAAAAAACTGAATCTCTTAGGCGGCACCCCGTTTTCTGCGGGATACCAATGGTAATATTCGCGGTAGGGGTTATCACGGCTTTTGCGGCTTTCAATAAACCAGGGGTGTTCGTCGCTGCTGTGGTTGGCCACCAGGTCGAGGATGAGCCTCAGTCCGCGCTGGTGCATGGCGGCGAGCAAGTCATCGAAATCCTGCATGGTGCCAAAGTCGTCCATGATGTTGCAGTAGTCGCTGATGTCGTAGCCGTTATCATCGTTAGGCGAAGAAAAAATGGGATTGAGCCAGATCGCGTCTACGCCCAGGCTTTGTATGTAGTCGAGCTTTTCCAGGATGCCGCGCAGATCGCCAATGCCGTCGCCATTGCTGTCTTTAAAACTGCGGGGATAGATCTGGTAAACAATTGATTCTTTCCACCAGGGCTGGCTTGGGTCAAGGGGTTCTGCTGCTGCGGTCATGCAGAACAAACAGGCGGCCGGAGGGATTTGTTTACTCTCGCTGCCGGGAACGCCGGCGTTTTGACCTTGCTTTTTATTTGTTATTTTTGAGGCAAACATTGACCGATGGCAAATTTTACGCTTACTGCAGAGAACTGGGAAAAAGTGAAAATCAAATTTCTGCGCAAATACCGCGACCTGGCGGGCGCCGATATCGTTTTTACCCCGGGTAAAGAAGAAGAACTGGTGCAGCAATTGATGCACCTGGTAAAACGCGACCGGGAATACATCGAATTTACGATCAATAAGGCACTGGCCGATCTGAAGGGCAACCGGTTATAACCCGCTTCAACCTGCCGGTGCTGTTTTTCAGCATCTTCATTTTCAGGTTATTTCCTTTTCGTATATTTAGGCAGCGGTACTGCCCGCCGGTGCCAAAATAAAACTTTTTCAATGAAAAAAAGCCGCTCCTTTGTGTTTGCGGTCCTTTTGCTGGGTGTCTCTGTTCTAAGCTGGACCTTTCGCGAAGACCTGTTCCTGGTATCTAAAAACCTGGATATTTTTGCCTCCGTTTACAAGGAGATCAACATGAACTATGTTGATGAAACAAACTCCTCGGCGCTCATGCGCACCGGGATCGACGCCATGCTCGAAAGCCTGGACCCTTACACAGAATATGTTCCCGAGTCTGAGGTCGAAGATTACAAACTCAAATATGTAAGCGCACAGTATGGCGGCATCGGCGCAAGTACAGTATTTATCGAAGGCAAACTATACATCAATGACATCAGCGCTGGCTATCCGGCCAACCGGAGCGACCTGCGGTCGGGCGATCAGCTGGTGCGCATCAACAATGTCCCGGTGCAGGGAAAGGATCGCACCGAGATCAGCCGCCTGCTCCGCGGCCCCAAGGGGAGCCCGGTTAACCTGATGCTGATCCGCGATGGCAATGTCATCAGCAAAACACTGACGCGCGATGAAATACACCAGCCAAATGTCAGTTATGCAGGGATGCTGGCTGATGGGGTTGGTTACATCCGCCTGGATAAGTTCCTGGAAAACTCTGCCCGCGAGGTCCGTGAGGCACTTGCCGGCATCATGCAGCAACAGCCCCGCGGCCTGGTGCTCGACCTGCGCAACAATGGCGGAGGTATCTTGCAGGAAGCTGTGAAAATCGTCAACCTGTTCGTGAATAAAGATATCCTGGTGGTTACACAAAAGGGCAAGAACCCGGAAAAGACCATTGCGTACAAGACGTACAGCCCGCCTGTCGATGCGCAGCTGCCCCTGGTGATCCTGATCAACGGCAATTCAGCCTCGGCATCTGAGATTGTGGCCGGGGCAATGCAGGACCTGGACCGTGGTGTCGTCATTGGCCAGCGCAGTTATGGCAAAGGCCTGGTGCAGCAAACCTTCAACCTCCCTTACAACAGTCTCGTTAAGGTAACCGTAGCGAAATATTACACGCCCTCTGGCAGGTGTATCCAGGCGCTGGATTATGCCCACCGCAAGGCCGGCCGCGCTTCACGTTTCGCCGATTCGGCCATGTCAGTCTTCCAGACCAGCTCGGGGCGGCAGGTGTATGACGCGAACGGCATTTACCCGGATGTGTACGTTCCGGCCAGGAAGGTAAGCCCGGTCACTGTGTCGCTGTTCAGCAAAAACCTCTTTTTTACCTACGCCAATAGCTACAAAAAAAGCCGGCCTGCCCCGGCCGATGCAAAGGGCTTCAAATTGTCAGATGCAGAATACAATGAATTTGTGGCCACCCTGGCCGATAAAGACTACAGCTACACCAGCAAAACAGAAAACCTGTTGAGCGGCCTTGCCGAAGAGGCCGAGAAAGAAAACAAACTGGCCCAGGTCAAGGCAGATCTGGACGACCTCAAGACAAAGCTGCTCGGAGCCAAAAAAACCGACCTGGTCACGAACAAGGCCGAAATCAAACGTGTACTCGAAAGCCAGATTATAGCCCGTTATTTCTATGAAAAAGGCAAGATCGAGCAGTCGTTCCAGTATGATAAGGAGCTGCAGCAGGCCATGACAATCCTGAACAATAAGCCGCAGGTGCTTGCCATCCTGAAAGGTTCAGGCAATTACAAAACGATCGGGAAACCCGGAAAAGGATCAGAGCTTGATTAAAGCGCCGGTTAAGACTGGTGGTGGAGTTTCACTTTAAGGCCCTGCATATCAGGGTTTAACTGCAGCTGGCAGGCCAATCTGGAATTAGGTAACAGGTCTGGCAATGTATCGAGCATGGCATATTCATCGTCAGACATTTCGTTCAGCTTTTCTTCACCTTCCAAAACGTCGACGCAGCAGGTGGCGCACAAGGCCATTCCACCGCAGGTGGCCAGAATATCGTATTCAGAAGCTTTCAGAAATTCCATCAGGCTCAGGCCCATGTCGGTTGGTGCCTCGTGTTCAGTCACTGAACCGTCCGGTTCCTGTACGTAGATCGTGATGTTGTTTTCGTCCATGCGGGGTTAGCTCTTTTGTATTGGTGCCCGGCCGATTATGCCGGCCGGGCCACAAATTTAAGAAAAAGACGGATAATTAAAATTCAGAGATGCCGTTCACCGTGGTGTACTTCATGGTGTATTTTTTACCCGGATTCATGTATTGATAAGCGCTGTGGCTCATCAGGGCCGCTTCGTGGAAGCCGCAAAGAATGAGCTTCAGTTTGTTTGTATAGGTGTTGATATCGCCGATGGCATAGATGCCGGGAATGTTCGTCGAATAATCATCTACATTGACCTCGATGGCACTTTTGCTGATGTTGAGGTTCCAGGCTTCGATTGGGCCCAGCTTAGGGCTAAGGCCAAACAGCGGAATCAGGTGGTCAGTTTCAACGCGCGTGGTTTCCATGCTGCGGTTGTGGATCAGCTCAACGGCTTCCAGTTTCCCGTTGCCCTGAACCGCATTCAGGTTGCTGTTCAGTACCAGGTTAATGCGGCCGCTTTCGGCAAGCTCCATCACCTTGTTTACAGAATCAGGCGCGCCGCGGAAACTTTCGCTGCGATGTACCAGGGTCAGCTCGCTCACCACGTCAGACAGGAAGATGGTCCAGTCGAGGGCCGAATCGCCGCCACCGGCAATCACCATTTTCTGGCCCCGGTATTTTTCAGGATCCAGGATCATGTAATTAACCCCTTTGCCATTTTCAAAGTTTTCCAATCCTTCTACTGCCGGTTTGCGCGGCTCAAAACAACCCAGGCCGCCGGCAATCACGATCACTTTGGCTTCGATTACCGTACCCATGTTGGTGGTCAGGACAAAATCGGCTTCGCCACGCTTTTCGAGTCCTTCAACACGCTCGCCCAGGGTAAAGGTAGGGTGGAACGGCTTGGCCTGCTCCATCAGGTTGTCTATCAGTTCCTGCGCCAGGACTGAAGGGTAACCCGGAATGTCGTAAATGGGTTTCTTGGGATAGATTTCAGACAATTGTCCGCCAACCTGCGGAAGGTAATCGATCAAATGGCAGCGCATTTTCAGCAATCCTGCTTCAAAAATTGCGAATAAACCCACGGGGCCGGCGCCGATAATGGCTATATCTGTTGAAATCATAATCTTATTTTGCGGCAAATTTACAAAAAATACAGATATGGCTTATGCTTATTTAGAAGAGTTCCAAATAATCTGTCCGTCATATGCTGTTTTGTTTGCTGCCTTGGGCAGCGCCGCAAAAGTAAATAAAATAATGTAATATCTATAGAAATACTAGTATTTGGAAAGCAGGGACGGCAGCCGGTCGGTTGCAGCTGTCCCGTGCTTTGCTGTAGCCCGCTGCGCCGGGGCTGCCGCTTCGCCCGGGTTTACCCGGCAGGGCAGGTGCTGCTATCCGGGGGCAGTTCCCCTCAGCCTGCCCGGGCAAGCCGCAAAAACAGGCTAAAATTTCCTAGTTTTGTTTCTGCATGAAAAAGATCTATTTCGCCTCAGACTTTCACCTGGGTACACCTGGAAAAGAGGAAAGCCGGAGCCGTGAGCGCCGGATTGTACGCTGGCTGAACAGCATACAGGACGACTGCGGCGAGCTTTTTTTAATGGGCGATGTATTTGATTTCTGGTTTGAATACGAGAAGGTCATTCCCAAAGGTTTCGCTCGTTTGCAGGGCAAACTGGCTGAGATGAGCGATTCAGGAATCAAAATCTGGTTTTTTAAAGGCAACCACGACATGTGGGTGCGCAGTTACTTTACCGAAGAGCTGGGCATGGAGATCGTGAGCGACGAACTGGTGATTGAGCGCGGCGGGAAAAAGTTTTACCTGCACCATGGCGACGGGCTTGGCCCCGGCGACCGCAAGTACAAGCTGCTGCGCAAGATATTCAGGAGTCCGCTGTGCCAGTGGTTGTTTGCCCGCGTGCATCCAAACCTGGGTATTGGTGTGGCCAATGCCTGGTCGCAGCACAGCCGCGCCGCGGGTGCCAAAGAGGAAGTTTACGAGGGCGCGGCACGCGAGTGGCTGGCCATTTATGCCAGCGAGATTTTGCAGCAGCAGCACATTGATTATTTTGTTTTCGGTCACCGGCACCTGCCGCTCGATCTGCAGCTGAGGCCGGGAAGCCGGTATGTCAATACCGGGGAGTGGCTGATGTACCAGTCGTACGCCGTTTTTGATGGCACAGACCTGAAACTCTGTTTTTTTGAAAGCGCGAAGCGCCCCGGCTGGATGCAGGGTGGGCAGGACCAGCTTGTGGCAGACCCTGCCGGCTAAACCCGATTGCGCGGAAAGCCCGCAGCAAGGAACGCGCGCGGACTTGGAGCAAAAGCGGGAGGGGTGTAACCGACCGGCACCGGAGCCTGCTTTCCAAACAGGCAACAGGAGGCAAAAATGTGCATGAAAAGCCGTATTTTTGTAGCCCGAAACACCGCAGCAGCTTTGCTTGTTGTGTGTTGAAATTCTGAACAATAGCATATGTTAGATAAATTAGAAGCCATTAAATTGCGCTGGGAAGACGTAGAAGAGCAATTGAGCAATCCGGATGTGATCCAGGATATGAAACGTTTTGCTGCGCTGAATAAAGAATATAAAGACCTGACGAAGATTGTAGAAGAGTACAAGGTCTACAAAAACGTCATGAGCAATATAGATGCGAACAAAGAGATCCTGTCTACCGAGAAAGATCAGGAGATGCGCGAAATGGCCAAAGAGGAGCTGGATCTGCTGCTTGACCAGCAGCAGGAAATGGAAGAGCGCATCAGGCTGATGCTGATTCCGAAAGATCCGGAAGATGCGAAAAACGCGGTGTTCGAGATCAGGGGCGGTACGGGTGGTGACGAAGCGGCCTTATTTGCCGGCGATTTGTACCGTATGTACACCCGCTATTTTGAAACCAAGGGCTGGAAAACTGAGGTGATGGACGTAACCGAGGGCACGGCCGGCGGTTACAAGGAGGTAGTGCTGAAGGTAAGCGGCGACGATGTGTACGGTCAGCTGAAATATGAGAGCGGCGTGCACCGCGTGCAGCGGGTGCCGGAGACAGAAACACAGGGGCGGGTGCATACCTCGGCTGCTTCGGTAGCGGTGCTGCCAGAGGCCGAAGAGGTAGACGTATTCGTGAACCCTGCCGACGTGGAGCTGCAAACCTCGCGATCGGGCGGTGCGGGCGGACAGAACGTAAATAAGGTAGAGACCAAGGTACAGCTGACGCACAAGCCATCGGGTATTGTGGTGGTGTGCCAGGTAGAGCGTTCGCAGCTGGCCAACCGCGAGCTGGCCATGGAGATGCTGCGCAGCAAGCTGTACGACCTGGAGGTGCAGAAAAAACACGGCGACATTGCAGCGAAGAGGAAAACGATGGTCTCGACCGGCGACCGGTCGGCCAAGATCAGGACGTATAATTATCCGCAGGGAAGGGTGACCGACCACCGCATTGGCTTGACCTTGTACAACCTGCCAGCCGTGATGGATGGCGCGGTTCAGGACCTGATCGATGCGCTGCAGTTTGCCGAGAATGCAGAGAAAATGAAAGAAGGTGCTGTGAATTAAGTGCTTATAAATTTTTTAAAAAAAGTATTTGCAAAGTAGATTATTCGGTCTATATTTGCATTCCCGAAAGGGAGACAGGAGCTGGAAAGCAACTGGAATTTAGGAGTGGTAGTTCAGCTGGTTAGAATACATGCCTGTCACGCATGGGGTCGCGGGTTCGAGTCCCGTCCATTCCGCAACAAAAGCCTTAACTTGAAAAAGTTGAGGCTTTTTTGTTTTTGTTTAGGCATGCTAACGTTGGACCAGGATCAAAATGTATACCTGGCAGAAATGTACATGCTTCTTCCCAACAGCGGAATGCTTTGAAAGCTTTGCGCCTGTATCGAATTACTAAAGGTCTTGAATGTCCGCTCGTTTAGTAAATTCTCAGCGCGCAAGGTCAGATACAGGGGACTCTTTTTCCATTGATAGTTGTATTCCAGATCAGCAATAAGAAAACTCGCTTTGTTTTCGGTAAACATATTGTTATGATATAAATTCAAGTTTGAGACAATGCTCATCTGTTTGCTGAGCAGCAGCCGTTGGTAGATATGATTCTTCCAGGATGTAACTCTGGTTACCGTTTCGGTATCCGGCCGGGGAAAACGGCTTATGTTTGAAAAAATATTGGAACTAAAGCGAACGTAATACTTTTTCTGCCAGTTCTTTTTCAATGTGAAATATGCGCTGTAATAGCCGAGTTTTGCCTGCAGCACTTCAGAGCCAGACAAAATAAGAAAGTCTGCCCGGCTGTAGCTTCCGCCAAGATCAATCATTGCATTGAGCAGCAGTGAAGGGATATTCGAACCTAGACCAATTGTAATTCGGCTTGTGCTCTGATTTATAAAGTAGGCATCATTAAACGCGATAAATGAGTTATAGCTGTTCGCAGTAACCAAACTGTTCGGCATTGTGGATGCAGAAACGAATCCGGATAGATTACTTAAGTCATTTGGGATTTGATACGCAAGCGCATAACTGTATTCATACCGTTTTAAAGGAACGGCAATATTCAGCCATCTTTTGAAAGACATCAGTGAGGCGGGATAATAGTTGCTGTAAAGCTGTTCCGGCTGCAGTTGCGATTGAGAAATTACAGCATTGATCTGTCCGGATACTCCCTTAACTAATTGATGTCTTTGCGTGATGGCGATATTGAACAGAAACGTATTGATCACCCGGTCCTGATTTGAAGCATGGGCGATACCTGATTCAGCTGATACTCCAAACGGATTTTTGAGCACAAATCGGACTGGTCTGCCAACGCTTGCTATAACCCTGCTTACTTCATAATTTGATTTGTTGGCCAACTGTTCAGGGTAGATATTTGGCAATTCTCCCTTCCCTTGTCTAATAATTAGGGATTGGTCAAGTCCGATCTTCTTGTTTTCTAGGATAAGTCCGAGATTGGTGGTGAATTTTTTCTTGTCTTGAAGCAGCATTTTCCAGCTTCCCCGTGCAGCGTGCAGCTTTGTGCCCAGAGCAATGTTCATCTGATCATAACCGTCTGGCAGAGAAAAAATCTTAGCAATATCGGCCGATTGTCCATTTGCATCTTGGCCAAGTTGCTGTCTGTTTAAATCGATCGCCCATGTTACCGCTCTTCTACTGGATTTGCGAACAGTATAATTCCCTGAAAAACCAAGGCTTGTCCAGTTGTTGTTTGTTGTACGGTATAATGGTGATCCGATTCCAAATCCTCGGAACAGACTGTTTTGCTGTCCCCTTGAACGGTCTCTATACAGATCAAAGGCCATCATCAACTCCCGACTGGAATCAGGCCGCAGGCTGAAAGTTTGTCTCAAGTCCAGGATTTCAGGTAAATACAAGTTTTCGTTCGAATCAATACGCAGATCATACCGATCATTATTCAATAATAAAGAAGTGCTGTAAGTATCTTGCGGCTGGCGGTCCTTTATATAACTGAACTCGGTTTTTGATTGCAATTTTTTATTTAAAGGTGCATTTACCTGTAAACGGTTATCCCATTGTCTGTTTCGGATATACCAGCGCTGTTCAAAGTTATTGATGTGCTGAAGCGGGTGATTCAGCATCAGCAATTGCTGCCCATCACGTTCAAACTTATCTCGTAGCTCCGTTTCCTGCTGAAAGCCCACACCGTTACCGGTGCTGTTCCAATTACCTATAAAACCAGCTTTAACTGTGCCATACATGGAAAACAACACAGGTGACAGATTATAACGACCGCGGTTTCCAATACCTGCCTCAGCATCGCCGAAACCCGCGCTAAGTTTATTTTTCTTGTGTAGCTGCAGATTGATGAATGTCTTATTGTCGCTGGTTAGCCCTTTTAGCAGCCGCTGGCTGCTTTGGTTTTCAATTGCCTGGATGTTATCAAGTACATGTACGGGAAAATTATTAAGCATGAGTTCGATCTTATCGGCAAAAAGTTCTTCGCCGTCAATCGTTACCTTGTCCAGAGGTTTCTTCTTGTATGTAATCTGGCCGTTCGCATCCTTTTCAAAATTTGGCAGTTTTAATAAAATGTCCTTTAGTTTCTTTTCATCACCTTCCTTATAAGCATCCACGTTATGAAATGTGGTGTCTCCGCGCACCCAGGTGCGTGGCGCTTTGACTTCTACTGCATCCAAATTCTTCGATGAGATACCCAATATTGCAGCAATACGAATGGAAGACCCTTGCTGGGGATAAGGTTTTATTGTCCGAAAGGTAGAAAACGATACATGACTTATCTCGACTACGAGTGAATCGCCCACGTTTGGTGTTACATCTACGCTGAAAGTATTTTTATTTCCGGTATTAAAATAGTTGTAGATGAGGCCGCTTTTGCCTGAGGATATCTTTATGTTGCAATTAGTCAACCCGACACCTGCCGTGTCAACGATGACGCCGCTGACCGAAAGGGTAGTCTTCTGTGCGAACCCGATCTGTGAACCGAGCAATAGAATAAAGAAAAGGATTTTGATCAATGCTTGAGTCGATTGATTACAGCTTGTGTTAACTTGAGAAGCGGGCAGTGCGCCTGTAATTGAAAATTAACTGTACCCTGAAATGATTCAGTTGTTCCATCAGCCGGAGACTGCACGAAAGCTCTATTGATTAGACAACTCTGCCTGCCTTTGTATTTTGCTAGGCCCTTTCGGTACGAGGTTAGCCTTTCTAAGTGCCGGCATCTCATCGAACTTCTCCAGGAACTCAGCGGGTTTAAAAACAGACTGTGGTATAGATGTTCCTACGGAATAGCTTTGCAGAACATACCTCGTTTTTAGCGGAACGCAATCCGCTTCAACGATAAGGCCCGGAATACCTATAACGCCTAAAACTCCCGCCTGCATTGGAACCTCCGTTGCGACCCAAACTATCCATTGTAAGTTATCCCTGATAGACATCGTAGCCTTTTGGCATTTTAAACCATTTATTTCTCTAACCTCGGGCAGCATAATCCATGAGAAGTAATCAGCTTCAAAAGATTGCCTGTAATTAACTCGTAAAGGATGCTTAGCTGCAATATGCGGCCGATAAATTCTTTGCAGGCTATCCATATCAACAAAAGACAGCCGTTGGATCGTATCCATGCATAGCGCGCGACTATACTGTTGATTGTTCCCGGTTTGTATCTCGACTGAGCCGTTCGGATACGTTTCCAAATAATTAGGTCTTTCGAAATAGATGTATTGATTGTTTTGCCTATAAAGATAACCGCGGCTCTGAATTGTGGCTAATTTTTTTTCACTCAGATCGCCGGTGCCATAGATATCCTGACTGATCAGGTAATTTGCCACGACTGATTGTCCCGCAACCTTTCCGAAAGATAGCGTGGCAAAAGCAAAAAATGTTATTATTAGATTTTTCATAAAAATGCGGGGGCATCCCCCCGCTGGATTTCTAAGGACAAATGTAGTTTTTTGCCTCAACGTTGCCATTGACGACCTGACTTGCTACAACGTCAGCGGTAATGACCGCAACGATCGCTGCTTCTTCACAAGTCGCAGCAGTTGCCGAACGTGTCACCGAAGCGCTGATTGTAATAATTGTCCCGTCGGGACATGTGACATCTGCAGATGCCGTGCGCGTGGCTGAAGCTGTGCAATCACGGGGATTCTGATTGTAAAGTGATTTGCTTTCGCTGGTTTCTGCTTTTGCGGCGAACAATGACATCATCGAAATGCCTAAAGAAAGAACAATTGTTTTCATAATTTAATGGTTTTAATTTGAAGCTTACCTGGTTGATCAACAAAGGAACTCTGTTTGCAAATAGAAACCGCATTATGCAAAACACAAATCTTGTAATGAGCCGGACTTAACCGCTGTAAAACAATTGCAATAGTAATTTCAGATAACAGGGACAATAGAGACATCTTAGTTAATTCGATATGCTAAACTTAGCTTTTTATAAACAAAAAGGCAAATTATTTTGAGCGCGACCAACCAGAAGTCGAAACCCGGTGTAGCCCTGAGCCCGGCAGTATAGAACCGGTGATAATTTATACCAGGCTCAAAAGCTGTATTCAGCTATTGTAAGTACTCCATTTCTCCTACAGCTTAGACTGGACTTTTCTAATTTACATTATTATGCGGTTATCTGATGATCCCGGAGGTTTTTTGCTAATTCAGCCGGTGTCAAATCCCCCAGTCCTTCATGAGGTCTTCTGTTATTGTACTCGTCCATCCATACCCCAGTATGTTCCCTTACTTCAGCTAAGCTAAAGAATAGGTATGCATCTAAAATCTCCTTGCGATAACTTCTATTAAACCTTTCTATGTACCCATTTTGGGTGGGCTTGCCTGGCTGGGTATATTGGATACTGATACCTTGGTCTTTACACCAAAGTTCAAAATGATGACTGGTAAACTCGGGTCCATTATCAACACGTACCGAAAGAGGCTTGCCACGCCAGTCTATTATCTGTTCCAGTGCGCGGGTAACTCGTCGGGAAGAGATAGACGAGCCGATCTCAATGGTTAACACTTCACGTGAGCAGTCGTCCATTACGTTAAAAGTTCGGAACTTGCCCCCCGAGGCCAGGCTGTCACTCATAAAGTCCATACTCCATTTTTGGTTAATACTTTCTTGCTGTTCCAGTGGAATCCGCTGGCGAAGAGGCAGTCTGCGTTTGCCACGACGCTTTTTGTTCATCTTAAGCAACTTGTAAACCCTATATACCTTTTTATGGTTCCAACCCTTACCAGCCCTGCGCAGATAAGCGTATAGCTTACGGAGACCATACACCGGATGCTTGGCAGATAGTTCATCCAAGGCCTCAATTACTGCACTGTCGTCCTTCTTGCTGGTATAATAATATTGTGAGCGGCACATGCCCGTTAGCATGCAGGCTCCGGTGATACTTAAACCGTGATCCAGTATAATCTCCTGGGTTAACTGTTTTTGTTCCCGGAGCCCCAACCTTTTTTTGTGATGACTTCTTTGAGGATTTCGTGGTTCAGGCTTAGGTCTGCAAACATCTTTTTTAAGCGGGCATTTTCTTCTTCAAGCTCTTTTAGCCGTTTGACGTCGGAAGCTTCCATGCCGCCGTAACGACTCTTCCAATTGTAAAATGTTGCTTTGCTGATCTCCAGGTCTCTGCAGATGTCTTCTGTCTTTCTGCCTTCTTCTCCCTCTTTAAGGGCTCTTACAATCTGTGTTTCGGTAAACCGTGTCTTTTTCATTCCCCATTTAAAACTAAGCATTTCTGTCCAGTTCTAAACTGTTCGATTTTCAGGGACACTTACACCAGTAGAACAAAATTTATTTGAAAATTTATTTCAAAGGGCATTTTAGGCGTATGCGGTATAATTAACTATATCTGTGTTATAAGGTTTTTCAATTATTAAAAGTTCGGCTATAAAGAAGCCGCTTTAAATATAGCGTTTAGTATCAGGTGCATCCCCGACCAATCTGCTGCATTAGACAGACCATTTTTTTCGCTATCGGTGAGTTTTGCTTGAAAAAGTTTTTGAACAACACTTTTGTCGATCAATTCACCTTGATAAGCGTTGATCTGCTGTTCCAGATTCCGCCATGTGTATTTTCGATATTTACGTCAGAAAGTTCTTTAAAACAACTCAAAATTACTCAAGTTATTCGGTGACCTATTCGATGGCTAATTGATTTTTGAAGTTATAAAACACACTGATATCTAACAATATAAGGCAATGATTCGAGTCCCGTCCATTCCGCTTAGAGAGGATCTAAAATTGATTAAACCCTTCAAATGATATCATTTGAAGGGTTTTTGTTTTTGGCGCATGCCAAAATATGCACTGGAACTCATAAAAAACGTGAGTAAATCGTGAGTCGCAAATTCCAATTCTTGGACTCACGCGGAAGGGGTTAAGTTGTTGTAATACAACATGTTCAGCGAGTGAACATCTTGATTTCAAATGATGAGCAAATTAATTTTATAACTAATAATCCTCATTGTTATGAGTGCAAAAACCACATTGCTTTTTCATCTGAGAAAGCCAAAAGCATTAACTGCTAACGAATCACCTGTTTATCTGCGTTTTAGAGTTGAAGGTAAACAAGCCGAGACATCTACCGGACGCAGCTGCAATCCAAACTCCTGGAATAAAAGACTCGGTAGGGCCTATGGTAACAGCGAAGCTGCCAAGTCACTGAATTTCTTTTTAGATACCCTTGAAGCACGTGCAAAAGAAGTTATGGCTCTTTGGTAACAATGCACTGATGTCTTTAATAAATAAGGCGTTCATGATTAGCATCTGGGAAAGTTTCGGGGACTGCAATGCTATCTTTCATACGCTCAAAGAGAAAGATCATGGTTGGATGGCATTTTGTGCGCAAACCTCTCGAACTTTTGTATCTTACTAGTGCCATTCGATAATTATAAAGTGCATTGAATTTGCATTTCATTAAATTTAAGGCTTAAAATACTTTGCGTCTTATGTAATTTTGCCGCTACAATTACTTGCTGATCAACAAACCATTTAACTTCATTTTTAATCTAAATACATTCTCAATGTTCTTGAATCAACGCGGCTATAGATCCGTATGCTTATCTATAATATTGTTATTAATTGCCACTCTTTGGTCTTGTAAGAAACATAGTTCGTCGGACCAACTATCTGATCAACAAAGCACCAGATTGGCAACATGGTTACGGATTAATAACAAGTTACCTGAAGATCATATATTTAGAAAATTGACTCCTAATTGGGACCGTGTGGTCGTTCGAAAGGAGGCGAGGCAGACCGTCTATGAAGTGTATTTGAAAAATCCTGACAAGCTTTTCATTACTTCGCTTTCCAAGACAGCGTCAAATTTGGAGGAGTTGGCCAAAAAAGATGATATTCGTCTGCTGATTTTTGAGAACAATATCACTCAGAAACTTATGTATGCAGCTTTTATGCTCATTGAGAACACAGGAAATATGAGCCCCGATGTAATTCACTATAGGAGCACTACGGGTTTTGATGGAAAACTTTTCTTTTTCCATGCAGGAGGAACTTTCTCGAATGGATGGGTATATAAAAAGGGAACGATCACCGAGGGAATCACTTCCGGTGTGGGCAGCACAAAGTCGGGTGCTCAAACTGCCGATTTTCAGTGTCATTCTGGGTTTGCACAAACTTATACTTTCGGTTGCATTTCTGCTGGTGGGGCATCACCTACTTGTGGCTGGGTGCCTTCGGGTCAACAATATGTTACCCAATGCGCATATGTCGAAGAGGCACAGGATCATTTTGAAGATGAGGAGGGGTCGGGGGGAATGTACTTTGAGCCAATATATTACGATTGCAATGGCGATGCCAACGGTAATGCAACATGGTCCTACGATTGCAATGCGTGTATTGGCGGTAATACAGGGATAGTTGATTGCGAGCAGAAAAGTATTATCGATAGCTTAAATGGATACCCATGTGCACAAGCACTCCTGAAGACCCTACCTAAGCTTAACACTTCCATAGCAGGCTTGATTAAACAGACGTTTTCAAATAATTCATATATTAATATAACGTTTAGAGTCAATTCTGCTCTTGCCGGAACTTCCACGGATGGACAAATGTCAACAGGGTCTTATACTGCAGGAATTACAGAAAACATAAAAGTTGATTTGAATCCCGATGTCTTATCGAAAGCAACAAAAGAATATATCCTTGTAACCATGTATCACGAAGCGTTACATGCATATTTTGCCTACATGAAACACACACTTACTCCAACTCAATACCAACAGCGCTTCGGAAGTTTGTCAAGCAATGGAGGAAGAACTCTATTTTCCGAAATCAACGGTCACTTTGAAATGGGTGCTAACAATTTCTTAAATGGCATGCGAGATGCAATAATCACTTATAATCCCAGCTTCGATATTGGTAGAGCATGGATTCTAGCACGAGGTGGTGTGGTGCAGTCGACACAAAGTGATGTTCTTGTAAACAACCAAGAAAGAGATGCTACTAAACCAGGATTCACAGGTACGAAATGCCCATAATATGAATAAGATCTTTAAATTATCAGCTGTTGTTCTTTCGCTAACATTTGCGCAATTCCGTGCTGCTGGACAACTTTCCAAGATACAGGATACAAAGATAGGCAGAACGTATCTCTCAGTTTATCAGACTTTATTGAAAGATGATGACAAACTTATATTCCCTGATAGTTCGTCACTGACCGTCTTTAATTTTAAATTACTGATAGAAAAGTCAACAGACAATAAAGTTCGAGTCACATCGATTTTCCCAAGCGAGGATAAATTAGGGTTGTTACTGCCTAATTATAAAAAGTTGTCTGATATAAATTTTTCTCCATTAATAGGCAGCGATAGTAGAATATGCTTGATAGTCCCGATCATTTTCAGTACCCAGAAAAAAAACAAACCGGTTGGCGATCAGGAGGCAGTGATTTCTTTAGCGGAAGCCTTTGAACTATTAAGGGCTTATCAGATGAATCCAGATTTTGATGCAGCAATTCAGAAATTCAAAGATGGAAACAATATAAAAAAATTGATTACCCAGCCAATCGTGTTCAATCGGAGTAGTCCAATAAAATAAAATAGAGGTTGTAAGGTGGAGGGCTTGTAAAGGATTTGGTATGGAGATCGAATAGTAACCAAAGCAGATTGTAAGCTTCCCTGCTTTTAGGAAGTGTAACGCGAACTGTGTCAGTTCTAAATTAACACCTCTCAGAAGCCTCTGTTCTCCTGAAGAATTCTGTCACCAAATTTAATGTATAATTGCGAGAATGCCAGTCCCCAGTTATGGATTGGCATCGTCCATTTCTTGCTGATGTTTTTAATGACCAGGTACATGAGTTTCATCAGAGCCTGTTCAGAAGAGAAAGCCCCTTTGGTCTTGGTAATTTTACGGATCTGGCGGTGTACGCCTTCAATCGGATTGGTGGTGTAAATGACCTTTCGGATCACCTGGTCGTATTCAAAGAACGCCGAGAGGTTGACCCAGTTGTCCAGCCATGACTTGCAGCTCAGGGGATATTTCTTGCCCCATTTTTCTTCAAACTCCAGCAGTCTTTCATATCCCTGCTGTTCGTTATTTGCCTGATAGATAGGTTTCATGTCGGCCATTACGGCCTTTTTATCTTTCTCAGGAACATAGCGCATGGACGAACGGATCTGGTGGACAATGCAAAGCTGCACCCTGGTCTTTGGAAAGATAGCTTCCACAGCTTCAGGAAAGCCCTTTAACCCGTCTATGCAGGCGATCAGGATATCTTCCACACCACGAGTTTTCAGATCGGTAAGCACTGACAACCAGAACTTGGCACCCTCATTTTCAGAGGTGTAAAGGCCTAGCACATCTTTCTTACCCTCAATATCCACACCCAGAATATTGTAGATGGCGCGGGTTTCCACCGCTCCGTTTACCCTGACTTTGAAGAACATGCAATCCAGGAACACAAAGGGATATACGGCCTCCAATGGTCTGTTACGCCATTCCTGCACCGCAGGCAATACACTATCAGTAATCCGTGAGATCTCAGCCGCAGAGATGTCCATGGCATACATTTCCTGCACATAATCACGCATGGCACGCGTACTCATGCCCATGGCATACATCGATAGGATATTGCCCTCCAG
>NZ_KZ686268.1:854397-855330 GCF_003029735.1 Pedobacter yulinensis
TACCCAGTTGCCCAGCCATGACTTGCAGCTCAGGGGATATTTCTTGCCCCATTTTTCTTCAAACTCCAGCAGTCTTTCATATCCCTGCTGTTCGTTATTTGCCTGATAGATAGGTTTCATATCGGCCATTACGGCCTTTTTGTCTTTCTCAGGAACATAGCGCATAGACGAACGGATCTAGTGGACAATGCAAAGCTGCACCCTGGTCTTTGGAAAGATAGCTTCCACAGCTTCAGGAAAGCCCTTTAACCCGTCTATGCAGGTGTAACCCTCCCTTAGTTCGGACTGGTGTTTTATAGACTTATTTAATTCAAAAATATAATTATTGTTGTTGGAACTGTGTGGATGTTGGAAACTCGATAGAGTTTTCAATATCTCCACAGTTTAGCCGCTTGTACAGGTCTGGCGTTATACCTCCCAAAGCTTCATGTGGTCTGCTGTAATTGTAATCCTCCATCCATTCATCGGTTAATACCTGTACCTGGTTAATGTCTTCAAATAGGTAAGCGTCCAAGATGTTTTCCCTAAAGGTTCTGTTAGAACGTTCGATATAGCCGTTTTGCATAGGTCTGCCTGGCTGGATGTACTGAACCTCAATACTTTAACGCCACACCAGTCCCGGAACTCCCTGCTGATAAACTCTGGCCCGTTATCAGTCCTGATCCGCTTGATCCTGGTATAATAATACATGGACTTTGGCAAGCATATAATCTTGCAGGCCCTGCTGATGCTGATATGATGCCGGGCGATCACATAAGCAGCCATGTCTTTGCGCTGGCAGGGCTTTAGAACTTTTTTGACAACACGTCTTTTAGAATCTTGTTATCAAGAGCTAGTTCCGCATACATATGCTTTAACCGACGGTTTTCTTCTTCCAGCTCCTTTAAACGACGAAGTTCCTGATTATCCATTCCGGAATACTTCTTCTTCCAA
>NZ_KZ686268.1:855340-855758 GCF_003029735.1 Pedobacter yulinensis
GGTAATGATCAGCTGGCGCTTGGGAACCACTTTTGGATCAAAGGTGCCCAGACGGTCACGCCCGGTTTCAAGTTCAAATTCTCCTGAACTCAGGCTCCGTACGGTCTTTTTACTTTTGCCGTTTTTACGATTAGCCTGACCGGCCAGCTTACTCTCGGAAATGTGATGCTCCAGTTCACCGGTCATCATCGATTCCAGAAAGTGTTTCATCATCGGTGCCAGTACACCATCAGTGCCCGTCATCTTTTTGCCGGCATATAAGCCTGCTATAGCTTCCTTTTTGAAGCTTTCAAAGTCAAAGTCTTCTTGTGTTGCCATTGTTTATGTCGATAGTTTAAAGTTACACTATTGACACAGTTCAGGAAACACCCTCGCCTCCCGGAATTCGAACCGGTTTTATGACGAGATTTCAAATCTA
>NZ_KZ686268.1:855768-1630727 GCF_003029735.1 Pedobacter yulinensis
CTGATGTTGCGTTGATCGGTGGTAAATGGTGTAACAGCGATAGCAATAACAATAGGCTTACAAGGAAATAACGCTTGTTTTTTTGTAAAATTGAGCGTAGTTAGAACAAACCTTCAAAAATATTATAGATTGAATTGAAAACTTTCGGCAAAACAATTCGACTTTTCCTAGTAGATGGAAATGCAAATGGCTTAATAACCGCTGAGTTAAGCAATTGGACAGGCATAGGGCTAAAGGTCCCCAGAATCAAAGTTCGTGATTACATAGACCGACCGGAATTTCAGAAACCCGGGTTTACATTTTAATTGGCAAAGGACAGAATAATGAAGACGCCTCCTATATTGGCGAGGCAGAGCTAATAGGACCTCGATTATTACAACAGATCCAAGATAAAGAATTTTGGAATGAGGTCATGTTTTTCGGAAGCAAGGACCGATATCTAAATAAAGCAAGCGTTAAATACCTGGAAAATAGACTGTACGACTTGGCGGTATCTGCGGCGCGGTATTCAATTGATCAAAATATACCGACAAAGCCGAAACTTTCAGATGCAGAACAAGCAGAGCTTGAGGAGTTCCTATCAAATATCAAGGTGCTGGCACCGGCCCTTGGGCATAAATTATTCGAAAACCTGGAAGAAACTGTTGAAGACACAGAGACCGAGTCGCAGGACTTTTATTGCAAAAACGGGGCAGGAGCGGAGGGCGCGGGAAGGCCATCCACTGAGGGTTTTATCATGTTTAAGGGATCAAAACTTATGGTTGCAGAGCAGGGATCATTGGCAGATAGTATCCGGCTAGAGCGCCAAAGAATGCTTTCTGAAGGAGTACTAGTTAAGTCTGGAGAATTTTACCAGCTAACCAAAGATTATGTATTTACTTCTTCATCCCGAGCAGCTTCAGCAACGCTTGCAAGATCGGCAAGCGGACCATTAGAATGGAAAACCTTAACAGGTATACAACTTAAACATTTTGAAACGCTACCGCCCGCTCTTGGTCAACGCAACGAAATCGAATCGAAATAGGATCAGCTAGATGTGTTGAAAGTTGATAGTCAGCTGATTGATATAAACTATAATCGTATTGCCTTCTGGAAAGCAAAATACAATCTAATCACGCCCCTGCGATATTTCTCCTCCCAACCCGTATATTGTGCCCCACAAACTTACTATCCATTAAACCACGCTTTCCATTCCAGTGAGAAAATTTAGTATCCTGCTCCTGCTGGCCATCGGCATGATGCCGGCTATCGCCCACAGAAAGTCAATTTTGATCAATTCTTCGATAGAAATATTCCGACAAATTGACGTGGAGATTGCCCTGGCAAAGAACTGCATCATCATGCTGGCCATCAAAAAACAGGTCTTAACGAAGATATGGTGAACAAGAATGGTGCTATCACAACTTTTTAAAAAATCGATGGTTTGTCTCAGTCCTGAAAACTAAGGGCAGCTGCTTCGGATCAGGAGGTAGATGGTCCGTATGAGCAACTGCTGAAGATCTTGGAAGAAGGAGCGCAAAGAGCATTGCTGGTCTGCTTGCCCGGAACTCGCTCTTTTAATAAACTGATGTTTGACGAAATAACGAAAATCTTATATTTTCTATTACATTCGGAAAACGTAATCGATGAGAAATCCGAAGTGGCACCGGGATGAGCTAATTTTAGCGCTCGACTTATACTTTAAGACCGAGCCGGGAAAAATGCATGCGCGAAATGCAAAGATCATCGAACTCTCGAGAATCCTGAATTTACTCCCTATTCACGGATTGAAGGATAGTTACGAGCGGTTTCGGAATCCGAACGGGGTGGGCTTAAAACTCAGTAATTTTCTTGCCATCGACCCAACCTATACCGGGAAGGGTATGGAAGCCTTTGGGAAATTAGACAGCGAAGTATTTTATGAATTTCAAAATGAGCGGGAAAAGTTGGAATCGCTCGCTAGAGAAATCCGCAACATAGCGAATAATCCTGATAGCAGAGCAGCCATTGCCGCCATTCCTTACTCAGTCGAGGATGAGGATTTCACTGTGCGAGAAGGCCAGATCATCTACAAGCTCCATAAATTGCACGAACGCAACCGCACCATCATTCAAAAAAAGAAGGAAAGCTACTGGAAAAAATATCACCGGTTGGATTGTGAAGTTTGCAGCTTTGATTACCACAAATTCTATGGTTCAGTTGGCAGGGGATATATCGAATGTCACCACCGAACCCCTTTACACCAAATTGCAATGGATACCCAAACTGCGCTCGCCGATCTTGCTTTGGTGTGCGCAAATTGTCACAGAATGTTGCATCGGGACACCAAAATGACCATTGAGACACTGCGTGAACGTTTGCATACAAGTCAATAAAGACGATAGCTGAAGTTCACGAAACCAGCTGCGTAAAGGCCCCACCGAGGCTGCTATTAGCTTCTACAAACCAGGAAGGATCGTCAAGCTGGCTTACCTGGAATTTACACGGATAGATTACACGCTGTCAACCTCACGGCGAAAAATGACCTAATCTTCTATGCGACGTGGGTAATGAAAGAAGTTCAGCTACAAAAGGCTCCGAGTGATTTTTTTTTCATATTTTCAGTAATCACCTACAAATTGTGAATGATGATTCCCGCCATTCTGCACTTTATTACAGGGCCCCGGGCAACCAAACTAAACCATGACTGTATGCAATCCTGGAATATTCTTGAGCGGGATGGATACGAAATAAAAATTTGGACGGACGCAGAAATCAATCTGTTTATTGAGCATACATACCCCATTGCACTGCCGGCAATTTTGAACGCCAGGAATCATGCAGAAGCCTCAGATATTGCCAGGTATCTGATTGTGCATCATTACGGCGGCTATTATATTGACTGGGATATCAGGCTGCATAATGTGTCCGGGTTTAAACAGTTGTGCCTGGAAGCACCAAATGGATACCTCCTGTATGATGAGGTGAGTAAATCGATCGCGTCAGAACATTTTTCGGCGGGGAAACACGAAGAGTACCTGATCAGGTTGGTAAAAGACATTATCCGCACCTATGATGAAAAGGAGCGCAGTTTGATGGAAACACCCCAATATTCCGGGCCCTTCAGAATGCTTAGTGCGCTGAGAAGACATCCGGCCGTGCGTTTCGATGTCATCGCCCTTAAAGATGTATTCGAATATAATTATTCAGAAATCAGGCAGGCCAGGGAATATGGTAAAGCCGCCATCATGACTCATTTTTGGTCTCATTCCTGGATAGGCTTACCTGAGTGATGGATCGGCCTGTTTAGCGTACCCAAAGTGAAGAAGTTGTGCCTTTTTTGCCTGCATAATTCCTGAAAACAACTCGGCATTCAATTCGCGTTTCTGTTGGTTAAGTTCAACCAACCGATCTATAAAATCGATACACTCGCTGAGCTCCTGGCTGTCCATAACCTTGTTGGTAACCAGGGAATAGAATTTTTTTGGAGCGGAGAATGAAACCGCTTCCGGAAAAATCGCCTGGAGATACAGGTATGCGATTCTGAGAAAATTTGCGAATTGTTTCTCCCTTCTTGTTTTGGTAATCTGGCTCTCATGCTGGCGATACGTTAAGACGGGCGTTGGCAATATCCTGAACTGCAGACCGCTTAAAATACAGTCGATCCAAAGTTTATAGTCTTCAACAAAGAGCGCATGTTCATCATAACTAATGTGGTGCGCAAGAAGGCGTTGTTTTCGCCAGATTGCCGTGGGGTGGGAAATCGGATTTTCAAACAAAAACAAAATCTCAAGGATGTCATTGGTGTAATCGTAGCACTGATATCTTTTGGTTTCTGAGAATTGTATGCCCCCAGATACGATATCTACACTGGGATTTTCTCTGAGAAAGTCAATTTGCAGCTGCAGCCTTTCAGCGTGTGATACATCATCTGCATCCATTCTGGCTATAAACTCGCCCTTTGCCATCTGCAATCCGATATTTAATGACGCCGTAATACCCAGGTTTGTCTCATTTCTCAGGTGTATAAGCCTGGAATCTTTAAAACCGGCAACAACGTAGGCAGAACTGTCAAAGGAGCCGTCATCAACCAGGATCAACTCAAAATTACCATAGGTCTGATTGAGTATGGATGCAATTGATTCAGCGATATAGGGCATGGCGTTAAAATAAGGCATGATAACGCTTACTAGTGGACTTTGCATTACAGGAAGTTTAGATTTTTTGATGCATAAAATTTTAACAGGATAATCTTGAACAGTGCTGTTGTTCTTAAATCCTGGTTGTTAAGCAATTCGGAATTCAGTTCTCTGGCCGATTGAATAAAATCAATTACTGATAACCTGTTGGTTTTAAATAGCCTGGTATTTAAATCGACTAACGCCTCAATTTTTCTTAGGCT
Source organism: Pedobacter yulinensis (assembly GCF_003029735.1). Classification (GTDB taxonomy): domain Bacteria; phylum Bacteroidota; class Bacteroidia; order Sphingobacteriales; family Sphingobacteriaceae; genus Pedobacter; species Pedobacter yulinensis. The sequence continues at coordinate 860,129 of NZ_KZ686268.1, forward strand.
GATGTTGCTTTGTTGATACGACCTGAACGCATAATATGCGTCGTTGTATGCTGACCGAATGCTTGTTCTCAACTGCTGGACGTTGGACTCGCTCTCAAGTACCTGTTGCCTGATGCCAGCTTCTGCCTGATAGATGCTTCGCTTGTTGGCATTATGGTTTAGGATGGGGAGACTGAGGTTTATAAAAACGCTTTGACTGATGTTGTTCCTGATCACCTGCTCAAAATAGTTAATGGGTCGGCCCAGCAAAAAATAATTGTCTGAATAATTCGAACCCAGCCCTAAACTGATAGAAACGGCAGGTACCCAAGCCCGTTTTGCGATACGAAGCTGTGTTTTGTTCAGGTTAATGGATGCGTAGTGCTCTTTGACACCCGGATGATCTTTCAGAAAAGCAGATTCGAGTTCGGTTAAGCGAACTTGCTGTATATAGTCGAATAGGCCGTTTGCTGTCGTGTCATTTATGTCTGTGTTGTCATAAGTAACATCGGCCTGGTGATCGGCAAGACCCTGCAATTGAATCATTGCTTCCTGGATGGCACTCTGCTGCCGGAGCAGCGTTACACTGTCTGAACTAATTTGCTGTTGAAACCGGATTTTGTCGGGAAGCGTTCTGCGCTGATAAGCAATTAGGGTATCGGTTACCCTTACCTGTTTTGCGTAAAATTCAATAGATCTTTCGGTCATTGCTGCTTTTGCCCTTGCGCCCACCATATTCAGGTAGCTGAGTATGATGTTCGCTTTCAACGCCATCAACTGGTTTTCCAGTCTGTACCTTGCGATTTCTGTATTGCTTTTTGCAATTTGTTTCGAAAGGTTAAACGTACTGCTGCTGAGCAGCGTAATCGAACTTTGCAGTCCCAGTGTCTGAAAAATTGTTTGATTTGTGGTAAAGTTGTTGGTAGTTGGGTCAATAGATCTGCCCCATAAGCCTCCAAGGTTAGAGTTGAAAGTTAGCGTTGGGATCAGGTTGTTTACCAGGTTCTTTTCTAAGAAGACATTTTTATCTAGTTCCACACGCGATGTTCCCAGCAACAGGCTGTGCGTTTCGGCATAGTCGATGGTCTGTTTCAGCGTAAACGATTGCTGTGCCCGGACAGATAGCCCCATGACCATCATCAGGCAACCAAATAGCAACCGCCGTCCTCTAATTGACTCTTTTAAATACCTCATTAAAAATTTCGTCTGTATTTGATGCACTATCCGCTACGTGGATGTCCGGATTAATGCCAGTTTGTTGGGTCTGTTTCCCGTCGGGAAACTCCACGCCAACAGCAGAAAACCGGAATAGGATTTTTTGATTTCCAATGGGCGGTATTGATGCAACGTCCCCATCCGCGCCGGCAGTTCGCCTGCCGATCAGTTTACATCTGCTGGCCCCGCTTTTGAGCATCATGGCAAGAAGTTCCGACCGGCTTTCGCTTTCTTCGGAAATCAGGACATAAATTTCTTTTTCAAATGATTGGCCATCGGCCGCAGCGTATTGGATTTGGGTTTCAAACCGGCCCGGTACCTTTGAACAATACCTGTAGCGAACCAGGGGGCGATTATCCGCCAGAATTTTTTCAACGAACTTCAGAAACTGCCAATCCGGGTAAACGCGGCAGTCAATGACCAGATGATCAGTCTCTGCAAAGGCCCTGGCAGCCGAGTCGGCCAGCGCCTCATTCCACTGATCTGGTTTCAGGAGTAACAATCTTTGCTTAGGAAAGTAGGTGAGGGTTTTGTTCGCAGCAGCTTGTTTCTGCCTCATGAGGCTGCTGAAGATGAACTCACCATAGGTTTGAAATGTTGCCGCCGACCAGTCGAGAACCTTGGTGCGCTCTTCGCCCTCATGTCTATACACAATTTCAAGACTTTTACCCGAAAACGGGATCACGTTGAGCCACCTGCTTTGCTGGAGATATACATTTTTCACCGCTTCATGTGGATGACCAATATATTTTTTTAAAGCCCGGGCCAGGGAATCCAGCCGTATACCATTTACACGGACTATTACATCGTTTGTTTGGATGCCACTTAGTTTGGCAAAAGCGGGATCAATCTCCGATACGATGATTTTGCTATCCGGGGCAATGCTATATTTTGCCGGTACAACCGTATATTTTCGGTCGTACATCGTTTCGCCAAAATTGATGAAGGAGATGGGAATAGCGGCATGACCATCTCCGATAGACGCGTTTAGTTCCATTAAACATCCGGCATAAAGCCGTTCGGAGGTTGCGAGAATCATTTTCGGAATAAATTCCTGTAAGCGTTGCGTCCAGTTGGGAAGAAGCGACTTTTTATAAGGATAAAACTTATCAATGATATTCCAGTACCTGAATAAAAACAGTAACCTCGAACGAATTTCCGGAACCGGATTCCGGTCTGGGTTTTTTTCCTGAAAAATGGGAACGGGTCGTTCATCAGTAGGCGGGATAAAGTATGTTGATGAGTCAACCGAAACATGTGATAGGGCTTGTTGGATCCGTGCACGTTCGTTTTTGCCTTCTAAGAGCCCGCTTAAAGCCATAAGGCCGGAATCAGGTTTTTCCCATTTGTGGCGTTGTTTGAAATCTATCTGTTTCAACAAAAAACTGATGGATTTTTCAAATGCAAGTTCGGAAGGGTTCTGGTTAAAAGCCGGCTCCAGCGCGTCCAGGAGAATTCGATCCCAGTCTTGAGCCGGATACCGATACTTGAGTTCGCCCCAGATCATCCCTAAATTGCGCAACTTGGTCGTGTTTGAGGCATTCCGCGCAAGTTCGTTCAACTTTGTTGAATAGTCTTTTAAGGCAGGCCCCTGCAAAATAACAGCTGAAAAATCTGAAAGCCTGGCATCTACTTTTCCTGCTGTAACGATGGACAAAACGATTGAATCAACACGTTCAGGAAAATACAAGTTGCCGGAAACTGCCGATTTGTCCTGAGAAAATTGGACCGGCCAGGACGTAGCAGCAACAGGCTTACTGCCCTTGAATACCTGAGCCATGTAGATGCAGGTGTCTCCGGTTTTGATATTTCCCTGAAAGGTTACTTTGGAATGGAGTAAACCTTCAGCTTTCTGATCAAATTTGAGTGACTTCCGCAACAGTAATTTCGATTTACCGGCTGTTTTGATCTGGCTGACCGTACCCTTATACTTGTCAAAAGTGACTTTAGCAACGCCGGATTTTCTCGAAAGATGCCAGCGCTGCGCAAGCTCATTTGTTTGTGCATAACCGTGGGCTATCCCCGCTGTAATCAGTACCCATATAAAAGCAATGTACTTCATGCCAACACTTTTTCTTTGGCAAGGATAGATCTGAATTGGCTATCCAGTAAAAAGTATATGGTAAACTCCTCGAAACGTTGCTGTTCGAAAAATAAACGGTTGATAAACATGTGGAAGATACTCGTCAGCACCTCATAAGGATCAGACCCTTTCCCATTCAGGCTCTTAAAAATATCTATTTGGTTGGCTATAAATCTATTGGTGAGCGGGGAGCCTTCTGTCCAACTAAGATTCTTTCCCAGAAAGTCAATGTCCTGGCGGATCCCTCTATAATACTTTGTGAGCGTTTCTTTCATCCGTTTATCAGTTGCGAAACGAAATTCTCTCGCAAAATAATTGAAGCTTCTGTTGAAAAACGCTGCTTTACGTGTATTGCTGTAGGAAAGCTCTGTCAATACTTTATCGATAAAGTACAGGGCCACCTTTTGCAAAGCCGCCTTGCTGTTCCCTGATGGATGACCCAATAAATCCAAAACAAAATGGGTGTTCCAGTAAAAAGATTGTTCACACTTTTCAATGTCCGCTGCCCCATAGCGTTCAAGCTCCCTTGAATAGGTATCAATGGTGAAATTTGTAATGATGCCGTCTGATATCAGCCTGCTGATGCCGGAATGAAGTTTGTCGAGCGGAGAAGAATCGGTGCCATTGCTCAGTAATCTGACACGCAGATGTGGTTTTGGATCGCTGTACCTGATAAAAAACCAGGATGAAATACTTCCTTCCTTCAACAGCCTCTTCGTAATCTTATCCAGGTGGCCCAAAATCAGGTTCTGGTTTTTAGGCTTACAATATATTTTAGCATAGAGCCATACATCACCGGCATGAAAATCGCGCTGAACAGTGTTGTTTTCCACCTTCAGTAATGCGGGAGGAATATTGGAGATATGTTTGTTTCCGAAGATGGGGATCACAAACTCGTTGGCAAAGCCAAAGTTGTCGGATATATTTAGTTTTTCATTGTGCAGGAACTCCTGAACCTCTAACATCCCTTTTTTCCTGAGCATTTTTTCTGCGATATCCCTGCACATCCCCACGCTCATATCGAGGGTTAGGTAGTTGTCGAATTCTTTCACAATGAAAACCATTGGATACCGATATTTTTCAGACAGTTGCAAGTACGACTCATAAAAGTCACATTTTTTTTCTGCCTGATAAGATGACAGCTCTTTCCAGTCCAGCACCCATTTTGCCGGCGAAAGGATACAGTTGCTGTAGGTAACACGCGGCAGAAACTTCTGGTTGCGCAGATTGCCCCAGTCCCAAATAGCCATGCCGCGGCGGTTTTGATATTGCAAATCAGACAAAAAATGGTAAATATCGAGGCTTCCTTTCGAAAAATTGTGCGCCGAGGAAAGGCTTGGAACAATTCTTTTTCCCAGCTTCTTCGAAATCAAGACCAATTCATTATTTACAATCTTCACATAGAGATCATCTATGGAAATCTTGTTCTCCTGCGGGAGTTCTGACAAGGCGAGAAACTCAATTTCCATAGCAGACAGCGTTGGTCTGGAAAGGATATTCCCGATTCTGGATTGCGGCAGATGCGCGATTTCTGCAATGACAGAACTTTGACCTTCCTCCCTCTCTTTTAAAGCAGCTTTCAGCTGCGTATTCAGCAGCTGGTCTGCATGAGCAAACCGGCCCAGAAGATTGCTGCTGGACAAGGAAAAGCTTTGCAAGGCAAACACAGATTTGTCCGGATCTTCCTGAAGGTCTACAATGGAAAACATCAGGCTGCAGTCTTCATCGAGCGATTCGAGAATTTCTGTGTTAAAATCTTCTTCTTCAATGATGATCTGATCGGCGCCGGTGCGGATAAACTCAATATACTTTTGCAAAGCAATTTGTTCCAGCCGGCTTGGAACAGGTCCCTCGCGGTGATAATAATCACTCAAGGCTGTTGCTGATTTATATCCTAACCCCGTTTGGTTATTAAAAAGCGTGGTCAGCTTGACCGTTTGCCCTTCATATTTTTCAGCGAAAGCCCGTTTGAAACGTTCCAATTGCGTAGTGTATAGAGAGGGTGAGCTCAAGGACTTTATTTTGCTGAACACCCGTATGATCTTGTCCAGGTTACCCTGACTAATGGTTAAACCCTCAATTTTTCGGGACATGTCCATCTGAAACAGTTTTCCTTCATCTAACGAGGTTGTTGCGTCAAGGCCCGAAAACAGCATGAAAATTCTTTTGTAATCTGCAGGTGCAGGCGTGCCTGACCTCAAGACCGTAAGTTCCTCCTCGATGGTGTTCAAGGTAGCTGCCAAAGGCGACAGGGAGGGCTCCAGCTGCGCTATACTGCCCACTGTAGCCACCAGTTTCGAGAAAAAGTCGCCGCCCGTCACATTGGGTTCAATCGAGCTGTACAGAACATTGTTTTCGATGAGATCGTTCAGGTACGCGTCGACCGTATCACCAGTAATGTCGAAAGTAGAAAGCACATCCTGCATGATGTCAGAATAGCCTGGACCGGTTTTGGCCAACTTAAGAATATGGGTCAGGACCGGATTGATATTTACTTCCGCAAGATGGAAGGTCCTGTTTTGTCTTGAGTCATATTTATATTCTATGTATCCATAGTTCCGGCCTTTTTTATGCAGGGTAGTATTGGGATAGAATCGCAAATTTCGCCTGATGGCCCGGTTGTTCTTGAGCCGGTTTGCCAGACCACATAAGAAATCCATATCAATTCGCAGATTTCGCAGAATTTTTGCCGTTCGCATATCCAGGTTTGAATTTGCTGCAATCAGTCCCGTGGAGGTGCCGGCAAAGAGCCCGAAAGGCGTACAGCGGGTGGAAGCCCTGATCAGATACTTCAAGATGCTTTCGTAGATTTTCCGTGTTTCCTTTTCCTTGACCGGTAGTGTTGTTTTTAACTTGGTAATTTCCGTATGCAGAACGGGCGAGGCCAGGTAAATTGCTTCCAGGAAGGTCTCATCAAGGATATCATTCAACACGATCTCATGGCTTTCTGATTTCAATCGGTCATAAATATTGAACAGCGTGTCAAGGCTGAACATCGGCGTTCTCATTACAAAAAAAGCGGGTGTCTTTGTCGGGTTGTTCATGTCTGTTCAGGGTAATAATAAAATGTGCTGCCAATTGGATGAGTGATGAATCTTGCTCAGATAAGCCAAGCCAATTCCACTTAAGCCCTCTAACAATGAAAAACTATTAAGAAAGCCATGTTCCTGGTGGAATTTAGACCTGCCGGTTATGACCGACTGGTAGGGCTGAATAAGATCGTTTGAGATATCGAGCCAATAATCTGCTGTGGCCGAAAATCCCGGATCGTTTTGATACCATTTAGCGGCCTCCCTGAAGAGGTGAGATATACCGGCGGCACCATGACAAAGCGCAGCATCTCTGACCTGGCCTTCTTCCAGACTGCGCCGGCTGCTGGCTCGCTCAAAGATCTCGTAACAATGTGATTTAAGACTTCCTGATTTAAGCACTTCGGCAGCCTGGTAAAGGCTTACCGCTATGCCGAGGTCGCCATAACACCAGCCAAGTCTGGTCTTGAAATCCGCATGCTGACCGAGCACCGACCGGTATGGATAGATAGATCCGGTATTGGAGCGGTTTTTCATAGCGATTATGGTATTTGACAGCTTTTCGATGCTTGGCAGGAGGTACGCAAAGCTGGTGTCGTATTGAACTGCCTTGCAGAGCACAGGAATTAAAGATGGCGTTCCATGCGATAGGCCCAAATTTATAATCCCGTTGTTCACAACGTTTTTCTGCATATCAAAGTCACTTAAATAAAGCAACTCATCGGTGCGGTTGCAGTTTTCGAGCAGGTGGCCAAGCAAGCTGTGGAGCACTTTTAAACGGTGCGCGTCTTTAGTCGCTGACAACAGATAGAATAGCGCGCCGAGCGCACCATGCAGGTAGTCATAGTTTCCTAAAGCGGCCATGCGGTTGTAGAACTCGACAGCCACCTGATCGATGTGGTCAAGCTCATTGCCGAAATCAATAAAACCCTCTTGCTTAAGATGCCTCAAAGCCCACGCACTCCCGATCACCCCAGAGCAGATAGAAACTGTCCCGGGGGCTTCCAGTTGATAGTTACGCACACCATCGAACAGCGGCTGTGAGAAGAGGCCTGCCTGGTCATACGCCAGGTCATCCTCGTAGGCCTCGGCATAATGATAGAGAAATAACGAACATCCTGCGCTATTGAGCAGCGCGCCTCTGTCTGGCGATATAAATTGCCGGTTATCAATGATCAGGTCGCGGATATACCCTGTAATCGTGCTTGTATCAATTGTTGCTGTTTTCATCACGTCGCAATGGTTTGGTAAAATGAAATTGTAGATTCAGCCATTAACTTTTTCGAGAACACTGTATTCACCAGGTGTTTGCCCTGTTTGCCGAGGCGCTCCCGGAGTGACGCATCGTTATATACAACCTCCAGGGCCCCGGTTAGGCTGTCGATATGAACTGAAGTCAGGTCGCCGGAAGGCAGCCGTTCTCCGGTTACTTTAATGACGTCTCTGCCATTTTCGAATACTTCGAAACCGCTACTGTCAGTTACGATCATCGGAAGGCCATAGCTTAACATTTCAAGTGTCGAAAAGCTGGATTGCTCAGAATGAGAAGGCAGCAGGCCAACGTCTGCTACTTCCAGTAATCTGATTAGCTTTTGATGGTCCAAAAAGCCAGTGAATATGATTTTGCCCAGCGCGCCCTGCGCACGTTTTAGTGCGGTGTCGTAGTCGCCGCCCCCGGCTATAATCAGTTTAACGTTGCGTTTATTGATCGCAAATGCAGTGAATGCGTCAATAAGTTCGTAAAGCCCCTTCAGCCTGTCCAGTCTGCTCGAAAAAAGAAAGATGAAATCGTCCTGCGAGCATCCCAGGGTAGCCTTGGCCTCACTACGGTTCGCTCTTTTATTGATGCGGGTTGTTGAAACCCCGTTGTAAATGATCTTCGAAAAAGTTGTCGGTGAAATTGCCTGAATGTCCCGCAGCGCCTGTGGGCATAAACAGATCATCCCGTCCAATTCTGCAAGGTGCCTTTTCTCTTTTTCGAGCGACCAGTCCAGGTATTCCTGGTAAAAATGAAACGTGGTGTGGGCGATCGAAAATGGGACGTGCTGGGTTCCAATGACCCTATAGCCGGCTGCTTTCGCATACTTTGCAATCACTTGGTCTGAAGACGAGTTGAGGTGAAAAATACCTTCACGCAGGCCTGTTATTTGCAGAATCATTGTGATGCAGATTCTCGCCCTGAACCCATCAATATAGTTCTCCTCAATTTGGTATTGCGTAAAGTCTTTTAGCGAAAAGATAATGTCAAGCGTATTATAGTCCTGGGTGCTATCCGCCTGCCGATAGTCTACACCACCCTGGTCCCGGTATGAAAATCTGACATGCGTCAGATTAATGATTCCGCTTCTAGCAAGCTCCGGGAGCAGCACTTTTCTGTAACTGCCAATGCCGTATAAGGTGCTGAAACCTTTCGAATCAAAATAAAAAACGTTAATTGGGCTCTTCATTAATCAGGTTGATTTTCAGTATAAATAGGGTAGCTATGAGCAAATCGATATGATTTGCCGACTTCTCTTTGCTGGTTTCATTAATCAGCAATTCCACATGATCAGCCTGGATATCAAAATGAGACGATCCGCCTGACCAATCTGCGAAATATTCCGGTAAACTGGTGGCTGGCGTATGCGGGCTGTTGAGCAAATCAAAAAGACACCGTTCCAGCCCATGGTTTTCATGCCCGGAAAGGAAGCCCTTCAGTGCACTTTCTTCAAGTGAGCTTCTGAATATAGCCCCCTGCTGAGCATACTTCCTTTTTTGCGTATAGTAAGCCATAACCAACTCCTCGAAAACTTCGGGTCTGGATGCGCCTGTTACAGGCAACGATGCAGCTGGGCGACTGTTTTCGAAAGATGATTGGCAGAAACTTGCCCGTACAGCCGATGTAAAAGCAGATGCGGTCGTCAATTCCTGAAACAGCTCTTCAGCGTCATACCTGATCAGTTTAGCGCGGGAAAGCATGTTCATGTAGATAACCACGTCAAAAAGCTCATCTGTATGGCCATCGGCATTCTTGCTGTATTTTGAAAAGCTAAGTTTGAGTTGCTCAAAAAGCAAATCCGTTCCCAACTCATAGTACTCTTCAAATGTTTCAGCGCGCCCGATTAATATAAGCAGGTGAATGGTGAACAGCCGGGTGTTGTATTTCTGATAAAGAAAGTTATTGGTTAATCTTTGTATTAACTGGTCTTGTATTGATACTGCGCTCGCTATCATGCTATTTCTCAGTCTTAAGGAATCCCTGTGTCAGTTTTTTAAATAGTGTCGTTTCTTTTGTGGTAAATACGGCTTCGCCTACAAGGTTCTCCCGGTATGGAATTTTTTTGTTTGTATTTGTGCTGAGTGAATTCTGGAGCTTTATTTTACAGGCGTATCCGCTATCCAGCGCCACTTTTGAGATGGAGGCCACCTTTCCTGAAAGATGACCAAATTCCTTGTAAGGATAGGAAACCAGGCGGATATCGACACGGTCTCCGATGGTAACTTTGCTTAGCGCAGACTGTGAAAGATAGCTGATAAAATAGTACGGGGCTTTCTCAGGAAGAATGTACCCAACTGTTTGACCGCCTTCCATATACTGTGAGGTTTGTACATTGGGCATGGGTTCATAAACGCCGTCTCCGGGAGCTTTTATAGTATGGTTATTCATCCATTTAACCAGCACGTTTTTCAATGATTCAAGATTTTCCAACGTGGCCAGCTTGGCTTCATTTCTCTGGTGCTGCAGTTCATCTATCGAATTCAGATGATCCTCGTAATTCGACCGTGCATTAAGCCTTGAAATGTTCAGATCATAGATGCCGTTTTTTTTACTGATCAGCTGGCTTTTTTCCCTGGCCAGATCGGTAATCGTGACGAGTTGTTGCTTGTATAACAGGCTGTCCTGATCAAACTGCATTTTTGAATTGTTGTAATCTTCAATGGCGAGGGAAGTCTTCAGGTCTATTTTATTGTGTTGCTGGGTCGAATGCGCCGCCTGTGACCGAAGATATGAGAGCCGTTTTCGGTAGTAACCGTTGTTATTAAATGCTTCGTACTTGAGGGCAGAATTCAGGAATTGAGAAAAAGCTTGCTGCAGTTCCTGTTCTCCGAATTTGTTAATAATACGCAGGTAAGCCGTTGCTTTCAGATCACTTTCGTCATGAAGCAGCAGTTCTTCCGTTTTATTGAGTTGGGCCAGCAGTGCATTCAACTCGCTGTAGTCAAGATCAGAATCCAGCCAGGCGATCACCTGCCCTTTCGATACCAGTGCGCGGTCAGCAACCAAAATCTCCTTGATTCGGCCTGGCGTTCCTGCACGGACTTTTTGAGGTGCGCTTTCTGCGGTAAGGTGCGTTTGCTGGGTTACCGTATCCGCATATTCAAAGAAATAAGTAAATGTTAAAATCAACACAAAGATCACAGCGATAACCTGAATAGCGTATTTTTCAACCGACGAAGGCTTATGCCGGATAAATTCCTGCGATTCGCGTGATTTGCCGGTTCTGGGTGCGATGTCTTGCTCAGTGAACGCCTCTATAATTTTCATAATATCAGGGTTTCTATTTGCTTTTCAACCAATTGATAATAGGTGCCTCGCTTGCTGATAAGAGAAGTATGGGTTCCCGTTTCCTGGATTTCTCCGTTTTCCATGACGACGATCTGGTCTGCATTTTTAATTGTGCTCAGGCGATGTGCGATCACAATAACTGTCTTGCTTTTTGTATAGGCCTGCAAGTCCTCAATAATTTTGCTCTCGGTATTGGTGTCAAGCGAGTTGGTCGCTTCATCCAGGAAAAGCATTTTAGGTGCTTTGTATAATGCACGCGCAATTAAAAATCTTTGTTTCTGCCCCTGGCTAACCCCAACGCCTTCGGTGCCGATAATGGTTTTGTAACCGTTCGGAAGTGACCTTACGAAATCCTGTATCTTTGCGATCTGACAACACTTATCCAGTGATGCTTCGTCCGGAAATTCCTCACTCAATGCGATGTTCCGCTCAATTGTATCGTTGAAAATAAATCCCTCATGGACCACAAAGCCCGATATACTCCGCCAAAAGGAATGGCTTACGTTTTTCAGGTCCAAATCTCCGTAATGAATATCGCCGGAATAATCGGTGTAAGATTTCATTAAAATCTTCATGAGCGTTGATTTCCCCCCTCCGCTTGTTCCGACTATCGCCGTTGTTTTGCCAATCGGAATGTCGAGGTCGATGTTCTTTAAAACCAGCTCGTCAGATCCTGCATATGCATACGAAAGTGAACGGATTTGTATCTGATCAGCATCTTCCGGCAAGTGGCTGACCTGCGCCATTTCACTGTCTTCTTCGTCCTTAATCTTATGGATGTCGTTTAATCGCTCCAAACTTATTTTTGCATCCTGCGTACTTTGAATCAAAGAGATAAAGGTGCTGATCGGCCCGCTGAGCTGGCCAATGATGTATTGAACCGATACCATTGTTCCGAGCGTAATGTTGCCGTCTATAACAAGCTTGGCAACAATAAGCGATAAGGTAATATCTTTGATTTGGCTGATCAGTAGTCCGCCGGCCGATTGGAACTGATTAATGTCCATCGTTTTGAAGCCAAATCGAAACACTTTGGTTTGCACATCCTCCCAGAACCACCGCTTGGTATGCTCCGCATTGTTTAACTTGATATCCTGCATCCCCTCGATGAGCTGGATCGTTGTGGTTTGATTTTTTGCTCCTAATTCGAAGCTTTGATAATTTAGTTTACGCCTGACCGGCATGAATGCTTTTATCCAGAGGAAGTATATTAGATTGCCGCCCATAAACACGACAAAAAGCTGAGGATTGAACAGGACGAGTACAATTGAGTAGATTGCAAAGTTGATGACTGAAGAAAACACGCTGATCGCGGTGTTTGTCATGAAATTTTGTATAATGCTATGGTCTCCTAGGCGCTTGATGATATCGCCCGTATGAAACTTATCAAAATAAGAGATGGGTAGTTTCGTTACTTTGATCCAGAAATCTGATAGTATGGACAGGTTCAGGATATTAGATAGTCTGAGCGCGACCCTGGTTCGAACAAAATTGACGATTGTGGAGCTGATGATCAACACCAGCTGAGCAATAATGACGAGTTTAATAAATCCGAAGTTCCTGCCTTCAATACCGATATCGATAAAACTTTTCATTAGAAAAGGCGTGACCAGCTGCATGGCAAGGCCGAACAGAAAAGCGCATAACAACGCCGCCGCCTGCGGCTTGCAGTGTCTGAGGTATTGGAGAAAAAACTGCCAGTTTACACCTGCTTTTTCGTCGACATCTTCTTTATCCTCATAAAATTTGGGAGAGGGCTCCAACAGAAGAACATGACCTTGTCGCCTGTCGTCAACACACCAACCGTCAATAAACTCATGTCTGTTATAGGATATAATACCTACAGCGGGGTCGGCCACTTTGTACTCCCTGCTCTTGTTTACCTTTAAGAGTACTACGAAGTGGTTCTGTTTCCAGTGAATAATGCAAGGGCTGTCAATTTGCTGAAGTGAATCAATAGCCAACCTGACGCCTCTTGGACGCAATCCAATTTTTTCAGCCAATCTGCTCAAGGCGAACATGGTGGTGCCCGTCTTATTGTATCCTGACAATTTCCTTAGATAGTCTGGTGAGTAGCTTTTCCCATAGGAATAAGCAATCATCTTGATGCAGGAAACGCCACAATCGCGTATGTTAAGTTGATTAAAAAATTTGAATGCCATGGAATTTAGTTTAAAAGGTGCGGGCACCAGGCCCGCACCGCTTTTTTAGTGTCCGCCGCAGGCTCCACAAGTTTGATCACCATAGGTTGCAGGGCAATTCTGCGTACAGTAGGTATCCGTACATTCGCGATTCGTGTGGCATAAATGCGCTGCACTCATATAACAAGTGGCGTTCTCAATACCTGATGCAGGATCGCAATTTGTTCCACCATAGTTACTTGGACATGCACCGGTGCAACCGACTGTGCACGTGTCAATGGCCAATGTAAATCCGCCGCATTGATAGGTACAATTCGTTACAGTCGGCGCGTTTCCGCCAACCAGGCCAAGTTGCTCTTCTTTAGTAAGATCTGCGATGTCTTGCTTACTAAACTTTAGGGTTTTGATTTGTTTTTTCATGTTTTGTATTGGTTTAGGGTGAACATGCGGGAGGAAATCCGGCTGCAGAGGAAAAAAAGAGCAATAAAGATCCTCTTCACGCTCGGGACAAATACCTGGGTGAATCCTGACTTAATATTGCTTGGCAGGTGCGGCCGAAGCGGAAAATTACCGGAACGGTTTACGAACCATTTTCCGGATGGCTAAATTTTAGCTTTCGAAAGGACCTGAATGGTTGGTTGGAGATAATTGGGACGATGAAACGGAAGTGGGTGATTAAAAACATAGGGGTTGATTTGATGATAATGTCTGAGGTAAAATTTACATGGTAAGAGGTATAAACGGAGAGATTTGGGGATAAAATGGCAGATAAGTTTTGACAAAATCTGATACCCCCATCACGGTAACGAACGCGATCCTTTGCGAAAATCGTGACGGCAGGCGGGTAGTGAAGGTTGCACTAAAAATCAGATTTTTAAGCTTGTCACCCATTAGTTTAATTGCTTAGGTAATATCAAAGCGGTATATGAAACCGCCGTTGTTTGGTTATGGCCGAAAGCCTATACAATATAAGCAAATGAACTCGGATAAAAAAAATAAAAATTGTATTTTGATAATAATTAAAAATAACCCCTTCAAATTATCTCTATGAACATTCTAACAGAACAACTCCTGGAAAGTATTCGGCAGTTCCCTGATCAGGAGCAAGCGGAAATCAATTATTATCTGTCTGAGATACTGCATCTATTTCAACGTAATGATGAACAATTTCGACCCGGGCTGTTTAGGGGAAGTGTGCGCCGGGGACATTTTAACAGGGTCGTTGCAGGCCCTTTTGCGACAGCAATTATTACGGAGTCTGCGAATGGGAAATTGGCAGTGCCAGTTGACGATATGTTCGTTGGAAGACAGCTCCGTTTTGACTCTGGGTACAGTATAGCCGAGCTTGAATATTTAAAAACACTGGTTGATGAGTCCAGTCAAATATTAGTTGTTGGTGCGCACATAGGTAGTTTGGTCGTTCCTCTTTGTAAGCTGGTAGACCAATGTGTGGCTGTTGAAGCCAATCCGGAGATTTACGAGTTACTTAAGTTAAATGTCAAGATGAACGAAATAAGTAATTGCAAGACTTACAATTTCGCAGCCAGTGATCGCAAAGGCACCATTCCGTTTATCAAAAACCGGATCAATTCTGGAGGAAGCAAGCGCAAGCCGTTGGTTAGTTCAGAATTATATAGCTATGATGATCCTTCAGAATTTCAGGTCGAGGCCATGCAGCTGGATTCCCAATTTCCTGATGCGCATTTTGATCTGATATTTATGGATATAGAGGGCTCAGAGTATTTTGCTTTACTCGGTATGCCTGAACTTTTGAAGAATGCGAAAATGTTGGTGATGGAATTTATACCTCATCATTTTACCAATGTTGCCGGCAAGGATGTTCGTGAGTTGACCCATATATTGAGTGATTTCAATTCTCTTTTTATTCCCTCAAAAAATAAACTTGTAACCAGGGATGATATCATTCCTTTATTGAAGCTCATGTACGATCAGAACATCTCGGAAGATATCATTGTGTTTAAAAAGTAGCGTGAAATACCGCGCTGTCTTTAAGCCCTCTTTTGGTGCGGATATAGTCCTGTAAAACGAATAACTGGTACGAAGATAACGCCCTTAACTCCTGCAGGTCGTTGATACAACTTGATTCCAGGTGTATAACGGCCGGGTCGGCAGGCAAGTCTACAACATCACCGCCAATATGAAGATGTCGGGTACCGTCCTCGCCGAGTGGCATGCTAAATTTTACATCAGCAGATTGCACAGACCGGCAAACCTTCCAGATCCTTTCGGTGGTCAGCGTGGCATCCCATTTACGCATATTCCTGTGTAAAAATAGGAGATTGGCTGTGTCATCTGACTGGCCCATCGTCAATCCATGAAATTCTCCGCTTTCGGAATAATAACCCATAGAGGCCACTGGCGTCGAAATCAAGTAATATTCTTTCCTGAGCGCAAGCCACGCAAATTTGAACGTGTCTTTATCGCCATAAACCAAATGGTAAAAGATGGCATGATACTTATTTATTGTAAGAGCGAGATTTAACGCTTGCCAGCATCTTCTTTTGTCGACCAGCAGTTGTCCACTCTCGTGCTCCCTGGCATCCGCGCCTTCGCAATCCATGACTTTGAAGATCGGATTGTTGATGTCGGTGCGCCAGAAATCGGGCCAAAATATTTGTCCAAATTGTTTATAGGGTTCCGTTGTAAATAGGTACGTAGGGTCTCTCAAAACCAGATTGTCTGCATCCAGATACAGTACTTCCTCAAATGAACTTTCAATAATCGCCAGAGGTTTCAACGCAACGCTATTAAAATTCTTCTCTACCAACGGGTTAAATACCCGACACTTTGCATCCAAACTCTCAAGCAAGCCACACATCTCTTCAGATAATTCATAACTCAGGTGCCAGACTTCAACTGGCAGCTTACAACCTGAGCGTCGAAGGTTTTTAAGGGTGATGTAAGTGCAGGTTAGGTAACTCAATCCACCCGCAGCGATGACAATGCCCTTTCCGCTAAAGCGCCTACTGGGAAATTCAGGAAAATTTGGAACGCTCTTTTGCCAAACGTTGCGAAGATGTGAAATGGCTTCGGCATCAAATTCTATGTCTATTGTGCGAATGCCAGAATCATTAAACATGAATTTATTCATCATAACGCTTGATCCAGGAGTGTAACCAATAATGAATAAGCGGCTGAGTCACCTCGCCCGGAGGTGGGTTCCTGATCTCGCTATAATTATAGGCAAATACGTTTTTTACCGGTAATACATTCATCCTTGTATTGTTATGTTTTTCAAGGCTGTCGCGCATTCGAAACGGCCCCGAGTAACTGGGCGTGAAAAGCTTATCTCTTTTTTGGGTTTCATATATCTCGACGATGTCGCGCAACAGACTTAACAGGTAAGGATCTTCTTTCGCCGCGCAAAAAAACTCCGAGGCAAGCGAACCATTTGGAGGGTCAACCAACATATAACCATCAGGGTTTTCATTTTCAATTCTGATCAATCTTTCAGCATCAAGAACCTCAACATCCCAGTCGGCATAATAGCCTCCATAACTATAGACAATTGCATATCTGCCGATGTCTGCCGCCTCGGCATAATTGCGGCTGTTTACAAAGGTTTCTACCAGAAACGGATGCTTTCTTTTCATGAACGCATGAATTTGATCGTCATTCCAAAGTCGCACTTTATAGCCCTTGCTTTCCATTTCGCGCCATGAATTCAGGCACTTTTGGATTTTTTCATTTGCAGGTTGACCCACGATATGATGGATCAGCTTTGGAAAAGTCTTTTGGTTTCTCACGTTATTTAGGGTATAGTATTTATTAACACGTCATGAGGCGTGATTGCTTCAGATCGGAATGTTAGATAGCGATACGGTTTTCCAGATTTACGTGCCTATGCTGTACAGGCATGTAATTCGCGGTACCTGGGAGGTAAACGTTTCCGATTTGAGTGAATGTTTGCAGGAAGACTTTTTAATGAGAATGCGCTTTCAATGGACATAGTGCCATGCTTTCAAACTGTTATCATCAACCGTCAGACGCCTCCCGGCTATCCACTCCTACTTATAATAGTTAACGAGGGTGCCAAAACCGCCCCGGCTGTGCATGTTTTGCTCGTGTTTAAAACCGATCATGTCGTTTAGATATATTGCATCTTGGCGCACAATATCTGGCGATCATTGTAAGGTTGCGGGCTGAAGCGCTCGCCATGCTGTTAACGCCCACTACGGTACGGGGAAGCAGTGAATTTTCTTTCATAACTATAGGATTGATCAGAAGTAATTTACAAAAATTCAGCTGATATTTAAAAGTATCATATCTGATACAATATGGGTCACTGTATCGAGATTGCTCTTGATGTAAAACGGAAATATTCATGTAAAGGGCCCCGCAACGAAGATATGGCGAACCAACACGGCGATTGTTACCGGGCTGTCCTTAAACATTTAAGCCTTTGTAAAATGAGCCGATCATCAGAACCTTCAATTCGTTGCTGTTTCGAGAATTTTAAAGTATAAGGATCATCCGCAGCAATACCTGCCAGGTATGCAGCGTAGGTCAATGGCTCTTTTTCCTAATCCCGCCGCCGATCACTTTACCATATTGCAGCATTTCGAGTTTGGTATCGCCGTTCGGCAGCTCTGTAAACTTCAATTCACCGTCTGTGCCGCCCTGCCTGATTGCTTTGAACTCGTTGACTGAAACCGGGAAAAAACGCATATCCCATTTAATTTTGTTGGAGTTGTATACAAGATGACCACCCAGAAAAGTGATCTGTTGTACCTCGTCCTTATCCTTTTCATCGATATAGTCCCCCTCATATTTTTTGATCTGCTCATTTGCAAGCGGGATCAGAGGCCGGTATTCTACCGTCAGTGGTTTGCCATCGAGAATCTGGGTAATGTTATTGAAAGGGTAAGCGCCCATTTTGAAGTTCTGTAAAGTGATGATCGAGCGATCTTTGATCGCATTGTGGTAGATGAACGTCGCGTAACCGTCCCAGCTCCCCGTGTGTCCATACGAGAACGTTTCTTTCCCTTTTGATAAGTCCAGACCGAACCCATAAGGGATATCTTTACCCGCCGTAGTTTTGCTGACCATCGTCATCAGTTCAAATTCTGCCTTGGTAAAAAGTGTGTTCTGATGCAGCGCGACCAGCCATTTGTAAATATCATTCGCTGTAGAATTAACCTTCGCGTTGCCGACGATCCCATCAAGATAGTAGACCGTACTGTCACCATAGTTCGGGTTTTCCGACACGACCCTGTCGAAAGAGTTTTTCGCCCACACAAAGCCTATCGCGTAATTCTTCATCTTTCGAGGCTGTAATCTCCGATTGTACACCAGGGTCCGGTCCATATGCAGTGGCTTGAATATTCGTTCCTGTAAATAAGCGGCATAACTTTTTCCGGATACCCGCTCGATGATGCTGGCCAGCAAGGCATAATTGGTGTTGTTATAACGGTGCCGGCTGCCCGGCTTGAATTCCAGCGTGTCCTGCCGCTTGGCGTAAAATGCGATCAGGTCGTTGTTGGTCGCGATTTTATGATGGTCCCAGCCTTTTGGCATATCGATCAGGTACTCCGGTAGTCCACTGGTATGCCGGACCAAATCATAAATGCTGACCTGTTGCCAGGAGCGTAGTTCTGGAATGTACTTAGACAATTTGTCTTCATAGTTCAGCAAACCATCCCGGTGTAAAAGTACGATTGCTGCAGCGGTGAACTGTTTAGCGCAGGACGCCAGTTCATAGCACGTTGTCTTGTTATTTGCTTGTCCCGACGCAGTGTCAAGATGACCGAAACCTTTATGATAGATCACCTTTCCTTTTTCTGAGATCAGCACAGTTCCGTTAAACTGGTTCTGGCGGTTCATTAGGGAGAAAACGCTGTCCAGTTGCTTGTGCTTTCTGCTCTCCTGGCTGAAGGCAGTGGTGTTAAGGAATAAAATGATGAGGATCGTTAACTTATTTTTCATGTGAGCTGAATAAATTCATCATAGGACGTCTGTTTTTGCTAATAGTTACATTGATCTGCTTTTGGTCTTGTGGCAAATGAGAAATTTAGATAATCATGTATATAGGTCTTAGCGAGGCTTGTCGTATAGGGGCACTGCCTAACTCCCGTTTGCTTCTTTATGGACCTGAAAAACCATCACCCTGCAGGATCTCCAGTATTTGCGGATAGACCGGCTGATAGCAGATAAAGCCGCAGTTGATAGTAGAGCTCAATTCTGTTTTTCCGGCCGGTCTGTAGCGAAAATGACCGTCGCAAATCGGTACATTGCCGGGGTAAAATACCATGAAATCAAACGTCGATATCCTAAACGCCATCCTTGCTGCCACAGCGTCGCGCGGTTCGCAGAAGAGCACCTGCCCCTCTGAGATTGCCCGCGAACTATTCCCGACCGGCTGGCGAAACCACATGCAGGAGATTCGCGATGCCGCCATTCGCTTGCACAAACAGGGCAGGGTGGTCATTACGCAGGGCGGGCAGCCGGTTGATCCGGATGATTTTAAAGGACCGATCCGGATAACGACTCCGCCGGAGAAAGATTAAGCGTGAACCATAGCGGATTCCTGCTTGCTGTCTGACATAACTTGGTTTGCCTCTCGCGGCTACAAACAGAATGTGCAGTGGATGGCCGGCAGAGCCGCACCAAGCACCATCACCCCTGAACGCAAGCAACTGCAATTTGGTTACAGATATCCGCGATCCGGTTAGTTCTGCCGGCTCATGATTGCTGAAATTTGCTGTGTATCAACAGCAAGAATCATGGAACATACAAGAGAATCATCAACAAACAGACCGCCGGTTGCTTTGGTAACGGGTGGCAACCAGGGCGTGGGTTTTGAGATCGTTAAAGCGCTGGCCGCAAACGGGTATATCGTTTACCTCGGCAGCCGTAAACTGAGCAATGGCGAAAGCGCTGCAGCCAAAGTGGGCGGGCAAGTACACGGGGTTGAGCTGGATGTAACGGTTCAAAGCACCATTTCGGCTGCAGCCGCGCGCATCCAACAAGAGCATGGACAGCTGGACCTGCTGGTTAATAACGCTGGAATCTCGCACGCCGGCAAACCGGGGCGGACCCTGGAAGAAGTGGTCGAGGCAAACCGGGCCAGCAAGGCCTCACTGGATGAAATTCGCACGGTTTGGGAAACCAATGTGTTTGGCGTGGTTGCTGTTACGCAGACCATGCTGCCCCTGCTCCGGAAATCGCCGGCAGCGCGCATTGTGAATGTTTCGAGCGGACTCGGATCACTTTCCTGGATTGCCGATCCGGCCACCTGGGCCAGGCAGCACTTCGATGTCGTTTATGCCGCATCTAAAACGGCCATGAATGCCGTAACCATGTCCTTCGCCATAGAGCTCGAAAAGGAAAACATCAAAGTCAACGCGGTGAGCCCCGGTTTTACGGCTACGGCATTAAACAACTTTCAGGGTACCGACAGCGTAGAGGTGGGATCGCGGGAGCCCATTCGCGTTGCGCTGGATACCGATGCTCCGAATATGACCTTTACAGGTCCTGATGGGCCTTTACAGTGGTAGCCTGTGCTGCAGCTTCCTGCGCAAGCCAGCGATTACACCAGGCTATAACCGGCGACAGCTGCAGCGGCCGGTTATAGTTATTATCTTTAACAGATGAAGAACGAGACGCACAGAATCCGGAAACTCGACTCTATTTCAGAAGTACACCGCATGCTCGGCCTTCCGGGGCCAGTTCATCCCCTGATCACCCTATTGGACTCCACGAAAGACGCGATTAACCTGAGTCAACTTCCGGCCCGTTACATTTCGGGTTTTTATAAGATATCGTTCATTACGAAACTGGCCGGCCAGTTCAAGTATGGCCAGGGCAGCTATGATTTTGAAGAGGGAAGCCTTGTATTTACAGGGCCGAACCAGGTTGTTGGCAATACGCAGGCTTACAAGGGCAACCAGGGCTACTGGCTGCTCATTCATCCCGATTTTCTGCAGGGCCACGCGCTGAACAGGACAATCAAAAGCTGTGGTTTCTTTGACTATGCTGTCAGCGAATCGCTGCATCTTTCTGAGCAGGAAAAAGAAATGATGCTGACCGTTTATCAGATCATTGGACAGGAGTTAAACAGCCGGATCGATGAATTCAGCCGTGAGGTAGTCATTGCACAGATCGAATTGCTCTTGTCTTATGCCAGGCGCTTTACAAACGGCAGTTCCTGACCCGGCAGGTCGTTCATAACGACTTGCTGCAACGGGTAGAAGACCTGCTCGATACCTTCTTTACCGACGAGCAGCTGACGGCGCAGGGGCTGCCCACCGTACAGCTGCTTGCTGAGCGTCTTCACTTTACTGCCAGTTACCTGAGCGACATGCTCCGCACGCTAACGGGACTAAATGCACAGCAGCATATTTACCAGAAGCTGATCGAAAAATCGAAAGAGCTGTTATCAACCACCAACCTCAGCATCAGCGAGGTGGCTTACCAGCTGGGTTTTGAGCACCCCCAGTCGTTCAGCCGGTTGTTTAAGACAAAAACTAAACTGACACCCGGACAGTTCAGGCAAACTTTTAATTAGCTTAAGCGTTAGCCTCCGTTTTGGTAAGGCGCATCGCTGGTGCCATGCGGAACAGGCGGCGCCTTTCACCTTGTGGTGCCTGATGTCAGCAAGTAAACCAAATATTTCTCAGAGGTTTGGCAAGGCCTTCGCCGAACATACAGGACTATCCACACGACTGTGTAAAGGTTTACGCAAACGGTTGCATAAAGAACTGCCAAGACACTCATTTTTTTGAGTTAACATGGTTTAGCAGCACATTCATGCCGCTCGCCGTGCCGATGAAGCGCATACAGCCGTCCGCCAGATGGGCGCGGCTGCTGCGTCTGATGTGCTGGTCGGCCGGTGCCCGGCTGTTGAGTTCACACCAGCCGTTGTAATCAATAGGTTAAAAATCGCAAATAAAATGGTTAGATATGGGTGCTTTTCAGGGGCCGACCGGACGTGCCTACCCGGCCGGGTGTGCCGGCTATGGGGAGGCGCCGCGCACGCGAGCCGGTTTTCGACCGGTGTCGTTGCCAGCATCTGAAGAAACGCATCTGAACCGAGGCCATTAGCAGCCCACTGACAGGCCGTGCCGGCATCGCCTACAGGGCAGAAAATAAGACAGCAGAAACCCCCGGACAGGGGTACTCAATCGTTTGCGTTCAGTCGGAGACTGCTTATTCTTTCTACTTCCCATAAATTGGCTGTTATAGCCTTGCCGTGATTGATCGCGGTCGGGCGCCAAACAAGTCTATCTCCAGGCATGCCGATCCTTAACGGGGATCATTCTACAGACAACGCGGAAGAGATAAACGCCAAACAGACGAGTATGAACAAAAAAATTCAGCCAATGAAAAAGACTGATCAGAGCAAGACCGTATCATCCCGGAAAAAGAAGCTCAAACTGTGCTGCACGTGCATTTTCGCAACGTCATCGTTGCTGTTCGCATCGACCGTAGCCCAGGGCAAGATGATGAAAGAAGATGGTCTGTTTCCGGCCCGGACCACCATGGCCACTAAACCCGATGAAGCTCTCGCGGCAATACGCACCGCGAATGCCTTCCAGGACCGGATCACCGGCAATGTCAAAGATGCCGCAGGAAGTCCGATACCAGGTGCAACCATCACGGTAAAAGGCACCAGACGCGTAGCATCTACCGACAATACCGGTAAATTCAGCATAGACGCAAAGCAGGGCGAGGTCCTGTTGATCAGTTCAATAGGTTTTACCGCACAGGAAGTGACCGTGAGCAGTTCATCGGTCGGCAGCATTACACTGAGTGAATCGGCAGAAAGCCTGGGCGAACTGGTCGTGGTGGGCTACAGTGTTCAGCGGAAAGAAAGCCTGACCGGTGCCTTGAGTACCATACAGGGCGAGAAACTCAAAAACGTAACGTCGCCAAACGTGCAGAATCTCCTGGCCGGCAAAGCTCCGGGCCTGTTCGTTGCACCCGGATCCGGCAGACCTGGTTCAGCAGGCTCGGTGATTATTCGCGGACAAGCTACGCTTAATGGCACCACCAGTCCGCTGTGGGTGCTTGACGGCGTCATTATTGGCTCAAGCCCCGGGGAATTGAACCCGGAAGACATTGAGTCCATGACGGTATTGAAAGATGCCGCATCGACCGCCATTTATGGCTCGCAAGGTGCCAACGGCGTTATTGTGGTCACCACCAAGAGAGCAAAAGCAGGGCAAATGGGTGTAGACATCACGACCCGCAACGGCTTTACCCAGTTAACCAACGGAAACCTGCAAATGATGAACGGGGCCGAGTTGTATGACTATTTTGCATCGTTCGCGAATGCCAACACCATCAGCTTTCCGCGTTGGAAACCGGATCTGCGCGACAGCAATTTTGACTGGTGGGATCTGGCCACCCGGACCGGATTCAATCAGAATCACAACATTACGCTGCAAGGTGGCTCTGAGAAACTCCAGTCCCTGCTGTCAGTAGGATATTACGACGAATCGGGATCTATCCGCGGATACGAGTATGAACGTTACAACTTCAGGCTCAACAGCACCTACAAACCTTTCCAGTGGCTTACGGTGAAGCCTTCGCTGGTGGGTTCGCGCAGAAGTGTAGATGACCGGCAGTATTCTGTAACATCCATTTATTCGAATCTGCCCTGGGATAGTGCCTACGACGCCAACGGCAACCTGGTACCTCACCGGTCAAGCCTGTGGGTAAACACGGCCAGCACGAACTACCTGTATGACCTGCAATGGAACAAGGGATCGAACGTGAACTATGAATTGATGGGCAATCTGGACTTTGATATTCAACTGACCAAAAAGCTGACTTTTTCGTCGGTAAATAACTACCGTTATAACAATTATGCTGCGGCAGGTTATACAGATCCCCGGTCAAACGGCGGTCTGAGCGTGAACGGCCGTGTTACTGATTATCGCTCTGAATATACGAGGCGATACACCAACCAGCTGTTGCGTTATGTGAACAGGTGGGGTAAACACAACCTGAGTGCGTTGGCCGGGTACGAGTTTAACGATTTCCGGAGTAAAACGCTGGATGTTTATGGAACGGGTATTGCCCCTGGTTTCGAGGTGTTGGACGTAACGGCCAAACCGGAGCGCACCCGCGGCGGGATTTCAGAATGGGCCGTACAGTCCTTTCTATTTAACTCCAGTTATGATTATGACGGAAAATACCTGGCCCAGTTCTCTCTGCGCAGGGATGGCGCCTCTAATTTTGGTAAAAAATACGGAAACTTCTTTTCTGTAAGCGCCGGCTGGAACATCAGCAGAGAAGACTGGTTTAAGGCAGAGCAGATCAATAACCTGAAAATCCGCGCAGCATACGGCTCTGTGGGCAACAGGCCGGCCAGCTTATATCCGCAGTATAACCTCTATGCCGTTAATCCGGCCGCAGGCTACAACGGTATTCCTGGTCTTCTGATCAGCCAGCTGGGTAACCCCAACCTGACCTGGGAACAAACATATACCACTGGCGTGGGCCTGGATCTGACCGCACTGAACAACAGGCTGCGGTTAAACCTGGATTATTACGACAAAAGCACCGACAACATCCTGTACAATGTTCCCATTACCGGATTAACCGGTATCACGAGCATCTCGCAAAACATTGGCAAAATGAGTAATAAGGGCTTTGAAGTGGCACTTGGCGGCGACATTATCAAAACCAAAGATTTTGTCTGGAGCCTGGACGTTAACCTTGGTCATAATAAGAACAAGCTGACCGATATCTACAAAACCAGAAATGCCGATGGGACTTACACAGCAAAACCACTGATTGTTGGTGACGGACTGGGTATAGCCGGTTCTGCCAACAGGGTATTCCAAATCGGTCTGCCTGTTGATACCTATTACATGAAGGAATGGGCAGGTGTCAATCCGGCCGATGGCAAGCCCACCTGGTACGTTGTGACGCGGGACCCCAGCGGCAATGAAACTGCACGCACCACCACTTCAGATTACTCAAAGGCAACAGACGAAAGGCTGGGCAAGGCCAGCCCCGATGTGTTTGGCGGTGCGACCACCTACCTGCAGTACAAAAACTTTGACCTGAATGCGGTTTTCGGGTACTCGCTGGGTGGCCGGGTTTACAATTACTCACGCCAGGAGTATGATGCAGATGGCACCTATACCGACAGAAACCAAATGCGCCTGATGGATGATTGGGTAAGGTGGCAAAAACCAGGCGATATTGCGACCCACCCCGTTGCCAGGTACAACAACCAGGACAAGGGTAACCTGGTATCGTCACGCTACATAGAAAGCAATGATTTCTTCAGAATGCGGTCGCTGGCGCTGGGTTATACCTTCAAGCTGCAAAAGTTCAAGGCGAAGAATTTCAGGGCCTATATTTCTGGCGAGAACCTGTTTGTGCTTACGAAATATTCAGGCGTAGATCCTGAGATACCGGTCAATGAAGACAATGGAAGCGTGCTGTTCTCAACAGGCCCTGCGGTTTACCCGATGACCAGGAAGTTCATGTTTGGTATCAATGTTTCATTTTAAATTTTGAAAAGGATGAAAAGAATTATATTCATGCTATTTGCCATTACAGCATTGGCATCATGCGAGATAGACAGGGAACCCTTCGGTTCCCTCCAATCTGACCGCATCAATAACAACCCGGAAGAGTCTATCGACGCTTTACTGAACGGAACTTATGCGCAGCTCAAGGCCTGGTCAGATCCCATGCACCGGCTGGGAGAATATGCGGGCGACAACATCATGATCAGGGGCTCATCTACCGATGCGTTTTATGAATTTATTTCGTTTGCGCGCACGCCAAACAACGGCCGGCTGTCTACGTTCTGGGATAGTGGTTACAAGGCGGTTGCACAGGCCTCGAACATCATCAAAATGATTCCGCAGGGCAAGAATGCAGCGCTCGACAGCAAATTGGGCGAGTGTTATTTTATCCGCGGCATGATGTATTTCTACCTGGTTCGCGCTTTCGGCCGCCCTTACTACCAGAATCCGGAAACCAATTTGGGTGTGCCCATCGTGAATGGTACGCCGGATGATGTGATCAACCTGAACCTGCCAGACCGCGCCACGGTGAAGGCGACCTATGAGCAGGTTATTGCAGACCTGAAAAAGGCCGAGGAAATGATCAGCGTAAACCGGGGCCCTATTTTCGCATCAAAAGAAGCTGCCCAGGCCCTGCTTTCCAGGGTCTACCTGTACATGAGCGGCACGTATGAAAATCCGAACCCTACCTATGCCCAGCTGGCAGTAGATTATTCCACAAAGGTGATTAACGGATCCAGGTACAGCCTGTTGCCCCGTGCCGATTTCATGAAGTACAATACCTTCATTCCGGAAAATAACAGGGAGACCATCTTTGCCATCAAACGCGTGGCTTCTGAATTTTCGGGCGCAGATCATTATTATGGCATTGGCGGCATGTATGCAAATATCGGCGGCCAGGGTTGGGGAGAAATGTATGCGAGTGCAAAGTACATCAGCCTGCTGAACGAAACCGGCCGAAATGACTGGAGACCGGAAAAATACAAAATAGTAGATGCCCGGGCAGCGTTTATTGAGCCTACCTATTCCAAAAACGCAGCGGGCGCTTACACAGAAGTGTTCAGGTTTATCAAGGATGACGCAGGGAATGCCCTGAATTATGTTCAGGCTCCGATTACCAGAACCGGGGGCACCATTACCTGCACTGAAGGCAACGACTCGTACACCCTTACACCGGTTGATGCTGCCCAGGAAGTTTATTCCATTGTGTATAAAAACGGAAAAACCTATACGGGCGTCATTGACTACCTGATCAGCCTGAACCGTGTTTATCCGCAGTTCTATATTGTGAAAGCTTCGCGCGAAGGCGAAGACTCACACCTTCATTCGCCTGTAATCAGCAGGCTGGGAGAGGTTTACCTGAACAGGGCAGAGGCCTATGCAAAATTGCAAAACTATGGCTCGGCATTGGACGATTTGAACCGGATCAGGACACGCTCGATTGTGAATGGCGGCTATGCGGCTCTGACTGCCGCTAACGCAGGCAGCCTGATCGATAAGGAAAGGCAATTGGAACTGGCATTCCAGGCAGAGCGCAGTTTTGACGTGTTTAGGAACGGCAAACCTTTAACCCGGCTTTATCCAGGTCCGCAGAACCAGACCGCCGACATTGCGGCTACAGATTTCCGCGTGGTGTACTACATTCCACAAAGCGCCATCAACTCATATCCCGGCAAGCTGACTCAGAATCCGACCAACTAAAATAAAAAGGTGTTCCTGCATGGAACACCTTTTTTTATTGCCCGTAATTTCAAGTGAATTGCAGGCAGCGTCCTGATCAGGCCAATACGCAATCATTTCAGTAACCTACAACCGACCGGGTATCAAAAAATCCCAGGTCATGAACCACTACGGCCCAGCCACCACCTCTTATTAACGCGCACTAAACAATCAACTCTAAACTTAACAAGATGAAAAAAACCAAATCATTCCTGAGCAGCCTGTGTGTGCTGCTCACCCTGATCTCCTGTAAGGATCAATTGCCAGAAGCGGCTCCATCAACCAAACTGGCCGCCGCGGTAAACAGCGTGGGAGGCACCTCGCTGAATGTGGGGCTTGGCGGAAATGCCTATACAGCTGGTACCGGCGGTCTGATCAATGATACAGGTCTGCACAACTGGACATCGACCAGCACCATTACCAGTGTGTGGTTTCGTCTCAGCCTGACCGGAAGCCTGACCGTTGCACTGAAAGGCAGTGTACCGACTGGAAGCAGCAACATCAAAGTGACCATCAATGGCACGGTGTTCAATAAAACCATTACCGGCAGCAGTGTCAGCACAACGACCATTGGTACCGTCAATGTGGCGAGCCCAGGTTACGTACGTGTTGATATACAAGGTGTAAGTAAGACCGGAAGTTATTTCGGCGATATATCAGACCTTGTGATCAGCGGGCCTACCGTCGCATCGGGCGTGCAATATGCCACGGATGTGTCCAATTATTACTGGTCGCGCAGGGGTCCATCATGCCACCTGGGTTACAGTGTGCCGGCAAGTACCCAATACTTTTACAGTGAACTGAACGTGCCTGCAGGGCAGGACAAAATCGGCTCGTATTTTATGGCGAATGGTTTTAGCGGCGGTTACTTTGGCATGCAGGTGAACTCTGCCACCGAACGCAGGATTTTGTTCTCCGTATGGGATCCGGAAACCGGTTCGACGACGCTGGTCAGAAAAGGCGCAGATGTAACAAGCAATGGGTTTGGCGGGGAAGGTACCGGCGGACAATCTTACCTGGTCTACAACTGGGCGGCGGATGCCACGCATAAATTTCTGCTGAAAGCCGTCCCATCAGCAACCGGCACCAATTATACAGCCTGGTTCTGTGCAGGCGGAACCACCACCTGGAAACTGATTGCAGAATGGCGCAGGCCGAACATCAACTCTTACCTGACCGGAATGTATTCGTTTATAGAAAACTTCAACCCGGAGCAGGGTTATTTGCAAAGAACCTGTTATCATGGCAACCAATGGTACAAAACAACCACGGGCAGCTGGGCAGAAATAACCAATGCTACCTTTACTTTTGATGCAACGGCAGCAAACGAGCAGCGAATGGATTACCAGGGTGGCGTGAGCGGCAACCGTTTCTACCTGCGCAATGGCGGTTTCTTTGCCAATTACACAAACAGTGGCACCGTACTAACCAGAACGGCAACCGGAACAGCACCTTCTGTTAATCTGACTACCCTTCCATAAACCCGGGGCTGGGCGTGGATAATTTCAGGCCGACCCACCGGGTTGGCCTGAATATTTTTAGCAGATTTGGCGCATTAGGGGCTGCCGGATGCGGCAGCTTCGTGTTTGCCGCTGCGGCAACAGGTGGCAGCCCTGGAGCCAATTAATTTTTATATCATTGTCCTGCCCGCAGGTTTGCAGGCAGCGGCCTAAGCCTGATTTTTGGGGCTAGCGCAACAAGTGAGACAGGTTAAAAGAAACAATCAACCGATAATATGAGCAAAATCTTGTTTTTCTCGGCAAAACCCTATGACAAAGCCTTTTTTGCCCGGCATAATAAGCCTTATGGCTTTGAACTGGAATTTTTGGAGACCCACCTGGGTCCGCACATTGTTAACGCCGTAGCAGAAGATACCTTGCGGTTTGTGTTTTTGTAAACGACAAGCTGACTGCGGAGGTAATCGCTGTGCTGGCAGCAAAGGGCGTGAAGGTAATTGCGTTACGCTGTGCCGGTTTTAACAATGTGGACCTGGAAGCAGCCAGGCAGTTTGGCATCCGCGTATGCCGGGTGCCGGCGTATTCGCCCGAAGCCGTAGCCGAGCATGCCGTTGCCATGCTGCTCACGCTGAACCGAAAAACACATAAAGCTTATAACCGCGTTCGCGAGCAAAATTTCTCCCTGAATGGTTTGTTGGGTTTTAACCTGCATGGCAAAACTGTGGGTGTAATTGGTACCGGAAAAATCGGCAGGGCATTTTGCCGGATCATGCTCGGTTTCGGCTGCCAGGTGTTGGCTTACGACCCTTTTGAGGATGAAGAATTGAAAGGCCTGGGACTAAGGTATGCTGCGTTCGAGACGGTGCTGCAAACTGCCGATGTGCTTTCGTTGCATTGTCCGCTTACCGCTGAAAACAAATACCTGATCAACAGAGAAACGCTGGCCCTGATGAAACGGGGCAGTACAATCATCAACACCAGCCGGGGGGCGCTGATTTGTACCGGCGATGTGATTGAGGCCCTGAAAAACGGGCACATTGCTTGTCTGGGTATCGACGTGTACGAACAGGAGGAACGGTTATTTTTCAAAGATCTTTCCGGAAGTATCATTGAAGATGATACCATTCAGCGCCTGATGAGCTTTCCGAATGTCTTGGTAACCGGGCACCAGGCCTTTTTCACCGACGAGGCCCTTTCTCAGATTGCTGAGATTACCCTGAGTTCGTTGCGCGCGCTGAATGGGCAGGAAGAGCCGGACGCTGATGTCCTGCTTGCCTGAAGCCTTCCAACCGGCTGTATTGCTGTTCGGACTAGATTCATGACTTTCCAAGCCGGATAAATACCCCGGCGCTGCCTGGCGGACAATTGCCTGGGTTTAAAACGGCGATATGAATTTCTCCTTTTGCAATTTACTTTCTATTTTATGGCATTTTTTAACTTAAAGTTGGTAACTTTGGGAAAGTTACCAACTTTGCAGGAGTCGAGCTCTGTCGCGGCCAGCGCGCGAAAATCAGGGTGCCTGCCGATCATCTCCCGCCGCAACACTGAAGACCCGCTGCGGTCCAATGGCGGCCGGCCGCAAAAATACACCCAGTTGCTTTAGCGCAAGATGACAGCAGATGTTGAGCCTAAAAACCAGTTGCGGAAGTCTGAAAGTATCGTGCCTTGAGCAAAACCGGTCCCGAACAAATTGAAGACATCCGAGCCTGGGCTGCGAGTGGGCCCTGCCGGCATCTGGCGTATCATGGGGTCCCGGCGGCAGGTTAAAAACAGCAGGCAGAAGGAGCATCAACCTTTAACCAGGCCGTCGGGCTTTCCTAAAGGTTTGCATGCTCTTAAAGAGGTGTCTGCTTTGCGTATTTCATTTGTCCAAACCTATTCTCCCTTTCCGTCCTTGTTGTATTTGCGTCGATAGGCAAGGGGCGATACGCCCGTGAATTTTTTAAACACCTGCCTGAACGCCTTCAAATCTGCATAACCGACTTCGTACATGACTTCGTTAATGGTCTTGCGCGTCGATTCAAATGATTTTTTAGCACGCTCGATCCTGACCCGCTGCGCATACTCAATAGGTGTATTGCCTGTAGCCTTTATAAACCGCCGGTCAAAGTTTCGCCGGCCAATTGAAAACTGTTCCGATAAACTGTTAACCGAGATCCTGGCTGCCGACTGGCTTTCTATATAGGCCTGTGCCTTTTTCACCATCTCGTCCCCATGCTGTTTCTGTCCTTTGAAAATGATAAAAGGCGATTGACTTTGCCTGTCCAGTTCAATCTGAAAGATCTTGGAGCAAAATATGGCGGTTGGCCGGTCGTAGTATTTTTCGACCAGATAAAGTACGAGATTCAAAAACGAGTAGGCCCCGCCGTTTGTATAAATCCCGTCCTCGTCTGTGATCAGTTCATGAGCCTGCAGGTTTACATCCGGGAACAGGCTTCTGAATTTATCGGCGTAGTTCCAGTGTGTGGAACAGTTCTTTCCATGCAATAATCCCGCCGACGCGAGCATGAACGCGCCGCTGCACATCGTTGCCACCTCTGAACCGTTTTTGTACTGCTGCCCGATCCAGTTTACCAGGTCAATGTTGCTTTTCTCTGCCTTCTCAAAATTACTTGCGAGCGAAGGAATGATAATCAGGTTTGTTTTGTGTACCTGAGCGATCAGCGTATGAGTCCTGACCGAGAACAATCCGCCTGCCAGCGGCGTGTTGTTGTTTACCCCGGCAATTTCGATCACATAAAACTCCCTGCCGCCGTTGCTTTTGTAATACTCGTTTGCCTGGCTGAAAATTTCATAAGCACCTGCCACACAGGCTACGGTCGCAATATTTGTTTGGTAGTCGGGTGCAAGTATCGTGATGTGTTTCATCTTTTTTCTTTCAAAGATAGGCAGTGTGCAGCGTCCAGATCAACCCGTCAAATTGTCTATTTAGACCTATCCGGCGGACCTGATTAGCCTCTAGATTTGCTGTCATCAAGCAGGAAATCAGCATGGACAGATTAAAAGATAAAGTCGCCGTCATTTACGGCTCAGGAGGTGTTGGGAGTACGGTTGCCGGGGCATTTGCCGCGGAAGGCGCCACGGTATACCTGGCTGCACGAAATAAAGCACAATTGGAGGCCGTTGAGCGGGCAGCAGCCGGCCGGATAACAACTGCGTCTGTGGATGCGCTGGACGAAGATGCTGTTGAGGCTCATTTGATGAAAGTAGTTGCGGAGAGCGGAAGGATCGATATTTCTTTCAATGCGACAGGCATTCCGCAAACCGGTCACCAGGGCACGGCACTGACCCAACTAACGGTTGAGAACTTCCTCCGGCCCATTACGAGTTATTCGAAGGCACATTTCATTACCGCCCGGGCCGCTGCAGACCATATGTGCAAACAGGGCGCAGGTCTGATTTTGATGAATACACCCAGTCCGAGCCGCATCAGTGTGCCATTTATGGGCGGCATGCCGTCAGCCTGGTCATCGGTCGAAGCCTTAAGCAGGACGATTTCGGCAGAATACGGTTCAGCAGGCGTACGGTCGGTATGTATTCTGACCTCAGCCATGCCCGATACGCCGCTGATCGACGAAGTGTACAACCTGCACGCAACCGCACATGGCATCAGTTATGAACAGTTTCATACCGCCATGCAAAATAAAACGCATACCAAACGGCTCACCTCGATCCAGGATCTCGCCAGAGCAGCTGTTTACCTGTCTTCAGATGACGGATCGGCTATGACCGGAACGGTCCTGAACCTGACTGCCGGGCTGGTCGTGAATTAAGAGAAAAACAACGCATTCACAAACGCACATCATTACAAATAACAATTGAAATCGCATGAAAATAGGATTTAACAGGATCAACCTGGTGTTTTGCCTGCTCGTGGTATCGCAGGTGTTAAAAGCACAGACTGCAGCCGAACTGGTTGCGGAATGGCGACGGGCAAAAACGTATACGCTTCATTACCTTGAAACCATGCCTGAAAACAAATACAGTTTCAGGCCGGTGGCGGGGATGCGCTCTTTTGCTGAACAAATGTTACATCTGGCCGATGCCAATTACGGACTTGGCTCCATGGCTTTGGGCACGCAAAGCGCGTTTAAACCCGGCGAGCTGGAGAAAAAAGGTGAGCCAACAAAATCAAACGTAATGAAAGTCGTTGCAGCGAGCTATGATTTCATAATCAACCACCTCAAAAAAGCAAATCAGCAGCAATTCAGTGATCCTGTCAAGATGATCGGCCGGTTCGACATGTCGCGGCGAATTGCGGTCGCAAAGGTTTTTGAACACCAGACACATCACCGTGGCCAGACAACCATTTACCTGAGACTTGCAGGCGTCAAACCTCCCGAGGAACAACTTTTTAACTGATAGATATGGAAAAAACAGATTTTTCAACGACCATCCTGGTCGACCAGACGCCTGACGAAGTTTTCGAGGCGATTATAGAGCCCAGAAAATGGTGGTCGGGCGATTTCAATGGCAATACCAAAGAACTGGGTGCTGAGTTTACCTATAACTACCGGGATATTCACTGCACGACGCAAAAGGTGACCGAGCTGGTACCCGGACAGAAAGTTGTATGGCTGGTAACCGATAGTCAGCTCAATTTTCTTGAAGATAAACAGGAGTGGAAAGGTACCGAGATGATCTTTCAGATCACGCCTCGATCCGGTCAGACGGCACTGAAGTTTACCCACGTGGGTATTCATCCGGGCGTTGAATGTTACGATGCCTGTTCGGGGGCCTGGGGCATGTTGATCCGGCAAAGCCTGCATAATCTGATTGCGACCGGGAAAAGCGATAAACCCGATTTAACTTAGTCTGCCGTAGCATGCGGCCGCTTCCGGCATAATCAAATTTTTTATGACTGAAGCCGTACTTCAGGACGAATCGGTTAAAGAACCTCGTAAGTTCCGGTCCAGCCGGTATAGGCCTGATGACCAACCCCATGAGAAACAATCGTGACGCGGGCCAGGCCCAGCCAAAGGGCCATGAGCTTCAGTTCATTCAGCAGCGACTCCATGGCATGTGGTGGCGCCTTTGGTTCAAAGTGCAGCCGGAGCACCAGTAGTGTATTGCTGTTGCGTTCGGCCTTCAGATCTGCCCGCGCCACAAGTACGCCGTCAAGCAAAAATGGCAGCACGTAATAGCCATACTCCCGTTTGTGAGCCGGGGTGTAAATTTCCAACCGGTAGTGGAAGCCAAATAACCGCTCAGTTCGCGGACGGTGCCAGATGAGCGGATCGAACGGCGAGAGTAGGGTCGCGCCCTGCAGGCTGCGGCCGGCACGGGCATCTTTGTACAGGTAGGCTTGCTGTGGCCAGCCCTGTACGTGCACGGGGCTGAGTGTACCTTCCTCAACCAGTTGCTCAATGGGCAACCGGGCATCTGCTGCGGGAATCCTGTAATAGTCGCGCAGGTCATCGGCGGTGGCAATGCCCAGGGCTTTTGCAGCGCGCGACAGCAGCTGGCGTTTGGCATCTGTTTCATGGGGTGTGACCTGCCCGAGAATGGCTTTTGGCAGCACACGTTCCGGTAAGTCATACACGCGCTCAAAGTTGTTGCGGCGGTGCGTTGCGGCGATCTGTCCTGCCCAGAACAGCCACTCCAGGATGTGTTTGGATTCACTCCACGCCCACATGCCCTTTCCCGCCTTCGGGCCGGCCAGGTCTGATGCAGCCACCGGTCCGCCCGTCCTGATGCGGCTCAGAACGGCTGCTGCTTTTTCTTTTTTTGCCCCTGCATAAACAGCCAGCTGACCCCAAACGCCTTTCCCCTGGTAGGCATTCTCCATGCGCCAGCGCAGCAGCGGCTGCAGTTCGACAGGCAGGATAGAAGCCTCATGTCCCCAATACTCAAAAAAACGCCTGGGGCGTGCAATGGTCAGCGCATCAAGCATGGCCCGGTCATATACCCCGAGCCGGGAAAACAGGGGCATGTAGTGTGCCCGCGCCAGTACATTGACGCTATCTATCTGCAGCAGGCCAAGCTGGCCAATCGTTTTGCGCAGCGCCGCAACCGTGACCGGCCCGCTCCGGGAGAGTGCATTAAATCCCTGCGCGGTCAGGCCAATCCTGCGCGCTTCTGCTGCTGATAGTTCCGCTTTCATTTTTATGCTCCTTGAATAGATACCCGGTTGCAATGGCAGGAAAGTTACTGAATCAGCCAGGTATTTACAATCCGCCACTGCCAGAAGGCACCAGAATCAATCAATTGTTCAATGATGGCCGCACGAAGCAAACCATCTGGCCCAGACGCTGTTTTTTTGCTGTGCGTCAACCCAGCTACCTTCATTTTAATGCCGATGATTATCCCTGGAAACCGGATATCGATTACCGCAAACATCCGGGGCAGTACCGGGTTGGCAAAGGGGAACAGGGGGTACTGATCTGTGAGCCCTACAAAAGTGAGATTGGTGCATACTGGCGGTTCAGAACGGCGGCCATTGCCTCCGAGAGCAGTGCTGCGATCTTCAGCATGTTTATTGATTACCTGGCAAAGGGGGACTTTGTCGGGGCCGACATGGCGCGCAAGTATTTGCAAATGGGCTACACTCGGGCACGTCGCTATGCGAATTACAGGGGAGGAAAAAAATACGACCGCACAAACGATTATGCGCAATTTGAGCGCGGAACAGGTGATCCGGAGAAAGCCGAAGCGGCCCGGGTTTTTTACAAAAGCTGGAAAGCCGCTGAAGTGAATATCCTGTATGCGTCCATGAAAAAAAAATGGAAACATGAGAGGGGTTAAAAAGCAGGACTTGCCGCAGAAGAACTGCCCGGTTTGCGGCCGTCCCTTCAGTTGGCGCAAAAAATGGGAAGAGAACTGGAACGAAGTTAAATATTGTTCAGATAAATGCAGGAAAAGCAAAAACAGCCGCTCATTTTAACGCTGCGCATTGACGGGGCCAGCCAGACTTTTTTTGATGCACAACGAAGCCGCTATTTTCCGCCCGCGCAAAATTTTCTGCAGGCGCACCTGACGCTGTTTCACCAGCTGCCCGATCAGGCAGCGGCCTGGAATTATCTTCAGAATTTATCTTTTCCGACTTTTCACCTGGAGGTGAACGGCTTAATGTTGCTCGGAAGCGGTGTTGCCTATACACTGGAAAGTGCCGAATTGCTGCGATTGCACGCGCTGGTTGCCCGGGGCTTCGTCGAGGTCCTGGTGGCGCAAGACCGGCAAAAACTACGTCCGCACGTAACCATTCAAAATAAAACTCAGCCCGAAATTGCCCGTGCGTTGCTGGCAGACCTGATGGCAACGT
Source organism: Pedobacter yulinensis (assembly GCF_003029735.1). Classification (GTDB taxonomy): domain Bacteria; phylum Bacteroidota; class Bacteroidia; order Sphingobacteriales; family Sphingobacteriaceae; genus Pedobacter; species Pedobacter yulinensis. Next base: position 896,071 of record NZ_KZ686268.1, read on the forward strand.
TCAAACCTTTCCGGGTTAAGGCCGAGGGAATCGATCTCTGGACTTACCTGGGTGGGCCGTGGCAGCACCGGCATTATTTCCCTTTCGTATAGTTGGCAGAAGCGCAGCATGTTGTGTCTGTAAACTCATCCCGGAGGTTACAGATCTGCTGTTGCAATTTCAGGTAATGCGTCGCAGTGATGCCTGTATAGTGCCTGAAATTGTTGATCAGCTGGCTTTGGTCAGAATAACCGCGAATCTGGTAACCGGCGCACTCCATGGCTCGATCAGGAACCGCTGAGTGTTTTCAAAATAACGAACAACACGGAAACCTCCTTAAAAGAACTTCGCAGGTGCCGCAGTGCGTAAGTCAGCTGGTTTTCAACGGTTCGTTTGGATATGCCGAGCTGATCGGCAATCTCTTCATTGCTCATCGACTTTTCGCGGCTGAGAACGAAAATTTCGCGGCAACGCTTGGGCAGAAAGTCCAGGTAGGTATTCAGGCGGTGCCTGATGTCGTCATACTCGAACTGATCGACTGCCTCACTGCGAACGGAAAATGCTGCGGTGACATGGTGCGCCGTTACGTCTTCCTGGTAATCGATCGGAATAACTTTGCTGGCTTTGATGTGTTTATATACGCGATACAGGGCGGCTGATTTCAGGTAAGCCGAAAACGACCTTACCTCAAGGCGGCTCCTGTTGTTCCACAGCGTAAGAAATACGTCGTGAACGATCTGCTCACAGACAACCGCATCTTTTAGCTGATAGAAGGCGTAACTATAGGTTCTGGACGAGTACCGGTTGAATAATTCTGCAAATGCACGCTCATCACCCTCCCCGATGTTTTCCCATAGCTCATGGTCTGTACGCATAGAGCACTGGTTTACGTTTGGTTTACTCAAATCTAACAAAAAAGCCCGGAAAAAAATATTTTTCAGCGGTCTGTGTGTAAGCCAGCACTTTGGGTACTATAGAGTTAACCAAATACAAACCATGACAAGGGAAGAATACATCCGTTTGTACGAGAAGTACATGGCAGGCGATTGTACGGAGGCAGAAAAGAACGACATTGAGGCGTATATCAGCGAATTAGATCTAGCCGAATTCCCCTGGAATCCTGAAAGCATGGGCGATGAACAGGCCTTTAAAAACCGGGTTTACAACCGCCTGAGCAGCTCTATAGCCCGGCCGGCAAAGTACCGGCTGTGGCGGCGCATCCTTGCTGCTGCGGTAACACTCCTCGTGGTTGGCACAACCATTTACCTTTACCGGCATCTGCTGCCCGGCTCCGGTCAACGCGCTGGCATGCTGACCGAAAATATTCAACCCGGAACCAATAAGGCCATCCTTACGCTTGCAGACGGATCCACTGTGATCCTCGACAAGTCAGGCAACGGCCCGGTGGCAAGCCAGGGCCTGGTAGAAATTGTCAGAAATGACAATGGCGAGATCGTGTATGAAGAAGGCGGCGGCAAACCGGAAGCAGCATACGCACAAAACATGATCAGTACCCCGCGTGGGGCAGAAACACAGGTCGTTTTGTCTGACGGCACCAAAATATGGCTCAATGCGGCATCTTCTGTCAGGTTCCCGGTCGCCTTTAGCGGCACCAGGCGAAAGATCGAACTGACGGGCGAGGCTTACCTTGAAGTGGCTGAAGATAAAAGCATGCCCTTTGTTGTAGCTGTCAGGGATCGGGAAATCGAAGTGCTCGGCACGCGCTTCAATGTCAACGCCTACGAAGACCGTGCAGATGTGACAACAACGCTGCTTCAAGGCTCCGTGCGCCTAAAGGCGCATAACCGGCAGGTTGTATTGAGGCCCGGACAGCAGGGTGTGGCCGGTGACGATGGCAAACTGAACGTTCAGCCGGCCGCGCTCGCCAATGCCGTAGCCTGGAAAAACGGGTTGTTTGTTTTCAATGGTGAGAATATCCGCGACATCATGGCCGATGTGGCACGCTGGTACGACCTCGAGGTAGATTACGTCGGATCAACTGAAGGGAAAAATTTCGATGCAAAGATGAACCGCTCAGACGACATCCGTGAACTGCTGAAAAACATGGAACTAACCGGGATGGTACGGTTTAAAATACAGGGAAGGAGGGTGACCGTCATGGCAAAATAATTACCCAGGAAGGTCTTCCAATAAAAACTCCGTGCGGGTCGAAACACACGGAGCCAAATGTCAGGGTGACCTTAATCAATCTCATAACCAATTATAAATCTAGCTGACTTTCAAATGTATAAATTTTATGTAACTCCTCGCGCGGGTTGCCGCCGCATGGCCTTTAAATTCCTAGTCTTAATGAAGCTAACCTGGATCGTTCTGCTCCTTACCTTCATGCATACCTACGGCTCATCGTATGCACAGAAGATCGACATGAGCAAAGAAAATGTATCACTTAAAGAGGTCTTTGACGACATCAGCAACCAGACGCCGTACAGGTTCGTCATCAGTTCAGATGTGCTGAAGAAAGCAAACCGTGTCAGTATCCGGGTTAAGGATGCTACCGTGAAAGAAGTGCTTGACCGGTGCTTCTCTAACCAGCCGCTCACTTACGTAATTAACAACAAGACGATTGTTGTCATGGAACCAAAACGGAGCGTTCCCGAGCCTGTTCCCAATGCGCTTCGCAGGGCTGATGTTCGCGGCACCGTGCGCGATTCTGCAAATGTACTGCCTGGCGTTTCGGTAACGATCAAAGGCACACAACTGGGAACCACGACCGATCTGAACGGCAAGTATGTACTTGATATTCCGAATGTCAACAGTGTACTCACTTTTTCTATGGTGGGTTACAAAACGCAGGAAATTCCGCTGAACGGGAGAACGGTGATCGATGTAACTTTAAAATCAGCCGGAAAAGACCTTGACGAGGTCGTTGTTGTAGCTTTTGGCAAACAAAAGAAAACCGACCTTGTTGGCTCCGTTACGTCCATCAAGCCTGCCGACCTGAAGGTGCCTTCCAGTAACCTCACGACTGCCCTGGCCGGCAGGGCGGCCGGCGTCATCGCCTATCAGCGCAGCGGTGAGCCAGGTGCAGACAACGCAGAATTCTTTATCCGCGGCGTAACCACTTTCGGCTACAAACGCGACCCGTTGATCCTGATCGACAATGTGGAGGTGACCACCACCGATCTGGCCAGGCTGCAGGCCGATGACATTGCCAGCTTTTCCATCATGAAAGATGCAACAGCCACTTCCCTTTACGGCAGCCGGGCGGCCAACGGCGTTATCCTGATCAGCACGAAAGAAGGAAAAACACAAAAAGCAGCCATCGACGCACGCATTGAGAATTCGGTCTCGGCACCAACAAAAAATGTAGAACTGGCCGACCCGATCACGTATATGCGGCTGCACAACGAAGCGGTGCTAACGCGCGATCCGCTGGGTGCACCGCCTTATTCTGAGCAGAAGATTGACAACACCATTGCCGGTGTCAACCCGGAAATGTACCCCTCGACCGACTGGCGTGCGGCGCTTTTTAAGGACTATACGATGAACCAACGTGCCAACCTCAACATAACGGGCGGCGGCGGTGTAGCCCGGTACTATGTAGCGGGTTCGATTAACCAGGACAATGGCATTCTCAATGTAGACCAACGCAATAACTTCAACAGCAACATCAACCTGAAAAGTTACACGCTGAGATCGAACGTAAACGTGAATCTGGCCAAAGGCACAGAGGTTACGATCAGGATGAGCGGTAACTTCGATGACTATTCCGGCCCGCTCACAGATGGCGCTGACATTTACCGGAAGGTTATGCGCACGAACCCCGTGCTTTTTCCGGCCTATTACCCGGCGCAAGCCGAAAATGCGCATGTCAAACACATCATGTTCGGCAATTATGACGACGGCAGTGGTCAGTTTCTGCTAAACCCTTACGCTGACCTGGTAAAAGGATACAAAAACTATTCAAGGTCCATGATGTCTGCGCAGTTTGAAGCCAAACAAGACCTGAATTTCCTGACCCAGGGCCTTAGCCTGCAAGCTTTGCTTAACGTCATGCGAAATACCATGTTCGATGTAAGGCGGTCTTACAGCCCATTCTGGTACCAGGCCGGATCATATGACCGGCTCAGCAATACCTACAAAGCCCAGCTACTGAATGAGCTGACGGGAACAGAATACCTGGACTACAATCCCGGCGACCGGATCGTCAACTCTAAGTTTTACGTACAAACTTCACTGAATTACAACCGTATGCTGGGAAATAAACACTCGCTGAGCGGGCTGTTTGTCTTCATGCTGCGGAACGAACTGACGGGCAATGTTTCCGACCTGCAGTCTTCCCTGCCGTTCAGGAATGTGGGCCTCGCCGGACGCGCAACCTATGGCTATGACAACCGTTATTATGCAGAGGTCAATTTTGGTTACAATGGTTCAGAGCGTTTTTATGAGACCAACCGTTGGGGGTTGTTTCCTTCTGCAGGCGTAGCCTGGAACGTTTCGAATGAAAAGTGGTGGGAACCCTTAAAAAGCTTTGCTACCCGCTTCAAGCTCCGCGCCACATATGGCCTTTCAGGCAACGACGCCATCGGTTCGCCTACCGACCGCTTTCTTTATCTTTCCAATGTAAACATGAACGACAGTGGCCGTGGCGCCGTCTTTGGCCGTGACAACGGGAACAGCAAAAACGGCATTTCTCTTTCGCGCTATGCCAACAACGACATTACCTGGGAAACGGCCCGGAAAACGAACCTGGCGCTCGAACTCGACCTGTTTCGGGACTACAGCATTCAACTGGATGTGTTCAGGGAGCAACGCAACGGCATCCTGATGGTCAGGAATGCCACGCCGGCAACAATGGGTTTGCAGGCACGTCCGCAGGCAAACATCGGCGAAGCCGAAGGCAAGGGCCTTGATTTCTCTTTTAATTACAACCACTCTTTTTCGAGCGGGCTTTGGGTGCAGGCCATGAGCAACTTTACGTATGCCACCAGCAAATTTCTAAAGTATGAAGAGCCGTTTTACGATGAGGCGCCCTGGAAACGGCGGCAGAACATGCCCATTAGTCAGAATTATGGCTACATCGCCGAGCGGCTATTTATTGACGATGAAGAGGCGCTGCGGTCGCCGCGACAGTTTGGCGAATACCGGGGCGGGGATATCAAGTTCTATGATGTAAACGGAGACGGCGCCATCACCATATTAGATGAAGTGCCGATCGGATTCCCAACGACGCCCGAGATAACATACGGGTTCGGATTTTCATTCGGGTTTAAGGGATTTGACTTTTCAAGCTTTTTCCAGGGCCTTGCCCGCGAATCATTCTGGATCAATGCCAATGCCACCGCACCTTTCATCAATTATACCTACTCAGGCGAAACACTGGCAGGCAAGCCGCAGAACCAGTTGCTGCTGGCGTATGCCAACAACCACTGGTCTGAAGAAGTACAAAACTCGTATGCGTTGTGGCCAAGGTTGACGACTACCGATGCCGGCAACGTAAATAATACCCAGACCAGCACCTGGTTTATGCGCAATGGTGCCTTTCTCCGCCTCAAGCAGGTCGAGATCGGCTATACGCTGCCACAAAAATGGACCAGCCGGCTGAGTATGAAAAAGTTCAGGGTCTACACAAGTGCCACCAACCTGCTGTCATGGAGCAGCTTTAATCTCTGGGATATCGAAATGGCCGGAAACGGATTGGGCTACCCTGTTCAGCGCGTGTTTAACCTCGGCCTGTTGGCTTCTTTTTAATTCAAGGATATGAAACTGAAAAAAATATTATACATCCTTATTCTGAGCACGCCATTTATGGCCTGCAAGAAATTTCTGGACATTACACCCGATAACGTAGCTACGATCGATTACGCGTTCCGTTTGCGCAGTACCGCAGAACGTTACCTGTTCACCTGTTACAATTACCTCCCCGCGCTTGGCGCATTCGAATCAAACGTGGCACATACCGCCGGTGATGAGTTCTGGCTGCCTGCTACACACACCTCTCTGGGCTGGAGAATTGCCCGCGGCGGGCAAAATAAATCCAATTCGTACATGAACTACTGGCAGGGAAACAATGGGGGCAAAGATCTGTACGAAGGCATCCGGGAGTGTAACGTTTTTCTCGACAATGTAGGCAAGGTGCCTGATCTTACCGAATACGAGCGGAACAGGTGGATTGCGGAAGTCAAGTTTTTAAAGGCCTACTACCATTATTACGTTTTCCGTATGTATGGGCCCATCGCATTGGTCAAAGTGAACGTGCCCGTTAACGCAGGCGTTGAAGAGGTCTATCCCCTGCGCTCACCAGTCGATGATTGTGTCAACTACATGACGGCACTGCTGGATGAAGCCATTCCCAATCTGCCTGAACAGATTGACAACGAGGTGAATGAGCTTGGCCGTGTAACCAAAGCCATTGCGCTCGCCGTAAAGGCAGAGCTGCTCGTTACCGCTGCCAGCCCGCTTTTTAACGGGAACGCTGATTATACTGGTTTCAGGGACCCTGAAGGGAATGCCCTGTTCAATCCGGTTTATGACGAAAAGAAATGGGTCAGGGCACGCGATGCGGCCAAGGCGGCGCTGGAATTTGCAGAATCAAAAGGACATAAACTGTACACCTTCAATCCGGCGTTCTTCCAGTATAAGATTTCAGACACCACCCGCATCCAGATGAACATTCGTAACGCGGTGTGCGATAAATGGAACAGCGAAATTATCTGGGGAAGCACGAACAGCCTGGCAGGCTCGATCCAGAACCAGGCTACACCGCGCGGTCTTGACCCCGCCCGAACGTCAAATAATCAGACGATCGGTAATATTGCGCCCCCGCTTAAGATTGCCGAGATGTTCTACAGCAAAAACGGCGTTCCGATACGGGAGGATAAAGAATATGACTACGCAGGGCGTTTCAGGCTGCGGAGTGTAACCGCACCTTACAGGCGCTACCTGCAGGAAGGTTATGTAACGGCCTCGCTGAACTTTGACCGCGAGCCCCGCTACTATGCCGACCTCGGCTTTGATGGCGGTATCTGGTACGGACAGGGTGTATTTGACGACTCAGCCAATCTGTTTTTTGTATCAAGCAAAAAGGGACAGCCGGCCTCGGCTCAAAACGAGGCGAGTTATTCGGTTACAGGCTATTGGGCTAAGAAACTTGTCAACTTCAACAACGTCATCGATGCGACCGCGTATACTGTACAGCGGTACCCCTGGCCAATGATCCGCCTGGCCAGCATTTACCTGCTTTATGCCGAAGCAGAAAACGAGGTAAGCGGCCCAAATGCGAACGTAATGAAATACATTAACATGGTGCGCGAGCGGGCAGGACTGGCCTCGGTTGAGCTTTCCTGGTCAGGATACTCAAGAAACCCCACTAAATACACCACCCGAGAAGGCATGCGCGAGATCATCCGGACCGAACGACTGATCGAACTCGCATTTGAGGGACAGCGCTTTTGGGACCTTCGCCGTTGGAAAGAAGCTGTCAACGAGCTGAATAAACCCATCACCGGCTGGGACCTGGTACAGGATGATGCCGCCTCTTATTACCGGGAGAAGGTCATCTTTAACCAGGCCTTTACCACGCGCGATTACTTCTGGCCAATCCCTGAAAGCGAGCTGCTGAGTAATAAACGAATGAACCAAAACCCAGGATGGTAAATACCCCAATCAAACAAAAATGATGAATGCAATAAGAAAATACATAATGGGCGGAATGCTGCTGCTTTTCTTTCTCGGCTGTAAGGAAAGCAAGGTTGAGCCCTTTGATAAAGACGACGCTGCACCGGGCCCTGTGAGTAACGTCAGCGTAAAAAGCCTGCCCGGTGGCGCAAGCATTACCTATACACGTCCTGAAAATATGTTGTATGTAAAAGCAGTGTATGCCATCAGGCCGGGAGAACAACGGGAAGTTAAAGCGACCTACTATAAAAACGTGATCACGATTGATGGCTTTGCCGACACGAATGAGCATGAAGTAAGCCTGTATGCGGTAAGCCGTGGGGAAAATGCCTCTGCGCCTGTGGTCATTAAATTCAAACCGCTCACGCCTCCCATTGTAAGCATCTTTGAATCGTTGAAATACGAATCGATTTTTGGCGGGGTGCGGGTTCTTTTCTCCAACACCTCCGAAGCAGATATCGTCATCAACCTCCTTAAACAGGATGATCTCGGCGGCTTTGTTCCGGCAGAGACTTTTTACACCAAACGTAAAGAAGGGTCGGTCAATGCCCGCGGTTTTCAGCCGGCCAGGCAAAAGTTTGCCGTTTACTTGCGCGACCGCTGGAGCAACTATTCAGACACGCTGTATTTTGAAGCAACACCGCTACTTGAGCAGCTGCTCGACAAGACCAGGTTTAAAGAGCTCAGGCTGCCTACAGATACCTACGTCCAGCACATTAACGGGCCGGGCATGGCGAGCTTATGGGACAATACCTGGAATGGCGGCACCGTCTTCCATACCAAGCCAGGCACCGGGCTGCCGCAATGGTTTACTTTCGACCTTGGTGAGAGCGTCGCATTGAGCCGGTTTAAAATGTACCACCGCCTTGGGGCCGGTCAGCAGAGCAGTGACGGCGCCTATGCTGGCGGCGATCCGCGTTCTTTCGAACTCTACGGCAGCAATGCACCCAATGCAAACGGAACCTGGGACAGCTGGGAGCTGATCGGAGAATTTGAGTCTATTAAACCCTCGGGATCGCCTGCCGGGACCGTAACCAGCGAAGACTTTCAGTTTGCAGTTGTAAATGGCGAAGAATTCGATGTACCTGTGGGCACGCCTAAATACAGGTACATCAGGTGGAAAACCAAACGGGTCTGGGGCCTGCTTGACCATATTTATCTGAACGAACTGACTTTCTGGGGCAACAAACAATAATTCACATGTTTAACATTAAAATAATGCAATACCTGCTAAAGCAAGGCCCCGGTCGTTGCCTGGTCCTGATCTTATTAAGTTGCGCGGTTTTCGCCTGCAGTAAAATGGAAGATACGCACGTGGGTTTCATAAAAGGCTCGATAACGTATGTAGGCACACCCGACTCGGTTAAAATATACCCCGGTAACAAGCGAATGAAAATGACCTGGAGGTTATCGGACCCCTCTGCAACGCTTGCAAAAGTCTACTGGAATAACAAAAGTGATTCCCTGGTGGTGCCTGTAAAGCTGGCCGCTGGCTCAGACCTCATGGAGCTGATGTTTGACAATATGAAAGAAGGCACTTATTCATTCGATATCCTCATGTTCGATAACAAAAATAACCGCTCGGTCAGCAAGAACGTTGTCGGCAGAGTCTATGGCGATACCTATGTAAATACTTTGCTGGGCCGGCCTGTGAAACAAGCTGTTTTCGACAAGGAAAAGGTAACTGTAAGCTGGGGGATCGCCGATCAAACCGCAATCGCCGCAGAAATCAGCTATCGGGACAAATCCGGTACGCGTCTGTCTGTCCGTGTGCCGCCCGACTCGATGACGACAACGTTAAAGAATTACAGCATGTCGCTGTATGGTACGTTCGAGTACAGAACGCTGTACGCGCCCGACAGCCTTTCGCTGGATATTTTTTCAACCGCATCTCAAACTGTTAAAGTGACAGGACCGCCCATTGAATACACCAGAACGGGCTGGACCGGCGGCCTTGAAGACTATGATATCCCAACGGGAAGGGTACCGCAAAACCTGCTCGACAACAACATCAATACCATCTGGCACATGGACAAGAACAAAAGTTATCCGCACCCCGTCACCATAGACATGAAGACGGTCAATACGGTGAACGGACTGACCTACAACCAGCGTGAACCGCTCGACGGTGCGGTGAAACTGGTTGAAATCCAGGTCAGTTCTGACAACCTGACCTGGCGGTCGCTGGGTGCCTATACATTTGAGAACCTGCGCGGCAAACAATACCTGGAGTTGCTCGAGCCCGCCGCATTCAGGTATTTCAAAGTGATTGTACGCTCAGATTATAAAAATGGCAGTGCTTCAGCCCTGGCTGAACTTGGTGCATACAGGCGATAGGGTGTCTGGCAATAATTAACTACGGAGGTGCCCTGCACCTCCTTTTTTTGTTTACCGGCAATGAAAGTCTTGTGTGCAGGCCTTCATTTGCGCAAGCGTTTCATCGTATGGTCTATATGTTTCGGCCATGTTGATGAGATTCGTATTTATTTAAACAATTCAGGGGTGGCCGTTGTGATTAATGTATGCAAGAAACCGTTCAACCCCTTACGCAGCTCCAGCTCTCCGGCATTGTTGTAGCCGCATTCGGCATCGTCATTACACTGCTGGCCATCAAACGCATCCAGTTGCGCCGAAGAATCCGCGGGCTGAGGCGTTCCGTGCCGGCGCAGCAGCAGCAGTTTACGGCTGGCCAGGAGGTGCTGATCAGAAACCTTGGAATCCTGATGGTCATTTCGGGGATCCTTATTCTGAGCGTAGGGGCAGTCGATGCGTCTGCAAACGAGAGCCGGGCAAACAATGGCCGGGTAAAAGCAGGATCGTTCGTAACGGAATAAGGCTTGCCCGATTTTATGTAATTTCCCGGTCGGACGATCCAAAAAAAAGAGCGGGCATTTGCCCACTCTTACAGGTTCCATTTTCCGGTACAAATGTGTTAATTGTAATTCGGATTTTGTGTCATGTTTGGATTGGCTAACATTTCTGCCTGCGGAATCGGCCACAATATGTCACGGTTCGCACTCGCTTTTCGTACTTCGACATTGACCGGCTGACCGGTGGCCGGATTAACGGCGCCCAGCACCTGTCCGTTCATGACCTGCTCAAAGATTCCCCACCTTCTGATGTCATAGTAACGAACCCCTTCAAAAGCCAGTTCCACCCGCCGCTCGCGCCGCAGCAGCTCGCGCAGTTTTTCCTGCGTATTGTAAACAGCCGTGTTGACATTGGGCATGGTTGCCCGGCTTCTGATCTCATTGAGGTATTTCACCACGTCAGGATTGTTGTGATCGCCCTGTTCAATCAGGCACTCAACATAATTGAGGAGGATCTCTGCATAGCGGATGATCATGAAGTCAAGCGTCCTCGTTCCGGTTTTGTCTTTTGGATCCAGGTATTTGTTGATCCAGTAGCCGGTGGGCGTAGAGTTCTGGTCGCCAAGCTTGTCCAGGCCAGTTGGTGCAAAAGGCGAGAGCACAACGCCGGTATAGGTCGTGCCCGGAAGAATGATCGAAGCCAGCATTCTCGGGTCACGGTTGTTCTTGTAATTCGGATCGCGCATGTAGATGGCAAGCGAGTCCGGGCCCAATTCTTCAAGCGTTTTGCCCTGTTTGGTTTCAAATGCATTGACGATCGAGGCAGTCGGGGAAACAACCGTTTTGCCGCCGGTACCAAGTGGTGCAAACGTAAGCCATTGGTTGCCACCGCTCCCAATTTCGCGGAAAAAGATCCGCTCATTGTTAATTTCGCCGGTATACAAAAACAGGTCGGCATAACTGGTTCTCGGCGTGGCACTTCTGCGCAGGCTGTAAATGTTCATGTCGATAATTTTCTTCGCAGACGTTTTTGCCAGCTCATAGTCTTTCATATGCATGGCGTACCTGGAGATCAGCGCCCAGCATGTGGCAGCAGAGATGCGTTTCAGGTCAACATTGTCAATGTATTTGTCGGGAAGGTGGCCGTTACTTGCACAATCGGTCAGTTCTTTAACCACAAAATCATAAACTTCCTTGGCCGAATTTCTCGGCAGGTAACTGTCGGTCGGCGTGGTCGACTTGGTCATGATGGTTACCCCGCCAAAGAGCATGGCAAGTTCCATGTGGTAGTAGGCCCTTAAAGCGCGTGCTTCATACACGAACCGGTTTTTGAGCTGGGTATCCTGTATATAGGCGCGGTCTACGTTTTCCAGAAAACGGTTGGCCCGCCTGATGTCGAGGTAATCGTCGCGCCAGACACCTGTGCCTACGCCCCAGTTCGGTGCTTGAAGACCTTTAACATAACTTTCATAGTCGCCGCGCGTGCTTTGACGTGCCACGGCATTGTCGCTGAGCGCATCGAGGAACATCAGCTGCCGGCCCGATGAGCCATCAGGAATGCCGGCATACACCGAGTTCAGCGCGTTATTGACGTCGGTTTGGGTATTCCACCAGATGTCGTCGCTGATATTGGTCGGGTCATCATGGGTCAGGAACTTTTCACAGCCGGCAAATGCCAAGCAAATAACGGCACAGGTAAAGTAAAAAAGCTTTTTCATGTCGGGGTGAATTAAAATTTAACGTTTAGACCAACTGTATACATTTTGACCAGGCCGTAGGTCCATTGATACCCTCTGCTTTCCGGGTCGGTGATCTTCACCGAAGTAAACGTAAATGGATTCTGCGCATTCAGATAGGCCCTGACACCTTCCACACCCAGCTTGCGGGCAAGCGCAGCGCGGAAGTTGTAACCCAGCTGCAGGAATTTCACCCGTACATAGGCGCCATTCTGGAACCAGAAGTCTGACGACACCTTGTTGTTGGCGGGGGCTACAGATAGGCGCGGGAACCGGGCGTCGGTACGTTGCGGAGTCCAGTAATTGTCGGCATAATAGGTTGTTGGTACGCCGCCGTCTGCACTGAAATCGAGTGGCTGGGCAAACATGCCAAACAGCGTCGCATCAGATTTACCAACGCCCTGAAAGAGTGCCTCGAGGTCAAAGCCGCCGTAAGCCAGGCGCAGGTTGGCAAAATAGGTCAGTTCAGGCACGCCGTTTCCGATCCAGCCCTGGTCTTCGGCACCGATCACATTGTCGCCATTCAGGTCAACATAACGGATATCCCCGGGTCTGGAATTGGGCAGCACCGGGATTCGCGGCTGGCCGTTCGCATCGAAGTCGTTTTGCTGCAGAAGCCCGTTCGAGCGGTAACCATACACGCTGTTTACCGCCGAGCCGACCTGGGTAATGGTTGTCGCCGTAACGATAGACCTGCCCTGCAGCTGGAGCACCTCGTTTTTGTTATAAGTTACGCCGGGTCTGAAAGAAAGGCTGAACTTCTCGCCGATCTTCTCATTGTAGTTGATCGATGCTTCCCAGCCTTTGTTTGATACCACACCTGCATTGACCGGCACTTCAGATTCGAAGCCGCCTACCATAGGCAGTTCCGGAGTCAGGATGATGTCGTTCGTACGTTTGTCGTAAAAGTCGAACGTGAACTCGACCTTGTTGTTTTTAAACAGGCCTAGATCAATGCCGATATCGAGCATATTGACAGATTCCCAGGTAATGTCCGGATTTCCGTAAGTAGTTTCTACGCCCGAGCCATTATTAATCAGCGTCTGGTACCGGTACAGACCGATGTTGTCGTTACCAAGCTTGCCATACGAAGCGCGAAGTTTGAAGTTGTTGATCACCTTCGACTCAGACAGGAAATTTTCGTTATGAAGGTTCCATCCCAGTGCTACTGAGGGGAAGACACCGAATTTTTTGCCAGGCCCGAAGCGCGAAGAACCGTCGGTGCGAACGGTGCCTTCCAGCAGGTACCGGTCTTTGTACGAGTAGTTTAACTTCGCATAGGCAGAAACCATTGAGAACACCTCGAAGGCGCCGCTGTTGGTTTCTTCCTGCGAGTAACCGGCCAGGGCAAAGATCCGATGGTTGTTCTTGCTCAGGGTATAGTCAAGGGTGCTGCCTACGTAATAATAGGTCGTTCTGCCCATTGTATTGGCACGCTGAAGCGCCCAGGTGCGCAACAGGTTGCCGGTATAGTAGTCAAAATGGTTGAAGTTTTCCCGTACATCGCGGTTCACATCGCTGTTCAGCCTGAAACTGAACTGGCCCCGGAAGTTCAGGCCTTTCATTATTTCCCACTTGGGCTGGAGGTTGATGCTGGTCTGGCCGGCTTCGAGCGAGCGCGTGCCGCCTGCTTCTGCATAAGCCAGGGGGTTTACAACGTCGAGGTACTGGCCATAAAACAGCCGTCCGCCTTTTTCGGGGTATTTGGGCACGATGGTAGGCGGTACCCGGTACATGTCTTCGAGTATCCTGTTGCCAGAGTTGCCCGAAGCGCTGGGCCGGTTGGGCTGCTGTGTATTCCGCCGAATGGCCAGGAAGTCCAGGTTTACCTGGAATTTCTCGCTTAGTGAGATGGTGGTGTTTGCGCGGATGTTATACCGCCGCATGTTGCTGAGCGGGATAATGCCTTTTTGCGAGGTATAGTTTCCTGTTAAGGCAAAGCGGGCTACGTTGCTGCCGCCGCTCAGGGAGAGGGAGTTGCTGCTGATTGGAGCGGCATCATCGATCAGCATGTCCAGCCAGTTGGTATTGGCGAAGGCCAGGGCGGGGTTGGCGATGGGGTCCATGCCATTTCGTGTATTGTCGATCTGCTCCTGCGTAAATGGCAGGGTGTTGGTCGGGTTGTTGTTAAAGCTGGCCTCATTATACATGCGCATATAAGTGGGCGCATCGACAGTTTGCGGCAGGGCGGTAGCCTGCTGCACGCCGTAGTAACCATCGTAAATGATGGACATCTTGCCGGCAACACCACGTTTGGTGGTCACAACGATTACACCGTTCGCCCCGCGCGACCCATAACTGGCCGCTGCCGCCGCATCTTTCAGTACGGTAACGCTTTCTACTGTGACCGGGTCGATGTGGTTCATGTCCATCGGAATCCCATCTACCAGAACCAGCGGGTTGGAGTTACCAAGGGTGCTGATGCCGCGAATTTTGATCGTTGCCGCATCGCCGCCCGGCAAGCCCGAGCCTTGTGTAACGTTGATGCCCGTAACGCCGCCCTGCAGCGATTGCGAAAGTGTCGTAATGGGTTTGCCTTCAATGTTCGACTTAACGTTCAGCGTAGAAAGTGAACTGGCAATGTGTTTCTTTTGCTGTTCGTTCAGGCCCACAACAACCACCTCATTTAGTGCCGAAACATTTTCTTTCAGGGACACGTTCAGGCTCCTGTCTGCTTTTACAACCGTGTGTTCAAAGCCGGTATAGCTGACCATCGAGAATGCCAGGACTTCGTCTTTTTTGGCCTGGATCGTAAAATAGCCGTCTGCGTCGGTGGTTGTTCCGCGCATGGTACCTTTAACCCGGATGCTTACACCCGGCAGGGCAGCCGGTGGTTCGTGTGTGTCGAAAACGCGGCCGCGAATGGTTAGCAGGGTATCCTGCATCTTTGCCAGGCGTTCTTTGGTGAGGATCAGGATTTGCCTGCCTGAAACCAGATGGGTGAGATTTGTTCCTCTTAATGCGGTACGTAAAATTTCGTCAACGGTTTTGTCTTGAAGTTTTAAATTGATTTCTTTTTCCTTATTGAGTTTCATTACCTCATCATTGTAAACGATTAGGTAGTTGCTCTGCTTCTGGATTTTTTGAAACAGTTCCGGCAGGTTGCCGCCGGTGAGGTCGATGTTCATGCGGATCTGGGCATTTGAACCGGCATATGCACTCATCAGTCCCAGCCACATTAAAGCGGTCATTATCTTCATCATCCTGATAAGTTTAGTTTTGAGCGTTCCATCGGGTGCATGAGAATCATGTACATGAAGTTTTTTCATATTTTTGTTGTTCAGTTTAAATAATAGCTTGAATGGTTATTGTTTAGGGGAGATGTTGCCGCATCTCCTTTTTTTATGAGGTCGGTCTTACCTGCGTTCCAACCTCCTTTCTGCCTCGTTGTACGTATAAGGCGTTCCCTCACATAAAAATCTGACCACATCATCGGCACTATTCTGGAAATCGAGCCTTCCCGAGAAGGTTTCGCCAGAGAGGTCCAGGCCGTTTGTAGAAATAGACAGGTTGTAATATTTTTCAATACGCCTGATGATATCAGCAAGCGATTCGCTTTTCAGGTTAACGAAGCCGTTTTTCCAGGATTCGAATTCAGCAGTACCGACCTCAGTCACTGAAAATTTGCTGGTTTCAGGGTTGTAATCGATTTGTTGGCCGGATGTAAGCCGCTGCTCAATGCGGTTCAGCCAGCTGCCGGCGCTGAAGGCAATGCTGCCGCGAACCAGTACGGCGTAATTAGGCCTGGCCGATGAATTGGCACTCACGTAAAATTCAGTGCCAAGTACCTGGATATTCATGTTTTTTGCATGCACCCGGAATGGACGGGCAGGGTTGTGGGCTACATCGAAGTATGCATCGCCTTCCAGATAGACCTCACGGCTGCCGGCCGAAAACCTGACCGGGTAGATCAGTTTTGAACCTGAATTCAGCCAGACGCGCGTCCCATCAGACAGGGTAACTGCCGAACGCTGAGCGGCACCGATAACAAGCGTGGTAAAACCATCCTTGTTGTGCACTTTTCGCTCCGGGCTAGCCGGCACTTGTTTGCGGGCGGCCCGGCCTGCGGTTTGCCCTGCCGGCAAGCCCGTTTCAGATGGTGGTATTTCGGCGGCGGCCAGATCGAATAATTTCTCCCTGTCGCCGGTTTCGCTTCGATACAGAAACAACAGCGAACAAATGAGAATGAGGGCGGCGGCAAGCCTGAACCAGCGCTGGTGTACCAGCTTTTTAACGGGTTGCTGCTGTGGTTGTGCGGCCAGCCACTGCCGTGTATTGCGCCCAATTTCTTCTACCTCTTCGTCGGTAAGGGGAGCAACAGCGGGCAGTGCCTCGAGCGAGAGGAGGATGTTCCTGGCGCGGTTCATCATGGTACGTTTTTCCGGATGGCTGTCGGCCCAGGCATCCCAATGCGCTTCTGCCGCCTTGTCCCATCCCATTACCCAAAATCTGAACGATTCGTCGTTCAGGAAATCATCCAGTTCATACTGGTCATATTTGTCCATCGGGGTCGTGTTAAATTATCAGGTTGCAGCCGGACAATGATTTTCCCGGAATGCTTCCGGAACGGCCTCCGGAAAACTTGCCTGCGCACGCTTTCATGCTCCGTTGCCGCTGCTTGCAGGCGGCTGCCGGGAACGGCATTCTTTTTTGCGGGAAAATCATCAGTCAGCTACAGCGGTTTGGTTTTCTGTGTGTGCTAAACTGAAGATACATGGACGGGCCAAAATTACCCTCGTCACGTTAGGTTTATTTTAATAAACCTTTAAGTTCTTGATAACTAAACACTTAATTTATTATTCGCCCAGAGAAAATTTCGATTAAACACGGTGATTTCCAGGCGTTTCGGCTCTGATGCCATTTTTGCGGGTACCGACTTTAACTGATTATCTATATATTTACTTCTGGCTGATAATCATCGTGATGCCTGGTCAAGGCGGTAAGATTGGAAACAAAAGGAATGGGTCTCGATAAAAACGAAAGGATGGTACAGGAACAGGCGCTGTGGCAAGGCCTGTGTGATGGGCAGCCGGAAGCTTTTGACGGGCTCATCCGCTCATTCAGTAAGTCCTTGTTCGGTTATGGCAGCCGGTTTTGCCAGGACCGTGACCTGGTTAAAGACTGTTTGCAGGAACTCTTCGTGGAGTTGTGGAACAAACGTTCATCCCTGCCCCTGCCCCGGTCGGTTAAAGGCTACCTGTTTATTGCGCTGCGCAACCGGGTCTTGCGGGAACAGGGAAGGTGGCATAAAAGAACCAGCCTGGAAGAGGAAAACTTCAATTTTTTGGTTGAGTACAGCATTGAAGAACAGATCATTGCCCATACAGAAGACCTCGAACTCGCCAGGAAGATCAAAATGCTGCTCGACCGCTTACCTGCACGTCAGAAAGAAATTGTTTACCTCCGGTACTATGAAAACCTGGACTATGATGCAATTGCCAGCCTGATGCAGATCAACAAACAATCGGTACATAACCTGCTCCAAAAGGCCTATAAAAGCATTCGCGTGGAATGGGTTCCCCTGATTTGCCTGCTGCACGAGCTGTCACTGGCCAGGCAGTAGCGCAGACCAACCAAACTCCCTGCGTTAATGTTGCAAACCAACGAGTTAGGGCCGTGCCGGTTACCGGGCCAGCAAGCCGGGCTTTAGTCCGGCAGCTGCACAGCTCACGATTTCCCGGATGCGCTGCGCGCGCGTTTCCGGCCTTTTCGCAAGTACCAGCCAGGTAAGCAGCCTTTTTTTATCAGAATTGGAAAGCTTGTCAAAAAACGCTTCTGCGCTCATGTCTGTGTGAAGTTCATGCCGCAGGTCTGCCGGGATCTTTAAAGCCTCGACCTCATCAAGGATGGTCCAGTAACCATTCTTCTTAGCCGCATGCACAGCAGCCAGCCCCGCGGGCTGCATGAGCCCGTTCGCTGTAAGCTCTGCAACCTTTTCCTTGTTGGCTCTGCACCACATGCTTTTAGACTTACGTTTGGTAAATGACTGGATAAAATATTCAGCATTGAGCGAACGCGTTGTGCCGTCAATCCAGCCGAAACACAATGCCTCGGCCACCGCCTCTGCATGATTCAGTGTGTATTTAGACGCCTGCTTTTTTGCACAGGCAACCCATACCGTCTGGTTTGTTTCATGGTGTTGGCTAAGCCACTGACGCCAGGCCAGGGCCGACTCAGGATAAATGATGTGAAGTTCAGGGTTCATCGCCGAAGGTATTTTATGCACCTGCAGTACCGCTTTGTATTGCGGCAAGCATATCCAGGTAATGCGGGTTGTACATAATGCCCAGCACGTTGCCGAACGGATCTACGACAGAAGCGGTGATGAAACCACTGTCAGATCTGGGCATAATGGGTTCAAAAGTAGTGGCGCCGAGGTCCAGCAGGCGGGCATATGTTGCTTCAATGTCGTCTACATGCCAATAGGTTATCGCGCCGCCTGGCTCACGTTTGCCCTGGGGGGCATACCGGGAATCGATAAAACCGAGTTCATGCTGGTAATCGCCCAGCCGGAATTCGATATAAGCAGGCTCGCCGGTACGGGGAAACGCGAAATAGGCATCAACGCCTAAGAATTCGGCATACCATGCGCGGGCAGCAGCAAGATCGTCTGCATAAAAACAGGAGGTGGCCAGTCCGCGGAGTGTGCTTGAAGTTTTCATATCATTCAAAATTAGGTTGAAGCGTTTCTTTCTCTTGGTATAACAAAAATAGCGCAGCGGCGTGACAGCGGTATGTCAGGGGGTGCAAACACTTTTTTCTTCATGCAGGCTGCAAAGCCGCAGCAACCTGCAGGAATAACACTCAGGCAAGGCAAAGGCAGAAATGGTTCGTTTGATGTGCGGCGGGTGATCAGTTACTTGTCGTACCCGCCTTGTCCTGATGAAAAACCGGCGCCGTCTGCTGCTGGATCTTTAGTTCAGGATTGAAGTTTGGAAGCACTTTTTTCAGCGTTTCCAGGGGGATATTGCCGGCAGAAATATATTTCCAGGTTTTTCCCTGATCGGCGCTGATGCCGATGATCGAAGACCGGGCAGAAACATAGCCGCCCTTAACCGTCAGCGAAATGGTGTGCGGGATGGTGCAGTGGAGTTCCGTCCCGGCTTTCACAATTTTGCTGACGTTACCGAACTCAACGCTTCTGAAAGACATTCCCTGCGCGGCCAGTTCCTTCAGAAATTTTTGTACTTCAGCAGTGACTTTCTCTTTCCCGCCGGTCATGGCCAGCGCTCTGGGATAGGTATGAGCCACGAGCGTTTCTACATCGCCTTTCATCATGGCTTGAGAAAGCATCAGGGCGCCGTGTTTGATTTTGGTGGTGTCCTGTGCCCCAGCCAGGTCTGGCAGGCAGAGGATAAGGAGCGTGATCAGAAATTTCATGCGTAAATTTTGAGGAAAGATAGAGATTACGCCGCGATACTCCATGTTGCTGCGGTTAAATCATGATCCGGCTGCAAAACATAACCAGCAGCGCTTTCAGTTCCTGGAAATGGCCCGGAGCGCCCTGCTCCAGGTGATGCACAAGCCTTGGCAGGATCATTTTCAGGTTTCCGGCCGTCGAATACAGTACCTCAGCACCCTGCAGTTCGCTGAGGCGGCCGATGATTAGCATGGTCTGGAAAATGTTGGCGGCAGCAAAATGATGTGTAAATTCAGACCGGCCGGGTGCAGCTGCACTTTGAGCCCAGCGTGTGTAATAGACCTCTCCGATGCCGGTCGGCACATTCGGGTGGTGGTAGATCATGGCTTTTTTATCATTGTCGCGCTCGATCTTGCCCATCAGCAATTTGGCCAGATCAATGAGCCGATGGAAAAATTTGCCGTGCTCAAAGTCGAGTAACTTGATGGTGCCATTCAGCACGACCGACTGACGCCGGTCGGCCAGGTCGTCATGAACGAAAGACCAGAAAGGTCCCGGGCTCAGGATTAGCCGGCCGGCTTCAGCCAGGGAGCGGTTCAACAGCTGTTCCTGCCGCAGGCCAAGCAGCGTAAAAAACTCAGAAAGTTGATCGCAGCCTTTTTGAAACATGCGGGCGCAGCCCATGGCGCTGTACCGCCGTTCGTCGTCCCCCAGTCCGGCTGCAGCGCGCAGCTCCAGGTACAGCTGCTCGGTGCCGTAACTGCTATCATGCAGGTTGTGCAGCGTTCCGACGAGTGCGTCTACGATTTCTTCTAGTGAGTTAAAACCATAGGTATCGGGCCCAAGGTCTTCCATGAGCAACAGCCCCTGATGCTGGGCCAGGCTTGCGGGAAAACGCTCAAAACCGGGCCTGAGCCGGGAAAGGTACTGGTAGTTCAGCTGCTCTTCCAGGAAATCGGAAGGATATCGCCCTGAAACCGGGTAGCGCGCTGCACATTTCAGGATGACAGACTTCGTTTCGGCTCCCGGGGGGCCTGCAAGCCCAAGCCGCAGTACCCGGACTTCTGTTTTGTGGTTCAGTTTGGTCCAGCCTGAAATGCGCCAGCCCGGGCCGAAGGCATGCGCCACAAGCTGTGCGACTGCTCCTGCATGGGTTCCGGAAATGGACACCGGCGCAGAATCGGTAGATGTCCTTCTCATCAGAAAATCTTAATGATGAATGCCAGTGAATACCAGGGTGGATTGATCCCCCCGTTCTGTGTGGCAGAAACCACGTTGCTGAACCCTACGGTTACGCTATGGTTGTGGCTGCCATCTGACGAGGTGTTCTGCGAGTTTGTTCCGTTGTTGCAACCTAAATCCTTACCGTTGTTCATGCCATAATAGAGCGTGTAATGCGAGGTATCGCCCGAGCTCATGCAACCGGTCGTATTGAAGGTCATAGAGTGGTTATGCGTGCCGTCTGTTGTTGTTTGGAATGATTGCGGGTTCACTGTAATGTTATGGGTATGTTGATCGGGGCCGCCCTGCGAATCGGTAGCCGGGGCCACGGTACCACCGGCACCCACAACAAAGCGGTCGCGAAGGTCGGGTAGAATCCAGCCGGAAGCAGGTGCTGTGACTCCGGGTCCTGCGGCCCAGCCGGCGGGGGCAGGGGTCTGCACAGTCTGCCCCATGCAAAGCATCCAGCCTGCCGGGACATTGTTAATGCCCCCGGCCCACATGACCACCGTTCCAAGCGGGAGCAGGCTGTAGAGGTCCGGTGTTACGGTCGCCGTCACCGACTGGGCGACCTGCTGGCTGGTGTAAATGTTGCTGGCTATCAGCGTAAATGTCGTGGTCCCTGTAATATTCGCCACCGCATTTCCGGTGTAATCTGCGCTGTTGGTCTGCTGGGCAAATCCCGTATTGGTAATGGCGATAAACGTCGAGTTCAGCACTTCAAAATCAATAGCTACAGGCGTAGGCCCTGTTGGATTGGAGATGACCGCAGGCGATGCGGTAAGCGAACTGATGATGATCGGGTTGACTTTGATCATGTCTACGGCGAGTTCACCGTCGTTGTATCCTGGAATACCGGTCCATGCCACAATCACCGACGAGACGCCCGGTTCGAGTTGTGTAATAATGTTGCCGATACTGATCTCGGCGGTCGAATTAACGCCGGTACCGAGGACATTCGTGGTCAGCGGCTCAAATTGCCAATATGGATTGCCCCCCAGTGTATTCGGGATGACCTTCCAGTTGTTCGCATTTCCCCCGGCCATGTTTACGGAGAAATTGCTGTTGTCTACCGTTGTGATCGCTCCTGTACCGGTACCAAAAGCGAAGCTTACCGAAAACACCGGTGCCGTAGGTGGGTTGTTGAGCGTAATGGACGTCGATTGCGTATTGGTAATGTACAGGGTGAGCGAGTTCGGTTCAGTGCCGATGAACACCAGGTCGGTCTCGGCAAAGCCGACAAGCGGATCCAGGTTCTGGTTGGCGTTGTTTGGCGGGTTCAGCAGTGGTACCGGCAATTGTATGGCCCCATAACTTTGCTGCAGACCGGTTACCTCTTCGTAGGTGAAAGCTACTTTTCCCCCGGTTACCGGGCTGCTGACGTCAGGTGTCATCACATTGGTGAGGGTAAAGGTGACCGAGCTGCCCGAGCTGATATACACGTCAGATTCCGGTGCGATGGCCAGGTATTGGCCATTGGAATCTTTAAAGGTGGCAGCGCTCCATGTTACACCATCTGTCGGCCCGTCCCAGCTCATAACGGCTACATCGGCCGCGGGAATATATTGGTCCAGGAACTGAAGAAAAATAACGCCGGCCGATCCGGAGCCCTCCATCGAGTATATCGGCCCGCCGGGGAAGCCAACCGTGCCCTCGGTGTTGTTGGTCAGTGTAATGGTAATGTTGTTTAATGATGCTGAATCGGTCAGGTAAATGGCCTGGGCACCGTCGTAGTTCTGCCAGCTGAAACTGAGGGTCGACTGCCCCGACTCGTTCAGGGCGAAAATGCGTTTGGTTGAGGAAGGCATAGCTGTTTGGTTTTAAATAGGGAATAGACTTATGGTTTTTCGGGTTCGAAATTGCTGAGCTGCAGCCAGCCGTCAAGGATGCGCTGCGGTGTGTAATTCAGGGTAGCCTGCTGCGATGTTTGCTGTTCGAGTGCCATGGGGTTCCAGGCTCCGGACTGAACCGAGATCCAGTTCCAGGTACCCTGGGTTTCATCTGGAATAGGGAGGGCAACCGAGCCGTCGTTTGCTCCCGAGAGTATGGGGGCTGTCAGGAACGTTACTTTCAATTTGGCGAGTGCCCCCGAATAAGTTTCCTGTGCCAGGCTGAACGTTTTAACCGGCAGGATGCCCGTGGTGGCGTGTACCGGCGCTTGTGGATCAAGCAAGAGCAGAAAATTGAGCGGATCTGCCGCAGGCGAAGGGGTGATCACGATCGTGTCTTGCACCGGTGCAACGACCGGCCCGCTAGTCTCCTGGGCGCCCGGGCTGTAAAAAGTGCTCAGGTCTGAGGTTTGACCGTTTCCTGGCCAGAATCCGACCAGACCGTCATTCAGCTGCAGCAGGTCGCCCAACTGGACCGGGAACTGCACGGTCGATAGACCGCCGTCTGTTCGCGTACCGCCGTTAATGGCCTCTGCAAAACCATACCAGGACTGGTCTGTGACCGGCCTACCCAACAGGTCCAGCTGCATGGCGATGTTGGCCAGGACCAGCGGCTGGCCGATCAGCAGTGCGCTGGCCTGGTCATCTGATGTTTTTGGCGGTAAAATCATGCCAAGTGCCTGGTTTACGGCAGCCAGGAAGGGTGACAGGTAACTGGAATCGCCATTGTTGTAAAGTGCGGTCATGACCGAGGCCAGCTGGCTGTTTAGGCCGGTAAGTGCGTTTGCGAACGTGGTGCCCGGCGGGTTTGAACTGCCGGCTGCAGGCATGAAGATCACCTCGTTGGTGCCGGGAGGTTGCATCAGCTCGCCAATGGCATCACCTGAAGCGTCGTATATAAAAACGCTGTTGTCCAGCCGGTTGGGCAAAACCCAGCCAATAAGTGGCGAGTGGCTGTCTTCCCCGTCGGCGGGCAGCCAGGAAATGTCAAGGCGGGCCGGTTGTGTAATGCGCGGCGGCAGGAAAGCCTGCACCCCGGAAGCTGTCAGTGCCGGCGGGGGCAGGAGCGTTTGCCCGACGAAAACCGTGGGGTTCAGGTAGTCTTTGTATTGACCGAAAGCGTCGACAAGCCTGATCTGCGTAATCTCCAATCCGCCGCTGCGTATCGGGTTAAACTGCAGGCCTGGCTGCGGAGCCACGAAGTTCTGGCCGTTCACGGCTTGAGCAACAGGTTTAACAAAATTGGTTTGCATGATGGAATTGGCCAGCGGGTCCCAAACGGGCATCTGCAGAACTTGCTGAGACATGGCCATGGAGTCGAGAAATCCACTCATGCCCTGTGCCAGCTGGGGCAGCTGCTGTACTTCAGTGAGTAAGGCCTGGAGTTCGGTACTATCTGCACTGTGGGGTGCATTGCCCAGGTAATGCTGGATGGAAAAGGCCAGGTCTTGCCTTGCATTTGGCGTCAGGGTAACTGAGCCGGTATAAGTTGCGCCGGCCTGCAGGCCTGTGCCCTGGTATTGAAGCTCGATGGTGTCGTTATCCCAGGCAAACTGCTCGTTGATAAAAGCCGGCGGATAGGGGACGGGCGACCCTCCTGCCGTGTCGACAGACTGAACGGGCTGGTAAAAAACAGAGTACTGCATGCTGATCGGCAGCCAGGGCGTGCCTGCATACGGAAAGATCATGGAAGGGTCTGGCACCAGACCGGTGTACGTGGCGTTTGCGGGCGGCTGTCCGGCCATGAGTTGGACCAGGCCGGCCTGTAGGGCCTGCACCGTTCCTGCAAAGTCCAGGGTAGCCGGGTTGCCGGCTCCTCCCTGTCCGCCCAGGGTGGCGGCCACTGTATTTTGAAGGGCTGGTGTCAGCAGAAATGCCTCCTGGAAAAGCTGGTTAAGTAAAACGACGGGCGCGTCTGCAGGTTGGGCTGCAAGCGCCGGCAACCCCGCCATGACAAGTGCCGCAGCCGAACTGCCGGTTACAAAACCCGGCTGCAGGGCCAGGCCGGTGAGGAGTTCGCTGTCAAGCCGGCAGGGCAGCAAATTGTCGTCGTTCCCGGAGCCATCGTTGCCGTACCGGGCTGGGGGTACAACATCTGCCCCGGCCAGGATCAGCACCGGGTTGTTGGCCTGCCAGTAATGCGCTGCCGGCTCACTTTGCACCAGGCGAAGGTCGCCGGGCAGACTGGCTGACAGTGCGGCCTCGGCAGTTTGCAGAGGCGTCAGGTAAGTTGCCGCATAAGCCGAGACAGCCTGCGCCAGCGGTGTCGCCGCGCTGGCCACGAACTGCTGCGCATCGTTGACGGTCAGGTTTGCAGGAATGCCCTCCGGCTTATCGTAGGCCAGTGCCAGGTATTTATACCAGTCTGCAAACAGCTGTGCACTTTCGGCGTTCAAGGACAGCAACTGCTCATCTGCAGCCTGCTGCAACTGGTTGAGGGCCTGGAGCGGTTCGCGGAAACCCGCAATCTTTTTATGCAGTTCTTTCTTTGCCGGGTTGTTGCTAAGTATACGCCAGCGGGAACCCGACCTGAAGGGCGCAAAAGAAGCTTTGTGCAGTGTTTCCTCGAAGCTTTGAAGGGCATCGGGGATCTGGCCCAGTTTAGACAGGTAATTAAACTGCAGCAGGTTGAGCAGGAGCTCGGCATTTGGATAGGCCGTTTTATTGCCGTTTATATTGGCCAGCAGCGCTGCAAAGGCCTCGGGCGAATCGTTGCCCAGGGCAGCAGTAAGCGGGTTGGTTTTTGTGCTCAGGTACGCGGTCTCGGGGTTCCAGGTAATGCCGGTAATGATGCCATTGCAAACGATGCTCTGCGGGTTTGTTCCGGCCGTAAATGTCCAGCCATAGGGATTGGCTGCGGGATCAGTTTGCTGACCGTTCAGGGGGTCATTTGTAGGATCACTATACCAGCCTGCCACCTGATAGTGTACGGTTGAACTGGCCGCGTTGTAGGTCACGCCTTCAAAATTATCCAGAAACCCGAACACGGTACTTGAATTTGGATAATAAGCCGCAAAGGCAGTACTTCCGTACCCGGTTGCAGTAAGAGGGCTCAGCCGCTGCGCTGTCGACTCTGCCCAGCTGGCAAGCGGGAAGGCCTGGCCGATGAAGTTGTAGTTTTGTCCGCCGGGCACGGGATCAAGCGGAACGGTGGGCTGCGGAAAAGCCGGAGGCAGCGAAGCATCCTGTACCGCCATCAGGCGGTCGCTTTCAATGACCCAGCTGGCAGTTGTGGTTACCGGTGTCGCCGGGTTGCCAGAGTCAAGGATGATGCGGGTAAGCAGCCAGCGATTGGGAACCTGCGGGAAAACCGATTCGGCATCGGGCTGGTCCTGCGGCGGATTGGCTTGCGTGAGTCCGTCGGGGAGCGCCCAGTGCAGGTGAATGCCGTATTGTGCAGGGACGGCTCCGTCGAAAGGAGCTGAGCCCGCCATGACGCGTGAGCTGGTATAAGACGACGCGTTGACCCAGGAACCTGAATTGCTGTAAGGCAGCAAGCTAAAATCAGCTTCCGGAGACAGCACGGTTGCCTGCGCGGCAACATCAGCGCTGCCAACACAAAGTGCCTGTAGGTCGATGGGAACGATCAATGAAGGGCCGGGGAGATTCATTCGGGATTATTTTTGGTGTTACCGGATAGGGAAAATTGAACACTTTGCACACCCTGGATCAACTCAAGGGCAAACTGTGCCGCGGTAAAGGTGGGATACGGAGCCTGGGTGCCTGGCGGCCAGACAGTAGGCTGATTGATCAGCTGCTGGGCAAGCGTGTTGGCGCGGAGTACATTCAGCGTGCTGGTGCTGCGCATGGGTACTGCATATTTTTCCTGGTCAGGAATCAGCTGCCCGCTCGTCACGCCTGCGCCGGTTTGCGCATACCGGAGTTCGGTAGTGGGGGGGCTGGTGTCTGGCGTTACGCCGAAGTGTACGCCTTCAGAAGGCTCCTGGAAATTGACAGACTGGACCACACCATCAAACAACACAAATAAAAGGGAGGAAGACAGCTTTTCCATGCGCAGAATTGGGATCGGCGTGCTGCCTGCTGCGTCAGAAAATCCGTGAACCTGTATGCCTGGCCAGCCGGTAATGACCATTGATCGCAGCAGGAAGCCGCTTACCGGCCCGGGAGGCGCCGCCACGTAGGTTTGCAGGAGCTTTTTGGCTTTTTCTGCTGCGGGTCCCTTTGCTTTACTCAAAATGTTGGCGCGCACACTGGCAATTTTTTCTTTCGCCTGCTGGCGGATGGCGATGCTGTGTCCAAGCAGAACAGAATCAGACGAAGGTTTGCTGGAACCAATGCTGAAAGTCCCGTCTATCAGGGCCTCCATCCAATTGCTGTCTACCTGGAAAAAGCGCAGCGACTCTTGCGGCAGCATGCGCTCGTCGGGCACCAGGTAGTTGAAGGGCACGCCGTAAAAGAGATGCAGCCGGCTAAACCAGGTCTCCATGGTTTTGTGGTCGTCTTTTTCAGTATCCTGAACCGCGTGAAGCAGCTGCCTGGCAAACTGTGCCTTTACCCGGGCGGCGTCGGGTCGTTTGAGAAAAGCCATAATGTTATTGCGGGGCTTTGAAATTTTCAGTGATGGGTTTGATAACCTGCAGCAGCGACTGCCTGATCCGGGCAATGTTCTGCTCGCTCGGCAGCTGATCGGGGTCTATCTGGATGTCGAGCTGTTCATTGAGCATGTCCTGTTCAAGCTGCGTCAGGGCCTCGCTGGTATGCCGGGCCCGCCACCTGAACAAGGCAAGCGCAAAATTGCGGTCGTTCAGTGCAAGCAGCCGGCCCAGCTGCCATGCTGCCGAATACGACACATCGAATATGCCCGAACCAGGGTCATATCGCAGGAGCTGATCGGCATCCCCAAAGGGAACCTGGATAAAAGGCTGCGTTCCATAAGGCAGCAAGGGCCCGCGAAACCAGGAAACCGTATTGCCACCGTCCCTCAACAAGTGCGGAAAACCGGTGTAACCCATATTGATGATGTTCTGAACCGCGGCATCGGCTGCAGCGTTGCCCGAGGACACAGCAGTGTTATACGTTTGCTGCAGTCCGGCTGGAGTTACGTTTACTGATTCAAGGTACTGCTCGAACGTTACGGGCTCTGCCTGTGCCAGAAAGGTCCAGTTGTACAGCACAACCATGCGCATGTACTGGTAGCCTGCCGCCTGTGTTGCGGGGGTCCCATCATCTGCGGGCAGCATCGAAGCATAATTTTCAAAGGACACGAGCATAGCAGTTGTGTGCATGCCTACGGGCGGCAGGCGGTTGCCGATCACCACGCTTAAGGTTCCCGGTGCGGGTTCGTCTCCTGAGGTCGCTTTGTTTGAAACGTCAACAGTTCGTACGTGTGCCAGCCAGGCCAGGTCGTTCAGACTCGGCGCGATGTTGTTAAAAAGTGTGGCGGGCACGTCGACGATCGTTACCGGATCTGTCGGCTGCTGGCCCGGCTCGAGCGTCAGCGCAGGGAAAAAGGTGCCCGAAGGCGGGTTGACCAGGTCGTTCAGTGTGGCGCTTTGGAGACCGGGCACAGGGTCGGTCTCTGCAAATGTCATGATGCCCAGCCAGGCAGCGACATCATCGGTGCCGGTGTTTGCCGCTTCGCCCGTTCCGCGCTGCCAGGGCAGCGTAGGTGTATTTAACACCACATGGGCGAACACGTTTCCGTAATAACCCTGTTGATTGGCCGGCGGAAAGGCGCTTTGAATGTCAGAACCATCAAGCTGAAAGCGTTTGCCGCTTACAAACAAAGTGAGCGGATTCGTCTGGAACGTTTCTGTATCAACATTGGCCAGGGTTACCTTCTGGCTTACGTTAACGGTATATTCGCCGCTGTCTAAAGGCGGCAACTGGTGTTGTATAAAGGTCAGCGTGGTATCTGTGCTCATCTCTTGTCATTTAAGAAGGTTGTTATTCGCTTTCTGCCTTTTCCTCACCAGCAAGGCGCAGCGCGGGCGCACTCAGCAGCAGGTTGTTGGCATTGCTTGAAAAATCTGAAACGTCTACCTCGTTGCTCAGTGCAAAACCCTGCGCAATGAGGCTGTTAATCCAGGAACTGCGTGTTGCAGCAACGGTAGCGTCAATCAGTGAAGACTGCATTTCTGCCATGGGGTTGTCGTTTCCGTAGGGATCTGTATTCACGACCTGGGGGGAAGACCAGTTCCAGGATACAGGGTTGCCGGGGTCATAAAGCAGCAGGGAAAGGTCTATCGCTGCGGTAGTGGCCGGCTGCGGCGGCACAGGAACCAGGGACACGCCCACCAGTACATTCTGCAGCGTGCCATCGGTGCTCATGGTGTTGGTGGTGTTGGCCCACAGGCCGCTGGCGACCTGTCCGGTCACGGCCTGGGCTACCCAAACATCTTCATCGCCGGCCGCTGGCGCTGTTATTTGTATGGTCAGCGCAGCCGTTAAACCGCCGGGCCCGACACCCATTGGCCCTACGCCAAGATTGGTGTTCCAGGATCCGCTTACAGGCGTACTGACCGGATTGTTGTGCTCGTCGGTGGTATTGACGACTGCAGAAGTAGCCGGGATCTGTAGTGTGAGCAGCATGACGAAGGTTTCGGGATCTACCTGCCAGGTGTAAGTGCTGATCGACTGAAGCAGCCCTGAACTTGCACTGAGTGAGAGGATGCTGTCTGTCGTGGTAACCGGTACGCCAGTTGCGTCGAGGGCCTGCGGTGCCAGCGGCGAGGCCTGCCCGGCAGGCGGTACAGACTGCGGCGGAGGGAGGAAACTCTCGGTAAAAATGTCCCAGTTGACTTCGGGCGGCTTTGAAAGCGAGGAACCAAAGTTGATGGAGATCGAAATGATCGACAGGTCCATACGGGCTGTACCGCCGAAAGGAAGGCCCCAGAGCTGCAGGCCCAGCCCGACAGACAGCGTGATCGTCGTTGTGGTGAACAGGAGATTCAGCTTCATCGACACACCAACGGTTACGCTGATGCTGACAATGAAACTGAAGGGTTTGAAACGGATCAGGAAATCAGCCTCAGCCGTAAACCAGGCCCGCAGGTTCCCGGCATGGTATACCGCATTCAGGCTGCCACCGGCCATGATCACCGAGGGGGTTAACGCAAAATAGGCGCTTCCGGTAATCGACATCAGTGATGACAGCTGCCAGGAAATGCCCAGCCGCGGCACGGCCGGATAATATTTTTGCGGAACATAATATGGGTTGTATCCACCCAGTGTAATGACGAAGTCGCCGGCGTAAGGGCTCGGGCTGAACCACAGATCAAATGCAAACCCGCCCGTCAGTTTTGCATTTTTACTGAGCACATATGAACTGGGCGTAAGCTGTGCATTGACCGCGAAGATTCCGTTCGAGGGCAGGA
Source organism: Pedobacter yulinensis (assembly GCF_003029735.1). GTDB lineage: Bacteria > Bacteroidota > Bacteroidia > Sphingobacteriales > Sphingobacteriaceae > Pedobacter > Pedobacter yulinensis. Next base: position 926,041 of record NZ_KZ686268.1, read on the forward strand.
ATTCAATCAGTATTTCCATCTGGGCTTCCGCGATGGGCTCGACTTTGATTTCGTCTTTTGTAGACAGGGGCACGCTGAGCGAAGATTCGCCCATGAGGGCAACAGCAAAGGTATTTCCAAAAGAAACGGTCAGCAGGGCAAATGAATTCAGCATCTCGAACGAGCTGAAACCGATTCCTGCAGCCAGCCAGTTCTGGTTATTTTGTGTGGAAACGAGCTGCTGCAGTTCAGCCTGTACCTGCGAGGCAGATTGCGGAGGGGTCTGTGTAACTGCCTGGATGAGCGGGTAAGTGGCTACGTTTTCGATCGTAGGCAACTGGATCTGCGCATTGTATCCAAAACCGCCGGCAAGGCCGGTCACAAAGAAAAAAGGCGGACCGCCGAGGGGCACTGAGACAGCCAGGTAAGCGAACAGCGAAGGCTGTCCCGCAACGGTGCTGTACATGCCAAAGGCGGTAACGCCGAACGGGCCGGCATTTACCGACAGGTTGCCAAGGTACTCGGCAGGCGTTTTGCCAGGGACCGTTAAAAGTCCCCCGGCCACACTGAAGCCTGTGCCGGTATAGGCGACCTCCAGTCCGCCAAGGCTGAATGAGGGTGTAAAGGGTTTTGAAATCGGAATTACGGCCTCCAAGGCGGTAAGGCCGATACTCAGGCCGCCCAGGGAAACGCCACCCGAAACAAGCAAAGCCAGGCTGTTGCCGTTTACGATCTGGAAACCGACGCTGTCAATCTGCACCGGGCCAAAGCTGCGCTGCACCTTTACCCAGGTAGCCAGGGAACCTGCCGGGGCCGAAGCCGGCAGGCCAGACTGCTGCGGTGCTGGCGGCTGCCACAGGGTTGTACTCTGCGCGGGCGGCGGTGGTGGTGTATCGTATTGCGAACCATCAGAAAGTGCAAACCTGACAGTAAAACTTTCGCTTAGCAATGTGCCTACGGCAAAGTCAATTGACAGCGTGATCCCGCTGCTTAACTGGGTTCCTACAATGGCCTGTTGCGCCGCACTCAGCGTTACCGCCGGCAAACTGTTTGTAGCACCCACGAAACGCAGGTTCGTGATGCTAAGCGTATCATCTCCCGCCGGTACCAGGTTGCCCACAACCGGGATGTTGGTGATGTCGATATTGATCGGTTCTCCTTTTGGGGTGGCTTCGAGACCGAAAACGAATCCCCAGGCGCCGGTCGTCGATTTGCCGGCAATGATGAGCGCGTCTCCGAACGATTTGGAATCCAGCTCGAACGTAAATATGAGGTTCTGCGAATCGAAGGTGAGTTTCGCTCCGGTAAGTGAAAGATCGATGTCTGGCAGCTGCGGAAGTCCGTATAAGCCGAGTGCCATGACAATATCGATATAGGTAATAGGTGTCCCGGTGTCTTTCCAGGCGCCGCTGAAGGTAAAATTAGTGTTTGAGAGGGTCAGGGCAATGTCGAACTGGTTGGTCTGGTCGATCCGGAAAATACCTTCAACCCCTGCCTGAATAAAAGGGGTGTTGGAAGAGTCGTAAGAGAAAAACATGGACAGTTCCTCAAAGGCAATGCTGCCGTTGTCGCCGAAGCCGAATTCCCATTCGCCGGCTATGACGAGGTCGGCGTTGAAAGTGCCCTGCGAAATGTCAGCCTGGAAATCGATCTTTTCAAAGACCAGGTCTGCAGGAACGGTGGTCTGCTGCGGATAGAATGCGGCGATCAATGCCGCTACGCCCGGTTCTTCGCCCGGTTGCAACTGGCCCGACAGAATCAGGTCTTCAGCATTGCCAAGCTGCGCCTGGATCAGGATCGGAACGACCCCGCCCAGTTCAAATATTCCTGCAAAATTGAATTCGTAAAGGGGCGAGGCGCCGAAGGGCTGGAAAATACTGAACGTAAATGCCAGGTTACCGATGGAGATGACCGGGGTGCTGCCATTCATCCAAACATTCCAGAGTTCGCCCTGGAGTACGGAAATGGTCATCATGGCATATTCCAGGTTATGCGAAGTAAGGCCGATGCCGAAATTCATGGCCGTAATCGCAATCAGACTCTCATCGGTCTGAAACTGGCCGGGCAGGCTGCTGACGATGCCATTGTTGCTCCCGAAATAGGTGTTGATCGCAGATTCATCAATGGCCAGCGCCGTGCCGGTTACCTCCAGGTTCAAGACGCCGTCGGCTTCGCCACTCAGCAGCGCGCCCAGGTTCAGGGTCGACTGGCCGAAGGCCAGTGACGCGGTGAAAAGTACCCCTTTCTGGTATTGGTCAATGCCGGGAAGCAGGCCGGCAAAAAGCGTCACCGAAAGTGTCAGCGAGACCGAACCCTGTCCAAAAAGATTTGAAATGGTACCCGAACCGAGGGCCAGCTGCATGTTGATGCTTTCCTGGCCTGGAACACTCATGTCCAGGCCGACCGGGCCGAAAACGGTACTTTCCGAAGTAAAAGCTTCGAGCAGGCTGAGGGCAAGGGTGAACGATGCGGGGCCCTGTGTGTGGCTGAATAAGCCGTAGAAATATAGTCCGGAGGCGGTAGCCGCCGCATTGTTGACCGGATCTGTGGCCGGGCCCGAGGTCATGACCAGGGCCGGTGCAACGGAGGTGTCAAGAACGAGCGTATCATAAATGCTGCCCGCAAAAAAAGGGATCGACTGGCTGAAGGTCCAGGCTCCCGGAAGAGCGAAGTGCATCAGCAGGATGAATGCGCCGCTGTTCACAGAATCAGGGCTGAACTGGATCGTGACCTGGGGGTTGACCAGGCCGAAAAAAGACCCGTTCACATTTCCTTTGAAGACAATGTTGGCGCCTTCTGCGGCAAAACCGGTGCTGTTATTGAGCGGTATGGTGGTACTGGTTATGCCCAGTTGCGTAAACAGCGCCGTGTAGGCGGGGTTCTGAAGCGTGGAAATATCCATGCTGCCGGAACCGGCTCCTCCCGGGTAACCTTGCTGCAGGAGGGCAAGCAGATCAGATTGAGTCATGCTGGTGCGGGTTAAAGGTCAGGATTGCAGTTGAAGGCTGATGGCCAGGTGGTCGCTGATGGCGTGTCTGTAAATGGTCAATGCATCGCCAATACCGGCAGGTGTTACATTGAACCCGTTTGTTAACAGTGTCTGGGTTGCGGTCAGTGAACTGATCGCATCGGTGGTGCTTGCCAGTCTTGCATTATAGGTCGCCAGCTGGGCAGCCGCATTCTTCGCCCGTTTTTGCAGCGTGGTATTACTGGGGTCCTTGCTCAGGTTGGCCGCTGCCGTCTTAGAGGTGTTTGTGCCTCGCTTTACAGCTGCCGCAATCTTGGCCTGCGCCTTGTTTGCAGTCGCCAGCGCTTTCTGAACGTGCGCAAGTCCGCCAAATGCACGAAAAAACACCATAAGCGCCGTTGCTATGGTTGCATTGAACCCGGTTCCGGGATAAAAAGCTTCGAGTGGCAGCGTAATCTTGGGCGAATTGGCTACCATAGACAACTGATTGGCACTCGTGCCGCTTGTCCGGTAGTAGAAATTGTCGTAAATGTTCCCCTGGGTATCCTGCGGTTTGGCCGTATTGGTTACGAATCTTGAGCTAAGCGAGGTGTAGGAGGGGTAAGGAAGCCTTGCAAAGCCGGCACTCAGGGGGCTAAGGATGATTGGATTAAAGATAAGTTCTGTTTTCTGAGGTGTGATGGGGCCGAATACGACGCCGTTGGGGTTGCCCGTTGCCGGAGCGCGCTGGTACAACCTGGCCATGGTAAAGGTCTGATTGCTTGCAACGTTAAAATCGCCCATTACCATCATGTTTTTGTCTGGATTAGCCGGGGCGAGCGGCAAGCTCATCCCGATGATGTTAATCGCTTCAAAACGCGTAATATCCTGCGGTCCCGGGGCATGGTAGAGCGCCAGGGTTAAAGGTTTCGTGTCGAGCTTGAGGTTGATCAGGTAGGGGGACCGGTCACCGTAAGTAACAAAACGCAGCACGTCAAGCTGGGTCAGAATTGACCCGATCTGAGTAAGCTGTTGCGCTGTAAAAGTAACCGGTGGGGGCGGGTTCTTCGTGGCATCAAATTTTACCGGTGTGCCGTTCTTCAGCGATTGCCAGATGTCTGGATTGACGCGGAAGGTTTTGGTTCTTTTGTTTGATGAACGTTCTCTCCAGATACCCTTGATCAGGTAGCCGTTTGCGGTGAGCGACAAAAGGAAATCGGACTGATCGGTAGCGGCGGTCACATTGGCAGCCTGGAAGAGGCCGGCGAACGCTTGTTCATCGGCCACATTGAGAAGCGAGGTCGGCCCCGGGAGTGCCGTCATGTCCAGATCGAAGGTAGCGGTAGATTTCCAAAGGTAAATGTACTCTTCCTGCGTACCCCCATCCTGCCGGGAACTTACAGCGCCCTTCCAGGTTGTGCCGGCGGTACCATTGTTGTTCAGGGCAGATAGCAGCCAGTTGTTCAGCAGCTGACCGATGCCGGACTTGACTTCCATGATGCCCATTACGTCAAGGTTGAGCCCCTTCGCAACGGCAGCAATAAAATCTACGATCTGGGATTTGGAGAGCGGCGGGGTTGCCTGGCCTTTGACTTTTGGTGACAAAATCGCCGCCTTGGCCGCGCCGAAGCTCTCAACGTTCCAGCTGAGAACGGTAATTGTGGTAGACATAGGGAATAGGGTTGATTACTACCAATTTACAAAAAGATCGGAAATTGCCAGCGACAACCAGGAAGAAATTTATCCCGACATCTCCTGGATCAGGACAGGAAGAATCGTTCATGACATGCATGTAAAGAAAATGCCTTTTGCCGCTTAAATACTGATTATTTAAGATGAGCCTGTCAGGTATGTCTGTTTTGTTCATTTTGTTCAGTTGAGAATCCTCCAAAACTTCTGAAACTGCGGGGCCGGCGCAGGCGTTGCGGAAATGCGTTTTTCTTACCTTCATCCGAAGGCCACTGTACCCATTGCGACAGCCCCGACACAGGGTCCGGCAGCCTAAGCTGCTAAAAGGATTTTATGCACTTCCGCTTTATTCAGCTATATTCGGTTTGGGACATCTGCGGCTTTCGCAACGCAGATGAACCGGTAACTGATCCGCTATGTCAAATTTTCTGAATCCCGTCCGGGTGTTCCCTGCTGCACTATTTAGCCTGTCGATCCTGCTGATCGCCTTATCCGCTCACAGCCAGAAGGCACCGGCTCCAGATGTGGAATTGCGCCGGCTGAAAGAACTGTCGGCAGCCCGCTTGTCTGCCGATATAGACGAGTTCAATGCCTACAGGGATCGTCCTGAATCAGACGGGCCGTTCAATGCCCGCAACAATAAATCCTTCCTGCAGGAAAACATTCCCCTGTTTATCAGTTCCGATACTCAGATGCGCAGGGTGTACAATTACCGCTGGTGGATGATCAGCAAACACCTCAAAGAATACGATGACCTGCGCGACCGTAGAAAATACTGGGTAGTGACAGAGTTTTTCGGCCTAAAGCCCTGGGCTTCGCTGAGCGGCGCGATTACCTGCCCGGCCGGTCACCAGTTTTACGACGTCAGGTGGCTGCGGGATGGGCGGTTTTTAAAGTCATATGCCGACTATTTCATGAGCGGGTCGGCCTCGAAACTGAACCAGCGTGAGAATGATAACTTTCTCACCTATTTAAGTCGGCCCGAAAGCCACCATTTTTCGAGCTGGATGGTCGACGGAATCGGAGCCTACCTGAAGGTGCATCCGGACAGGCAGTGGTTGCATGGCCTGCTACCGCATATGGAGAAACACCAACAGGTTTGGGACAGCCTTTTTACGGTCAGGAAACCCGGGGCCAGAACCGATGGGATGTACAAAATCCTGGATTTATATGATGGCATGGAGTTCAGTCTTTCGGCAGTTCTTGGCTTGATTGCCAGCGATGGCGCTTACAGTCTGTATACGGCCGAAAACTGGAAAAACTATTACCTGGGCTGGGAGACTACAGGAAACGCAGCGGCTTCAGCGCAGGCCAGGCAATACCCGCGCGCATACCGCAAAGGATATCCTGATTTTTACCTGGTCAGGCCCTCTGTTAACGGATATGCTTACGCGAACCTACGGTCGTTGTCTGATTTGTATGAGCTGGATCGTGTGCCCGGCGGTACGGAGAGCAAAAAGAAATCTGCACTGTACGCAGCGCGGGCAACTGCTTTACAGCAAAAAGTACTGAACGTGCTATGGAATGAACAGGACCAGTTTTTTAACACCTACAGTGCAGGCGACAACGCGTTCGGCAAGGGCGACTATGAGGCGCGCGTGCGGGAATCGGTAGGCTACACGCCCTGGTATTTCAACATGCTGCCGAAAAATCAGGCCCGGCGCTTCAGCAAAGCCTGGGATATGTTTCGCTCGCAGCAAGGATTTTACCACGCAGCAGGAATGACGACTGCAGAACGCCGGCACCCTTACTACAACGAGCAGGCCTATGCCTGGAACGGCCGGGGCTGGCCTTTTCAAAATTCCGTTGTCTACAAAGCATATGCAAACTACCTTCGTAACTATAAGCAGGAAATCACAGATGCCGACCGGCAGCTTCTGTATGACTACGTTCAGAAACTGGCACAAATGCATGGCAGGGAAAGCCTGAACATTGGCGAATGGTACATTCCGAGCAACGGCCTTGCTTTTGGTGGTGAGAAGGATTATTTTCATTCCACTTTCCCCGACATCCTGATCGAGGATCTGCTCGGCTTCAAGCCAAGTCATGAAAACAAGTTTTCAATTCATCCCTTATTGCCAGCAGATAAATGGGACTACTTTTATCTGGGAAACATCCGTTACCACGGCCATGACATCGACATCGTCTGGAAAAAAGACTGGGATTCCGGCAAGCCCGGAAACCAGGGCGGCCTCTGTGTTTGGATAGACAACCAGCTACGGGCCAGGGCGGGTTCGCTTGATCGTGAACTCAGCATTAATTTATAGACAGAGCGGCGCATGTAACCGGTCTCCCGCAGGAATACCTTACTTTTATCCGGCATGACACAAATCTTTCAGGCAACGGCCCATCACCATGACGAGGTACTCGCGATCTGGGAAAGCGCCGTCCGCGCTACCCATCATTTCCTTTCCGAGACTGACATCATTTTTTACAGGGAATCGCTGCGGTCGGCACTGCCCGAGATGGAAGTCTACTGTTTGGCCGATGCCGATGGCATTACAGGCTTCGTCTGCGCAGAAGAGCAAATGGTACATGCCTTGTTTGTGCGCCCGGAAAAGGCAGGTCAGGGCGTGGGCACGGCGCTCATGCAGTTTGCCATTGAAGAAAAAAAGATCTTTCGTGTCGATGTAAATGAACAAAATGAAGCGGCTTTTCGTTTCTATAAACGGCTTGGCTTCAAAGTGTTTGCAAGGCGGGAGTTGGATGGGGCCGGTAAGCCGTACCCATTGCTGATGCTTGAACTGCCGCAACCTGGTAGCGCTTAAGCAGCGCTCTTCATCTTATCTGTATTGTATTCCTTAAAAAAAGACCAATGAATCCGACTGTTGCCATTCCCCTGCGCAAGGAAACCCTGAATGCCATACTGGCAGGACGGCCTGACCGCATTGCGCTGCTGCAGACCGACCTGCAAACTTATCCTGCTCAGTTGGCCGACCTGGTAAATGCCTATTTGGAGGAGCGTTACCGGATGACCGGCGGGCCCGGGCTGCTGATCGATTTTACGGAAAAACTCCGGGGCACGGTCCTGGTTAACTTTCGCGCCAGCCAATACAATGCCTGTGACGGAATCGAACTGACAATTCATGACGACCGCCGCCTGCAGTTTGAGGTCGATACAATCAAGGCAACGCTGCGCATTAGCGGAGATCCGGTTCCTGAACGGTCTACTTTCGAAGAATTTTAGGAAACTGCTCACGCAACTGCCATTGGCGTTCAGTTTCCGGCATTTTCTTTCAGCCATTTGAGCCGGCGGGCATCGGGCAGGTGTTTCACGGAGAAATGTTCAAAACGCGCTTCAAAACCCTTCCCGTCTGGCGAAGCGGCCATGAGGCCAACCATAACCGGTGTGTTGTCTTTCAGGTAGGCATTGCGCATCATGGTGTACTCTTTGTCATCGAAAGAATAGAATACCTCGACGGCATCCAGCCGCCTTACAGCTTTGATCCAGACAAAAGGGAGGGCTTTATCTTGTTTGATAACACTCCAGTCGCTCGTTTTGTGTGTCACCACCGTGCTCAAATTGTAGCTGCCGTCTACAAACTCGATCCCCGCCTTAATGTAGTTTTCCTGGTCGGTGCGCAGCATGATGCCCATCTGGTCAAAGCGGGCCTTGTAATTGCCGGTTATTTTGACCTTAACCTCAAACTCGCCGCCATAGGTGCCGAAATAAAAAGGCGCATCATCGACTGTAAAGCCGTAGTGTGAAATACGCCAGTAGTCGCTTTGCGGGGTAACGAACATGGTCAGGACGTTGTTTTTTATTTCCCACTTTTCGGGTTCGTTAAACCATTGCATTTTTTCGAGTTTTTGGGCAGAGCAAACCTGCGTCAGGGCCAGGCCCAGTAAGCTAAAAAGGATTCTTTTCATATAATAGTCAATTCGCTTCCGTACAGTTTTCAGATGCCCGCACCTGGAATCATTATCTTTTGCAAAATTACCAGGCGTACACAGGCGTTTCAATACTGATTAATAACCATTTTTGCAGCATGAATGATATTGCAGTGATTCTGGGCAACCAGCTGCTTTCGCAGGATTTTGAACAAGCAGGCGGCGGCACCAAACTCGAGCAGGCCAAACACCTGGCCAGCCTGTACGCTTCTGCCGACCAGGCCATCGTGGTCTTAAGCGACCTGGTTTTCAACAAAAGTTATGTGTATTACGGTTCGGCAGCAGCCGCGCTTGGGTTGCAGGGACAGTTAAGCGGTGCTCAGATTGATTCGATCTGGGAAGAGGAGGTTTTTGCAAGGATCCACCCGGACGACCTGCAAGCCAAACACATGCAGGAGCTTCGTTTTTTTCACTTTCTCAAGGGTATTTCGCCGGCTGAACGTTCAGATTACCATGTGGTGCGAAAACTGCGGATGTACAATGCCATGAACCGGTATGTACCTGTACTGCATCGGATGTATTACCTGCTCGACCTGCGAAATGACCATACCGAAATGGCCTTGTGCCTGTACGGTTTTGACCATTTTCCCTCTGATCATTTTGAAGGACGTATTGTAAACGCGCGTACCGGCGAGGCTGTGCCTGCCGGCGACGGGCGGGCCAATATGCTGTCCCGGCGCGAACAGGAAGTGCTTTCGCTCATTGACAGTGGCAAAGCAAGCAAGGAAATTGCGGGTACGCTTTGTATCAGCCTGAACACCGTAAACAGGCACCGCCAGAACATCCTTGAAAAGCTGCGGGTCAGCAACTCGATCGAGGCCTGCCGTGTGGCGCGCTCGTTCAACTGGATCGGCTAAGGCCTGGTTTTGCCGGTAGGGTTAAACCTTTCGGGCTTTGAAACGTTCCTTCAGCGACCGCAGCAGCCGCTGCGTGGCAAACAATGATTGTAAATTACACAGAACAGGGTTGGGAGATTATAACGCAGCGGGCACACGGACTGCTGGCCGCGGCGCTGGCGGCGCAATGGAAAAAGAAATACCGCGGGCCGAGATGGCTGGAGCTGCTTACCGCGATTGCCGAGCACGACGACAGCCGGATTGAACTGCTGCAGCCGGACATCCTGACGGCTGCAGGTGCACCGCTCGATTTCAAGATGAAAGGTTTCGACCTTCGCCATTGTGAAGAAACGGTTTTGATGGCCCGCAGTAAAAGTACATACATTGCTTTGCTTTGCTCCATGCACCTGGGTTTCGTATGCCCCCCGGATGCACCTGCCCAAGTGCAGGCTTTCCTTAAAGACCAGGTTTCGCAGCGTGAGGCCTGGCGCAGGCAGTTGGGGATAACGGCCACACAAATCAGAAAAGACTACAGCCTGCTGGAATGGTGCGATGCGCTTTCGCTGCTTCTCTGTCAGCACGAGAATCAGCCAGAAGGCAGAAAAGTAGAGATCAGCAAGGGCCCGGATGGCAAAGTTCACCAGCTTTCACAACGGGGAAATGAGCTGACCGTAACGCCCTGGCCCTTTGAACACACCTCGTTCGAGGTGAGTTATGAATACCGCGTACTTAACAGGCTGGTGTTTGACCAGCCGGCTCAATTCAGGGAAATAATGCTTAAAACAGTTCCCCAGACGCGCATCTGGACATTAAAAAAATAGTTCCCGGGCTTTTAGCCAGCCTATACACCTAACGGCTCTGGTCTTTGTCTGACTCTGCGCAGAATTGATGAAACAATTCGTGGTTTAAATACTTTGATATAGGAGTCAGCTACTGAATATGAAAATAGGTATAATTGCACATTTAAAACACCCGATACGTAAGCCTTTTATGGGCGGCCTGGAAGCTTTTACCCATGAAGTGACTAGTCATCTGATTGCACGCGGTCATGACGTAACCCTTTTTGCGAGCGAACAATCAGATCCGGAACTCGGCCTGCGTTCGATCTTAAGCGATGAAGATTACAACCGGCAAACCTTGAGCCGCTTTCCTTCGCACGAGCTTGTGGAAGATTTTATATCGACCCACCACGCTTACCTGGAGCTGATGCAGGACATAGACCGGGAGGGTTTCGATGTTATTTTTAACAACAGCCTAAATTATGTGCCCATTACCATGGCTACGCTGATCAGCACGCCCATGGTGACCGTGCTGCATACGCCGCCTATATTCGAAATGAAGCGGGCGGCGGCCCAGGAACAAAAGATCGGCAAGATCCGCTATGTGTCTGTCTCTAAATCGAATGCAGTTGCCTGGAAACCCTATATTTCAGATTGCGAAATCATATCAAATGGCATTAACCTCGATAAATGGGACTTCCATGATCGCAATGACGGGAATTATGTAGTCTGGTTTGGCCGCATTCATCCCGATAAGGGAACGCACCTGGCCATTGAGGCGGCAGGGCTGGCCGGATACCCGATTAAAGTAGCCGGGAGCATTGCTGACCGGCATTATTTTGAAACCTACGTCAGGCCCTTGCTGGGTGCTGGCGCAGAACTGCTGGACCACCTCGATCACGCTCAGCTTAACAAACTGATCGGCGGAGCTGCAGCGAGCGTCATTACGCCATGCTGGGAGGAACCTTTCGGCCTGGTCATTGCCGAAAGCCTGGCTTGCGGGACGCCTGTTGCCGGTTTTGCGCGCGGTGCCCTGCCGAACCTGGTGTGCCCAGAAACAGGCCGCTTAACAAGCAGCAGCGATCCGCAGGATCTTGCCCATTGCATTGCCGAAGCTGCCAGATTGGATCGCGGGGCCTGTCGCCGCCGGGCCGAAGACCGGCTAAGCATTGAGACCATGATCTCGTCTTACGAGGCATTGTTTTCGGAAGTGGCGGCTAACCGGTACCTTTCGCATGCCGTATAAGTTTTGTTTTTACATTCATCACCACGGCTCGGGTCACCTGATGCGGGCACTGTCAATTGCCAGGCATCTGCCTGCGGCTGACGTGATCTTTGCCGGCAGCGGTCTGGAAGCGCGCCGGGCCTTGATTCCTGCCGGTTTGAAGTGGATAGACCTGCCCTCAGACCTGCCAGGTGCAGGCGACCTGTTAGCCGGTGCGCCCGGAACAACACCTTCTTTTGTACACTATGCGCCCTACCACATACAGGGCTTGAAAAGCCGCAGCCTGGAACTGGTTTCTGCTTTCACTGCGCATCCGCAGCTGTTGCTGGTTGTCGACGTGTCGGTTGAAGTAGCGTTGTTGGCCCGCTTGTGCGGCGTTCCCTATGTTTATATACGCCAGCATGGCCTGCGCAACGATCTGCCGCACAGGCTGGCCTATGAAGCGGCAGAAATGATCATTGCGCCTTATGCGGCCGAAATGGCGCAGCCCGATCAGGAAGGCCGGTTTGCAGAAAAAACGCTGTTTAGCGGTGGGTTTTCCCGCTATACGGGCATGCACGCTGCTTCCCGGCAGGTTCTTCCCCGGGTAGCGGTCTTTATGGGCCAGGGTGGCACCTGTTTTGACGAAAATTTTTTATTGCGCTTGAGCGCCCAGCTGCCGGCCACTGAGATTCACGTCATCGGCAGACTGCCGGCCGTCCCGGGTCACAGGCCGGCAAATTGTGTTTTCCACCAGCACCTGGCTGATCCATCGGATGTGCTCCTGACCTGTGAAGCTGTTATTGCCAATGCCGGCCACAATACGGTTATGGAACTGGCAGACCTGGATCTGCCTTTTGTTTGTGTTCCCGACAGCCGCCCTTTCAAGGAGCAGGAGACGAAAGCGACCCACCTGGAAAGGCTGCGCGTGGCCCGGGTGGTGTGGCCGGAAGAGTTTGTGCAGGCGGACTGGACTGCATGCCTCGCTGATGCAATTGCACTGAAAGAGAATGAAGCCGCTACCCGCCTGACCGATCCCGCCGCACTGGGTGTTATTGCCCGTCAGCTGCAGGCGTTGCACGCCACATTGTTTTATACACAAACCGATCGCCAGTCATGAACGTCTCTGTACTCACACTTGTGCACAACCGCAACGCTGCCCTTCGCAACACCCTGGCCGGCCTGGCCGCCGGAACGGTGCTTCCAGCCGAAGTCATTGTCATGCACCTGAATGAAGAACCTGTGCCATTGCCCGGGATGCCCTTCCCGGTCCATCAGTTAACATTGTATACAGGCGACAGCCTCAACCTGGCTATGGCCCGCAACCGGGCTATGAGCTGCTCCTCCTCTGACCTGAATATTTTTCTCGATGTTGATTGTATACCCGCGTTGAACCTGATTGAGCGGTACCTTGATTGCTTCGCCACTGCAGATGATGTATTGTGGTCGGGCAAGGTCCGTTACCTGCCAGAAGGGGCGACCGGTTCGGATAACTGGCTTCAGCGCATGCATGAGCTGAGCAAACCAGATCCGGTTCGCGACGGACACGACCACTATCCATATGAATGGTTCTGGTCGCTCAATTTTGCCTGCTCGGCCGCGGTATTTGAAAAAATAGGCGGTTTCGATGCCGCATTTAAAGGATATGGTGCGGAAGATACCGATTTCGCTTTTGCTGCGCGGAAAAATCGGGTGCCACTCCAGGTTGCCGCTGCCACGGCCTATCACCAGCACCACAGCAGTTGCTCGCCACCGCTAAACCATTTCAGCGCCATCATTGAAAACGCCCGCGTTTTCAATGAAAAATGGCAGGAATGGCCCATGCCAGGCTGGCTGCAGGCCTTTGTTCAGCTGGGATTGATCAGGCTGCAGGGCAATGCCCTTGAGGTGCTGCGCCATCCAACCGAAGCGGAGATTACACAGGCACGCAAATAACCGAACGGCTGTTTTGGCTGCTTGTCAAATGCCACGAGGATATTACCGCCTGTTCATCTTAACAGCGCGCCGCTTTTGTATCTTAGATAACCGGTAGCTACCTGAGCTGCCGCTCAATTGCATGAAAATTTTTCTGTTTGATCGGTTTAAGATACCTGGAGGTATCCGGGCCATAGCCGGGAGACTGCTGCTGTTCGTCTTTTTGTTGTCGCTCAGCCCGGGCAGACTGAGCCGGGCAGCCAGATCGGAAACGCCTGCAACGTTTACCGTGGTCGTTTTACCTGATACACAGAATTATATTCAGAACTTACGGCGAATTGCCAACCGGCAGATGTTCCGCGAACAGGTTGACTGGATCGTAGCAAACCGGCGAAGCCGCAATATTGTCTACGTGACGCAGCTAGGCGACCTGAGCCAGAGCATCAACATGGCCAAAGGCGGGCATGAGGAGACGACAGCCAGAGCCATCAGTGAGGAACGGTTTCGGGCCTGCGATACCATCATGCGCCCGCTTGATGCTGCGGGAATACCTTACGGCATCGCCGTGGGAAATCACGACCAGTTTCCGTTGGCCGGCGATGCCTCGGGCAGCAGCACGGCGTTGTTTCATAAATGGTTTGTGAACCAAGGTGGAACCCGGTCCCGGTTTGATGGCAAACCCTGGTTCGGGGGAACCCGCGAGGCCGGTAACTACGACGATCATTACGACCGCTTCCGTGCAGGCGGCAAGGCGTGGATCGTTATTTACCTGGAGTTTGACGATGACCAGGTAAACAATACGGCAGATGACGAAGCGCGAAATGGCTGGGCTTTACAATTGCTCAAAAAATACGCCGACCATACGGCCATCGTGGTTACCCATAACGCGGGTAAGCTGAAGCAAAAAGCGTTCAGCAAACAGGGGCAGCTTATTTACGATGCACTTAAAGACCAGCCAAACCTGGTCATGTTGCTAGGCGGCCACATCGCCAACCTGAATGGCGACGTCAATTATTTCCGTACCGACCGTGGGGCGCTTCCGCCTGTTCGCACTTATATATCCGATTTTCAGTCGCTTAGCCCGGACGGAACAACGGCCAGCGTAAATGGGGGCAACGGTTACCTGCGGGTTATGCAGTTCTCAGTAAAGGAAAACCGGGTGCGGGTCAGCACGTTCTCGCCCTATCTGGAAAAACGGGGCCAGCCCAACCAATTTGCCGGTAAAGGGGCGCACCAGTTTGAGAAACCGATATTTGGCGGTGCGGGCTAGGAATGGGCTTGTCAGGCCAGAATCAACAATGGCGCGTAAATATATATACGGGCCGCCGGTAATAAAAAATACCTGGGTTTAGTTATCTTTAGTATTCAGATCATCAACCATTAAAACAATCGAAATGAGTAGGTTTACAAAATCCGCCATGCTGCTGATCCTTGTGGTATTGGGCGCAACAACTGCCTTGCAGGCACAGACTTCAGGCCTGACAGGTGCCTGGCAACTTGCCGATGGCAATAACCAGCACCACCTTTTCTTCCAGGATGGCTATTATTTTCATACGGTACACAACGGTAACCAGTTTATTGCCAGCCAGGGCGGCACCTTCCAGGTCAAAGACCAGGGTGTTGCGGCGACGGTGTTATACGATACTGCAGACTCCGCGCGCGTAGGTACAGGCCTGAACGTACCGTTCAGTATAGCTGGTGAGCGACTCACGTTGCAGATGCCTGAAGGGGAAGTGAGTTTTACGCGTGTAGACGATGGCAAAGCGCCCCTCGCGGGCGTATGGCGCATAACCGGCAGGGCGGGCGATGACGGTAAGGTTGCCGCAATTCACCAGTCAGGAACCAGGCAGACGTATAAAATGCTGACCGGCACCAAATTCCAGTGGGTGGCCATCGATCCGGCAAAGAAACAATTTTCAGGTACCGGTGGTGGTTCCTATACCTTTGCCAATGGCAAATACACCGAAAAAATCGAGTTTTTTTCCCGCGATTCCAGCCGGGTAGGGGCTACACTTGGTTTTGACGGCAAACTCCAGGATGGAAACTGGCACCACAGCGGTCTGAGCAGCAAGGGCGCCAAGATCTACGAGGTTTGGAGCAAAGTACAACGCTAAGCTTCGTTTCGGGCTTTCGGAGAAAGCAGGTACATTTGATTTTTGCAAAAAGCAGAACAAATGGAAACGACACTTGAGGATTTTTATCAGGAAATGGCCGCTGCCTCGGGCCGAGACCTGCAGAGCTTGCTGCCCGGGGCCATTGACAAGGAAATCGGACATTTCAACGTGTTTGCCTTAGACCAGCTGTACGATCAGGCCACGGGCAAACACCTCATGCCTTACAGCAAGCGGGCCTATTATAAGATCAGCCTGATCGAAGGGTGTAACCGGGCAGAATACGCAGACAAAGTAATCGAGATCGACGGGCGGGCTTTGCTCTTCGCGACACCCAAAATTCCATACAACTGGATACCGCAGAACGACAAGCAGTCGGCAGTATTCTGTGTGTTTACGCCCGAATTTTTAAGCCGCAACAAAACTGGTGTGGTGATCGACGAACTGCCGATCTTTAGTCCGGGGCAGCACCCGATCTTCCAGCTTTCTGAAACTGAAGCTGCCGGGGCGGCCGGGCTCTTTGAGCGCATGCAGCGCGAACTGTCGTCTGATTATAAGTATAAATACGACCTGCTTCGAAACATGGTTATGGAACTGATCCATTTCGGGCAGAAGCTGCAGCCAGCTTCAAAATTATATTCCAGCCATCATGCAGGTCACCGCATATCTTCCTTATTTATCGAATTGCTCGAAAGGCAGTTTCCCATCGAGTCACAGCAGCAGCGTCTTTTGCTGCGCACAGCAGGCGATTATGCGAACCGGCTCGCGGTACACATCAACCACCTGAACAAAGTGCTCAGGGAAAGCACCGGCAAAACCACAACAGAGATCATTGGCAGCAGGATCATCCAGGAGGCGAAGATCCTGCTCAGACAAACCGACTGGAATGTGTCTGAAATTGCATGGGTACTTGGATTTGAGGAGATTGCTCATTTCTCCAATTTTTTCAAACGGCAAACAGGTCTGGCACCTCAAAAATTCAGGTCTGATGATTGATTTTTGCAAATTTCAGATTGATGTCTGCAAACATGACAGCAGCGAACCAGCCTACCTTTGGGTATGGAAAATTCAAAAAATTTAAGCGCATCACAACGCATTGCACTGGTAACCGGCGGCAGCCGCGGCCTGGGACGAGACATGGCCATTAAACTGGCCGCAAAAGGTCTGGATGTGGTGCTGACATTTCAATCGCAACAAGGCGAGGCAGATGCTGTCGTCAATGAGATCAGCAGGATGGGCCGGAAAGCAGCCGCTTTGCAGTTCGATGTGCTCGACATTGCGGGTTATAATGCATTTGTCGAAGCACTTGCGGCTACGTTTTCTGCGACTTTTGGCACTGCGAAGCTGGACTTTCTCATTAACAATGCCGGCTTTATTTATACCGCACCGTTCGGGCAGGTCACTGAGCAGCAGTATGATGAGCTGGCCCAGATACACTTAAAGGGCCCTTTCTTTTTGACACAAGCGCTGCTGCCCTTGCTGAACGATGGCGGTGGTATTGTGAATGTATCGACCGGCCTTACCCGTTTTGCCACACCTGGTTTTGCTGCCTATGCAGCCATGAAAGGCGGCATGGAAGTGCTTACAAAATACCAGGCAAAAGAACTCGGCGAACGCCGCATCAGGGTAAACATTGTTGCGCCCGGGGCGATAGAAACAGATATTCAGGGCGGTGCGGTGCGCGATAATGCTGAGCTGAACAAGCATATTGCATCGGTTACCGCCCTGGGGCGTGTAGGCCTGCCAGAAGACATCGGTGGAGTTGTCGCTTTTCTGTGTACCGAAGAGGCCAGGTGGATCAATGCGCAGCGTATTGAGATATCTGGCGGCATGAACCTTTAGGCATGGCTTAAGTGCGCTAGCGACCCGATCCCGTAAATTTTTCCCGTTCGGCGCGGTACCAGGCACTGAAACCGGGCTGCGGGCTGGGAAGCAGGAAAGTGTTTGTTCCGTTGCCAATCGCCGTGGGCTGCCTGAAGGTGCAAAGCAAGACGGCCTGCGGGGCGAGCGCGCTGACCCCGGCTGTGCTTTTATCGGTTATAAACAGGATTGGCCCATCGGGCAGCCGCGGAAATGACCATTCCAGCACGCTGTTGTCGCAGGCATGAACGGCAGGAAAAGAAGCCGGCTTGTAGTGGATCAGTGCCGCGGTCACGGCATAGCCATCGGTTACCACCGTAAGGCGGCTTTTCGTGGCCGGATCAAGTGCTCGGTAGGCTGAATCTGCCTGCATGGTCAGTGTTTCCCAGCCAAGCATGTCTGCATAAAAAGCAGGCAGCTGGTGCTTTCTACCATCGGGCCATTCCAGCAGTGCGGTGTTGGCGGTATATGAAGCAGTTGTGTTGAAATAGTTCAGCATGGCCTGCAAAGGAAGAATGGGGACAAGCGCCGGCAGTGCTGCCAGCACCAGCAGGTGCAGCGCAAACAGGTTATAGGTCCAGAAGGCGGCCAGCCGCCCGAGCAGTTTTTCCCAGCATACGCCGCCCGCCGCCAGCAGCAGCGGCATAGCGCCGAGCATGTAGTAAATCTTTCCGCCTGAGTACATAAAAAAAACCAGAATCGCCAGCATGGCGCTACCCAGGAAACGGTAGGGCCGGAAGTGGGGTAGAAATAGTAAGGCAACCAGACCCGCCGACCATACGGCCAGGCCGGACCCATGTGCGAGCACCTGCTCCAGTAAAAAATTCCAGGCGCCGGTTTCAGGGGTGTTTGCTTTCAAAACCGACAGGTACCGGACAAACGGAAAATCGTGCTGTATCTGCCAGAACAAGTTGGGCAGAAGCAGCAATAGGCCTGGCAAAACCGCCGGCCAAAAGGGAGAACCCTGCTGTGTGCGCCGGAAGGAGATCAGCAGGCCGGGTAACAAGGCAAGAAAATACAGGAGTGTGCTGTATTTGTTCAGGATTCCGAGGGCGAACGCCAGGCTGGCCCAGACAGCCTGGGCAGGCTGGGCTGTCTGCACATACCTGAGCAGGAAAAAAGCGCCGGCCGTCCAGAAAAAAGGCTCGAAGGCTACAGGCTGAAGAAAGTACCCCGTTGCAAGGTAGGCCGGTGAACATAACAGTGCCGTACAGGTAATCGCGACGGCCAGCCTGCCGCCTCCCAGGCGAAAGGCGGCCAGGCCGCTTAGGCCGACCGTAGCTGCCGAAAAAAGCGTAGGCAACAAGCGATAAACGAAGGCCGAGATATCCCTCCCGGCTGGGTACAGCGCCGCAATCCAGGGAGTGAATGGTCCGTTGTCCAGATAACCCGGCTGCAGATTTTTGCCAAGTGCGATGTAATAGAGCTCGTCTGCGTGCAAGCCATAGTTGGCGTTGGCCGCAAAGTGCAGGATAATCTTACACAACACAAACCCCAAAATGAGCAAACGGTAAGATGCGGGCAGTGCTGTGTACTTGTTTTCGGCGATCATCCAAGTACATACAGCTGTAAAGCAAAAATGTTCGGACCGATCGTTACCTGGCGGGCATGCGCCGGTGTTTCTGTTTACGCCACACCCAGGGCGCAACAGGCTGTGTATCCTGCCACAAACCGGCGCGCTTTAATCTGGCGGTGGTTTCAAGTGCGGCGTATTGCCGGCTGTTTGAATACCTGCTGAAATGCCAGGCCATGCCTTGGCGTACCATTTGCTCGTTCACGACGATTTTATCGGCGTTTATAATGGTTGCAATAAGCCGTTTGTACCGGTCGCGCTTTTCCGGATGCACAGTAACCTGTTGGCCAAAACAAAGCGCCGATAGGGCCTGTTTGGCCTCTTGCCAGAAAGGCTGCCCGCCGCTGCGTTCGGGCGAGTCGATGTGGCTGAGCCGAACCTTGACCGGCTGGCCGTTATAAAGGATTTCCAGGGTGTCGCCATCAGTAATTCCGGTTACCCGGGCGGAAAATGGCCGGTCTGGCAGCGTTGGGGAGCTGCCTGGCTTGCGCTGGGCCGGGCAAACATCAGGCGCCAGCCAGAGCAGCAGAAGCAGGAGTGCCGGGCGGATGATCTTGTCTGGTTTTATCAAGTGCTTTTCTTTACGGAGGGCCAAAGGTAAGATCTTTCGCCGAAAGGCAGCAGCCCTTTTGCCGCCGACTGACATGCGTTTAGCTGTACAGCGCGGCGGTTTGCTGTAGTTGTTCCCGGTAATGGTAAAGTTCGTCAAGGCTGCCGAGCAAGACCCGCTCGCCCAGCATCTTTGCCATTTTGAAAGATTTCGAGATACTTTTTCGTGCCGTTGAAATGGAAACGGCAAAGAGGTTTGCGATCGTTGTTGTCTAGCAGCACGCCAAAGTAAGATTGGGTATCCCGCGCGGCGATACGCGTGGCGGGGATTTTCTCGCGCAGAATGGCTTTGACGATATGGAATGCTTCAAGTTCCTCTTCGGTGGTGATGACTTTTGACCCGTCGACTTGGGCATCAACAGATTTGGCGCTCGTTTCTTCAGGGGCATCGAGCTTGTCATTGATATGCAGGGCTGATTTGAGCCTATCACTGATCGACTCATTGATAGAGGGGGCCAGCGCTTTACGGCTATAGTACTTGAAGGCAAGCAGGCGGTTAGCGGTAAGCGTTTTGCCGAAAAACCGGTTCACCAGCAGCCGTACCAGCTCGTCTGAAGGGGCAAGAATCTCCTTTTCAAATTCCTTCCGGATGGCTTTGATGTATTTCAGGTCTTCGGCAGAGTCCAGGATGCTGGCCAGGTCAAACTGCTGTTTGGTAAAGTTCTCGAGAATTTTGATGGCATTGTTCACTACGAACAGGCGTCTTGTGATGGGCAGGTTGCGGGGCGCATGCTTCTTGCGCTCGATACCTCCAGGCTTCAACTTAAAAAAATTGTGCGGGCCGATACCATTACGTTGGCTTCAACTGGAAAAGTCTGGTATAAACGCCTGCAGGACCGCATTGAGTTTTATACCAGGCCTGGATACCACCCGGTTTACCCCGAAATGGAACTCAAGCCAATCACAGCGTATATCATTGAGCGCCACTGTGGCAAACAGGCCGGCAGGCCTGCGCTCGCCTCACGCTAAGGCAGAAGAAAGACTGTCGCTATCGTTTGTGTCGGGATAAGTTCCTGATGCGGTCCTGGAAAACAAGCCGGGATAGTCGGTCACCAAACCTTCAGGGTCAATCTGAACCACGGCCTCGAAATCTTTAGGAACATTTTCATAGCGGTAACTGTCTGCGGAAAGGCAGGTATACCGCTGGTTAACCGGACGGAGCTCCCCGTTGAGCAGGTCAAAATAAAGAACGCGGATGGTTGCGGCCGCTCCCGGCAGCAAGCCGAGCCGCTTCACAGGTAGGGTATTGGTGAAAGGTGTTAACGAAATGTCGACATCTATACAGCCGGCAAACTGAGGCGCAGCGCCATCAGACGATCGCCATTCGCCGGTTTCCATGCGCTCAAGATTGTAAGAATCTTGCCTTCCCCGGTGATGCATCTCAATGGCAACCTTTTTGGCTATCCAATCTGCACCGGTTAGGAGGTGGTAATTTGCCTGGTAGATCTCGTGTTGGTAAAAGCCAATGATGGTCGATTTTACTTCCATTCCGGTTTGCCTGAACCGGATGTAGCAGCGTTCCAGGGAATGGTATTCCTGTCCGGTCCATAGAATTTCTTTTTGCATCGTGATTCCTGTTTATAAGTGAACGGATCTTCAGCAGGCAGGAGGTAGGTTTACTGCTTCACTGCACCCGGTTGTGACCTTACTGTTGGCCCCTTGCAGCAGGCCTGTTTCTGGAGGTACTCCAAAGTGCCCAGCACACGAGCAGTGGCTGAAAGAACAGACGGGTAAGCCGTTTCTGGTCGGTGTCGAGCCCGAAAGCATCGCGGTGGTTCACATACTGGGAAATGTTGCCCGGAAATACGGCAGCAAAAAACGCGGCGGCAACGAGTCCTGCCGGCTTGCGGTATTGCTTTGGTGCAAACACCAGCGCGGCACCCAATGCAATTTCGGCTATACCGGAGTAAACAACGGTATCATCTTTTTTGAGCGGAACCCAGTCAGGAACCTGCGCCTGAAAGTCTTTGCGGCCAAAACTAAGGTGACTGGTGCCCGCGAAGACAAGGCTCGCACCCAGGCCAATCCTCGCTATATTTTTCAGGGTTTGTTTTTTCATGGCTTTTTACGGAAACCCGGACAAAGACCGTTCCACGTACCTGCGGCCGCAACGCAGACAGGCCGTTTTCGCAGCGATGGTATTGGCGCGGCTGTGTTGTCTGGGATTAGCCTGGGTTAGAAGAACAGGACCAAAGCGCCTGAGTGTTGAAATCGTGCCAGTGGCGGGGCTGCGTCTGAAGTCCGGCAGCTGCTGCAATCAGACCATAGACCTGAGGCGCAGACAAACCGCCGCGGCGCAGGTGTTGAACAGATGTTGAGCCGGCCGACTTGGAGAGTTTCGCGCCCTGTCTGTCAGACAACAGCGGGTGGTGTACGAACGTGGTGTTCAGGAACGTACTGGCTTCTAAAGCCCGGGCCAGGTAAAGCTGGGCGAGGGTCGAATCCCGGAGGTCTTCGCCACGAACGATTAAATCAACACCGAAATGAAGGTCATCGGCCAGTGAAGCCAGTTGATAAGCCGGAAAACCATCTTTTTTCCGCACCACGAAATCCCGTTGGCTCAGGGGCAGGGTGGCCTGACGTATTCCCGAAGGTTCAGCAACCTGGAGAACGAGCGAATGGTCGGTACGCATCCGCCAGGCAACACCTTCGGCGCCAAACGGCAGCTCTTTGTTGCGGCAGGTTCCGGGATAAACGCCGTTTGGGCTGGCACTCAGAATTGCTTTCCTGGAGCAGTTACAGGCAAACAGCAAGCCGGCCGACCGCAGCCTGGACAGCAGGTTGTTGTAAAGGTCTAATCTGTGCAGTTGGGAATAAATCGCTTGGAGCCCGGTAACATGCTGCGGTCCTTCATCGAACGGAATGTCGAGAAAATGGAGGGTTTCAAAGATGTCTTCCAGGTAGACCGGATCTACACGTTGCTGGTCCAGGTCATCGATGCGAAGCAGGATGCGTGCACCCAGGTGGCGTGACAGCGCGGCGGTCAGCGCAAAGTTGTATGCATTACCCAGGTGCAAAAAGCCGCTGGGTGTCGGGGCGATGCGGCTGCGCTCAAATCGGCCTGGTGCTGGACGGTACATGTGTCTGTGGCGGCATAGTTTTGACCGGCTAATGTACAGGTTCGCCCGCAGGTTATCAACCGTCCGGTCGGTGACTTCTGCTTCTGATTGTTTATTTTGCAGCCGTATGATCAGAACATTTTCAGCCGCCGGCTACAGAGACCTGTGCGATGATCTTGCAGCACGTGATCGCGACCTTCGGCGTGTGCTGGAAAACTTCGGTTACCCGCCCATGTGGACCCGTCCGAATACATTCGAAACGCTGGTCCACATTATCCTGGAACAACAGGTTTCACTGGCATCGGCATTGGCGGCACTGAACAAGCTCAGGCAGCAGTTGGGTACGGTAGCCCCCGAAGCGTTTCTGCAACTGAGCGATGAAACCCTTCGCGCCTGTTATTTCAGCCGGCAAAAGACTGCGTATGTCAGGATCCTGGCCGAGGCGCTCGTAAGCGGTGCGGTCAGTCTTCACGAAATGGAACAGCTGCCGGATGAAGAAGTTCGCAAGCGGCTCGGGGCGCTGAAGGGCATAGGGAACTGGACCATCGATGTCTACCTCATGTTTGCCTTACAGCGCGTCGATCTGTTCCCTGTGGGCGACCTGGCTGCCGTTAATGCCATGAAGACCCTGAAAAGCCTGCCGCGGGAAACCAAACGTGATACGCTTACTGGGCTGGCAGGCGGTTGGGCGCCGTACCGTACGGTCGCCACGATGATCCTTTGGCACTTTTACCTGAGCAGCCGTAAGCCCGCGCGCCGATAGCGCGCTGGTTAGTCGCTGAACCTTGCATGCGGCAGTTCCTCCAAGATCAGCAAAGAGCCGGCTTTATCCCCGTCTTTTCTGAAACATAACCCTGTCTTAACTTCTCTTTTACACGCGGCCGGCAGTTTTGCGGCGGCTTAGGGATGCTACTGAACACCTCGTAACTGGAAACGAAACGAAATTTCGTTTTGTTCTGATTAGTTGCAGAAAGTCACGCAAAAAGTTATAAATTCAACTTTTCGGAATAAAACGCTCTCAGTTTTACAGCTTTTCTCTGGCATTCAGGGCCAGGGAACCAGCAAACTGCAGGTGTGTAAAGCACCTTAACCATAGAAATTAAACCACAAATCACTATACGGGCAGTGCCCGGTTAATTTTTAGACCTATGATTAAACCACTATTTGTAAAATGGCCCGGAATGGTCCTGATGCTGCTTTTGCTTTTTGGCAACCTGTATGCACAAACGCCGGGTGGTACCATTCAAGGTACCGTAAAAGATGAAAAAGCCGAGGTTCTGGTCGGGGCAACGGTGCGTGCCGAGCGGGCCGGATCTGCCAGTCGCACGGTGACCACCAATGCCAGCGGAACCTACAGCCTGACCGGCCTTGCGCCAGGAACGTACACGCTGAACTTCATCTACGTCGGGTACAAGTCGAAGCAGATCCCGAATGTGCAGGTGCAGAACGGTGCGCAGGTAACCCATTCGGTCGAATTGGAAGTAAACGGCTCAGACCTGAACGACGTTGTCGTGGTGGGTTACGGTACGCAGAAAAAGGCGAACCTGACCGGCGCCGTTAGCCAGTTAGATGGGAAGGCGCTGGAGAACCGCCCGGTGGCCAATATTACGCAGGCTTTGCAGGGAGCCATACCGAACGTGAATGTGACGTTTGGTTCAGGCGGGGGCCGGCCCGGTGCCGAGGGATCGGTTAATGTACGGGGCTACGCTTCGATCAACGGTGCAAATGCCGGTCCGCTCATCCTGATAGACGGAGTTCCCGGTACCCTGAACAACATCAACTCGCATGATGTGGAAAGCATTACCGTGCTTAAAGATGCGGGTGCGGCGGCCATTTATGGCGCCAGAGCCGCTTTCGGAGTGATGCTTGTAACAACGAAAAGCGGTAAATCAGGTGCTGTCAAAATCGATTACCGCACCAACTTTGGCTGGGGCACACCGACGGTAAGCACAGATTTCATGACCAGCGGTTATGATGCCGCTTTGCTGAACGACGAAGCCTTCAGGCGTGCTACCGGCAACAGTTATACCGGTTACACACAGGATGATTATGCAGAATTGCTTAAACGTAAGACCGATCCCAGTTTGCCCAGTGTGGTTATACAAAACCGGAACGGCAAGAACCAGTATGTTTATTATGGAAACACCGACTGGTACCATGTCATTTACCGCGACTGGCAGCCAAACATGGAGCATGCACTAAGCATGAATGGCGGAACAGACAAGCTCAATTTTTTCCTGTCGGGCCGCATGTACCAGAAAGACGGCATGATGAAAGTGCTTACAGATAAGTACAAAATGTACAACCTGCGCAGCAAGGTCAGCGCCGAGATTACAAGTTGGCTCCGCGTTACAAACAATACGCAATTCAACTTTAACAGTTATACATACCCCGGCTTTCAGACAGATGAGAACGGCAATCAGAATTTCGTATCGCCAACCGTTCATGCTCTGCCTTCTTACGTGCCGACCAATCCCGACGGCACAGCTACTTATCAAACCCAGTTGAACAGTTATTCGATCGGCGATGGCGTGTATGCCGATCTGCAGCATGGCAAGTCGAGAGGCCGTCGCAATGAAACGGAATTTATCAACAACCTGCAGGCGGTTTTTTCGCTTGCAAAGGGACTGCATGTAACCGGCAATTATTCCTACAGTTACACACCAACATTCCTGACCAACCGCCGTACCATTGCCCCCTGGTCAATTTATCCTGGCGTTGTTGACCAGTTCGGTTTTGACCAGCTGGCAGAGACAAATTATACCACGAACTACAATGTTCTGAACGTGTTTGGCGACTACCAGCGCTCATTCGGGCAGAACAATTTTAAGATTACCCTGGGCTATAACCAGGAGCACAGCTCTTACAAGCGCAATTACGGATTAGGCACCAACCTCGTTTCTGAGGACCTGAACGACCTCAACCTCGCTACCGGCGACATGACCGTAAGCGGTGGCGCAAACAGCTGGGCCCTGAAGGGTGGTTTTGCACGTATTAACTATGATTACAAGGGCAGGTACCTGGTCGAATTGAATGGCCGTTATGACGGTACCTCGCGGTTCCCTGCCGGCAACCGCTACGGTTTCTTCCCGTCAGTGTCAGCGGGATGGCGCCTGAGCGAAGAGTCTTTTTTTGAAGGACTCAAGCAGCAGATTAACGAGTTCAAGCTGCGCGGCTCATATGGCGAACTGGGCAACCAGGGCGAGGCAGCGGTGTACGGATACATTCCGCTGCTTGGCCGCGGTACAGCGAACTACATTACAGACGACCAGAAAACGCAATATCTTTCTGTGCCAACACCGATCGCTGCCGGGCTGACCTGGGAACGCACCCGTACGCTTGACATTGGTGTAGACCTGGTCGCTTTTAAAAACCGCTTTAACCTTACTTTCGACTGGTACCGCAGGCAGACTTTAGATATGCTGATTCCCGGCAAAACGCTGCCTGCAGTTTTTGGCGCGGCCTCGCCAAGACAGAATGCGGCCGACCTGGAAAACCGCGGCTGGGAGATCGCAGCCGGCTGGTCAGACCAGTTCAAAGTAGCCGGGAAACCTTTTTCGTATGATTTCAACGTTTCGCTGGCCGATTCGAAAGCAAAAATCACGCGCTTCGACAATCCCTCGTTCCTGCTGAATGATTTCTTTGTAGGCAGTGGTGTGGGTGATATTTGGGGCTACCGTGTAGATGGGTATTTTGCCTCAGACGCAGAAGCTGCCGCCTGGAAGATCAATCAGGACTATGTGAACAAACAGCGTTTGGCTGCCCCCGGAGAATGGTCCAGACTGAAAGGCGGCGACCTGAAATTCATCGACCTGAACGGCGACGGTAAGGTTGATGCCGGAAAAAACACCCTTGGCGACCCGGGCGACCAGGCCGTAATTGGCAATACCCTTCCCCGGTATAATTTCGGCGTCAGGCTGGGTGCAAACTGGAACGGCTTCGGCATTTCTGCTTTCTTTCAGGGCATTGGCAAACAGAACTGGTACCCCGGTGCAAACGCCGATAAGTTCTGGGGCCCTTATTCCCGCCCTTACTATTCTTTTGTGCCTGAAAACTTCGCTGCAGATGTCTGGACACCTGAGAACCCAAATGCTTATTATCCGCTGCTGAGGGGTTATGATGCCCTGAACGACCGCGGCTCGCTGAATGTGAAAAATGACCGTTACCTGCAAGACCTGGCTTACATCAGGCTCAAGAACCTGATGGTCAGTTACACGCTGCCGGTCACTTTTGTAAAGAAACTTTCGCTCTCCCAGGTTATGATCTATGCCAGCGGCGACAACCTGTGGACAGCAACGAAACTGCGGTCTGACTACATTGATCCCGAGCAGGCTTCGCAGGAAACGAACGGACGGATTTACCCGTATTCCAAAACCTATTCGTTTGGCCTTAATGTATCCTTTTAATTCCAACAGAACCACCATGAAAAAGAACACCATATATCTATTTACCTGCCTTTGCCTGCTGGCCGTAGCCGGCTGCACCAAAGACGAGTTCCTGGACAAGCAGCCTGAAGCAGACGTTTCGCCCGACGCTTTTTTCAAGACCGAAAATGACCTGCTCCTGTACACCAATTCCTTTTACAATACGCTGCCCGGTGCAGAAGCGGTGTACGCCGAAAATATTGACAACATCGTAACTACCAGCCTTTCAGAACAGCTGACCGGCAGGCGGGTAACGCCTGTGACCGGCGGCGGCTGGAGCTGGGGTAACCTGCGCAACATCAATTATTTCCTGGAGAACTATGCCCGGCACGTACCCTATAGCACCAGCCGGAAATATGCCGCCATTGCCCGATTCTTCCGCGCCTATTTTTATTATGATAAGGTAAAGACCTTCGGCGATGTGCCATGGTACGCGAACGTAATCAAAGAAGACGACCAGGCGGCGCTGACAAAACCACGGGACCCCCGTACGCTGGTCATGGATTCAGTCCTGGCTGATATCAATTACGCCATTGCCAACCTGGGCAATGAACAAAGCGTTGAACGGATTACCAAATGGACGGCGCTTGCACTGAAGGCCAGGCTCTGCCTGTTTGAGGGAACTTTCAGGAAATATCACACCGAATTCAACCTTCCTGATCACCAGCGTTTCCTGACCGAGGGCGCGCAGGCGGCCGAAGAGCTGATCAGCAGCGGCCCGTACGGAGTCTACACCTCAACACCCGATAAGGCTTACGGCGAATTGTTTTCTTCGCTTCGCGCAAAACCAAACGAAATTATCCTGGCGCGGCGGTTCAGTGATGCACTGCAGATCTGGCACAATGTTAACTACTACACGCTTACATCCTCTTACGGCCGCCCCGGACTTGAAAAGCAGCTGGTTGAAAGTTACCTGATGAAAGACGGCAGCCGGTTTACCGACATTCCGGGCTACCAGAGCATGCAGTTTTTCGAAGAAGTGCAGAACCGTGACCCCCGGCTTTCGCAAACCATACGGACGCCTGGCTATACCAGAATAGGCGGCGCCGCGCCCCAGTTGCCGCAGTTCGGCGCAAGTACGACCGGATACCAGCTCATCAAGTTTGTAGGCGATGTAAAGTATGACGTTTTTAACCGCTCGGAAAACGATATGCCCCTGTTCCGGATGGGAGAGGTATATCTGAACTTCGCTGAAGCTAAAGCAGAGCTGGGCACACTGACACAGGCCGACCTGGATAAGTCGCTGAATAAACTGCGTGAGCGCGTGGGTATGCCGCACCTGGTCATGGCAACAGCCAATGCCAGTCCCGACCCCTTCCTGGCCGGACAATACCTGAACGTCTCTGCCACCAATAAGGGTGTCATCCTGGAGATCAGGCGGGAGAGAAGGATCGAGCTGGTTATGGAATCCTTCCGCTGGGACGATCTGATGCGCTGGAAAGAGGGCAAACTGCTTACCCGGCAGTTCCGCGGCATGTATTTTACAGGTCCCGGGCAATTTGACCTTGACCGGAACGGTACCCCGGATGTACAGATCTATACCGGTACCAAACCCGGGGGCAGCAGCGTGCAGCTCCTTAAACTCGGCAGCGACGTTTCACTCGCTAACGGCGAAGCGGGCGGTACTGTGGTGGTGAACCCCCAGATCAAAAAGGTGTTCGATGAAAACAAAGACTACCTCGCACCCCTACCCATACAGGATCTGCAGCTTAATCCCAACCTGAAACAAAACCCGGGCTGGAATTAAAGCGTTTCCGGCTCGCGTTATGCCCGGAAACGTATAGCAGAAAACAAAAAAGTACGACTCAGGCAGTCGTGCTTTTTTGTTCATAGTCAGCGTGTTATTTGGATTTTATAGATTAATCATTATCTTTAAGATAACCAAATGTCTGTTGTGTACCGTGGCGCAGGCCAAGCCTGCCGTCCCTATCTTAAAAGCTATGATTGTAAAATTTTTTGACCGCCTGGAACATGCCGATCTTTTGATCAGGACAGAAAATACCGGAACACCCGAAGACCTGGCGCGCCGGCTGAAAATATCGAAACGTTCGTTGCATGAATTTTTGCAGCTGCTCAAAGTGGCCGGTGTCCCGGTTCGGTATTCCCGTAAACGCGGAACATATTATTATAACTAATCGGTTATTTCTTCATTTCCGGGCAGCAAGGTAGCTATGCTTTCGCCGCTTTTCGTACGCCGTTCTCCAGGTAAATGCACCGGTACATGGTGTTCTGCCTGCGCAAGGCCGGTAGCGGTGGCGTAAAGAAGGCAGGTGATTATCCTCGCCGGTCAGCGCTGAAGCGTGCCCGAACAGGTGGCTGCTCCGGCAGACCAAGCTTGGTCCCGCCTTCAGGCAGGCACGTACCGCGAGCGCTGCCACAAAAGCCCACGAAATTGTGTGTTGCGGCAGCCGTACCCGCTCCTTCCGCAAGATAAAGTTCATGAAGTGGGTGGCAATAGCCTGGCCTTTCGCGTTCAGCCGCGACGCTCAATGCGCTGTTACATTTTCAATGTGTATCTTGTCATCATGATAAAATGGTATGCCATAGGTTTGCTGCTCCTATCGGTGTTAACAAGTTGTGTAAACAGGCGTTTTTACCAGCAGGCCGATTACCCTTTTTACAGCAAAGCCCCTGCGCATGGCATGGGATCCCTGCCGCGTTCCGATGGCGTTTACATGCTTCAGGCCGAGGCTGGTGTCGACAAGGGCGCCGCAGAGAACCGGCTGTATAAGTTCTATGACGGCGGACAGGTGAATATGATACTGGGTATTGATCATGCTGCCCATCCAGACAGCATAATATCCAGGTTTAACAACGAAGCGTTGCGGCGAAGAACACTTTTCCAGGGGTACTACCGCGTGCAGGGCAAACAACTTGTTATACAACAAGTCAATACGGCCCGCCGGCAATTCACTTACGACTACTTTTTTGTGGAAAAAGACTGCCTGATCCATGTTTCCTCAGGTATCGAGGGCCGCGGACGTTTCCGGGAATCGCCTTTTGCAAGCAATTTCAGGGCAGTATATAGTTTTCTCCCTCTTCGGAGTAGTTTTACGAAGCCGATTTGGTAATTAATTTCTTTATGCTTTGTTTTTTTAACTTAAAGTTGGTAACTTTACAAAAGTTACCAACTTTGCAGGACTCGTATTGAGTAGCGGGCTGCGAACAACGAAAAACCGATACCCGCTAGCCGCCCAGCGCACGGTAAAGTGCAATCATGGCGCCGAAAGACTGTCTTTTGATGTTTACCTGCTCCATTTCTGCATTCAGCACGCTGCCCTGGGCTACGATGACCTCCAGGTAACTGGCATAACCTGCCAGGTAAAGGTCATTTGCCGTAGCTAAAGCTTCGTTCAACTCTTTTACTTCTGCAGTTTTTAGTTCATAGGCTTTCTGCAAATTGTCCATAGCGGTCAGTTGGGTCGATACCTCCTGGTAGGCGTTTATAATCTGCCGCTGGTAATTGTAAAATGCCTGCATTTGTTCAGCGTCGGCAATGTGCTTGCCGTTTTTTAGTACACCCCGGTTAAAGACCGGAGCGGTAAGCCCGCCTAGAAAGCCGGCCGCCAGCGATCCTGGAGAAAACAGCAGGGGCAGCTTAAAGGAGTTGTAGCCGGCATAGGCATCGAGCGTCAGGCTGGGCAGCAGCGCTTTCCTTGCAGCCGAAACATCGGCGCGCGCAGCTTTTAGTTCAAATTCTGCCTGCCGTACATCTGGACGAGCAAGTACCACCTGCGCCGGGACGCCGGCAAACAACTTTCGTGGAACGGCCTGGCTGATAAAGCCAGTGTCGCGCTGAATGGCTTCAGGGTAGCGGCCCAGCAGGTTATTCAATTCGTTCTCTGTGCGGGTAACGGTCTGACGAATCTCATAAGCGCGCCCCTGGGTAGCCAGCAGTTGTGCGCGGAACTGTTTAACCGCAAGGGACGTGGCACGGCCGCCTGCCAGTTGCGCCTCTACAATTTCTACGGCCTTCTGCTGCAGGGCGACGTTGTGCGTCAGGATCTCTGCCTGCTTGTCAAGCGCAGCCAGGTCGAAATACCGGCCGGCTACTTCGCTGATGAGCTGCGTACGGAACCACTGGACCCCTTGCTTGCTGGCCAGCAGGCGGTTGTAGGCCGCTTCCCTGCGTTTTGAAAGTTTGCCCCAGATATCCAGCTCCCAGGAACTGCGAAAGCCGGCAAAATAATCGGGTGTTGCGGGATATGGGATCCGCCTGTTGTTGTCGATATTGGGTGAAAAATTGGTGTCGTAGTTACCCACGCCATTCATGGTATAATTCCCATAGCGGTCCAGGCCACCGCTTGCCTGCGCGTGTAGTCCGGGCAGCAAGGCACCTTTACTTAAGCGCAGCTGTGCCCCCGCAACCAGTACCCGTTGCATGCCGGTTTTCAGGTCATAATTGTTTTGGAGGGCCGTATCAATGAGGTGTTTTAATTGGGGTTCGTTGAATATGGTCTCCCATTTCAGTTCCGGCACATCGGCCGAAGGCCTGCCATTAAAGGTTTGAGGCATTTTGGCCAGCTGCGGTTCTGCGACCTTCCCCGGCAGGGAGCAGCCGTTCAGGACCAGGCAGGCAAAAAAGGGAAGGCTCAGGTAAGTCAGTTGTTTCCTGTTCATGCTTGTGTGTGTTGAGGTGGTTGGACTGCATTATTTTTTTTCTTGCTCGGAGCGAAAAGCGCATAAAGGCCGGGTATGAGGATCACGCCGAACAGTGTGCCGATCAGCATGCCGCCTACAGAGGCTGTGCCGATTGAACGGTTGCCCACGGCGCCGGCGCCGGTTGCAATACAGAGGGGGATCAGTCCGGCAACGAAGGCGAAAGAGGTCATCAGAATGGGCCTCAGCCTCGAAACCGCGCCCGCCCTGGCGGCGTCAGCAACTGCCATTCCCGCCTTTCGTTTCAGCTCGGCAAACTCAATGATCAGGATGGCATTTTTGCCCAGCAGGCCGATGAGCATAACCAGCGCAACCTGGGCATAAATGTTGTTTTCAAGGCCTGCAGCCTTCAACGTAAAAAACGCGCCCGCTATGCCCGCCGGAAGCGAGAGTAAGACCGGTAAGGGCAACAAAAAACTCTCGTACTGTGCAGCAAGCAACAGGTAAACAAATACCAGGCAGACGATGAAAATATACACCGCCTGGTTGCCCGACAGGATCTGCTCGCGTGTCATCCCTGACCATTCAATACTGAAGCCACGCGGAAGTTTCTCTTTCGCAGTCTCCTCAACGGCGGCAATGGCATCTGCACTGCTGAATCCTGCGGCGGCGTCACCATTGATCATGGCTGAGGTATACATGTTGTAGCGGTTAATCTGTTCGGGGCCATATACCCGTTCCAGGCTGATGAAACTCGAGTAAGGGATCATCTGGCCGCGGTCGTTCTTCACATAAAGCTGGAGCAGGTCGCCGGGTTTACCGCGGTACTGCGGATAGGCCTGCAACATCACCTTGTACATTTGTCCGAAGCGGATGAAGTTGGTTGCATAATAACTGCCAACAAGGGTCTGAAGGGTACTCATCGCATGATCAATAGATACGCCTTTTTTAGCCGCCATATCCTGGTCAATGTGGATCATGTATTGCGGGAAATTAGGGTCAAAGCTGGTAAAAGCACCGGCTATGGCCGGATTTTTTCGCAGTTCGGCCAGGAAGTCATTGGCTACGCCGGCAGTCTTGCCAAGATCCTCACTCTTGTTTTTATCGAGCAGGCGCAATTCGAAACCACTCGCATTGCCAAAGCCTGGTACGGTTGGCGGCGAAAAAAACTCGATAGAAGCATCACTGATTCCACGGGTCTGCTGCCTGAGACTGGCGATCAGTTCATCAACACTTTCTTTGCGGTCGTCCCAACCAGCCAGGTTGATCATAGCCATGCCGTAAGAAGCGCCGGTAATGTCGCTCATCAGGCTATAGCCGGCCAGGGTACTGATGTTCTCAACCGGACCAAGTGAGGAGGCTGCCTGCTGGATGCGGTCCAGTACTTTTTCAGTGCGCTCGACTGTAGATCCGGGTGGGGTGGTTACGTTCACATAGATCATCCCCTGGTCTTCGGTTGGAATAAAACCCGAAGGGAGCATGCTGCTGCCCAGCCAGGTGGCCAGGAAGAAGAATACGAGCAGGGCCAGGGTAACCGGTTTACGCCGCACGATCATGCCGGTAAGTCGACTGAATTTTTTTTCTGTCTTGTCATAACCTTTATTAAAGACGCCAAAGAAGCGCCCCAGCAGGTTCTTCTTCTGAGCAGTGTTGTGCCGCAGCATAAGCGCGCACAGGGCCGGTGTCAATGTCAGCGCATTGATGCCGGAAATCACGATCGAGATGGCCAGGGTTAAGGAGAACTGCCGGTAGAAAACACCGACGGGGCCTGAAAGAAAGGCCACCGGTACAAATACCGCAGACATGACCAGCGTAATGGCAACAATAGCACCGCTGATTTCTTTCATGGCGGCCACCGTCGCCTCCATGGGCGGCAGGTGCTCTTCGGTCATCTTAACGTGTACTGCTTCGACCACAACAATGGCATTATCGACAACAATACCAATGGCCAGTACCAGCGCAAACAAGGTCAGAATGTTGATCGAAAAGCCCAGGACCTGTAGAAACGCCAGTGTGCTGATCAGGGCAACCGGCACGGCCAGGGCCGGGATCAGCGTGCTGCGAAAGTCTTGCAGAAAGATGAATACGACAATGAAAACGAGAATAAAGGCTTCGATCAGGGTGCGCATGACCTCATCAATACTTGCATCCAGAAAGCGGGATACATCATACGCATAATTGTATTCCATGCCCGGTGGGAAACTGCTTTGTTTCAGTTCAGCCATCTTAGACTTAATGTTGTCGATTACCTCGCTGGCGTTCGAACCGGGGCGTTGTTTGATCATGATCGAGGCAGAGGGTTTGCCGTCAGTTTTGGAAACCATGTCATAACTGACGGTGCCAAACTCAATATCTGCTACGTCTTTAAGGCGGATAATTGCACCACTCTCGTCAGCTTTCAGTACGATGTTTTCGTAAGCTCCCTTTTCGTTGAACTTGCCTGCGTACCGCAATACGTACTGCTTCACTTCGTTGCCCTTACCCGAGTTTTCTCCGGCCACACCGGGTGCAGCCTCTATGTTTTGCTTGCGCAGGCGATCGATCACCTCGTCTGTTGAAATGTTGTAAGAAAGCAGGCGATCGGGTTTCAGCCAGACGCGCATGGAGTAGTCACGGGCGCCCATAATGTCGACAAAGCCCACGCCGTCAATGCGTTTCAACTCCTGTAACACGTTGATGTCGGCAAAATTGTAAATGAACTCCTCGTTCATGTCCTTGTCGGTACTGGTGATGTTCAGGTAAAGCAGCATGCTGTTCACCTCTTTTTCAGTTGTTACGCCGGCTTTGATGACTTCTTCGGGCAGCTCATCCAGTACGGTCGTTACCCGGTTCTGTACGTTTACAGCTGCCTGGTCGGGATCGGTGCCTACCTTAAAAAATACCTGGACGAGCGTTATCCCGTTGTTGCTGCTTACGGTATTCATGTACGTCATGCCCGGAACGCCATTGATGGCCCGCTCAAGCGGTGTGGCTACGGCTTTTGAACAAACCTCTGCGTTTGCGCCGTTGTAATTCGCGGTAACCACCACCGAGGGCGGAACAATGTCAGGAAATTGCGTGATCGGCAAACTGAACAAGGCCAGCACACCGAGCAGCACAAGAACAAGCGAGATGACCAGCGATAGAACCGGCCTTCTGATAAAAGTTTCAACCATGGTTGATGAATAATAGGATAGCAGGCCCTGCGCAAACAGGGCCGCCATGAAGTAAAAAATCTGGACTTAGTTGTTGACGAGCAGTTTCTCTGTGTTACGGGAAACCGGGTTTATTTTAGCGCCGTCGCGAATGTTCTGTACACCTTCATAGACGATTTTGTCTCCGGCTTTTAATCCTGACCGCACCACGAAATATTCCGCGAGCCGCATCTGCGGTACGAAACTTTTCATCGTTACCCGGTTGTCTTTGCCCACCACGAAAACATAGTTCTTGTCCTGGATCTCGAAGACCGATTTTTGTGGCACCAGCAGACTGGTTCCCAGTTCTGAACGCAGGCGTATTTTTCCTGAGGCACCATGTTTCAGGATCTGGTCCGGGTTTGGGAACACGGCACGGAAGGCAATGGAACCTGTACCATCAGAAAATGAGGATTCCTGGGTTTCAATTCGGCCTTTCAGGGGGTAAACAGAACCGTCTGCCAGTACCAGTGTACTTTCCTTGTTGGCTTCGAACCCGCCCTTGCCGTTTTTAACGAATTGGAGATATTCGTTTTCAGACACGTCGAAGTAAGCGTACATTTTGCGATTGTCTGAAAGGGTTGTGAGCAGAGAACCCTCGCTGACCAGGCTGCCCGATTTGAAGGGGATGCGGTCAATGATGCCGTCGAAAGGTGCACGGACCGATGTATACGAAAGGTGTTGTCTGGCGTCGTCGATCTGCGCCCGGGCTTCGCTGACCTTGGCCCGCGCTTCGCTAAGCCGTGCTTCGCCAAGCTGAAGTTCGGAAGGCGAAATCACCTTTTTCTGCACAAGTGTTTTAATGCGTTCCAGGTCTACTTCGGCAATTTTTACTGCCGACTGCGCACTGCTCAGGCTGGCCTGTGCCTTATTCAGGTCGATCAGGAATTCCTTGTCGCTCATTTTAAAAAGCAGCTGTCCCTGCCTGACTTTCTGCCCTTCATCGACCGCAATGCGCTCTACAAAACCCTGCATGCGCGCGCGGACCTCTACATTTCTCGATGCCTGGATGTCGGCAACATAATTTACACTCAGCGCCGTATCTGTTTCATGCAGCACCACGACGGGAATGTCTGCAAGGTCTGTCTCCTTTTTTTCTGTGCTTTTGGGAGCGCATGCCCCAAGAAATGCCGCCATACCAACGATGGCGAACCGGTATCTGTTCATCAATATCTTGCTTTTGGCACTAAAATGTGCCGGTTCATTTTCTAAAAGTGTTAACGGGAATGCGGCTGCCGGTTCAGGAAACACGGCAGGCCGGCAGCGCGGGCTGCATGGTAAACGCAAACCGTTGCGGTTAGAAAATGGCCAGGCGATAAAGAAAAGAATGTTGTTCTGAAAGGAAGAAAGGCGCTTCGTAACTGCCTGCCAGGTTCGGCACCGCAGCATGGCTGTAACAGATCGTTTTGGCAACAGGCGCATATTTATCGTCGCCTTCAATAAGCCGCTGCGCCTTTCGGCGGATGGCAGGACGCTTCTGGTTGAACCGGGATTTGGACCACTGAATGATTTCCCGGCCATGGTCCCAGCTGTGCGTGGTTTCGTACTGATCGGCCGAAGTTACCGGGGGCAGAAGCGGAAACGTTTTCCGGCTTACATTGGCCCGGGAAGCCCCGGTGCCCAGCAGGATAACTGCAAAAAGCAGGACCGTCTTCAGGCAGAAAAAAGTCGCAATACTCTTGTAACGCATTTCCAGGTCTTGTGGTTACGCGCAAAGATAGCTTTTAAGACGAGGTGACCCGGGCGCTTTCTGTAAGAAAATTGCAAGATTTAAGTAAAATGCCGCATGGCAAAGCCATTCTCTGCAAGATTATGAACCGCCTGGCCGCGCTGGTTCTTTTTTCCCGTTGTGGCAGGTCATGCAGGTAACCTGCGGCAGGTCGCCGGCTTTAAGGTCTTTATGGAAATATTTTTTGTTGATCCTGGCCGTCATGCGCATCATGTTCCGCGCAACGTCTTTGTGCTTGTTTTCGTCGCTCGCAAAATCCATTTTTTTCGGGTCAGTTTTTGAGGGCGCATGGCAGAAACTGCAGCGTACACCCAGGGCAACCTTGAACTCATCCATGACCCGGCCGAGATTTTCTTTGCTGATGTTCTTTGGCAGTACTTTCAGGTTTTTAAATCCGGATTCCTCTTTTGGCATAAATCCGCTCATCGTAAAAATCATACCAGCCACAGCTGAGAATATCAGTATTTTTCTGTAAGACATGTTTTGTTCATTTGTTAACTAAAGCTAGACAAAAAACCGGTAGGAGGGCCTTGCGCACCGAAATTTTTACCCGGGGTATTTGGTGCAACTTTGTCTATCTTACAGCATCTTTCAGACGGGGGTCAGAAACATGTACAGCATGACTAATGTGCCCCTTCGCGATCATTGGATCGACCATCTTCGTGCCTTTGTAACCATCCTGGTCGTTTTGCACCACGCTGCCATGGCCTATGCCTGTTTTGCGCAGTTTAACCCCGATCTGTACATTGCCTCGACCCATCCTGTTGTTGATTCGGCGCGGTGGAGAGCTTTCGATTTTTTTGTAGCGGCGAACGACACGTTTTTCATGCCGCTGATGTTTCTCCTGAGTGGGTTGTTTTTCCATAGCGCCCGCCTCCGCAGGGGCACCCGCGGTTTACTGAAAGAGCGATTCAGACGCCTCGCCATTCCGTTTTTGTTTGCAGAATTTTCCTGATTCCCTTTGCTTACCTGCCCGCCTGGTTTCTTGCCGGGGGCCAGCCAGATACCGGTCAGTTCATTTTAGACTACATTTTCAGGCAGCAGTGGCCGGTTGGTCCACCCTGGTTTATCTGGCTGCTGCTGGCATTTAATGTCTTTGCCCTGCTGCTGCCGCTGAAGCTGTTCCGGCGGCTGGATGCAGGCCTGCAGCGACGGCCCGCACACACCGTTTTTCTCTGGTGGTTATTCACCCTGCTCAGCCTGGTTCCACTCGGTATGTGGCTGGGCAGGTATGCATGGACAGGATTTGGCCCGTTCGATTTCCAGGTAAACCGGGTTGGCTTCTATTTAATTTATTTCCTGACAGGCGCCGCCCTTGGCGGCATGGACTGGCAAGCCCTCGTATTTAAAGACAACCGTCTCGCGGGCCTTCCGGCAGGCATATGCGTTGCTCTTCCACCGGTGTTTTTCACCGTGCTCGAAGTACTCACCTACCGCGGCTGGGGTGCAGGGCCGGATCGTGCCAGTGCAGGATTGCTGGAACTCCTCCTGACAGCGATATGCCCGTTCAGCTGCCTGGTATTGATGTGGCTTTTCAGGCGGTTTGCACAACGGCCGGCAGTGTTGTCGGGTAGCCTCGTCGCAAATGCGTTCGGCATCTATCTATGCCACTATCCGCTGCTCATCTGGCTGCAGTATGCATTGCTGGGTGTTTCCTTACCTTCGGTGGTCAAATTTTTCCTTGTCTCGGCCGGATCGCTGGCGGGCAGCTGGGTGCTGACAGCGTTGCTGAGAAGGTTTAAGCCCATCAGCAAAATTTTGTAACCCTGAATCAGGTTGTTCGTCTTTTTACAATTTTCGGTGCAGCCGATTGCCTTTTTTTGATTCATCAATTCAATCGATAACCTAAAAATGCATCATGAAAAAAGACAGAACCCATCAACTTGCCGGCTACAGTTTTAAGCTGCTCGGTTCCGTGGCCCTGATCGCTGTACTCTCTTACAGCAAGACCGCCTGCACTGACCGAGCTTCTGTGTCTGCTGAACCGAACCTGGCATTGGAAGAGGCGAAGAAAGCCATCGCGGCAAGCAACGCCCTATATTTTGAATCGTTCGCTAAAAACGATTCTTCCATCTTTATTGACCGGTATGCAAAAGATTGCTGCATCATGGCGCCGGGTATGCCAGCTATGTGCAAGCCCGGGGCACCGGCAGCCTTTTTCCGAGCGGCATATGACCAGGTTGGCCTCCGGAACGGAAAGTTCATCACGACCGCTGTTTACGGAGATGCCAAAGAGTTTGTAACTGAAGAAGGACTTTGGCAATCGTTTGACAGCAAGGGCAGGTTATTTGACGACGGCAAGTTTCTGGTGCTCTGGAAAAAAACGCCCGAAGGCTGGAAGATGTTCCGCGACTCCTTCAGCAGCAACCGCCAGTAACACTAACCGGGTGCAGGGTCATGGACACCCGGTTTTAAAATTCAGTTACCGGTCTTTTTCTTCGACAATGACCTGGCTGTCGCTTCTGAAGGGAATAAGCGGTAAACCTTCCTTGCTCTGAATGTTTCCGGGTTTGGTATTGCTGAAACCATAACGAATGTACCTTGGTCGCTTCAGGTCTTTGCTCCATACGTCAATGCTGTTTTTTGACAGGCGTGCCGTTGCAGGGTACCAGTTGCCGGTCTCATCGCCGACCATAAAGCCGGCTGGCGCACCGTTGCGTGCCTCAAGACCGCCGCCGGCGTGGCCAACGCTAACCTTTATCTTCGTGCCCGCGACCGCAACAGCCGTTACCTGCGGACTTTTGTACGTAAGCCCCGGTACATTGTAATGATCGGCCAGGGCCCAGGCAGCGAGCCGCTCGCCGACAGGCCGTTTGTGTGAGGGGTGTATGTTTGAAGCGGAGTCGATCAGGTCTGTTGTGACCACCATGCCGGTACGGGCATGCGCCATGCTCCTGGTTTGCGCTTCCTGCAGCAGGGCACCCTGGTAACGTTTCTCGTAGGTATGCGGTGCAATCTGCACAAAGTAAAAGGGAAACTCCCTGGACCACGCCTGCCGCCACGCATCGATCATAGACGTAAAGAGCTTTTGATAACTCCCATAGGTCTTTACATTGCTCTCACCCTGGTACCAGATCACACCCGCGATACTGGCCCTGGTCATGGGCGCGATCATGGCATTGTAGGCTGCACCCGGTGCAACTGGCCACCAGGCGCTGCTTTCCAGCGCCGCTGCCGCCTTACGCAGCTCGGGATCCTGGTCTACCAACAGCGCGGGCGTCCAGGTTTCGGCGGGTGTGCCGCCCCAGCTTACGTTAATCAGTCCGATGGGTACATTCAGGGTGTTTTGCAGTTTCTTTCCGAAAAAGTAACCCACCGCACTGAAGCTGCGGAGGGTCTCGCTGTTTGCTGTTGTCCAACGCGCCCTCAGGTCGTCCTGCGGTGTTTTTGAGGCGGTTTTGGGTACGTGAAAAAGCCGGATGTTGTTGTTAACGGGCAAGGCCAGGTCTGCGGCAATATCTTTTTCGCCATTCAGAAAACTCCATTCCATGTTTGATTGTCCCGAACAAATCCAGACTTCTCCGATCATCACATCTTCGAGTACCGCTTTCTCGCCTGCATTGATGCCAATGGTATATGGGCCCCCGGCCTGCGGCGTGCGAACCTTCAGTTCCCAGGTGGCCATGTCATTGGCCTTGGTTGTTGTGATCTGGCCGTCCCAGCTGGTCGTTACGCTTACTTCCTGCCCGGGCGATGACCAGCCCCAAAGCCTGACCGAGTCCTGTTGCTGCAGCACCATGCCTGAGCCGATCATGGCTGGCAGGCGCAGCTGGGCCTGCAGCGAAGCGGCTAAGAGCATGCCTGCAAGCGCAAATATTATTTTTTTCATGTAAGTGGTTTGAGAGAAATAAAAGTAACGATCTGTTCTATTGTTACAAATCAAATCGCAAAGGCCCGGGGCATTTTTATTTTTTATCTTATTTTCGGCATAACCAGAACCAAACCATGAAAATCCCTCCTGTTGCGGTAAGAACCGCCTTGTCGCTCCTCTTGTTGTTGTTTTTCCTTCCTGCAATTGCCCAGGAAGTCCTGCTGAATGCCGACTTGCGTAAAGGCGAATGGTCTGCCCGGTGGATTACCTGTCCCGATGTACCCGGCCGGACATACGGCGTTTACCATTTCCGCAAGCAGTTTGACCTGGCAAGCCTGCCGGCCTCTTTTGTGGTTCATGTGACCGCAGACAACCGCTACCGCCTATTTGTGAACGGAACAGCCGTTGGCCGGGGCCCTGCGCGCGGCGACCTGTATAACTGGAACTTCGAAAGTTATGACCTGCGGCCCTACCTGCGCCAGGGGAACAATGTTATTGCGGCTGTTGTCTGGAATATGGCAGAGCACGCACCTGTAGCCCAGGTTTCAAACCAAACCGGCTTTTTGCTGCAGGGAGACGACGCGGTCAGCGCAAAGGTCAACTCAGACGCCAGCTGGAAAGTTCTTCACAACAAGGCTTACACACCCTGCGGCACAAACATGGGCAGCGTGCTGCGCAGTTATGTCGTGGTGGGTCCGGGCGATGATGTCGACGCCGCGCAATACCCCTGGGGTTGGGAAAAACCCGGTTTTGCAGAGAAAGGCTGGGCCGCGGCCGCCATCATTGGAACGCCTGTAGCTTTTCTCGGTTATGGCACCGATAACCTCTGGACGCTGACACCAAGATCGATCCCCATGATGGAGGAACGGGTGGAGCGCATGGCCAGCGTAAGACGCACGACAGGGGCGAAAGAGACTGGGAGCGCATTCTTGCAGGGCAAAGCCACGCGTATTCCTGCCAATCAAAAGGTCAGCATATTGATTGACCAGGGTTTTGAAACGACGGCCTATCCGGTGCTGAAAACCAGCGGCGGCAAGGGCGCCAGGATCAGGCTGACCTACGCCGAGGCACTGTTTGACAAATCTCGGCAAAAAGGCAACCGCAATGACATTGAAGGGAAAGAGATTATCGGCCTGTTCGATGTTTTCCAGCCTGACGGCGGAAACAGCCGCGAGTTCAGTCCGCTATGGTTTCGCACCTACCGGTACCTGCAACTCGACATCGAAACCGGGGCATCGCCGCTGGTTTTAGAAGACCTGCATGGCTTGTATACGGGCTATCCTTTCCGTCAGCAAGCCACCTTTACCAGCAGCGACCCAAGCCTTCAGCCCATCTGGGATACGGGGTGGAGAACCGCCCGGCTGTGTGCAGGAGAAACGTATTACGATTGCCCTTACTATGAACAATTGCAATATGAAGGCGACACGCGCATACAGGCGCTGATCTCGTTGTACAATGCAGGTGATGACCGGCTGATGCGAAAAGCGATCAACGATTTTTACAATTCCAGGGTGCCTGAAGGACTGACACAGGGCCGCTACCCGAGCAGCCGCCTCCAGGTCATCCCGCCGTTCTCGCTATTTTGGGTCTCCATGCTGTATGATTACTGGATGCACCGCCCCGACGAAGCTTTCGTCAGGTCTTACCTGGACGGAGCTGCAGGTGTACTGGATTGGTATGCAGGGCATGTAGACAACGATAAAAACATGCTTGGCCCCATGAAGTGGTGGAACTTCGTAGATTGGAACAAAGCTTTTCCCAATGGTGTTCCTGATGGTGCGACCGATGGAAATTCGTCGGTGATCACGCTGCAGTATGCCTATACGCTGCGCCAGGCTGCAGCATTATTTGCAGGCTATGGCCGGAAAGAAGAGTCCCGGCGGTTTGCGCAGCTGGCCGATCAGTTGACAGCCGGTACGTATGCGCACTGCTTTGATCAAACCCGCATGATGATGGCCAACACGCCGGGGAAAAAGACCTTTAGTCAGCACGCCGGTATCATGGCTATTCTGACCGGCACCATTCCTGAAAAGGAACGCGAAACCGTGCTGCAAAGCGTTCTGAACGATCCCAGCCTGACACAGGCAACCTTCTATTACCGCTTTTATCTGGGCAGGGCACTGATCATGAGTGGACATGGCAACGACTACTACGAGCAGCTGGCACCCTGGCGGGGGATGCTGGAAAACGGGTTAACCACGTTTGCCGAAAATCCGGATCCGACGCGTTCAGACTGTCATGCGTGGTCGGCCAGCCCGAATTACGATTTCCTGGCCACCCTGTGCGGCATCATGCCTGCGAAACCCGGGTTCAAAGAAGTGCGGATCGAGCCCTTTCCTGGTCCCCTGACCGCCTTGCGCGGTACAATGCCACATCCGGCAGGAAAACTTACTGTCGACTTGAAAAGAAAGGGCGCAAAGGGGATAGCTGCCATTGTTGAACTTCCGGCAGGTGTTTCAGGGACTTTTGTCTGGAACGGCAAGTCGGTTAAACTGGTGCCTGGCCGGCAGGAGCTGCGGTTATAATGTGATTTTGTACCGCGTGCGCTCGTTGCTGGTGGGAATTTATTCCGCAGACTAAACAGATATGATAAAAAATAAGTCAATACATTTTAAAGAAAGGTGGCCGCGGCTGCTGCTGATCCTCCTGTGGCTGGGTTTTGGCAGTCAGGCCCGGGCTCAGGGATTTTTGCGGGCAGACGGCCAGCGTATTGTGAACGAAAAGAACGAGAATGTGCTGTTGCGCGGGGTCGGCCTGGGGGGATGGATGCTTCAGGAAGGTTATATGCTCGGCATTAACCGCGACGGACAGCAGCACAAAATTCGCGAGCGGATCGAAGCCCTTATTGGCCCGGAGAAAACTGCACGCTTTTACGAGGCCTGGCTAAACGATCACACCACGCGGGCAGACATTGACTCGATGAAGCGCTGGGGCTTTAACTCGGTCAGGCTGCCCATGCATTATGCACTTTACACCCTGCCGGTAAACCGCGAACCTGTAAAGGGAAAACAAACCTGGCTGGACAAAGGCTTTGCCATGACCGATAGCCTGCTGGCCTGGTGCAAGGCAAATGAGATGTACCTGATCCTGGACCTCCATGCGGCACCGGGCGGCCAGGGCAACGACCTCAACATTTCAGACCGCGACCCTTCTTCGCCTTCGCTCTGGCAAAGCGAAGCCAACAGGACAAAAACCATTGCCTTGTGGCGCAAGCTGGCGCAGCGATATGCCCGCGAACCATGGATAGGCGGTTACGACCTCATCAATGAACCGAACTGGGGTTTTACCAATCCGGAAACAGATAAAAATGGCACGGGCGAAAAAAATAACGGCCCGTTGCAGGAACTTCTGCATGATATCACCAAAGCCATACGCCAGGTAGACAAAAAGCACCTCATCATTCTGGCCGGCAATGGATGGGGCAATAATTACAATGGCATCGTTCCAACCTGGGACAAAAATATGGCACTCAGCTTTCACAAATATTGGAACTTTAACGACGAAGCCGCTGTGGCCCATATGTTGTCAATGAGGGAACGCTACAACATGCCGGCCTGGCTGGGCGAAACCGGCGAAAACTCGAACGTCTGGTTTACAGAGGCCATTACCTTGCTGGAAAAACACAACATAGGCTGGGCATGGTGGCCGCTTAAAAAATTGGGCGTTAACAACCCGCTGCAGGTTCGCTCAAACGCAGACTACGATAAACTGGTGGCTTTCTGGAATGGCGCCGGCACACAGCCCGGCGCAGCCGTTGCCTGGCGCGGCCTGCAGCAACTTCTTGCCGACCTGAGAATAGCAAATAATCTGATACAGGCGGATGTTCTGGATGCCATGCTGCGCCAGCCGCAGTCTGCCGAGACGCGGCCTTTCAGGCCGCATGTGCTGGAGAAAAACCTGCTGATCCAGGCGGCCGATTACGATTTGGGCCGGAACCGGTATGCCTATTTTGACCTCGACACAGCAAATTACCGGGTATCGACCGGCAAGAATACCGCCGGCAACCGGGGGCGCATTTACCGAAACGATGGTGTCGACCTGGCTGCAAAGGGCAATCAGATCTATGTAACGCATATTGAAAACAGCGAGTGGCTGGCCTATACGATCAATGTGGCTGAGGCCGGCAGCTATAAACTTGTGCTGCGAACGGCCAATCCGCTGGGCTCTGGCATCGTTTCGGTTTCAGTAAACGGTATGCAGGCTGGCGCCAGGCTTGAAAAAAGCACCGAAGGTGGCACGGCGCTCACAACCATTGCAGGAATCGAACTCGGGGCCGGCTTACAGCGAATGGTTCTGCGTGCCCATGCCGGCAACTTTGACCTGTATACGCTCGAACTGAGCAAGTAAACGATTTGGGGGGCACATGCGCGTTTCGCTGCGCCTCTTTCAGGCAATGGCAAAAAAATTGAACAGGCCGCAGCAGCGCATGGTAAAAGACTTAACTTCGCGCTTCG
Source organism: Pedobacter yulinensis (assembly GCF_003029735.1). Classification (GTDB taxonomy): domain Bacteria; phylum Bacteroidota; class Bacteroidia; order Sphingobacteriales; family Sphingobacteriaceae; genus Pedobacter; species Pedobacter yulinensis. The sequence continues at coordinate 970,682 of NZ_KZ686268.1, forward strand.
TACTAACGTGAGAAATACTGAACACAAAAGTTCCTGGGTTGCCGCCGGACTGCTCTTTGCCCTGCTGTGGTCTTCGGCTTCAACCGCTACAAAAGTTGGCCTGCAGGTAGCCCAACCTATGGTTATTGCCGTATCCCGCTTTGCGCTCGCGGCCCTGATCATGCTTGTTTACGCACATGTGATCAAACGGTTTCGCCTTCCCCGGGGCCGGGAATGGGGGCAGATCGCCATATACGGGACGCTGAATATCGCCGTTTACCTGGGCCTGTATGTCGTCGCCATGCAGGAGGTAACGGCCGGCATTGGTGCACTTGCCGTTGCAGTAAACCCAGTTATTATGAGTGTAATGGCCATTGTGTTGCTCGGAAAAAAACTCGAAAGCAAAGTGGTGCTGGCCCTGTTCATTTGCCTGGCCGGTGTGCTGTGCACCGCCTGGCCGCTGCTCGGAAAGGCTGAGGTAACCGGCAAAGGCCTGATCGTGCTGCTTGCCAGCATGTTTTCTTATTCGCTTGCCGCCATTTATTTCTCTGCGAAAAAATGGGATGGCCTCCATCTGCTGACGATCAATGGCTGGCAGACCCTGATAGGCGGGTTGGTGCTCCTGCCTTTCCTGATCTTTTTTTATGAACCCGCGGGCAACCAGTATACCCATACCTTTTGGCTGGCAGTTTCCTGGCTGGCTGTTCCGGTGTCTATCGGGGCCGTTCAGCTTTGGCTGTGGTTAACGAGCAGGGATACCGTCAAGGCAGGTTTGTGGCTGTTTTTGTGCCCGCTGTTTGGATTTGTAATTGCAGCTTTGCTGGTCGGCGAGCCGGTGAGCCGCTTTACCATTGCAGGTATTGCACTGGTGCTGGGCGGACTCTTCGTTTCCAGGCAGCAAAGCCGTTAGCCACGCACGCAAGCGTTTGCGTAAAGGCTGTTTTGGCAGCAGACCGCAAAAAGGTTATTTTGGAAAAAACAACCAAATGAAAACTTACCTGATGCTTGTGCTGCTTGTTATATCAGCCGCCCTGAATATCCCCGCTTCTGCTTTTCAAAGTGATCCCGAACTGGGCTTCGGTTCCTCTTCTGTACGTTATGCCCCCGATCAGGCAAGCCCGGACATGTCAAAAACATGGCAGGCCAGAGCATGGAAAGCAGAACGCATTCACACCCAGCTGCTTGTTCGCAGTAAGTCAGATCTGAAAAACGTGCGTGTTACGTTCTCCGGTCTGAAGAAGGCCGGTGGTGGCACCATTGCAGGTTCGCAGCTTGATGCACGGTTTGTTGAATTGGTGTGGACGGACGAATTCGGGCCAGGCTGCGGACATCGGAAAACCAAAGACTTTGACTCATCGCAAGTGGCAGACCGCATCAGCAATGCCAAAACGAAGAACATACCAGCCAACAACCTGCAGGCCGTCTGGCTTACTGCAGATGTTCCGGCGACAGCCGAAGCAGGCGACTACCAGGGACAGGTGACGGTACATGCCGGCAAGGCCTACACCCTTCCGGTCAAAATTACCGTCATCGACAGGCGCCTGCCTGATCCGGCAGCATACAGTTTCGATCTTGATCTCTGGCAGCATCCGGTGGCCATTGCTCGGGTTCAGGGTCTGAAAGCCTGGAGTGCCGAACACTTCGCCGCCATGAAACCTTATTACACCATGCTGGCCCGTGCCGGGCAGAAAAGGGTTACCGTAAGCATGATCGATGAGCCCTGGAACCACCAGACCTATGATGATTTTCCCAGTCTGATAACCTGGACCAAAAAGAAAGACGGCAACTGGTCGTATGATTATACACTGTTCGATCAATATGTGCAGTTCGTCATGGATTGCGGGATCAATAAACAGATCAGCTGCTACACAATGATCCCCTGGAAGCTGGCATTCACCTATCAGGACGAAACCACAGGGCGGAAGGATACGTTGAAGGCCAGCCCGGGCTCTGCAGCCTACAATGAGTTCTGGGCGCGTATGCTGAAAGACTTTGGCCGGCACCTGCGTCAAAAAGGCTGGTTTGAAAAGACGGCAATATCCATGGATGAGCGCCCTATGAAAGCCATGCAGGAAGTGATTAAGTTGGTCAAGTCTGTAGATCCGGCCTGGAAACTGACCATGGCCGGCGATTACCATCCCGAGATCCAGGCCGCTCTTTATGATTATTGTATTGCATCCAAGTTCCAGTTTGAACCCGAGGTGCTGGCAGCCAGACGTAAACAAGGCATGATCAGTACCTGGTACACCTGCTGCACGGAACCTTACCCGAACGGCTTCACCTTTTCGGGTCCTGATGAACATGTGTGGATTGGCTGGTACACAGCTGCCAAAGACTTTGACGGCTACCTGCGGTGGGCCTACAACAGCTGGCCGGCCCGGCCGTTTGAAGACAGCCGGTTCACTTCCTGGCCAGCCGGCGACACATACCAGGTGTATCCTGATGCGCAAACCTCCATTCGGTTTGAAAAATTAATCGAAGGCGTACAGGACTTCGAAAAGATCAGACAGCTTCGAGGCGACTGGAAGAAAAAAGGTGAAACGGCAAAACTCAGAGAACTGGAGGCACTGCTGAAAAGCCTGGAAATTGCCAATCTGGCTCGTGAAACTGCGACCAAACAGCTCGAAAAGGGCCGGGAACTTCTGAATCGCTGAGTCATTCGGGGGATGTACCGGCCCGCCGCTCAGGGGTAAAGAATGATCTTACCGGTCGTTCTTCCTTTCTGCAGTTCGCGGTGGGCATCGGCCATTTGCTCTAAACTAAACTCCCTGTCAATATGCGGAATAAGTTTGCCATTCTCCAGGAGTGCCGCCAGGTGCTGCATGTTCGTGGCGGAAGCGCTTACCTTCACATGGATCCCGCGCCTGCCTCCTGCTGCAGCTTTCCCTGCCGGGTCGTCTACATAGCCACTTGGCAGGGTGACGATCAGCCCGCCGGGCTTTAAGGTTTTCAGCGAGCGGTCAAACGTATCGCCACCAATGGTATCGACCACGAGGTCAACGTCCTGTACCCGGGTTGAGAAGTCTTCGTTTTTGTAATCAACATGTTCATCAATGCCGAGCCCGCGCAGGAAGTCTGCTTTTTCGGCAGAGGCGGTACCGGCCACATGAGCACCCGCATTTTTGGCCAGTTGTACAGCAAAATGGCCCACGCCGCCTGCTGCAGCATGGATCAATACTTTTTGCCCGCTGGCAAGGTGCCCGTGTGTAAAGAGTGCGTCCCAGGCGGTAAGTGCAGCCAGGGTGGTCGCAGCAGCCTGCCCATGACTAATGTGCTCAGGCTTTTTTGCAAGCTGGCTGGCAGGTGCGGTTACATAGCCTGCATAACAGCCTCCGCTGCCGGGATAATTAACCATACCAAATACGGAATCTCCAGGCAGGAAATGGCCCGCGTCTGGGCCGACCGATTCGATGACGCCCGAAACATCCCAGCCCAGAACGAGCGGTTGTATTTGGGCGACCAGGGGCCATGCGCCCTTGCCGCTCCTGGTTTTCCAGTCGATGGGGTTGATGCTAATGGCCGCAATGCGGATCAGCACCTCGCCCGGGCCGGGAACCGGCTTGGGAAGCTCAGCGAGGAGGAAGTTTTCGGGGCCGCCGGCGGTGGTCAGGATGATTGCTTTCATGCTATTTTTTTTTGATAAAAATAGGCGATAAAGACATCCCGTACATTCAGGCGGCTGTCATTTCTTCATCAGGGCAGTTTGCTGAAATCGATCGCCGGATGTGATTTGCCGGTCGACTTGCGTTCCAAAAGAGTTTTTACAGGCGTAAAGTCACTGAAGAACCCGCAGTTCCGAAGAAAGAACACTTGATCGCTTGTGCCGCCCCCGTAGTCTTTCCGGTAGTTCATGTTTGCTGTCGCATCTGCTGTAAACCTCGCCTTTGTTACTTCATACCAGTTACCTTTGGTATCGACCGCCCACTGGTTGCCGTAGTTTCCCTTGCGGTGCTGTTCGCCGGTGGCAGGGTCAAAATTTTCCAGGAAGGAATAAAGCCCCTTCAGGTAGCCACCCGATTTGGGCCTTTTAAAACTGGCAACCAGTTGCCAGTCTCCCTTTTGCAGGTCCTTAAAATAGGCTGTAAACGTCGTGGTGCGATGTTGCTGATCGGCCTGCGCGCGCACCAGGAAGGCGTAAGTTTTACCGGCTTCCCAGGCATAACGCATGTAACTCTGGCCGCCGCTGCCCTCATTTCCGAATTCACCCGTGCGTGTGGTGCTGCCTTTTTTCAACATGTGGATCTTCATGCTGTCAGGTATGGATTTCGGATCATCTGTCTGAAAGGGGCTCCAGATGGAGAACAGCACGCGCCGCTCGGTAGGCGAGTTAACCTGCATGCCAAAGTAACCACCGCTGAAACCGTTGGCCATGTAGTAGGTGCCCTGTTTATCTTCACCCTGCGGAACGTTGATCTCGCTGTAGAACCACTCAACCTGGTCTGCAGCTGCTTCCGGAATCACATATTGCAGGTGTACCGACGGACCGCGGTGCCCCCAGTAAAAATAATTGCCTTCATTGTTTTTTACGTAGGTCAGGCCTTTTCCAATTGCCTCCCCGCTCAGTTCAAGGTCGCTGACCTCAGCAAAGACACCACCCGATTTAGATATGCCCCGTATTTCGGCTTTTACATACCCGGGGCCCTTAAGCCTCACCTTACCAAGACTTACGGTCTGGAATTCCTTATTTGCAATGTTTTTTGTCAGCGTTTTTCCGGCAACGGTCAGGCTGATGCGGCTCTGGCCTTCAGGCACACGTAGTTTAAGCGCCAGGTCAAGGTCACCACCGCTTTCAGTGCGAAACCAAATCCTGACCACATCGTTTTTGTCAGACCAGGATGTAAGCCCCTTGTTGCCGATGCGCGCCGCCGCGCCTTTGTCTACCCAGCCATTGCCGCCTAGCGGAAGCAGGGCCGTTTGAGGGTGTGCCGTTTGCGCAGATACCCTGAGCACGCTGCAGCAAACAAGCAGGGAAAAGACTAAATGTTTCATTTATTTGGATTTAGGTAAAGCAAGTATAAAAAACCGAACCGGTCGCAGGAAAATTGAGCCCGCACAAACGTTTGTTTCAAAAGGTGATGAGCGTGGTCATAACAGGTTTTTTGGCGCCGGCCCCGAGCAAAAAGCTCGGCAGCTGGCATAACCGGATGAGCCTGGACCGCCCGAAACGTGTTTCCCTACGTAGAACTGAAGATCAATTGCAGGTCTGTCTTTCGGGGGCGGGGAGAGGAGACAACCGGATTAATGAAAGCCGGATAACAGATCGTTTAACTGAGCGTGCGGCGCTGCAGATCAAACGTTTGCGCAGCCTTTTTTATGCGCCTTCTTTGGTTGGTGCCGTCTGCTCAAGTCCATGCCATGTGCGAACATCACCCGGCGGCAGGCCTTCAGGTTCGCGGAACACTTTTTGTGTTAAATTTGCGTTCTCAAAAAACTCAAAATGAAAACCATGAAAAAGAGCATTTTAATGATTGCGGCATTGGTCCTGAGCTTCGGATCGCTGCACGCCCAGTTCAACCTGGGGCTGAAAGCCGGTGTAAACCTGGCCAGCCTGAACACTGATTTTGCCAGCAAGGAAAACCGCCTTGGCTACCAGCTGGGTGCCTGGGCCCGCATAGGAAGCGGATTTTACGTACAACCTGAAGCGTATTTTGGCAGTAAGGGTAACCGCTTTGTTAGTTTTACGAACAACAATGGAACCGAAGTTGAAGCAGAAGGCAAAGTTCGCTTTACGACCCTCGACATCCCGGTACTGCTGGGTACGCGGGTCGGTGTAGACAAATTGAATCTCCGGTTTATGGCCGGCCCTGTGGTATCGTTCGTTCTGGATGAGAATGCAACGTTCTCTTCTGCATATGACCAGGCAACCGATTTCAGAAATTATAAGAACAACGCATTTGCAGCGCAGTTCGGCGCCGGCGTCGATGTGGGCAACCTGGCTGTCGATCTTCGTTATGAGGCAGGCTTGAGTAACATCAGCAACAGTGATCGTTACAAACAGCGCCCGAATGTATGGCAGTTGAGCCTTGGCTGGAAGTTGTTTTAATCAACGTTAGCGAGAAAATAAAAAGGGCAGTACACCGCGGTGTACTGCCCTTTTTAGTGCTGCGGATTTTTTAATAGTCGTGGTAGATTTCGCCCGAATAGGTAAATGACCGCAGCTGTCCGTCTTTGTAGTAATAAACAACAAGCTGGTTAGCGGCCATGGCGATGGGGTTGAAATAGATGCTGGCATAACCAGTGAACGACTGCACATTTAATCCGCTGGCATTTACCTGGTCAATGGTGCAGGCAGGCCAGTCGGTGTCGATCTGCGTAATCTGGATGGTGCATTCGGTGGTTTGCCCTTCCACATCGCAGGTAAACCGTCCGTACCAGGTGCTTCCGGGCACACCGGTTACTTGAGCTGACTTTTGTGCAAAGCCGGCGAGGCTGGAAACAGACAGCAGGATGAATAAAAGCATTTTTTTCATAACAATGGGATTAGAGATTAATAAAAAAGAGCCAGCACCTCGCGTGCCGGCTCTGGCGATTTACATTTATTGCCAACCTGGGTTTTGTCTTAGGTCTACGCCCTGGTCTTTATAAAGTTTGATTTGGTCTAACGGCAACGGCCGGAAATAGACACGCTCGTTGTCAAACGCGCGTTGTGTTTCGGGTTTTGGTGAGGGAATAATATAGCCTTCAGTCGTTCCATCTATAACTACTGTAGCTTTGGGGTATTCCGCGAGTTTCAGATAAGCGCCCCGGTTAATCGTCAGGTTATTTCGGGTATCAAGATATGCGTACTTCCGCCACCTTTTGAGATCGTCATTGCGGAAACCTTCCAGCATGAGCTCAATTCGGCGCTCGCGGCGGATCTCCCAGATCAGCGAGGGCACAGACGGATCTCTGGAAGGATCGTCATAAACCACCCCATTAACCGCAGGGGAGTTGCCAACCACTTGCAATTTCGGCATGGTAATACCTGGACGCGCACGCAGCACATTGATCGACTTGTCAAGGTCTGCCTGTGTAAGCGTACCAAGTTCGGCGCAGGCCTCTGCATAGTTGACCAATACTTCTCCATATCGGATGATGGGAGCATCGGTGGTGTTTGTGCTGGACAGCGCTTCGGCAGTTCCAAGTAAAGCCGGGTCATCAAGCAGGTATTTGATGGTGGCATACCCTGAATTGGAGAAGTTCGTGGCGTATCCCGGCACGCGAAGTTGCTGTACAAACGTTTCCTTAATGCGCGGGTCGCGATTGGTCATTACGCTGGTAATGGTCTTGTCTCCCTGATAAAGTGGCGAAACGCCAACGGGCAGTCCGTCCGAACACAGGTAGCTGTCAATCGCGTTTTTGGATGCGCCGGTTTGTGGTTCACGGTTCACATAACTAACAAGCGAGTGTGTGCTCTGTGCGGTTCCGTATTGCCTGTATAACAAGACTTCAGGATTTCCCTTTAAATCGAGTGAATTAAAAACTGAACGGTAGCGCGGTGCGAGCGTATAACCACCTTTCGTCATAACCTCGTTCGCAGCCCACTTTGCCGCCTCCAGGTATTCAGTAGCCTTTGCCGCATTTGCATTGCTATATTTCAAGAGTGTTCCGTGATACAGAAACACGCGCGACATGAAGGCAAGCACGACGTCACGGTTCACGATCTGACCCTTGGGGCCGGTTCCATTGTCAACAGCGCGCACATTGGTCGCTGCGAAACGGAAATCAGCGAGCATATTGTCTAACACAAGCACCATCGGATCGCGGGGCTTGTAAAGTTCGGGAGAAGTTTCCTCCAGGGGTTGGTCATACCATGGAACATCGCCAAAGTTTTTAACCAGTTCATGGTATTCAAGCGCGCGGAAGAACCGGCCAACGCCCGTCCAATTGTTCCTTATTTCGGGATCCAGTGGGGAAGCGGCTACCCTCGAAATAAAGATGTTTGCTTTGCGCACCATGCCAAAATCCCAACCTCCGCCGGTCGCAGGAACGGTTCTGGTGAACGCCGTGGGTGTAGAGGGTGTCAGATCATCGTTCAGTGTTTCTCCCGAAAAGTATTTGCCAAAAGTAAAGCCGGAACCATATCCTGTGAAGTAGGTCGTGTAGAAACCCCAGGCAAATGTGCTCACTTGCTTTTCGGTCCGCCAGTACGTATCGTCGGTAAAGAGGTCCAGCGGATCTCTTACCAGAAAATCTTTCTTACAGCCATTTGCTGTGAGGAGAAGAATTAGGATTGGAAATAAATATATTTTTCTCATGATTGCCTACATTATAAAGTTAATTGGAGACCAAAAGACATTGTCCGGCGGTAAGGATAGACCCGCCCGAATGAAGCCTGATCTGACTGTTCCGCAGTATAATCAATCTCTGGATCGATTGGAATACCGACGTCTGAAAAGGTAAACAGGTTTTCACCGCTCAGGTAAAGACGGATTCTGTCGATTTTGATCTTGCTGGATATCCGAGTTGGAATGGTGTATCCGAGTGTAATGTTTTTTGCTCTCAGATAAGCCATGTTGAGCAGATATTTAGATTGAACCAGGAAGTTCTTCGAGTTGTTCGTTGGGCCAGCCTCAGCAGGTGTGTTGGCTTGCGCGGGCCGAGGATAAAAGGCATCGGGATTGCTCGGGGTCCAGTAGTCCATTTGATGTTCGAAAGATGCCTCTGCAGGGTTCCATCCTGGTACAAAGATAGGGCCCGAAGCCCAGAAGTCCCGTTTGCCTACACCTTGGAAGAACGCGTCCAGATCGAAGCCTTTCCAATTTGCGCCCACTCTGAAGCCATACTGGTAACGGGGTGTCGAGTTCCCGATCACTTTAAGGTCACCATGATCGTCGACAGTATTTGCACCGTTGTCAATCTTTCCATCCCCGTTCAAGTCTTTATACTTAACGTCGCCCGGGCCGTAAAAGAAGTAGCCGGCTTCATACCTTGACTGTGAAGGGACACCGGGTTTTAATACCCACCTGTTGTTGGCATCACGTCCGGAAAAATCGCCCTCATTAAAGAAACGGTCGGTTTCAAAGCCCCAGATTTCGCCAAGGTTCTTGCCTTCATAATTTCCAGTCACAATCGCGGTAGTGTTCGCAAATTTGGTAATACGGTCCTGGAAGTCCGACAACGTAGCCATCAGGTTCAGTTTGAATCCGTTATCGAAAGAATGGTTGTAATCAACGCTGAGCTCAAATCCCCGGGTTTCCATTTCGCCATAATTGCGTCGTGGTGAGCCCGCGCCAAATGTCGAGGGCAAGGTAACGCCGGCAGTGAGCATATCTGTCGTCTTCCGGGAGTACCAATCGAAGGTTAGACCCAATGCGTTATTGAAGAACCGGGCGTCGAGGCCAACGTCAAATGTTGACACGGTTTCCCAGGTAAGTGACCTTGAGATTGCAATCGGCGTTCCGATCGTGGCCTGGTTGGTGCTCCCAATCCACCAGCCCGATGATGAAGGACTCATGATAGGAAGGAAGGGATAAAATGAGGCTGTAGTTGTTCCTATGTCCTGGTTGCCCACAGAGCCGTATGATCCCCGTAGTTTGAGGAATGACACCGTCTTGGCAAGGGGTTTCATAAAGGATTCTTCAGTTACGATCCATCCCGCCGAGGCTGAAGGGAAGAAGCCCCAAAGCTCATTTCTTGGGAACCTGGAGGATCCGTCATAACGGCCATTTAGTTCCAAGAGGTATTTGTTTTTGTAATTATAGTTAATCCTGCTAAAGCCGCCCATAGTAGCCCAGTGCGAGTCACGACCGGTAACGAACTGGTCGCCGATGGCGCCGGCTATGGAACCGATCGACGGATCAAGCAAGCCATTTCTACGCGAACTGTGGTAGCCATTCTGAAAATACTCGATATCACCGCCCAGAATGAACTTAAAGTTATGATCGCTAAAGCTTTTGTTATAGGTTGCAAAGGCCTTACCAGTGTTCACTTCGGTTTGGTCTGAACTCACCAGCGTATAATCATAAGAAACCGGTTGGTAATTCTGCGAAACGGCAGCTGGCCATCCCGCCCAGAAGTCCCAGCCGCGGGTACCACCACCAGTTGTATTGTAGCGTTCGTTTGTTGCAGAATAGGTATAGTCCACATCAACCGTCAGGTCTTTGAGCGGCTTGAAGGTGGCTCCTGCCGTGATCCTTGACAGCCCGGTTTTTGTACGGTTCATGTTCGCCTGTTCAGTTTCTGTTACAGCGCTTCTGAAGGGTTCGCCCTGATAGGTGCCATAAGGATAAAATGCCGGCCAGCGATAGAGGTAGTAATATGGGCCATAGGTTGCGCTACTGAAACCAAAGGGGTCTGTTTTCAGCGTATTGGTATAAAACATCCTAGCCCGAACATCGATCCATTTGTTTACCGATGAGTTGATGCTGGCCGAAATATTATACCGGTCAAACTGATCCGGGTTTACCTTCAACACACCTTCTTGGTTGAGATATCCCAGTCCAACATTGTATGAGGTCTTTTCGCTGCCACCTGCAATGCTGAGGTTGTGGTTTTGCTGCGGACTCCATTTTCTCATGTATCTTTCTGCAGGATCCCAGGGCCGGTAGAAGAACAGTTTGCCATCCCTGATCTCGAAATCCCGGCCCATTACCATTTCGTCATCGAGCTCTTGTCCGCCATATTGTGCGCGCCAATCTCTCATCTTCTGAATCGCCAATTGGTCAATGTACATACCGACGATACCGGGTTGTACCGTGTTTGGATTTGTGCGTTGAAGTGCTGCAAGCGCGAACTCGGCACCCTCAACCGTACCTGCAATTTTCTGCAGCGTAGTCGGGGTAGACCAAGATAAATTGTTTGTGTAGTTTATCTTGCTGGGTGCATTTTTTTTACCCGACTTGGAGGTGATCAAAACAACACCCCATGCGGCCCTGGTTCCGTAAATGGATGTCGATGCCGCATCTTTCAATACCGAGATACTTTCAATGTCATCTGGGTTAAGCAATTGCAGGCTTTGGATTTCCACGTTGTCCAGGAGGATAAGGGGTTGAGCCCCGCCGCCATTTAAAGACCCACGCAAGCCGCGTAGCCTGATGGCCGGGTCACGACCGAGGTCGCCGCTCGCTGTTGTGATGGTCAATCCCGGAACAACACCCTGAAGACCACGGGAAACATCGGTAATGGGACGTGCCTGCAGTACTTTCGTGTCTACAGTTGTCACCGCGCCAGTAATGTTCGCTCTTTTCTGAGAACCATAGCCGACCACGACAATTTCGTCCAGGCCCTTCGAATCTGAACCCATTTTAACATTAATCACAGCTGTCGAACCAACCAGTTTCTCCTGGGTAACCGATCCGATATAAGAGAAAACGAGTGTGCTGCCGCTGTTTGCACGAATTGAATAATTTCCTTCGCTGTCAGACTGCGTGGCTGTTTGTGTTCCTTTGACCAAAACCGACACGCCAGGGATAGGCTGACCGTCGTCGGCCGACGTGATTTTTCCCGTAATGTTGATTTGCTGTGCATATGTTTCAGCCAGCAAACCAACAAAGACCAGAAAAAAAAGCAGTAGTTTTTTTTTCATAAACCTCTTGATAATTGTTGTTATAATTTTTGTCTTGTTAACCGAAACATGCAGGTACACGCAAGTTGTCGGGTTTAAAAGTAAATATCCTGATGTTTTCGAACATTCCTTGCATCATAATCAATTTTAAACATATAAACACGCATAAGGCTGCAGAAAACCGCATTGTAAGATTGTAACATTATAGTCGCTAATTATTAAAGCGTGATTAGAAGCCGCCCGACAGACGGCCCGGAGGCGCATAAAAAAAGGAGCCGGAGGCTCCTTGCTGTTGGTTAGTCGGCCTGGCGCCGCTATCAGATGGGATTAATTTCGACGATGTTCACTTCTACGAACCCAGGCCCTGCATATTGATTGAAGGTTGCTTGTGCTTCTGTACCATAAATATCGATGTATTCATAGCTGGTATAGGAAGATCCTTCAAACCGGATGCTGATCGTGAGCCGTTTTGGGCCATCATCATAATCACGCGTTACCCAGATGGGTAGGGCACCCAGTACGAACGAGTCGTATGCCAGGTTGTAACTCGGCTCTGAGAATCTTCCGGCATGGCTAGAAATCGGTTTGAGAGGCACAACGCCTGCGGTGGCAGATTGTGTGGCTCCGATAAGCAGCATCCCAGCAAAGGCTGCGGTCGTAATAAAAGTTTTGAAACGCATAGGATTAGGGTTTAGGTGATTAAAAACGGTTATTTATTGAAACAGAATTGATTACTCTTATGGGACTGAAATCGATTATTCGTGCTAGTGAAATGATCAGCGTCGTTTATGGCCATAAATTAAGAGACTCATTTGCGGTTGATCGCGACCAAAAGGGAAGAGATTTTCGCAAAGGGCTTACAAGCCGTGCCGCTAGATGGGCGTAATGGATTCAATCCAAACATCGGCAAAACCAGGCCCTGAATATTCATTGAACGTGACGATCATGTCGGTTTCCCGAATATCAACCTCTTCATAAAAAGTTTGATACGACCCCTCAAACCGGATGGCTAACAAAAGCCGCTGCGGCCCATCGTCGAAAGTACGCTTGATGCGGAACTGAAGAGCACCATAAACAAACGAGTCGTATTGCAGTTCATATTCAGGGGCGGTCACAATATTTGCCGGAGCCTGGAGATATGGAACAGCCGGCGCGGCGTTGACCTCGCCGACACGGAGATAGGGCAGACATTCACAGAGCGCTGTTGCGCACAAAAAAGATTTGCGGTTCATAAGGATCGATTGATTAATTGTATAGTAAGTTAACCAATAATGCGTTATATAACAAAGGGTTATACTTCTTTTTGCAAAAAAAAAGCCTGGCAAAACTGCCAGGCTAAGAAAGGAAGATCAATTATTATTATTTGACATAATAGAGGGCAACGAAGGGCCGTCTTGGTTCGGTAGATGCAGTGCCAACACCATTGTAACCGGTGGCAAAAATGGTGTAAACACGCTGGTTCAATGCTGTATTAACATTGCTGTAAGTTGCCAATGCAGTTGAGGTAGGAAGTGCTCCGGCAACGCGAACGGACCATGAAATTGGCGTAGCAGTGTTAAATTTCAGCGTAAACTTCTCACTGATGCCCATAAACGGTATAGCCGAAGCCACTTTTACTGTCCCATTGTAAAGATCGACAGCCGGCACGTTTGCCATCAGGTTAACAAAGCGATAACGCATAGATGCTGTATCGGGCAGACTGTAATCCTCTTCTACGAGCAGACTTTTGGTATTGAGCGTATCTGCTACGTGCAGCGAATAATATTTACCGGCCACAGCGGAGACAGTTGTCTGGTAGATATTTACCGAATCTATTGAGGTTCCTCTTTTTGGAATTGAAAGCGACACCTGCGTAGCTCCCGGCATGACCGGCAGGTAATCGCCGGTTGAACCACCCAAGGTATTAAAGCCGCCGCCCGGAAATGGATAACGGGTTTGTAGGTTTGCTCCACTGACGCGCACGCCGTTGATTTTGAGTTGTGCAGCTGGATTATTACGGAAAGCAACGTTATAGTTTACCTTAATAAAGGCCATAGATGACTGATCTACCAATTCGTAGTCAGAAAATATGTTGCCCTCTTCCTTCTTGCATCCTGCAATAATGGCCATAGCCAAGACAGGGATTAAATATATTTTTGAAAAAATCTTCATGTTATGACTTATTGATCGGGTAAACTGAACCAGGTTTCAAGGGTTGTATATTCATTTTTGTCTGCGCCCCACTTGCGTATTTCGGCAATATTAAAAATGTACTCGGAGTTGTAGCGGGGCCGGATTCTATAGGCGTACTTTCCAGGAGTCGACGGGAAAAATTCTGAAGATTCTAGCTGCTTGAACTGCCTGAAAACGTCCGGACTATAATGATGTTTCCGAAGGTCACACCATTGCTCCTGACCAGCCCATCCCCACTGAGCAATGTATTTTTGACCCATAATGTCGGCAAGGGTCAGATCTCCGGCTGTCTTGACAACCTCGTTCGAAGCCATATAGGCTGTAATTTCTGCAGGTGTTATTGCAGGTGCCTGAACCAGGCCATTGCGGCCATACAAATTTACAAAGTCCATATGACCTCTGATACCATTGGTGTACGATGTCAGTGCACCGGCTTTGTCACCCTTCAGAAACAGCGCCTCAGACTTGGCGAACTGCAGCTGCGAATAAGAGAATAAAGGAAATCGCGGTTTATCATTTGCTGCCGCACCTTGCCCGAACAGATACTTGCCGGGAAACAATGCCTGCGCCGTAGCGGTGGCAATGCCAAAGACGTGCGGAATTGTTTTGGTTGTAGGAAGATCTCCTCGTGTAGCCACCACGCCTCGGTATACACCGTTCGTTGCAGTCGATGTAGTGACCATTGGATTGATCATTCTTGTCAGCCTGGGGTCTGTAGAAGATTTAGGATCGACAGTTGGAGTTCCCCTGACGCCGCCGCAAAGGTAATTAACGATGGGCTGACCAATACGGCCAGATCCGGCTGCGCCAAAAATACCGGCAAATACAGATAAAGGATTCGCATCTCCGGGAGCAGTTGTACTAGAATAAGGGAAGTTGCCCGCAAACCCGATGGTCGGATCTTCCGACGCAGCAGCAAATGAAAGATCCACGTATTTCACTACGCTATCTGCATAACGCGTCTTGAAATCATTCTTGGACGTCAGGTGACTGTATTGGGTGGCCAAAACCGCGTAAATGAATTTACGCCATTTTGCTTTATCGCCGCCAAACAGCTGATCGGCATTTCTCAGGAAGTTTGAGTAGTCACCAACATCCGGCTTATTCAGTGCAACAAGCGCTTGCTGGCACCATAGCCGCACTTTAGCATAAACTTCTGGCTGATCCTGATATGCAAATTTCAACTGGTCCTTGAAGGCTTCGTCCAGGATAACCGGGCCATGAGAGTCGGTAAGCAATTGATAACCCCATGCCTTCATAGCCAAGCCGATGCCTACAAGGGTATTTGCGCCTGCTGCCTCGCCATTGGTAATCATCTCTTCCAGGTTCAGGCCGAAACTGATGTAAACCATGCGCCAAAGTGCGCCGCCGGTGTCGCTGGCTGAAAAACCATGACGCTCGAAAGCATTGTTCTCTGTTTGTGCGCCCATATTCTGAGTCAGATTAAACTGTGCATCGCGATAATCAAATGCAGGGTTGATCGCCATTTGGGCAATCATCGGTGCCAGCAGGTATTCTGGCTTGGTCTTTTGCGGCGATGCCGGATCTGTATTGACGTCAAGTGCCTTTTTGCAGGCGCTGGCGGCGATCAACAGGAGAAAGACATATATTATTCGTAGTGATTTCATTACTTGTTCGTTTGTTAGAGTTTGATTCTTAAGCCGAGGTTAACACCCAATGGGCGTCCCATGCTGCCATAATCGATACCGAAACTTCCCGGACCAGGCGTACTCGGGTTATTGCCATTCGTGTCCGGATCCATACCTGTATAATTGGTGATCAGGAATACGTCTGTCAAAGTAGCATAAAGACCTAAACTAGAGATGAAACCGGTCTTGCTGATAAAAGAAGGACTGAAATCGTAGTTCAGCGTGATGTCTCTTAACCGAATTGTGTAAATATCCCGCTCAAAAAATTGTTCAGGTGCGATACCACCTGTGGTGCTGGTATAATAAGTGGAGTACCGGTAAGGCGTGATCATGATGTTATTCCTGGTCGGGTTGTCCGTGTTTTCCAGCCCATCCTGGAGTACGCCATTCAGTATACGCGGTTGCTCACGGTCAAGTGTTTTGATACTCAGGCCCCTGCGGTAAAGCTCGTACTCGGTTTGGTTGTATACGTCCCCGCCAACCCTGAAGTCTAGCAGAAAAGACAGACTCAGATTTTTATGGCGAATGGTGTTGAGATACCCCAGAGTGAACTGAGGTGCTCTGTCTCCTAAATATTCAAATTCAGATGAGCTTTTCAGCACAGGCAAGCCGGTGTTTGGATTGATGAGAAGCTCCCCATCCTTATTTTTCATATTAACCCGTCCCGCTAAGGCCAGTGTACTTCTGCCTGGCAGCGACGAGGACCGTGCACCGTTTACCAGCCATGTATCAGACTCATAGAACTCCGGAAGATCGTCTGAAATTCCGTTCACGACTCCCTTGTTTCGTGTGAAGTTAAACGTCATGTCCCAACTCAGGTTTTTGTTCCGGATTGGTGCACCTGTAAGCTGGATCTCCAAGCCCTTGTTTTGCACATCGCCGCCGTTAAGGATTTTGATAATCGTTCCTGTGCCATAGCTTACCCGGGGGCTAACGATCTGGCCACGGCTTTGACGCTGATAATAAGTGAAGTCAATACCAATCCGGCTTTTTAGGAAGCTCAGCTCTGTTCCGACCTCGAAGTCGTATGTTTTCTCAGGAACAAGTTTTGGATTACCACCAACAGTCGGGTCGTAGGTAAACCCACCACCGGTTGAGTTACTTGTGATCAACCTGGTAGCGAGGGCATAATATTTTCCGGGTTCTTTACCAGTGATGCCTGCTGAACTTCTAAGTTTCGCGCTGCTCAGCCATTCCAGCTTTTTGACAGCCTCCAGCTCGCTGAAGTTAAAGGCAAGACTTGCAGATGGGTAAGCAAAATAAGGATTGTTTGGAAGCAAACGTGAAGCTGCATCCACACGGCCCGACAATGTCAGATATACAAGTTGCTCATAGCCGAGAATCGCCTGGGCAAAAACACCGGCGTTCCGGCGCCTGAAGATCGCCAACTTAGCCGATTGTGAAGTTGGAGCGGTGTTGTTGATGCTATAAAAATCAGGATCGAACATGTTTTGACCCCTTGCCGAATTAATCGTTGACGTGTAATCCTGGATGTTGGCGCCAATGATATAGGTATTGTTGAACTTTCCATACTTGTGTCTTGCGCTTACGTTCAGCGTACCATTGTAATTTTTGATTAGCTGGTTATACGTATTGATCACGCCACCTCTGGGTGAAGTTGCATTGCCTGATCCTGAATAGGACTGGGCATGATAAGCAAGAAGACCATCGGTATTGGAGATATCTGTGCCGAAAATACCCTGGATATTTAGCCATTTTGTTGGTTTGATCGTAATGTTCGCATTTCCATAGATGGTGTTTGTTTTGTCTTGTCCAAGGTTTTTGTTCACGTCCCATAACGGATTGTCATTTTCGGTAAAGATTGAACCTGTCGTAAGAACGCGATTGCCAAGCGGATCGATCCAGTTCCGAACGTCATATCTTGATGGGAAAGCCAACAAGCCCATCAGGTAGCCGTTAAGCCCCTTGTTTGCCTTCCTGTTGTATGCATTGGTGTAACTTAACCGGGTAGTGATGGTGATGGCTTTTGATAAAGCGGTTGAACCGGTAAGCGATGTTACGAAACGTTCGTATTGCGTATTCGGTACCGTTCCTTTGTTGTTTACATATTCAGTAGACCAGCGATACGTCATCCCCTCTTTGCCTCCTTCAACGACGAGGCTGTTTTTCTGGGCAGTACCGGTCTTAAAGAAGTTTCCGATGTTGTCGTAAATTTCCTGGCCTTCAGGATAACGTGGCCCAAAAAACAAGCTGGAATTTCCGTCGTAGACCCCGTTAGATGCTCCCTGGCTATACACTTGCTGTATTTCCGGAGCATTGTTTACAGTTTCGATACGCAGCGATCCATTGTAAGATACACTCGCTTTTCCCGCCTTTCCTTTTTTGGTTGTGATAATGATTGCACCGTTTGCACCCAGGTTACCATAAAGTGCTGTGGCTTCCGGCCCCTTCAAAATGGTATAGGTCTCAATATCTGCAGGGTTAATGTCCGATGCCCGATTACTGTAATCCTGGCCTCGGTTATTGCCATTTAAAGTCGTGTTGATCTGGTTAACGACCGAGTTGTCGATCGGTACACCGTCAAGAACCATCAGTGGTTGGTTGTCACCACTGATTGACACAATACCACGAAGCACGATTTGGGAAGAGGCCCCCGGATCGCCGTTTGTAGGATTGATAGCGAGCCCCGGTACGCGTCCGGCCAGGCCGTTAACAAAATTTTCCCGTCCAGTTTGCGTGACCTCATCGCCTTTAACGGTCGTGGTTGCGTAACCAATCGATTTTTTGTCACGCTCGACGTTGTAAGCCGTTGTAATCGTGATGTCCTGCAACGAGGTCGCGTCGTTGGCCAGTTGTACATCGAGCGTTGTCCCTGAGACCGTGCGCTCCTGCTGCACAGTGCCAACAAAACTGAATACCAGCACATCGCCCCTCACTGCGAAGATGCTGTATCTGCCCTCAGCATTGGTTTGTGTCACGTTTTGCGTTCCCTTTACCCGTACCGATACCCCCGGCATGGGATCCTTGTCAGTCGCAGATGTAACCCTTCCGCTAACCGATATTCGCTGGGCGAATGCACCGGCATAGCAGAAAAGCAACCCCATTAAAATTTGGAGTAATTTTCTTTTCATGAAAGCTTGGTTTTAAAATAATTAAATAAGTTGGTTTTGTTTGGTTAAACACGCATTAACACGCATCTATAGTTTGTTCTGCTAAATATCTGAAAAAAAACAAGATAAAGCATATAAATTTCTGCATTTTTTTGCGCTGTTCAAAAAAAATCCAAAATAAACACGCAGAAAGCCGCAATGTAATTTGGAAAATCAATTTTTTGTTTATTTTCGAAAAAACTATGCTTAAGAAGGAAAGACACGATTATATCATGCGGCAGATCAATCTGCATAACCGCGTGCTTACCTCAGATCTCGTTCAACTGCTGTCGGTATCCGAAGACACCATTCGCCGCGATCTGCAGGAACTGTCTGATGAAAACCGCCTTTATAAGGTTCATGGTGGTGCACTTTCCCGTTCCTACCAGTCAGGGTTCGATGACAGCGAGGTCTATGCCCGTGATGCGAAAATCGTGATTGCGCGCAAAGCCATATCCCTGATCAAAGACGGTATGATGGTGCTGACCGGCGGCGGTACCTCCATTATCGAACTCGCAAAACTGCTTCCCGATAACCTGCACGCCACATTTTTTACCATCAGCCCCATGGTTGCCATTGAGCTGGCCAAGTACACAAACATCGAGGTGGTACTCATCGGTGGCCTTTATTCGAAAAATTCGCAGGTTGCTTACGGCGGCCATGTTATTGCCCAACTTGCCGAGATCAATGCAGACCTTTGCCTGCTTGGAACCAGTGCCATCGATCCTGAAAAGGGCCTTACCGATACAGACTGGGAGATCAACCAACTCAAAAAGGCCATGCTTACCGCCTCAAAGCGAACAGCCGTGCTTTGCATTTCTGAAAAACTGAATACCTCCCTGAAGTTGAAAGTCGCATCGCTAGACAACCTGAGTTACATGATCACCGAGCTCGACAGCGACGTTCCTGAGCTTGACCCCTTCCGCATCGGCGACTTGCAGATCCTCTAGGGTCAGAACGGAAAAGAGACCTTACCCATGCATACCGGCGGAATGCCCGAGCCTGCCGAAAAGGGCTGCGGTTCGCCCGCCATCGTTTCATTTGCGAGGATAGCAAACAACAAGGCTTCTTTTGCATCCGGATCTATTCCCAGGTCTGCAGTCGTAAAAAATGATGCCCCCGGCAGTTCCGCCTGTAGCCGCGAAGTCAGCACATTGTTGTGCATACCGCCACCGCTCATGAAGATTTTCAGTTCGTTTTCTCCCGTTGCCTTGATGGCGTCGGCAATACTGCGTGCAGAAAAATGGCTCAGTGTGGCCATGACATCTTCGGGGCTAAGGCCTGTTGTGCCGGTTTTGAGCTGTGCGGCTTCCAGGTAGGCCAGGTTGAAAAGCTCGGGCCCGGTTGTTTTGGGCAGACCTGCCCCGAAAAAGGAATGATCGAGCAATGCAGCGAGCAATTGTTCATTCGCCATGCCTTTCCCGGCCACCTTCCCGTCCTCATCATAGTGGCGGCCAAACTGCTGCTGCATGTACTGGTCCATCAGCGTATTTCCGGGACCAACATCAGTCGAAAAAACCCTGCTTGCCTCCTCATCGGCCGGTAAAAAAGTAAAGTTGGCGATGCCGCCTATATTTAACATGATCCGGTTTTCACCGGCTTTAGAAAAGACCAGGTAATCGCCGTATACCGCAAGGGGTGCGCCCTCGCCGCCGGCTGCAAGGTGTTTCTGTCTAAAATCGGAGAGTGTAATGATGCCGGTTCGCATGGCAATGTGGTCACCGTCGCCGATCTGCAGGGTGGCGTTCGGGTAGGCCGGCATACCATGAAGCGACCGGGGTGCATGAAAAATCGTCTGTCCGTGACTGGCAATCAGGTCTACATCTTCAGGCTGCAGGCCCCATTCTTTCAGTGCAGACAGGATCATTTCTGCATGAAGTATCCCGGTCTGTTCATTCAGCAGGCAGACCTGCTGGAGGTCGGCGTCGCGTTTTGAGAAAATGGCTTTGACCGCGGCTCGCCATTCTGCGGTATAGGGAACTGTTTTGAAATGCGAAACCCGGGCACGTGTTTTCCGTCCGCTGCCTTCGAGCACGCAAAGCGCGATGTCCAGTCCGTCGAGCGATGTGCCTGACATCAGCCCTAAAATTTTTCTTTGCGGTTTTTCTGCAATATCAAACGTTTGCTTCCAATTTTTATTCATTTTTCCTGCCAATCTTTCACTAAAAGTAGGTATCCTTTGCTAAAGTAATACCACAAGTGCCTATATTTACCGCTCCGTACTTACTAAAAAGCTAAAAACCAAATGGCAAGATTAAATTTACTGGAGGAGACACGGTTCGAAAAATTACCGGTCACGGTATTCAGCGACCCCCAGTCTGCTTCCCTGAACGTTGCTCAGCGCATCGCCGCACTAATCAGGAAAAAGCAGGAAACCAACGAACAGGCAGTCCTCGGCCTCGCAACCGGGGCTACACCGGTCAAGGTGTACGCTGAACTGGTGCGCATGCACCGTGAAGAGGGGCTCAGCTTCAAAGACGTAGTCACATTTAACCTGGATGAATACTATCCGATGCAGCCCAACGCTGCACAAAGTTATGTGACTTTTATGAACGAAAACCTGTTCAACCACATCGACATTGACAGGAACAATGTGCACATTCCAGATGGCACGCTCTCACTCGAAGCCATTCCTGAATTCTGCCTGGCGTACGAACGCAAGATCGGCGAACTGGGCGGTCTGGACATCCAGATCCTGGGCATCGGCCGTACAGGCCACATCGGCTTCAATGAGCCGGGTTCGGCACCCAATTCCGGTACACGCCTGGTTACACTTGATGACCTGACCCGCAGGGATGCTGCGCGCGATTTCGGTGGTAAAGCGTTTGTGCCAACCAAAGCCATTACCATGGGTATCGGCACCATTTTCAAAGCCCGGGAGATTATCCTGATGGCCTGGAATAAAAAGAAAGCTTCCATTATCAAAAAAGCCGTAGAGGGTGAAATATCCAGCGATGTTCCGGCTACTTACCTGCAGTTGTCTGACAATGTCGAGTTCATACTGGACCAGGACGCTGCCTCACAGCTTACCCGTTTTGATACGCCGTGGCTGGTTAAAGATTGCGTCTGGACCGAACAAATGATCCGCAAAGCCGTCATCTGGCTGGCCAATACATTGGAGAAGCCGATCCTGAAGCTGACCGAAGACGATTACAACAACAATGGCATGGCACAGCTGGCTACAGAAATGGGCCCTGTGTACAACATCAACATTCACATATTCAATAAACTTCAGCACACCATTACAGGCTGGCCGGGCGGAAAACCCAACGCTGACGATTCCCAGCGTCCTGAGCGTGCTGAACCGGCGGTTAAACGCTCGATCATTTTCTCTCCACATCCTGATGACGATGTTATTTCAATGGGTGGCACCTTTATCCGCCTGGTCGACCAGAAACATGATGTACATGTAGCGTACCAGACTTCTGGCAATACCGCTGTATGGGACGATGATGTGCTTCGGTTTGTCGAGTTTAATATCGATTTCTCTGAGAAAATGGGCCTTGACCAGAGCAAAATGCGCGAGATGTACGAAAACATGCGCAAGTTCATTGCCACCAAAGAGCCAAACCAGGTGGATACCCCCGAGATTCAATCTGTGAAAGGGCTGATCCGCAAAGGAGAAGCAATTGCAGGCGCCCGTTTCTGCGGACTCCCTGATGACCACATTCATTTCATGGCATTGCCATTTTACGAAAGCGGAAAAAGCCAGAAAAACCCGGTTACACAGCGCGATATCGATCTGACAATCGAGCTGCTGCAAAAAGTAAGACCACACCAGGTATTTGCTGCCGGCGATTTCGAAGATCCGCACGGTACCCACATCGTGTGTTTTAACATCATCCTGGCGGCACTGGAAACCCTTCGCAAAACAGAAGATTGGGCAAAAGATTGCTGGTTGTGGATGTACCGCGGTGCATGGCATGAGTTTGAAACCCATGAGATTGAAATGGCTGTTCCGATCAGTCCGAATGAGCTGGAACGCAAACGTTTCGCCATTTTCAAGCACCAGTCGCAAAAAGACCGCCCGGTTTTCCCCGGCGATGATTCGCGCGAGTTCTGGCAGCGCGCAGAAGACCGCAACAGGGAAACGGCACGCGCCTATAATAAACTCGGTCTTGCTGAATACGAGGCCATGGAGGCCTTTGTTCGCTGGAAGTTCGAAAACTAATATTTCTACTTTTTACGTTGAAGATCCGTCTGGCTGCTGTTGGACGGATCTTTTTTTGCCGTATATTCGGTGGCCTAAATAAACTGCCATGCAAGATAACAAACGCCTGCTGTCTCTCGATTTTTTCCGGGGTCTGACTGTCGCAGCCATGATCCTTGTCAACAACCCGGGCAGCTGGGGGCATATCTACGCGCCGCTGGAGCATGCATCCTGGAACGGCTGCACACCGACCGATCTGATCTTTCCGTTTTTCCTGTTCATTGTAGGTGTTTCCATTGCGTTTTCAATGAGTGGAAAGCGTCTGCAGCCTGAAACGCACGGTAGAACGCTGCTTAAAGCGTTTAAAAGAGCATTGATCCTGTTTGGCCTGGGTTTATTTTTATCCCTTTTCCCCAAGATATTTACCGATCCGGTCAATGCGCTGGCGCATGTGCGCATTCCTGGTGTTCTGCAGCGCATTGCCATTGTGTTTTTCTTTTCAAGCCTGATCTTCATTAAAAGTTCTGACAAAGGGATATTCCGCACCATGATCATTTTGTTGTTCGTGTATTGGGCATTGATGACCTTTGTTCCTGTTCCGGGTGTCGGGTATGCCAACCTGGAAAAGGAAACCAGCCTGGCGGCCTGGACAGACCGAACACTGCTTACTGAAGCACATCTTTGGAAAGCTGCGCGGACCTGGGATCCGGAAGGTGTGCTGAGCACCATTCCTGCTATTGCTTCAGGTCTTTTCGGTGTTCTTGTGGGTTTGTACCTGAAAAGGAAAGACCTGTCTGAGGCTGTAAAAGTGAGCTGGCTGTTTTGCACCGGCCTGGCAGCAGTTCTGCTCGGGCTGCTTTGGGACCTGCAATTCCCCATAAACAAGTCGCTATGGACCAGCTCATTTGTACTGTACACCGGTGGCCTTGGCACCATGGGCCTGGCCTTGTGTTACTGGATCATCGACGTGCAGCAGTATACCCGGTTTACCAAACCCTTCGTGGTCTACGGCGTCAACGCAATTACCGTGTTTTTCCTGTCCGGCCTGATGCCACGCATCTTAAATATGATTAAGGTTACCGGCGCAGACGGAGAAGAAGTCGGTTTGGCCACATGGAAATACCAGACGTTTTTTGTGCCTTATTTTTCGCCGGTCAACGCATCGCTCGCCAGTGCAGTGGTGCTCGTACTGACCTGGATGGTGATACTCTGGATCATGTACAACAAAAAGATATTCATTAAGGTCTGATCAGTCTGATTGGCTCACGCCCGGAACTTCGATACCCACCGGGCCGGTGGGTTCGCTTTCGTTTTTAAGGCGGTCAAGCGCGGTAACCAGGTAACTGTAACGTTTTCCTTTCTCAATGCCCGTATCCAGGAACTGGGTATAGGTATCAAAACTGATCTTCAGGATATTCCTGGACGAAAGGATGTCGATTTTCTCACCTTCGCTGAAGCGGTAAATTACGTAGCCCGAAGCGGTCTCCCCATCGGCCGCCTTTGCCGGCTTATTCCAGGAAAGATGCACTCCTTCCGTTCTTGCCTCGGCTTTCAGTTCTGCAGGATGGTGCGGCGGTACGTCATCTAACCAGGGCATTTGCGGTGGCAGTGCGGGGTAGCGGTACAGATTATTGCGCAAGGAATCGCTAACGGCCCGGGCAACGGTAGTGAAAGACTTTGAACTGAAGAACACGCTGCCCTGAACCCGGTTGTTGCCCCTGATGGTGCGGATCTGGTTCGGAATCTGGGCCGGTTCTCGCCATGCAGCTTCCATACGCTGGTTAACGAGGTAGGCGGCCTGCCCGATGTACAGGTGGCGTCCGAAACTGTTGTTGCTCCACCAGTCTACCAATGTAGCGAAGGGGGCTGCGCGTTTGGTGAAACTGAAATAAATCTGCGGATTGATGTAATCTACCCAGCCTTCTTTAACCCATTTGCGCGAGTCGGCAAACAGGGCGGAGTAGTTGGAGAGCCCGCTGGATCGGGAGCCCAGGGTATCCTGGCTATAGTTCTTCCAGATGCCAAAGGGGCTGATCCCGAACTTAACGTGTTTCTTGTAGTGGTGAACACTGTCGTTCAATTGTTTAATGAGCAGGTCCACATTGTTGCGGCGCCAGTCATTGATGTTTTCAAAATTGTTTGGATATTTCTGGAAAGTAGCTGCGTCGTTGAGGGTTTGTCCGGCAACAGGATAGGGGTAGAAGTAGTCGTCAAAATGGACGCCGTCAATGTCGTATCCTTTGACCACGTCAAGAATGACCTGTACAATGTATTCTCTCACGTCAGGAATGCCGGGATCAAACTGTTTTTTACCTGCATAGGTGAAGAACCAGTCGGGGTGTTTTCTGAACGCGTGGTTTTCGCTGAGCCTGGCCGTTGCCGAAGTGCTGGCACGGTAAGGATTAAACCAGGCATGCAATTCCATGCCGCGGCTGTGGGCCTCGCGAATGGCAAACTCGAGCGGATCATAACCAGCGGCCGGTGCCAGGCCCTGCCTGCCCATGAGCCACTGGCTCCAGGGCTCCCTAGACTTGGCGTAAAAAGCATCGGCGGCAGGCCTGACCTGCAGCATGATGGCGTTCATGCCATCGCGCTGGTGGCGCTCCAGGATACCGATCAGTTCCTGCTTTTGCTGGTCAATGCTAAGTCCCGGCCGAGAAGGCCAGTCTATGTTTGCTACCGTTGCTACCCAGATCCCTCTGAACTCTCTTTTTGGAGCAGTTTTTGTTATCTCCTGTCCGTAAAGACCAAGCGCGGATAACAGTAAAACAAAAAGTGCGTAGAATTTGTTTATATGCATTTTTTTCCTGTGTGTTGTTTTGATGCCCGATGTCTGGCTGGCGTATATTTAAGACAGCTTGTACCGGGGATATTCGTAATTAAACGATTTTTTATCGGAACTGATACGTTCCCTTTCAATATTTTACAATTCAGGCTGTTTTTAGTATGTTCGCGATCAAAAAAATAGATGTTCAAACAGACAGTTGGGGTTTAGATGCAGCCTGAAAAGCACGATATAAATAAAAGGGACAAAAATAAGATATACTTTTTGATTCTCATTATCGTTGCGCTGGTCGGCACCAACATTTTCCTCTTTTTACGGAACGACAATCGCCGGTCCTCACACCTTACCATCATCAACGAAAAGGAAAAACTCAGGCTTGAGCTTGCCAAAATTGAAATTGAGCTGGACAAGGTTACCGTATTGAACGTTAAACTTTCTGAGCAGCTGATCAGCGAACAACAAAAAGCCCGGGTGAAAATCGCAGAACTGAAGCTTGAACTGCAAAAGGCCAGGCTGAACGAAAAGCAGCTTGCTGCAGCAAAAAGCCAGATATCTGGTCTGCGCACCTTTGTTAAAGAATACAACAAACGGGTCGAAAAGCGACAGCGCGAAATCGAATATCTGCGCGAGGAAATGGACAGCCTGCAGGCCAGTGCCGCCGAAGCAAAAAAACGCGCAGCCGAGCTTGAAAACCGCAACAGGGAACTCAACAGCCGCATCAGGACGAGTGCCGCTCTTAAGGCTTCAGAAGTCCGGGCGGTGGCATTCCGCCAGCGAGATAACGGGCGCAAAAGCGAAGTTACCCGGGCATCGACAGCCAATATCTTCAGAATAGAATTTACAGTTATACCGAACCCCTTTGCTGAAGGGCGTAAACACCGCGTTTATCTGCGTGTTTTTGACCCGGCCGGCAACCTCATTGCCGACGATAACAACATGTTCGAAGCAAACGGACAGCAAATGCAATACAGCCTGGCTGAGCTGATTGATTATCAGAACGACGGCGGCGCCCATGTTATTGACTGGAAAAATCCAGGTAACTTTGTAAAGGGCACATATACCCTCATTCTTTATTCCGGCAACGCGTCTATGGGTAAAACGCAGATTACCCTTCGTTAAGCGTACCTAAGACAGTGGAAAGCGCAGATAGAAAGTCGTGCCCTCGCCGGCTATCGACTTAAAGCCCACTGCCCCGCCTGCGTTCTCTACAGCTTGTTTTACAAAAGCCAGCCCGAGTCCTGTTCCTGAAGACTTTGTGGTAAAGTTGGGAACGAAGATCTGGTCATGTGCTTCTTCGGGGATTCCGCTTCCGTTATCTGTAACTTCTATGAAGACGCTTGTCTCGTCGTTTTTCAAATTGATCCTGATCATGCCCCGGTGGTCGCCGTCAACTGCTTCAATGGCATTTTTGAGCAGGTTGTTAAATACCCGCTGCAGCTGGTCCTTGTCACCAAAGATCATGACGTTGCGGTCCATGTGGTTGGCAATCGAAATGTCGACGTTTTCGCTGTTCGTAAAAACATCTTTTGCATAACTCACTACCGGCAGCAGGGCAATTTTCTCCAGTTTGGTGTCAGGCATCTTGGCAAAATTTGAGAACTCTGAAGCGATACGTGAAAGGCTTTCGATCTGCTCGATGAACGATTTGCTGAAGCGTTCAAATTTCTGTGCAAAATTAGGGTCATGCTCCCGCCACGACTTTTCGAGCAGTTGCACACCCAGTTTAAGGGGCGTGAGCGGATTTTTAATCTCGTGAGCCACCTGTTTGGCCATTTCACGCCAGGCGCTTTCACGCTCAGATTTAGCGAGTTTTTTGGCGCTTTCCTCCAGCGCAGCAATCATGTTGTTGTATTCGCGGATCAGGGAACCGATTTCGTCATGGCGGCGCCAGACAATCGGTTCATTGCGCTGGCCGATCTTGGTGCGGCTGATGTTCTCCTGGATAAAGGTCAGCGGCCCGGTGATCTGGTTGGCCAGGAATACGGCAAGCACACCGATCAGCACAAAAACCAGCGCATAGATATTAATAAGTGTGGTTATAAAGATGCTGATCTTATCGTTATAGTCGGCCTCGTTCGAATAGTAGGGCAGCCCGATATAGGCGACGGTCACATTCTCTTCATTCACGATGGGTACATAAGCCGCGGCATAAGTAAAGTAACCGATCTTTTCTTCAGGATTTACATACTCTGAACGTTGTTCTTTACTGAGCGATATAAATGCTGTAGGCCCCATTTTTTTACTGATAATGCCATATTCATAAAGTGAGGGCAGGGTGGTCAGCAGCAAGTCGCCATCAATGCTGAACAGGTTGAGGTAGGTATTGTTGAAATCGGCGAAATCATTGAATTCAGCTTTGGCCTGCTCATCGGTTTCCACTTTACCAGTTTTGGCAAGCTGTCTTTCATATCCCTGCTTTACCTTGCCGATCTTTTCCCGGATCAGTTCTTTCTGCTGCTGCCGGTATTCATCACGAATATAATAAAAGGTGATCCAGCCAACGATGACCAGGGTGATAACAACCGAGATGATGATCGAAGCCTGGATCCGGGTTTTATAAAGGATCTTGTTGGCATTGATCATCAGTGTCCGGTTAATGGTGAACCAGCCAATGCGCTCGTCTTCCAGGTTTTTGATAAGCCAGATAAAGATGTAAAGCAGCGTAGAAAAGACTATGAATACCAGGAAGAAGAAAGAAAGTGCCGCGAGCCTGCTGATGTAGGGGACCCGCTCCTTACTCATGATGATAAGCCTGCTGCCCGAGGGCTGGAAGATCAGGTGGTTAAAATCAAGGTCAGGGTTCGGATCGTTCATGAACACGAGCTTGTTTTTTTCGCCGTGAAAAACGGTATTGATCAGTGGATAGGTGTACTGACCCGACTGGTTCAGCAGCTTGCCATTGCTGTAAAAGGCAAGCGAATAATTTTTGTATTCGTTGTCGATACTGATCTTCCCGTCAATCAGCAGCTCGGGAAACTGGTGGTCTTTATGCAGGTTTTTGGACCTCAGTTCGATAACCAGTTTGCCGATGATCTCATTCCGGTGCATAACCGGGATAATACCGAAATAATGCTGGTAGCCGAATGTATCATTGATCTTGTAGAAGTAATGGGCATCTGCAATCTTTACCGACCCCGATTGAACCAGGCGCTGAAACCTGGAAAGCGCTACAGGTTCGTCGTTTTTAAACGATGCATTGTCTGCGCTGTACTGGTATATGTGGTATTCATACTTGGACAGGTAACCGTCCAGGTACATTTTGTTGATGTAATTCTGAAGAATGCCCTGTTTATACAAAGCGGGCTGTAAAAAGTTCTGCAGAATAAATCCGTCGTTCTGAATAGAGGTTTCCAGGGCCTCGAGCGAGTAGTTGGTGCTCGGCTCGTCATTATTCTGCAGCTTTTCAGCAAGTGTTTCGCGGCGCGAGCGTTCTTTGATGTCGTTAAACTTGATGTATTTGATCGAGGTATTGAAAGCCAGGCAGAAGAACATGGCAGCAAAAAGGCCGATCGAGAATTTACGCTGCTGAACGTACGTGTTGTAACCGACAATGAAGATAAACAGGGCGTAAACAAGAAAGAAGGCCGTAAATTCGGTTAGTAATTTAAAGATGGCAAAAGCGAGCAGCATGCCGATAAACACGAAAAAACGTTCCCGGTTGCTGAAATTCAGTTTCCTGGTATACACCATGAAAACAACGGTGAGGAGGTAGATATTTAACCAGGCCAGGCACAGAATGAAAATACTGATCCAGCTCAGCCAGCCCAGGTTGATGATGATCGTAATATCAAAATTGATCTTTGAATTGTAGATCAGCCCGAAGAAAACTTCGTCAAGCAGCATGGCGATCACGCCCAGTACGAACAGGGCAAGCATGTGCAGCAGCACTGCTGCGGTTTTGCTTTTTTGCAGTGAAGCCGGCACACTGTACAAATTTTTCTGCCGGTAAATAAAGATCACCACCCAGGTCAGCGCAAAAGTATTCAGCAGGAAGTCGCCGAGCGAGGGCATGAAAAAGCTCTCGGCGTAAATGCGCGGGTCAAACAGGCCCATGGTAAACTGCAGGTCCAGCCAGCCGTATTGTAAGTCGGTGATGCGGGCCACCAGGAAGAATAGCCCGATCAGCAGGGTAGCCAGAAGCGGATAGCCATTTCTGGCGAGCCTGGAGCAAATGAAGTTAACGAAAATACAGATCAGCAGCGAACCAGCTATCCAGAACCAAAGTTCAACATCGGTATAGAAATTCCGGGAGTAGTTCGGGACCAACTTTACCTGGAACAGGTAATTGTTGTCGATGTTATAGATGTTCTGGACTTCCTTGTCTGCAATAGAGGCCAGGGTAAGGCTCCCGGATGGTGAAAGATCTTTCGGGATCTCATCGATCAGGTACTGGTTTTTCCGCGGATACTGGTTCTGAATACCGATCAGGAAAAGAAAGGTGAAATCGCCGGAGGTTTTTTTAACGACCTCATACTTCCCGTTGAAACTCAGAAATGAGCTTCCTTCGCGGATGGCAGAGATGTCTTTTGGGAGGATTACCTTGAAGGTGCTCCAGAACTTTAAGCGGTTATTTTCGTAAACAAAAAGATTCAGGTTCGTCTTCCTGTAAGTATTGATGAAAGCGCGGGCGTAGACAGGGTTCAGGTGAAACTGTTTGGCTTTTTCAAGCTGGCGCTGGTCAGAAAGAAAAGCATCTACAACACGTTCCTTGGCATACAGGTTTTCCTGGAGTTCCTGCGCTTCATGTTCAAGCAGGTCGGCGCTGGTCACGGTGCGCTTAAAAGAGATGGCTGTAACAACACAGCAAATACCGACAATGAGCAGCAAGATCCTAATTTTGAAGCCGGTACTTAATTTCATCCCTATTTAAAGATATTAAATATTCACAAAAACCCATTGCCGGTACTGATAAGTCCGGCAATGGGTTAATTGTTTGTTATGCGGGAAAATTACTCAGCTTTTGCAGCCGACGTAATCGCTTCGCGGTTGACTTTTTTTACCAGGCCCTGTAAAACATTGCCTGGACCAACCTCAATAAACTCGGTTGCGCCTGCGGCAAGCATATTTTGTACCGTCTGTGTCCAGCGTACAGCACCGGTGAGCTGCAGAATCAGGTTTTGTTTGATGATCAGCGGATCTGTGTAGGCGCCGGCGTCGATGTTCTGGAAAATCGGGCAGATGGGTGGCATGATGGTGGTATTCTCGATGGCCTCCTGAAGTTCTACCCGTGCAGGCTCCATGAGCGGCGAATGAAAAGCACCGCCAACGTTGAGTTTCAAAGCGCGCTTTGCACCCGCCTCTGTAAGGGCGGCGCAAGCTTTGTCAATGCCTTCAATACTTCCAGAAATAACAAGCTGTCCGGGGCAATTATAGTTTGCAGGTACGACGACCTCTTCTATTTCGGTGCAGATCCTTTCAACGGTCAGGTCATCCAGCCCGAGAATAGCGGCCATGGTAGATGGCTGCGACTCGCAGGCTTTCTGCATCGCATTGGCACGTGAAATAACGAGTTTAAGCCCGTCCTCAAAGGTAATAGCCTGAGCGGCAACAAGCGCAGAAAATTCGCCAAGCGAGTGTCCTGCAACCATATCTGGAGTGAAACGCTCACCCAGCACTTTAGCCAGGATCACGGAGTGCAGAAATATAGCTGGTTGGGTAACTTTCGTCTGTTTAAGTTCTTCTTCGGTCCCGTTAAACATAATGTCGCTGATGCGGAAGCCGATAACCTCGTTGGCTTTCTCAAACAGCTCCCTGGCCGTATCATTGGCATACAGCTCCTTGCCCATGCCTGTAAATTGTGCGCCCTGTCCCGGGAATAAATATGCTTTCATGTCGTATGTTTTGGCAGGTTAATCCAGGCTGGCGGTAATGAGCCGCAGAAATTCAGCCCGTGTTT
The DNA here is from genome assembly GCF_003029735.1 of Pedobacter yulinensis. Taxonomy (GTDB): domain Bacteria; phylum Bacteroidota; class Bacteroidia; order Sphingobacteriales; family Sphingobacteriaceae; genus Pedobacter; species Pedobacter yulinensis. The sequence goes on from NZ_KZ686268.1 coordinate 1,001,908, forward strand.
TATCGTTGTTTATAAATTCGCCCGTAAAGGCAGAGGTGGTGGTTACCGAGTTTTGTTTCTGTACCCCGCGCATAGACATGCACAGGTGTTTGCATTCGATGACTACGGCCACCCCGGTTGGGTTCAATGTTTTCTGGATACAATCGCGGATCTCATTGGTAAGCCGTTCCTGTACCTGCAGACGCCTGGCAAATGCATCCACAACCCGTGGAATTTTGCTCAGCCCTACAATATGGCCATTTGGTATATAGGCAATATGCGCTTTACCAAAAAAAGGCAGCATGTGGTGCTCACACATCGAGAATACCTCAACATCTTTGACAACAACCATCTGGCTGTAATCTTCCTGGAACATGGCCGAACGGAGGATCTCATCGGGCTTCAGGTCGTAACCATGGGTCAGGTACTGCAGCGCCTTGGCCACGCGTTCGGGCGTCTTGATCAGGCCTTCCCGCTCGGGGTTTTCGCCCAGGTTGGCCAATATGTCTTTGTAATGGGAAGATAAAGCCCTGATCTTGTCGTCGTTATAACGGTCTATTTTTACGTAGCCGTCTATTGATTCTTCGGGCAGGTAGTGTTTTTCGTTTGCCATGAATGGTTAACCAAAGTATTCAACAAAGTTGTTATCAGTCTCGTAGATCTTTACGCAGTGCAGTGTGGCGCCTTGTGCAGCAATCGGCGCCAGCAGCTCATTCCAAACCGCCATAGCCAGGTTCTCTGTAGATGTCAGCTTGCCCTGCATGAAGTCTACGTCCATATTGAGGTTTTTATGATCGATTTTATCGACAACGTAAACATTCATAATGTCTTTAAGCAGTTTCAGATCGATCAGGAAACCGGTCTCAGGATTCAACTCGCCTTTTACGGTTACGAACAGCTCGTAATTGTGTCCATGCCAGTTCTTATTGGCGCATTTGCCATAGACCGACTCGTTTGTCTCATCGTCCCAGTCGGGTCGCGCCAGTTTGTGGGCAGCGTTAAACGAAGCTTTTCTGGTAATGTATATCATCTGGTTGGAAATGTCTGGCAAATATACGCAATAACTGACATGATGGTTTAAAAATGGAAACCATGACGCTCAGATGGAATGGCTTTCTCAGGTCATATGTCTACCTTTATACCATGAAGATCCTGGTGGCAGCCGCAACATCTGCAGAACTTGGTCCGCTGATTGATCGTTTTTCGCTCGGCCATGACCAGCCTTTTCAGCGACACGAACATTTTGATTTGCTGGTAACCGGTGTTGGTATGACGGCTACTGCCTTTGCCCTGGGCCGTTTTGTCCTGCCCGAACATACGCTGCTGCTCAACCTTGGTATTGCCGGCTCTTTCGATCCGGATTTCCCGCCCGGTACGCTGGTTAGGGTGTGCACTGATACCTTCTCTGAACTGGGCGCCGAAGATGGAGAAAAGTTCCTGCCGCTCGATGAGCTCGGCTTTGGCAGCGCTTCGCTGCAGCCTGAGAACCGAAGACAATATCCGTTGGCAGAGGCTTTGCCTGCGGCCGCGGGGATTACGGTGAATACCGTTCACGGCAACGAAAAAAGTATCGAGACTTTGCTTTCGCGCTACGGCAGCGGCCTGCGGCTGGTCGAGTCGATGGAAGGAGCGGCCTGTTTTCATGCGGCCCTGCAGCTGGACATCGACTGTCTGCAGGTCAGGGCCATTTCGAACCGGGTAGAAAGGAGAAACAGGAACGCCTGGCAGATCGGGCGGGCCATCGGTGAGCTGAACGACTGGGCGATCAGTTTCCTTTTACAGCCCCGGTAAGCGGCGGCAAAATGACCTTTTCTTAACCAAACAGTCGCACATCCTTTTTATTTTTGAACATGAGACTTAGCCTTGGATTTTCGCCCTGTCCTAACGATACCTTCATTTTTGACGCGCTTATTCACAACAAGATCGACACCGAAGGTTTAACCTTCGATGTTTCTTTTGACGACGTCGAAACGTTAAACCGGAAGGCGGTTCAGGGAGAGCTCGACATCACCAAGTTGAGTTTTCATGCCTTTGCACATGTGGCAGATCAGTATGCCCTGCTGGAAGCCGGCAGCGCACTGGGTTTCGGTGTAGGGCCCATGCTGATCAGCCGCGAGCCTTTCGATGAGGCCCGCATGCAGCTGCTTGGCCAGCCCGATAACCGGCTGCGCGTTGGGATCCCGGGAAAACTGACTACAGCAAATTTTCTGCTGGGTGTGGCCTTTCCTGAATTGAAAGACAAACAGGAGCTCGTATTTTCAGACATTGAAGCAGCGCTGATTGAGGGGCGCATCGATTTGGGCCTGATTATTCATGAAAATCGTTTTACGTACCAGGACAAGGGATTGCACAAGGTGATCGACCTGGGGGATCATTGGGAAAAGCTTACCGGATGCGCCATTCCGCTGGGAGGTATCGTTGTAAACCGCCGCCTTGGCCATGGACTGCAGCTGCAGGTGAACCGGTTGCTGCGGCAGTCGGTAGAGTATGCGTTCGCACATCCTAAATCATCCCTTGACTTTATACGCCAGCATGCCCAGGAAATGGACGAAGCAGTTATGTACAAGCACATTGACCTGTATGTAAATAAGTATTCGGTTAATTTGGGGCAGGAAGGGCGTCAGGCAATAGATACGCTTTTTTCAATGGCAGAGAAACGGGGCCTGATTCCGGCGCAGCCTGGGTACCTGTATGTTTAATTAATGCGTACAGGGTCCTTCAGGTATTTCTTTAGAGATCTTGATCAGTTTTGTAATGACCAGGGTCGAGTCGAAGTCGGCACTGATGGCTGTGGTGTCTGACTTGATGCGGTAACCCTCGGCCTCGATGTACACCGGTTCGTATGGTTTTTCAAAGTTGAACTGGGTATAGGCAAGTTCCAGTTTTTTGGCACTGTCTGCAACCCAGTATTCTGTTCCTTCTTCGCAGTTGGTGAACGACTTGATCTCCGGGCCGAAACTGTACAGCCCCTTGATCTGGATCGTTTTCTCCTTATCTTCAGTGTTGTTTATGCCGTTACAGGCCGTAAACATGAGCATTCCCGCAAAAACCAACCAACCGGCGTTCTTATAGATTTTCATATTCTTTTCTTCTACAGGTCTGCAGTTAGCTGCCCCGTTTTTCTGACACTCAGATTTGCTGAGAGCGCCGAGGCGACAAAGGAAATAGTTCCGACGGTAACAAATACCAGAATAAAATCTTTCCACTGCATGTGAACGGGATAAGCGCTGATTATTGCAGCTTTGCTGTTGCCCATTTCTACCAGCCCGTATTTCTGCTGCATAATACAAAAAATAAACCCGATCAGCAAGCCTGCAAGGCAGCCGATCATGGTAATCATCAGTCCCTCAAAGAGGAAAATTCGCCTGATCAGGCCTTTGCCTGCGCCGAGGCTCCTCAGCACAGCGATGTCTTTAACCTTGTCGATCACCAGCATGGTCAGCGAACCGATGATGTTGAAAATGGCAATAATGAGAATAAAGGTCAGTATGATATAAACTGCGCTTTTTTCTGTGTTTAACATGTGGTAGAGCGTTTCGTTCTGTTGTGCGCGATTTTTTACTAGAAAATTTCCACCCAGCTTCGCAGACACCGACCGGATGAACCGATCCACGTTCTCGCCCGGCTGCAGGTTGATCTCTATAGCCGATACCTCGGCCGGTTCGTCAAGCAATTTCCGGGCAAAAGCCAGGGGAACGATGATCCCGTTGTCAAATTCTTCCTGCACTTCGAAAACGCCGCTCACGGCAATGGTCTCGATGGTGAAATCGTCTGCGGGGTTGAGGGCGTTCAGGCTGCTTGATTTTTTTGGTGAAAAGATCTGGAGCCTTGTAAAAGGATCAGCTGTGTTTACACCGAGGTAGGCTTGCAGTGCCGAGCCGATCACGGCGTTGTAGCCCGCGCGGTTATTCAGTACAAAACTCCCGTCAACAATGGCGCTGTCCAAATCCTTGTTTTTCATGTAATCAAAACTGACACCTTTTACCAATCCGACAGACTGTTTGTCTCCATACCTGAGTAAGGCGTTTTCCTGCAGAGTTTCGGTGTAAGAAAAAACCTCTTGCCGCTCGCGCAGGTCTTTAAAGACCGATGACCGCGGATCAAAGGTTTTCCCCCTGGCAGGCTGAACGACGACCTCAGGGGTAAAGGTATTGAACATCTTAATCACAAGATCTTCAAAGCCGTTAAAAACCGATAAAATAATGATCAGTGCTGCACTGCCAACCAATACACCCGCCATTGAAATGCCGGAAATGATGTTGATCGCGTTGGTCGATTTCTTAGTGAATAAATACCGTTTCGCAATATAAAAGGGCGTGTTCATGCGTAGATCTTTATGGTGGCGATTGGAACGGCGGCGCTTTTAGCGGTCCCAGCCGGCCAGATATGGATTTTGCCGTTTTTCCAGGCCGATACTCGTTGCCGGCCCGTGACCGGGATAGACTGTACAACTGTCAGGAAGCACAAAAAGTTTGCGGGTTATGTTATTTACCAAGGCTTCCTGGCCGGTGGCGCCGGGCAGGTCGGTGCGCCCGATGCTGCCAAAAAAGAGGGTATCGCCGGCAATAAGCAGACCGGCTTCAGGGCTATAAAAGCAAAGGTGTGCCGGCGAATGTCCTGGTATAAAGATCAGTTCGAGGCTGCTTTGTCCAAAAGAAACGGTTCCTGATTCTGGAAGGAAAGCTTCGGGAAGGGGAGAAAGTTCGTAACTGTTAAAGCCCATTTGCGGAGCGTAGGCGGGCGCTGCCTGCAGTACCGGCAGTTCGCCGGCGTGGAAACGCGGTTTCAGGCCCCACTGGTCAAAAACGAATTTGTTGCCGAAAATATGATCGAGGTGACAATGCGTATTGAGCAGTAATTCGGGCGTTAGGTTGTTGTCGCGGATAAAAGCGGTCAGTGTGTTCTGTTCGCTTCCCGTATACATTCCCGGGTCGATGATGGCGCACGAACCGGTTTCATCATACAGCACATAGGTATTTTCGGAATATGCGTTAAATGTAAATGACTTCAGTTTCATCATGGTTATTGTGTATTGATTTGCGTGGTCGTTTTTTTCCAGCGCAGGCTGCCCAGCATTTTTTTGATGTCGGCTTCGAGTAAGTGGATGCGTGTGCCTGAGCTGTCAGGGCGGGTCAGGTAAAGGGCGCCGCGAAGCCAGTTGCGGCTGCTGTCTGTTGCAAAAAACTGAATGGGCGACGCGGTCTGGCCAGATATACGGAAATAATTCCCCCATACCGCACGGCCGGCATCTGAGAAAGACTGGCGGTCAAGAGCAGTTGCAAACCTGGCATGTTTAACTGCCATGGAAGCAGCATCGTCTACGAGTTTATCAAGTTTCCGTTCCTTGCCAAGTTGCGTGTAGGTCAGGTACAGTTCGGCGTTCAAGCTGTCAAATTGCAGTACATGCCACTCGCTCAACGTATTGTCGGCGCGGCTGGGTTTCAGCGTGCTGCCGGCCGGTATGACAAAATTGTACCTGGCGGTACTGACCGGTAGATAAATGGGTTCAGGTTTGGTAGTATTCTTACAGGAAAAAAGGATAACGAGGAGGGGAAAAAGCAAGCTAGTGCGAATGCTGATTCCAGACGCGCCAGGCCTCTTCTGCCTGCAGGTATAACATGTCCAGGCCATTTTTAACTGCACTTCCTTGTTTTGCTGCATGAGATAAAAATAAGGTTTCTTCCGGATTGTATACGAGGTCGTAAGCCAGATGGTCGGGCGTCAGTGCGTGGTAAGGGATGTCTGGAGCGGTATGTGTTTGCGGCGACATGCCAAGGGGCGTGGTATTGATCAGCAAAGGATGCGTGGCGAGCAGGCCGGCATCAAGTTCTGAATAGGTCAGGCAGCCAGCTGCGGGCTGCCGCACCACAGAACGATACCTGATGCCTAATTTTCCCAGGACAAATTTCACGGCTTTTGCGGCACCGCCGTTGCCAAAAATAAGCGCGTTTTGGTGATGTGGTTTGAGCAGTGGCACGAGCGATTGTTCAAAGCCAAATGCATCTGTATTGTAGCCGCTCAGTTCCGGGTGCCCGCTGCTGCGGTCAATGGCAATGCAATTCACAGCACCAATGGTACGCGCGGCTTCGTCAATGCGATTCAGGAACCGGAACACACTTACTTTGTGCGGAATGGTTACGTTTAACCCTGCAAGGTCGGGCTGGGCGGCAAGCAGCTGCGGCATTTCGTCGATATGTTCAATCGGGAAAAGCTCATACCGGCAGTTGTGAATGCGTTCGGTCTCAAACTTATCACTGAAATAACGTTTTGAAAACGAATGTGAAAGCGGAAAACCGATCAGGCCATATATTTTCATAGCGCTGATGCTATTTCTGGTTCAGGAAATGGTCAAAGGTATCGCCGCGCAGTCCGAGCCGGATGGTTTCAAGTGGGATAACTTCAGCAGGGGCTATATTGCCAAGGTTGACATTGGTGCCGATGAGTTTAATGAACCAGACCTGCTGCACTTTCTGCGGAGCTTCCCAGATAATGGTTTCCTCCGGAATCTGGGTGAGGATCTCGTCTACAAGGCCCTCGCGCACTTCGCCTGAATCCCTGTAAATACCCACATTTCCTCCTTCACGCGCTTCTGCAATGACCTTCCAGCTGCCTGCCTCGATCTCGGCACGCATCAGGTTGATCCATTTATAAGGCGCAAATATTTTTGTTGCATCTTTTGAGCCGACTTCAGAAATAACGGTTACCTGCCCTGAAAGCTTGCGGATGTACTCACATTTCTCCTCGTGTGAAATGGTGATCGAGCCGTCAGAAACTTCGGCGAACTCCATATTGTATTTGTCAAGAATACGGCGGTACTCGTCGAATTGGTTGCGAATAACGAAGGCCTCAAATAAGGTACCCCCGAAATATACCGGAATGCCGGCGTTTTTATAGATGTCCAGTTTAGCCTGGAGATTGGGGGTAACAAACGATGTGGCCCAACCCAGTTTTACGATATCGGTATGTACACCTGACACTTCCAGGAAATCTTCGGCTTGCCTTGTGCTAAGGCCCTTGTCCATCACCATTGTGATCCCCTTATGTCGGGGTTTCACTGTTCGCTCGGGCACATTAATAAGGGGGTAATTCATAATTGCTGCAAAATTGAAAAAAAATCCGGGATATCCATGTCAAATTTTTTAGACAGAACACCGGTTCGTTCCTTTCTCAACGCAGGTACCGGTTAATGGTGTCAATTACCGAACTATTGTCCTGAAGCTGAGGTAAATATTCAAACAGAACATGGTGTTTTTCAGGGTCTGTGCGCAGCGCAGTTTCCAGATATCCCATGGCATCGTTGTAGTGTCCCATGGCAAACAGGTAAGCCACCATGCGGTAATACAATTCTGCAGAATCAGGGTTGTTTTTAATGGCTTCAGCAATGGTTTCAGATGCTTCCAGCAGTTTGCCCTGTTCATAAAGAACGGTAGAATAGTCGAGCCAGGCTTCAATATCGAGCGGGTTATACTCCGTCACTTTCGCATAAGCTTCAAGCGACTGTTCGATCTGACCCAGTTTGTAATGCGCATCGGCCACTGCGAACCAGAAATCGGCATTTTCTCCGTCCAGGTCAATCGCCTTTTTGTAAAAGTGCAGGGATTCGAAATAGCGCTCTTCAAAATTCAGCGTTACGCCGATACCAAACCAGCTGTCGGCAAGTTTGGGATCCATTTTTACAGACTTTTTGTAATAAGCCCGCGCCTCATCCATCTGTTCGAGTTTTTCATAACATTCGCCGATTGCGCAATACGTGTCGGCATTTGGTTTTTCATACTCGAAGGTATGTTTATAAATCTCTATGGCTTCTGCAAACTTATCCAGTTGCACCAGGGAATTAGCCTTATTATAGTGTGCTGACGCAAAGTTCTCTTTGATCAGGATGGCATAGTCATATGCATCGATGGCCTTTTCAAACAAATTCAGCTTGTGGTAAGAATTACCAAGGTTATACCAGGCTGCGTGCGAATAGGGGTCTGAGTCGATGTATTGCTGGTAAAATTTAATGCTTTCCTCTTGTTTATCCAGAACATCGTAACAAAAGGCCAGCTCATAAAGGCCGTCCTGGTTTTCCATATTCTGTTCCAGGCTGAGTTTGATGTAACGAATGGCATTTTCATAGTCCTGCATGTTTTGATACACGTAAGCCATCTGGAGGTAAATCTCGTCTGTATTTTCTGCAAGAGTGAGTGAACGCTCGAAGTTTTCAAGGGCTTCAGGGTACCGTTCAAGGCCATGGTAAATGTTTCCCCTGAGCACATAAATATCTGCCTCTGAAGGTTCAAGCATTTCTGCCTTGTCGAGGGCTTTGAAGGCCAGGTTGATCTGGTTGGTAACCAGGAACATTTGTGCCTGTTTGATCAGGAATATGGAGGCATATGGATGTTGGCTGATGGCAAATTCTGTTACTTGCAGGGCCTTGACAGGGTCATTCTTTTCTACGTAGTAATCTATAATGTTCTCGAAAGCATGCGTGTCGAAAAAATACTGGTCTTCATTTCGCAGCATCTCTTCATAGCGTTCTACAGAACGCTGCGGATCATCATTGTACCCGAAATTGAATTCTTCTTCCATAATAGCTTGAATTTAAAAGAACCTTCCCTTGTTTGAACTAAAAGTACAGCATCACACAGATATCCATATCATAAACGGTGCCGGTATTTTTCAACATACAAACACGAATATGAATAAATTGCTGATAATAAACAGAATGCTTGTTGTGGATAAGATGGAAAATGCAAATGTCTTTTCGGGTCGCCTCTTTCTGTAACATTCAAATATAGCGCTAATAATCCTGCTTTTGCGTAATTTACATGTAAAATGGCGACAGGATCGCCAATTAAGAGATATGAAAAGAAACTTGTTTGTGTTGCTGCTGCTGGTTGTCGGCAGCCGGGCCCTGGCCCAAAATACCGCTCCCGGTGGGGAGGAAAAAGCCGTTAAGTCTGCAATTAATCAGCTGTTTCAGGGTATGCTGCAAGCGGATAGTGCTTTAGCAGCCGGCGCTTTTGATCGCGGGGTGGTACTGCAAACCATCAAGACAGGATCCGGAAATAATATGGTGCAGACAGATCAGTTAAACAGTTTTCTCAGTTTTGTGGCGCGCGGAAAAAAAGGACGGTTTGAGGAGCGGATCGTTTTTACGCATGTGCACATAGATGGGCCGTTGGCCAGTGTCTGGACAGATTATCAATTTTTTAACAGCGGAATTTTCAGCCATTGCGGCGTAAACTCCTTCCAGCTGGTAAAAAAAGAAGGCGGCTGGAAGATTGTTCACCTGATTGATACCCGGCGCAAAGAGCCTTGTAAACCGCAACCATAACAGCAGGCTGCTTCTGCGGCTACGATTTTCTTATAGCTTTGTAAAAACAGGAATTCACCATGAAAGAAAGCATCCGCAAAATTTTAGAAGAACTCGGCATTGCTGAACATAATACAGGCTGGAGTACCGGCGCAACCGCCGGCCGGCCGGGAAATGAGCTGGAAAGTTTTTCGCCTGTAGACGGGCAGCTGATCGCTGCAACAGGCCTGGCGCCCCGCGATGCGTATGACGCCCTGGTTGAAACTGCGCAGTCGGCCTTTGAACACTGGCGCACTGTACCCGCGCCCAAGCGTGGCGAGATAGTCAGGCAACTGGGCGATGCATTGCGCGAGAAGAAAACCTCACTGGGCACGCTGGTCTCTTACGAAATGGGCAAAAGCCTGCAGGAAGGACTGGGAGAGGTTCAGGAGATGATTGACATTTGTGATTTTGCCGTCGGGCTTTCCCGCCAATTATACGGACTAACCATGCACAGTGAGCGGCCACAACACAGAATGTACGAACAATGGCATCCTTTGGGCGTGGTCGGAATCATTTCGGCTTTTAATTTCCCGGTAGCGGTCTGGAGTTGGAACGCGGCTCTTGCGCTCGTTTGCGGAAATGTTTGCGTTTGGAAACCTTCAGAAAAAACGCCGCTTACGGCCATTGCCTGTCAAACCATTCTGGCAGGGGTGCTTGCACAGAATGGTGCCCCCGAAGGTATGTCCTGCCTGCTTATAGGCGGACGCGAAGCGGGTACCTGGTTAAGCGGCGACCGTCGCGTTGCCCTGGTGTCGGCCACCGGATCTACGGGTATGGGCAAAGCCGTTGCCCAAGCCGTGGGTGGCCGGCTGGGCAAAGTTTTGCTTGAACTCGGTGGCAACAATGCGATCATTGTGTCGCAGCATGCAGATCTTGATATGGCTGTAATTGGTGCTGTATTTGGTGCTGTTGGTACGGCAGGGCAACGGTGTACCAGCACCAGGAGGCTGATTGTACATGAATCTGTTTATGGGCAGTTTCGTGACCGGCTGGTTCAGGCCTACGGGCAGCTTCGCATAGGGGATCCGCTTGATGAACAAAACCACGTCGGCCCGCTGATTGACCGGGCTGCGGTTTCAGCCTATGAGGCGGCCATTGAGGCTTGTAAAGAGCAGGGCGGGCGTTTTGTGGTCGTGGGCGGTGTTTTACAGGGCGCTGATTTTGCATCGGGCTGTTATGTACAGCCTTGTATAGCCGAAGTTGAGAATGGATTCGAGATCGTGCAGCACGAAACCTTCGCGCCAATTTTGTATTTGATCAAATACCGCACCCTGGAGGAAGCGATTCAGCTGCAGAACGATGTGCCGCAGGGCCTGTCGTCAGCGATTATGACCCAAAATTTGCGAGAGGCCGAGTTGTTCCTGTCTGCCTCTGGCTCAGACTGCGGCATCGCCAACGTCAATATCGGAACTTCAGGGGCAGAAATTGGCGGGGCCTTCGGCGGCGAGAAAGATACCGGCGGCGGACGGGAAAGCGGTTCAGACGCCTGGAAGGCTTATATGCGCCGGCAAACCAATACCATCAATTATTCGACAACCCTGCCGCTGGCGCAGGGAATCCGGTTTAACGTTTAGGCGTAAACGGATTTGTACGTCGCCGGACAGAGTTCGAGTCCTGCAAAGTTGGTAACTTTTGTAAAGTTACCAACTTTAAGTTAAATTTTTAACCAGAAAATTATTATTTTCGGTAATGGCAAAGAAAACCCATTACCACACGCGGTTTGAACCCGGAGGTTTTTACCACATCTACAACCGGGCTATTGATCGGAAACCGCTCTTTAAACGCGACGAAAATTTCCGGTTTTTTCTCAGTCGTATGCAAAAGTACCTGTCACCGGTTCTGGAGATACATGCCTATTGTCTGCTGACCAATCACTTTCACCTGCTGGTTAAAATAAGGACTCAGTTCCCGCCGAAACTCAGATCAGGCGAAGCCGATGTTCACCTGATCGTTACGCAACATCTTCAACGTTTTTTCCAGTCGTATGCAATGGCTTTCAACAGACAGGAAAACCGCATCGGATCCCTGTTTCAGCAGCCTTTTAAGCGGGCACACATTACATCAGATGTTTATATGACCTGGCTGGTTTTTTACATACACAGCAACGCGCAAAAACATGCGATGGTGGATGATTTCAAAAAATGGAAGTGGAGCTCATACCGCGGGTTCGTTGAACAAAAAGGTCCGAAACGCCGGCGGGAGATCATCGCATGTTTCGGATCGCGCGAGGCTTTCTTTCAATTCCATAACCAGCAGCTGCAAACTTTAAATTTTCTTAGTCCAACGCGGCTGGATTGGCTTCAAGGCAAGCAATCGCCACTTTGATCGCAAAGTAAGAGAATTGTTCGCCCACGTGTTCCCTTATTTCAGAGAGTTTTTTCGTCTGCAGGCCAGAGATGGCTTTATGTATCGCCGTTAGTTCAGATTGCGCCACGAGCGCCGTTGCTTCAATTTCGCCCAGACTTACATACCTGCATAAATGGCCCTCAACGGTTGTCAGGGCAAGTTTACGCTCGGCCGCAATCTCTTCCAGACTTTTGCCGGCTTTGAACAATGTAAAGCTGGCCTCGTACGTATCGATGCGAGGAGCCTTTTGTTTTTTCGCTTTGCGCAGGTCTCCCGCCCGTAATGTTTCCCTGTCTGCCATATGGAGGGCTTTTTTCATTTGTTCTTCCCGCAGTACCTCCGCTTTGGTCGAAACCAGTTCGGCTTTTGTAATATTTGATCCGGCGATAGCGGCTTTGAGAAGCAGAACAGCCTTTTCCATTTTGCGCCCCGATTCATAAATGGAAAGTTCAGCATCAAGTAACTCGCCAAGGTAGGTTTTAACCTTGGTCTCTCCTTTCAATTTTTCCAGGTGTTCAAGAACTTGTTCTGAGAGGGCCTGCAACCTGGGTAAAAAATAAGCGGAGGCAGATTCAGCCCTCGTTAGTACGGCAGACAATCCATTCGCGGCAACCTGTTGGAACAAGCCCTGTAACTGCCACATGAACTTATCTGCCGGACCCTTAAGTGTTTCCGTCTCTTTGTAGATGTCGAATGCCCATTCCCTGAAACGCTGTTTGGTGGAGCGTTGCTCATCTGCATCGTATGAAGCGGCATGTGTTTTCCATACGTACACCATCATGCTCAGATCGAATGCCCGAAGCAGGTAGTCTTTGAGAAAATTTAGCCGGTCCTGGTCCATCCGGCCCGCGGGATCACCAGCTTCAGCGTGTCTGCGATGAAAAAGAGACACGCTCTTGTCCTGATCAATGCCCTGCCTCCCTAACATGGAGGTAAGAACCAGGCCGTCGAGAGACCGCAGCCTGGACAGTGCAACATAGATCTGACCCGGCGCAAAAGCATTTCCGATATCAAGTACAGCCTTCTCGAAGGTCAGACCCTGGCTTTTGTGAACCGTGATTGCCCAGGCCAACCGGACCGGATACTGCGTAAATGTTCCAATCACCTCTTCGGTAATCTCGTTGCTGGTTGTGTGGACCGTGTACCGCTGGTTTTTCCAGGTATACTTCTCCAGCAAAAAAACGTCGCCACTGCCTTCCAGACTGACTTCGATGCCGTCCACATCCAGCTTGGTGATATAGGCAAGCTTACCGTTAAAAAACCGCTTTTCAGGCGAGGGATCGTTTTTTATGAACATAATCTGGGCACCCGTTTTCAATTCCAGCATGACCTCGGCGGGGTAGGCAGTTTCGGGAAATTCACGCTCAATCTCAGCTTTATATAAAAAAGTCTCGCCCTGCAGTGCCCGCAGTTTACGGACATTCAATTCTGTAGCGGCCGCGTTATGCGTTGTCAGGGTAATATAGCCGTCGCCATCCACCGGTTCGAAACCTGGTTTGTAGTATTTTTCAAGCAGGGCGCGGTCAGCCACTGTAACCTGGTTGTTGCGCAGGTTGTTCAACAAATCGATAAACACCCGGTCGTCCTGCCTGTAAATTTTATCCAGCTCAATGCAAATCAAATCCGTTTGCCTCAAAGCCAGGGCGTCGAAGAAAAAAAAGCTTTGGTAATACCTTTGCAAGACCTGCCATTCGGCCGGCCTGACAACCGGCGGGAGCTGGCTCAGATCGCCGATAAACAGCAACTGTATGCCGCCAAACGGCAACTGGCTCCGGCGAATGTAACGCAGTACAAAGTCGATCGCATCGAGCATGTCAGCGCGGAGCATGCTTACCTCGTCAATGATGAGCAGTTCCAGTTCCTGGATGACTTTGCGTTTGCGGGCCGGCATATTCAAGTGCCTGGCCAAAGTTCTTGGGGTATTGAAGTTGAAACCCGTCATTCCGGCCAGCTCCTGCTGTGCCTGCTCAGGAAGAAATGCGCCGAAAGGCAACTGAAACTGTGAATGAATGGTAACGCCTTCCGCATTAATGGCAGCTATGCCTGTCGGTGCAACAATAAGCGCTTTTTTAAAGGTCTTATCCATGAGCCGGCGTAGAAGCGTAGTTTTTCCTGTACCGGCCTTACCCGTTAAAAAAACGTGTCTGGAGGTATAGTTCACAAACTGTTCAGCCAGGGCTTGTTTGTCATTTGCTGTGGACTGGATCTCTGGCATTTGCTACATGTTGTTAATCTAAAATATAAATAATTTTCATGATATGAAATTATCTCATGATTCTGCTGCTTACAGTTTCATTTTGACCAGACAAAGATATTACCGATATTTGAGCTACGCTCAACGTGCCATGCTTAAATTAACGCGACGCCCATTTTTTCAGATACCTCTGGTTTTATTTTTTCTGCTGGGGTCTTTCGCTGCTGCTGCGCAGCAGGCTGCTGCAGATAGCCTGTTGGATACGCTGTCTAAGGCAAAACCCGACACGGCAAAGGTCTGGTTGTATTTTAACCTTGGGCGAACGTATTACAGCTCTGACACAGAAAAGGCTTTAGACTATGCCGGAAAGGCGCTTGTTCTTGCACAGGAACTGAATTTCGACAAGGGCGAGGCAAAAGCGGTTAATCTCATCGGCGTATGCCAGCTTATCCAGTCCAGATTTGAAGAGTCGCTCAAAAGCCACTACCGTGCCCTCGGCATACGTGAACGGCTTCGCGATACGATCGGGATGATGGAATCGCTCATTAACCTTGGGAATGTCAATTACCGCTTAACAAACACCGAAGAAGCGGTTGGCTTTTACAAACGGGCATTGAGGTATGCTGTTAAAAAACACAGTAAGCCCGGATTGGCACTTCTTTACAACAATCTCGGAAGTTATTATAAGGATCAATGGCTTACCCACAAGCGTCCTGAGGATTACCTGCAGGCTACACGCTATATACAGGCAGCAAGGAAAACAAAGCAGGAACTGAACGACCGCAAGGGCCAGGCAAATTGTCTGACCATGCTTGGCGCGATATGGGCTGAGAAGAAAAACTACAGGCAGGCGCTGGCTGCCTTTCAGGAATCTCTTGCCATAAACAAGAGTTTTGGGAATAAAGAGGGAGAAGTCGCCGCACTCTGCCAGATTGCAGACATTTACAGGATTCAGAATGACAGTGAACAGGCCATACGTTATGCCGACAGCGCTTATTCGATCGCTAAAGCAACGAAATCCGATTTTCTCATATCTAACGCGTCAGAAACGCTCCAGCGGGTTAATTCTGCATTAAAGAACTACAAGAAGGCATACGACCTGCTGATTCAAGACAAAAGCCGCGATAGCCTGCTTTTTGCAGCCTCAAGGCAGAAAGTACGTGAAGAGCTGGCTATAAAATATCAGACCGCACAAAAAGACAGTTTGACCAAGCACCTTGAACAGGAAAGCAACAGCAGGCTGGCAACCATCCTGAGAAAAAACGAGGTACAGCTGCAGGCATTGGTAGGTATCATTGTGCTGGCCCTGCTTTCAGCTCTCGCCTTTTGGAGCCGGCACCGCGTGGTCTCAGCAAACAGGAAATTACGGGAGCAAAATCGCGTGATCGAGCTTAAAAATGAAGAGATCAGTGCGCAGAAGCGGCAGATTGAACAGCAGGCAGTCGAACTGGGGATAAAAAACGAAGCGCTTGTAACGGCGAACATGATCAGGAACAAGGTGTTTTCTGTCATCTCGCATGATCTGCGGTCGCCATTGGCTTCGCTGGATTCAGTTCTCGGGCTGATCAAAGGCGGGCAGCTTGATCGTGAAGAAATGGAACATTTCATCGGCGTGCTGTCTGACGACATCGATATTACCCAGAAAATGCTGAACAGCCTGCTGATCTGGGCCGGCACACAAATGGATGGAACATCTGCCCGCCGGGAGCAGGTTTTATTGAAAAGCCTTGTGCGCGAGAACTTTTTGCTTTCCGCCAAGCGGGCCCTTACCAAAGAAATTACGCTGACCAATGCGGTGCCGCCAAGGGCTGCCGCCTATACTGACCGAGAAAAACTCAACTTTATCGTTCGCAACATCATTTCAAACGCCATCAAGTTTACACACCGCGGCGGGCACATCGAGGTTTTTTGGAAGCAGCGTAAGACCGGGCCTGTCTTGGCGATCAGGGATAATGGCATGGGGATGAATGCAGAGGCGATTGCCAGTCTGTTTTCAGACAAACGATACAGTACCGTGGGTACCGATCAGGAAAAAGGCACGGGACTCGGCATGTTGCTTTGTAAGGATTTTGCCGACAGCATCGGCTTTCGAATTACTGTTGAAAGTGAAGTAAATAAGGGTACCACGTTTTTTATTCATTTTCTTCAAAACGAGGCAGAAATACTTGTCCCAGATGCTGTGCGGCTCGAACTTGCCAGCGGTTAATCCCGCTCTACCGGCACGACCGAACTCAATTGCCATTCCCGTTTCTCATTCAGCAGGTACGAGGCCTGATAATGCGAATCAGGCGGCAAGGTAAAGTGAAAACTGAACGAAGTTGCTTCAGGATCTTTGGGTATGAAACCACTCATGATGGTTTGCGCTACCGCTTCTACATGTTCTTTACTTGACGTTTGTTTTGCCATTAAATCTCTTCCTTGAAATATACCTTATAATAGTTCATGTGCTTGACATCGTCAAAACCTTTCTCAATCAGGTCCTTGTTGCCATGAATATAAATATGGAAGTTTTTGTCCAGTTTGAGAACGCTTTTGTATACCCGCGACTGTTTTTTAACTGCAGCCTCAGAAATTTCAAAACTGCTGGGAATGGGACTTTCAAATTCTTCTTCGAAGTTTTTGGCATAACTCATAAACGAAGCGATGCCCTCGTCATTGCCGATAACCTCGTTCCCGAATTCTTCCATATCAAAACTTTCCTTGTCTTTGAAATACTTCATAGACCGGTTCAGGAGGTCGATCTTGTCTGCCTTCGAAATTTCAAAGCTCTTGTCCAGCTCTTCGGTTACAAAATTTTTGTATACGCCTAGCACCTGTTGCGTTTGATTATAGCTGTCATTCCTGATCTTTAACTTCAGAAATTCATCTTTCCAATACACTGCGGCGTCGGTCTGGCGGTTGGTCTGGTCTACCACGAGTACCTTAAAGCCATCCTCCCTGACCAGGTTTACAATCAGGCAGCCCTTGTCAAGTTTGTTGATGTTAATGCCATCCTGTTCGTAGGCCAGTGCAAACCCGCTGTCTTTCGGAAAGACCTTAAGATAGGTGTCTTTATTTTCTGATTTAAAGATTCCCAGCGCATCAGCCCGTTCGCCTTCAATCTGGACCTGAGTAAAATAGGCAACGTATAGTTCGCCGGATTTGATCTTTGGATGATTGGCTACATCGTAGAGGTACTTTGCCAACTGCTGCGAATTTTCGTGAAACCTATCGGGCTGATCAAAAATGGCTGCTGCAAAATGAAAAACCTCATTCAATTCAAGGTTTCCGCTTGAATGCTGGAAATGGTATACTTCGTTCAGTTTTTCGAAGGGTTTTAGGAAGTACTGCATCAGCAATGCAGACAGCGTTTCATCATGAAGCTGCAGGGGCTCGTCTGAGAGTGCATAATATTCTTCCAGCATCCTGTTGCCGGTGCGGTGTATAGAGAGCTTTGCGAGCGCAGCTTCGAAAGAGGTAACCATGCGGCAAAGGTAAAAAACAATCTGTCAATCGGCGGTGGCGGAAGCGAAGCCTTGAGCGAAAATATGTTCTATCAGATTATTTTTTTTAACTTAAAGTTGGTAACTTTACAAAAGTTACCAACTTTGCAGGACTCGAACCTTGTCTTGTCGAAACCGCTGCGACTGCGCTTAATCAGAGCGGTTTGCCAGATCGCTCAGGTAATCTTTGAAACGCCTGCTGCTGTAATCGGCCAGGCCTTCATGCCTGAAAACCCGCCTGCCCCGCTTGTCAAATATCACGGTCGTGGGCAACGTACCGTTTAGCAGTTCGTCTGGAACGGCCGAGGCCGCGATATAAGCCGGTATTTTCCACTGTCTTTCGTCCAGGAATTTGCGGGCAGCTTCAAGATTGCCATCTGCATCGACAAACAGGAATACGAACCGTTCGTCATTTTTGAATTGATGGTACAATGCTTCCAGAGCAGGCATTTCGGCAATGCAGGGTGGGCACCAGGATGCCCAAAAATTAATAAAAACCACTTTGCCCCGCAGGGCGGTAAGATCAATCGCCTGCCCGCCGCTTCCGCGGAAACGAACCGCGTCCAGGCCGGCCACCGCAGCAGGCTGTTCGCGCGTGTTGGGTCGAAATAAGCCCAACTGCATCAGCCCTCGCATCAAAACAGGGCGCACACCCGGCATAAAGAGTACAGCCGTCAGCAGGGCCAGAACGAGCAAGTTTAAAATTCTTCCGGTAAGTTTACGATTCAGATGAAGTCGGCTCATCTGTGCAAGGTACGCAACTTGCCAAACTGCAGGCAAACTTAGTGCAGGGCCATTTGTTATACTACCGTCAAAATCCGGTTCACATGAAAAAGCACTACCTGACCTGTTGTCTCATCCTTGCCATCCCCCTGATGGCGGTCACTTGCAACCGTCCGATGAAAAAGGAAAAAAATCCACTGCTGTCATCGATCAAACTGCCTGCAGGCTTTGAGATAGCCGTTTATGCAAAAGTAGATAATGCGCGTTCCATGGCCCTTGGCGATAAGGGGACCGTTTTTGTAGGTAACCGCGATGGCAAAAAGGTCTACGCCCTGGTCGATGCCGATGTTGACGGTGTTGCCGAAAAAGTTTACACGGTCGCAGACAACCTGGACACCCCGAATGGCGTGGCGTTCAGGAAGGGTACCCTTTACATTGCGGGCATCAGCCAGATTTGGAAACTGGATAATATAGAGGACAAGCTGGAGAATCCGCCGGCGCCCGTTCCATTCTTTACCAAACTTCCCGATAAAAGTCATCACGGATGGAAATACATCGCTTTCGGACCGGACGATAAACTTTACATCCCCATCGGGGCACCCTGCAATATTTGTAATGACGCCGAAAAGGATGCGCGATTTGCCTCGATTAGCAGGGTCAATGCAGACGGCAGCAATTTCGAGGTATTTGCAGACGGCGTCAGAAATTCGGTGGGTTTTGATTGGCATCCGCAGACAAAAGAGCTCTGGTTTACAGAGAACGGGCGTGACATGATGGGCGATGACCAGCCCGCCGACGAGCTGAACCGGGCGCCCGCGCCGGGTATGCATTTTGGATACCCGTACTTTCACCAGGGTACGATTCCCGATCCGGACTTTGCGAAAGGAAAGAACGCATCAGACTACATACCTCCCGTCGCCAACCTGCATCCCCATGGCGCCGCGTTGGGTATGAAATTTTATACAGGATCCATGTTCCCTGAGGCTTACAAAAATCAAATTATTCTGGCGGAACATGGATCCTGGAACCGGTCGAAGCCTATCGGTTACCAGCTTTCGCTTGTCAAACTGAATGGCAACAAACTTGCTGAATACGCCACCTTTGCCAGCGGCTGGCTAAAGAACGGCAAAGCCTGGGGCCGCCCGGTCGATGTGTTGCAGCTTAAAGACGGATCACTGCTCGTTTCAGACGATTTTGCCAACCTGGTTTACCGGATCACTTATAATGGCCAGGCAGAATAGCTGCACATCGCCTCCATTTCAGGTTTTTTACCGCCAAGCCGCTCAATTTTGATATCTTTACGCTGATGCAGCAGAACCTGGCACCCTTAGCAGAACGCATGCGGCCGCATAACTTAGATGAATATGTTGGCCAGAAACACCTGGTGGGCGAGGGTGCCGTGCTCCGTAAAGCCATTGAAAGCGGGCAGCTGCCTTCCATGATTTTCTGGGGGCCACCCGGCGTTGGCAAAACAACGCTGGCCTTCATCATTTCACAGACCCTCGACAGACCGTTCTTCAACCTGAGCGCCATCAATTCGGGTGTGAAAGACATCCGCGAGGTCATCGAAAAAGCCGCACAGCTCAAAGACAGCCTGCTCGGTCTTCCCATACTTTTTATTGATGAGATTCATCGTTTCAGCAAATCCCAACAAGACAGCCTGCTGGGTGCAGTAGAGCGCGGACTGGTTACGCTGATCGGTGCAACGACCGAGAACCCTTCGTTCGAAGTAATTTCGGCCCTTTTGTCGCGTTGCCAGGTCTACATTCTGCAGCCGCTTACCGAAGCGGAGTTACTTGGTATGCTGCAGGCCGCACTGACGAAAGATAGCCTTCTTAAAACCAAAAAAATTAAAATCAGGGAACATGAGGCGCTGATCAGGTTATCGGGCGGTGACGGCCGGAAGTTGCTTAACGTATTTGAAATTGCCATTAACGGTATCGGTGGCGATAAGATCGTGTTGACCAATGAGAATGTTCTTCAGCACGCACAGCAAAACATGGCGCTGTACGACAAGGCGGGCGAGCAGCACTACGATATTATATCGGCTTTTATCAAGTCCATTCGCGGGAGTGATCCAAATGCTGCAGTTTACTGGCTGGCACGGATGATTGAAGGGGGAGAAGACCCTTCGTTTATTGCGCGCCGGCTACTTATCCTGGCTTCGGAAGATATCGGCAATGCCAATCCAAATGCCCTGTTGCTGGCCAACAATTGTTTTCAGGCCGTAAATGTGATCGGATATCCCGAAGCGCGGATCATTCTTTCTCAAACCGTGACATACCTGGCGTCGTCGGCGAAAAGCAACGCCGCTTACGAAGCCATTAACCGGGCGCAGCAGCTGGTCAAACAAACAGGCGATTTGCCGGTGCCCCTTCACATCCGGAATGCACCCACCAAGTTGATGAAAAATATAGGCTACGGCAAAGATTATCAATACGCCCACAGTTATGAGGGCAATTTTTCTGCACAGGAATATTTTCCCGACCAGCTCAGCGGAACTACGCTCTACGAGCCCGGAAAAAATCCTGCCGAAGAAAAAATGCGGGAAAAACTCAGGCAGAACTGGAAAGACAAATACAATTATTAATAGAACATGCTGACTACTTTTTTAACGCATCAATGGAAAAGCTTCTGGCGCTCGCGAAACCGCGGTGGAAGCATCGCCGCCCAGGTCGTACTTGGTTTTTTCATGCTGTATTTCATGCTGCTTGCGGTCGCCGTAGGCCTGTGGATGCCTGAATTTATTGCGAAATTTTTTCCAGGCCAGGATATCTTTATCGTTTTTACCGGCTTGCTTTTGTACAGTTTTGTGCTCGATTTTGCTGCGCGGCTGCAATTGCAGGACCTGCCAACCCTCAGTGTGGTGCCTTATCTTCATCTTAACATCAGGAAACAGCAGATCGTAAATTTTCTGAATATCCGCGCGCTGTTTTCCCCCTTTAACCTGTATCCGTTCCTGCTTTTTGCGCCGTTTACATTGTACCGCATCAGCCAGACGCACGGTACAGCAGCCGGCGTCATGATGTTCGCTGCGGTCATTTCCCTGAGCCTTTTTAACAATTACCTGGTGCTGTATATAAAACGCAAATCTATCGGTAACGCATTTATTGCCATTGGCGTGGTTGTGTTGCTGGCCGTCTTCGGGCTGCTGGAATACCTGAAGATTATTTCAATACTCGACCTGTCCAGCAGGATTTTCATGCCGGTTATCAAGCAGCCGCTTCTGGCCCTCGTTTTTCCGGTAATGGCCGTGATCATTTTCCTGATCAACTCCCGCTACCTGATGTCGAACCTTTACGCAGAAGAGCTGGGCGCCAAAGAAGAGAAAAAAGCAAGTACAGATTACGCCTTCTTAAACCGATTTGGCAGGGTAGGCGAGCTGGCTGCGCTCGAGCTCAAACTCATTTTGCGCCACAAACGCTCAAAAAATTCGCTGACTATGGGCGTACTTTTCCTGTTTTACGGCTTTCTCTTTTACAAAAAGGAGCACCTGGCTAACGATTCGTTTGGCATGATGCTGTTTGCTGCGGTATTTATGACGGGGATATCGATCATTACCTACGGACAGTTTATGTACGCCTGGCAAAGTGCTCATTTTGATGGCCTGCTTGCCAATAAGATCGATTTCAGGAATTTCATTAAAGCTAAATTTTTGCTGTTCACCATTGCCTCCACGCTGGTCACCCTGCTGTCCAGCTTTTACGGCTTTCTCAGCTGGAAACTCCTGCTCCTCCATCTTGCAGCCTATCTTTACAATGTAGGCTTCGGCGTGTTTATCGTACTGTATTTTGCCAATCTAAACTACAAACGCCTCGATCTGACAAAAGGTGCAAGTTTCAACTGGCAGGGCGTTGGCGCCACGCAATGGATACTCGGCTTGCCGTTCCTGCTGTTGCCTCTGGCCATTTACATGCCTTTTGGCATTGCCGGTAAACCCTACATCGGTTTACTTGCCCTTGCCGCGTTCGGGCTCATCACTTTGTTAATGCGCCCGTTCTGGATCAACTTCCTGACTAAAAAATTTGAAAAACAACGTTACAAAATAGCCGAAGGCTTTAGAGAATAACCATGATCGAAATTAAAGACCTCAAAAAAATCTATGGCAACCGCACGGTTGTCGATATTCCAGGCCTGGAAATCCGTGCCGGCGAAACCGTCGGACTGGTAGGCAACAATGGCGCGGGCAAAACTACTTTCTTCCGCATGCTACTCGACCTGATCCGCCCTACCTCTGGAGTGGTTCGCTCTAAGGGAGAAGATGTGTCGCAAAGCTCAGACTGGAAAAATTATACGGCATCTTATCTGGACGAGGGTTTCCTGATCGATTACCTGACACCTGAAGAGTACTTTACCTTCATTGGCAGTTTGCATGGGCTTTCAGTTGCGCATGTAGCTGATTACCTGCGGCAGTATGACGAATTTTTCAATGGCGAAATCCTGAACCGCGGCAAGTATATCCGCGATTTTTCCAAGGGCAACCAGAACAAAGTAGGTATTGCGGCTGCCCTGATGCAAAAGCCGGAAATTCTGGTGCTCGATGAACCCTTTGCCAACCTGGACCCAACCACCCAGATCAGACTCAAAAACCTGTTGAGGGAATTGAGCCGCACCCGCAACATGACCACATTTATATCCAGCCACGACCTGAACCATGTTACAGATATCTGTAACCGGATCATTCTGGTTGAAAAAGGGCAGGTCATTAAGGACATTCAGACCGATGAGAACACACTCGCCGAACTCGAAAATTATTTTTCCGGCTAGATTAGGGTGTACCAAAAATCAAACAGCATTTATTTACAGGCAGGGAGCTTTCCCTGCTTTTGTTTTATATGCCGGTTTGAGGGGCCTTTCAGTTTTTTTTGCGCCCAGGAGCCTTTTTTGGCATTGAGTTTGAAAAGGTGCAGTTGTTAAACTAAAATACTCAGTTATGAATACCTCAAAAATAAAAATCGCAACGCTCAGTATCGGATTGGCAGTCGGCGCCATGGCTTTCCAGAGCTGCGATAGTCTTACCAAAACCCAGAAAGGTGCAGGCATCGGCGCTGCCGTAGGCGGAACACTTGGTGCAATCATTGGTAAGAAAGCAGGTAACACAGCTGTTGGTGCCATTATCGGTGGCGCAGTAGGCGGCACAGCCGGGGCATTCATCGGAAGAAGAATGGACAGGCAGGCAGCTGAGATCCAAAACGCCATACCTAACGCTGAGGTTATTCGCGAAGGCGAAGGCATCATCGTTAAATTCGACAGCGGTATCCTCTTTGACTTCGATAAATCGACCCTCAAAGACAACGCAAAAACAAACATCCAGAGCCTGGCTTCATCGCTGAACAAATATCCGGGAACTGATATTCGCATCATCGGCCATACAGACAGCATCGGTTCTGCTTCTTATAACCAGAGCCTTTCTGAGAGACGTGCCGCAGCTGTTAAATCATATGCAGTTTCTCAAGGTGTGCCTTCATCAAGACTACAAACCATTGGTAAAGGAAAAACGGAGCCAATTGCAGACAACTCAAGTGAGAACGGACGGGCACAAAACCGCCGTGTAGAGGTTGTCATTATTGCGAACGACCAGCTGAAACAGGAAGCGAAAAGCCAGGGATAATCTGCAACAACCTTCTGTACAGAAGATCAACATATACCTATGAAAAGAAACCGCTCGGCCAAAAGCTGAGCGGTTTTTGTTTGATCAATCCTGAACGGCCGAGAGCTCGGGGTAAATATCTGAGAAATAAGTGACGGCTAGTGATTTTAGCAGCATTTCCTGTTCCAGCATCGTGTAGGGAGGCAGTGGTTTCACAAGTTTCCAGTGTGGCCAGCCATCCTGGTCAAGCCCTTCAAGCTCATAGAAGCCCATTTCGCTGAGCAGGCGGCAGGTGGCAATGTGCATCAGCTCTTCTTTCTGACGTTTGCTGTATTTTTTTGGCCCCTTTCCTAACTCCTGTATGCCGATCAGAAAAAGCATCACTTTCATGTCGGGAAGATCTGAGTCAAATGATTCGGCAAGCTTTTGCTGTAGCAACTTCCACTTGTTGTTGATTTCTGATGGCTTCATGCTGCAAAGATAAGAATTACAACCCGGCAACAGCCGCGGCATGTTTTTCTGACAATTTATTGAGCCGGCAAGCTTCAATTTAATAGCTTTGCGTATGAGCAAACGTATTTCAACAGGTATACTGGCCTATGGCATGTCTGGCAAAGTCTTTCACGCACCTTTTGTAGCCGCACACGAGGGGTTTGAATTCAGGGCGGTTGTAGAGCGAAACCAGAAGCAGGCAGCCGCCGACTACGATGGTATTATCAGCTATAACGCTGTGGAAGAACTCATCGCCGATCCGCTCATTGAGCTGGTCGTCGTAAATACCCCCAACTATCTGCACTACGAACATACCCGTATGGCCCTGCTGGCCGGCAAACATGTGCTCGCCGAGAAGCCTTTTGCCGCTACCGCCGCCCAGGCCAGTGAACTTTTTGAACTGGCCAGGAAGCAGGACCGTAAGATATTCGTATACCAGAACCGGCGCTGCGATAGCGATTTCCTGGCCATTAAACAGGTGCTTGACGAGAACAGGATTGGACAGCCCATTGAGGCACATTTCCGGTTTGACCGCTACCGCGCGGCAATTGGCCCGAAAATTTTTAAAGAGCAACCTTATGAGGCAAGCGGCCTGCAGTACGACCTTGGTCCGCACCTGCTGGATCAGGCCATTAGCCTGTTTGGAACACCTGAATCTTACACAAAGATCCTGTCAGGCAACCGCCCGGGCACACAGGTAGACGACTACTTCCACATTCAATTGCGGTATCCTGATAACCTCTGTGTATTCCTGACCGCCAGTTTGCTGGTAGCCGAACCGCAAGCCGGTTTCGTCTTGCATGGCACCAAAGGCAGTTTTATTAAAAACCGTACAGATGTTCAGGAAACACAGCTGCTCAAACATGTTAAGCCGACTGATCCTGGGTATGGAATTGAAGGCTCGGGACAGGACGGGCTGCTTGTCTGCATCGCTGAAGACGGCGAAAGACAGGTGGAAACGATTAAGCCTCAGTCAGGAAACTACCTTAGACTCTTCGATTCGGTTTATAGCGCAATAACACAGGGCACCACTTATCCTGTTTCTGAAGAGGAAATTTTGCTGCAACTGGAAATTCTCGAAGCAGAGTAGGCTGTAGCCGGTGCTGCATTGTTGCTTTTGAATGACAGGCAAAATAACTAATTTTGACGGCTTGAACATGCAGAGAAAACATATTACGCGTATTGCTGCCACCTGCCTGCTGGCGGTATTCTCTGTATTGGTCTTTCCCTGGAGCCTGACCCACCGGCATGCCGAAATCAGCTCTGCTGAGAAAAACTGCCGTCATAAAGCACACGTAGAACTGCAGGCAGACAACTGCGTGCTGTGCCATGTACACTTCGAAAAAAATTTTACCCTGAGCCGGCCTTCAGACTGGATCATTTCTGTCATAAAATTTGATTACACCGAGCCGCCGCTAAGCCGAGAACGGTATACCAGAATCAAGGCCACCTGTTTGCGGGGGCCGCCCTGCCGCTCCTGAGGCAGCATCAACTGCCAGGTATGGTCTCAGGCCATGAGCCTCTATTTTTTACTCGTTTGATCTTGTACGCTGCCTGCACAAAACAGGTCTGCATTTAAATATTTACGGCCGGCCGGTTTCCCGGACCGGTTGATGCTCCAGTTATGAAAAAACTATCATTTCTACTCTTCTCCCTGTTTGTCTTATTTTTTTCGCCGGCCCGGGCCGCAGCCGTTGCTGAGCTTAAAGGCAAGGTGGTCGACGCAGCTAGCGGATCTCCTTTACCCGGGGCGAGCGTGTATATCGCCGACCTGAGAGCGGTGACTACAACAGATGCCCGCGGGTTTTTTGTATTGCCAAATGTCCCGGCAAAGGGCCGTTTCCTGGTCGAGGTGCGCTACGTCGGCTATAAGACCCGTAGCCAGTTTGTCGATGTGGCAAAAGGTCTCAGCGCTGACATTGCGCTGGAACCATCGGCCATCGAAGCGGCAGAGGTCGTGATAACCGGCTCACCCTTCAGTTCGAACAACCGTACCAATAGCCTTTCTGTCGTGGGTGTAAGCAAAGACCAGCTGCGGCAAACCGCAGGTACGAACATCATCGATGCCCTGGCCAAGATTCCGGGCGTTGCCCAGGTTACCACAGGCGGCGCCATATCTAAGCCGGTTATTCGCGGTCTTGGTTACAACCGCGTTCTTACCATGATAGACGGGGCACGGGAAGAGGCCCAGCAGTGGGGCGATGAGCATGGAGCCCAGGCAGACCAATTTGCGGCGGCGCGCATTGAGATCCTGAAAGGGCCGGCAAGCCTTCTTTACGGTTCTGACGCACTTGGTGGGGTGATCAACATTCTTGACGACTATGCTCCCGCTGAAGGCACCGTAAACGGTGAATTTATCACAACATACAGCACCAACAATGGGCTTACCGCTTCCTCGCTAATGATGCAGGGAAATGATCAAGGGTTTGTTTACAGGGGTCGCTTGTCATACAAAAATGCCTATAGTTACGGTTACAAGGCGGCAGTGGTACCCAACTCGGGTTTCGATGAGACGAACGGCAGCGCCATGCTGGGGCTGAACCGGAACTGGGGATACTCGCACCTCAACCTGTCCTGGTTCAATACCAACGTAGGCCTGGTTGAAGAGGGCCCTGACGATGACGGCCGATTTAGAAATGAAGAGGGCGAATTACTGGACAAAGAGGCAAGCCGGGTACGGCGGCTGGGTTTGCCCAATCAAAACATCAACCATTACAGAGCGGTCTGGAACAACAACCTGATCCTTGGCCGCAGCCGGCTTCGCGCAACGCTTGGTTTTCAGAAAAACGTAAGAAAGGAGTTTGAAGAAAGCGCCTCAGAACCAGGGCTGAACCTCGATCTCAACTCTTATACCTATGATTTCAAGTACTATTTTGCGAATAATGGCAAATGGGAGCCGGTAGTAGGCTTGCAGGGGATGTACCAGGAAAATGCAAACAAAGGCGATGAATTTCTCATTCCCGACTATAACAGCAACAACATCGGTGTATTCGGGTACCTGAAACGGACCTTTGGCAAGGGCGCCATCAATCTCGGCGCGCGCTACGACTACAAAAAAGTGAACGGGTTCGACCTGATGACAGATGAAGATGAAACGGTATTCAATGCGTTTCACAACAGGTTCTCTAATTTTTCCGGTTCTGCAGGTGCTGCATTCGAACTGACAAAGAATGTTGTGCTGAAAGGCAACGTAGGTTCAGGCTTTCGTGCGCCTAACCTGGCCGAACTTGGCGCCAACGGACGTCATGAGGGAACATTCAGATATGAAATCGGTAACAGTGCGCTAAAGCAGGAAAACAGCCTTCAGGCAGATCTGGCCCTCGAATACAGTGGCAACAGCATTTCAGCAAGCCTTAACGCGTACGCCAACCGCATTTACAATTACATTTATCCGGGAAACTTTGGCAACGAACAGATCGATTATACAAACGAAGATGGTGAAACCGAGGTGCTGCCCGTTTACCGCTTCGTACAGACCAATGCCGACCTGGTCGGTGCCGAGGCTTCACTTGACATTCACCCGGTGCGGTCCTTGCATTTCGAAAACACTTTTGCTTATACGCGGGGAACCAATCGCGCAGACGGCTCAGCCCTTCCTTTCATCCCTGCTGCCACCATTAACAATGAACTGAGGTTCGAACCACAGATCAAGGGACTTGCCGACACCTATATCAGGTTGAGCGTAAGTAATGTATTCGGTCAAAAACGTTTCGAACCCGAGTTCGAAACGGCCACTGCCGCTTATACGCTGTTCGATGCCGGAATCGGCACTGGCTTCAAAACCAGGCGCGGTGGCGAGCTTAAGTTGTGGATCACTGGTCAGAACCTGCTCAATAAGGAATACTTTAACCACCTAAGCCGGTATAAATATGCCCAGCGCAACGGCATTTATAACCCGGGCCGCAATGTGACTTTCGGTCTGAGCGTGCCGCTGATGTAGCGTTCTGCCCGGGGCCGGTGCCTTGGGCAGAATTTGTTATCTTTAAGGCATGTCTGAAAAAGATGTCAGGATTTCCCGTAAGAAACCGGTGTTCCCGGTCAGGCCCGCGCTGCAAAAGTATCTTAAAACCTACCAGCGCGATGCCAAATTGCCGCTTACTTACGGCGACCTGCGGCTGTTCGATGAGGCTTTTCCGGTTATGAACAAGAATGGCCGCGATTCGCTCTGGGAGAGTCCCCTGTATCCGCAGGGCCGGCTCGAACAGATCCATGAAGGCCTGAAAGAAATTTATGCCGAGCTCAAGGCATCGGGTAACCTGCGCATCGTAGAGCATAAATATATTGACCGGATCGATTACTGCACTTTTGGCAATACGCACCCCTTCCGCATCCGGATTGTTAACCGACTCAACGACGTTTATGATTATTTTTATGTAAAACAGGCCGATGCCTCGCGCATTTACGGGCTGGAACTCGAAGAAATTCTTTCTCCAAACCAGGTGAATTACCTGGTAGATGGCGAAACTCTGATCGAAGAGCACATTGCAGGTATTCCGGGTGATGTGTTTGCGGTTGAACAGCTCTATAAAACCGAATACAACCCTACGCGTATTGCAAAAGAATTTGTCAAATTTAATGAGCGTTGCCTGATCATGCTGCTTGGCGACATGCGTGCCTACAATTTTGTTATGCAGGTGACGCCCGATTTCGACGACATCCAGTTTCGCATCCGTGCCATCGATTTTGACCAGCAATTCTATGAGGGCAATCTGAAGGTTTACCTGCCACAGTTCTTTAAAGAGAATTTCCCTTACGTAAAGCTTTGCATGGAACAACTGACCGAAAAAACCGTACAGCAGTACCGCCAGGAGGAAAGGTCTTCCATCGTACACCGGGTTCGCAGCGAGCGCCACCGGCTAACCGATCTGCGGGATGTGTCAAACCAGGAGACGCTGACAACCCCGCAAAATATCGCCATGCTGAAAAATGCGATGGCGAGCCATTTCGAAGATCCAAATTACCTGCAATGTGTTACCATGACTGATATGATCGAGCTTAACATTAAAAACATCATCAGGCAGGTTAAGCTGTAAAAGAGGAAGGCCCACAATGCCGCTATGAGCCTCGGGACCTTCCGGGAACCTATGATTTTTAAGCGTGCTGTCCCTCGTGCACACCCTCTGCAAACTCCTCGACCATTTTGTCGTTGAAAGCGGGAAGATCGTCAGGCTTACGGCTCGTTACCAGACCCTGGTCAACCACGACTTCTTCATCGACCCAGTTTGCACCCGCATTGATCAAGTCTTTTTTGATGGCAGGGTACGAGGTCATTTTTCTTCCCGATACCACCTCTGCATCAATCAGTGTTTGCGGTCCGTGGCAGATTGCCGCAACAGGCTTGCCCGCTTCAAAAAAGGCACGTACAAAACCGAGGGCACTTTCATTAATTCGCAGTGCATCAGGGTTAATGACGCCTCCGGGAAGAACCAGGCCGTGGTATTCATCAGGGTCTGCACTGTCCAGGGTTTTGTCTACTTCCACTTCAATACTCCATTCGTGATCTTTCATGGCGCGGATGGTGCCTGCCTTTGCAGAGATGATGTGTACGGTTGCTCCTTCTTCTTTTAATCTGGCTACCGGACTGGTAAGTTCAGATTCTTCAAAACCATTTTCAGATAGCACAGCAATGGTGCGATTATTCAGTTTTCCCATGATATGTGATTTAAAGTTACTACGGTCTTTAGCCGCTTATAAACTACAGCAGGAAAAATGGATTGTTTTTGGGAATCTTAGAAATGACAATATCCGCTAATCGTTCGTACGCCGGTGTCTGAAAAAATACCAGGCCAGGTTTGCGGCAATGACCCCATGGTTAAAAATGTTGGGGATCAGGCCATAGTATTTGGTAAAGATGGCAAACCGTTCGCGCAAGCTGGCGAGGTGTTTTTTCTTCGACATGCCGCCTACAAGGTACTTTGCCACGTACATATGTACGTTTACAATGCTCGACGCTTTCTTCGCTGCCTTGATGATCCAGTCAATATCTGAGCTGTATTTGTAACGAAGGTCGTATGGTTCGGTCAGGCTGCGCCGGATGTAAATTGCCTGGTGGCTTACGCTCATCCCGTATTTGAAACTTTCCCAGGAAAACGTTTCGGGCGCTTCATGTCTGCGCTGGCCGAGGCTTTTCCAGTTGCGGTCATACATTTCCGTCTCGCCGTAATAAATATCGGCAGACGGCGAGGCCTCGAAGACTTCAGTCACCGTTTCAGGCTCGTAGAGTTCGTCGCCTGAGTTCATAAACAGCACATAGTCGCCAGTGGCCAGGGTCAGCCCTTTGTTCATGGCATCGTAAATGCCACGGTCTGGTTCAGATAAAAAGTGGGCGAGCCGGCTTTCGTATTTTTTGATCACTTCAGCTGTGCCGTCGTTCGAGTCACCGTCTATAACGATATATTCAATATGGGGATAGGTCTGGTTCAGCACCGAAAGCATGGTCCGCTCAATGTCCTTTACATTATCATAAACAACAGTAATGACACTAAGCCTGGGCTGCATAAGGTGTTATCTTTGCCGTAAATTTACTAAAGATTCGTATAATTCGAGGTGTCTTGCGGCAATAATCGCTTCTGAAAACCGGCTCAGAACGGACCGGCGTGCTTCTTTCCTGATGGCCTGCCGGTCGGGATGCAGGTAAAGCCATTCAAGTCCGTCTGCCAGGCCGGAGGATGAGCGGTAAGGCGCAAGATAACCGTTTTCCCCATGAGTAACCATGTCTGGAATGCCGCCTGTAGTGAAGGCGATAACGGGCGTGCCGCAAGAGAGACTTTCCATGACCGTATTGGGCAGGTTGTCTTCCAGGCTCGGACTGATAAAGGCATCGGCGGCAGAATAACACTTAGCCAGGTGCACGTCGTTGTTGACCGTTCCAAGGAAGGTGGTGTGAAAGGGAAATTCAGGCAGGTCTGCGTTGTTTTTATTGCCGAAAATGACCAGCTCGAACTGGGATGGGTCAATTTCCGGCCGGGCCGCCAGGTCCCGAAGCGCATCGACCAGGTAAGGCGTACCCTTGTGTTTATCATTTTTGGAAGGCATGAACCCGCTCATGAGCACAAACTTCTCTGGCGGGATGTTCAGAATCGACTTGGCCTCTTGCTGTACGTAGGGTCTGAAAACCTGTGTTTCGAGTGTATTGGGTATAACGCTCGTTTGCCTGGCGCCGAGTAAGCTGCTCAGGCGTACAGAGTCATGCATCCACTTGCTGGGCGCAATGATGCGGAAATCAAGTTTGGCATATGCCCGCTGCTTGCGCAGCCAGGTGCTGTGCGACTGGTCCTTTGCACCGCTGAATCTCAGAATGGGGCAGTGGCCGCAGCTGCGGAGATAATGCTCGCAGTCGTACCGCACATGGCAGCCTCCCGTGAAGGCATTGCTGTCATGAAAGGTCCAGACAATGGGTTTTTCCAGACGGGCCAGCTGCGCAATAAAGCGTGGCGTCAGAAAGCCGTGATTGATCCAGTGCAGGTGAATGATATCTGCAGATCTGACTTCAGGATGGTCAATCACGCTCTGGCCGAACCACTGCAGTGAAAAAGGCGTTTTGATCGAACGGCTAAGCGATTTCGACAGATAACGCTCGGCCAGGATCTGCGCTGCGGCGCGGGCCCGTGACAGCGGCGAGGCCGTAAACGTACCGACCTCCTCGTCTTTACCAAACTTGAAATACGCCAGCACCTTTGATTGCACGAAGGCGGCTTTTCTGTCTGCTGCATGCGCGTTAAGTGCGGCATTTAAACGCAGGCAGGCACGGCCGGCGCCGCCGTTTCCGTCATACGTGTTGAGGTGTACTATCTTCAAACCAGTCAAAAATACATTTTCTGTGGCAGAGTGCATAGGCCGGGGATGAGAGTGCAAAAAATTCGCTTTCTTTGCAGGCATGAGCAATCTGCTGACCGACAGAAAATTTTGGGTTGAGTACTGGGAGCGAAAAACCGGCCTGGCCATGACTATACCGCCGGATTACCTTTTTCATAAACAGCTTCAGGAACTGATCGCTGCGCGTGGCATCCGGTCGGCAATCGAACTGGGCGGGTTTCCGGGGTACTATGCCGTTTTCCTCAAAAAGTACGCCGGACTCGACATGACCTTGCTCGACTATTTTGTTCATGAACCAATCGTTACACAATTGCTCGCGCGCAATGGCTTGTCAGCCAACGATGTAAAAATTGTGGAAACCGATCTGTTTCAGTACCATCCCGACCGGCAGTATGATCTGGTGCTGAGCTGCGGCCTGATCGAGCATTTTAACGACACCACTGATATCATAAAACGCC
Source organism: Pedobacter yulinensis (assembly GCF_003029735.1). GTDB lineage: Bacteria > Bacteroidota > Bacteroidia > Sphingobacteriales > Sphingobacteriaceae > Pedobacter > Pedobacter yulinensis. The sequence continues at coordinate 1,034,327 of NZ_KZ686268.1, forward strand.
ATATCGCCTTCCTGAAACCGGGCGGAACCCTTTTTATCACTCTGCCAAATTTCCATGCTGTTAATGGCTGGTTCCAGAAGCGCTTCGACCGGCCTAACTTCGATAAGCACAACCTGCGCAGCATGGATCCCGGGCTGCTGTCTGAAATTTGCCTTAAGGCAGGTCTTGAACGCATTCAGTCAGGGTATTTTGGAAAGTTCAGTATCTGGTTTGAGGCCGAGCACGAAAAGCCGTTTTTTGCCAGGGCGCTGAAGAACGCATGCTGGCTGTCAGGAAAAATATTCACAAAGATTTTCCCGTTCGAATCAAAAAAATTCTCACCATACATTATTTTAGTGGCTCAAAAGCCATCTGAATGAACGTAAAATGGGGCTACTCTCCTAAGGCTGAAAAATATGTGCCGCTGGGCGATTTTTCTCCTGAACGCTACCTGCTGGTTGCCCGGCTGGCCGCCCAGAACCTGGGCTGGAAAATAAGTTATTTCTCGTCAAGCGGGCTGATCGCTTATACCGGTCTGTCCTGGCAATCGTATAGTGAGGAAATATCCGTTCGCATTTACGGCAATTTTGCCGTTATCAAGAGCGAATGTATCGGAATCCAGATGCTGTTTAATGATTACGGCAAAAACGAGCGTAACCTGCGGCTTTTCTTCGATGATTTTGAATATGCGGAGTTCCACCTCGGACCGGTCTGGGACGAACAACTGCGCGAATTCAGGGCGCATGCCGCTACGCAGGACCCGCATTACTTTGAGCAGGCACCGCTGCAGGTAAAGGATAAGATCAAGAACGTTTTTGAATTGCTTTTGCCCCAGAAGGGTTACATCGTGACGCCAGTTCTTATGGTGCTCAATGTGTTACTCGCGGTAATTGCCTTTTTACTGCTCACACTTAAGCTGCAGCAGGAGCCTAACCTGTTTCTCTTTCCCGACCAGGTGAAAATTTTTTTCCTGGGCCTGGGTGCAAACAACCGGGAACTGGTATTGTCTGGGCAGGTATGGCGGTTGTTAAGTTACCAATTTGTTCACATCGGTCTGGCACACCTGTTTTTTAACATGTTCGCCTTGTCTTACATAGGCCTCATGGCCGAAAACAAATTAGGCAGCGCTAAATTTCTCTTCATTTACCTGCTTGGCGGCGTTTGCGGAGGTATGCTCAGTGTGGCTACAAACGAGCACATTTTTATGATGGGTGCCTCTGGCGCGATCATGGCCATGTTCGGGGCATTCCTGGCTCTGATCATCAACAAGGCTTTTGAAAAGCAGGCCAACCAGGCGCTCCTGATCAGCACATCGGTGGTGTGCGCCTTTATGTTGCTGAATGGACTTCGGTCTGAGCGTGTTGACAATGCCGCACACTTTGGCGGCTTTATAAGTGGTTTTATGGCCTCGTTTCTGCTGGATGAGCGCGCGCCGACCGCCTCGCTGTTGCGGCCCTGGCTGCGGTATGCAACAGTTGTTTTTGCTTCAGGGGCCTACCTGGCTCTTATGTACTACAGCGTACCCCGGTACGAGCATGGCCAGTTCAGGCAGCTTGAACGTACTTTTACAGAGAATATTAGGGGTTTCAATAAGTTGTACCGGCAGGATGGCGGTACAGGGCGTGCTGAACGGCTGCTGCTTATTCGCCAGGACGGAATTGAGGCCTGGCAGCGTAATACCAGGATCGTAGCTGAGATGAACCGGCTCACGCTAAACAAAACCACTGCTGTTGAGCGCAGGCTGTACACGGCTATTGCACCACGCGCGCTCCGCGCCAGCCGATTATTGTACAAGGAAACGGCCAGCGGGTCGGGGGCTTACCGGGCAGAAATTGATCGTTTGTTCAGGGAAATAAACCAATTGCGGTATGACGCTGGCGCTGAGCTTCAAGCCTTGCGGCGTTAGCGGTTTGCATGACCAGCGTATAGACATGGCCCGGTCAGCATGCTTGTGCAGCCCGGTGCAGACCTGGCCGGACGCAGACCGTACTATAAAATCTTGTCTGGTTGAAGCCCCTAACGGGGTCATTTCGGATCATAGCCGCTTTTTGTAAGAAAGTCCTGGGGGTCAGTTATACCCATGATAGCTGATACCGCCTGTTGCTTGTCTTTTGCTTGTGTATAATAAGTTTTCGCGATCCGGTAGCCTATGTAGTAGCCCAGGTCTGCCGGCCGGTCTTTTATGGTTGTAGCATTGTACAGCCAGTCTTCGGTCTTCCCCGAGCATAGTTGTTTCCTGAACTTTTGCCAGAGCGTTTTCTCGTTTGCATCCCCATAAGTATGATTCCCTGTAAACGATTTGCCAACAACCAGTTCTCCAATAAAATCGGCCGCTCCCTCCCGGAGGCTTTGCGCAAGTAAGGGGCATTGGTCTGCCGGCAGGCCTATTGCAGGCTGTTGTGTATGAACACATTCGTGTGCAATCAGGCTTACGATGCGATCGGTCAGGTCATCCCTGTAAGCCAGTTTGTCCTTAAAAGCGCCAGGAGAGAACTCTGACAGGTCCGCATAGGCTGTAGAAGCTGCTAATTCTGTGCCTATCAGCACGAACCGATTGGAAACGGTACCTCCCGTATTGAGAATGCCTATTGCGAAGCAAACTTTTGTGGGTTTGAATGCGGGATATAGCTTAGCGAATCGTTCAAATACCCTTTTCACATTTTCCTGCCATTGCTTAACCAGGTACGTCTTGCTGCGTATGCTGGACAAAAATTTCGGATAGCGGGAAGCCATGGCCACATATTTTTCTGCTGTCAGATTACGTATGCGAATAAAGTCCCGGAACCCGTTGGTTGCCTTGTCCAGATATTCCTCTTGGAAGGCAAGGCAGCTATCAGCATAATTTTTGCACTTTTTCAACCGGTCAAATGCTGTCCAGAAATGATCGATATCGCGTGTTGATACCATTTTATTGTTCTCCTTACGAAGCGCCTTTCTGATCGTTCTGCGACGGGCTATCTCCTGGGGCCCGAGGCTGTCAACCTGAAGAGTGAATTTTCCTGATGGCGGATTTTCTGGATGTTTGAAGCGCGTGATCATCAAAGTGTATGATCCGCTGCTGGAGGCATCAAACTCGAACCTTTCCGTATCCTCAACATCTTCGGGCATATCACTTTTCAGCAACGGTTTTCCTGACGGGCCGTCGAGTTGGTAATAGACGCCTAGACCCTGCTGACGAATTGTGAACTGATAAATTCCCCCATGCCTGAAGTTGAGCAGATACCGCAGTGTGTCGGTCTTGCCGATATTTTCAACGATGGGCGCTCCGTAGGTTGTCTTGCGGCTATGCTGGCCTTTCACATTAACCATGAACAAGATGGCAGTACAGGTAAAAATGAGCATTTTCATGTGCGTTCTTTTTCGGCAAAGAAAACATGTTGGCCTGAATTTAGATGCTTGCTGACCTCCGGAGGCTGTCTGATATCACGATTCTGGACGTATCAGGCAGAAATTCTGAGGGCAACTTGCCTGTCAGATGTTTAAATACCTGCTGGAAGGTTGACCGGCTGCTGAAGCCGGCATCCATCGCGATGCCTGCAAGCGTTTTGTGAGGCTCAAGTGGAATCTGCCGGATGACCTCGGCGACCCGGTATCCATTCACGAAATCATTAAAGTTGCAGTTCCGGTAACGCTTAACCAGAAGGGATACATACTTCGCGGGTAGTCTTAATTCACCTGCTACCTGGGCAAGGCTTAATCGCGGCCGCTTAAAAATCTCCTCTTTTTCGAACAGGTTTACTAACCGCATCAGCTCGGTTGTATCATCGAAATTAGCAAACTCCGTTGAACGTCTTGACAAAGTTGCCAGGGGACTCTCGAAAAACGCTGGCTTGAAGTAAGCTGCATAGGCAAGGACGAATAACATGACTGCAGTAAGAAACTGAAACGTTGCATGCAGATTAAAGCGAAGAATGGCTTCAGCGAACCATATAATGGCCAGAAGCCAGAAAACCATTAAGACCGTCGCAATTGTCAGGGTATGCGGGCTGGTTTGGTTTTCGCCAATTGCCAGGCGCGCTATCACCCGCTTGGTATGTAAGATCAGCACTAAGATAGTGAGCAGCAGCGGCAGCCAGTCAGTTAGTGCCAACCAGACAGGGGAAGTTCCGGGCGATAAGAACCGGCCCTCAGACAAATACGCAACCGTACAAATAAACATGTCGGCCAGGGCCGGTACAAAATACCACAGGTGCAAGGGCTTAAATTTTAGTTCAGCATGCTGGTGATGCCTCAAAAACATCCACAAGGCTGCTGGGATAATAAGATAAGATCTGAAAACCCAATAAGGTAGTGTATCAGGACGGTTGTTATAGCCAGTCGCCCCTCCCCATGAAAAAAGCATTTCAAGCGAAAGCACCAGGACGAGCAACCCCAGGTAAATTAAAGGGGGCCTGTTAGGAACCTTTTTTACCAGCAAACCCATTGCAATCAAAAAACCCTGTACTGCTGCAAGCAGAACAATCGTTGCTTTCATACCTTAAAAATAAACTTAATTATTTAGGAATGCATATGCCAATTGCGCGGACTTGGTTCGAGCTGACCGCTATAGCAGTTGCGGGCCGGGCACAGTCTGGGCATTGATCTTTGTTGAGGAAATGACGCAACTGCGGCTTTAGGCGGTTTTTTCGCGAACGAACCGTACAAGTCGCTGCCAGAGATTGCCTTTCCGGTGTTTCAGGAAATGCCTGATGGCAGCATAAGCAAGCTCATTCTCCTCTAATTTATCGGGGAAATGGGTGATCGGGCGGGGATTGATGACCACGTTGTAAATGTCGTTAATCCCGGAGTGTATGCCTGAGCCGTCATGGCCAATGTTGTTGACGAGCGATTGTGAAGGGTTTAACGTGAGACCTCCGCGCAGAAAAACCGATGCGTACCAGCGAATGGCCCATGAATTGTTCCTGCCCCGTTTAAAGGCCTTCATCTGTTTCCAGAAGTTCATGGTCTGTTCAATGGAGAATGCGCGCCTTTTAGAAGCATCAAATTGCGCGATCAGCTTGTCAATATCTGGCTCAAACTGGTCCCAGGCACGTTTCCATGTTGCCCAGCCCCAACTGGTCGCTGCCCGGTAAAAAAAGGTCTCAGGCAGGCCCGGGCTATTAAGCGGATACATATATGCACCGATGTGCATGACCTTCTCTGTCTGGCGGTAACGGTTCAGGGCTTCATTGAAATACAAAAGCGTATGCGGCGAGGTAACCAGGTCATCTTCAAAAACGATCACCTGTCCATACTTGTCGCACAATTCTGTCACGCCTGCGATAACCGAATTGGCCAGCCCCATATTTTCCTTTCGTTCAATGATCCGGACAGACCTGAAGCCTTCGGCGTTTTTTACCACCTCACGCACCGCTGCAACACTTTGCTCGTCTGACGGGTCTTTCGGCCCGTCTGAAAAAATGAATAGCTTGCTTTCTTCTGCAAGCGCATTCTGCCGGAGAAATTTCAGCGTACGGGCAGTATGTTTAGGTCTGTTGTAAACGAAGAGCGCGATGGGAGCAGGATTTTGCATGACTGGTTGAGCGAGGATCAAAAATCGGGCTATAAAACGAGGAAAGGGCTGTTTTTTTAAAAAATACTTCCGTGCCGATTTCCCGCGTACACGGCAAATGTATGAAAAAGCTCAGGGGGTCGATTTAAATATCCAGGCAATTGTTGCTTTTGTAGAAAACGGTCGTGCATTTCGAAACGATAACACCCGGGGCCATGCCGGTGAAAGGCAGTTCCTTAAAGCCCTCAGATTTCAGAAAGGCAATTGCGTCAGCATATTCAGGGCGTTCGGAGTCGTCCAGAACCACCACACCATCTGAAGTCAGTGAATGCACGGCCTGCCGGCAGCAGTTAACGCGGTCGCGGCCGTCGACAATAATGATGTGGTAATTTTTGCCGGCCGCACTGCGGCAATAGGTTCCGTCTGGTTCCAGTTCAAAAAAAAGCACCTCTGCATTTTTAAGTCCCAGTGCCTGCGAGCGTTCGTACCAGGGCCGGTCATGTTCTACAGCAGTAACAGACCGTGCATTCCGGGCATAAAAAACGGTGGAGTTTCCTGATCCAAACTCAAAAATATCATGTGAGGGCCTGATCCGCGTGCGGATAAAATCAATAAAGCTGTAGGTGACCCAAGGAATGGGCATGCCCCGCTCGTCAATGGCAGAACGTGTTTCGTATGCTTTGAACCATCCTTTTTCGGCCAGGTAACCTTTGAAACCCAGTGAAAGTAACACTTTTAGTTTAGCAAGATTCAGCAGGCTCAGGGGTGATAAGGTGTTTTTCAATTTCCAGTCTTTATACCATCAACAATTAGTGAAGAATAACCGATCGGCTCCTGAAAACGACGATCATAACGTCTAGAACGCAAAATGTGACCATCCTCGCTGTTCCAATCGGTATAGTGAAAAACGTTATTTTCGTCGTAATATTCCAGCAGGGTTACTTCAAAGCCCGCTTCCTTTAGTGCGGTGGTCAGTTTAGGGTAGGTGTACAGGATCTTATGATCATGTGCGCCCTCGCCCGATCCGCCAGGTTTAACCATATTGATATAATCGGGGTTCGCATGAAATCCATCAGGTACAGCGATGCGGATGCGGCCGCCTCTTTCGAGGTAGGCGTAACAGTTTTGCAGGGCCCTAACCCCATCATCGAAACTAAGGTGTTCAAAAACATGTTCTGCAAGAAAACGGCTGGCTTTTTTGCCCTGAAAAAGGTGCTCAAAGGAACGTTGTTCCAGCAGATTCAATTGGGCGATGTTGGTTGGCAACCAGTTTGGATAGTCGGTGGTATGCGACCCGATGATCACATTGATCTCTCCCTGGCTGTTCCGGATTGTTTTTCGCAGCTTCTGCAGTGTCAGCAGATCAAGCGGTTTGTATAAAGCCGTCCTGATTGCTGTTTTTATAGCCTTAAATGTCATTTTATGTTGCTAATCGGGTAAAAATAATGTTTTTATGCCTTAGGTTGCCTGAAAAAACCATAAGCTTTCTGAAACAGGGTGATCAGGAAAAGCGACTTGAGCATCATGATTGCCTGCTTGTGCGTGGCGGGTACGAAGATGATAAAAAAGCTGGCTGTAAAATAAGCTGCAAGTGTGGCCATGGCGGCGCCCATGATTCCATACTGAGGCACCCAGATCATGTTTAAGCCAACGTTTACCGCAGCACCGGCTGCGGTGCGCAGAATGGTGAGCCGGGTAAACCCTTCGGCAATAAGATACTGCCCGCTGGCAACGGCCAGGAAGGTAAAGACACCTGCCCAGATATGTACCGATAAAACAGGCGCACCTGCCCAGAACTCGGGCTTGTTGTGCCATACAAGGCGATAAATATAGGGGGCAGCAAAGGTCATGAAAATGGCCAGCGACAGGCTGATCCAGACCATCAGGTCGTACATGTTCTGCAACCGGCGCTGATAACGCTGAGGGTCGTCCCGCCGTGCATTCATAATGGCCGGAAATACCGATGTAACGATTGCGACCGGAATAAAATACCAGCTTTCACTAAGCTGTACAACTGTCGAGTAAACACCGAGCGGCGCCGGCCCCAGGTAAGCTTCTATCATCAGCTGATCTATTTTCATATAGATCGATGCAAGCACCGCCGAAAAAGCCAGTGGCCAGGCCTGGCCGATGAGCCGCCCGGCCAGGCTCCAGTCAAATTTCCACGAGAAAACTGATCCGGCCTCGCGCTGGTAAAAATAGATGTAACCGATAGCCAGCAAAACGGCATCGAAAAGGACTGCATAAATGAACCAGTTCAGGGGCAGATCGCCCAGGATAAGCCCGAGTTTAACAAGTGCCGATGCAATATTGCCAAAGACCTGCACCATCATGACCCATTTGCCCTGAACTTTTGACTGGAAGTAGCTGTCGAGCACGTTGAAAGCCTGGGCAAGACCCACGAGGCCTGTGACTATAAAATATTCTGACGGTGTCTCGGTGCCGTATTCGCGCTGGTAATACACATACGCCAGCCAGATCAAAGGCAAAATAAGTAATGCGCCGCCTGCCTTCATAAAAAACGAAGTGCCCAGCAGCAGGTCCCGGTTGGCCGGGTTGCGCAGCAGCTCGCGTGTAATGTAGCCATCCAATCCCAGCGCCCCGATGGCAATAAAGAACGAGGTAAAAGCTACGGGGAAATTCAGTATGCCAAATTGTTTATCGCCCAGGTAGTTAGACAGGGCAAAACCCACCAGGATCTTTATGGCAAGGCTGCCGACCCGTGCAAGCATAAGCCAGCCGGTATTTTTGAAATACTTGTTTAACGCCTCCTGATCAAAACCTTTAATGGCGGGTATCCTCATGCGGGGTGCAAAATCTGAAAGGCAAAGATGTGAAATTTATACGTTTTAAAGTTAGGTGGCTTTGGCGCTCAGGGAGCGGCTGATGCGCTGCAGTTGTTTTTCATGGTGCTTTAAGTGTATCCATGCAAAACGCAGCCACTGGCCTGCGTTCAGATAGCCGAGCCTTGGGTGACGCGTTTTTACCGCCGGATCGGCTTTTTTAAGTTCCGGGCAGAGCCTTTTCAGTTCGCTCAGAACCCGGTCAAGCAGTTTCTGCGCTTCGTGTGCGCTGCAGCTCCGGCTGCGGGAGGCGAGCATAGCCGGCATCTTATAGCGGCCCGGCGGCAAACTTCCGAAGAAGAGAATGATCCTGGTTGCCAATGGTGTTCGCCTGACCTTTCCATGTCCTTCGGCACAATCGCGCGCAGTCTGGAGCGACAGGTGTGTGGCGTCTAAAATGTGCCAGAATACCTCGCTGCGGCTCCATCCGCCTGAAAAGGGCCGCCTGGAAAATTCTTCCGCAGGGAGGTGCTGCAGAACCTGCTGGTAAGTTTCAAGTAGGGCCCCGAGCTGACGACAGATTTTATCGGTTCTCATCAGGTGCGGTTCTTAAAAAATTGAGCAGGCTTTCGCGCTCGTCAGCGAAATTCAGGAATGAGGTAAGCGAATGGGCATTCTGCGGATCGGTGAGCCGCAGATAAGCAAATTTGATCAGTTTCAGCCGTTCGGCGCTGAAACTAAATGTCTTTAATACCTGGGCAAGTTGCGAGGTGCTGAGCCAGGCGTTTTTGAGCGAGGCTTCGGCAACTTTGCGCTTATCTTCGTCGAAACCGGAGTTGGCCATACTCCGGGTAAGCAGTTCCAGGTCATCTGCCGACATGCCCCGCCCGCGGCCTGGTCTTCCGGGCCTTGCAGGATCCAGCGGCCCGGATTCTGTATAGCCGTCCCAGTTATCAAGCACATACCGGTTGTTTTTAAAGATGTATAGTTGTTTTTCAGTAAGAAATTGCCCGTCGGGAAGCAGGGTCGCTACCATACGCGTACCGCGTGGTATGGCCAGACTGCGGTGTAAGACGGGCATATCGCGCCTCATCACCGTAAGTGATACCTGGCTTGCCGTCTCAAAAAAACGGAAGCGTCCTTTCGCAGAGCTGATCCGCTCATCGTCTACGATGACCGTAAATACGCCGGGTTCCTTAATTTCTATAAAAAGTTCTGATGTGCTGCCGCGGCCCTGCGCAGATGCAAACACAGATAAAAGCATGAGCGATAGGAGCGCCGCAAAAGATCTTGCTGTCATGATGGTGTTGTTTGGTTGTGAAGGCGGTTAAAAATCGTGCCGGGTCAGCTAAAATCTTTTGAGCAACTCGGCCAGGTGGTGTATTTCGTCGGTTACATCGTCAGGCCGTTCAATGCGGTTCGGATTAAAAAATATAGCTTTCATGCCAAAGTTCTGGGCACCGCGTACATCAGCTTCTATGCTGTCGCCAATCATCACGCTTTCTTCCTTGCGGGCACCGGCAACCCGGAGCGCATGTTCGAAGATGCCTTCATGCGGCTTGTTAACACCCACATCTTCAGATATAATAACCTGCTTAAAAAACGGACCGAGGGCGCATACTTGCATCTTAGTCAATGTAGTTTCTTTGAACCCATTTGAAATGATGTGCAGGTCATAACGGTCTTGCAAGTAGCCAAGTACTTCAAGAGCCGACTCAAACAGATTGGTTTTCGTAGGACTCAATTGTACGTAGTCGGTTTCAAAGGCAGCCGGAATGCGCTCCGGCTGGAGGCCAAGCTGCCGGAATGTACTTGAGAACCGCTCTGCGCGCAGGTGCTCTTTGCTAATGCGGCCCAGGTGGTATTCTGCCCAAAGACGGTGGTTGTTTTCAGTGTAAAGTTTGATAAATGCATCGCAGTCATTCAGGCCAAGTACGCCCAGTTCGTACCTTTCATACAACTCGCGGAGCGTTTCTTCTGCATTCCTGTCAAAATCCCATATGGTGTGGTCCAGATCAAAGAAAATGTGCTTAAGGGGCTTCATGATTCAAAGGTAGCGTTTATAGTTTGAAGCGGTCTCTGGCAACTATATTTTAACGCCAAAGGCAAGATCACCGGCATCGCCCAGCCCGGGCACGATGTATGCTTTACTGGTCATCTCATCATCGACGGCCCCTACCCATATTCTGGCTTTGGGCAGGTTGGCCCGCAGGTAGGCAATCCCCTCTGTGCTTGCTATGGCGGAAACGACATGTAATGCTTTGATTTTCTGACCGGAAAGCAATTCTTTGCAGCAGCGAACCATGCTGAGGCCCGTAGCCAGCATAGGGTCGGCCATGATCACGGTCCTGTCCTGCAGGTCAGGCGCAGAAACATGTTCCAGTTTAACGTCAAAACCTCCGGATTTTTTGTTTTTGCGGTATGCCGACACAAATGCCGAATCGGCCTGGTCGAAGACGTTTAGCAAGCCCTGGTGAAGTGGCAGCCCGGCGCGCAGAATCGTGGCCAGGACCGGTTGCTCGGCCAGCTGCTGGCAGCTTGCAATACCCAGCGGCGTTTGCACCGGCATTTCAATGAATTCCAATTCCTTGCTGATCTCCAATGCGAAAAATTCGCCCAGCCGTTCCAGGTTGCGGCGAAAACGCATGCTGTCTGTCTGTATGGCGCTGCTGCGCAGCTCGGCAATGAAAACATTCGCTACCGACCTGGTTTTACTGAGGTTGAAAATCATGATCCGGATTTTTATGCTGACTGGCCGGCGCTGCATAGGCCAGCATGTCGTCGTAGACCTTTTTCCAGCCTTTCCATTTGCTGTTTTCAGACACACTTTCATTGTGCCAGAGCGTATAGAAGGTACCCTCCACCAGCCTGACGCGGTCAATCAAGCTGCGAATGTGCGCAGTAGCTGCAGCGGGCTCAAGCTTCATGTAGTCGCGCAAGGCAAGGTCCATGACTGCAAACGGGTGAATGCGCAGGGTACTTTCTTTTTCGAGCTGCAGGTCATACCAGCAAAAAGGTGTACAGGTGCCGGCGCGGAACCCGGTTATGGAAGCGTAACCCATGCTGTAGTCATTTTTGATGCCGGCTTTCAGCAATTTCAGATAGGTCTGCGGCAGGTGCAGCCTGAGAAAGTGCTGCCGCGAATTGACGGGTTTATGATCAATAATTCCTTCAAGAATGGCCATCTCTTCGGCAATTTTGCTCTCGGTATTGTTCGAAGAATAAGAGGGATGGATGCCCACTGCTGCGTGCTTTGCCGTTTTGCGGATCAGTGACCGGTAAGCAGTATCTTCAGGATGGATATTCACATCGTAACGGTTATTGCGTTCACGGGCCAGCAGGAAAAAGAATACGGGTTCCAGTTCGTACGCCGTGTGGCGGCGGTGCAGGTATTTGTAGGTGTCGAACGGGTCGGCGTTCCTGCCAAGGCCGGCATTAACCAGTCCCAGCATTTTATTTTTGTCTAGGCGGAAAGCTGCGTTTAAAAAGCGCCTGGCATTTTTAAGCAGTCCGTTTGATTTGTAGTAAAACGCCCGTTCAATGTCTATCGTAGGCACAAAACGAAACTGGCGTGTGCCGAAAGGCATGTTGCGGTCATGTTTAAGCAGGAGGTTTTTGATCAGCAGCGCCCACTCGTCTACAACAGGTTGCTGCAACAGGTCGAGTTCGTATTGCAGGCTCAGTTTTGCAGGGAAACGCAGGTGTTCATCGCCCTCAAATACAAGATACTCTTCATAGCGGCTTACAAAATAAAAAGAGGCCGCAAACACATCGAACGGGAGCAGGCCGCTGCCAACGGGAAAGGGGACTTTCTGGTGGCCAAACCTTGTTTTTTTTATGGCAACAGGGTCGGTCTTCTGAGACAGCAGGAAGGTCGAGCGTTCAAAAAACGGCTCGCTGCCGAAAGGAGTGTCGGCATAGCTCAGTTTCGGACCCCGGTAATCCAGAAACTCTGCGGGTATACTGGTAAAGCTCAACTCCGTTTTCAGGATATCCCTAAAAATGAAGTTGAAGATGTACCTGATCCTGGATGTTACCACAGGGGTATACAAGAGTATCTGCATCGGAATAAATATAGCTTATGTAGGTGACAAACCCAACAGCACTGTTCAGATTACAAACACCGGTTTCTGAAAAATGTTGGCGCTAAAAGATAGTTACGAGCTGTTTTTCAGGAAACAGCAGTTTGCTGCTTTTCCGGGCCCCGCCAGAAACAACATGTACGATATTCAGCTGGTCATCGAAGAGGTCATAAAGCAAAGAATTCTGGGTTTCCAGTTTTTTCAGCACGGCGAATCCAGGCACTTCAAAATAGGCAATCACCGCTTCATGATCGGTCTCGAACCCCACATAGTTTAATGTTATTGCTTTGCCATCCGCCGTGAGGCGAAGGTTTGCAGCGATGTACTTTCTGACAAGTTCATCCATTTGCTTATGCATGGCAGGGCTCGACAGATCAGTCTTGGTGCGGTATTTTCTGGCCAGAATGCTCTCGAAGTCGTCGGTAAACAGCCTGACCAGCACTTCCATGTTCTTTTCCCTCGCATTCGCGGTAATTTCTGTGGTGCTTACATGCAGCGGGTGCCGGGCGGTAGCCCGAGCCGGACCCGAAGGCATGAACCAGGGCAATGAGAGCAGCAGGACGTAACAAATTGATGTTGAAATGGACATAGATGACCGGATTCGCTTAAAAAGACTGGTTTTTACAAAAAAAACGCTTTAATTTTAAACTTTCAAACTTATTATCCGGCATTTGCCTGCCGTTGCTTATGCAAGACGTATTGTTTTATTTTAAGTTGGGCTGGGAACACATCGTGAGCAGTGATGCGCTCGACCACCAATTGTTTATTCTTGCGTTGGCAGCTGTTTATATCTTCAGGGAATGGAAACAGGTGCTCATTCTGGTTACGGCCTTTACGATTGGCCACTCGCTTACACTGGCACTGAGTGTACTCGATGTGATTCGTTTCAGCAGTGCCTGGGTTGAGTTCCTCATTCCCTGTACCATTTTTATCACTGCGCTCTTCAACCTGGCCTGGAAGCCTGGTAGCAGAACAAACACGCGTACAAATTATTATCTTGCATTGCTTTTCGGCCTCATACACGGGATGGGATTTGCCAACTCCATCCGGATGATGCTGGCCAGCGACCAGCAGATTGGCTGGGGGCTTTTCGGTTTCAACCTGGGGCTGGAAGTAGGACAGGTAGTTTGTGTAGCCGTTATTTTGCTGTTAACTCACTTTTTTACAAGCGTTCTTAACGTTCGGCGTCGCGACTGGATCTTTTTTGTTTCGTCCGGGGTATTTGCCATCGCGTTCAAAATGGCTGTTGAACGCATCCCATTTTAACTTTAGCTAACTGAAATATGATCAGGAAATTTACGCTTAGCCTTTTATTCGCCGCTTCATTAAGCGGACTGTCGGCGCAAAACATCAGGAATAACCCTGGCAGCAACCATGGCAACAGCTTTGAACAGCTGGGCACGATTCTGCCCACGCCAAATGAACAACGTACGGCCAGCGGCGCTCCGGGGGCTAAATATTGGCAGCAGCGGGCAGATTACAACATTAAATGTACGCTCGATGAAAAAAAGCAATTGCTCACGGGCGGCGAAACGGTCACGTATTTCAACAATTCGCCTGATCCGCTCGATTATATCTGGCTGCAGCTGGATGAAAACGAGCACAGTAACGTGAACAATGCAAATTACCAGTCGTCGAGCCGCATGCCGGCTTATATGGAACTGAAAACCCTTGATCGTGCACAGGGAACAGCGGCTGATAATGGCTACGGCATTAAGATCATCAAACTTACAGACGGACAGGGCAGAGTTTTACCTTATACGGTGAACAAAACCATGATGCGTATCGATTTGGCCACTCCGCTAAAGCCAGGTCAGCAGTTCGTGTTTAACCTGCAATGGAGTTATAAAATCGCCGACAGGCTGGTCTTTGGCGGCCGCGGCGGTTATGAGTTTTTCCCGGAAGACAAAAATTACCTTTTCACCATGGCGCAATGGTTTCCAAGGTTGTGTGTGTACAGTGATTTCCAGGGCTGGCAGAATCACCAGTTTACCGGCCGGGGTGAGTTCGCGCTGACCTTTGGTAATTACCGGGTCCAGATGACGGTTCCGGCAGACCACATTGTCGGCGCAACCGGCGAATGCCTGAATTACAGCGGGGTGCTGACACCTGCTCAGCTTTCAAGATACAACAAAGCCCGCACCGCAAAGGCGCCGGTCGAGATCGTTACCCTGGCTGAGGCAAAAGCCGCCGAGGGTAAACAGGCCTCAGGCACCAAAACCTGGGTATTCCAGGCCAACAATGTGCGCGATTTCGCCTGGACCTCTTCAAGGAAATTTGTATGGGATGCCATGGCTCAGCCTATTGAAGGCAGGAACGTCATGTGCATGAGTTTTTATGGCAAGGAGGCCTATAACCTGTACAGCAGGTTCTCCACCCGTGCTGTTGCCCATACCATCAAAACCTATTCAGATTTTACGATTCCGTATCCTTACCCGGTAGCGCAAAGCGTAGAAGCGGCCAATGGCATGGAGTACCCGATGATCTGTTTCAACTATGGCCGTACCGATAAAGACGGTACATACAGTGAATCGACAAAAAACGGAATGCTCGGCGTGGTTATTCATGAGGTAGGGCATAATTTCTTTCCGATGATCGTGAATAGCGACGAAAGACAGTGGACCTGGATGGACGAGGGGCTGAACTCATTCGTGGAATACCTGACGGAAGAACTGTGGGACAATAAATTTCCGAGTAAAAAGGGACCAGCGCATACCATTGTAGATTACATGAAATTGCCGAAAGACGACCTAGAACCGGTCATGACCAACTCGGAGAACATTGTTAAGTTCGGGCCGAACGCCTATTCAAAGCCGGCTACAGCACTGAACATTTTGCGCGAAACGATTATGGGACGTGAATTGTTTGATCATGCGTTTAAGCAGTATGCGCGTCGCTGGGCATTTAAACACCCGACTCCTGCCGACCTGTTCCGCACTATGGAAGATGCCAGCGGCGAGGACCTGGACTGGTTTTGGCGGGGATGGTTTTACAGTACCGATGCGGTAGACATTTCGCTCGATTCGGTCAAGCTTGCCCGTGCAGACGTAGACCCGCGTATACCCGGCGCCCGGACGGTGATGAGCAAGGTAGATAAACCGGCCGTGAATGCTTTTGAAGACATATCGAAAGTACGCAACCGCGAAGACAGGAAGATCAGTTTTTATACGGACCGCGACACCGCTGCACGCGATTTTTATTGGAAGTATGACCGCGGCATGATTCCGTACAATGATAAAACGGTGAAACAGGAAATCCCGGTTATGATAGAGCAATTGGGCGAGGCGGAAAAGGCCCGGTATAAGGATAAGTATTTTTATGAACTTTCGTTCGGTAACAAGGGCGGCCTGGTAATGCCGATCATCGTTGAATTTACTTATAAGGATGGAACGAAAGAAGTAGATCGCATACCGGCGCAGATCTGGAGACACAATGAGAAAACCGTGTCTAAGTTTTACGTGAAGGACAAGGAGGTAGCGGGTATCCTGATCGATCCGATGCGCGAAACTGCTGATATTGACGAGGCGAACAACCGTTGGGGAGGTGATTCTAAAAAATCGAAACTGCAGCTTTTCAAAGAACGCGCGGGTATTGCCAGAGGACAGAGTTCCGGACTGAATCCGATGCAGGCGACAAATTAAGTCGGCCGAAACAAACAGACAGCCGGGAATGCAGTGCGCACGACCGGCTGTTTTGCTTTAAAGGGGTTTTCGATTCAGACGAAATTGCGTATCTTTACCTATCAGATTGCAGCTTCGGCGTTCTGAAAGACCTTCGAGGTTTCAAAAACCTCGAAGGTCTTTCGGTAAAACCTCCGAAGGTCTTTCCGGCCAAAATTTTTCCCCTACCCATGAAATTTAAGATTGTATCCGACTATAAACCGACGGGCGATCAGCCCGCGGCAATCAGGCAGCTTGTTGAAGGCGTAAACCAGGGCGAGCATTACCAGACGCTGCTGGGTGTTACGGGATCAGGAAAAACCTTTACCGTTGCCAACGTCATTCAGGAGACGCAAAAGCCAACGCTTATTCTTAGTCACAACAAGACGCTTGCAGCACAATTGTATGGAGAGTTCAAGCAGTTTTTTCCTGAAAATTCGGTCAACTATTTCGTCTCCTATTACGATTATTATCAGCCGGAGGCTTTTATTGCCTCTTCAAATACCTATATTGAAAAGGACCTGGCCATTAACGAAGAAATTGAAAAACTGCGCCTGCGCACCACCTCTTCGCTCATATCCGGTCGCAGGGATATTATTGTCGTTTCTTCCATTTCCTGTATTTATGGTATGGGTAATCCCGAAGACTTTTCGCGTTCGGTTTACCGGTTCGGCGTGGGAACCCGCATTTCCAGAAACGCTTTCCTGCACAGCCTGGTCGAAATCTTGTATGCCCGAACTACAAATGATTTTAAACGGGGCACGTTCCGGGTGAACGGCGATACGGTAGACGTTTACCCGGCATACCTGGACAATGCATACCGCATTTCGTTTTTCGGCGATGACATCGAGGAATTAAGCGCTATTGATCCTGTTACCGGCAAAACGCTGGAAAAATTGGAAAACATAGCTATCTATCCGGCTAACCTTTTCGTTACGCCTAAAGACCGTTTCAACCAAAGCATCTGGGGAATACAAGAGGAACTGGAAGTACGCAAAAAGCAGCTCATCGATGACAAACGCCTGCTCGAGGCCAAGCGACTCGAAGAGCGTACCAATTTTGATATTGAAATGATGAAAGAGTTGGGCTACTGCTCGGGTATTGAAAATTATTCGCGCTTTTTCGATGGCCGCGCTCCCGGCATGCGCCCATTCTGCCTGCTTGACTATTTTCCTGAAGATTACCTGATGGTGATCGATGAAAGCCATGTCACTGTGCCACAGATCCGTGCCATGTATGGCGGGGACCGCTCCCGTAAGATTTCGCTGGTCGATTACGGCTTCCGCCTTCCAGCCGCGCTGGACAACAGGCCCCTGAACTTTACCGAATTCGAAGCCCTTGCTCCGCAAACCATCTATGTGAGCGCAACCCCGGCCGAATACGAACTGCAAAAGTCTGAAGGCGTTGTGGTTGAACAGGTCATCCGCCCAACAGGTCTGCTCGATCCGCTGATTGAAGTACGCCCGGCCATTAACCAGGTCGATGACCTGCTGGATGAGATCGACAAAACCATTAAGCTGGGCGATCGCGTGCTGGTAACTACACTGACCAAACGCATGGCAGAAGAACTCACCAAATACCTTGACCGCCTCAACATCCGCTCACGGTACATACACTCTGAAGTGAAAACACTGGAACGGGTAGAAATTTTGCGCGGCCTGCGCCTCGGCGATTTTGACGTACTGGTGGGTATCAACCTGCTTCGGGAAGGACTTGACCTGCCGGAGGTTTCACTTGTGGCCATTCTTGATGCAGATAAAGAAGGTTTTCTGCGTTCTGAGCGTTCGCTCATCCAGACCATTGGGCGTGCTGCGCGAAATGACCGCGGACGGGTAATCATGTACGCGGACGACATGACCGAAAGCATGGAAAAAACCATAGATGAGACGAATCGCCGGCGTGAGAAACAGATCGCTTACAACCTGGAACACGGCATTGTGCCGAAAACCGTTGGCAAAAGCCGCGAAGCGATCATCGAACAAACCTCGGTGCTCGAGTTTTCGGGCGAAGAGAAAAAACGCGCAAAGGCCTATGTGGAGCGGGATGAGGTCAGCATTGCCGCCGATCCGGTCGTGCAGTATATGGGTAAAGCCGAAATGCAGAAATCAATAGAAAATACGCGCAAAGAAATGCAGAAAGCGGCGAAAGAAATGGATTTCCTGCTCGCCGCAAGGCTGCGCGACGAAATGTACGCGCTGGAAAAAGTGTTTACTGAAAAGTTTGGTAAAAAATAATGAACGGACAAAACCGAAAAGACATCTATCCCGGCCTGTTGGTCGATATTATATTGAAGAAAGATCAACGCAGCGGACAGCTGACACGCGGCATTGTGAAAAGCCTGCTCACTTCTGCTCCTTTCCATTCGCGCGGTATTAAGGTTCGCCTTGAAGACGGGCAAATTGGCCGTGTGGCTGCAATTCCTGACCAGGACGAGGACTTTTAACCGGATTTTGTATCTTGCCGGCCGGTTAGCCACGACCAGACATTTGTAAAATCAATGCAATTATAGCAGCAAAAAGAAACATCGCGATTTTTTCGTCGTCTATATTTGTAACAACCCAAACTGAAATGGCCCTTATAAAATTTTTATTTATATCGATCGTCATCCTTTATATTATTCGCCTGCTTGTGCGTTTATTGTTGCCTATGCTGTTTAGCAACATGGCTTCAAAAATGCAGCAGGCAGCCAGCCAGCACCAACAACAGCAAGGCCGGAAGCCAAACAAAAAACCTGAGGGCAGCATGTCAATTGACTATATTCCGCCCCAGCAGCAAGGCAAAGCAGATAAGCTTGGCGATTTCGTAGATTACGAAGAGATTAAATAAACGGCCCTTCGCCCGGACTTGCCGGTACATCCTCACCCTTGCTTTGTCAGTGCATATCTGTTTGACAATTAGTGTCTTGTACGCCTTTTGGCCAGACAACCTTTTTTGTTTTTTATCTGGCCTAAATTTCTATTTTTGGAGTCTTTAAAATACAAACAGAGCTCCATGAATAACTGGCTGAAGAAAAATGGCATCCACCTTGCCATCGTTGCGTTTTTTATCATCATTTGTTTTGTCTATTTCAGCCCCGTTCTGCAGGGAAAAGCGCCGTCTCAGGGCGATGTGCTGCAGGCCAAAGCCATGGCAAAAGAAATCATGGACGTCCGTGCCAAAGATGGAAAAGGGCCGCTCTGGACCAACCAAATGTTTGGCGGCATGCCAGCCTTCCAGATCTGGGTGAAATACCCCATGAACATAACGACCTATGGCATCGACATCATCAAAGGACTGTTTCCTGATCCTGTAGGCACCGTACTTCTTTACCTGCTTGGCGCTTACTTTCTTTTCTGCGTGCTCAGGGCAAATCCATGGCTGGCGGCAGCGGGGGCAATTGCGTTCGCCTTTACGTCTTATAATTTCATCATCATTGCAGCCGGCCACAGCAACCAGGCTTTGACTATAGGTTTTTTCGCGCCGATCCTGGCCAGTATTATTCTTACGCTTCGCGGAAGGTACCTGCTTGGCGCAAGTCTTACGGCTTTGTTCCTGGCGCTGAATATCAGAGCCAACCACGTGCAGATGACCTATTACTTCTTCACAGCCCTGCTCATTTACATCGCTATTGAAGTTTATCATGCTTACAAGCAGGGAAGAATGAAAGAGTTTGGCCGTTCTTTCGCGTATCTGGCTGCGGCGGGGCTCGTTGCACTGCTTGTCAACGCCGGTACTTTGTGGACAACCTATGAGTACAGCAAATACACCATTCGCGGACAGGCCAACCTGAGCCGCAAGGGCGAGGCGAATGACCACGGCCTGACAAAAGAATATGCCTACGCATACAGCCAGGGGCCAGGCGAAAGTTTCACGGTGCTGATCCCTAACCTGTATGGCGGTGCCCCGAACATTGATCAGATCGTTAAGCCTGAGTCAAAGACCTACAAAACACTGCAGGGCATTACGGGCGGAGACCCGACACAAGCCATTTACCAGCTTTATCAGAATCTTGGCTTTCAGCAATATTGGGGTGACAAGCCGCTTGTTACCGGCGGGCCTTTTTATTTTGGAGCCATCATTTGCATGCTGTTCATCTTTGGCCTGGTGCTCGTAAAAAACCGCTTAAAATGGTGGGTAGCCGGTACAACAGTGCTGTTCTTCCTGCTTTCCTTCGGCGGGAATTTCCCAATCGTTTCAGATATCTTCTTCGACTACGTGCCTCTGTACAACAAGTTCAGAGCAGTAGAGTCGATCCTGGCCGTAGTTGGCCTGCTTGTTCCGCTGCTGGCTGTGCTCGCTGTGCGTGAGGCGCTCGAGGGGCAGTACGATGAAAAATACGTGCTCAAAAAATTATACATCGCCGGCGGAATTACAGGGGGCTTTACGCTCATCGTTTTGGTGCTGCCAACGTTGTTGTTCAGCTTTACAAGCGCGAACCACAATGACATTGTGAATGCCCTGACGCAAATGGCGGGAAATGACAGGGGCGTAGGTACCAATATTGCCAATGCCCTGGTGCAGGACCGTATTTCAATTGCCCGGGAAGATGCATTGCGTACCCTGATCTTTTTGGCCATTGGTTTCGCGCTGACCTGGGCCATGGTGAAAAAGAAAGTCAAAGCCGAAATTGCCCTTGTGCTGCTGGCCCTGGCTGTGCTGGTCGATATGTGGCAGGTAGACCGAAGGTACCTGAACAACCAGAACTTCGTTGCCAAATCCTCCCTGCAGAACCATTACGAGCCAAGGGATGTCGATAACTTCATCCTTGCGGATAAAGACCCGAACTTCCGCGTTATGGATCTTTCGCTGGGAAATCCGTTTTCCAATGTTGAGGCGTCTTATTTCCACAAGACGGTTGGCGGTTTTCATTCTGCCCGGCTGATGCGCTTCCAGGAGCTGATCGATCACCAGTTTTCAAAGAGCATCAACCAGGACGTGCTCGATATGCTGAACACCAAGTACATCATTACACGGAATCCGGAAAACGGTGCCTACGGTATGCAGCGCAATGAAACTGCCTGCGGCAATGCCTGGTTCGTGCAAAGTGTTCAATATGTTAAAAATGCAGACGAGGAGATGAAAGCCATCAGCAGTTTCAATCCGAAGAATGAGGCCATCGTCGATGTAAGGTTCAAAAAGCTGCTCGAAGAACGGAAGGCTGGCCTGCCCGACGCCAATGCTTCAATTAAACTGGAAAGTTACCATCCTGACAAACTGGTCTATAAATACAGCACGAGCCGGGATATGGTGGCTGTATTCTCTGAAATTTATTATGACAAAGGCTGGAAAATGTATGTGGACAACGTTGAAAAGCCGTATTTCCGTGCCGACTGGCTGCTGCGGGCTGCTGTCTTGGAGGGAGGCAACCACACCGTCGAGTTCAGATTTGAGCCGACCTCATATTATGCCGGCGAAAAGATATCGCTGTTTGGCTCTGTGCTGCTGATCGCCGGACTTGCATTTGCCATATACAGCGAACAGCGCAACAGGAAACGTGTAACCGCAAAATAACCTCTAAAGCGCCGGTCAGGTCGAACCATAACTTAACAAGTAATTAACGCCCTGTTTAACAGGGCGTTTTATTTTTATGTGCAATAAGATTTATGTTATGCACGAATGCTTGTTTGTCTCTGCGGTCCTGGTTATCATCATCTACTTCTTTAGCCCGTTTGAGCTGGTGCTTGACGAGGAGGAGGAATAACTTAACGCAGTAATTGATATGGAATGGCGAAACGTGATGTAGACCTCATCGTAATTTCAGACGTTCACCTGGGAACGTATGGCTGTCATGCCACAGAATTGCTCAGGTACCTGAAAAGCGTCAGGCCGGGGAGGATCATTTTGAACGGCGATATCATCGATATCTGGCAGTTCAGCAAAAATTACTGGCCGGAAACCCACATGAAAATCATTAGAAAACTGATGAAATTCATGACTGAAGGCGTGCCAATACATTATCTGACCGGCAATCATGACGAATTGCTGCGCAAGTTCACCGACATGGGCATCGGCTCATTTCAATTGCAAAACAAACTCGTATTGGAATTGGACGGTAAAAAAGCATGGTTTTTTCATGGCGATATTTTCGATGTGACCATGCAGCACTCCAAGTGGCTGGCCAAACTGGGGGCCGTAGGTTATGATACGCTCATTCTCATCAACAGTTTCGTGAACCGCCTGCTTGAATTTGCGGGCCGTGAAAAGATGAGCTTTTCTAAAAAGATCAAGGCCCGGTTCAAAGATGCGGTTAAATTTATCAACGACTTCGAAACAACCGCGGCCGGCCTGGCACTTGAAAGTGGTTATCATTATGTTGTCTGCGGACATATTCACCAGCCTGAACTGCGCATGATCCGGACCGAAAAAGGAGCCGTAACCTATCTGAACAGCGGCGACTGGGTGGAGAACCTGACCGCCCTGGAATACCATGCAGGAACCTGGCGGATTTTCCGGTACAATGCCAGCGATTTTGCTGCCGATGAGCCCGAAGCAGGCGCTTTTTCAGACGCTGAAGACCTGAACAGCAAGCTGGATGTGAACATCCTGCTTCAAAATATGCGTGCCGGGATTGTGTAAAGCTCGGAAAATACAGATATTCGAAACCTGCCGCGAATGCAGACCTAGATACAGATGGGGTTAAAAATACTTTATGCAATACAAGGAACCGGTAACGGACATGTAAGCCGTGCCAGGGAAATTATTCCCTATTTACAGCAGCATGGTGAACTTGACATCCTGATCAGCGGTACGCAGGCCGATGTGGCCCTGAGCCAGCCGCTGGCCTACCGGCTTCATGGCTTCAGTTTCATCTTCGGGAGAAAAGGCGGCGTTCACCATTACCAGACCTGGAAAAACATGAATCTCCTCAGGTTCAGGCGCGACATGAAAGACCTGCCAGTAGAGAATTACAACCTGATCGTAAATGATTTTGAGCCGGTTTCTGCCTGGGCCTGTAAGGTGAAGGGCATAGAAAGCGTATCCTTAAGCCATCAGGCCGCATTTAAATCACGTAAGGTGCCCCGCCCAAAGACCATAGACTGGGGAAAAAAGATTCTAAGTCATTATGCCCCCACCACCCACCATATCGGTTTCCATTTTGCCTGTTATGACAGCTTTATCCACACGCCTGTAATTCGCTCCGAGATCAGGCAGCTGGAAGTCTCGGATCAAGGCCATTACACGGTTTACCTGCCGGCGGTAGATGACCGCATCCTGGTTAACCTCCTGAAACAGGTTAAAGGACCAAAGTGGGAGATCTTTTCCAAGCATACAAAAAGCAGCTACCGCGACGGTGACATATTTGTAAACCCGGTACAGAACGAGGCGTTTAACAAAAGTCTCGCTTCCTGTACCGGCCTTTATACAGGGGGTGGTTTTGAAGGTCCTGCAGAAGCTTTGTTCCTGGGAAAAAAACTACTCGTTTCGCCCATGAAGTTTCAATACGAACAGCAGTGTAATGCATATGCATTGAAGCAGTTCGGCCTGCCTGTCATCTGGTCGAGCAACCGGAATCCGCTGCCAATAATCAACGACTGGGTCAACACACCGCAGCAACATGAGTTCCATTTCCCGGACGAAACCGAAAAAGTTGTCGCAGACATGGTGTCTCGGTATGCGCATTGATCGATGCGAGCAATGCAGTGCCATTAGGCCATTGCATTAAAATTTCTTTTCTTTGCCGTGTCAACTCATGATCAACCAGTTCAGAACACTCCAGCCGGCAAACCTCATTTTACTGCTTGTGTATGCCTTTTTTATGCGTGCAGCACTGTTCGTGCACATGCCGGAGCAACTGAATTTTGCGTTTCTCGAGCCCTTTGCCCGGCTGCTTATCGACATCCCCATTGGTCAGGGCCTTTCTCCTGCCGGGAACGTGTTTTTTGCAGCACTGATCAGCATTGCGCAGGCGCTCTGGTTTAACCGGGTGGTTAACAACCACAACCTGATGGGTAAACCAAACTACCTGCCAGCACTTCTGTACCTGACAGCCGGCAGTTTGTTCATGCCCTTCATGGTGCTGAGCCCAACGATGATGTGTAACTTCCTGTTGATCCTGATGATCGACAAGTTCCTCAAAATCGGCAAGTCAACACAGGCCATTATGCCGCTCTTTGACGTCGGGATGCTCGTTGCAGTGGGTACGCTCATCTATTTTCCTTTCGTTTCCATGTTGCTTATGCTCTGGCTGGGCCTGCTTGTTTACCGTTCATTTAACTGGCGTGAGTGGGTTTCAGGGTTGCTTGGTTTTCTGACGGTTTTCTTTTTTCTCGGTGTTTTTTATTACTGGAACGATAACCTCGAGATGTTTTACCGCATCTGGCTGCCTCTTACCAATAAGTTCCCCTCAGTTTTCCAGATCAATTACAACGATTACATTGTGCTTGTTCCGGTTATTGTGATTATCGTGCTTGGTACGCTGCAACTGCGCGAAAATTTCTTCAGAAGTTTCATCAGCACACGCAAAGCCTTTCAGCTTCTTTTCTGCATGTTCCTCATCGCTATGGCCAGCTTTTACCTGAAACCGGGGGTCAGGCTGTCGCACTTTTTGCTTTGTGTGCCGCCGGGAGCCGTGTTACTGGCCTATTATTTTACCAATGCAAGCAAGCGCTGGTTTTATGAGTCGCTCTTTATCCTGCTCGTTCTGTCGATTCAATATTTTCTTTTTGTTTAACCTTTTTTAACAAATTGATTTCTTGAAACTTGGCAAAGATTGATAGCTTTGTGCCGTTAAAATGCCGTATAAAGCCATTCCAGGCATAGCTTGGGGTACCGGCAATTGATGTAAAGATGGTGATGTTCAATCTTGTCGTAGACGTAGGAAACTCCAAATGTAAAATTGGCGTGTTTGAAGGCAGGAAACTGGCAGATTACCGGGTACTGGAGAAGTCGGACCTGCCTGAAATTGGGAGGGTGGCGAATAACTTTCCGTTAAAGGCCGTGATCGTATCAAGCGTCGATGAAAACGCTGAAGAAATTGAACAACTGATTGGTAAACCGGGAATTGTAAAGCATTTTCACTCCGGCGATACCGAAAGGGTTAAAAATCGCTACGAAACGCCGCTTACACTTGGTCTTGACCGCTGGGCCGCGGTCATTGGTGCCGGGGCGCAGTTTCCCGGCCGGAATTGCCTGGTCATCGATGCAGGAACCAGCATCACCTATGATTTTCTGCCGGCAAGCGGTGTGTATACCGGCGGCAGCATCAGTCCGGGAATTGCCATGCGGTTCAGTGCGCTGAACCACTTTACAGGCCGGCTTCCGCTGATTGAATTTGACCAGGCACTAACAACCGTTCCCGAAGGCAGCAACACGATCAATGCCATTAGAAACGGGGTATTGCAAGGTACGCTGCATGAAGTAAGCGGTTTTATTTCGCAGTACAGTGGCCCGCACGATGAACTGATCGTGATCATGACAGGCGGCGATGCGCCTTTTTTGATCGCTAACATAAAAAACACCATCTTTGCGCCTCGAATTGTTCACGAGCCTTATCTGGTGTTAAGAGGATTAAATGAAGTTATTGAATTATAACATGTACAAAAACCTGAAATATATTTTAACCGCGTTCATTGCTGCGGTCGCATTGCTGCCTGCAAAGGCACAGGTAACGACCGAGTCTCCCTATTCGGCATATGGGCTGGGTAACCTCAGAACATCTGTCTTCCCGGGTCTTCGCGGCATGGGCGGTATCTCTGCCGGGGTTTTTAAACCCGACGGTTACAGCATGATCAATGTGGTAAATCCGGCTACATACAGTGGAATTAACCTGACCACCATAGACATCGGCGTAAACGGCGGTTTTACAGGCCTGAAAAGAGGAAACGAAAGCGAAAGCCGTTTCAATGCCACGCTGAACCACATTGCACTGGGTATTCCAGTTAGCCGCAAGTCAGCGTTCAGCTTCGGACTGCTGCCGTATTCAGACCTGGGGTATAACTACAGCAACCGCTCCCGCATCGATACCATGAATGTAGACTACATTTATGCCGGCGAAGGAAGCATCTCTAAAGCCTATTTTGGCTACGGCGTGCAGTTTGGCAAATATGTTCGCATTGGTGCCAACCTCGAGTATCTTTTTGGTAACCTGAGCCAGACGCGTTCTGCACTTTTCCCTGATGAACCGGCAGTGCTTCCCTCACGGATGCAGAATAAGATCAGCATAGACGGCCTCAATTTCTCATATGGTATCCAGACCGAAATCCCGCTAAGCGAAGAATCCAGGATAACACTTGGTTACTCAGGTTCTTTTAACTCGAACATTTCAGCGAAAAAATCATATGTATTGACCCAATACACTGTTGATGGCGATGGGGTCGAAAATCCGCCGCTTGATACACTGCAGATAATTGACAATGCAAAAACCGACCTGAAGCTGCCGTTGGAGCATAATTTTGGCTTCTCCGTTCAACGCGACAACAAATGGATGGTGGGGGCTGACTTTAGAATGGGACAGTGGTCTAAATTTTCATTGGACAATTCCAACCAAGGCCTGCAAGACAGTTACGGCGTTTCTGTTGGCGGACAAATCACCCCAGACATTACCGCTGTAGGCGGCTCGCTGGCCGGATACCTGAAACGGATCGACTACCGCCTGGGCGTTCGTTATGATAAAACCTACCTGAAATTGGCCAACAATGATATTAAGGACCGGGCCATCTCGGTGGGTTTTGGTTTTCCGCTGCCCTCCAACAACAGGCTTTCTTTTTATAAAGTGAATTTCACCACCGAGCTTGGCCGTCGCGGTACAACCGCTGCCAACCTTGTCCAGGAGACTTACCTGAACATTCACCTTGGCTTTACCCTTAACGATACCTGGTTCAGAAGATTTAAATTCGATTAAAACATGGGACGGGCATTGTTCAGGTTTGTGCTTGCCTTTGCGGTGCTGCCGGTGCTGGCCGCCTGTAACGACGATGACCTAAAAAACGTAGGTGCAATATCGAGCAAACAAGTAGTTCTGAGTAAAGACCGGACATTAGGTGCCGAACTTATTTACAGCGACTCGGCACGTGTGAAAGCCAAAGGGTATGCCCCCGTTCTTGACAAGGTAACGCCGAAGACCGGCGCGAATTACATGGAAATGCCCGACGGGCTGAAGATTGATTTCTTTGATCAGAAAATGAAAATAGCCAGCACGGTCACTTCTGAATATGGCATACGCCGGGAAAACGAAAGGATTACCATTCTGCGCAGGAATGTCGTGGTTAAGAACGCAGAAGGCAACACATTTACTTCCGAGGAACTGATCTGGGACGAGAACAAACGGCTGTTTTATTCAAATCAGCGCGTGAAAGTGTTTAAACCCGACGGCTCTTTTCAGGCCGAGGGAAGTTATTTCGAGGCGCCCCAGGATTTCAGCACATATACAATGCGTTCGGGCGGCATCGGACAGGGCTCAATCAGTGGTGAACTTCTGGAGAAAGAGACCGGCCTGTAACCTTTTATAAGTACCTCCCCGTAGCTCAGACTGCTGATTACGCCAGCCGTTTTTCAACATTCTATCTGCCTAAAAACTAAATACTTGTTCGATACAGTTTTGTATTTTCTTTTTTATGCCAAATTTGTATCTTGCGCCCTCTTAAAAAAAAGTAAAAAACTAAAGTAGAATATGGGATTAATGACATTTTTGCGAAACCGTGCCGGGTTTATTTTGATAGGCGCGATCGGTTTGGCAATTGTTGCATTTTTAGTTGGTGATGCAATTAACGCTGGAAAACCATTCTGGAATGCCTCACAGAAGGTTGTGGGAGAGATTGACGGCCATGAAGTCAGTATAGATGAATTCGGACCGAAGGTGGACCAGAGCTTACAACAGTTCAAGCAGCAGTACGGCGGAAGCGCCAACGCGCAGATGACGGCAATGGCTGTAGAAAATGTTTGGAACAATGAAGTGGCAACTGTGTTGCTGGGCAAAGAATTTGAGCGCCTTGGCCTGACCGTGACCTCGACCGAACTTTTTGACCTGCTGCAGGGTAAAAATCCAAGCCCCCTGATTCGTCAGTACTTTGGTAACCCACAAACCGGACAGGTTGACCGCAACGCAATCATCAGTTCCCTGAAGGCCCGCTCAAAAGATGCCAACCTGAACAAGCAATGGTCTATGCTCGAAGAAGAAGTGCGTAAGCAGGCGCTGCAACAAAAATACCAGAACCTGGTTCGCACGTCTGTGTATGTGACAAACCTGGAAGCTGCGGATGACTTTACGAACCGGAACAAACTTGCTTCTTTCAAGTATGTAAGCCTTGATTATGCGACCATTCCTGATAAAGACGTAAAGCTGACCGATGCTGATTACAACGATTACTACAACGCCAATAAGAAACGCTTTGAAAATCCTACCGAAACCCGTTCGTTTCAGTATGTTAATTTCAGCTTCAAACCTTCAAAAGAAGACACGGCGGCCTCGAGGGCACAAATCAATAAACTTGCTGCCGACTTCAAAGCTGCAGCCAACGATTCTTTGTTTGCGGCAATCAACTCAGATGTGAAGATCCCTTACAGCTATATGACCCGTGGCAAACTTGACCCGACGGTTGATTCGGCTGTGTTCTCACTGCCTGCGGGCACTTTTTATGGCCCGGCTTTTTCAGGCAATTCATACAAACTGGCCAAGGTTGTAGCAACAAAACAGTCGCCCGACTCGGTAAAGGCCGCCCATATTCTGATCAACCCGGCTAAAGTGGGTGGTAATGACAAAGCAGTTAAACTGGCCGACTCACTTAAATCGTTAGTGCAGAAAGGTTCAAGTTTTGCTGAACTGGCCAGACAATACAGCGAAGACGGTTCGAAAGAACAGGGTGGCGATCTGGGCACCTTCGCGCGTGGTGCCATGGTACCCGAGTTTGAAAATGCCGCCTTTGATGGCAAAGCGGGCGACCTAAAGGTCGTTACGTCCCAATTTGGCGTTCACCTGATCAAAATTGAAAAACAAATCGGTTCTGCGAAAGTCGTAAAGATCGCATATGTAGAAAAGAACTTGTCGCCAAGTGATAAAACCCAGCAGGAGGCTTACAAGAAAGCATCAAATTTCCTGGCCGAAGTTTCAGGAAATACCTTCAGTAAAGTTGCGCAGAAGCGTGGTTTGACTGTAGGTGTTGCGGATAAGATTGCGGGTTCACAGGGCTTTGCACCAGGACTCGATAATCCACGGAAACTGATCCAGGATGCTTACGAAGCCGATCGCGGCGATGTGCTTCCAGAGATCTACACCATGAGTGATGGATACGTGGTGGCTTTGCTTACAGAGGTTCGTCCGAAAGGCACACTTCCTCTGGAAGCTGTGAAGAAAGATATCGAACCCTTGGTTCGCAATGAAGTAAAAGGAAAGATGCTGACGGAGCGCTTCGAAAAAGCGGGAGCCGGCAAGGCTACGCTTGAAGCGCTTGCGCAGAAACTCGGCCGTGCCGTTCAGCCGATTCAGAACATTGTATTCTCGAACCCGGTTATCCCCGGCGTTGCGCAGGAGAACAAGGTGGTAGGTGCCGTGTTCGGCATGCAGCCAGGAAAAGTGTCGGGTCCGATTGCCGGCGACCGCGGCGTGTATGCCGTGAGCCCGCTTACTTTCAGCAACCCGGCGCCTGGAGATCCTGCGCAACAGAAATTGACCTTGCTTCCCGGACTTGCGCAGCGGGCGCTGAGCGGTGCCTTTATGGCCCTGCAAGACAAAGCAGATATAAAAGACAATCGCGTGAAATTCTATTAAGCGGAATTTACTTAATTTTGTAACCGGAAGTGTATACCGCACTTCCGGTTTTTTGTTTTATGGCTATGGATATTCAGGAAAATATAGTGAACAAGGTTGCGGCAAGTGGCCTGATCACCTTTAATCTGGAAGACTACCTTGATAGAGGGGAACGTGTCGTCTATGATATCAAAGACAACCTTTTCCATGGCCTCATTTTAAGAGAGAAAGATTTCAGGGATTTTGTTAAAAGTCATGACTGGGCACAGTATAGCGGTAAAAACGTGGCAATTACCTGTACAGCTGATGCCATCGTGCCGACCTGGGCCTATATGCTGCTGGCCAACCGGATGAAGCCCTTTGCCCGGGAAATTGTTTTTGGATCGCTCGAGACCCTTAACACTGTTTTGTTCCAGAAGGCCCTGACAAAAGTAGATGTGGAGAGCTTTGCCGGCGAACGTGTTGTCATTAAAGGCTGTGGCGACGATAATATTCCCGTTTCAGCATATGTAGAGATTACGAGCCTGCTTACGCCGGTAGCTAAAAGCATCATGTACGGCGAGCCGTGTTCGACCGTTCCGATCTACAAAAGGAAAGACTAGTTTGGTTTGCTTTTTGTAACGCCCTATCTATGAAAAGACTAACCCTGATTGCCTGTTGCCTGCTGCTTTGCGTGAATGTGCTGGCCCAGATGCTTCCTTTGAAGAAGGAGCCGGTATTTGAGGAGGGTGAAATGTTAAAGTACCGGCTCCGGTACGGCTTCATCACGGCAGCCGAAGCAACCATTAAGGTACAAAACGGCGATATGAAATTCGATGGCCAGCCCACTTACCGATTGGTGGTCGATGCGCAGACCTCAGGTACGTTCGACGTCTTTTACAAAATCAGGGATCACTATGATTCCTATATAGACAGAAAAAACCTGCTTCCCTATTTTTATCAGGAAAACATTCGTGAGGCCAGCTACCGGCGCACAGATAAAGCGCGTTTTTACCAGGATGAGAAAAAGGTCGTATCCAACCGCGGTACCATGGGTACGCCAACCACGCAAACTTTTGACCTCGTATCCGCTTACTACTTTGCGAGAAGCCTGGACATTAGCAGGATGAAGATTGGTGATACGTTTAAATTAAATTATTTCCTTGGAGACGAAATATCTTCGCTGACCGTCGAGTTTGTTGGAAGGGAAACGGTTAAAACCAAGCTGGGCAGCATTCGCTGCCTGAAGTTTAGTCCGTCCATCAAACCTGGCCGCGTCTTTAAAAAAGACAGCCGGCTGTATCTTTGGGTAACAGATGACGGAAACCGGGTGCCCGTGAAAGCACAGGTCGAGATCCTGGTTGGTTCGGTAACGATGGAATTGACATCTGCAAAAGGCCTTAAATATCCCTTGGGCAAGGATTAACAGCTATGATTGAAGTACAAAACACGCTGGTTCATGAAGACGTGTTGAAGGAGAATTTTGTTTGCAATCTTAATAAGTGCAAGGGGATTTGCTGTGTGGAGGGCGATGCGGGGGCACCGCTGGAACATGCTGAAACGGCAATCCTGCAAGATATCTATCCGAAAATCAAACACCTGCTTTCAGAAAAAGGTATTCGGGCCATTGAAGAGCAGGGTACCCATGTTGTTGACATGGATGGCGATTTAACAACGCCTTGCGTAAATGGTCGTGAAGAATGCGCTTACGTGCTTTTTGAAAATGGTATTACCAAATGCGCCATCGAGAAGGCGTATGAACAGGGGCTTGTCGACTGGCAGAAGCCGATATCATGCCACCTTTACCCCATACGCATTACAGCTTATCCAGAATTTGATGTGCTGAACTACGACCGCTGGCACATTTGCCACGATGCCTGTACCTTTGGAAGAGAACTGAAAGTACCCGTTTACCAGTTTCTGAAAGGACCGCTGATCCGTAAATACGGTGAGGAGTGGTACGCGGAATTGCAAAATAGCTTAACTTAGCGGCGCAGAAGCTTTTAGCTGATTGCAATGTGCTCATACCATAACAATTAAACTGAATGAAAGGAATTATCCTGGCGGGCGGAAGCGGAACGCGTTTGCACCCGCTTACACTGGCTTGCAGTAAACAAATGATGCCGGTTTATGATAAGCCGATGATCTATTACCCGCTTTCCACGCTGATGCTGGCGGGAATCAAAGAAATACTCATTATCTCTACACCTCATGACCTGCCGAACTTCGAAAAACTTCTTGGCGACGGCACCAGCCTTGGCTGTAAATTTAGTTATGCTGTGCAGCATGAGCCGAACGGCCTTGCCCAGGCGTTTGTGATCGGGAAAGATTTTATTGGTCAGGATAAGGTAGCACTGGTCTTAGGGGATAACATCTTTTATGGTGATGGCATGGCCAGGCTGCTGCAGGCCAGCTCAGACCCAGACGGAGGGGTTGTATTTGCCTACCAGGTGGCTGATCCGGAACGCTATGGTGTGGTAGAATTTGACAAAGACAATAATGTGATTTCGATCGAGGAGAAACCAACCGAGCCTAAATCTGATTTTGCTGTACCTGGCCTCTATTTCTACGACAACGATGTGGTAGAAATTGCCGCCAATATCGAGCCCTCTCCGCGCGGCGAGTATGAAATTACAGATGTAAACAAAGAATACCTGAAACGGGGCAAGCTGAAAGTAGGCGTGCTAAGCCGGGGTACAGCCTGGCTGGATACCGGCACCTTCGCATCACTCATGCAGGCTGGTCAGTTTGTGCAGGTGATTGAGGAACGGCAGGGGCTGAAAATTGGTTGTATTGAAGAGGTAGCTTACCGAATGGGCTTTATTGATGATGAGCAACTGAAAAAGATCGCGACTCCATTGGTTAAAAGCGGTTACGGCAGTTATTTGCTGCGGCAAATTAAAAAGAAATAAAAAGCCTTCGAGGTTTCGAAAACCTCGAAGGTTTAAAATACCCTCTAGGTTTTTAATACTTAGAGGGTATTTTAAAATCTATCAAAATGAACGAAACCCGCATTGCAGTTATCGGTTTAGGTTACGTCGGTTTGCCGCTGGCGCTGGCTTTTGCCGAAAAATATGCAGTTGTCGGATTTGACATTGATCGGCAACGTGTCGATCAGCTTGCCTCCGGTCTGGACCGAACGCGCGAGGTTGATGCGGCTGTGCTACAGCACAGCAACAACCTTCTTTTTACTGGCAATATTGGGGAAATCAGCAACTGCAATGTGTTCCTGGTTACCGTGCCTACACCGGTAGACCGCTATAAGAAGCCTGACCTTGGTCCGCTGCTTGCTGCCAGTAAAATGCTGGGCTCGGTCCTAAAGAAAGGCGATATCGTGGTCTATGAATCGACCGTTTACCCGGGTTGTACCGAAGAGGATTGCGTGCCGGTTCTGGAAAAGAGCTCCGGACTCAGGTTCAACGAAGACTTTTTCTGCGGTTATTCGCCCGAGCGCATCAACCCGGGCGATAAGGTCAATACCCTGCAGAAAATAAAAAAGGTTACTTCCGGGTCAACACCCGATGTCGCTGCGCGGGTTGATGCCCTGTACGCATCGGTCATCACGGCTGGCACCCATCTGGCGCCCAGCATCAAAGTTGCTGAAGCATCGAAAGCCATAGAAAATGCGCAGCGGGATGTAAACATATCTTTTGTGAATGAGCTGGCGCTGATCTTTGACCGTATCGGTATTGATACCAACGACCTCATCGAGGCAGCAGCTACCAAATGGAACTTCCTGAAGTACAAACCTGGCCTGGTAGGGGGCCACTGCATCGGTGTGGATCCGTATTACCTGGCGCACAAAGCAGAGTCGTTGGGTTATCACCCGGAGGTGATCTTGTCTGGCAGAAGGGTGAACGACATGATGGGTATGTTCGTAGCCAGCAAAGTCATCAAATTGCTGATTGCCAGGGGGCAGGTTGTAAAGGATCAGAAAGCGTTGATCCTGGGTATCACCTTCAAGGAAAATTGTCCGGACATCCGCAATACGCGCGTCATCGATATCTATCATGAGCTGAAGCAGTACGGCATGGATGTAGCCGTTTACGATCCCTGGGCAGATGCCGCTGAAGTGAAGGAAGAATACGGCATCAACCTGTTGCCGAAGCTCAATGGAGAGAGGTATGGCGCCATCGTCCTGGCTGTGGCTCATCGGGAATTTCAGGATATTGACTATGCATTCTACCGTCAGAATGGCGCGGTGGTGTATGATACCAAGGCCTGTATAGCACGTCATTTGACAGACGGAAGATTATAAGATGATGCGCTATGAAACCACGCGCGAGATTGGATTTCAAGTATGAAAAGCGGGACTTGCCCCTTTGTGAGCGAACAGCCATTTACGCGCCATCACCCTGCATTCTTGTGGTAAAGGCCACGCTACTTTCTCAGGACCGATTTAGCAGATAACTTCTTATGGGTGTCGCGATTAGTGAAAGTAATTTCGTTTGCATATCCAAATACTGACATCCAGATTATTTTTGGTAATATTGCAGGCTAAAATTATTGATTTGATGAAAGTTGCCTTGATTACCGGAATCACCGGACAGGATGGAGCTTACCTAGCTGAATTCCTATTAAAAAAAGGGTACTCAGTCCATGGAATCAAACGCCGGTCATCCCTTTTTAATACCGATCGCATTGACCACCTATACCAGGACCCACACGAGAAAAACCTTAAGCTCAAATTACATTACGGGGACCTGACCGATTCCACCAACCTGATCCGCATTATCCAGGAAGTCCAGCCTGACGAGATCTATAATCTGGCGGCAATGAGCCATGTGAAAGTTAGCTTTGACACGCCCGAATATACCGCCAATGCTGACGGCATCGGAACACTGCGTATTCTTGAAGCTGTTCGTCTGCTTGGTCTGACAAAAAAGACCCGGGTATATCAGGCCTCGACTTCAGAACTATACGGCTTGGTTCAGGCGGTGCCACAAAGCGAGACCACGCCTTTCTATCCACGGTCGCCTTATGCCGTTGCCAAGATCTATGGCTATTGGATTACGGTAAACTACCGCGAAGCTTATGATATGTATGCCTGTAATGGTATCTTGTTTAATCACGAGAGTCCGCTTAGGGGAGAAACTTTTGTAACCCGCAAAATTACCCGAGCCGCTTCTAAAATCGCTCTTGGCCTGCAAAATTGCCTGTATCTTGGTAACTTGAGCGCGCAGCGAGACTGGGGGCATGCTAAGGATTATATCGAGGCCATGTGGCTTATTCTGCAGCAGGAGCAGCCTGAAGATTATGTGATCGCGACAGGTATTACAACAACTGTTCGCGATTTTGTAAAAATGGCGTTCGCAGAGGTAGGAATTACCCTTGAGTTTAGCGGAAAAGATGAACAGGAAAAGGGGGTAATCATTGACGTAGACCAAGAACTCATTGCAAAACTGGGACTGAATGATGCAAACCTGAAACTCGGTACCGTTGTGGTACGTGTAGACCCCGCCTATTTTCGGCCTACCGAGGTCGATCTGTTACTGGGCGATCCGACGAAATCGAAGACTAAACTGGGTTGGGAGCCTAAGTATGACCTGCCGGCACTGGTGAAAGACATGATGGAATCAGATCTCCAGCTGATGAAAAAGGATGAGTACCTGAAACAGGGCGGATATAAAACTTTGAGCTACTTTGAGTAACAGGATTTCCTGAAAAAGTTTAAACAAATTACAAGTAAGTCTGTTGTACGGACGTTCAAACTATATGAAGTTAAAATCAGTTTTGCTCTTTGTGTGTTTTCTTGTGGCTGCAGTTGTATCGAATTCCGCTATTGCACAAAACACGACAAACTATGCCAACGTAAAGGTTGATGAGCTCTCTGATGCGCAGGTTCGTCAGTTGATGCAGCGTGCTGAATCAATCGGCTACAACGATGCACAGCTCGGACAGATGGCGCAGGCGCAGGGGATGCAAGCCGAGGAGGTGAGAAAGTTGCAGGCGCGGGTCGAAAAATTAAGACAACTCGACTCGGGAGCGCCTGGTTCTGCGCAAGACTCTTTAGTTGCCCGCCCCTCGAGTATTGAAGTAAGCCGGGGCAGAACCTACCAGATCGATTCTGCCGGATTACGGCGGCCAATTAATACTGAAGAGGCCTTATTTGGTGATCTGAAATCAAAAATATTTGGTGCCGAGCTCTTTAAGAACGGGAATATCACCTTCGAGCCAAATTTGCGTTTAGCTACACCCAGGAATTATGTTATTGGTCCTGACGATCAACTGCTGATTGATCTAAGTGGTGACAATGAAGCCAGTTACAACCTGAAGGTAAGTCCGGAAGGCATTATTCGCCTTCAGTATGTAGGCAACATTACGGTAGGCGGCTTAACGATTGAGCAGGCCAGTTCAAAAATCCGCTCGGCGATGGCTGGTACCTATCCTTCGTTAAGAAGCGGTCGTACTTCGGTGGCGATCAATCTGGGCAATATCCGGAGCATCAAGGTGATTCTAAATGGACAGGTCACCAAGCCTGGTACCTATACGCTGTCGTCTCTTTCCAGTGTTTTCAACGCACTTTATGCCTCCGGCGGACCAAATGAGAACGGCTCTTTCCGGAAAATTCAGGTGATTCGTGGTGGACGTGTAGTTTCAACGGTCGACGTGTACGACTTTTTGATCAACGGCATGCAGCGCGCTAACGTTCGTTTGCAGGACCAGGACGTGATCAATATCCCGGTCTACGATACACGTGTGGAGATTGTCGGCGAAGTTAAACGTCCTGCCATTTATGAAAGCGTGGCTGGAGAGTCGTTCCAGGACATCTTGAATTATGCGGGTGGATTCTCAACTGCCGCTTACAAGGCTAAAGTCAAAGTATTTCAGAATACCGATAAAGAACGCAAGATTACAGATATCCAGGCTGAAGATTTCAGAACCTACCTCCCAAAGAGTGGTGATAAGTACTTTGTAGAACCCATCCTCGACCGTTTCGAGAACAGGGTGGAAATTCAGGGAGCCGTGTTTCGGCCTGGATTTTTTGAGCTGGAGAAAGGGCTGACGCTGTCTGCGCTGATTGCCAAAGCTGAAGGCTTGAAAGAAGACGCGTTTCAGAACCGCGGTTATATCAACCGCCTGAACCCAGATAACACGCCTGCGCTGATCTCATTTGACGTTGCAAAAATCATGTCGGGTGCAGACCAGGATATCGTTTTGCAGCGTGAGGATAAAGTTACGATCTCATCAATTTTTGACTTGCGGGAAGAATACAACGTCCAGGTACAGGGCGAAGTACGTCAGCCAGGAACATTCGATTTCGCTGAAGGCATGAAACTGGGTGATGCGATACAGATGGCTGGCGGATTCAAAGAGGGGGCTTCGCCGAACCGGGTAGAAATTTCGCGCCGGGTGAAGAACAGTAACGCGAGCGACTTGTCTGCGCGAACTGCGACCATACTCACCGTAAACATTACGCCTGATCTGAAGATCGAATCGGATTCTGGTTTCGTCCTGGAGCCTTTCGATATTGTGTCTATCAGAAGCGCTGAAGGATACGTGGTACAAAAACAAGTTAAATTAGAGGGTGAAGTATTGTATCCAGGCATCTATACCATTCAACGGAAAGATGAGCGGATTTCCGATCTGATCAAACGGGCTGGTGGCTTAACACCACTGGCATACACCGATGGGGCGTCATTAAAAAGGCCCAGTACCAAGGCTGTTAACAGCAATGACAAAAATGCGATCAACAACCAGGAGGAAGAGCAAAAGAAATTGCTCAACCTGAGACGGTTGAAAGAAGCAGGCGCAAAGGATAGTTCGGATGTAACAAGGGAGCAGCTGCTCATCGAGTCCGATCTCGTGGGAATCAATTTGACCAGGATTTTAGATAATCCAGGAACAAGGATAGATCTGCTCATGGAAGATGGCGACATCATTCGTGTACCAAAGCAACTACAGACAGTGAAAGTAACCGGGGAGGTATTGAACCCGAATAATATCGTCTATGCTCCGGGAAAGAGCTTTAAAGGATATGTTAACGGAGCCGGTGGTTTCGCTTCAAATGCGCTGCGCAATGGCGCTTACATCCGGTATGCAAACGGCAGTGTGGAATCGGCTAGGAAATTTCTATTTTTTAACAACTATCCCAAGGTGAAGCCCGGTGCGGAGATATTGGTGCCGAAGCGGGCCGAAAGAGAAAGATTGACCGCGCAGAGTTGGATAGGGATCGGCACCGCGGTAGCTTCTTTGGGGGCGATTATTGTCAGTTTACTTAGGTAAATAGCAGCGACTTATGGAAATGAACTCAGAGAAAAGATCAGCAGCAGACCTTGAGGGTGTCTCAGGAACGGAGAAATTTTCAATCCGCGAGTTGATTTTCATCGTGGATGCCTGGATATTGTATCTGAGACGCAAGTGGATACTGATAGCGATTTTTACCTGTATCGGTGGAATAGCCGGGTTTTTATATGCCAGCACTCGGAAAACAACATATACTGCTTTAACGACTTTCGTGCTGGAGGCGAATGAAAACTCAGGCGGGCTGATGCAGTACGCGGGTCTGGCTTCTATGGTCGGGTTCGATATTGGCGGTGGCGGCGGTGGAATCTTTCAGGGTGATAACATTATAGAACTCTATAAGTCCAGAAAGATGCTTCAATCTACATTGCTAAGTCCGGTTTTGCCCGGATCTAAAGAACTTTTAATAGATCGGTATCTGACTATGAGCCGGATGCGGGACAATTGGGCAGATAGAGAAGATCTTAAAAGCCTGAAATTTTCACCAATTGAAAACCCTAGGACTGCCGGCGATCTTCAGATAAACAGGTTGCGCGACAGTGTTTTGGATAATGTTGTTACGAAGCTACGACAGCAACATTTGCGCATCAATAAAGTAGATAAAAAGCTGGCGATAATCGAGGTCGAGGTTACATCTGCTGACGAAGTATTTTCTAAATCCTTCAATGATCGCCTGGTCGCCAATGTGAATGATTTTTATCTGAGAACAAAAACTAAACGTTCACTGGAGAATATTGCAATTTTACAGTATAAAACGGACTCTGTGCGCAGCGTGATGAACGGAGCTATTTACTCGGCAGCAACGATCGCTGATGCTACGCCGAATATCAATCCTACTCGGCAGGTGCAGCGAGTCGCTCCCGTTCAACGCTATCAATTCTCAATGGAGACAAATAAGGCAATGCTTGCAGAACTCCTTAAAAATCTGGAAATGGCAAAAATCTCAGTAAGAAAAGAGGCTCCGTTGCTTCAGATAGTCGATGAGCCCATTTATCCACTGCCTAAAAAGAAGTTCAGCGCGATCAAAGGTATTGTATTCGGCGCTTTCGTCATGGCCTTTTTAACAATCATATGGATGAGCGCGAGAAGATTTTACCTAAATACATTAGCATCCGGCTTGCGTGGGTAGGTTGGGAGCACTCAGACAAAACACCATTTTAGTTAATGCTTTTTATCTGGGCATTATCCAGGTGGTCAATTATATATTCCCACTTGCAACAATTCCGTTTCTTATAAAGGTACTAGGAGTAAGTGGATATGGAACGATCGCCTTCTCACAGGTTATTGTATCTTATATCTGCACCATCGCCGACTACGGATTCAATATGTCGGCAACCCGCGACATTTCGGTAAACCGGGGATCGCCCGAAAAGGTTAATCGCATTTTTCACAACGTCATTGCAACGAAGATGCTTCTTGCAATCGGATGCCTAATCCCTGTTGTTTGTGCCATTTTTCTGTTACGCACGTTTGAGGGTTTCAGGGAAGTATATTTGATCACGACAATTTTTGTTCTGGGTCAGGTTATATTTCCATCATGGCTCTATCAGGGTTTTGAAAACATGCGTTCTTTGGCTGTATTCAATTCAGTGTTCAAGTTTGTTTTCACCGTTGCGGTCTTCGCTTGTGTCCGTTCTATTGCAGATATCAGCTTGGTAGCCTGGATGTATGTTCTTGGATCTTTGGTATCAGGTCTTGCTGCTTTCATTTATGCCTATAAAAAATATCGGTTGAGTCCGGTTTGGCCTACCATTGGCGAAATCAGGGAGCTTTTGAAAGGGGGGTTCGATGTTTTTCTTCCATCTTTCTTTTCTAGCGTATTAAATAGTGGCGGCGTATTGGTCTTAGGCTTTTTTTTTAGTGCGACATTAGTAGGCTACTATACGGGGATAGACCGACTTGTGAAAGCTGGTGTGACGCTGCTAAGTACGGTAACGCAGTCCATGTTTCCCAATATAGCTGAACGTTTTACTACGGATAAAGCGAGTGCGGTGGAAAAAATAAAAAGCATAGGAAAAAAAATCGTTATGCTCGTTTCGATAGCCACAATTGTTGTCGGTTTTTTTGCAGGACAGTTTTTGTCTGTGTTATATGACGATTCATATAGAAAATACGGCTACGTACTCATTCTTTTGATGATCTGGTCGCTAATTGCTTTTATTAATAACTTTGTCGGCATTCAGTTTTTAGTTGGCAGCGGACAGGGGCGAATATATAGAAGGGCATTTACCGTCTCTGGAATTACAATGTTCTTTTCACTTGTCGTGATTAAGTTTTGGGATATAAACGGCGTATTGTTTAGTACGCTACTTGGAGAATCAGTGTTGCTGCTATCCATGATTTATTTAATTAAAAGGAATAATTTACATGCTTACTAAAGTATTATTTGTTTTCGGCACGCGTCCCGAAGCTATAAAAATGGCGCCTCTGGTGCACAGCCTGAAAAGTAGGGGAGATATATTTGAAACCAAGGTTTGTGTGACCGCACAGCACCGCGAGATGTTAGACCAGGTACTGACGTTTTTTGATATCGTACCAGATTTCGATTTGAACTTAATGAAACCAAATCAAAATCTGCACAATTTAACTGCAGAAGTCATTACGCAGATCAAGTCAGTCTACGAGTCGTCCCGGCCAGACTATGTAATGGTACATGGCGACACTACCACGTCTATGGCTGCCGCTCTCGCGGCTTATTATTCGCAGATTAAAATCTGTCATATTGAGGCTGGTCTGCGCACGCACAATAAGTTGTCGCCCTTTCCTGAAGAAATCAACCGGCAAATTACCGGGCGCCTTGCCGACCTGCACTTCGCGCCAACGCCCCTTTCTCAACAGAACCTTTTAAGTGAAGGCATTGACCCTACCTCGGTCTTTGTGACCGGGAACACGGTCATTGATGCATTGTTTCTGGCTCAGACCAAGCTTAAAGACTATGAGGATGATGAAATCAGATATTTGAAAGGAATTTTAGATGAAACGAAAAAGGTTGTGCTTGTTACCGGGCACCGCCGGGAAAATTTTGGTGATGGATTCGTGAACATCTGCAACTCGCTTAAAGATCTTGCAGATGACCCGGATGTGCAAATTTTCTACCCTGTTCATTTGAATCCCAACGTTCAGACACCCGTCAACTCAATCCTCAAAAATGTAGAAAATATTCACCTGGTAAGTCCGCTGTCTTATCCAGCTTTTTCATGGCTCATGAACCGATCGCTATTCGTCATTACAGACAGCGGAGGCATCCAGGAAGAGGCTCCAAGTCTTGGCAAGCCGGTCCTAGTTATGCGGGAAAACACCGAGCGTCCTGAAGCGGTCACTGCCGGTACTGTACGCCTGGTAGGAACGAATTATGAAAAGATCACAACAGAGGCGCGAGAATTGCTAACCAAGGGCGAGCTGTACAAGCAAATGAGCCAGGCGCATAATCCCTACGGCGATGGCCAGTCGTGTAACCGAATTCTTGAGGTCCTGATCAATCATGCAGAAAAAAACTAATATTAAAACGATTTTGTTCCTGGCTGAATACCCGGATGCGAACTCCATAAAAGAGGGTATGTCTCAACGTATACACGCCATAGATAGACAGTTCGGTGATTTCGAAAGAATCTATCTGCAGGTTTCACATCGTCTTTTTACGAAAAAGCAGGTGACCCGATTGAGTGCCTCTTCCATCCAATACAAATGCAACGTTTTTTTGCATTTCTTTTTTATCATGCGGCTGCTTGCCGATTCCGGCATCGTCTATTTTCATTCCATTCAGAATGTATTGCCGGTGCTTCCCTGCCTGCGGTTTGCCAAGAGAAATAAATGGATCTTAGACATTCACGGCGTCGTTCCGGAAGAGCACCAACTTGCCGGCGCAGTATTGAAATCAAAGTTTTATAATTTGGCTGAAAGGTTCGTTATTACAAGGCTACACCTGGCCATCTCTGTAACAAACGCAATGACACGGCATTTTCAGAAAAAATATCCTGGGCTGCAAACAGCGTTTGTCACCTATCCGATTCTTCCTTCGAACCTGGCCTCTGCTTCACCACAGGATTTTCCGATAGAGAAGTCGCCGGTCCGCATCATCTATAGCGGCAATTTGCAGGTATGGCAGAATATTCCTGAGATGATCCGACTGATTAAAAGAAACAGTTCGGAGCAATATGAGTACACGATTCTTACAGGGCAGCCGGCAGAAATGCGAGCTGCTCTGGGAAATGAAGGGTTAGAGGATGCCGCAAATATCGAGGTTAAGTCGGTCGCTCCTGAGGAACTCGCCGAATATTACGAGGCAGCCCATTTTGGGTTCGTGTTGCGTGACGATATCACTGTAAATCGGGTCGCCTGTCCGACAAAAATCGTCGA
Source organism: Pedobacter yulinensis (assembly GCF_003029735.1). GTDB lineage: Bacteria > Bacteroidota > Bacteroidia > Sphingobacteriales > Sphingobacteriaceae > Pedobacter > Pedobacter yulinensis. Next base: position 1,076,560 of record NZ_KZ686268.1, read on the forward strand.
ATATATGAATTTTGGCATTATTCCAATTGTAAAAAGTCCAGCCATTGGAGACTTTCTGGAATTGGGGTATGACTATGTGACTAGCGAGCAATTCGATAATGCCAGACTAGAAGGAAGGAAGAGTTTAAAAAATGCTCACATCATTGAGCAATGGCAGGCTGACAGTCGTTCGTTAAACATCAGGGAGATCATCGTTGCCAAATAGGTATGTGGGTATATTATGCTGTATTTATTTGCGCGTTTTTATTAGCCGCTTTTGACGGTTCGAGAAATATTTACCTCAAAATTTTCCCTTTCCTTGCTTTTTCCCTGGTGTTGATTGCAATACCGGGATTCCGGCCAATAGGCGTTGACAATGATAGTATAGCCTATGTCGACATCTTCGAGACGGCGAATACCTTATCGTTCTGGCAAATTATCTCCGGTGATTACTGGCAGAACATAGAACGTGGGTACATGTTCTTAAATAAAGTTGTAGGAATAGTGGGTGGGGACGAACGCGTTCTTTTCATTATCGTAGCTGCACTAACCGGTATGTTGAACTATGGATTCTTCTTCAAGGTATCCAGATACCCGTTCATTTCGTTACTTTTTTACCTGAGCTTCTTTTTCCTGTACAGGGATTTGACCCAAATTAGATATGCGCTTAGTTGCGCCATTGTTTTTTGGAGTGTATATAGCTTTCTGCAAAAAAGAGCTATAACTGGATTGCTCCTGTTGCTGTTAGCTATTTCATTCCATACCACCGCTATCATTATGCTGGTCGTCTTGCCTTTTTGTGCGCTGGTCCGGAACCGCTATTTATATCTTAGCTTTCCCATTCTTGGTCTTGTAGGACTTGTTTACAGTCCGCTGAATTTACTGATCGGTCTCTTTGGAGCACCGGAGCACATGAGCATTTACATGGAAAGTGAAGGCGGCGGCGGATTTATGGTTGGCGCGATCGGGCTCGTTGTGATGTTTATTTATACATTTTACCCTGGCGATTTTGAAGACCGGGATTTTAATTTCGGATTTTACTATAGGCTGTTCGCGATAGGGGTAACGCTGAGCCTGTTTTTCTTTCAGATATCCATCTTTCAACGCTTTTCTTACCTCCTGTTTCAGTTTGGCGTCGTTTTGTTGCCAAATATGTTCTTTAACCTGGAAAAAAAACTCGGCCCTTACCTATTGCTCTTGATCCACTTGCTATTCTGCATTTTTTTCCTTTATTATGGTATCAGGATGATTCACCCTGACCTCATCAGACCTTATGTTGAATAACATGAAAAGTGTACACATTTTAATGGCTACCTATCAAGGTGAGCGTTACATTGAAAATCAAATTTTATCATTGATTGGACAGACCTATACCAATTGGACTTTGTTTATACATGATGATGGGTCGGTCGATAACACAATGCAAATTGTTAGGCGTTATGCAGCAATTGAAAAACGAATTGTCATTATAGATGACGGTATCAAATTGGGGCAGGCTGCTGCAAATTTCTTACACATGCTGCCTTATGCTACGGCTGATCTGATCCTTTTCTGCGATCAGGACGATATATGGTTTGAGAGTAAAATTCAGTGCCTCGTAGAGGCGTTCGACGGAGTTAGTACGCCGCAAGCCGCCTTTTGCAATGGTTATGCGTACTCTGCTGAACGCGGGATCATCAGTGATAACATTACAAAGACTTCTCCTAAAAGCCTGAATGAGCAATTATTTTTAAATGCGGGCATACAGGGGTGTTCAATGATGTTTAACAAACAACTGTTAGATAAGCTGCACCAAATGCCGGCGGAGGTAGCGATGCATGACCATTTAATAACATTATTGGCCATATCGTTTGGCAAACTAGTTTATGTAAATAAGTCGCTCATGCTTTATCGCCAGAGTCATGTGGGTAAAGCTACCGAAGATATCCAGACTGATCGGTATAAGAGACTTAAGTCTATTTTTATCAGCGACATACCTGTCATAGACCAAAAACATTTTAACGCGACAAAAGCCTTTTATGAGAGTTTCGGAGAGCAACTTTCGGAGGCACAACATAATCTTTTTAAGGGTTACTTTTCCTATGCTAGCTCTAAGTCCCTGGTGAGTCGCTTGTCCATTGTACTTAAATATCAGTTTAAATTGTATAACAGTGTTTTTCTTCTTGTGTTGAAAACGATAACCAGAAAGCCAATAAAGTAAATGATAACTGTATTTACACCAACATATAACCGTGCGCATTTGTTGTCGAGGCTGTACGAGAGTCTGCTAAAGCAGAACAGCTCAAACTTTGAGTGGATTATTGTTGACGACGGAAGCACGGATGACACCGACGGCCTCATCAAGATGTGGCAGACGGAGCGTCAATTTCCTTTTAAATTGACTTATTTCAGGCAAGCTAACCGTGGAAAGCATGTCGCCATCAATAAGGGTGTCAAACTTGCCAAAGGTGAGCTTTTTTTTATTGTCGATAGTGACGACTATCTGGCACATGATGCAATTGCGGAAATTCTCAAAAGCTGGAACACATTGAACAGTATTGAAGAAATTGGCGGTGTGGTTGCTAATAAGTGCTATACAGATGGTTCTGTAGTTGGCGAGGAACCTTTCTATTCCGAGTTGCTGGCCTCGCCAGTCGACTTTAGGTTTCGCTATAACGCAAAGGGAGATCGAGCTGAAGTCATACGAACAGACTTGTTCAATAAATATCCTTTTCCGGAAACCCCCGGCGAAAAGTTCTGTCCCGAAGCGCTATTCTTCAACAGATTGAAAGACGTTAGGCTGAACTACATCAATAAAAATCTGTATTTCTGTGAATATCTACCAGACGGCCTGACCGCTAAAATATATCAAATCAGGAAGACGAGCCCTGTAAACACATGCTTATGTTACCAGGAGATGGCCCGTCTGGGCATTCCTTGGATACAGAAGTTTAAGGCGGGTGTGAATTTCTATCGGTTTAAAAGGTTTACTAAGGAAGCGCTGCAGCCTCCGTTCAATTTAGCGATAGTCAATTCAATGGCAAAATTTGCGGCAAATATGATTTTTGTTCTTTCAGATAGACACAAGGTATGAGGTTGCTGCATGTAGCCAACAGTCTGCTCACTGGTGGAGCGGAAAGACTTTTGGTCGAATCTCTGCCCAGATTTTCAAGCAGACAGGGGATTGTCCAGACAGATTTAGCTTTGTTAAACGGAATAGATACTCCCTTCTTTCAAAAATTGCGGGCAAATTTCGAGGGGAGAATCTTTACGTTGTCATCAAATTCCACCTATTCACCTGTTGCAATACTACGGTTAAGGGAGCTGATCCGAAACTACGATGTGGTGCACGTACATCTTTTTCCTGCGATGTACTATGCAGCGTTGGCAAAACTTACCTTGATTGGAGGGCCTAAGCTGATTTTTACGGAGCATAACACCGAAAACCGCCGGGTACAGTCCGCCCTATTCAGAATAGTTGACAAGCTGATTTATAGACAATACGAGATGGTGACTGCAATATCAGAACCGGTCCGATCAATGCTAATGTCTTACAAGCTGCACAATGATGTGCGGATAATTTACAACGGCATCGCCTTAAACAATGCCGGAATAAATCCCCCGGTCGATTTACGCAGTTTATTTGGGGAGGCTAAGTGCTTCACACTGATCCAGGTTTCAAGATTTCAGCCGCAGAAAGATCAGCAGACGGTAATTCGGTCTTTGCTGTATTTACCTGCAGAGGTGAAAGCAGTATTTGTCGGTGCCGGCGAATTGATGGGAGACTGTGTTAGGCTGGTCGAGTCGCTTGGATTACAGAACCGCGTTCGTTTCCTGGGTCTGCGCATGGACGTTCCTGAATTATTAGCTGGGAGTGACGTGGTCGTACAGTCGTCGGTCTATGAGGGATTTGGGCTTGCAGCTGTTGAAGGCATGGCCGCTGCTAAGCCCGTTGTTGCGTCAGATGTGCCCGGGCTTGGTGACATCGTAAACGGTGCCGGTCTAACCTTCAAAAAGGGAGATGCCCAGGAACTCGCGCGCCTCGTACTCAAATTATATTTGGACAAACCATTTTATGATGAGGTGTCGGCGCGATGTTTGTCCAGGTCCAAGAACTTCGATATTGATGTGATGGTCGATAAGATGGTGGAGCTATATTACGAGATATGTCAAAATACATAGGTATGCTACTTCTGTTCCTGGTGCAACTGGCCGGATGTTCGGGCGCCAAAACAGTCGTATTGAACGTCCGGGACTTTGGGGCAAAAGGCGATGGCAGGAGCGATGATTATGCGGCTATAAATCGGTGTTTCCAAACAGCGTTGAAGAGCCCGACCTCAGAAGTCGTTTTCCCATTTGGAACCTATCTAATAAATAAAGAGATTGTTGTCCATTTTGACAATCAGGATATCAGCATTGTCGGACAGCCAAAGAACGGCCAATCGCCCACCATTATTAACCGGGTGCCAGGCTCGGTATTGCTGATTCGCGGATATCTGGGAGACGTATCCAGAGGTATTGTGAGTGTCAGAGACCTCAATTTAAAAGGTAGTTTCCCCTCCTATTCTTCCAACAACAGATTTATAAATAAAGACGAATGGTACGCAGGGTTGGCTGTTACCGATAAGAAAGAAGTCCGCATAGTCAATGTCAATGTGCATAATATTTATGGCGAAGGCATTTATGTGGCAACGACTAAACAGGAGATGATACCGCTAGATGCCAGAACATCCTACTTGGAAATTAAAAATTGCCTGGTTACCAACTGCTGGGGGTATAATCCAAAGCGCGATAGCTATGGAGACGGTATCTATGTATCTAATGTAGCCAGAGGCACGATCAGCAATAATAAGGTGGCCAACAACTTTATGGTCACCCACCAGCTTGGGAGATGTGGTGTTGTGCTCGAATACATGAGTGAAAGTTGCACCGTTAGCGACAACCAGATCTACGGATATGATCGAGGGTTACATATCGAGGCTGACTTTGGCGGTCATCAGATTCTACGCAATGTAATCTCAGGGACAGATCTTGGCATTGCGATTTTTAATAGTCGTAGGGAACGGAATTTGCCGCTGACAATCCAGGAAAATGTGGTCTCCAACGAAGGGCTGCCGTTACGGACCAAATTAGCCCGAGTGCGGGATATCGAGGCGGCAACTGATCGTTCGCTTTTTAATTTTGTGGCACTCAGCGATTCCCGCTCGGGTAGCGCTGTTGTCGACAATGTGTTTAAGGTTGATGGCCGATATGATTACTTCTCCGGCGCCATTGCAAATATCAAGGCAAACGGCGTCACGTTCAGGAATAACTCTTTTTCTTACATTAATAAAAGCAGCCCAGCAAAATCCGTGAGTTACTATAATTATTCTACTTCGATACCTCAGAATGACACCTTCAAAGGTCTCGAGGCTATTCGCTTCCAGCACAAAAGTATTAGTAAGAATACGGTAATAAAACTGAAAGACCGCCTTAATGGGGCTAAGCTCTTAATTGATTAGCATGCCGTCCCGGTCTCAGCCGCCAAAGAATCAAGCCATCTTCGGCTTCGTCAGCGGCATAACGAACAGAATATAGAATGAATAGCAACCAACCACACGGTTTATATGAATAGCCCCCGGAGAAACCATAAAATTATACGTACATCAACGGTAGCCCTGTCTCTGAATGTCTTGTTAAAAGGACAATTGGCTTTTCTCAATAGCGTGTTCGAGGTCATTGCGGTTTCTGGCGAAGGTTCGGATCTGCAAGAGGTACAAGAAAGAGAAAAGGTTGCAGTGAGAGAAGTGACGATGAGTCGAACTATTTCTGTCTTCAAAGACCTTCATTCACTTTGGAAACTATACAGGCTTTTCAGAAAAGAAAAGCCTGTAATTATACATTCAATCACCCCAAAAGCAGGCTTGCTCACCATGCTTGCCGGGAAGTTAGCGGGAGTTCCCATTCGGATACACACCTTTACAGGTTTAATTTTTCCATCCAAAACAGGAGCTTTGCAAAAGTTGCTGATCAGTATGGATAGACTGCTATGCTGGGCTGCAACAAATATATATCCGGAAGGAAATGGCGTTAAAAATGACCTGTTAAAGTATAAGATCACAAAGAAACAACTGAAAGTGATTGGCAATGGAAATGTGAATGGAATAGACACCGCTTATTTTGATCCCAGTTCAATAAGTAAGGAAACAAGGAATGCATTGAGGTTGAAATTAGGCATTTCGGCAAACGATTTTGTCTTTATTTTTGTTGGCAGGATTGTGGCTGACAAAGGCATCAATGAATTGATAGCGGCCTTCAAGAGTTTTGACGCAACCTATCCCTGTAAACTTCTTCTGGTAGGGAATTTTGAGCAGGAGCTCGATCCGGTTCTTCCAGCCGTAGCGGAGGAAATCAAGGAAAATGAAAACATCATACATGTGGGTTATCAGCCAAATGTTCGGGATTTTTACGCGATATCCGACGCATTCGTTTTCCCGAGTTACAGGGAAGGTTTTCCCAACGTTGTTCTTCAGGCCGGTGCTATGTCGTTACCGAGCCTGGTAACTGATATTAACGGGAGCAATGAAATCATTATCCCTGGAGAAAATGGTATCATCATCCCTCCTAAAGATGTGCAGGCGCTACAGAATGCAATGATAGAAATCTTAAGGGATAAGGCCTTGTATTCACGGCTGCAACGACATGCAAGACTGATGATTTCATCACGTTATGAGCAGCCTTTCGTTTGGAATGAATTGGTGAAAGAATATAATTTACTTTTGAGTAAAAAGATCTGATGTATAAACTTTATGTGAAAAGAGTGATAGATTTCCTATTCTCTTTAGTTGGTTTAATGTTTCTGTCGCCGATTTTAATTGTTATAGGTATCTGTTTATTGATTGTCAATCGTGGTTCACCCTTTTTTTTACAACGCCGACCTGGCAAAGATGGTAGGATATTTAAGATTATCAAGTTTAAGACGATGAACGACAGGAAAGATGATACAGGGGTACTGCTTTCAGACCAAGACCGGTTAACTAAATTTGGACTCTTCGTAAGAGCAACGTCTCTGGATGAGATACCACAACTGTTAAATGTGCTGAAGGGAGACATGTCGCTCATTGGTCCAAGGCCTTTGTTAGAGGAATACCTACCTTTGTATGACCTCGTACAAAAAAGGCGACATGAGGTAAAGCCGGGCATTACGGGCTGGGCGCAGGTGAATGGGAGAAATGCAATTTCATGGCATGATAAGTTTACTTATGATGTCTGGTATGTTGATAATTTATCTTTTTCATTAGATCTGAAAATCATTTCGATGACCATCAAAAAAGTACTAATTAAGGAAGGCGTATCCTCAAAAACGTCTGTAACGATGGAAAAATTTACCGGTAACTGATATGCATTTGATCGGCGCAGGCGGACATGCGAAAGTGGTTTTGGAAATGCTTTCGGAGATGGGGATGACCGTACATGGCATATGGGATGATAATCCCAGTGTCAAAAATCTACTGGGCTACCCGGTACTTGGAAGTGTTATGAGCCTGTTGGAAACAAACCCACAGGAAGTGATTGTAGCTATTGGAAATAACGACATCAGGCGGAAGATAGCCTTACAACTTCGTGCGAAGGCAGCTTGTGCTTTCTCAAAAACAAGCTCAATATCCCTGTCAGCAGAGTTGGGTGGAGGTTGTGTTGTGATGCCCAATGCAAGTATAAATGCTGGGACGAGGTGCGGAAGTCATGTCATTGTCAATACAAATGCTTCTGTGGACCACGACTGCCTGCTGGGTGACTATGTTCATATTTCTCCGCAGGCAGGGATAGCAGGCAACGTGGAAATTGGGGAGGGTACGCATGTGGGTATCGGCGCCAGCGTCATTCAGGGACTGAAAATTGGCAAGTGGTGTGTTATCGGCGCAGGTGCTGTTGTATTAAAAGATTTACCGGACTATGCGGTCGCCGTTGGCAATCCCGCGAGAATAGTCAAAACGAATAGATATGCAAAATAAAAAAATATGGCTTTCCTCGCCCCACATGGGTGGTGGCGAACAAAAATATGTGCAGGAAGCATTTGATTCGAATTGGGTTGCTCCTTTAGGGCCAAATGTAAAAGGTTTTGAAAATGACCTGCAAAGTTACCTGGGCGGGGATGTTCATCTCACAGCGCTTAGTTCAGGAACTGCAGCTATCCATTTAGCCCTGAAGCTCTTGGGGGTTGAACAGGGGGACCACGTGATCTGCCAATCAATGACGTTCTCGGCATCTGCCAATCCAATCATATATGCAAATGCCACGCCTGTGTTTGTCGATTCGGAGAGGTTAACATGGAACATGTGTCCTGATGCACTTGAAAAAGCAATCTCAGCATCACACCGAAAAGGAAAATTGCCTAAAGCGATTATCCCGGTGCATTTATACGGCATGCCGGCACAAATGACAGTGATAAACGAGATCGCTGATCACTGGGGTATTCCTATACTGGAAGATGCCGCTGAGGCGCTTGGTTCACACATACAACACAGGAATTGCGGAACATTCGGAAAGTTTGCCTGTCTGTCCTTCAACGGTAACAAAATCATCACCACCTCGGGCGGCGGAGCCCTTGTCTCAAGTACCCGGGAAGATGCAAACAAAGCACTGTTTCTTGCCACCCAGGCGCGCGAAGACCAACCGCACTATGAACACCGTGAAATTGGCTATAATTACAGGCTTAGCAATGTTCTTGCTGGTATTGGAAGGGGCCAGATGGAAGCCCTGGATGCTCATGTTGCCGCAAGACGAGCAAACTGGGCATTTTATAAAGATGCGCTTCAAGATATATCCGAGATAAGCATGCTGGAAGAGCCGGATGGTTATTTTTCCAATCGCTGGCTGTCCTGTATTCTCGTCAGACCATCATCTGGTTTAAACAGGGAGACCATCAGACTCGCACTGTCCGAAGAAAATATCGAGTCCCGCCCGCTTTGGAAGCCAATGCACCTTCAACCAATATTTCAGCAATACCCATTTTATGGTGAAAATATAGCTGAAAGCCTGTTTCAAAATGGATTATGTTTGCCTTCAGGCTCTAATTTAACTGGGGAAGACCTCACCCGGGTAGTTGCGTGTATCAAAAAGTTGTATCAGAGTAACTGACATTTTTAATTATAGGCAGTCGCGAACAAGCGCTTATGACCGTGTTATAAAGTAACGCGTAAATCTGGTATCATTTTTATACTTACCTTTGCGTAAATTTACAACTGAAGAAAATTGTTTCAAAAAATAAACATAGTTCCCCGCTGGATTATCTTCCTGTTAGACCTTGCCATCTGCACGTTCTCACTCATCTTTGCGTACGGCCTTCGCCACAATCTTGACCTGACATCTGTCGAGGTTCCGGAACTGGCCAGGAATCTTCTGATCATGGGTGTGATTACCTCTCTCGTCTTTATCAACATCAAGACCTACGCAGGCATCATCCGCTATACGAGCGCACAGGATTCCTTCAGGATATTGTTCTCCGTCATCATCTCCAACGGTACCTTTTTTGTTCTGAACCTCTTCTTTATTTCCTTTACCAATCGGTCATTTATACCCAACACTGTTCTCATCACCAACGGATTAACCAGTTTTCTCTTCCTGATTACCTACCGGGTTATGATCAAGTACTTTTTCATGTACATCAAAAACCTGAACCTGGATAAAAAACGCGTCATCATTTATGGCGCGGGCGAAGGTGGAGTGGCAACGAAGCGGACTTTTGACCATGACAACTCTGTCAATAAAGAGATCATTGCCTTTGTTGATGATGACGATCGGAAAGTAGGCAAAACCATAGACAGCATCAAAATTTTGAATGCCAAACGGTTGCCTGAGCTGATCGAGCACCATGAGGTAGACGAAATCATTTTCGCATCCTATACAATTCCTTCAGAACATAAAAACGAGATCGTTGACATCTGCCTGGCGAACGACGTAAAAGTATTGAACATTCCACCGCCGGAAGTATGGACCAACGGGCAGCTTCAGTTTAACCAGATCCAGAACATCAATATCGAGGACCTGCTGAACAGAAAATCTATTGATATTGACATTGAAGGCATTGGCAAGATGCTGCATAATAAACGCATCCTGATTACCGGTGCGGCGGGCTCAATTGGCAGCGAAATTGTCCGACAGCTGATGAAGTTCGAGGTCGGTCTGATCATTCTTTGCGATCAGAGTGAAACTGCGCTGCACGAGCTTTATCTGGAGCTTGACGAAACAAAAAAAGACCAGAATTTCCATGCATTTATAGGCGACGTACGCAATGAGAAACGCATGGACCACCTCTTCAATACCTATAAGCCGCATTACGTTTATCACGCAGCAGCGTATAAACATGTGCCGCTCATGGAGGATAATCCCGCCGAGGCTATCCGCACAAACGTAATGGGAACCAAGATTATCGCGGACCTGTCTGTGAAATACGGTGTTCAGAAATTTGTGATGATCTCTACCGACAAAGCGGTAAACCCGACCAATGTGATGGGTGCCTCAAAAAGGATCGCCGAAATCTACGTACAATCGCTCAACAACTCGCTGAATAGCCCTGATGTGATCTTTAGCAATGGCCTGAGCTACATTAACGAGCTGGATGTGAAGCCGATCACGAAGTTTATCACAACGCGTTTCGGTAACGTATTGGGATCGAACGGCTCAGTTATTCCCAGATTCAAACAGCAGATTGAAAAAGGTGGGCCAATTACGGTTACACATCCCGAAATAACCCGGTACTTCATGACCATTCCTGAGGCATGCCGACTGGTACTCGAAGCCGGCTGCATGGGCAAGGGTGGCGAGATATTCATCTTCGACATGGGCAAGTCGGTCAAAATCGTTGAATTGGCGCGCAAGATGATCCGGCTGGCGGGGATGATTCCCAACCAGGATATCCAGATCACGTATTCCGGTTTGAGACCAGGGGAGAAACTCTACGAAGAGTTGCTGAATGATAATGAAAATACCTTGCCGACACACCATGAGAAAATTATGATCGGGAAGGTGAGAGAGTACTTGTTCTCTGAAGTGTCCAAACAAATCTCCAGCCTGCTTGAATCTGCCAACAAGAATGACGATCGCCAGGTCGTACTCAAAATGAAGTCGCTGGTGAAAGAGTACAAAAGCAACAACTCGATATTTGAGGAGCTGGACGAGCTGATCGGCAAGGAAGCCTAACCTTGACGGTATGTCTATGTAGTTTTGGCATGAACTTCGCGGCTCGTGCCGCAACATATACTTTGTCTCCTACGCCCGGATGCCTGGAGACGACAATCGAAAACCTGGAATGAAAAGATACCTGCTCGCTGCATGTGCGGCCTTTGCTACCCTTGGCGCTTTCGCCCAAACACCCAACGTTCAAATCCCTTACTCGCACGACTTTTACCAGAAATTTAATAAAAAAGTTTACGACGTAAACAGCCGCCTGCACAGCTCGATCCGGGCGTACTTTATGGATGATTCCCTGCTGCGGCCTACTTACGATTCGCTCATGCGGTATGGAACAGATACGCTGAATCGCCGGTCGTGGGTAAGGCGTAAGCTCACCGAAGAGCACCTCGTTAATGCCAAAGGCGATGACTATACTTTTTTTGCTGACTTCCTGCCTGATTTTCAAATTGGATATGATCTGAGCCAGAAAGGCAATACCTGGCTCAATACCCGGGGTTTTCAACTGGGCGGTACGGTTGGCGATAAATTTTCTTTTTACACCAGCGGATTTGAAAATCAGGGTCGTTTTGCGAACTATTACACCAATTTTGTGGAAACTAACCAGGTTGTGCCAGGACAGACCGGCGGCAGCCTTGGCAAGCTTGACGGTGCTACCAAAGATTGGTCGTATGTGTCGGCGCTTGTTTCTTATACGCCAAACAAGCACTTGAACCTGACGCTTGGGTACGACAAAAATTTCATCGGCGACGGCTACCGATCCATGCTGCTTTCAGACGTATCGTCAAATTATAGTTTCCTGCGGTTACGGGCCAGTCTTGGGAACGTGCAGTACCAAACCATCTTCGCCTACATGCTTGATCCGGGTGCAGAACGGCTTACAAACGATCGCCGCCTGGGCGACCGCGGCAAGTGGATGGCCGCCCACTATGTGGACTGGAATGCAACTGACCGCTTCTCTATCGGGTTCTTTCAGGCAGTAACCTGGGCCGATGCCGAACCGGAAGGTAAACGCGGATTTGATCTGAACTATATTCATCCATTTGTTTTCTTACGTCCGCTCGAAAGCGCAAACAGAAATTCGCCAGATAAGATGCGTCTTGGTTTCAATGCCAAGTATGAGATTTTAGATAAAACGACGGTTTATGGACAGTTTATGTTCGATGAGTTTGTAGCTAAAGAGTTTTTTGCAGGCAACGGCTTCTGGGCCAACAAGTATGCAACACAAATTGGTTTCCGCGGCTCTGATCTTTTCAGGGTTCAGGGACTGAACTATCTGGCCGAGTTCAATACAGCGCGGCCGTATACTTATGCTCACTTCAACCGCCTGTCCAACTACTCCAATTACAATCAACCGTTGGCCCACCCGTTTGGTGCCAATTTTAAAGAAGTGCTGGGGATCCTCAATTACAGTTACAAACGTTTTGACTTCAGTGCACATGCCATGTATGCGCGCTACGGCCTGGATGGCGACAGTACCAACTATGGAAAGGACATTTTTAAGAACTATGAAACCAGGTCGGTAGACTATGGCAGCCATATTGGTCAGGGACTGAAAACCAACCTGTATTATGGACAGGCAAAAGTAGCTTACCTGATCAATCCCAAATACAACCTTCGCTTTGAACTGGGCGGGATTTACCGGCGGGAAAGCACTGAACAAATTGGTACGAACAATAACTTCATTGTCACCTTCGGACTACGCAGTACCTTCAGACAACTGTATAGCGACTTCTAACGGAGACATTTCCGGTGTTTGTAAATTCCGCATGAAACATCCGAACCATTTTTGCACTTTTGGCCAAAACCTGAGCATATGAACAACCCGCTTATTTTCGTCTTCGGCGGCACCGGCCAGCTTGGCCAATGCCTGCAGACTGTGATGCCCTTGTATAACCTGGAGAATGTCCGTTTTCTCGACGAAATAGAAGGAAACATCCTGGACGAGAATGCCTTGCGACAGTTGTTTACTGCAGCCAGGCCCGACTATGTAATCAATTGCGCTGCCTATACTGCTGTTGACCAGGCAGAAGATTCGACGGAAATCTGCGATCAGGTGAACCGCGTAGGGGCCGCGAACGTTGCCCGCTACAGTGAAGCGGCAGGCGCTAATCTGTTGCATATTTCTACCGATTTTGTATTCGGTGGCGATAGCCCGAAGCTCCTTGCAGAGGAGGATGCCGCGCTACCCATTAATGTCTATGGGCTGACCAAACTTCAGGGAGAACAGGAAATCGCAGCCCTGACCAACCGTTACTACATTCTTCGTACCAGCTGGCTGTATTCTGAGTTCGCGAATAACTTCACGAAAACCATGCTGCGGTTGGGAGCAGAGCGCTCTGAACTCAACGTCATTGCCGATCAGGTCGGTACGCCAACTTACGCCATTGACCTTGCCCACGTACTTTGTAAGATCATTAGAAGTGAACAACGGCCCTTTGGGCTTTATCACTACAGCAATGAAGGTGTGGCCTCCTGGTATGATTTTGCCGTTGCCATCTTTGAGCTCGGCGGACTGGAAGTAAAAGTGAATCCCATACCAGGAACAGCTTATCCAACGAAGGCTAAACGGCCTGCATTCTCAGTAATGGATAAGTCTAAAATAAAAGAGGCTTTTGGCATCGAAATACCGCACTGGCGGCAAAGTCTGGCGCGGTGTATCACTGCCATTCATAAACAGGATCTTTCATCCGGCGCTTAGCCGTTGAACCGGTTACCGATCGGCAATCCGCGAGCCGGTTTCAACGGCGCAGGTATGCGCCTCACGGTCCGGTTGATCGCCCAGCCTGATCAGCACAAACGGTGCGCTCATGATTGAAACGGAGCAAATAACCACTCGTATGAAAACCTGCGGATAGACAAGCATGCCGATAAAGAATAAAAGGCTAAGCACAAAAATTCCGGATATAATTGCCGTGTTCGCCAAAGAAAATTTTCTCGTTTCCCTCTCACTAACTTGCGTTACATTCATTGACTGGTTCATGGTTCTGCGCTTATCTGTGCCTTGCAATAGTCAATATAAGAAAAGACCGGCATTTGCAAGCATTTTTTATTTTTTTAATGTTAAGTTTTCGTTCTTGCCGGGCTTGAAAATACCCACAATAGGGTATTCATCACTGAGCAACAGTTGCGTACATTTGCAGCGCCTAAAATGATTAGTTTGGTTGATCGTGTGGAATGTCTGAGCTACTTGAACGTGTATCTTACAAGACAAGACAATAAATAGCCAACAGTTGAACACTAGGTGGCTGATTATGAGCAAATACCCATATGTGGGTATTGTATTCGGGCCAAAAGGATGATAAATTTGAAGAGTAGCGAAATATTGAATGTTTTTTTAGGTTTTAGTGCCATTTTTGTCGCTAGAACATTGGAGTTTGAGCCTAGAAATTCCTTTGTCTATAAAAATTTTTCAAATTTTTGTTCGAAATATATACATAACAATACGAGCATTCTGGAAATAGTAAGGGTTTTTGTTAAGAACACTAAATTATTGAAATTATGCTGATAACGCCCGCTCTCATGCAAACAAGGAACATCTTTTTGTTAAGGATGGTACTCAGTATCTCGGATCTATTCCTGCTGAATATTGTTTTTGCTTTTTCCTTTTACTTTCTTGGGTTTAAACAGGGAATGGATCTGGTTGTGCTGAAGCACTACCTGGTTGTATTCAACTTGCTTTGGCTTTTGAGCTGCGTCATTCTCAGAATGTACAGCAACGAACAGTTGCAGACTCCTGAGAGTGTTTATCGCAATACTTGGCGGGCCGTTGTGATTCACGTTTTGTTGCTCTTCGCATATATCGGGCTTTCGTCTGAACGTGAAATCTCATGGAAGTTGTTCCTGGTGAACTATGGTTTACTCAGCGCCGGTTTCGTCGTAAGTCGTCTTGCAGGAACGGTACTGATGATGCGGTTTATCAAAAAGGAAGGGCGCAGAAAGCAAGTTGCTGTTCTCGGGCGAAACAAAACAGGGATGCGTTTGGCGGCCTATTTTAAAAAATACAACCGTAACTATGCATTCGAAGGCTTTCTCGATGAGAAGTCGGGGCTATATGTGAATGAACAGGGAGAAATTTTTCGTGAGGCTTCTGAGCGTGGCATCAACGAAATCTATGTGTCCTTGTCGCCTCAGGAAATGGCCTCTGCAGGTAGCCTGGTGAAAGAAGCTGAAAAACAGTGTCTCCGTTTAAAATTTGTACCTGATATTACCGGGTCGATCAATGAGCCGTTCGATATCAGCTATATGGACGGGTTTCCTGTAATCAGCCTGCGCAGCGAACCGCTGGAAGAAATGGAGAGCCGTTTCAAAAAGCGCTTGTTCGACATGGTTTTCAGTACACTCGTCATTGTTTTCGTGTTAAGCTGGTTATACCCAATCATTGCACTGGCGATCAAATTACAAAGCCGCGGTCCGGTATTGTTTAAACAACTTCGCAGCGGCCGCGACAACCGGCCTTTCTGGTGCTTCAAATTCAGAAGCATGTATGTGAACAACGACAGCGACAGCAAACAGGCCCGGAAGGGAGATGCCAGGATTACGCCGATAGGCCGCTTTCTTCGCAAAACAAGTTTGGATGAATTGCCGCAGTTCTTCAATGTACTGATGGGCGAGATGAGTGTGGTTGGGCCGAGGCCGCACATGCTAAAACATACAGAAGAATACAGCAAACTGATCAATGGCTATATGGCCAGGCAGTTCCTGAAACCCGGTATTACCGGCTGGGCCCAGGTAAATGGGTTCAGGGGAGAGACGACAGACCCGGCGCTCATGGAGAAGCGGGTTGAGCACGACCTCTGGTATATGGAAAAATGGACGGCCATGCTCGATGTCAAGATCGTATTCATGACGATTATTAATATAATAAAAGGAGAAGAAGCCGCCGGTTAACACCGGCGGATTTTTCCGGTTAAGCGCACCTAAAATAGAGACAAGAAACAATAATTTATCCATCAAATTGACCATTCAGAAATGAAGAGACATTTTACCTCCCTTATACTGGGTTTTGTAGTGGCAGCAGTAACTGGAGCAAGTGCCCAGACTACAGCCGACAGCAGTCGTACCCGTGCCTATCTATCGGCACACGTCGGAACCTCCGGCGCCGGCCTGGACGTTAAAGTAGCCGTTACGCCCGCCTTTGGCTTTCGCGCCGGCGCAAGCATTCTGCCATTTGACTACAACACTGTGATGTCGGTACGTGCGCAACCTGCCAAAATCGATATTCAGGCTGATTTCAACAATGCGCACCTGATCCTCGACTGGCATCCTTTCCTAAAAGAAAAGGGACTTTCGAAAAAAGCTTTCGTAAGCCTTGGTGCCGGATATTTCTGGAAAGCTGAAGGTACCGGCACCGCCTCGTATGACGGTACTTACCAATACGGCGATATTTCGATCCCAAGTTCTGAACTAGGCGAATTAACTGGCGTTGTAGAGTGGAACAAAGTGGCCCCTTATGCAGGCATTGGCTTTGCAAACCCGTTTCCAATGCGCAAGGTTAATGTGAGTTTTTCGGTAGGCGCATTCTACATGGGAAGGCCGGATGCTACGCTGACAGGAACCAAGCTGCTTGTTAACACCCAGGCAAACCAAAGACAATTTGACGAGAACATGTCGTTTTACAGGTTCCTGCCGGTTGCACAGGTTAGCCTTAATTTTTCCCTTTTTTAAGCAAATTCATCACAGCTCCCCGGACTGTTATAAACCGGGAAAATTTTTACAGATATGAAAAAGATTTTTACGCTTTTAAGTTTAACGTTCCTGCTGGGCATTTTGAATTACGGTTGCCGTAACCCTGCCTACCAGTTGAATGTGTTGTTCGATGGTGACGTAATCAAGTACAAAACCACGATTATGCTTGTTGAAGCCGATGGCGCTGCCTTGCCAGCCAACCTTAAAGTTGCCGTTAGCGGACAGGATGCCGCCAACGTCTATGACTTTGCCGGTCTTAAAGCCATTACCGCGCCTAACGGTGTGATCACACTTGGTATCGATCCAAAAATTGAGCCGACGGCGACCAGGCCGCTGCAATTCAATGTGCAGGTTACGGCTGATAATTATGAGCCCAGGAATATTCCGGTTACCATTCTGCCGAACCAGTTCAGCCAGATCCTGCGTGCCGCCATGCTGAAAGTAATCAGCAATACCCCAGCTTCGGCGGTTAAAACCGTAGAAGTCGGATTAACAGGTGGTGCCACGACGGCACCGGTAAGCCTTGTAACGCCTGCTACAGGAACCGTTACTGAAGTAACATCCATCAGCATTCCTGCTGGTACTTCTTTCCGCAACGCAGCTGGCGAGCTGCTTTCAGGCGGTACGTTGACTGCCCGCGCCATTAACTTTGACGCAGGTAACCCAGCTGCACTTGATATGTTCCCTGGTGCTGACCTCAGCTCGCCTAATGTTAAAGGTCCTGACGGGCAAGTAGGTTCCGCTTTCTTTGTTCCTGCAGGTTTCACAGATATTGACATGTTCGTAGGGGGACAGGAAGTTAAGACCTTCTCTCAAGATATTAATGTGGGCATCCAGATCAATCCTGACTTTCAGCCCGTAGGTACAACCGAAGACGTTAAAGTAGGTGACAAACTGGTTGTTTACAGTTATCAAAACAGCACCGGTCAATGGCAGTATGAAAAAGAAGTTACTGTTACCCGGGATGCGTCGCAAAAACTTGCAGTTGCTTTCGCAACTAATCACCTTACCGTATTTTGCGTAGGTAACGTGGTGAGCACAAGGAACTGTGCGCCGTCAACGTTCACTTTCACAGCACCATGGTTGGGCTCAAGTACGCTGACTACCGCGGTACAGCTGTTCCGTATGGATGGTGAGACTTTGCTTGACGAAGAAACTGTCATCGTTAGTGACGGTCGGGTTGTTCCGGTTACAGGTCTTCCTCCGTTTGCTGTGCGCTACAAAGTGCTTAACGCCAGTACACGCAATGTACTTGCTGAAGGTACCATTAATAGTGCTTGTAACGGTGGGAATATTGGTATCACACTCGGCCAGCCGGGTCAGCCTGTTCAACAGGTTACCTTAACGCTGGTGGTGAGCTGCCCTGGAGTAGGACCGATCGTGCCACCAAGCTTCACCTTATTTTACAAACCGGCAGGTGCACCAGCTTCACAATATAAGTTGCTTGGCGAGGTACAAAAAGGCATGCTTAAGACCGTGATGCTTACTGTCGGTTCAAGCTATGACTTCCGGGCGAACTGGGGTAACCAGACGAAGACGGTTAACAACAAAACCATCACCAGCCTTGACCTGTCGACTGCCGTTGGTGAAGAGTTCGACTTCTTCGGAACCAATACGCCGCAGTACAACAGATCACTGCTGATCGAAGCTTGTAAAAACAGATAAGAACATTAATTTATAAGGGAAAGCAGCTCAGCAATGAGCTGCTTTTTTTATGTCCTTGCTTTTCGTTCAGGGAAGTTGTTTGTGTCGTTTTTGCCACCGCTCAAAAAGAGGAGGGGCTGAAGAGCTCACCTCAATTGGCTGCGGGATGATCAGCCGAAAGAGCAAAGACGCAGATCCGTGGCTGGGCCACGGGATACCATACGCGTGGAGAGGCGGAGTCATGCCGCAGCAGGGGTTTCCAGTGTAGCGTGTGTTGAAAGGGTAACTTTATAAAACCGTCATACAGACCGCTGGGCAAAAAAAAATCCTCATCAATTGACGAGGACCCTTAATCTATTTACCGCAAGCGAAGCGCTTATTTTTTACGCGCGGTCAGGTGTACGCCAGGTTCCTTACCTGTTTCGCCTTTACCGGCCGTAGCAGGCTCAGGCGCCGTCATCTTTAACTGGCTTGCAGGTACCTGTACATTCTTAATCATAAATTCCCGTACGGCTTTGGCACGTTCATCTGCCAGTTTGTTGCCGGCGGCATTGCTGCTTACACCCGCAATTTCCAGCGTAGACTCAGGAAATGATTTGGTAAACGTTGAAGCTACCGAGCGGATTTTTGATTGAGCGTCTGCATCGAGCGCGGCTTTACCCGGTTCAAATACAATGCTCTCGTCGATGGTATAGGCCTGTAAGTTGTCGCTGTTGGTTGCAGATGAGTCTGAAACATGCAGATTGGCATCGGGTTTAGGTTCAACACCTGACCAATTTGCATTGATCTCACTTTCAATGGTAGATGAGTCCCTGGCAGCACCCCGGTGGTCTGAGGAATGGTCGCTTTTACCGGTAGTAAAAATAATTACCAGTACGAGCGTAACAGCTATAGCACCCAGAGCCAGGTACCAGTTTTTTGGAGTTTTAGGTTTTTGTTCATGGACAGCCATAGTACTTAAGTTTTAGTACTAATGGAAACAGCGTTCGGGCGCGAATGTTTGATTAAGCTAGCCGGCCATGGTCTTGGTAGCCCTTATTTTGGCCATTCCCCTGACAGTGGTAATAATGCTTTCCGTATCGTAGCCGCACTCTGCCCACAATTCGGGCTGCTCGCCGTGTTCGATGATCCGGTCCGGAATGCCGAGCCTGATCACCTCTGCATGATAATTGTGGTCTGCCATAAACTCCAGCACTGCGGTGCCCATGCCGCCCTGTAAACACCCATCTTCTACGGTGATCACTTTTTTGTAGGTCGTAAAGACCTCATGCAATAGCCGCTCATCAAGTGGTTTCACAAAACGAAGGTCATAGTGCGCAGGGTAAATTCCTTCTGTATTGAGCTCCCTGCAGGCCGTAACGGCAAAATTCCCTACATGGCCGATGGTCAGGATCGCTACTTCGTCGCCCGCGCAGATCATACGTCCCTTTCCAGGTTCAAGCGCCTTAAAAGGACGTTTCCAGTCGGCGAGTACCCCGTTTCCACGCGGATAACGTATGCTGAAGGGGCCCATGTCAGGTAATTGTGCCGTATACATCATGTTTCGCAGCTCCTCTTCATTCATGGGAGCGCCAACGATCATGTTTGGAATGCAGCGCATAAAGGCCAGGTCGTAAGCCCCATGATGCGTTGGGCCGTCTGCACCAGCAAGGCCGGCGCGGTCAAGGCAGAAGACCACGTTTAGTTTCTGTATGGCCACGTCATGAATAACCTGGTCATAAGCGCGCTGCATAAAACTCGAATAAATATTGCAGAAAGGCACGAGCCCCTGGGCTGCCAGTCCGGCAGAAAAAGTAACCGCATGCTGTTCTGCAATGCCGACGTCGAAGGCCCGGGTGGGCATGGCTTTCATCATGATGTTGAGCGATGATCCTGAAGGCATGGCCGGTGTAATGCCAACTACTTTCTCATTCGCCTCTGCCAGTTCGACCATGGTGTGGCCAAAAACATCCTGATACTTTGGCGGCTGTGCTTTTGCAGAAACCGGCTTCTTGATTTCGCCGGTAATTTTATCAAATAACCCGGGGGCATGCCATTTGGTCTGGTCTTTTTCTGCCAGGGCAAAACCTTTCCCCTTAACCGTTACGCAGTGCAGCAGTTTAGGGCCGGGAATTTCTTTTAAATCTTTGATGATCGCAGCCAGTCGCTTTACGTCATGGCCATCAACCGGGCCAAAATACCGGAAGTTCAGCGCCTCGAACAGGTTGCTGTTTTTTAACAGCGTTCCTTTGATGCTCTTTTCGATTTTTTTAACAAACTTGTGTGCATTTGGCCCCAGTTCCGATAGTTTACTCAGCACTGTCGAAATATCATCACGAAAACGATTGTAAGACCTGGAGGTGGTAATGCTGGTCAGGTATTCTTTCAGTGCACCGACATTGGGGTCTATCGACATACAGTTGTCGTTCAGCACAACCAGCACATTTGAATTTTCAATGCCGGCATGGTTCAGCCCTTCGAAAGCCATTCCGGCCGTCATCGCGCCGTCGCCGATTACAGCTACATGCTGGCGGTCTTTTTCGCCCTTAAGCTGCGAGGCAACAGCCATGCCGAGCGCGGCCGAGATGGAGGTCGATGAATGGCCTACTCCGAAGGTATCATATTCACTCTCACTGATTTTCGGAAACCCGCTGATGCCTTTGTAAATGCGGTTGGTATGAAACACTTCCCGGCGGCCGGTCAGGATCTTGTGCCCGTAAGCCTGGTGGCCTACATCCCAGACCAGTTTATCGTAAGGCGTGTTCAGTGCATAGTGTAAGGCAACCGTCAACTCGACCACGCCGAGACTTGCACCAAAATGACCGCCATTCACGCTGACCACATCGATGATGTATTGTCGAAGCTCATGGCAGATCTGCTCAAGTTCTGCTTCGGTATACCGCTTAAGATCAGCGGGGTAATTTATAGTGGACAACAACGGACCTGCCTTAACTTCCATATCCTGGTCTGGTGCAAAAATAAGATGCAAAGTAAACTATTTTGTTTTATATATTAACCAAAAAGCTACGGGTTTGTGTGAATAGTTTGAAACAAAACTTCTAAGCCCAATATCGTATATTTGAACCTCAATGGCAAATGACGAGCAAGGCAGTTTCGAGATCCGGCTACCCGTATTTGAGGGCCCGTTTGACCTGCTCCTTTTTTTTATCGAAAAGGACGAACTGCAGATCCACGAGATAGAGATAGCCAAAATTACAGATGATTTTCTGAACTACCTGCACCGCATGACGGCGCTGAATGTAGAACTGGCAGGTGAATTTATCCTTGTGGCCGCTACCCTGATGCGCATCAAGTCAAAAATGCTCTTGCCGCGGCCTGAGCATGACGCAGATGGAAACGAGGTAGACCCACAGCAGGACCTGATCGCCAAGCTCATTGCCTACAAACAGTTTAAAGAAGTGGCCGAAAAACTCAGGGTATTCGAAGATGCGCGGATGCTGCAGTTCAGGCGGGGAAATTTTGAGCAGGACCTGCAGCTGATGGCCGAAACGGCTCCCGCCGCTGTAGCCGATGAACTGCACAGCCTGGACTTGTATAAACTGCTTATGGCCTACCAGCGGGTTAACCAAAAGTATGACTTTCGGAAAGTAGAAGTCAAACACACTGTCGTTCAATATCCTTATACGATCACCCAGCAGAAGAACGTCATTGCGCAGCTTGTTGAAATAAATCGCAGTCTTGATTTTGCATTAATTTCAAAAAATTCAGAGAACAAGGTCCATTTCGTCTATAATTTCCTTGCCATTCTGGAAATGCTGCAGCAAAAATTATTAAATATTCAAATTGGAGCGGGGTTCAACAATTTCACTGTAAGTGCTTATGAATTTGAGGCTTGAAATTGTTGCCGATTCCTTAATTTTGCTTCTTTAAAAACCAACTTATAAATGAAAAGAGATACCCAGATTTTCGATCTTATTAACCAGGAACTCGACCGTCAGGAACATGGGCTGGAATTGATTGCTTCAGAGAATTTTGTGAGTAAACAGGTAATCGAAGCAGCAGGGTCTGTTTTGACGAACAAATATGCTGAAGGCCTGCCCGGCAAACGGTATTACGGTGGCTGCCAGGTTGTAGATCAGGTGGAAACACTGGCTATTGAACGCGCTAAGGAACTTTTTGGTGCTGCATGGGTCAATGTGCAACCGCATTCAGGTGCTCAGGCCAATTCTGCCGTTATGCTGGCCGTACTTCAGCCGGGTGATAAAATTCTGGGATTTGATCTTTCTCATGGCGGTCACTTGACACATGGTTCGCCTGTTAACTTTTCAGGAAAACTGTACCAGCCGCTTTTTTATGGAGTGGTGAAAGAAACCGGCCTGATCGATTATAAAAAACTGGAAGAAACGGCCCTGGCCGAAAAACCAAAACTGATTATCTGCGGGGCTTCTGCCTATTCACGGGAATGGGATTATGCATTCATCCGTTCTGTCGCCGACAAGATCGGGGCGCTGGTGCTTGCCGATATTTCTCACCCAGCCGGCCTGATCGCCAAAGGTTTACTGGCTGATCCCCTTCCGCACTGTCACATTGTAACCACCACCACACACAAAACACTGCGGGGGCCACGTGGAGGTATGATCATGATGGGCCAGGATTTTGAAAATCCTTTCGGATTGAAGACGCCAAAAGGGGAAACCAAAATGATGTCGGCTTTACTGGATGCAGCCGTTTTTCCGGGCACGCAAGGTGGTCCGCTTGAGCACATCATCGCTGCCAAAGCAGTAGCCTTCGGCGAAGCCCTGACAGATGAATACGGCACATACATCAAACAGGTTCAAACAAACGCCCAGGCCATGGCCAAAGCTTTCCTGGAAAAAGGATATGGCATCATTTCGGGCGGTACAGATAACCACCTGATGCTGATCGACCTGCGCAATAAAAACATTACCGGTAAACTTGCTGAAAATGCGCTTGAAAAAGCAGACATTACCGTCAACAAAAACATGGTTCCGTTCGATGATAAGTCACCATTCGTAACATCCGGTTTCCGGGTCGGTACGGCAGCGATTACTTCCAGGGGAATGAAAGAGTCAGACATGCAGGCCGTTGTTGACCTGATTGACCGGGTGCTGGCCGATGCAGAGAACGAAGAAACCATTGCCGCCGTGCGCGCGGAAGTACGGGACTTAGTAAGCAAATTTCCTCTTTATAAATAAGATGACCTGAATTTCCTGAAATGGACGAACCGTCAACCTTCCTGCCCGACGACACGCTTCAGCCATCGCAGCTGGGTGTGCATGGCGTTAGTGAACAGGGACAGGAGCTGGCGTTCGATAATTTTACCAGGCTCGCGGCCATGATCTGCGAGGTGCCGCGAGCCTATATTTCGTTCAAAGAAGGAGAATTGTTGTGGATCCGGTCGGCAACCGGCCTTGAAGAATCGAAAGTATTGCTTGAAGGTACGCTGACGGGTTTCGTGATCGACACCGCAGCATTCTTACTCGTCGAAGACGCAAGTGCCGATACCAGGTTCATGGAGGCTTCAGCGGTAGCTGGAAGCCCGCACGTCCGGTTCTTTGCCGGCATGCCGCTGATCGATGCCGCAGGCAACTGCCTGGGCGCTTTCTGTGTGTGCGACATGAAAAAGCGATCACTGACCGAAGCGCAGCGCATTACACTTGAAACATTGTCAAGGGAGGTCATCCTGCACCTTTCCCTGCGAAAAAGCAACTTTGCGCTTCAGGAACAGCTTACACGCAGCCGGGAATTTGTCGATATCTTCAACCTCTCTCCCGATCTGCATTGTATCCTTGACCGTCAGGGCAAAATCCTGTTTATCAATGCAGCTGTAACCACCATGTTCGGTTACCAGCCTGAAGAGGTCTCTGGCGAAAGTATCTGGACATTCTGCCATGAAGATGATCGGAAGGAACTTTTACGCCTGCTCGAGTCAGGCCTGAAGAACCATGAAAAACAATTTAACATCGAGTTCAGGATCGTTGGAAATTATGCCGAAACCCGCTGGGTCAACTGGAACATGGTCTCGAAAGGGGATCGCTGGTATGGCTATGGCCGGGATGTAACCGAGAGCAAACGTGTACAGAGTGAGCTGCTTCAATTGTCGTTTGTAGCGAGTAAGGTGAACAACGGAATCGTGATCAGTGATGCAAACAGCCAGATAACCTGGGTCAATAACGCCTTCGAAAAAATCACCGGTTTCGGCTCTGAGGACCTGCGCGGCAAACGGCTTGGCGACCTTATAGCAGGGCCGAAAACCGATTTGCTGCTCATTGAAAAGGCGCGAAAGCTTAGCCGGAACAAACAATCATTTACCGTAGATATTCTCGCCTACCGCAAAGATAAACGCCCCATCTGGTTATCGATCTATAATACGGTTGTGCTGGATGAAGAGGGCAAGGTTGATGCAGAGGTAGAGATTATCCTTGACATTACAGAAAAAAAGAAGGCCGAAGAACAGTTGCAGGTCTTGTCGCTCGTGGCGAGCAAAGCGAATACCGGCGTGGTTATTTACAACCGCAGCGGTCACATTACCTGGGTAAACGAATCGTTCGAAAAGTTAAGCGGGTACCCGTTAAAGGATTTGCTGGGTAAGCGGCCAGGCGACCTTTTGGCTGCGCCCGAGACCGATCTGTCGCGAATCGAAGAAGCGCGAAACAAAGCCGGACTGAAACAGCCTTATTACCTTGAGATCCAGGCAAGAGACAAGAGCGGGCGGGGAATGTGGGTGTCGGTCGCCAACACACCCATTGTCAATGCAGAGGGTGAGGTTGAACGCCAGGTCGAGCTGATCACCGACATCACTGAACGCAAAGCATTCGAGGCGGAGATCATTGACGCGAAAGAACAGGCCCTGCGTTTAAGCGAGGCCAAAGAAATGTTCCTGTCTGTCATGAGCCATGAGATCCGCACACCGCTTAATGCCGTGATCGGCATGACCAATCTCCTGCTTGATAACGATCCCAAAGAGTCGCAGCTGGCAGACCTGAACATTTTGAAGTTTTCTGCAGATAACCTGCTTAGTATTATCAACGACATCCTGGATTTTACCAAGATAGAAACAGGTAAGCTGCAATTGGAAAAACTACCCCTCGACATCGTGGCGCTTTGCCGGGATATTATCCAGTCTTTACAGGTAAATGCGGCCAAGCGAGGCAACACACTCCGGTTAAATGCCGGTTCGCTTCCGCTTGTTACGGGCGACAGGACAAGGCTGTATCAGGTGCTCATGAATCTGCTTGGAAATGCGATCAAATTTACTGAAAACGGCCTGATTGAACTCAATGTCAGCGACGTTGGGCAAGCCGACGGCGAAATAAGCCTGCATTTTGAAGTACGCGATACCGGCATTGGCATACCGGCTGACAAACAGGAATATGTATTTGAAGCTTTTACTCAGGCAAAGACAGAAATATCCCGCAAGTATGGCGGCACCGGTCTGGGTCTGGCAATTACTAAAAAACTGCTTGGTCTGCATCAGGCAGATCTTCAATTGCATAGCCGGGAAGGAGAGGGAACAGCTTTCTCTTTCACGATTAGCTTTTCGCTAGCCGCCACCGATGCGGTTCAGATACCTGAAACCAAAGCCGGAGACCTGTATGCAGGAAGACGAATACTTGTTGTAGATGACAATGAGGTCAATATCGTTATTGCCAGGCGTATCTTTGAACGTTGGGGTGTCAAGGTCGATTCGGCCGCTAACGGGCAGGAAGCTGTTGACATGATCCTGAACGAGCCGCCCTACGATATGGTCTTTATGGACGTTCATATGCCGGTTCTTGATGGCTATGAGGCGACGCGGAAGATCAGGGAAATTGGCGGTACGTACCTGGCCAGCCTGCCAATCGTTGCGCTGAGTGCTTCTATTGAAAGAGAGGAAGCTGAGGCGTTTGCTGATAGTGGGATGAGCGCTTACCTGCTGAAACCCTTTAAGCCGGAAGAAGTGCGGAATATCTTTGATGCTTTTTTCACCGCACACTAATTGCCTTCTCATCAAAAGTAAAGGGCCGATATTTTGCTATGAAAATATCGACCCTTACCATCTAAATTAACGCTCTCGATATTATAAACGGGCCCGTTTGGAAAATGTTGCACAGGCAACTGAAAAAATCTGAATTAAATACCAAGGTGCTCGCTGACAACCACTTATGTCATTCTGTGAAAGCCAGTGTAGCCAGGCTTACCGATGCAGCCCCGGCACCAAGCAGCACGAGGGCGCAGGCTTCGGCCGTAGAGCCGGTCGTGACCACATCATCAATAAGTAATACATGCCTTCCGTTAATGTTTGCGGCGGGCTGCAATTCAAATACCTGACGCATGTTTTCATACCTGCTGAACCGGCTTCTGCGGGTCTGGCTGCTGGTTTTCTGCGTTTTGACCAATACCTTGTCGCTTAGCAACAAGTTCGCTGTGGCACAAAGCCCGGCCGCAATCAGCCAGCTCTGGTTGTACCCACGCTTCCGCTCGTTCCTTTTGTACATGGGAACCGGGATAACGTCGTCTGGCCGGGTTAGGGCAGACTGCATAAGTTGCCTGGCCAGCAGGGTGCCCATGAGCCTGGCTAACTCGGGTTTATGGCCATATTTAAGCCTGTGAAGCAGGGTTTGAACGCGCCCCCCCTTTCGGAAATACAGCAGGGCCGTTGCGGCCGCCAGGGGTACGCGCCCCCAGAATTGCCGGGCAAGCCGGTTTTCAGGATCGGTATGGTAATCTGTATAAGGCAGATTATAGATGCAGTCGGTGCAAATTAACGTCTCGCCCCTGAACAGCGGTTTCCCACAGGCCTGACAAGGTTCAGGGAAGAGCAGGAGTGAAAAATCATACAACAAAGCAGCCGCTTTCATAACTTTTATTTCTTAAAAGTTATGAAAATAATTTGAAGGTTAACAGCTAGTTTTTTTCTTTTACCGCAAGTTGGCCACAGGCGGCATCAATATCTTTGCCACGGCTGCGCCTGATGTTGGTAATAATCCCTTTCGATTTGAGGTGGGCAGAAAAGGCCTCGATCTTGTCACCATCGGCGTTTTTGAAATCGGCAAAAGCAATAGGATTGTATTCGATCAGGTTTACCTTACAAGGAATGTGTTTGCAGAACCTGGCCAGTTCAGCCGCGTCTTCCAGTTCGTCATTGAAATTATGGAAGACAATGTACTCGTAGGTAACCGGGTTTTTGGTCTTGGCAAAATAATATTTTAATGCGTCGGCAAGTGCAGGCAGCGAATTCTGCTCATTGATCGGCATGATCTCGTTTCGTTTGCTGTCGTTCGCTGCGTGAAGGGAAAGGGCCAGATTGAACTTAACCTGGTCATCGCCAAGTTTCCTGATCATTTTTGCAATGCCGGCTGTTGAAACGGTGATGCGTTTGTAAGACATATTCAGACCGTCAGGTGCCGTAATGCGGTCTATGGACCGCAGCACGTTCGCATAGTTAAGCAAAGGCTCGCCCATGCCCATATAAACGATATTTGTTAGGGGCACATTGTAGTTCTTTTTTGCCTGCTGGTCGATCAAGACGACCTGATCATAGATTTCATCGGCGTTCAGGTTTCGTTTCCGGTCCATGTATCCGGTGGCGCAAAACTTACAGGTCAGGCTGCAGCCCACCTGTGAGCTCACACAAGCAGTCATGCGATCGTCTGCAGGGATCAGTACTCCTTCTACGATATTCGCATCGGCCAGGCGGAATGTACTTTTGATGGTCTGGTCAGCGCTGAACTGAGAATTGTTCACCTCGACCGCATTAATCACACAGGTTTCCTTCAGTTTCTCACGGAGCTCCTTAGACAAATTGCTCATTTCATCAAAGCTACGCGCTGATTTTTCCCACAGCCACTGATAAACCTGTTTGGCGCGGTAGGCTGGCTGGCTCATGGCCACAAAATGCTGCTGCAGCTGCTCCAGGTTGAGTGAACGAATGTCTGTCTTTTTTGTGGAAACCATTACCTGCAAAATTACCGAAAATTAACTGCAAACCCAGAACGCCGGAAAAAAATGATCCCGGGCCGATAAACGGGCCGGGAGCAGAAAAGACGGGATGACAATCAGTTAACGGTTTACCGGGGCATTACATACCAGGGTCATCGGCACTCGGGCCGTAACTTCCCGGTATAGGAATGTCGAGCAGCCTGAGGTACACACCTAATTGTGCACGGTGGTGAACGGTCTGGCAGAATGCATGGCGTATCGTTTCATACTTGGTCCAGGTGTTGAAGATCTGGTCGCCGCTGCGCAATGTCCAGGTTCCATTCAGGTCTTCTTCTGTTGCTTTTTCGAGCGTGCTGCGGCCTGAAGTCAGGCTATCCTCGAACAGTTGCATGAGTGCAGCGTTGTCGGCCACATCTGTTGGCTTCCACGAGTTCTGGTCAAAGTCGATTTCGTCTGTAGTCAGCGCCATGGTTATCCATCCGGGCAGCTCGGCTATATGGGTAGACAAATTTTTCAGTTTCATGCTTTTTTCATGCGGTGCCCAATCGAATTTTTCGGCAGGAACCAGAGCAAGCATTTTGCGGGTCGTCGTTGCTTCATGAGACATCTCGGTCAGCAGCAGGTCAATGATATTCATGTTTTCTTTGTTGTTTTTGGTGATACAGCAAAGAAAAATAGGGCTACTGACAACCTTATGTCAGTCAGGATCAGAGGGGACTAAAAAATTAATAGTTTACAGGCAACAGCTTCATATAATCATTGATGTGCATGTGGTCGCTGCGGGTAAAATCGAGCTCAAGTGTGCGGATGGCGCGGATGCGTACAAGGCTGAAGTCCCGGTATTCGCGGCGCATGTGGCACCAGGCGATCAGGTGCCAGCCAAATGCATAAAAGATAATGCCGATAGGCTCGCACCTGCGGGTACTCTGTTCCTCTTGCCTGTTCGTGTAACAGAGTTCAATGATTTTTTTTGCAGAAATGGCGGCCTGTAAAACGGAAAGATATTCAAAGCTTAGCTCATAACGGCCTGGCAGCTGCAGCCGTATGTGTTCATTCATGTTTTCAAGGACCTCTTTCTGCGAGGCCTTGAGCACGTTCTTTACCTTTGAAAGGGCTTCGCCATAGTGTTTTTTTATAGAGCGGTCGGCAAATCCGTTTACGAGGCTTTCAACGAGCAGCAGCGCGTTGGCCTCTTCCATATTGAAGGTGATCGGGGGCAGAAAATATCCGCTTGCAATAAAATAGCCTTTATGAGGCTCAAAAGCGACCGGCACGCCCTGCTCATTGAGCGCCCGCATATCGCGGTATACTGTGCGGAGGCTCATTCCGAATTTTTCGGCGATCTGCTCGGCAGATGTGTGTTTTCGCGACTGAAGGTAGGTGAGCAAGCCAAAAAGCCGGTCAATTCGGTTCATGCTTTAAAGATAAGCAAGCGCTTAATTCCTGCCTAATTTTCCTGAGCCAGACTACGCCTGTCAGACAAAAAAAGGGATGAGCAGCGTACTGACATCCCTTTCTTTGTTCGGAAGATCTCTACCAGATAAAAGTAGCGGCAGTTCCGGCCGGAACGCTGGCCGTAAAATGGCGCCCGCTTTCCTCAGCGGTAAATTGCTGCGTGGCGGTAGCGGTGTTCATTACGATCAATACCGTTTTCCCCGCTGGTGTTCTGAAGGCCACATTTGGCAGCCCTGGCAGCAGGTCGGAATCGATTCGCTTCGAACCCGGCGGGACAAACTTTGACGCATGGCCAATCACGTACCAGGCCACATTGCGGGTGATCGTTTGTCCGTCAATAGTCAGCGCGCCCAGGCAGCTCGTGCAACCGCCTTTGTCGGTATGAGGACCGTAGCTGGCATCGGCAGCAACATTCCATTCCAACACGGTACGGCTCCAGTTTCGTGTAGCCCCGATCAGGAGCGTTCCCACATGCCACTTCAGGTCTTCGGCAAAATTCCCCGGTCCGCCGACCCACTGCTCTGTGAAATAAATGTGTTTGTCAGGAAAGGCATTGCGCACTTCTGAAAGGGCAGACAACTTGCCGGCGTACAGGTGAAAAGCTGAACCATAGGTCCATTTGTTTGCTTCCCGATCGCGCAGAACTGTCAGCGGGTAATCGGGCCTGTCGGCATTGTGGTCATAAGCGATGATTTTGGTCCTGATACCGGCTTTTTTGAAAGCTGGTCCGAGCACACGGATGAAAACAGCCTGGTCTTCAGCCGACATAAACATGCTGGGGTTATTGCCCGGGTGCAGCGGCTCATTTTGCGGCGTAATGGCATGGATGGTGATGCCGGCCTTTTTCATGCCCTGAATGTACCGAACAAAATAACGCGCGTATGCGGAATAGTACTGTTTCAGCAGGCTTCCGCCCTTGAAACTCCTGTTGTCTTTCATCCAGGTTGGCGCAGTCCAGGGCGAGCCAAGGATCTTAATTTTCGGGTTAATGGCAACGATCCTTTTCAGCACCGGAATGAGGTCGGTCTCTTCCTCGCGGAGCGAGAACCTGGCCTGAGTCTCGTCGGTTTGGCCCTCAGGCAGCTCGTTGTAGGTAAAAAGCGAGGCGCTCAAATCTGAAGCACCAATGCTGATGCGCAGGTAACTGATGCCAATGCCGGCTGAGGAGAACATCTCGCGCAGCAGGGAATCTTTACGGGCCGCGGGCAAGCGGTTGATCAGCGTTGCGCTGCCTCCTGTCATGGTGTAGCCAAAACCGTCAATTTCCTGGAATGTTTTGCCTGGATTAATACGAATGGCAGTGCCCCCTGCCGGGCCCTTGCTCCAGGCCAGGCGAGTTTCCGATGGACTGAGCAGGCTGCTTTTATCGGGAGTAGTGAGGTAGCAGGATACGGGTAATTGCTGTGCGCCGGCGCTCAACAGGCAAGCCGACAGCACCACCTGCAGCAAAATCGTTTTTAGAGGCGGAAAGGGGAAATACATGTTTTTCTTCTTTTATAAGAGACCCCAGAGGGTCCATATGGGTGTATAATTATCAGCGTGCGTTCGGGTTGCGATCCAGTTCATTTTGCGGAATCGGGAAAAGTAGCTTTTGTGCCGAAACATTGTAATTCAGGTTATTGCCGCTGCCGTCTTTCTGTGCATTCATGACTTCGATGGCGCGGCCGGTGCGAAGCAGGTCGAACCAGCGGTGTCCTTCGAACGCCAGTTCAAGCCTTCGCTCCTTTTCAATGGCCAGGCGCATGGAGGCCTGGCTGGCTGCAGGGGTTCCGCCTAAACCGACCCGGCTTCTAACCTGATCTACAAGCGGTTTGGCCTGTGCCCAGCCGCCTGCCGAAAGTTCATTCACCGCCTCGGCTTTCAGCAAGATGATGTCTGCAAGGCGGATGATGTAGGCGTTCGTTTTGTCGTCATTGCGGTATTTGTTGATGTAGGGATAATTGGCTTTCGGCCAATAATTGTCAGACCACCCTTCGCTGGCAGCATTTTTGAAAGTTACGCTCGCATTTTTGCGCTGCACATCACCTTCGGCATCAAAAGCTGCCACCAGATCATTGGTGGGCGTACAAAATCTTTTCCAGCCGGTGCCCACGATAACGCCCGGCATCCAGTTACCCCGGCCGGTAGGCCCGCCATAACCATCATACTGCATTTCCCAGATCGATTCTGAGTTGTTCTTGTTGTTGCCGGAGAACAGGCCGTCAAAACTGCCGAACAAACTGTAACCGCCGCCAATAACGGCATCAGCGTATTGGTTTACTTTGGCCCAGTCCGGTGCCGGTGCAGACGCATGTACTTTTGCAAGCAGGGCATTGACTACACCCTTCGTTACAATACCCTTGTTAGGGGCTGTGCTGCGTACGCTGGCCAATGCAAACTCCAGATCTCTGATGATCTGCGCATACACCTCATTAACCGGCGATTTTGGCTTTTGCATGTCTTCCAGGCTGGCCGGAGTTTTCAGCACGAGCGGAACAGGCCCCCAAAGCCGTACCAGGTGAAAGTACATGTAGGCACGAATGGCGCTGGCCTCGCCCAAAATCTGGTTGCGCCGTCCGCCCTGATCCAGGACAGGATCGCTGATGTTTGGTACATTTTCGAGGACTTCATTTGCATTTTTTATGTTGCTGTACAGAAAACCCCAGTCCCGGCTTACATTACCGTTCGTCGAGTTGGCTGTAAACAGGTCGATCTGGATGTTTGCGGGGTTATCGCCGCCAGCGTAGGCATTGTCTGCCGTAACGTCGCCGTTGACCATGTAATCCCAGATATGGTAATCGTTATACATGGATCCATATGCCCCTGCGAGCAATTTCTCTGCCCCGGCTGCAGTTGTGAATGCAACACCTGGCGTTACCTGGTTAAAGGGTTGTTTATCCAGGAAGTCTTTTTTGCAGCCTCCTGCTGTCGCGAGGACTAAAGCTGCACCGGATAGATATATTTTCAGTTTCATGTGTCAATAATTAAAAGCCAACGTTTACGCCAAAAAGAAAGGTACGTGCCTGCGGGTAAGTGCCATAGTCAACACCCATCGACGGTCCGTTGGCGCCATACTGGTTAACTTCCGGATCGAGGCCGCTGTACTTCGTGAAAGTGAGCAGGTTGTAGCCTGTAGCGAACAGCATGAGTTTACGCATGCGCAGGCGGCCGAGTGCGGCCTGCCCAAAGTTATACGACAGGGTGGTCGTTTTCAGGCGCAGGTACGAGGCGTCTTCAACAAAACGGCTGGATGTAAGGGAGTTTGCAGAAGACTGGGAAAGCGCCCGTGGAATGTCGGTGATCTGCCCTGCGGTTGTCCACCGGTTCAGCACTGCAGCGCTTTGGTTTTTGCTGTCAAACATGCCTTCCAGATCGATGCGGGAGGCATTAAACAATTGATTTCCCTGTACACCCTGGAAAAAGACATTGAGGCCCCAGTTACCTAATGTAAAACTGTTGTTCAGGCCATATGTGAATTCGGGCTGGGCCAAGCCTATAAACGTACGGTCTGCCGCGTCAGTGCTCCCATTCCCGTTCAGGTCGGCATAAAGGGCAGCGCCATTGGCCGGATTTACACCGTTAAAAATATAGCCATAAAAACTGCCGAGTGGTCTGCCAGCCTCAATGCGCACCGCGGCGTCGCGCTCATAAATTCCTGCGAAGTCAAGCGACTTCTGCGTATTGCCGAGACTGGTCACCTCATTGCGGTTCAGCGAAAAGTTGACATCAGTAGACCAGCTGAATTTTTCGCGAACGAAATTTTTTGACGAAAGCACGAACTCGAGCCCCTTATTTTCCATAGATCCCACGTTGTAAGCCTGAACACCGAAACCTGAAGACGGCGGCAACTGTACGTTGATCAGCAGATCGCTTGTGCGTTTCAGGTAGGCATCTGCAGTAAAGACCAGTCGGTTGTTGAACATGGTCAGGTCCAGGCCAAGGTTGGTTTGCGTGGTGCGTTCCCATCTCAGGTCTTCATTTGCCGGGTTAGATAGCGTGTAATCGCCCTGGGCCGTGATCTGGTAAAGTTTCATGTATGCGTAGTCCCCGATCCCTTCATCATTACCTACCTGCCCCCAGCTCGCACGAACCTTCAGGTCGTCTATGGTCTTGCTGTTTTTCAGGAAATCTTCACCCGAGATTCGCCACCCGGCAGAGAAAGATGGGAAGTACCCGAATTTGTTTT
Source organism: Pedobacter yulinensis (assembly GCF_003029735.1). Lineage (GTDB taxonomy): Bacteria > Bacteroidota > Bacteroidia > Sphingobacteriales > Sphingobacteriaceae > Pedobacter > Pedobacter yulinensis. Next base: position 1,110,521 of record NZ_KZ686268.1, read on the forward strand.
TCGAAGAAAACCGAGAGGATCCGTCTGCCCTGAAGTTCGAGCTGAATAAATAGCGGCTATCCCAGGAGTAGGTGAGCCTGCCCAGGAACGATTGTTTAGACCATTGTGCCTGTTGCGGAATGGTCAGGGCAACCGAGGGTTTAACAGGAGCGCCCGTAGCCTGGTCCAGGTAACGCGACTCCTGGTGTTCGTAATAGCGGTAGTTGGAGGCCTGCATCGTATAACCGGCCGTCGCAGTGAAGGCGTGTTTGCCAGAATTTTTTGTGTAATTCAGGATGTTTTCATTCAGCCAGACATTGTCGTAGGTATCGTTTGTGCGGAAGAGCCCGCGCTCCTGCCGGCCATAGGTGGTCATAAACGGATCAACATAATACCGGTAATGGTTTTTATTCACGTTGCTGCTGATGCTGGACTTAAAGGACAGGTCGCGGGTAAAGTTAAGTTCTGCCGCAAATGCGCCGACAAAACGCAGGTTACGGGTGTTGTTGTCGTTCCCGAAAGCGAGGGCAACAGGGTTGTCCCAGCCACCGGCATTTGGTACGGTGGTGTATTGCCCGTTCGGCGCGAAAATGCCGATGGTTGGCGGCGTAGTCAGGGCTGCAAGGATGGTTCCTCCCCGGGAAACGCCTGCGTTGTCACCTACATCGACCGAATTGCGTGATGTGAGCGCGGCATTGGCCGAAAGTTTCAGCCATTTGTTCAGGCTCTGCGTGCCGTTGAAGTTAAATGTGTACCTGTCCAGTTTGGCGGGTGCCACAGTTCCTTTGTCTTGCTGATAGCCTGAAGAGAAATAGTACTGGCCACCCTTGATTCCGCCTGAGAGTGATACCTGGTAACTGTTCTGGGTCCCGGTACCAAAAGTTTCCTGCTGCCAGTCCGTGTTCAGGTCCCCGCCAAAAGTGGTATAACCAAGCTCCTTCATCAGCGCGATATACTGGTCGCGGTCCAGGACATCCTGCGTTTGCCAGAGGTTTGAGAAACCACTGAAGGCGTTGAAAGCCACCTGGAGTTTGCCGGCAGTGCCTTTTTTCGTCGTGATCAGCACCACACCGTTTGCGCCGCTTGAACCATAGATCGCAGCTGCTGAGGCATCTTTGAGGATCGTCATCGTTTCGATGTCGTTCGGGTTGAGGAAACTGGCATCACGCGAGGTAACACCGTCAATGACATACAATGGACTGTTGGACGCGGTGATCGAGGTATTTCCCCGAATGGTGATCGAGATGCCTGAGCCCGGCTTTCCCGACTGCGATGAAACCTGCACGCCGGCTGCCCGGCCCTGGACCGCCTGCAGTGGATTGGTGATCGGCTGGTTCTCGATGTCTTTTGCAGATACCGAAACCACAGCGGTGGTCAGGTCCTTACGGGTTTGGGTGCCGTAGCCGATAACCACCACGTCGTTAAGTTGCTGGTTGTCGTTGCCCAGGGTTACGTTGAGCACAGCGCGGTTGTTCACGGTTTCTTCGGCCGTTACATAACCGATCGAAGTGAAAACCAGGGTCGCATTGCCGGTTGCACGGATACTGAAAGATCCGTCTGCGGTACTGGCAACACCCTGGGTGCTTCCTTTTACCCTCACGGAAACGCCTGGAATGCCTATTCCTGCTTTGTCTTTTACCTTACCGGTAATGCTTATTTCCTGCGCAAAGAGCAGGCCCGGCAGACAAATCAGGAAACATACAAATAGCGTAATGTTTCTTCTCATAAAATTTGCTGTTAATGATTAAAATATGGGAGTAAAGTTAGCCGGACAGGGGGGATAAAAACAAGAAAATGGCTGGAAATATTTAATGTAACATATTGATTTTTAGTGGTTTGTATTAGTTTTAATACGGTTCAATACCGTAAGCTCTGAGGGCGGAACTTGCTGACATTCAAACTTAAATCATAGCTAACCAGATATGACCGGGCTGGTCCCGATACGTTCTGGTACCGTAAGAAAAAACAGCTGATTTTAATGATGTGGGAGCGGCAGGCAACGGGTTTTTAGTCAAGAACAAGCTGGCTCCAGTCATTCCGGCCTGGTTTTTTCAGCTGTTTGCGGCGGTCGTCCATTACTTTTTTGATCCGGGTGCCAAAGGTCCAGCAGGTGCTTTGTCGCAATGTAAGCAGCTCGGAAAGTTTGTGTGAGGAAATCTTGCCTTTGGTAGAGTAGACGAGATAAATCATATAGAACGCCTTGTTGATCGGTATGCGGGTATTGTGAAAAATGGTATAGCTGGTTACCGACTCTTCATAGCTGCACTTGGCACAGCGCCGGCTGTGCGCTATATGTCCGGAGTAATAGTGGTCGTTGCCGCATTTTTTGCAGGCGTATCCATGCTGCCATTTCAGCCGGGCCAGAAAATCGTAACAACTGTCTTTGTCTGGATAGATGCGGCTGAATTCTTCGAAATCCACATCGGCAGACATGACCCGGTCACGTGTTACCTTTGCAACATTGTGCTGCAGTTCGAAGTTGTCCTGTTCCAGCAGGACATTCATGCGCGAGATCTCTTCGGCCTGCTGCTGGAGCAACTGGTTTGCCTTTTCCAGTTCTTCATTTTTCTTTTCAATGATCAGCGATTTATGAAATACCTCCCTTGTGCGTTCACTTACCTGCAATTCAAGTTCGTTGTTCAGGGTGTCTTTGAGCCGTGCATTGATGGTCATTTGCCTGAACATCTTTTGCTGTGCCTTGTCTTTTTTCTTCTTCAGGATACGAACTTTATCGCCGATCGCAAAAGAAAGGAAGACCATTTCAAGAACAAAACAGAATCCGAGGCTGTAATAGCTGATTACGCCGAAATTCAGGGATGAGAACCCCAGCATAATCAGGAATTTCAGAAGAAAGCCAATAAAAAGGAAGCTGTAACCCAGTACGAAAAAGCGGGCGGGCTGGTAACCTTGCCGGTAAATATAGATGCCGGTGAAAAATGCCGTTGCCAGGGGAAGGGCTTCTACGAATTTGTAATTAAGCAGCGAGCGGTCAATAAAATAGGCATAGAGCAGGAAGCCGGTACGCAGGGCAATGACGCCCAGAATAAAGCGGTTGAGCCGCGGTGCCTTGGCTTTTACGTACAGCAGCTCGCGCGTAAACAGGAGGGCAAATACGCCAACGGCATACAAAGCAAAGGCGTAAGCCACCTGGTTCCATTCGGGCCAATGCGGCCACAGGTACTGGTAGGCAATACCATCGGTACTCATTTCGTAAAAACCCACGCTGAGGTTGTACAGGACATAATAGAGGTACTGTTTCTGCCTGATGGCAATGAACATGATCAGGTTATAGAAACTGAATACCAGGATCATGCCGTAGAAAATGCCGAAATAAAAATACTCGTTCAGGGCATAACCAATGAAATAGTCTACCGAACGCAACACAATGATCACATCTGCAATTTGTGCGGAACGTATCCTGAAATACCACGTTTGGGTGCCGGTTTGAGTGTTGTCCAGCCGAATTTCGAAGTTCTTATGCAGAATGCTGCGGTTGCCGAAACTGTATTCGTCGCCGAGGCGCCGGAAAAGATATGTGCCGTTTTTTTGGGGTACCCAGACTTCAATGTCATCAATGGTCTGGTCAAAGAATTCAAGCAGGTAAGGATTGCCGGTGACCTGCTTTTGGTCAATGCGGATGCGAAACCAGTATGTACTTCCCAAATTCAAGGTTTGGGGCGTACTCTTCGCGCTGGGCCTGAATCGTGCTGAATATACCGGGCTGCTTACTTCGGCAAAGCTGAGTCTGCCCGAAGGGTCTTCAAGCGTTTCGATCTGGCCGAACGAAAAAATATGTTCCCGCAGCCGGTCATTTAATTCAACCGCCTGCTGTGCGGGAACTTTAAAAAAGCTGAGAATAAATAATAAAGTCAGTAATGCCCTCACATGCCTGGCCGGTTGCCCTTTTATCGATTAGTTGGTTTTTGAAAAAACCAGTAGCTTCTGGCCGTCGTCTGACAGCACAAGTTTCGCGCCTTCCATTTTAACGGTGTTGGCGCGTTCCAATGCGCTGATATAAGCCTGTTCAAATTCGCTCAATTGTTCACAGAACATTTTTGTAGAGATGATCTCGCCAATGCGGATCTTATTGCCTGTTACTTCGACACTGCCTCCGAAGCCGTTGCAAAAAGCTTTGCCGCCAATCTTATTGCCGTCAATATTTAAGGTGCCTTTACCGTTAGCCGGGAGCGTTTTGCCCGGAAGCTCGGTCAGTTCCCATTTAGATCCGTTCAGGCTGGCCAGGTCAACCTTCTCCAGGCAGCTGCCAAGCAGGCAGGCGAGGAATAATACATATAGATAGTTTTTCATAGCAGGGTGTTTATGGTACAACAATATTCATACAGCCGGTTTGCGGTAACCCACCCGGCCGGATAACCGGGGTTTGTACGCATCGGAAGGGATGCGGCAGCACATCCGTATCTATTCAAAAATACATATAATTCTTTGTTCGGGGCAATTGGCAGGGATGGTTTCTTGCAGCAATGCCCTAAAATGGGCAATATTGTAAATCACAAGATGTTATGAACGGGTCGGTTATCCGCTTTATTTTTTTTGGCAATTACTTCGTTGGCCTGCTGGCAGTCGCACTGACCGCAGAGGCCAGTTTGCAATTGCGTCTTCCTGCCTGTTCGCCCGCTTATTATTTGCTGCTTTTTCTCGCTCCTGTTGTGTATTACACCTATGCATATATCGGCAAGGGCACCCAGGTTGGCACCAGCAATGCCCGTACGCGCTGGTACCAGGAGCACCGCCACTTTGTACGCAGCAGCCAGGTGGCGTTATCGGTTGTGTGTATGGCGCTGCTGCTTTGGTTGGTTGGCCGTAACTTTTCATCAATCATGACCCTGCCTCCAGACTATTGGCTCAGCATCGGTGTCCTGGTTCTGGCCGCCGCGCTGTACTACGGCCTGCTCCCGGCGCCCGCAGCATGGCTGAACCTGCGCAATACGGGGTGGCTAAAGGCATTTGTGATCGGCTTCGTCTGGGCCTGCTGCGTAAACGTTTTGTTGCTTGTGGTGTTAAAGGTCGAGCGGGGCGTGGCAGAAGAAGACCTGCCCTTATGGATCTGGCTGTTTATAAAGAACTGGATGTTCTGTACGGTAAATGCCATCCTGTTCGATATCAAGGATTACCCGAGCGATGCGAACCGGCATTTGCGTACGTTCGTGGTTCGTTTCGGCCTGCGCCGCACCATATTTTACATTCTGATACCCCTTCTGCTCATCGGTCTTCTCTCGCTCTTCGTGTTTGCCTGGTTCAGGGCCTTCAGTCCGTTACAGGTTCTCTTCAATGTTCTGCCGTTTATCGCTACCATTGCGGTCGCGTATTCCATGCACAAACGGCAGCCGATTCTTTATTACCTGATGGTGATCGACGGACTCATCTTGTTTAAAGCGTTATGCGGCATTCTTGGTATGCAATTTTCAGGGGCATGAAGAAAAGGGGCTATGACCGGATAGCGGCGCATTATGACTGGATGAGCCGGCTGGTGTTTGGCGGGGCGCAGGTCAGGGCACAGACCGACCACCTGGGCGAACTTACCGCTGGCCGGCGTCTTTTGATTGCCGGTGGGGGCACGGGCTGGATACTTGACGAGTTGGCAAAGACACCGCAGGCGCTTGATATCGTTTACGTGGAAACATCTGAGCAGATGACCAGGTTGTCTGAAGGCCGTGCCAGGGGCAACAACAGGATTGAGTTTGTAAAGGCTTCTGCGGTGAATTATTCAACTGAGAACCCATTCGATGTGATTTTTACCCCGTTTATTTTCGATCACTTTGCGCAGGCCGGGGCAGAGGAACTCTTTGCAAACCTGGACCGGCTGCTGGTTCCCGGCGGGCGATGGATATATGCGGACTTTAAAAAGCCTGAGCCAGCTGATGCCTGGTGGCAGCAAATGTTAGCTAAAATCATGTACCGTTTTTTCAACCTGCTGGACATTGTTGAGGTCAGGCACATGCCAGATATGGAGCAGGTATTTCTGAGCCGCGGCTATCGCCGGATGCGCTGGCAATCGTACTATGGGGGCCTGATCGATTCTGGCGTCTTTATCAAAAAGCACAAGACAGAATCCAGCCTTTAAAGGTGGTAACTTTCATAAAGTTACCAACTTTGATCCAATATTTCTGAAAAAGAGAATTATTTTCTTTTAAATTTAAGCCTGTTTAAGCTCAAAAATTGTGATCTCCGGCAGCATGCCGACCCGGCCCGGATAGCCTAAGAAGCCGTAACCTACATTGACGTACAATTGCTGGCGTTTTTCCTGGTATAAGCCCGCCCACTCCTTGTAAATGTATTGGACCGGGCTCCACTGGAACTGGTCGAGCCTGACGCCGAACTGCATGCCATGGGTATGCCCGCTGAACATGGCATCGATCTGCGGATATTTTTCCAGCACTTCTCCCCGCCAGTGCGATGGATCATGAGACAGCAGCAGTTTGACAGGCAAATCATCAGTATCTTTTACAGCAAGGTCCAGCCGACCGTATTTCGGGAACCGACCCATTCCCCAATTTTCAATACCCAGAATACCGATCTCCTCTCCATCTACTTTTAAGCGGCGATGTTCATTCATCAGCAGGTCGTATCCCATGACCTTGTGCACGGCCTTGAGGTCGTTCAGGTTCTTTGTACGTGCTGCAGAAGGATTGCGGCCGAAATAATAGTCACCATAATCATGGTTTCCCAGCGAGGAGTATACCCCCAGGGGCGCCTTTACCTTTGCAAAAATGTCCTGATAGTCGCGCATTTCGCTAGCCAGGTTGTTAACCAGGTCGCCGGTAAAAAAAACAAAATCGGGCTTCTCGCTCAAAAGCAGATCAATCCCGCCCTGAACGGCCTTCCGGTTGTAAAAACTCCCGGAGTGGATATCTGATATCTGGGCCATTTTGATGCCGTCAAACGCTTTGGGCAGATTGGGTAACACCAGCTTCTGGCGGCGAACCCGGTAATCATATGCGCCGGAGATGATGCCCCAGCTAAGCGAACTCAGCGGGATCGCGGCGGCAACCAGGCCCGTCTTTACAAGAAAGGCCGAGCGGCTGATCGGTTCGCCGGCATGTACCGGCTCAGGATCTGCAGACGAAAGCGTTTTACTCTTTCGTGCGTAACGCCATAGTTTTATTCCACCGCGGCGTATGTCATCGACCAGCAGGAAAGGCAGCATAATGATCTTGCAGACTACAGTCAGAAAAAACGCCACCAGGATAACAGACCTGATGGTCAGGTAAAGGTTCAGGTAAATGCTGCAGAAAACCCCGACGATCAGCACAATGCTGTACCCCCAATAGAGCACCGTAAAAATTCGCTTTGTGCGTGGCCTCCACTTGTGGAAAACCGATAACAAGGCTTTATAACAATAAACATCAAATGCCAGGACAAACAGCGAGGCAAGGATCAGTAAGGAAGTTCTTCCCATTAGATTCCGGAATTTTGGTTAGCTTGTCAAATAGGGTGCCATGGCAACCGGTCTGACAGGCCGTCAGTTATCGCAGGTCCTCGTCTTCGTTATCCTCATCTCCAAACTCTGCGTTGAACAGGCTGCCGAACATATCTGAAAAGCCCGTTCCGCCTGCCATGTTGTTTTTACTAAGCTGTGAAAACTCGGCCAGACCGTGCAGCACAAACTCCATCATCACCAGCGTCTGGTTCTCTGTAAGTTTGCTGTGAAATTTTTTGACCAGGTCGTACAAGCCGGGCACTTCCATTAAGAGCTTTTTATACTGCACCTGCGATAGCTGATCAGTCAGGTCTACAGTATGCCCCTCGCTGAACCATTCTGTAATAATTGCGTATGGGTTGGCCCGCTTGCTCTTTTTGGCTTTCTCCGGATCGGGGAAGTAACGGGTGAACAGCGTCTTGATGGCTTTCCCGATCAGGGTGTTGGCCACATGCACTGGTCCCTCCAGTTCACCTTCGTATACCAGTTCAATTTTACCGGTAATGGCCGGCGTAATGCCGCTCAGATCGGAAAGCCTGACAAAGGTGCTTTTTTCGTCATTCACAATCATACGCCGCTCGGCCGTACTGATCAGGTTTTCGTAAGCCGAGATGGTAAGCCGGGCAGATACCCCCGACTTCTGGTCAATGTACTCGCTTTTCCGGGCTTCGAAAGCGACCTGTTCTACCAGGTCCTTCAGCAATCCGTCGGCCTCGACCTGCGTTTTCTGCTCGTCGGTAAGTTTCGCTTCCTGGAAAGTGATTTTGCGCGAAATATCAATGCTCTTCGGGTAATGGGTCAGAATCTGGCTTTCAATCCGGTCCTTAAGCGGCGTTACAATTGAGCCACGGTTGGTATAATCTTCAGGATTGGCAGTAAAAACAAACTGAATATCAAGTGGGAGGCGCAATTTGAAGCCCCTGATCTGGATGTCTTTTTCCTGCAGCATGTTAAACAAAGCCACCTGGATGCGCGCCTGGAGGTCGGGCAACTCATTGATAACAAATATGCCGCGGTGGGCCCGGGGTATCAGTCCGTAGTGAATCACACGCTCATCGTTGTAATTCAGCTTCAGACTTGCTGCTTTGATTGGATCTACATCACCCACGAGGTCAGCTACTGTCACGTCAGGCGTGGCCAGTTTTTCCGTGTAGCGTTCTGAACGGTGCAGCCAGGCAACAGGCGTTTCGTCGCCTCGCGCCTCGATCTGTGACCGGCCATACCAGGAAATCGGCTGAAGCGGGTCTTCGAAGATCTCGCTGCCGGCAATGTAAGGCACGTATTCGTCGAGCAAATTGACCATTAATCGGGCAATCCTAGTTTTCGCCTGGCCGCGAAGACCGAGCAGCAGCACGTTATGCCTTGACAGCAGCGCGGTTTGCAATTCCGGAATGACTGTTTCCTCGTAACCTAAAATTCCCTGGAAACCTTCTTTATTGGTACGCAGGAGTTGGATGAGGTTTGAGCGAAGCTCTTCTTTTACCGAGCGGCTGCGGTAGCCGCTTTTTTTAAGTTCGCCGAGTGTTGTTATGTTGATGTCCATGTATGTTCGTTGTTCGCGGCTAGCGTACTGTTCGCCTGCGATTCTTAATGTAATCTTCAAAAATATATTCGCCCAGGCCGTTCAGCGAGCTGTAAAAGGCCCGTCCGCCGTTGATCTCTGTGAATTGCCTTACAAACTGCTGCAGGTAAGGGTCTTTAGCGATCATGAAGGTGGTGATCGGAATGTTGAGCCGCTTGCACTGTGCTGCCATGTTCAGCGTCTTGTTTATTACCTTGCGGTCCAGGCCCATGCTGTTTTTGTAATAACGGCCGTTTTCCTTCAGGCAGGTAGGTTTACCGTCGGTGATCATAAAGATCTGTTTGTTGTGTGTTTTCCTTCTTCTAAGCAGATCGGCCGCCAGCTCGAGTCCGGCGAATGTATTGGTATGGTATGGCCCAACCTGCAGATAAGGTAAATCTTTAATGCTGATGGGCCAGGCGTCGTTTCCGAACACCACAATGTCAAGGGTGTCTTTCGGATACCGCGTTTTGATCAGTTCGGCCAGAGCCATGGCCACTTTTTTCGCCGGCGTAATCCGGTCTTCACCATAAAGGATCATGCTGTGCGAGATGTCGATCATCAGCACGGTCGAGGTAAGTGTCTTGTAATCTTTCTCTTCAACTTCCAGATCGCGCTCAGTTAACGTGAAATTGCCGATGCCGTGGTTGATCTGCGCATTGTGTATGGAGGCGGTCATGTCGATCTGATCCAGGCTGTCGCCGAAGTTGAACTCCCGCCTGTCTGCATTTTTTTCCTCGCCTACGCCCGAAATGTTGCTGTTGTGGTTTCCTCGTCCGGCCTTTTTCAGTTTGCCGAATATTTCTTCCAGTGCCGATTTGCGAATGGTCTGCTCAGTTTTTGCAGTGATCTTCAGTTCACCATCTGCAGGATCCTCGTTCAGGTAACCCTTGTCTTTCAGATCCTGTATAAAATCGCCGATGCCGTAATCGTTGCCGGTCAGTTTGTATTGTTTGTCCAGCTCGTTGAGCCAGGAAAGCGCTTCGCCGGCATCGCCTGCGGTGTAGTTGAGCAACTCGCTGAAAAGCTTGAGCAACTCGTCGAAGCCGCCTTTCGGCAGATCGCCGGGCAAAAAATCTGTAAATCTGAAACCGCGCATATCTTTTAAAGGAACAACTAAGTTAAAAGTTTGGTCAGGCAATTTTTTAAGGCGGATGTCATTTTTGGTACACCCCGCCCAACCGGTTGCGGAGCTGCAGACTGCTGCGTTACAGAACCTTCTTTCAACCATCCGGAGCGGTCCTGGTGCGGCCGGACCCTTTCAGTTGAACACAGTTGGGCCGTATTCAGGGTTCGCGCCGGGCTGCGAAGCCACGAAAGCCCCGACTTTGCAGGCGCGGTCAAGCGTCGTTTCGAGCGGGTAGCCCTGCAGGTAGCTCGCCACAAAGGTAGCCAGGAAGGCGTCGCCGGCACCGACCGTGTCTGCAACGGCAACCTGGTAACCGGGATGCGCGTACAGCATGTCTCCCGACCAGACCCGCGCCCCGGCACCGCCGAGCGTCAGGCAAATGACCGGAATGTCAAACTTCTGGCTGATCTGCTTAAGCAGCCGGCTTTCATCTCCAGGCTGCAGGTCGAAAGTTTGCTGCAGGTACACGATCTCTTCCTCGTTGATTTTCAGCAGGTCTGCCGCATGGAGCAATGCTGCAAGTGTCTCGGGACTGAAATGAGGCGGCCGCAAATTGATATCGAAAACGCGGAAAGAAGCATATTCCAGCAACTGAAGCACGGTGCTGCGTGTCTGGCTGCTGCGGCAGGTAAGCGAACAATACACGAACGCGTCTGCCTCCCGGGCCATTTGCAGCAGGGCGGGGCTGGCATCGATGGCATCCCAGGCTACGGGCTCAGCTATGGTGTAGGTGGCCTGGCCCGAAGCGTCAAGCGTTACATCGACGGTACTGGTGGGCAGAGCGTTTTGCTGAATAAAGGCTGCCGAAAAATTCTGTGCAGCGAGAAAATCGCAGAGTTCCCGGCCTGCCGCATCCCTGCCAATGGCACTGACAAAGGCGCAATCTACACCCTGCTTGTGCAGGTTCAGCGCAACGTTCATGCTCGAACCTCCGGGTTTCCGGCCTGATGGCAGCATGTCCCATAAAATTTCGCCAATGGCAACAACTCTTTTTTGCATTTCTAAAAATAGGTGGCGGAACCAGGCTTTGCAAGCATTTTTTCAGCGGGTTAAAATCACTATCTTTCGGCATGAGAAACCGGAACCTCTTCAGCCTTTTTGTGCTTGCACTGCTTTGCCTGGGTAACCTGACCGTTCAGGCCCAAACTGCCGCAGATCGCCGCGACATACTCAGTGTGCTTGACACCCAGCGCAAAGCCTGGAACAAAGGCGACCTGGAAACATTTATGCAGACCTACCAGAAAAGTGACAGCGTACTCTTCGTAGGCCAAAGCGGGCCCACTTACGGCTGGCAGCAGACGCTGGACAATTACCGGCAAGGTTATCCTGATAAGGCGGCAATGGGTACACTCACCTTTGATATCCGGAAGGTCGAATTCCTGGCCGCCGACGTTGCATTTGTGCTTGGCGGATGGCACCTGAAACGGGAAAAAGATGAGCCGAAAGGATTTTTTACGCTACTGATGCGCAAAACGGCGCAGGGCTGGAAAATTTTTGTAGACCACAGTTCCTAGCAGAACATTCTGAATTAAGGTTTACCGGCTGCCAGCGCCCGTTCAGCGCGTTTTATTGCAATTTTTTCCCGCCACCTGGCATAACGGCCTTTAAAAGCCATTTTCAGCATGCTGTCCAGTCCGCCTTTCATGGCAAGGCTCATCACGCTCTGCGCTTTACGGGTCCAGGATGCATCCCATGCACGCAAGGTCAGGGAAAAAGAGCCGTCCAGGTATTTCATCCAGTGCCACATGCCGGTCGGCATGAACAAGGTGTCTCCGTGTTCGAGGAATACCTCGTACCCTTCAACACCCTCAAGCGCCGGGAAACGGCTGGTATCCGGATTCGCTACATCGTAATCTTCAAGTGCATACGTGGTATTGGGAAGTTCATAGAGACGTTTTTTCCACTTGTTGTCAAACAGGATCACATGTTTCCGTCCGCAAAAATGTGTATGAAAAAGGTGCGGAAGGTCAATATCGTAGTGCAGGAAGGTAACAGAATCCGATCCGCCAAAGAACATGGCGGGCATGCTCTCTAAAAAGCCGCCCATCAGGGAGCGCGGCAGTTCGATGTCTCTCAGCAATTCGGGCCTGTGCTTGAAGAGGTTAAAGAAAAAGATGCGCAGCTCGGTAGGCTCCCGCTTAATCAGGTCGAGGTAATCGCCAAATTTCATGTGTGAGGCGGCCTGGTTAATAGGCTTGGAAGGATCAGCCTTCGAGTTATCGTACAAAGGAACGGTGAGGTCGCCGGCCAGGTCTTTAAGGTAAGCTGCTGACCATTTTTCGCGTGCAGGCCAGGTCTTGGTCAGCCCTTTAATAACGAGTGGTTTGCGCGGGAGCAGGTAATTTTTCCTGAAGTCTGCTGCACTGATGTCTTCAACAACATCGACGGTAGCCAATTTAAAGCCCATCTTGATCATAGAGAAGGAAAGGACCCAGCTACATCTCTGAATTTTTTCTCTTGCAGCAAAGATGTAAAATTATCCTGATACGGCCGCATCTATTGCGTGTCCGTGCCCCGAATCCTGTTCAGTTCGATCGCTGTCAGGGCGGCATCCCAAAGCGCTATGCGCATCACGAGCGACTGTTTTGCCGCGGCAGATGCTTCCTGCCAATGCTGGGGGTCGCCATGGCAGAGTTTTTCGGTCATGGCAAGCGCCAGGTGGCTGTGCTCATCGCCATCCACTTCGATATGGCGTTCCAGGTAATAGTGAAACTTAGAGATGGAGCCGTTGCCAGCACTGTTCAGATCGCGCACCATGGAGATAAACATACCCGGGATGAGGTCTTCGCGACCAAAGGTAAAGGCGGCTGCTGTTTCATGCAACCGCGCATTTCCGATGAGCTGAAATGTATATTCCATAAACTGCCGGGCGGCAGCTGGTACGCCCGCCGCCTGGCAGGCAGCCTGCAGTGTCTCACCCTGCTGCAGGTTACGCAAAAACTCAAGCACAGGGCCGGTATCTGCACCACACTGCTGCATGGCGTCCAGGTACATTTCGAAATGACTCTTGATACTACCGGTTTCGTCCGTGTCTGCTTCCTCACCGGCAACAATCTGGTTAATGAGCTGCCGCGTGTGCGGGTCGCCAACAGGGAACCAGGGAATCGATACGCCTGTAAGGCGAATCTGGAGTGCTTTGAGCAGCGACATAAAGTCCCACACGGCGTAAATATGGAACTGCATGAAAATGCGCAGTTCTTTAATTCCAGCAACTGACCGATAAAGGGGGTGTTCGTTGATGCGCTGACGAAGCGGCGTAATTTCTTCCCTGATGTTGTCTATGTGAAGGTGCATGTGCAGAAACGAAAAAGCCGGCAGCGAGGCCGGCTTCAGATTAATGTGTTTAATTACCGGGGTAAATGGTTTGCCAGTGCCTTGTTGGCGCGTTTAACGGCAAGTTGTTCTTTCCAGGTCATGTATTTCTCACGGAAATTTCCTTTCATAAAATCATCGAATTTCCGTTGAATGGTCAGGTTGTATAAGCTTTTTGCCTTGACCGCCCAGCTTTTGTCCCAGGCCCGCAGGCTGATGGAGAAAGAGCCATCCAGATACTTCATCCAGTGCCAGTAACCCGTTGGCATAAAGAGCGTGTCGCCATGTTCCAGGAATCCTTCCAGTCCCTGCACACCTTTAAGTGCGGGGAACTTTTCAAAATCAGGGCGTTCCACATCATAGTCTTCGAGCGCATAGGTTGCGAATGGAATCTGGTAAAGCCGTTCTTTCCATTTGTAGTCGAACAAAATAATGTGCTTTCGGCCATTGAAATGTGTATGGAAGATGTGCGCCAGGTCTATGTCATAGTGCAGGAAAGTCACAGAACCCTGCCCCCCGAAAAACATATTCGGGTAGCTGTCCAGGAATCCGCCCATCAGCTCTTTCGGTGCCCGATAGTCGTTAAGCAGGTCGGGCGCAAATTTGATCGGATCAAAAAGAAAGATGCGCAGGTCGGTTGGCGTTTCCCTGATCAGGTCAATGTAGTCGCCAAATTTCATCTCGGCAGCTGAGGCGTTAATGGGTTTGGACGGGTCGGCTTTCGAACTATCATACAAAGGAACTTTCGTGTCGCCGACAACCTGTTTCATGTAATCCATCGTCCATTTTTCGTAGGCCGGCCAATTTTTTGCCATCTTCCTGATGATAACGGGCTTTCTCAGATTGAGGTATTTCTGCTCAAACTCTGATTTCGTGATGTCGTCAACGATGTCGATTGGAGATAAATCGAATTTCATCCTGTTAAATTAATATAAACCTGCTGCAAAATTAATCTAAAATAAGGTGCCCGGTGCAGCGGTCTTTAAATTCTGAAAAAAAGCTGACAATCGTACCGCGAAAGTCAGTTTGTCTGCGTATTTAAATTAAAAAAAAAACGGCACCCGAAGGTGCCGCCTGCATTGTTTTGGTGTGTAAAATGCGCCTAGTTAGGCATGAGTACCGTGTCGATGACGTGGATCACGCCGTTTTTCTGAAATACGTCAGCAATGGTTACGGTTGCTGTCCCGCCTTTTTCGTCCTTGATCATCAGGTTTTTACCTTCCATCCAGGCCCACAGTTTCCCCCCCTGAACGGTGGCCAGTTCAGCTTTGCCGCCGCCGGCTTTGATGGCTTTCGCAATTTCTTTGCTGCCCATCTTTCCTGCTACGACGTGGTAGGTCAGCACTTTGGTCAGCATATCTTTCATTTCGGGCTTAAGTAAACTGGTTACAGTTCCTGCTGGCAGTTTGGCAAAAGCGGCATTGGTTGGCGCGAGAACGGTGAACGGACCGGCACCTTTCAGTACATCGACCAGGCCGGCTGCTTTTACTGCAGCGACGAGCGTGGTGTGGTCTTTCGAGTTTACGGCATTGTCTACGATGTCTTTAGTTGGATACATGGCGGCTCCGCCTACCATTTTGTTGCTTTGGGCATAAACATTGGTTGCAAAGGCAATCGCTACGATGGCTATTGCAGAGGTAAAGAGTTTTTTCATTTTCATGTTTTTGAATGCAGGGAACACCGGCTAAGGTTTACTGATCAGGGTAAGCTTTAAATCTTTACGGGTTCAAGGCCTGCTTGTTTTGTGATCAGATGTACGGAGGCAGCCGGCCACCCGGATTTTAAAAAATGAAAATAAATGCTAAAGATATGTATAATACATTGATTAACAGCTACTTAATTTTATTTTTCACGCTCGCGAAGCTTTTTTGAGAGGAAGCCGGGAAAAAATCTCTTCAGCCAGACCGCCATGGTTTCCTGACCGCCAATGTACATTTCCTCGCGCCGTGCGGCAATGGCCTTCATGATGGCTGCGGCGCAGTCTTCCGGAGAAATGCCGTTTGCCTGGTTGTGGTCCATGGTACCCTGTGGCTGCCCCGAGGCGGTCAGCGCGTTTAAAGAGATGTTGGTTTTGATATAACCCGGGCATACCAGGGTGACGTTGATGTTATCTGCATGCAGTTCGGCCCGCAGCGAGTCGAAATAGCCATGCAGCGCATGTTTGGAGGCGGCATAAGCCGAACGGTTCTTTGTGCCCAGCTTGCCTGCAATGCTGCTGATGCAGACCAGGTGACCGGAACGTGCGGCAACCATGGCGGGCAGAACAGCCTTGCTGAGCGCTACGGTACCCCAGAAATTGGTGTTCATGATGCGGTGTTCGGTTTCGCTGCTGGTCTCAAGCGCCCGGCCGCGCTGGCTGATGCCTGCCGAGTTGATAAGCAGATCGATACGTCCATAGATCCTGAGTGCGTTCGCAGCTTTATCCACGAGCGTGTCTGCCTGTTCAAGATCGACCGGCAGCACATGCACGTGCGCCTGCGACCGGCAGTTTTGTTTTACCCGGAACAACTCGTCCCGGTTGCGGGCAGACAGGATCAGTTTTGCGCCTGCTGCTGCGCAGGCATAGGCAAGTGCCTCGCCGATTCCGGAGGAGGCGCCCGTTATCCAGACAACCTTGCCGTTCATGCTGTTATTCTTCATCAACTTTAAATAATTCTGAGGCAATGTGGTCTGCATACAGCTTGCCTTCGGTGGTCAGTTTGATTTTGCCGTCGCCGGAAATGAGCCAGTCGTTGCTGCCCAATTTTCCAAGCGCGGTGTGCAGGTAATCGTGATAAGATCTTCCAAACCGGCTTATCACAAGTTCAGGATCCAGCCCCCACATGGTACGCAGGCTCGTCATGACGTATTCATTGTAGCGGTCATGATCAGTCAGGAGTTCCCGCTCTTCGGCCAGCTGCCCGCGCAAAAGCGCCTGCATGTAAGTTGCATTGCTGGCCATGTTCATGTAACGCGTATGCCCGTCAAACCCATGCGCTGAGGGTCCGATACCCAGGTAGGGGACACCCCGCCAGTAGTTCGTATTGTGCACCGCATATTGGCCCGGCAAGGCAAAGTTGGAAATTTCATAGTGTTCAAAACGAGCAGACTGGAGGCGCGCCATCAGCATCCTGAACTGCTCGGCGCTTTGCGCATCGGTTGGTGCCGGCTCCTTTCTTTTTTCGATAGCGGCCGCGAGCGCCGTGCGCGGCTCAACTGTCAGGGAATACGAAGAAAGGTGTGGAACCTGCAAGGAAATAGCGGTTGCAAGGTTGCTTTCCCATTTTTCATCACTGAGCAGCGGATAACCATAAATGAGGTCAATGCTCAGATTCTCAAAACCTGCGTCCTGGCTGCGCCTGATGCTGTCTATGGCTTCGCCGGCATGGTGTGCCCGGTTCATCCACCGCAGGTCTTCCTCGAAAAACGATTGCACACCGATGCTGAACCGGTTTACGGGCAACGCGCGCATTGTCTTCAGCGCCGCCGCATTCAGGTCGTCAGGATTTGCCTCGAGCGTAATCTCTGCGCCGGTCGCAATGTCGAAATGTTTTTCAAGGGTCTGAAAGATCTTTTGCAGGGCTGTTGCCGGCAGGATCGATGGGGTACCGCCCCCAAAATAAATGCTTCCTGCGGTGCCGCTTACCCGGTCGGCTTTCAACGCGATCTCTTTGCAGATCGCATCGACCATCTCATCCATGTAATTCAAAGAGGTTGAAAAATGAAAGTCGCAATAATGGCAGGCTTTCCTGCAAAACGGAATGTGAATGTAAATGCCGAACACGCTGCAAAGTTACGATTATTGGCGGCATGAACCCGCTGGTTGTGGCTGAGCAAAGATAAATCAGGCCTGGGCTGGCCAATCCGCAAATAATGCCCTAACTTTGCTCACATAAACCGGGAAACGCCGCACATGCTCAAACACCTTTTCGCATTTGCTTTTATGATCTGCTGTTTCAGTGCGGCAGCACAGGTTGCGCCTGTGGCCGACAGCCTGCAGCGGGTTTCCAGGTGGCGGCCGCTGCGCGACTCGGCATACCTGGAAAAGCAACGCCGTTTTACCGATTCGTCGATTTACCAGGTATGGCTGCACCGCCCGGGTACGCCGCTGCCCAACCAGACACTCGACCGGCTTGAAAAGGAATACCTTTATCCCAAATTCGACCTGGCAGGATGGTTTGCCAAGTATGGCCACCTTAAAAAAAAGGAAAGCCGCGTGCGCGAAGGCAAACCATTGGCGAAAGGCAAGGTTTGGGTGCTGGGCGTTATTTTTATGCTCCTGCTCCTGTTTGCCATCCTCAAGTTTTCATTTTTCAGGCAGCTGCAGACCATTGTCCTGTCTTTCTTCAGCAACCGGGTGTTGTCGAACCTGAACAAGGAAGAGAACCTGTTTACTTCCTGGCCTTTCCTGCTGTTGTTCATTCAGTTTGGCTTTACGATCGGTATGTTCTTTTACCTAGCCAGCACTTATTATGGCGTATCCTCGCCCTGGCGTGAATTTGAGTTTTATGCGGGGATATCGGTCGTCATCATCCTGTTATATGCGCTGAAAATCCTGGTGCTGCGGTTCCTGGGCTTTCTGTTTAACATTCAAAAGCCTGTAGGAGAGTATGTATCGATCCTTTATCTGAGCTATTTCAATGCCTCGCTGGTGTTTATGCCGCTGGTCCTGGCATTTGCTTTAATGCCGCTGCGGTACGGCCAGTTTTTTATCGTGTTGGCGGGCATCATGACGGGGGTCATTTTCACATTTCAACTGATCAGGGCGGGAATTAATATTCTGTCTCACAATAAGTTTTCAAAAGTCTATTTGTTTCTGTACTTTTGCGCCCTCGAAATATGTCCTATTTTGATATTAATAAAGACCATAGGTTTATAGCGGATCCAGACAATGCAAGATAAGATTGAAGAAAGAAGGACTAAAGTAAAAAGTATCCTGATCACTTTACCGAAGCCCGAGACGGAAAAATCTCCTTACTTTGACCTCGCAAAAAAGTACAACTTAAAAATCGATTTTCGCTCTTTCATCCATGTGGAAGGCGTTCCGGCTCGCGATTTCAGAAAGGAAAAAATTAACCTTGCAGACTTTACGGCTGTGATCTTCACAAGCCGCAATGCAGCAGATCACTTTTTCCGGATTTGTGAAGAGATGCGTTATGAAGTGCCTGCCGACCTGAAATATTTCTGCCTGTCTGAAACCATCGCCCTTTACCTGCAGAAATACATTCAGTACCGCAAAAGGAAGATCTTTTTTGGCAAACAGACCGCTGCCGACCTGGCCGAGGTACTAAAAAAACATGCGAACGAAAAGTTTCTTTATCCCTGCTCTGACGTGGCTACTGAAGACACCATGAACTTTCTTGAGAAAAACGGGTATAATTTCACACCTGCAGTTCTTTTTCGCACGGTTGTAAGTGATCTTTCAGACCTTGCAGATGTGTTTTATGACGTGATCGCCTTTTTCAGTCCGTCAAGCATCCAGTCGCTCTACAAAAACTTCCCTGACTTCAAACAAAACAAAACACGCATTGCCGCCTTCGGTACAAATACCTCGAAAGCAGTGGAAGAGAATGGGTTAATCGTCGACATCGCAGCTCCTGCCCCCGGCGTTCCTTCCATGATCATGGCTATCGAGAACTATGTTAAAATTTCAAATAAATAGCCTGAATTGCGCCCGGATTACTATCTTAGTTCAAAAAGAAATTTCATCCAGACGTAATAGCCGATAATGTCCAAACATCTACTTTGGGTCCTTTCATGCTGCTTCTCATTTACCGCCTGTAACAGCTTTAACAGCAGCAGAACGGCAGAGCTTGCGCGGAAATCTGCAAAAGTGACCTATAGCACCAATCCGGGCGAGCAGCACATGGTGTTTATTCCTTCCGGTTCCTTTGTCATGGGCCAAAGCAAGGAGAATGAGATTTTTGACCAGCTTTCGCAGCAGCGGAAAGTGAGTGTTTCTTCCTTTTACATGGATGAGACCGAGGTTGACAATAAACTTTACCACAAGTTCGTAAACTGGGTGCGCGATTCGATCGCCATCACAAATTACATTACAGATAAAGAGTCCTGGTATCTGAAGCCGCCTCCGGGCAAGAAAACAGATCCTTCTTTTGATCCCAAACGCATCAACTGGGCCAAAGTAGGCGACGGGCGGCTGATCTGGAACAAGGTAAACCGCAAGAAAAACCCCGATCTGGAACGAATGTTCCTTTCAAGCGACGGTTTGTTCAGCAACAAGGGTGATCTGGACGTCAGTCAGCTTCGATACCAGTACAGCCTGTTCGACTTTAAACAGGCTTTTGCCGCCCGCAACAGCCCGGTACGCGGCCGCGAAGAGTTTACTTTTCGCGATACGGTAAACGTATACCCTGACACCACCGTATGGGTAAAAGATTTCAACTATTCAGCAAACGATCCGCTCATGCGTAATTATTTTTCGCATCCGGCGCTGGCCAATTATCCGGTTGTGGGTGTTAGCTGGCGGCAGGCACTGGCCTTTACCGTGTGGCGCACCAATTATGTGAACAACTATTACGGCCGCAACAAGAAACGGCGTAAATCTGAATTCAGGCTGCCAACAGAAGCCGAATGGGAATATGCGGCAAGGGGCGGCCTGGTTGCGAAAGAATATCCCTGGGGCAATAACCTGAAAAACGATTGCGACTGCCTGATGGCTAACTTCAAATCCGGACCTGGAAATTATGTCAAAGAGAAAGGGATCTATACCTCGCCGGTGAAGTCTTTTTATCCCAATGGATACGGCTTGTACAATATGGCCGGAAACGTTGCTGAATGGACGGCAGACCTTTACAGTACGTCTGTACTTGCCAAAGCCGGCGACCTGAACCCCCGTAACCAACACCTGCCGCAGCGCAGCGATGCCAAAGACATGCAGCGCCGGGTAGTCAAGGGAGGTTCCTGGAAAGACGGTCCTTATTTTATGCGCAATGCCGCCCGCTCTTTCGAATACCAGGATACGGCCCGTTCAAACATTGGTTTCAGGACGGTTGTCAGCATCTCTGACGAGCGCGCCATTCTCAAGTAAAAGCTTCAGATCATGAGACAAAAAAAGAAATTCAGGGTCACCATCAACTCCATTACTTCCTGGGGAGCCTCGGTGGTGATCATCGGCGTGATGGCCAAACTTTTGCGCTGGCAGGCAGCGGATACGCTGATCATTGCAGGCATGCTGACCGAAGCCATCCTGTTTTTTATTCTCGGTTTTCAGCGGGAGGACGACGATGAAGTGATCACCCTGGACCATACGCCGGCCACAGCCACAACGCAGGCAGACACCCGTGCTGTTCCCGTACCGGGCGGGTCGACTGCACAGCCCGGCTACCCGGTAGCCGTTTCTTCAGGCGGCTTTGGCGGTGCGAACACCTCGGTGTCTGCGCCCGTTGCCGCCGAGGCCTATGACAGTGAGGTGGCCGCAATGGTCGAGAAGCTGAAAGTAATGAACCAGTCTTTCGAAAAAATGGCGGCCGATTTTCAGGCCCTCGAAGGGCAGGCCCAGACGGCCCAGCGGGTACAGTTTGAAATGGATAAGATGGCTAAAAATCTGACCGCGATCAACTCGGTTTACCGGAATATGCTTTCGGCCATGAACATGCCCGGCGCCTGATTCATTAAACCATGGCGAAATCAAAAATGACACCCCGGCAACGGCTTGTAAACCTGATGTACCTGGTTTTGCTGGCCATGCTTGCGCTGAGCATTCCCGATTCTGTTCTGAACGCCTTTAAAAACCTCGACGATAACCTGCAGGAGTCTATCCAGAAAAACCAGTTCGAAACCAGTTCTTACCTGGCCAGTTTTCGCGACAAACGGCTTAAAGGTGATCCTGAAAAAAACACGATCATTTTGGATCGGGCCGGTCAGGCAGTCTCATTGGTCGCGGGGTTAAATAACTACATCGATTCATTAAAAGGCGTGCTGCTGGACCAAACAGGTGGTTACCGAAAAGAAACCGGAGAAGTCGCCAATGGCGAGAACACCGACCTGACCTACCAGTTTTTTATAAAAAAGGAGAATGCAGCAGCACTTCGCAAAAGGATCAATGAAACCCGCAGCCGCTTGCTTGCGCTCTTTCCGGAAACAGAACGCCATACCCTGAACTTTAAAATGAGTGCCACAGATAAGAAGACTGCTTCAGGGCAAACCGAAAGCTGGGAAATGTACAATTTTGGCAAAGAGACCCCGGTTACGGCGGCAGTGACGATCCTGTCTATGCTTAAATCTGAAGCCGTAAACGCTGAAAACTACCTGGTTAAAAAGATTCTCGGGCATTATGATGAAAGCGTGATCACGCTGGACCGCTTTGTTGCCACTGCTTCAGCGCCAACGGCCTACGTCCTCGCGGGGCAGCCTTACCGGGCTGATGTTTACCTCAACTCCTACAATTCGGCCAGGGCCGCGCAGGTCACAGTAAACGGCCAATCCATACCGGTTGTGAATGGTATCGGGAAGTACGAATCCCGGTCTTCGAGACCCGGTGTGTATACCTGGCGCGGAACGGTACGCATGCGCCAGACCGATGGAACCATCAAAGAGTTCCAGACCGAACCACAGACCTACCAGGTGGCGGCACCTTCAGCAACCATTGCTCCTGAAAAACTGAACATCTTTTATGCCGGTATCGGGAATCCGCTGCGCATTTCTGCCGCCGGTTTTTCAACCGATAAACTCAATGTGAGCCTTTCAGGCCCCGGGTCTTTGCGGCGCACACAGACCGGGTATAGTTACCAGGTTGGCAGCGAGGGGATCGGTAAACGTGTGGTGCTGCAGACCACGACTACGGTCGATGGGCGCAGCATTTCGCTGGGCAGCCAGGAGTTCAGAATAAAAAAACTTAAAGACCCAACGGCTAAGTTTGCAGGCAAGACGGCCGGCACCATGAACCCGGTTGTGCTGCGCAACCAGGATTTTATTTACGCGAATGTCGAAGATTTCGAGTTCGATGTGAAGTATTCGATCAGGCGGTTTACCGTCACGATCGTGGGGCCGTCACGCGAGCTGAGTGTGATCCAAAACAACGGAGCTGATTTTGGCCAGCAGCTTAAAGCGGCTTTCAATTCGGTCCGGCCTGGCAGCAAAGTTATTTTCGACAACATCCTGTGTACAGGCCCCGACGGGGTAGACAGGGTATTGAACCCGATTATTATGACCATCAATTGATATGAAAAGGAAAGGCATTTTTTTAGTACCTGTTATACTACTGCTTTGCCAGGTGTTGTTTGCACAGAAACCTGATGAGAAAACTTCTTACGGCTATTACGGATCCCTGTTCCTGAACGGACAGGTGATCGACTATGTACCGCTATCGGAAGAGGATGTGCTGTTTTCCAAACGGTTGTGGCGTACCCTCGATACAAAAGATACCGTGAACTGGAGTTTGCTCGCGCCGCAGTCTAAACTGAGCGACATCATGATGAATGCGCTAAAAGAAGGCGAACTTACGGCTTACGATGTGCCGGCCGGTCCGTCGGGAAGTTATTTCTCCAAAGTGCTGAACAACGACCAGATCACCAAAAAGCTCTCTGACAGCATTTTCGTGCCGCAGTATGATAAAGACGGCAACCAGATTGGCGGCCGCATGATGCAGCAGGATTTTAACCCAGACCAGATCAAAAAATACATGATCATGGAAGATTGGGTTTTTGACCGGAACCGGGGCGTGTTCGAAGCCCGTATTCTGGGTATCGCCCCGCTGCTCAGCGTTAAAGCGGGAGGCGAAGAGATCGATGACTATGTGCCGTTCTGGGTTTATTTTCCTGAATTGCGCTACATCCTGGCCACACGCAAAATTGCCTTATTTGAAAACGACGCCTCGCAATGGAGTTATGACGACTGGTTTATGAAACGCCGGTTCAATGGCCGCATTTATAAGATTTCGAATCCGCTTGATGTTCCGCTCGATGTGATGTACCAAGGCCAGGATCTTGACAAGGTAAGGGAACGGATTGACCGCGAACTGATGAGCCGCCTGGAATTGCTGATGAAAGAACACAACGCAGCCGTTGAAACACCTGATCCTGTTCAAAAGCCTAAAAAAGGCAAGGGCAAAGCTAAAAAGCCGTCTCGGACGGGTAGTTAAAGCGCCGGTTATGCAGGCGTTTCGCCGATCGGTGGCGCTGTCGGTCCTGTGTCGCCGTTAAAATGCATTTTAAGCATGTGAATCTGCTTCAGGTTCAGTACCGCCGCCAGTTCGGCTTCGGTGGCTTCGCGAATTTTTTTTACAGATTTGAAATGCTTCAGCAGTTTTTCTGCCGTTGTCTTGCCAATACCGGCAATCTGTTCCAGTTCTGTCTTTAACGTGCCCTGATCGCGTTTCTTACGGTGAAAAGTAATGCCAAAGCGGTGCGCTTCATCGCGCAGCTGCTGGATGACTTTCAGGGTCTCTGATTTTTTATCCAGGTATAAGGGGTAGGAATCGCCCGGATAAAACAATTCTTCCAGCCTTTTTGCAATGCCGATAACCGTTACCTTATTCTCGATACCGAGTTTTTTGAGGCTGGTCATGGCCGAGGAAAGCTGTCCTTTGCCGCCGTCAATGATGATCAGCTGCGGCAGCTCTGTTCCCTCCTCCAGCATGCGGCGATACCGCCTGAATACAGCTTCTTCCATGGTGGCGAAGTCGTTTGGTCCCTCGACCGTTTTTACATTAAAGTGGCGATAATCCTTCTTTGAAGGTTTGGCATCCTTAAATACAACGATGGCCGAAACCGGGTACTTGCCCTGGAAGTTCGAATTGTCAAAACACTCGATGTGCCGGGGCAGCTGTGTAAGCCGCAGGTCTTTCTGCATCTGGGTCAGGATGCGGTCGGTCCTCAGTTCAGGGTTTAGCTTTTCATATTGGTTTAGTTTCTCTTTCCGGAAAAAAAGTACGTTTTTCTCTGAAAGCTCCAGCAGTTTTTTCTTTTCTCCCAGTTTCGGAACAATGAATTTAATATTCTCATCATCGAGCGAAAGCTCAAAGGGAACGATGATCTCTTTTGATGTACTGTTAAAATTGTTGCGGATCTCGGTAATCGCTATGCTCAGCAGTTCCTCGTCAGACTCGTCCAGGCGTTTCTTAATCTCAATAGTCTGCGTTTGCGTAATCGTTCCATTTACGATTTTCAGGTAGTTGACAAAGGCGTACCGTTCGTCGGAAGCAATGCTGAACACGTCTACATTGGTGATGGAGCTGTTCACAACGGTCGACTTGCTCTGGTATTTTTCAAGGATACCCAGCTTTTTCTGGTACTCATGCGCCAGTTCGAAGTTCAGCTCTTCTGATGCTTTTTTGACAACCTGTTTAACTTCTTTGATGACATTGCCAATCTTTCCGTTCAGGATGCTTTTGATCTGTTCAATGTTATGGTCGTAATCCGGCTCGCTCTGGAATGCCTGACAGGGCCCTTTGCAATTGCCGATCTGGTATTCCAGACACACCTTGAACTTGCCTTCGGCTATACTTTTTTCATTGAGCGGCAGGTTGCAGGTGCGCAGGGGATATGTTTCGCGTATCAGGTCTAGAATGGTGTGCATCATCCCCACAGAAGCATAGGGCCCCAGGTACGTCGAACCATCTTTGATCACCTTCCGGGTCCAGAAAATGCGGGGATAGTGTTCTTTTTTAATGATGATCCAGGGATAGGTCTTGTCATCTTTCAGGTTGATGTTATACCGGGGCTGGTGTTTTTTGATCAGGCTGTTTTCGAGCAGCCATGCATCAATTTCTGTGTCGACGAGCGTAAATGTGATTTTGCGGATCTTGGAAACAAGCATCCGCGTCTTCCCATTGTTACGCTGATTGTCCTGGATAAAATAAGAGCCTACCCGATTGCGCAGATCCTTGGCTTTGCCGATATAGATCAGGTTGCCATCCGCATCCCAATATTGGTATACGCCCGGTCTGTGCGGAATGTTCTGGAGTTCGGCTTTGTAATCGAATTTGCTCATGGACTGTGCAAATATCCGGAATTTAAACGGCTATCAAAAAGATGCCGTTTGCCGGATGTGTCAGGATTTCTTTTTCAGGAACTCTGTTTTCAGTACAATAACGGTTTTATCGACCCGTCCCTCGATCTCGCCGGGATTGCCGGTAAGCCTGATGTTTTTAACGGTTGTTCCCTGTTTAATGGTGGCGGCCATGCCCTTAACCTTAAGCGTGCGGTTCACGATAACCGAATCGCCGTCGTTAAGCACATTGCCGTTGCTGTCTTTTGTTTCCATTTATGATTTTTCCCGGGGCTTTCCGGGTAGGCCGTGTAAAAAAGAATGCCGGGTTTATGGTGAAAAATCCGTTGCGGGGCGGCCTGATCAGAAGCCCAGTTTTTCATCAAGTTCAGTGCTGCCTTGTTCCTGCTGCTGGTACTGGTTGCAGTCAATGACGATCGAAACGCCGTTTTTAGGCGGTTCAAAATCTGTTTTCTGGATGCCCAGTTTAGGGTTTGCATAGACCCGCTTGATAAAGCCTGCAAAGATGGGCAGGGCTGTGGTTGCGCCGTCGCCTTCTCTTGTGTTGATGAAGTGAAAGGCACGGTCCTCGCATCCAGTCCAGACACCCGTTACCAGCTGCGGAGTAACGGCCATGAACCAACCGTCGCTGTTGTCGTTCGTGGTGCCGGTTTTACCACCTATCGGGGCATTGACCTGGTACCTGTAGTTAAGCCGGCTGCCTGTGCCGCCGTTAACAACGGCGCGCAGCATGCGCGTCATTACATAGGCAACTTCTTCGTTCATGACCAGTTCAACTTTGGGTGTTTGTTCAAAAAGGACCACGCCGTTCTTGTCGGTAACTTTGAGCAGGTAGGTGGGTTCGGTCCAGGCCCCGCGGTTAGCAAACACGCTGTAGGCACCGGTCATGCTAAAGACAGATGCATCAAAAGAGCCCAGGGCAATGGACGGGTAGGGTGGCACGTTCGGTATGTGCATTTTTGCAGCCAGGTTGGCTACAGCAACAGGACCTACCTGTTTCATGAGGTAGGCGGCGATGTAGTTTTGCGAGGCGGCCAGACCCTTTTGCAGGGTAAGATAGCCGGGAATTGTTCCTGATGAGCGGGGTGTCCACGGCGCGCCGTAACCGTCTATGGTCACAGGTTCATTCGGTACCGAGAAACAGGGTGAGTAGCCATTTTCAATGGCCACTGCATAGGTAAGCGGTTTAGCAGTCGAGCCCACCTGCCTTGTACCCATTTTAACCTGGTCGTATTTAAAGTGCTGGAAGTTGATGCCGCCAACCCAGGCCTTTACATAACCCGTTCGGGGGTCCATAGACATCATGGCATTGCGCAGCAACATCTTGTAGTACCGCACCGAGTCGATGGGTTTCATCAGCGTATCAATGTCGCCTTTCCAGGTAAAAATGGTCAGCTTGGTTGGCGTGTTGAAGTCTGCGCGGATCTCTTCGTCTGTTTTGCCTTCCAGCTTCAGTGCCTTGTAGCGGTCTGAACGGCGCATGCCCTGCTCAATTTCCAGTTTTTTACCTTTGAACGGATTGCGTCCGCGCCAGCTTTTTATGAACTGCGCCTGTAACTGTTTCATGTATTCTTTTTGCGCCTGTTCTGCATAAACCTGCATGTCGTAGTTGATCGTGGTGTAGATCTTCAGTCCGTCGCGATCCAGGTCATAAGGCGTATCATCGGCTTTCAGGATAGACCGTTCTTCGAAAATGCGTTTGATGTCGTTTTTAAGCACGGCCCTGAAATACGGGGCAATGCCGTCTGCCACCGTTGCTGCATTGAAACGCAAACCGAGGGGTTTCACTTTTTCGCGTTCAAAATCGGCTTCGGTGAGCAGGTTGGAGCGAACCATCATGGCCATAACGGTGTTTCTGCGTGCCAGCGACCGTTCGGGGTTCCGGGTGGGCGAATACCGCGTTACACCCTTCTGCAGGCCAACCAGTGTAGCAGCCTGCGTTACCGTGAGGCGGTCTGGGGTGGTGCTGTAATACACGCGTGCAGCTGACTTGATGCCAAAGGCGTTGTTGCCGAAATCTACCGTATTTAAGTACATGGTGATGATCTCTTCCTTGGTATAGTTCCTTTCCAGTTTAACCGCTACGATCCATTCTTTAAATTTCTGCATTACGCGTTTGAAAAAATTCCGTTCCCGGCCCGTTTCAGAGAACAGGTTCAGGGCAAGCTGTTGTGTAATGGTACTGCCACCCTGTTTTTTTCCAATCAGGTTGTAAAATATAATGGTAAAGGTTCGCCTGAAATCAATACCTGAGTGCTCCTTGAAACGCGTGTCTTCAGTGGCCACCAGGGCATTGATGACATTGGGCGAAATTTCAGGATAGGTAACGTTTGAGCGGTTCTGGACGAAATAGGTGCCCAATGTGCGGCCGTTATCGGCAATGATCTCTGAGGCCTGGTTGCTTTTCGGGTTTTCAATGTCGCGAAACGAGGGCAATTGTCCGAAAAAGCCAAACCCAACACACGTAATAAATATGGCGAACACGGCTATGCCGCCAACAACGATTTTCCAGATGCGAAAGTTGTATTTTTTGATGTCGGCTTCAGTAAGCGTTTTTGTCATTTGTGTTAATAGTTGTTTTTATAAAAATTGAGGTAGTCCTCAATCAGGTCTGTATTTTTCAACAGTTCGAAATTTTCCCTGCTGATGATAAAGGGCTCATACCTGTCGGCCGGAACCTTCATGATGCTTCGCAACAATGGTACCATGGCTGCCGAGTAAGCCTTTGCATCTGCAAAACTACTAAAGTTTCCAATATAGATCAGTTGATCGGCCGGCAATTGCGTGAGCTGGTGTCTTAAACCGGCTGCTGCATAGTTACCCCGGTTAAATTGCCCGATACCGAAACGTGAGGAACTCAGCACCAGCGAGGGGTCTGCTACCCGGATTACAACATAATAGGTATTTGAGGCAGCCTTGCTGAAGGTTGTTGCCGGATCTGGCGCCGGGGGGGGCTGTGCAACCGGCCGGTTTGCGAGGGCAGGAGGAGCCGGTTTTGCGGTGGTATCGGCCGGAGGCCTGGCAACAGACGGCCTGCCGCTTGTACTGTCTGGTTTTGGCGTTGCCGGCCTGCCGCCTGCAGGTTTTACCGGCGCACTGGCCAGCGCAGGCGGGGGCAGGCCTGGGGCCCGGCTAACCGCTGGCTGACGGGGTTCGGTCCGCGCCAGGAAGTGCGGCTCGTTCGGGTCGAAATCTGTCAGGGCTATGGCGCGACGGCTAAATTCAGGAAGGTGCGCCTGGATATAGGCAAGGTGTTCCTTTACCAGCGGGGTGATGACCTTGTCGTCAGGAAAGCGCAGTACGAGGCTGCTGAAAGCATTGACCAGGGAATCAACGTGCTGTGTTTTGCCAATGGCAATGGCCCGCAGATAGGCGTACTGGGGCGAGAGGAAATTGTCAGGGAAGCGGCCTGCAGCATCCTGAACCGCGGCGATAACGGCTTCATAATCACCTTTTTCATATTGCGTAAATACGCCATCGTAGTGCTGGTTTACTTCTTTTTCTTTTTTGGTGCTTTCGGCAAAAAACTGCGGATCGGTCAGCATGCGGGCATACAGCGTACTGGGGTATCCGCGCAGCAGTTTCTCGCGGTAACGATCTGCCTGCTGCGGATCGCGGTCTTTATAAGCCAGGTACAGGCTGTAGTAAACAATTGGCAGGTAGGCGTTCTGCGGATAACGGTCCAGCAGTCTTTCGTAACTTCTGATGGCTTGGGTCGTGTCGTTTAATACCTGCTGGTAAAAGGAGCCCAGCTGGAACAGGGCGTCGGCTATTTTTTTATTCGACGCCAGCAGCCGCTCTGCGTTAAGCGGCAGGGAGTCTGTGTACGCACGGATCTGCTGTTCTTCCTGCGAAACAGGGGATGCAGCCGCCCCCGGCCCTTGCTGTGCCGGTGCAAGGCCCTGATCTATCGCTGCTGTTGCACTTTGAACGGACGACCGGACCTGCTGCCGCCAGTTATCGGTTAATGGTCGGTTGCCGAAACGCCTCACAAAATCAGTACGTCCCCTTGTCATTGCCGCCGGATTATTGAAGTAAAAGTTGCTGCCTGTGGCGACCATCGATGCCGGAAAGCCCTGATCGGGGTTTAGCTGCGCTGAGCCGCCTTGTGCAACAGGCTGTTCGCTGCTTTGCTGCTGTGTTTTAACAAGCGTCAAGATGCGGCTGCGCCGAGCGCCGTCGGGCAAGGCAGCAAGCATCTGCAGGGTGTCCTGCCTGGAAATAACCTGGTACCGGCTGCTCAGGTATTCCAGGTTTAGTGCCTTCTTGGAAATGGTGCTGTATTCAGGATATGTAGGCGGCAGGCTCGCCACGGCGCTGTCGTAATAGAGTTTAGCCTGAACGTAGTCATTGGCCTGTTCAAAATTCAGGTCGGCAATGCGCAGGTAAGAAAGGCCCTTCTGGTAATTATTTTGTATGCTTAGCGCGGCCGACCGGCGGTAGTAACGTTCGGCGGCCTGCTGCTGCCCGGCTTCACGAAACAGTTCGGCAATGCGGTAGTACACCTGGTCTGAATAGTCTAGATTTTTATCGTCGCGCAGCAGGCTGAGCAAGCGTCGTTCTTTTTCCTGGAGGCTGCTGCTGCCGGCCAGGCTAATGCGCAGGCGGTTTAAATCGGCGTTGAAATACAGCTCGAAAGGCGCGTTACTTTTTTTAACCAGCGTATAATACCGGTACGCCTGTGCCGGATTTTTCAGCTGCTCAGACAATTGCGCCGCGATGTAGTTCCAGCGGATCCTTTCCTGTTTTGAAGGCTGTTGTTTCATGGCCAGCCTAAGGTAATCGAGTGCCTTGCCATAGTTTTTACCCTGTATCTCAAATTGCGCCAGGGTGGCCAGTGCCGCCGCTTTTTTCTTTTTGAGCAACGGGAGGTATTTTTTTATCGAGTCGAGCAGGCGGGCCGCCTGGACTGTCCGGCCCAGTTGCAACTGGGTGCGCGCTGCCCAGGTATTTGCTTCAACAAAGACCGGAACCTGCCGTCGGTAGGTCTTTGCTGCGTAATCAAAATATTCAAAGGAAATAAAATAATCGCTCTTATAATAATAGGCCTTGCCCAAGAGCAGGTAAGCATCGTCAATATAGTTGCTGTAACTTTTATCGGTGATAATGGCCTTGGCCTTTGCAATCAGCTCGTCGAGCGCCTTGGTTCGCTCTCCCGGCAGAGCGACGGCGTCTATCTGCCGCGGCGGGGGGCCTGGGTACACCGGCAGGATCTCATCATAATTTTCAGGCTGAACGGCAAGCTGCGTATTGCTGTATTCGTCGAGCAGGGTTTTGCTGTTGTAGATATAGTTATACCGGGCCGTCAGGTTCTGCAGGCCGCGGCTATAAGCAGATCCATTCTGTGTGCTGCAGCCCCAGAAAAGGGATGCTGTGCAGCAGGCCAGGGCAATCAGCAAAATTACAGGGGCTTTGTTCAATGGTCTGGTCAAATGACAAAATGTACGCAAAAATATCGTAAACGCTCGTAACTTAGACTGCATTTAACAGAAAAGATAAGGCAGATGGAACCTGAAAAGCGAAAGAGGGAACTGACAAATTTTGCAAGGTATTCGGCAATTGGCTTCCAGTTGCTCGCCATTATTGGCTTGTTCACCTTTATCGGGCATCAGATCGACAAGTCACGGCCCGGCAAAACACCGCTTTTCACAGCATTGTTTGGCCTGATTGGCGTTTGCGGCGGTTTATACCAGACCATACGGCAATTGATGAGAAACCGGTAGCCTGCCCTCTGAAGAACCGCCAGACCAGGAATGCGGCGCTAAAAAGCTACCTTTGCAAAAAAGATCTGATTTGAACCTGGCGCGTTTTACAAGTATATACCTGATATTTTGTGGCATCCTGATCGGGGTCGTGGTCCTGCTGCAAAACCTTTTTCCTGATGTGACCCTGTTTGTGCCGAAGTTCTGGCTCGTTTTCGGCTTCATGGCCGGCATTACTTTCATTGCCTATACGGTGGCCTCAATAGGGCTGAAAAGGAACCCTGAAACCGGAATAATGGCCATCATGGCATCGATTGGTTTGAAGATGATATTTTGTATGGCTTTTGTGCTGATTTACAGCATAAAAGAGAAGGGAAACCGGATTGTCTTTACGCTTGACTTTTTTTCTTTATATTTATTGTTTACAGCCTTTGAAATATTCTGTTTGTTGCGTAACTTGCGCCACCAAAATTTAAAGTAAAAATCTGCCAGTAAATGGATTATAACCCAATTTTTGTGTCAAAAGTTAAGAGGCTAATCACTGTTTTTACGCTTTTAATCGCGTTTTTCTCATTTAACACCCGGGCTTTTGCGCAGGTTGACAGTCTGGCAGCTGCCGACAGCACTTCGGCGCATGGGGAGCATGCTGCTCAAGCTGGTCATGGTGCTGAGGAAAAGAAGTTCAATATCGGCCAGTTTGCCTTGCACCACGTGGCTGATTCGCACACCTGGCATGTGATCGGTGATACCTATATCGGTTTGCCTGTTATCCTTTACACCTCTGCAGGTATCGTGACTTTCAATTCTTCGGAATTCAAACACGATGATGATGCCAGGGTTGTTGTGGAGAAAGACGGGCAGCGCTTCGTGAAGATGCATGAAAAGATCTATTATGCTTCTGAAACGGCGAACGAACACGGTCAGTATGTTGCGCTTGATGAAAGCCACCATGCACAGAACGAGCGTCCGCTTGATTTTTCGATCACCAAAAACGTATGTACCCTGCTGCTGTCTGTCGTGATCATGCTTTGGGTGTTCCTGAGTGTAGCCAAGGCTTACAAAACCCGCAAAGGCAAGTCTCCCAAAGGTCTTCAGTCCTGGTTGGAGCCAATTATTCTTTTTGTGCGTGATGATATTGCGAAGCCGAACCTGGGTCATAAGTACGAGCGTTTCATGCCTTACCTGCTAACTGTGTTCTTTTTCATCTGGTTCAACAACATGCTTGGCCTGGTGCCGTTCCTTCCGGGCGGAGCAAATCTGACAGGAAATATTGCGGTAACAATGATCCTTGCTATCGCTACGTTCCTGCTCACAATTTTTAACGGAAACAAATATTACTGGAA
Organism: Pedobacter yulinensis; assembly: GCF_003029735.1. Classification (GTDB taxonomy): domain Bacteria; phylum Bacteroidota; class Bacteroidia; order Sphingobacteriales; family Sphingobacteriaceae; genus Pedobacter; species Pedobacter yulinensis. Next base: position 1,142,931 of record NZ_KZ686268.1, read on the forward strand.
GCATATATTTTTGCCAGATGTTCCAAAGTGGATGTACGTGGTGATGGTACCGGTTGAGGTCGTTGGTATTTTTACAAAGCCGATTGCCCTGATGATTCGTCTTTTTGCGAACATCACCGCCGGACACATCCTGGTCCTGTCGCTCGTTTGTCTGGTATTCGTTTTCAACAGCCTGTACATTGCGCCTGTTTCTATTGCCTTTGCAGTATTTATCGGGGCAATTGAATTGCTGGTTGCTTTTATCCAGGCGTTCATTTTTACGATTCTGTCAGCGCTCTTTATCGGCATGGCGATCGAAGAGCACCATTAATTAGTTTATTAATTTTTAACATATATAAATACCAATTAAAATGACAGGAAGTATTGCTGCAATTGGTGCCGGACTAGCTGCGATTGGCGCTGGTTTAGGTATCGGACGTATCGGTGGTTCTGCGATGGACGGCATTGCCCGTCAGCCAGAAGCTGCGTCAAAAATTCAAACTGCGATGTTGATCGCTGCCGCATTCGTTGAAGCGGTTGCGCTTTTCGCGGTAGTAGTTGCCCTGATGGGTAACGGGTAAAACCTTAGGTGTCCGGTCTCAGGCCGGACACTTTATTCATCTATTAAAAATTAGTAAGAAAAAACTATATGGATTTATTGATTCCTGAAGTAGGCCTGGTTATTTTCCAGACGATCGCATTTTTACTACTCATGTTCCTGCTGGCAAAGTTTGCCTGGAAACCTGTACTGGGCGCCATCAAAGAACGTGAAAACTCGATCGACGAGGCTTTGAACAAGGCTGAACTCGCTAAACAGGAAATGGCCCGGTTAACTGCGCAGAACGAGGACCTGATGAAAGAAGCCCGTGCTGAACGCGACCGCATTCTCAAAGAGGCCAAAGAACTGAAAGACGGTATTGTAGGCGAAGCCCGCAAACAGGCGCAGACAGAAGGTGCCAAGCTGATCGAAAAGGCGAGGATCGAAATCGAGAACCAGAAGAAAGCGGCACTGGCCGAAGTAAAAGGCCAGGTATCTGCTTTATCGCTGGAAATTGCGGAGCGTGTATTGCGCAGCCAGCTTGAAGATAAAAGCAAACAGGAAGCACTTGTTGCAAACCTGCTGAAAGACGTTGAATTGAATTAAGCAGAGACTGTGAACGCGCAGGGAAGTGTCCCTTTCCGCACAAACCAACTCTCCAAACAGAATATATGTCAGATACAAAAGTAGCAACCCGGTACGCGAAAGCGCTGATCGACCTGGCCAATGAGAATAACGCATTGGAAGCCATCATGAACGACATGGTCCTGCTTGACCGCGTGATTGATGAAAACCCCGAACTGGAGGCGATCATGAACAACCCGATCGTATCCCTGGATAAAAAGGTCGGTATTCTCAATGCGGTCTTTGCCGGCAACGTGAACGCTGTTACCAGCAGCTATTTTAAAGTGCTGGTCAACAAAGGCCGTTCAGATGTTTTGTATAGTACGGCAAAGGAATTTATTCGCCAGTACCAGGTTCAGAAGGGAATCGTGAAAGCCGAAGTAACTTCTGCTACAGCCCTTACTGAAGAGGCACGCACAACCTTTAAGGCCATCGTAAAAAAGGAACTTGGCGCGGAAGAAGTGTTGCTAAACGAAAAGGTTGACGACAAACTGATCGGCGGTTTTATCCTGAAGGTGGGCGACAGGCAGTTCGATGCCAGCATGTCAGGTAGCTTAAGTAAGCTCAGGAAAGAGTTTGCCGGCAAATAGAAAGTCCCCGGCAGGGGAATATTGATTAATTAAAAAAGATACAATTAAAATAAAATTATGGTAGAGGTAAGACCAGATGAAGTATCGGCAATTATCAGGCAACAGCTGGCCGGCTTCAAATCAGAAACCGAACTTGAAGAAGTAGGTACCGTGTTGCAGGTGGGTGATGGTATCGCCCGTGTATACGGTTTAACAAAAGTTCAATCAGGTGAGCTGGTTGAGTTTGCCAATGGCTTGCAGGGTATTGTACTTAACCTTGAGGAAGATAACGTAGGTGTCGTTCTTTTGGGCGCTTCAGACGAGATCAAGGAAGGTGATACCATCAAACGTACCAAAAAGATTGCTTCGATCCGTGTTGGCGAAGGCATGCTTGGCCGTGTGGTAAACACGCTTGGTGAGCCGATCGATGGTAAAGGGCCGATCAGCGGAGAGACTTATGAAATGCCGATCGAGCGTAAAGCTCCCGGTGTAATCTACCGTCAGCCCGTAAATGAGCCGCTCCAGACCGGTATTAAGGCCATCGACGCCATGATCCCGATTGGCCGTGGTCAGCGCGAGCTGGTTATCGGTGACCGCCAGATTGGTAAGACTGCGGTTTGTATCGATACTATTATTAACCAGAAAGAATTTTACGAAGCCGGTAACCCCGTGTTTTGTATATATGTGGCGGTGGGTCAGAAAAATTCGACTGTAGCCAATATTGTCCGTACGCTTGAAGAAAATGGTGCGCTTCCTTACACAGTTGTTGTATCGGCTTCAGCTTCAGACCCTGCACCAATGCAGTTCTATGCACCTTTTGCAGGTGCCGCAATCGGCGAATTTTTCCGTGATACAGGTCGTCCGGCATTGATCGTTTATGATGATCTTTCTAAACAGGCCGTTGCTTACCGCGAAGTATCGCTGCTGCTGCGTCGCCCACCGGGCCGCGAAGCTTATCCCGGCGACGTATTTTACCTGCACAGCCGCCTTTTGGAGCGTGCCGCTAAAATCAATGCTTCAGACGAGATTGCACGCAACATGAACGACCTTCCGGATTCTCTGAAAGGTATCGTGAAGGGTGGTGGCTCTTTGACAGCGCTGCCGATCATCGAAACACAGGCTGGAGACGTTTCTGCTTACATTCCTACGAACGTGATCTCGATCACAGACGGCCAGATCTTCCTTGAGTCGAACCTGTTCAACTCAGGTGTGCGTCCGGCCATCAACGTGGGTATCTCGGTATCGCGTGTGGGTGGTAACGCCCAGATCAAATCGATGAAGAAAGTAGCCGGTACCCTGAAACTTGATCAGGCGCAGTACCGCGAGCTGGAAGCCTTCTCGAAATTTGGTTCAGACCTGGATGCAGCGACCAAATCAGTACTGGATAAAGGTGCACGCAACGTGGAAATTCTGAAACAAGCACAGTTTTCTCCGTTTACCGTTGAAAAACAAGTTGCCATCGTGTATGCAGGAACTAAAAACCTCATGCGTTCGGTGCCGGTTAACAAGGTACGTGAGTTCGAAGCAGAATACCTGCAGCAACTGGAACTGCGTCATCCTGAAACGCTTCAGGCGCTGAAAGCCGGTAAATTTGATGACAACATTACCGGTGTATTGGAAACTGTAGCCAAAGAACTGGCAGCAAAATATTAATAAGATCTGAGTCAGAAACAGGCCCCTGTCTTCAGGTTCCTGTTTCAGCTCCTTTCTAACATCTAACAGAGAATGGCAAATTTAAAAGAAGTAAGAAACCGAATTGCATCGGTACAATCGACACAGCAGATCACCAAGGCCATGAAAATGGTGTCGGCGGCCAAGCTGAAACGGGCGACCAATGCCATTACTGCCTTGCGACCTTACGCCACCAAGCTAAAGGAAATTCTCAGCAACCTGTCTGCCAGCCTGGAAGGATCACATTCTCCTTTTATCCAGGAACGGGAGCCGAATAAGGTATTGATCGTAACGATCTCCTCCAACCGTGGTCTGGCCGGTGCGTTTAACATGAACGTCATCAAAGCGGCCAATAACCTGATCGCTGAAAAGTACAGTTCACAATACAAAAGCGGAAATGTCAGCATCGTAGCGATCGGAAAAAAAGTTCAGGATTTCTACGAGAAACGTAAGTACAATGTGGTCGGCAATAACAATGAGGTGTATACAAATCTTACTTTTGAAAATGTAACGCATATAACGGAGACCATTATGAATGGTTTTGTTAAAGGCGACTATGATAAAGTGGAACTGGTATATAACCGCTTTAAAAATGCCGCTGTGCAGTTTATTACAACTGAACAGTTGCTTCCTTTGCCAAAGACCGAACCTGCAGAGCAAACAACAGGCACCAAAGTAGATTATATTCTGGAACCTTCGCAGGAACTGATCGTAGAGCAGCTGATCCCCAAGTCGATCAAGATCCAGCTTTACAAAGCAGTACTTGATTCACATGCCTCTGAGCATGGCGCACGCATGACGTCGATGGACAAAGCAACAGACAACGCCGGCGAATTACTGAAGTCGTTGAAACTGTCATATAACCAGGCACGTCAGGCAGCGATCACCACAGAACTTACCGAGATCGTGAGTGGCGCGGCCGCTCTTAACGGTTAACCATGATTTTATCTTTTTTGAAGCCCCGTTGCTACGCTGCGGGGCTTTTTATTTTTATACGCAGCCAGACTGCACTTTAACAAGTATAACCATGTCTTCAAGGAAATTTTTTACGATCTGTCTGGGCGTGTTTTTAATGTCGGGCTTCGCCCATGCGCAGGATCAGCCTGAGGCCGCAAGGCACTACACCACGGCTGTCTTATGGCAGCAGCATTCGGGCGAATACCGCGCTTTGTGTTTTCAGGCTTACAATTTTGCCCGGGTATCGCTCAAAGCGGCGATGAAGAAGCGCGACAGGAGAAAACCGAACTGCATCATTGTTGATGTAGATGAAACCGTCTTGGACAATTCTGCTTTCCAGGGTCATGAGATCAAAAAAGGTACAAGTTTTATACAAAAGGACTGGACCGAATGGGCTGCGCTTGCACAGGCAGACACGGTTCCCGGCGCGCATGCCTTTTTAAAGTTTGCTGCTTCTAAAAAGATCGAGGTCTTTTACATCACCAACCGGGAAAGGGCAGAGCATGCGGGTACCTTAGAGAACCTGCGTCGTTATGGTTTTCCCAATGCCGATGAAGCCCACCTGGTTGTCAAAGAGCAGACCTCAGACAAGGAACCGCGCCGCAAAGCTGTGGCCGAACGCTACAACATTCTGATGTTATGCGGCGACAACCTCAGCGATTTCTCAAATGTCTTTTACCGCGAGAACCGCGAGACAAAGACAGAGACGGAACGGGCCCAAAGCCAGTTTGGTTCGCGATTTATCGTTTTGCCGAACCCGATGTATGGCGACTGGGAGAAACTCCTGTATCCGCCAGGGCAGCTCACTGAAGAACAGCGGGGCAACAGCCGGCTCGAAAAGCTGAAATCTTATTAAAAGGCACTTCAGTTTAATGAATTAATCTTATTTTTGTGGCAGAACTTTGATTATCAGATTATGGAACAACCCATCAGACACAATACTCCAAGCATGCAAAAGGCCAACCAGCCCGGCATTTATACGACCATCATCGTTGGCGTTCTTATCGCAATGGTAGGGACCTACCTTCGTTTTGCGTTCGATTCCTTTATGCTATCCCTTGTATCGTGGATTATCCTGTTCGTTGGCGCCGTTGTGTCTATTGCAGGTGTATTTAAAATACTTAAAGCGTAACAGCTGTTTCATCAAGAATATAAAGAAAACCTGCCGGAACCGGCAGGTTTTTTTGTATATGAAAGCTTTCTACAGGCCCTTCGAACAAAAGTTTAATGTAACTTTCCTGTTTCTTTTTCATTTATCCGGTTACCAAATTCTCCTGGCGGTATTAAGGATAAAACGCATTTCATCGCTGATCTTTCTTCTTCAATATCCTGCTAACCAGGAAATTGAACGGCAGATCGCCTAACGCTCTCCAACAATAATTAGGCTTTTTTGCAAGATATTTCATATACCGGCCATGGCCGGGGGGCCCCGTCATGTCTTGCAGTAGCCGCAGTAAGAACCACAGGGCGGCAGGTTAGCGGCCTGCTCTTAAAAAAAGAAAAAATGAGAAATACCTTATACCTGTTTGTCCTGCTAATGATCGTGTGGGGCTGCTCGAACGAAAACAAAGTGGAAAGCGCTGAACTGGCTGCCACAGGTGCTGACACGGCCCTCCCCGCCACAGATACATCGGCCATGCCGAAGATCATCCGCACAGCCGATATGCGAATGCGCGTAAGCAATGCCCTTAAAACAAAAGAGGCCATTACAAAAAACCTGCAGACACTTGGCGGCACGACCATTGAAAGCACGCTAACCAGGAATGTAGCTTCCACTGAGCGCATTCAGAAATCGCCAGACTCGCTGCTCGAAGTCAGTGCATTTTATTACCAGGTCAGCATGAAGGTCAGCGTGCCTGCCACGCGGCTTGAAGATTTTTTACATCAGACCCAGGGGCTGGCCGTTTATATAGATGAAGCGTCAATGAAGCGGGACGACCAGCAGTTGAAATACCTGGAGAATAGCCTGCTATCTGCTAACAGGAAGAAATTGATGGACATGACCGCCGCAAAAAAGCTCAGCAAGACCGGCGAACTGTATACGGCAGTCGGGCTTAATGACGATTATGTGCGGCGAAAAATTGAAAACATGCATATTGATCAGCAGGTGCGCTTCAGCACGGTCAGGCTGGAGTTTTATGAGGGCAACTCGGTCTCGCAGGTTACCATAGCCAACGACAAGCTCAGCGACTTCGGGCCTCCGTTTTTCAGCCGGCTTTGGATGAACATACTGGCTGGATGGATGTTTTTCAAAGAGTTCCTGCTGTTACTTGCACACCTTTGGATGCTGCCGCTCATTGGCCTGATTACCTACCTGGTCATAAAGCGCTACAAAAGTCGCCGGGATAGCCTTAAGACGGTCACGCTACCTCAGCCGTGATTTGTTGTCTTTGACAAATCCGGCCCAGCCCGAGTAGCTTTTGCCGGTTCCGCTGCTTGCAGGGTTGCGTTGAAAGGCATGACAAAGCGCAACAGCAAGTCCGTCGGTAGCATCTAAAAATTCAGGCGTTTCTTTAAAATTGAGCAGGCGCTGCAGCATGGCTGCAACCTGCTCTTTTGTGGCGTTCCCGTTGCCGGTAATGGATTGTTTAATCTTACGGGGTGCGTATTCAAACACCGGAATGCTGCGGCTTAAAGCGGCTGCCATTGCAATGCCCTGCGCCCGGCCCAGCTTCAGCAAAACCTGTATGTTTTTGCCGTAAAAGGGCGCTTCAATGGCAAGTACATCGGGTTGATAGGCATCGATCAGCGAGACGGTTTTTTCGAAAATAAGTTTCAGTTTCAGAAAGTGGTCTTCCAGGTGGTCGAGTTTAACGATACCCAGGCTTTCAAGCGCTGGTTTACTGCCCTTTTCACAAACTACACCATATCCCATCACCGCGGTGCCGGGGTCGATACCCAGGATTACCCGTTCTTTTTTTTCAGCAGACATTAGGACAATAATAAGCATATTTGCAGGAGTAAAACGATAAAATTTGAGCCCAGGCCGCAAAAAAGTACTTACGCTCGTTATCAAAGCCGCGATCGTGCTGCTTACTTTCTGGTTCGTTTACCTGAAGGTCTCTGAAAATGCCAACCTGCAAAATTTTGGCAGACTCATTACCAATCTGCCCTCGGCCGAGATCTGGCTGGCTGGTGCTGTGGTCATCGCCCTGATGCTGCTAAACTGGCTGCTGGAAGCTTTAAAATGGCAGCGACTTGTTCGTCATATAGAACGGATCTCGCTATGGCGCGCAGTAGAAAGTGTTTTTTGCGGACTTACGCTCGCCATCTTCACCCCAAACAGGCTTGGAGAGTATGGCGGCAGGGTGTTTTTTCTATCGCCCAAGCGCCGGGTAATCGGGGTAGTAGCCATGGCGGTAGGAAACATCGGTCAACTCGTGCTGACCAATGTCTTTGGTGCGCTGGCAGCCTTTTTCTTTGTCTTTAATTATGTGCCGCTCGACCCCGTGTTCCTATATGCGATAGGAATCCTCAGCACCTGTTTTGCAGGATTTTTTATTCTGTTTTATTTCAATATCCGCTGGTTGAACGGTTTGCTTCTGGCTGTTCCTTTTACCCGCCGGTATAAGAAGTTTTACCGGGTGCTGGCCCGCTACCGGAAGGCTGAATTGTCAAAAGTGCTGCTGTTTTGCCTGGCAAGGTATGCCGTTTTCAGCAGCCAGTATTTCCTGCTTTTTTCCTGGCTCATTCCGGGTCTGAGAAGTTCAGAAATTGTCATGATGATCTCCCTCTTGTTCTTTGTACAGTCCACTCTGCCTTCGCTCGACCTGTTTGACGTAGGTGTCAGGAGTCTTACTGCATCGTACTTTTTTAGCTTCATTACCGACCATGATGTAGCCGTCATTGCCTGCACAGCCAGTATCTGGCTCATTAATATCATTTTTCCTGCTATATTAGGCACTTATTTCGTTTTTAAACTCAATTTCTTTGGAAGTTCCAGGCGTAATTAGCTTTATATCTGCTTTTTTTACAGTTTTGTATATCGTGCTGGTCCTGGCTTTCATTAGGGGATGGCATAAACTAAAAATTTTTAGTGCCGATGCCGCGCCAGGCTCCACATCTGTCTCGGTCATTGTAGCCGCACGAAATGAAGAACAAAATATTGCCGATACGATAGAAGATCTGCTGATGCAGGATTATGACGGTCGGGCCGAAGTGATCATTATAGACGACCATTCGACCGACCAGACGGCGGCTATTGTGAGCAGCTATGCTGAGCAGGGTGTTAAACTGATCAGTCTGAATGAAAACCAGGCCCTCAATAGCTACAAAAAGAAAGCGATTCAAACGGCTATCGCCAGATCCGAAAGCCGGCTGATCATTACGACCGATGCTGATTGCCGCATGGGCCCGCACTGGTTGCGGACGATCGTTCAATTTTACGAACGTTCAGGTTGTAAAATGATCTCTTCGCCCGTGGCGTACCACCAGGAACGCAACTGGTTTGAAACCGCCCAGTCGCTCGAGTTCCTGTATCTGATCGGCCTTGGTGCCTCTACCATCGGGAACAACAAACCCTCTACCTGTAATGGCGCGAACCTGGCCTATGAACGGGATGCTTTTCATGAAGTTGGCGGGTTTAAAGGAATCGACGACCTGGCATCGGGCGATGACGAATTGCTGCTGCATAAAATGGCGGTGCGTTATCCGGGTAAAATTGGTTTTCTAAAAAATCCGGACGCTGTTGTATATACAACCGCCAAAGAAACGCTAGGACAGTTCATCCAGCAACGCAGGCGCTGGGCTTCGAAAAGTACACGTTACAAAGACAAGTCGATCATTGCATTGGGCGTATGCATCTGGTTATTTAACCTGAGTATCCTGGTCAACGCAGCTGCAGGACTATTTTATCCGGTACTGCTACAGACCGCCTTGTGCCAGCTGGTTGCCAAAATGATTATCGAAGCCTGTTTCCTCTGGGATGTTACCGGTTTCATGAAGCGCAGAAAATTGCTGGCTGTTTTGCCCTTGCTTAACGTTTTACACATTTTGTATATGGTTTATATTGGAATAGCCGGCAACAGCGGAAAATACAATTGGAAAGGCAGGATGGTAAAATGAGCAGTCCATCGGGAAAAATCTGGAAAAAATTTAAAAGAAATAAACTGGCGGTGGCCGGTATGGTATTTATTTGCCTGCTAAGTGCAATGGGCATACTGGGATATCTGATTATGCCCGACCAAACCCCGATGGCAAATACAATGCACCTGCAGCTGAGCAAAAAAAAGCCGGGGCGCACATTTATGTTCCTGAAAACGCCTGTTCAGGGGATAGAGCAGGTGGGCTTATTCGAGAAGATGCTCTTTGGTCAGCCGGCTGACTATAAAAGCCTGCCGATTACTGACTACCGGTTCTCTGGCGACAGCCTGTATGTGCGGCCGTATATCGGCGATGAGGCAAAGGGAGATGAGACTGCTTTTGCACGCCAGGCAATTTGCCGGGAATGCGGCGACCAGGCCACATTCATCCGCAAAACCATGTATGAGCAGACGTTTTATCTGGGCAGTGACATTTATGGCCGCGACCTGCTTAGCCGCTTAATTCTTGGCATCAGGGTGTCGTTGTCTGTCGGATTAATGGCCGTGCTGATCTCGCTTTTCATCGGTGTTGGCCTTGGTGCCCTGGCGGGCTACTGGGGAGGCAGGACCGATGCTTCCATAAGCTGGCTGATGAATGTGGTGTGGTCGTTGCCCTCCCTGTTGCTGATTATAGCCATCTCCTTTGCACTCGGCAAGGGGTTCTGGCAGATTTTTATTGCTGTAGGCCTATCGACCTGGGTCGATGTGGCGCGCCTTGTTCGGGGGCAGGTCATTGCCTTAAAAGAGGTTGAGTTTGTGGAAGCAGCACGTGCACTTGGATTCGGACACGCGCGCATCATTGTCAGGCACATTTTACCTAACATTGCAGGGCCGGTGCTGGTCGTCGCCTCATCAAATTTTGCGGCGGCGATTCTGCTGGAAACGGGACTCAGTTTTCTGGGTTTCGGCGCGCAGCCGCCCATGCCGAGCTGGGGGAGCATGATTAAGGAGCACTATGGGTACATCATTATGGATGCTGCTTACCTGGCCATTTTGCCTGGTTTGGCGATCATGTTAACGGTTTATGCATTTAATGTGCTGGCCATCGGCCTTCGAGATGCTTTTGACGTAAAATCGCAGGGCGCCAGCATTTAACACAATACGAGTCCTGCAAAGTTGGTAACTTTTGTAAAGTTACCAACTTTAAGTTAAAAAAAGCAGCACTTCAGTTATTTTTCGTTTAAAATGTAAGCATTAATTCTAAATCGCTCTGGGCGCCCCTTGTGCCGTCTTTCTATAAATTCTACCTTTGTGTTATGCTGATCAACTGCTACCAGACCGAATTCCTTGAGGCGGGCTTAGATGAGGCCGGACGCGGCTGTCTTGCCGGACCGGTCTTCGCAGCTGCGGTCATCCTGCCCCGCGATTTTTATCTCGAAGAGCTTGATGATTCCAAAAAACTGACACATGAACAGCGCGATGTCCTGCGCCCCATTATTGAAAGAGAGGCCCTGGCCTGGGCAGTAGCGTCTGTAGACAACGACGAAATTGACCGCATCAACATTCTGAATGCCTCATTTCTGGCCATGCACCGTGCGCTCGACGCCCTGCACCTGCAACCCGGGTTCCTTTGTATAGATGGTAACCGGTTCAAGGCCTACCGCGAAGTACCGCATTGTTGCGTGATCAAAGGCGATGGGAAATACCTGAACATCGCAGCAGCTTCAATTCTTGCGAAAACCCATCGTGATGCCTATATGGAGCAGCTTGACGGCGAATACCCCCATTTCCAGTGGCGGCAGAATAAGGGTTATCCAACCATCTTTCACCGGGAAGCGGTCCTGGCAAACGGCCATTCGCCATACCACCGGAAAACTTTCCGCATCACCGACCCGCAGCTGGAACTCTTTTCACTAAGCGCTCAATAATTCGTATTTTGAGCTTGTGAAAGTACTTCTGCTGAGCTACCGGATCCCATTCCCGCCAAACAGCGGATATCCGATCGTGGTTTACAACACGATCAAAGGCCTGCTTAGTCTTGGTGCAGAAGTGACGCTGTTCAGCCTTAATCCCAGAAAACACTGGGTAGAGCCCGACGATGTTTACGACCCGGTTTTCTCGGAAATCAACTTCCAGACGTACACCATAGACACCGATGTTAACATCTGGAGTGCCTTTCTAAATATTTTTACCAACGAATCTTATAACGTTTCGCGCTTCTTCGAAGAAGAAGCCGTGAAAATGCTTGAGAATATCCTGCGAGAACAGGAATTCGACGTCATCCAGTTTGAAGGACTGTTCGTTGTGCCATACCTGGACGTTGTCAAGCAAAACAGCAAGGCACGACTTATTTACCGGGCGCACAACATTGAGTCGGCTATCTGGGAGCGCCTGGCAGCATCAGAAAAATTTGCGCCGAGGCGCTGGTACCTGGAGTTCCTCGCCAGCAGGCTCAAGTCTTATGAAACCGACCAGATCAACCGGTTTGACCGCATCTTTGCCATCAGTGAGCCGGATCGACTGAGCATCGTTAAATTCGGCTGTAAAAATCCGATCGACGTGTTCCCGGTAGCGGTAGAACTTGACCGGTACAGGTCTGACCTGGGCAAAACAAGTTTTCCAACACTCTTTCATCTTGGGGCAATGGACTGGCGCCCCAACAAGGAAGGATTGGAGTGGTTTCTCGACGAGGTGTGGCCCGACATAGAGGCACTGAATAAAGACCTGAGGTTTTACATTGCCGGCAAAAAAATGCAGAAGCAGTTTTTTGATTATGATTCTGAGAACCTGATCGTAGAGGGAGAAATTTTCGATGCCGTCGAATTCATGAACTCAAAATCAATCATGATCGTGCCGCTTTTGTCAGGAAGCGGCATGCGGGTTAAGATTATCGAGGGAATGGCCATGCGCCGGTGTATCATCGCCACCTCTTTCGCCGCTGAAGGAATAGACTGCCGGCACGGCCACAACATCCTGATTGCCAATACCCCCGACGACTTTTACCGGTCCATTCTGCAATGCGTTACAAACCCGCGCATCTGGCGCGAGATCGGCGAAAATGCCCGAAGAACGGTTGAACGTGACCATGAAATGCACTCTTCTGGCAGAAGAATGTTCGGTGTATACGAGGAACTCGTAAATGTTTAATTTTTGTTTACTTTTGCCCAATTTCAGAAACCAACCCGGCAACAATTTACTGACCGGCCGGGAAAACAATTTTTACACATGAAAAATACTGCACTCACCGATAAACACCTCTCATTAGGCGCAAAAATGGTCCCATTTGCCGGTTATAATATGCCGGTTCAATATGAGGGAATCAATGCCGAACATGCTGCCGTGCGCAACTCGGTCGGTGTTTTCGACATCAGTCATATGGGCGAGTTTATCCTGAAGGGTGAAGGCGCACTCGACCTGATACAAAAGATAACCAGCAACGACGCGTCAAAATTGTATCCTGGTAAGGTGCAGTATTCCTGTCTGCCGAACACCACAGGTGGTATCGTCGATGACCTGGTCATCTATTGCCTGGATGAAAAGAGTTACCTGCTGGTTGTGAACGCTTCGAACATCGGAAAAGACTGGAACTGGATCAGCCAGCACAATACTGAAGGCGTAGAAATGGTCGACATTTCTGACAAAACATCGCTGCTGGCAGTGCAGGGGCCTAGAGCTGCAGATGCGCTTCAGGGCCTGACCGATATTGACCTGGGCTCGATGGGATATTATAGCTTTGAGAAAGGGAATTTTGCAGGCTTTGACAACGTACTTGTTTCTGCTACCGGATACACCGGCGCAGGCGGTTTTGAGATCTATTTTGACAACGACAAGGCAAGTGCCATCTGGGATGCCATTTTCGAGGCAGGCAAACCTTACGGCATCAAACCGATAGGGCTTGGCGCCCGCGATACATTGCGCCTGGAAATGGGCTTCTGTTTGTACGGCAACGATATCGACGACACCACCTCTCCGCTTGAGGCCGGCCTGGGCTGGATCACTAAATTCACCAAACCATTTACCAATTCAGCGCAGCTGCAGGCACAAAAAGAAGCGGGAATTGCCCGCAAACTGGTCGGCTTTGAAATGGTAGACCGGGGCATACCGAGACATGATTATCCGATTGTTGATGAGGCCGGTAATACCATTGGCCGCGTTACCTCGGGAACCCAGTCGCCTTCCCTGCAGAAAGCCATAGGTCTTGGTTATGTTGACAAGGCCTTCAGCAAAGAAGGGTCAGAAATTTTTGTTTCCATACGCAACAATAGCATCAAGGCAAAAGTGGTCAAATTACCCTTTTACAAATAAACATGCAGCGAAAAATCGAAGTTTGTTTAACGCCTGCCTTGCTGCATCTCTACAATATTGAACAACATATCGTTGTGGTTATCGACATCCTGCGGGCAACCTCGTCCATAACTTACGGCATCGAGAATGGTGCCACCGCCATCATTCCTGTTTCACAGGTGGAAGACTGCCTGGCCTACCAGGATAACGGATACCTGCTGGCCGCCGAACGCAACGGGGAGGTAGTTAAAGGGTATGATTTTGGCAATTCACCATTTTCCTATACTGCAGAAAAAGTGGCAGGGAAAACGATTGTGCTTACAACGACCAATGGTACCAAAGCCCTGCACCTGGCCAACAAGGAACACAATACGGTCGTGATCGGCTCTTTTCTCAACCTGGAGGCGCTTTGCAACTGGCTGGCCACAGAGCAACGCGATGTGTTGCTGCTTTGTGCCGGCTGGAAAGACCAGTTCAATCTCGAGGATACGCTTTTTGCCGGAGCTGTCGTACAACGGCTGCGCGGCAGATTCACCCATTTTGATGACTCGGGCGTAGCTGCAGAAGACCTTTACCTGCTGGCCAGAAACGATCTGCGGGCTTACCTGCACAAGTCTTCGCACAGCCACCGGCTTGCCGAACTGAATATCGAAGAAGATGTGCGTTTCTGCCTGCAGACCGACACCTGTTCGGTAATACCGGTATTACAGGGCGACCGGTTGGTGCGCATGACCCCGGGATCTTAACTGCTGGCGGCATCGCCAGCATCTTTCTTAAGCAAGATGTTGTTTTCGACCAGGGCCCGCAAACTCTCGTCAGCCCGGATCGTTTTAAGGGCTTCTTCGTAAGCCAGCCAGTAGATTGTTTCGGCTTTGGCCATGTCGAATGTGCTGATTTCGCCCATACCCTTGGGCTCTACCATCACATTGCAAAAGGCTGCCTTCTGTTCCATATCTTTATTGATCGACATGACGCCCGCACGTCCCATCAACCGTGTAATGTTAGTGATCTTATCGACCGCGCGCAGATGATTGCAGGATGAGCCGATAATGTAATCGCAATTGTTAAGCAGGGGTTCGACAGGAAAATTGTTAAGCACACCGCCATCCACATACATTTGCCCGTCGATCATGATAGGCCGGAAAATTCCCGGAATACAGCTGCTGGCCAGTATGCTTCTAATTAATGGGCCCTGATCAAAATACACAAGCCGGCCTTCGCTAAAGTTAACAGCAGCAATGGTGAGTGGTATTTGCAACTTTTCAATCCGGTCTTCCGGAAAAAAGGTCTTCAGCAGTTCTGCCGTACGTTCAATGCTGATCAGGCCAAGGGATCCAACGGCGGGCCTGATGAACCTGAGCAGTTTTGTTTTAATGAATATGTCCAGGCCCTCTTGCGGATCAATGCCTGCAGCGAAAAGCGCACCTGCTATAGACCCTGCGCTGGTGCCGCTGATGTGACTGAACCTGATACCCAGATTCGAAAAGGCCTTTAGTACGCCAAGGTGCGCAATGCCCCTGATTCCACCCCCGGATAATACGATTCCAACTTTCATCATGTTATTTTGTTGTGATATGACAGGCGCGCAGACCACCGGTGCATACGGTTGCAAAAAGCAGGATTTTAAATCTCCAAGAAACCTTAAAATAGATAGATTTGGGAAGTTTTACGTTAATCCCTAAACAAATATAACGACATGAGAAGATTCGCGACGGTCATACTGGTCTTATTTTTTGCTGTCCAGGCACATGCACAATTCATTCCGCAAGGCAATTATGGTTTCAGACTTGGGCTGACCGCTCACCCAACCTTTGGCTGGATCAAAGGCGAACGAGTTAAAGGCAATGGCCTGGGGCTGGGATTTTCTTACGGCCTCATGGGCGATTTTAATTTCGCAGAGAATTACAGCTTCACCACCGGTCTTACGGTAACGACGTTGAACGGGAAAAGTACTGAGCTGGATGTTATGCCTTACGATGAAAACAGCCGGGAAAAAGCCGACGCTTATGACCTGAAATACCGCATTCAGTATCTTGAATTGCCCATCACGCTGAAACTGAAAACGGCGAAAGTTGGCCTGCTGCGGTGGTACGGCCAGTTTGGGCTTTCGAACGGCATCCGCCTGGGGGCGAAACAGGACGCCTCCCGCTCGCCCGGCGGCTACATTACTGACGGGCTTAATATCAATGACGGGACTGCCATTTACCGCGCCGGACTGATCATTGGCGGAGGCGCCGAATATGATATTGACCGGAACGCCAGCTTTACGGCTGGTCTTACCCTGAATAATGGTTTTACCGATATTACAACAGACAGGAGCCGCAATGTGCGGAACCACTACGTTTCTCTGAATTTAGGCGTATTCTTTTAAGCAGCTAACACATATGAAAATTGCCCTTGCCCAACTCAATTACCACATTGGTAATTTCGAAACAAATACCCGCAAAATGATCGAATGCCTGCATGCTTCGAAAGAAAAAGGTGCCGACCTGGTCGTCTTTGCAGAACTGGCCATTTGCGGTTATCCGCCGCGCGACTTTCTGGAGTCGGCTGCTTTCATCGACCTGTGCCGGCAGGCGGCAGGGGAGGTGGCTACCCACTGCCAGGATATCGCCTGTATTATTGGCCTCCCGATACCGAATGAGGAAGCAGGTGGCAAGGACCTGTTCAACGCGGCCTGGTTCATTGAGAATGGACAGGTGTCCGCTGTTGTGCGCAAAGCTTTGCTGCCTACCTACGATGTGTTTGACGAATATCGGTATTTCGAACCTGCGCGGAGTTTCGGCTGTATAGAATTTATGGGTAAAAAAATTGCGCTGACCATTTGTGAAGACCTCTGGAACATCAATGACAATCCGCTGTATGTAAGCAACCCTATGGATGAACTGATCCTGGAGCAGCCAGACCTGATGATTAACATCGCGGCATCACCCTTTTCATACACGCACGATGACGAGCGCATCAAGGTGCTGTCAGGCAATGCTGCCAAATACAAACTGCCATTATTTTACGTGAATCAGGTTGGTGCGCAGACCGAGATCATTTTTGACGGTGGCTCGCTCGTTTTTGATGAATCGGGTGCGCTGAAAGCAGAAATGAAATACTTTACTGAAGATGTACAGATTTTCGAGCTTGATGAGATACAGAATGTCAGGAATAAATACCCTGCACAGGAACGCGCCGGCGATATTGAGCAAATCCATGACGCTTTACTACTTGGCATCAGCGACTATTTTCGCAAGTCAGGCTTCAGCAAGGCTGTGCTCGGTTTGTCGGGAGGAATTGATTCTGCCGTAGTGTGTGCCCTTGCCTGCAGGGCGCTGGGACCGGAAAATGTAATGGCTGTTCTGATGCCATCAAAATACAGTACAGACCATTCCCTCAAAGATGCACTGGACCTGGTCGGGGCCATAGGCTGCAAGCATGAGGTCGTGCCCATCAAGGAGGCTGCCGATGCATTTGACAGCATGATGAAGCCTGTCTTTAAGGACATGCCTTTTAACCTGACTGAAGAAAATATCCAGGCGCGCTGCCGGGGCATCGTGCTCATGGCCATGTCCAATAAATTCGGTTATATTTTATTGAACACCTCAAATAAAAGCGAGTGTGCAGTGGGTTACGGAACACTTTACGGCGATATGTGCGGGGCGCTTGCCGTTATTGGTGATGTCTACAAAACCCAGGTGTTTGAGTTGGCCCGCCATATCAATAAGGAACGGGAAATTATTCCTGTTAATACCATTGTAAAGCCCCCTTCTGCCGAATTGAGGCCGGACCAGAAAGACAGCGACTCGCTGCCCGATTATGGAATTCTTGACCAGGTGTTGTACCAGCATATCGAACTGAAGAAGAGCGCGGCAGACATTGTTGCCCAGGGTTTTGATGCTGAAGTGGTTAATAAAACACTGCGCCTTGTTAACCTGGCCGAATTTAAACGCTACCAAACGCCGCCTATTCTGCGTGTCTCGCCAAAGGCGTTCGGCATGGGCCGGAGAATGCCGATTGTTGGGAAATACATGTCCTGAAAGAGGAACTCCCCGCTGATGCGGAGAACCTGAGAGAAGCCAGGTTGTTCTTTTAAGAAAAGAACCCGGGAAACCGGGTTCTTTTTTTATTTAGGCGAGGGTTGCCTCGACCGATATTGATGTGTTGAGAAGTTTGCTGATGGGACAGTTTTTTTCTGCGTCGGCAACTACTTCATCAAATTTTTCCTGTGATATGCCTGGAACGGTGGCGTTCAGGATCAGGTGTGAACTAACTACGGCACCGTTTTCAAATTTAACTTCACATTTTGTTTCCAGCTTATCTGCTGTAAATCCTGCTTCATCAATATTGAACGAAAGTTTCATTGTAAAGCAGCCGGCATGCGCGGCGGCAATAAGTTCTTCAGGGTTGGTGCCTACGCCATCTTCAAACCGGGAATTGAATGAATATTGGGTTTCGTTTAAAACGGTACTCTGGCTGCTCAGGGTTCCTTTACCTGACTTGCCTGATCCTTGCCATACGGCGGTTGCATGTCTTTTCATAATTTCTGAATCTGTGTGCGGCTGTTGCCGAACTGGTTTTGATAAGTCCGGTGACCTGTTGTGATCACCGATTCTAAATTAACGATATTTTTGATCATGTGCCCGGCCGTACTTTTTTTTACTCCTGACAGACATGCTGCGGTATTGCCAACACCCGCTGCATGGTTAACCCGCTATCGTTTTTTTCCGAATTTAAACCACAGTATAACCAGGAGAAATACACCACTTCCCAGACAGGCTATTTTTGCAAGAAGATCGCCCGATCGTACATACAGGGTTAGCTGGTCATTCAGGAGGATGTCTGACTTGATGGCTGTGCTCTTCCACCAGGAGCTTTTGGCAGTGACATCGCCCCGTTGATTGATGAAACAGGATATGCCGGTATTTGCAGAGCGGGCCACGGCCCTGCGGGTTTCGATGGCACGGAGCTTGGCGTATAACATGTGCTGGTCCTTGCCCGAGGTATTGCCCCACCAGCCATCATTGGTAATGATGGCAATGAACTGCGCCCCGTTTCTGACCGATTCACTAATCCAGTCGCCCCAGAGGCTTTCATAGCAGATAACCGGGGTAACGCCTATACCGCTCTGGGCATAAAAAACGGCAGGATGTTCCTGCCAGCCCCAGCCACCAACCGTTCCGCCGAGCTGGGCAAATACGCCATCTAAAAAGGAAAAGACGGCGGGAAAAGGCATGCGCTCAACGCCGGGCACCAGTTTCGATTTGTGGTAGAACTGCACATTCGAGGAATTTTCGACCTGCATGGCTGCATTAAAATTGTCCCGGAAAGTGCCGCGGTTCGGATCAAAGTAGGCAGAAGCCGTTTTTTTTGTGTCGTAATGCGCATTGCTTTCAATGCCGGTGATCAGCGTGCCATTGCGGTACTTGCTTAAAAAGGCTTGCGCCTGAAGGTATTCCCGGTTTTCCCGTATTCCTGCCTCGTCTGCGTAATTGGGTATGGCTGTTTCAGGCCAGATGAAATATTCGGTATTGGGCTGACCCACCGAGTCTGAAAGCCGGGTAAGCAGCTCCACCTGCTGCCATGGTGGAATACTGCCTAATTTTTGATAAGGGTCTACATTGGGTTGTACCACCACCACATTTGATGGCGTACCCATCTCCTTATAACTCAGATACCGGCCGAGCGAAAGACAGGCAGGTACGATGATCCAAAGAGCAAGGTAAAGCCAGAATTTACGTTTTCTCATTGACGCCGGTTGCTTAAATTGCCGGTAGGCCTCGAAGGCGAGAACGTTGCTCAGCAAGATCCATGCAGAGCCCCCGTATACGCCAGTAAATTCATACCATTGGGCAAGCTGGTGCGTCGCGGCCAGTCCGTTGCCCAGCGTCATCCATGGAAAGGACAGGTCCCAGACCTGTTGCAAGTACTCAAGAGCGAGATAGAAACAGATAAGGGCCGCATAACCCGTCCAGCGGCGAACATCGTACTGCAGGCGGTGGTGCAGCCAGAAGGCAAAAGTAAGCAGGAGCGGGCCCAGGCAGAAAGGAATCAACGAAACCGGCAGTGCCACCAGCGGACCATTATATGCACTGATGGCGTTGTACACCCAATAAATGCTGGCGGTGTTCCAGAGCACAAAGGTAAATCCGGCATGAAGAAATACCTGTCTGCCCGCTTTGGGACCGCCCCGGCGGCGAATGTTTTCCAATGCAATAAACAGCGGAACCAGTGCAAAAAGGAGCAATGGTGCGGTATAGGGCATAGGTGGCCACCCGAGCCAGAGCAGCAAGGCGCTGAGCAATGCCAGCAGGTACGTTTTTTTTGTTGACATGGACGTGCCGGTTACAGGCTGTTTAAGATGTCGGCCTTTTTCGCATCATATTCTTCCTGGGTAATCAGGTGTTTATCGAACAATGTCTTGAGCTTTCTCAGTTTGAGCGTCGTCTCATCTTCAGGTTCTGCCAGGGCTGGCGAGGGTTCTGGTGCTGCAAAAACTGCAGGTACTTCGGGAACAGGCATTATGGTTGTTTCCTGTTGCACTTCGGGTTCAGGGTTTGCATGCACCGTAACCGGCGATGGTGATGTACGTTTTTCTTCGAGCAGATCGAGCCGCTGGCGTTCGCGCAGTTGCTCAAGCTGTTCGTTGGCAGCCTGGTTCAGCCTGCGTGCCTGAACTTTTGGTATAAATTCAGTCACAATGTTTTCACCTTGCTGCGGAACGCAAATGAACTTTGAACCGAAAAATTCCTCTTTAAAAGAAACTTCCTTCACGTTCTTCCAGGAAATGTCCTTGAAGTTCATGGTTAAGCCCAGGTTGCCCGGTTCGCAATAAAATATGCGCTTGTTGGTAACGGCAATGCTGTCTGGCAGCAGGTTCACTGCTGGTTTTTTCTGCACCGCCAGGTACAAGATCTCCTCATTGCTGGTCAGGAGGTCATTCAATTTACCGATAACTTTTTCAACGGCCTTGGGGTCCTGCTCGTCGCTTAAAAATCTATCTATTGAGATCATATTCTTTCAAATTGAGTTTTTTTATGATGGTTATTGTCCGCGACACAAATTACAAAATATAGGCCGAAGTATTGGTCGGACGCAGGTTTTTGTAGACTTTGACAGGAGCGGCCGTTTGGGTACACGATCTGCATGTGAACAGAAACGAGTCTGCCAGCGGTTGGATTTAGAGGTGGCAAGCCTATTCCCCGTCATGGCGATCCTTCTGCCGGCCCTTTTCAGGGAGACCGCCGGCAACGCAGATGACGAGTTCGCCTTTGAGCGGGTTGTTTTCGAAATGTATTCTGACTTCGCTGAGGCTGCCCCGAACCGTCTCTTCATAAATTTTGGTCAGTTCGCGGCTTACAGATGCTTGCCGGTCTGCACCAAATGTGGTTTCAAACTCGGTAAGCGTTTTCAGCAACCGGTGCGGACTCTCATAAAAGATCATGGTCCGGTCTTCGGCCGCCAGTTTTTTAAGCCGGGTTTGCCTGCCTTTCTTGACAGGAAGAAACCCTTCGAACACAAAGGCGTCTGCAGGCAGCCCCGAATTAACCAGGGCAGGCACGAATGCCGTGGCGCCGGGCAGGCACTCGACTTCTATTCCGGCTTTGAGTACCTCACGAACAAGATAAAAACCCGGGTCGGAGATGGCCGGCGTTCCGGCATCGGAGATCAGTGCGATTTGCTGCCCCTCTTTCAGAAAACGAACAATTTCTGCGCTTGCTTTGTGCTCATTATGCTGGTGGTGGGCAAAGACACGTTTATCTATGCCAAAATGTTTGAGAAGCGGAGCGCTGGTGCGTGTGTCTTCAGCAAGAACCAGGTCGGCGGCTTTCAGAACCTTAATGGCGCGGAAGGTCATGTCTTCCAGATTGCCGATCGGCGTCGGAACAAGATATAGTTTACCAGTCATGTCGTTGCGTTCGAGCCTGAGTTTTTCCTGAAGGAGCAGGCTTTCTCCCAACTCTTGTTATCTTTGCCAAAAATTAGAAACAATGCTGCAAGTTAACTATATCCGTGAAAATAAGGAGAAAGTTTTGGAACGTTTGGCGGTCCGCAATTTTAAACAACCTGAACTGATTGAGCAGATCGTCTCGAAAGATGATCAGCGCAGGCAGACGCAGGCCGCCCTGGACAACATTTCGGCAGAGGCCAATGCAGCAGCCAAACAAATTGGCGAACTGATGCGCACAGGCAGGAAAGACGAGGCCGAGAACATCAAGGCTAACACCGCAGCTTATAAGGAACAGGTGAAAGAACTTGGCGAGCGGCTCAATAATTTTGAAGAACAGCTGCACCAGTTAATTGTTCAGGTGCCTAACCTGCCACACGAGCAGGTAAGCCCCGGGAGCAGCGCAGAAGATAATGACATCGTGTATACGCATGGCGAGCCTGCTGCACTTGATACGGCAGCCTTACCGCATTGGGAACTGGCGGCAAAATATGACATTATTGATTTTGAACTCGGAAACAAAATTACAGGCGCCGGCTTCCCGGTTTATAAAGGCAAGGGTGCGCGTTTGCAGCGGGCATTGATCAATTTTTTCCTGGACCGTGCTGTTGAAAATGGCTACAACGAGGTACAGGTGCCGCACCTTGTAAATGAGGCCTCTGGTTTTGGTACAGGACAGCTTCCCGACAAGGAAGGACAAATGTACCACGCAGGTGTAGATAACCTGTTCCTGATCCCCACAGCCGAAGTTCCCGTTACTAATCTTTACAGGGACGTAATCCTGAAGGAAGAGGCGCTGCCGGTAAAGCATACGGCCTATACGCCTTGTTTCAGGCGCGAAGCGGGCTCTTACGGTGCGCATGTACGGGGGCTGAACCGGCTTCACCAATTTGATAAAGTTGAACTGGTGCAGATCAACCATCCTGAGCAGTCTTATCAGACACTTGAAGAGATGAGCAATTATGTACAATCCTTACTGAAAGAGCTGGGCTTGCACTACCGGGTGCTGCGTCTGTGCGGTGGCGATATGGGTTTTACATCGGCCATGACGTACGATATGGAAGTATGGAGCGCGGCACAGCAGCGCTGGCTTGAGGTGTCTTCTGTTTCAAACTTTGAGACTTACCAGAGCAACCGCCTGAAACTGCGGTTTAAAGGAAAAGAAGGAAAGACCCAGCTCGCACATACATTGAATGGAAGTGCGCTTGCCCTTCCGCGAATCGTTGCGGCTATTCTTGAAAATTATCAAACCAGCGAGGGCATCCGGATTCCCGAAGCGCTTGTGCCCTATACCGGTTTTAATTTAATCAACTAACATCTGAATATAAGGAGATAAAAAAAGCTTCCGCGGCTGTGCTGCGGAAGCTTTTTTGTGTAGGCCAGATGCAAGCATCTGTGGTGTGTTGAAGGCAGTATATTACAGGATCAGGATGAGCAGAAGAATGATAATGATGATGGCTCCTACCGAAAGGTAAACGCCGCCTGACATTGCCCGCGCCTGATTTTTCATTTCTTTTAATTCTTTACGCAGGGCTTTGCGGTCCTCTTTAGAAAGGTTTGATTTGTCCATTGACCGGATCTCTTCGACGCGATCAGTGATCTTTTTCAATTGAGCGCGCTGTTCAGCCGATAGCTCGGAAGGGTTTTTTGCTTTTTTGTCTGCAGCCGAAACGGTATTTGCCGACAGTCCCAATGAAAAGAAAAGGACGAGTGTGTAGATGAGTTTTTTCATGTATTGAGGATTAAGTGTCTGATTCAGCTAAACAAAAAACCTACCAAGCTGTTCTGGTAGGTTTTTTGTTTAGTTCGTCGATTTTGCAATCGATTGATTAACAGATTTTTGCGATCAATCGCAGATTTGAAGTTCTGCGCAGATTGTCCAGCACACTATACAACTACCTGATCTCGAAGACGACGTTGATGTTATAACTAAGCTTTATCTTTTTGAAATCGAGTTCGGGGGCAGACGCGGCGTCGGCCATTTCGGCTTTGGCCATGGCGTAATTTCTGAACACCGGCTGGTTGATGTTGTCGTTACCGAGGTCCTGGATGTCAATAGCCGATCCGAGCTTGCTGCCGAGTGCTTCTACCATATAGGTCGCTTTTTCTTTGGCATCCATGAGCGCCTTGATCTTCATTTCTCTTCTTAACTCTTTAAGTTTCGAGTAGTCATAGCCATCAATGTTTGTGTTGCTGATGCCCTTCGGATCTATGGCGCCAATAATTGCGTTAAACTTATTCAGGTCGCTTACTTTTAGCCGGTATTGTTTGCTGGCCAGGAAATCCGGGTTCTTCTTTTTTTCGGTTGCATAATTGTAGCTGGCCAGGTTGTTAACGGTAAGGTTCTCTTTTGGAATGCCCGCTTTCTGAACCGCTGTATAAAGCTGGTTTTCGAGCCTGGTGATGTCTATTTTTCTTTTACTGTTGTTATTTTCAAGATACTCCTTAAGCGAAATGTTCACATAAATGATGTCTGGTGTAACCTCGATTTCAGAATTGCCGGTAACCGTGATCTTTTTGCGCAGGTCTGCCTGCTGAGCCATGGCACTGATACTAACAAGTGTGGCAAGGGCGAAGGTGATGAACTTTTTCATGATGTTATATTTAATTGTGTGTTTACTATAGTTTGCCGGTATGATGAAAATATCATACCAATTCCACAAGGATGTCCTGAACTTTTACGAAAAAAAGTCAGCGGCTCGCGAAACGTAATGAGCATCAGTTTTGCTACAGTTGTCTGATCTTAAATTGCCAAAATCTGATTAGTGCCTCGGTGTCACGGGTTTATGGATGGGGGTGCGGGGATTGAAAGAGTATGCCCGCTTTTCATACAAAATCAGCGCGCGGGAGAGAAGGGGCTGAGGAAAAGCAACCGTGTTCACTGAATGAGTCGTTCCCGATCAGGCAATCTAACCGGATCATCTTCGGATAGGCCAAGAGCGAAGAACATCGCGTGCAGCCGCCGGCCAAATTGACCCCGGGAAGGGTTCGGTAGGGCAAAAAAAAAGCTCCGGCTGGTTGCCGGAGCTCATTTTATGGAGGGTTATTAATCTTCTACAACTTCGTTATTGATGCTAATCTCATCTTTTTGATCTTCTTTGAAGTATTTTTTCTGAAAGATCAGGATGAGGATCACGCCGACTGAAATGGCTGCGTCTGCCAGGTTAAAAACCGGCCTGAAGAAGATGAAATCTTCGCCACCCCAGATAGGCACCCAGGCAGGGAACGTTCCCTGGATAATGGGAAAATAAAACATATCGACTACACGGCCATGAAGTAAGGTCGCATAGCCGTAAATTTTACCGTAAAAGACAGAGTCGATGATGTTGCCCAGGGCTCCTGAAAAAATGAGTGCGACATTGAGAATTAATCCACGATGATATTTGTGTCTGATCAGGTAGTGCAGTCCGTAGCCGATACCTGCTACGGCAACAATCCTGAACAGAGATAATGCAAGTTTGCCGAACTCCCCGCCAAATTCCATACCGAAGGCCATCCCGTTATTTTCTGTAAAATGAAGGATGAACCAGTTTCCAAGTATTTTGTGTTCCTGCCCATAAAACATGGTGGTTTTAACCCATGTTTTTATGGCCTGATCAGCGATCAGAACCAGCAGAATAAGAATCAGGGGTTTCGTATATCCTTTCATTAAGATTGTTTCAATTTGGCTTCCATGCTTAGTGTAGCGTGCGGTACCGCGCGCAGGCGCTCTTTCTGGATCAGTTTACCGGTTTCCCTGCAAATACCATACGTTTTGTTTTCAATGCGAACAAGGGCATTCTCAAGGTTGTCAATGAACTTTTTCTGTCTGGCCGCGAGCTGATTAATCTGCTCTTTTTCCATGGTCGCCGAGCCGTCTTCAAGGGTCTTGTAAGTTCCGGAGGTATCTTCGGTGCCGTTGGCATTGGGATTACTGAGCGATGAGGTGAGCTCGTTAAATTCTTCTTTGGCTATGCGCAGTTTCTCCAGAATGAGTTCTTTAAACTCCTGAAGCTCCGCATCAGAATAACGGGTCTTTGTGCTATTTTCCATGTTTTTATTTTTTTATAATCAAAATTTGAAGTTCAACATCTTCGATTATGATTTTGTTTCCACTATTTAAACCGTTAGTTAATTCTAAACTTTCTGCCAGTACTTCTTCGCAGATATAAGCGCGGTTGTTTTCGACAGCCTGCCTGATGCGTACATCCTCCTGCAACTGAACTTCAATTTTATCTGTTACTTCGAACCCTTGTTCTTTCCGCAGGTTCTGGATCCTGTTAACAAGTTCACGCGAAAGACCTTCCTGTCTAAGGGCGTCGGTAAGCGTGATGTCAAGTGCTACCGTCAAACTACCCAGGTTGGTCACCTGCCATCCCGGGATGTCTTCGGCGATGATCTCTACATCTTCGATGGATACGGTATAAGCGGTACCAGGAACCTGCATCTCCCCGGCTTGTTCAAACCTGGTCAGATCTTCCTGGCTCAATTCCGTAATGGCCGCTGCAACTGACTTCATATCTTTGCCAACTTTTGGCCCCAGCGCTTTAAAGTTCGGTTTCACTTTCTTTTTAACAAAGCCTGCTGTGTCGGTAATGTATTCAATGTCTTTGACATTGGTTTCAGAAAGGATCAATTCTTTGACCAGTTCTATTTTGCTTTGAAAATCTGCGTCAAGCACTGGGATGAGGATCTTCGCCAACGGCTGGCGAACATTGATACCTGTTTTCTTACGCAGCGACAGAACCATTGACGATACCTGCTGGGCCAGTTCCATGCGCTCGTTCAGTGCCCGGTCTATCAGAGTCGGGTCGGCATCTTTCCACAAACTCAGGTGAACAGAGGCTTCTGCCGATTTTTTTACATCGAGGTTTTTGTAAAGCCAGTCTGCAAAAAATGGTGCGACAGGCGACATCAGCTGGGCAATAGTTTCAAGACAGGTGAAAAGCGTTT
The DNA here is from genome assembly GCF_003029735.1 of Pedobacter yulinensis. Taxonomy (GTDB): domain Bacteria; phylum Bacteroidota; class Bacteroidia; order Sphingobacteriales; family Sphingobacteriaceae; genus Pedobacter; species Pedobacter yulinensis. The sequence goes on from NZ_KZ686268.1 coordinate 1,169,439, forward strand.
CGTAAGCGGCTTTTTTATCGCTGGTCATCTCACCTTTCCAGAAACGCCGGCGCGAAAGGCGTACGTACCAGTTGCTCAGGTGTTCATCGACAAAGTTTTGAATGGCCCGCGCTGCCCGCGTAGGCTCGTATGCCGCATAACTGTCATCTACTTCTGTAACCAGGGTTTGCAGCAGGGATAGGATCCAGCGGTCAAGTTCTGTGCGTGATGCAACCGGGGTTTGCTGGTCGCGGTCTATCTCAAATTTATCAATGTTCGCATAGAGCGCAAAAAACGCGTAGGTATTATACAACGTTCCGAAGAACTTGCGACGCACTTCGTCCAGTCCTTCTGTATTGAACTTCAGGTTATCCCAGGGCGAAGCATTGCTGATCATGTACCAGCGGGTTGCATCTGCACTGTAGGTCTCAATGGTACTGAACGGATCAACCGCATTCCCAAGGCGCTTGGACATTTTGTTGCCGTTTTTATCGAGCACCAGTCCGTTAGATACCACATTTTTAAACGCAATTCCCGGATTGTTAAGGCGTTCGTTGATGGCCATGATCTCGTCGCTCGATTCGCTTAACATCACCGCAATGGCATGCAGGGTGAAAAACCAACCTCTTGTCTGGTCCACGCCTTCGGCAATGAAATCTGCCGGATAGGCGTTTTCAAACAGGTCTTTGTTTTCGAAAGGAAAGTGCCATTGCGCATAGGGCATAGCGCCGCTGTCAAACCAGACATCAATCAGGTCGGCCTCGCGTGTCATTCGCTTGCCTGAATCAGAAACCAGGATGACATCGTCCACGTACGGGCGGTGCATATCTTTCAGCGTGAAACCGGCGGGCATCAGGCCAGCTTCAATGGATTTCTGGATTTCGGCTTGCAGTTCTTCAATCGAGCCAATGCACTTTTCTTCGGTCCCATCTTCGCTGCGCCAGATAGGAAGGGGCGTACCCCAATAACGTGAACGGGAGAGGTTCCAGTCGACCAGGTTTTCCAACCAGTTCCCGAAACGGCCTGTGCCGGTCGCCTCCGGCTTCCAGTTGATCGACTTGTTCAGCGCAGCCATTTTCTCTTTCAAGGCAGTGGTCCTGATAAACCAGCTGTCAAGCGGATAATAGAGAATCGGCTTGTCTGTACGCCAGCAATGCGGATAGCTGTGCTCGTATTTTTTTACATCAAAAGCCTTGTTGTCTTCTTTAAGTTTGATGGCGATCAGAACGTCGGTCGGTTTGAAATCGGCCGCATTGCGTTCTTCATCGCTATAGTATTCTTCTTTCACATACCGGCCCGCGAAGTCGGTAACCTGCGGCAGAAATTTTCCTTGCTTATCAACCAGGGGAAGTTCATTTCCCTTTTCGTCTGTAACCAGGACCGAAGGCACACCGTTTTCCCGAGCAACGCGGAAGTCGTCTGCGCCATAGATCGAAGCGGTGTGAACGATACCGGTACCATCTTCTGTAGTCACAAAATCGCCGGCTATAACGCGGAATGCATTTTTCTCCAGGTCTTCATTCGTTACGTAGGGCATAAGCTGATGATAACGCAGGCCGACGAGCTGCGATCCCTCAAACTCGGCTTTTATGGACCAGGGAATCAATTTGTCGCCGCCCTTGTAATCATCGAAAGAAAGGTCTTTCGCTTCATTTTTGAAGTATTTTGATACCAGGTCTTTCGCCATGACAACGCTGACAGGCAAATACGTATACGGATTAAACGTGCGGATCTTTACGTAGGTGATTTTATTGCCAACAGCCAGTGCACAGTTTGATGGAAGTGTCCACGGGGTGGTTGTCCAGGCAATGATCGCCGTTTCCTCGCTGTCGTCTTCAAAAAGAACCGGCAGCAGCGGATGCTCCTGCTCTCTTTTCAGCTTGAACTCGGCAGTGATCGACGTGTCCTTCAGCATTTTGTACGTTCCGGGCTGATTAAGCTCATGCGAACTCAGCCCCGTTCCTGCAGCCGGCGAATAAGGCTGAACAGTGTATCCTTTATAAAGTAAACCCTTGTTGTACAATTGTTTGAGGATCCACCAGAGGGTTTCTATGTACTCATTGTGATAAGTTACATAGGGATTTTCAAGGTCGACCCAATAGCCCATTTTTTCAGTCAGGTCGTTCCACACATCCGTGTAGCGCATGACCTCTTCTTTACAGGCGGCGTTGTATTCCTCAACAGTGATTTTTTTGCCGATATCTTCTTTTGTGATGCCCAGTTTTTTCTCAACGGCCAGTTCAATAGGCAGGCCATGGGTGTCCCATCCGCCTTTGCGTTTAACCTGGAAACCCTTAAGCGTCTTGTACCGGCAAAAGATGTCTTTGATGGCCCGGGCCATAACGTGATGAATGCCGGGCATTCCGTTTGCAGAGGGGGGACCCTCATAAAACGTGAAGGGGTTGGACTGGGAACGGCTGCTGATGCTTTTTTCAAAGATATTTTCAGATTTCCAGAACTCCAGTATTTCCTCTCCTATTTTGGCAAGCTCAAGTTGTTTAAATTCCCTATACATCAGTGCAGTATCGTTCAAAAATTAAGGTTGCAAAGTTAAGATTAATGATTGATAAATGGTAGTTTTGGGCTGAATTAGTTTATGAAAAATCAATTCCGGAATGGCCTTGTCTGTATGATAACGGCGTTGTTGCTGATTCCTGCCGCGGCCTTGCTGAGGGCGAGTGATTCTTTTGCACTGGCGGGACGGATTTTGTTTGGTTTCGGCATGGTTTTAGAAGTTGTTGGCCTGGCGCTGGTGCTCTTTTCTTTATTCGGCGACAAAAAATCTTAAAATTAATTGCGATGAAGGTTGTAAAGGTAAAACGGTCTGGTGTTGCGGCAGTGATGGGGATCGTACTGGCGGTGGCAGGCACGGTAATGAGTTCATACAAAATTACGGGCAGTGTGTATGTGCTGCAGTTGGCAGGCGTGCTCATGATCCTTGCAGCTCTACTCTTTTTATATCCTATTTTAATTGCCAGGAAAGACCGGGAAGGAAACGTCCGGGTTATTACCGATGTGAAAGGTTTACATCATGCCGAAGCGCCGAGACCCGCGGCCGAAGAAGAAAAAAATCCTGCTCCTTCAAAAAGCTGATTGTACAGGTAAGACTCATGTTGTGATGAATGTTTGCGCCATGCCTCGAACTGGTTGAATGAAGAATACCGCCATTCGCCCGGGGTTTGGCAAAATCCGCTTCTTACCGGATTTTCATGAATGTAGTCGATCAGCGTATTCAGGTACACATCGTTTTTCACTGCTCTTCTGCGTGTCCTGTTGATGAACAGCGCACCCCTGCGTTCAAACATTCTATTATAGGCTTTCGTGTAGCCGTTTAACAGGTTGCTCAAGGGCCGCATGAGTTTGTGGTGTACAGCATTATCCTGCAAGTGAAACCTGACGAGAAAATGGAAATGGTTAGGCATCAGGCAGTAACAAAAAGTATGAGCAACGGGATCAATGTACTCGTGGTACCGTTCCAGGAAGTAGCGGTAGTTTTCAGCACACCTGAACAGGTTTTCAAAGCCAACGGCATGGCCGAAAATGTGGAAGAAGCGCCCTTCTTCAAAAGAATCAAAATATTTCATAACCAGGGGATGTATTGTAAATGTAAATATTTTGTTTTATAGTTAAAATTATTTGCTGTAAAAATTGGATATGATTCGAAAAATTTCTTTTTTTTATAATTACATCCTTCTCCAACACCTTCTAGGTTTTTAAAACCTAGAAGGTGTTGGGAGCGGCTAATTCCCTACCTTTGCGTAAAAGCCGGCCAATGTTGCACAAACTGAAAGGGATCGTACTGAAAACTACCGATTACTCGGAAAGCAGTGTGGTGGTGCAAATTTTTACCGACCTTTTCGGTACCCAGTCTTATCTCATTAACGGTGTCAAAAAGCCCAGGGCAAAGATTAGCCTCAACATGCTGCAGCCTTTACACCTGCTTGATCTGGTTGCTTATCACAAAGCATCAAACCAGGTACAGCGTGTCGCCGAGCTCAGGACTTCGCCGGTTTTTACCAGCATTCCCTACGATCTGGTGAAACGGACCATTGTCATTTTCCTGAACGAGGTGCTGTACAAAAGCATCCGCGGGCAGGATGCCGACCAGAATCTTTTTGACTTTATTCACCATGCCTTGTGCTGGCTGGATGGTTCAGGCGGTCAGGACCAGAATTTTCACTTGTCGTTCCTGCTCAAATTAACCGGTTTCCTGGGTTTCGGGCCGGGCGGCACGGGCCGGGGCGACCACTTGTACTTCGATCTGCAGGAAGGAGCGTTTGGATCTGCCCTGCCTTCGCACCCATATTTTTTGGATGAAGAAGACGCCGATCTGTTTTTAAAACTCTTCCGCGCGAAATTTGATTCACTTCATGAATTGTCGATCTCTACTACGAGAAGGCGAGCGATACTTGGCAAAATATTGATCTACTACCAGTTACATGTAGCCGCTTTTGGTGAAGTGAAATCGCACAAAATTCTCGAGGAAATACTTTCCTGAAAAATTTTAAAAAATATTTGCAGAGAAAGATAAAGGCGCTATATTTGCATTCCCAAACGGGACGAGGGAGATTAGCTCAGCTGGTTCAGAGCACCTGCCTTACAAGCAGGGGGTCACTGGTTCGAACCCAGTATCTCCCACCAAAAGCCTGAAACGAAAGTTTTGGGCTTTTTTGTATCTGCATTTTCCGGCAGAATCTTTTGCATTCGCAATTGAACCCAGGACCTCCAAAAACGGATTTCTTAAGCACCCATAAAATTTGGTCCTTCTTTTCTCAGGTGCACATTCCATTTTGGTTTCCCGAATGCGCATTGCGCGGAAATTCGATTTAGCAGAATCCATGCGCATGTTTCCGGGAAAATCTGTATGTTGGCATAACCAAAAGCCTGATATGAACCTTCGAACATTTTTAATGGCGGCTGTTTTCCTCAGCCAGATGACAATTGCTCATGCACAGCTCAACGTAGACACCAAACAGTTTAATCCCGGCAGCGGTGCTGCGGTAACGAGGCAGAAAAACCTGGTGCAACTCTCCTGGCCCGCAGGGCTGCAAACGCAGGGAAAAGTAACCTTTGACCTTTCTCCAGGGAACCCATTGTTTAAAACGATAGCCCTCACCGCCGGGGGCGAATCGCATACCATATCAGAAGACCTCGACGCTGCCTTTCTGCTGAGTATCGGCAAAAGGGACCTGCTCTCGCAAAACGGCTGGAATATCTTTTTTGATAAAGTGCCGCTGCGGCCTTATAAAACGTTCCCGGTCACCCTCAAAAAAACAGGCATCACTGTAAAAAGTACCGGCAGCCGCACTATTGTGGTGATTGGCAACCTGGTCGCCGACAGGTTCGCGGGCGAGCTTGAAATTACCTTTTATCACGGCAGTCCGCTATTTAACGTCGCTGCGGTCATGAGCACAAAAGCCGATGCCACGGCGATCGTTTACGATGCCGGGCTGGTTAGCCGGACACAAAAATGGAGCAGTCTATCCTGGACCAGCACAGCCGACCAGGTTCAAACCGCCCCGGTTCAGTATGCCGAGTCGTCCAAAAACCTGTCGGTCAAGTACCGCACCATCAGTGCGCAGGGAAAAGCCGGCGCGCTGGCACTCTTCCCGGCACCGCATCAGTATTTCTATCCGTTGGATGAAGCTTTTAACCTGAAGTTTATCTGGCATGGCAAAGATTACCGCAATATGGTCGATGGTTATGGCATGGGCATCAGGCAGGAACTCGAGGGTGACCGCCGCTTTGTGCCCTGGTTCAATGCCCCACCGGGTACGCGGCAGCGGCTGAACTTTTTCTGCCTGCTCAGCGAGAAGGGGCACCATGATGCGCTGGACGCGGTAAAGAAATTTACAAATGCCGACCGTTACGTCAGCCTTCCGGGCTTCAAAACCATGTCGAGCCACTTTCACAATGAATTCATCATGAATGTGGTGCTGGCCGGAAAACCGGTCCCCGAGAAACCGGAGTTCGTAGACGTCTTCAAACGCATGGGTGTGGATATGGTACACCTTGGCGAGTTCCATTATACCGCTCACCCTAAAGGCCCCGATTCATTGCGCCTGCGCGAGCTGAAGGCTTTGTTTGAACAATGCGAACGCCTTTCTGACCGCGATTTTCTGCTGATCCCCGGCGAAGAACCCAATGAGTTTTTTGGCGGTCACTGGCTGCAGATTTTCCCAAAACCGGTGTATTGGATCATGTCGAGGCAAAAAGGCGTTCCGTTTGTCGAGAACAGGCCGGGCTTTGGAAAGGTATATCACGTAGGCGACAAAGATGACATGCTGCGGCTGCTGAAAGAGGAAGGCGGGCTGGCCTGGACCGCACACGCCAGGACAAAAGGTTCGGTCAACGCCCCGGATATTTACAACCATGAAGATTTTTTCAAGTCTGACCGCTTTATGGGTGCTGCCTGGAAAGCCATGCCGGCAGACCTTTCACAACCCCGTTTGGGCAACCGCGTGCTGGACCTGCTCGATGACATGAACAATTGGGGCGAAAAAAAGACCGTCATCAGCGAGGCAGATTTGTTTACCATTACGCACGAAAACGAAATGTATGCGCACATGAATGTCAACTACATGATGCTTGATGAACTTCCCGCGTACAGACAAGGCTGGAAACCGGTAGTGGAGGCCATGCAGAAAGGCAGGTTCTTTAGCACAACCGGCGAGGTGCTTATCCATGATCTGCGTATCAACGGGCATTTTTCGGGCGAAACGTTGCGCCTGCATGCCGATGGTACCGCCGACGTGCGGCTTAAACTAAGCTGGACATTCCCGATGAACTTTGTAGAGATCATATCGGGCGATGGCAACAAGGTATACCGGGAAAGAATCGACCTGACCGCCACGCAGGCCTTCGGAGCGAAAGACTTCCAGTTCCGCCCAAAGTTGAAAGGACGTAAATGGGTGCGTGTAGAGGCGTGGGACAGCGCGGTGAACGGAGCATTCAGCCAGACCTTTTACCTGAAATAAGGTGTAGCGTGCCAATGACACACAAAAAAGAAAAATTATTCACAGTTTAGCCGGAATTTGTATATTCGCTGCTCGAAACGCAGGTTTCGGCACCCCGGGAGTTTAGCTCAGCTGGTTTAGAGCACTACCTCGACAAGGTAGGGGTCACTGGTTCGAACCCAGTAATTCCCACATCGTTTACAAGCCACCTTCAGGCTGTATGCTACAACATCATTTTACAGATCAGGAGTTTATCCAGGTTCCCTCTTTGGTGGCTGGCAGCTACAACGGCTGCACCATTCAGCATGCCGATCTTGGTCAGGTTAATTTTAGCGGCTTCGAATTTACAGACTGTACTTTCATTGACTGCAACCTGAGCAACAGCATGGTCGCAGGAACGTCCTTTCGCGGCAGCCGTTTCAGCCGGTGCAAAGCTTTGGGTGTCCATTTCAGTGCCTGTAATGCCTTCCTGCTCGACTTCAGCTTTGAACATTGCCAGTTGGACCTCTGTTCGTTTTACAAACTGAAAATTAAAAACACACAATTTACTGCCTGCAGCCTGCGCGAGGCTGATTTTGCCGGTGCCGATCTGACGGGGGCGAATTTCGCAGGGAGCGACCTGAGCATGGCAGTTTTTGAAGGCTGCAACCTGCAGAAAGCCGACTTCAGGTCGGCTTACAATTACACCATCCGTCCGGACCGGAACATGCTTAAAAAAGCCAGGTTTTCCCGTGAAGGATTGCAGGGACTGCTGACTGACTTTGACATTCTCATTTCCTGAGGCCTCGTTCAGCGGCATTAGCCATACCTGGGGCACTCGTCCTGTCTTTGGCTATGGGTTGTTGAGCAAAATTAGCTAAAGATGCTCCATCGCGCTAAGATCCGCCCCTTTAACCTTCACATCACATGATAACTGGTAAAGGCCTGGCGCAACCAGCGGCTCCGGCAGGGCTTGAACGCGATTAATTTCTCCATGAAGCAAAAATCTTCATAAAACTCATTGGTACTGTTTTATGTACCACTCCTTTTTCTGATATTGTGCCGGCTTCTGTATGCGCTCCAGGTTTCATTAGCGTGGGGCAGCCTGAAGTGTTTTTTGATTTACTGTATCCCTTTCCAATCGTCGGGTATGATCAATCATCAACAACACTTCTATGAAGTTATATTTTTATGAGACAGCGCTTTGCCGTACGCCAGCATTTAGCATGGAAGCGGTACTGGAATCCTCATGGGAGGAACTGAAAGAAAAGATATCCGGTGCCTCGGCCGACTTTTTCTCGCAGATTACCGGCCTCGGCCCCGCAGATCTGGCGGCAATGGAACCGCGAATTGCATTTACAACCTGGAAGTACTTTAACCGGGCACGGTTCCGGGCCACGCCTTTCGGCCGATTCGCAGCTGTGTCTCTGGCCGACGTCGCGGCCGGACCTGTCCAGCCGCTGCGTATTGACCCTGCCTTGCAGGTTACTTGTTTAACCGACTGGAAAGAAAAAGCGGCAATCGACACTTTTCCCCTTAACGCTGCAGACAGCAGCCTTATGCTTGTTACCAACGGCAGCATGTACCGGCTCGGCAGCGAGATCCGCTACATTTGCTTTCGTGAGGGGCAGTTTGAGCTTGCGGCGACCGAGGCCTTTGCCGAACTGGACGCCGTGCTCCACCTTTGCCGGCGCAAACGATCCCTCCGTTCGCTCGCAGAGGCATTGAACGCTGAATTTGACCTCGAGGGAGCGGAAACAATCGGGCTTATCATCGAACTTGTAACCAGGCAGCTTATTTTGACAGACCGCTGCCCGAACATTACCGGGCCTGATTTTTTCGACCGGATCGGGCACCGGCGGCAACGGCTGGAAACGTTTGAGGTGGCAAGCCGCAATATATGCTCTGGTGCGATTGACCGTAAGAAGTTGGATGTCCTGAAAGAATGGGCCAGATTTGTTGCTGCGTACATTCCTGATCAACGGCATCCAGACCTCAGGGCGTTCAGGCTCGCCTTCCTGAAAAAGTTTGAACAACGCCAGGTTCCGCTGTTGCTGGCTCTTGACCCTGAAGTAGGCGTGGGGTACGGGCAACTGGCCAGGCCGGCGGGGCGCCCTGACCTCGTTGCACGAGCTGAGAATCCGAACCCGCGGCAGGCGACACAAATAGCAGCTACGGCGCTGCAGCGTTTCCTGCTGAATGCCGTGCTGGGTAAAGAACCTGTGCAGCTGCACGCTTTTACGGGCGACCGGCTTGCAGAAGCCAAACTCCCCAACTCGATGGGCTTACTGCTGCATTTCTCTGCAGGCAGCGCCGTGCTCAATGCAGCGGCGGGAAGTACGGCCAACTCGCTGCTGGGCAGGTTTACGCTGGCGGGGGCACCCTACGAAAAAATGGCGCGCAACATGGCCGGGCTGGAAGCGCAAGCCAACCCGGAGGTCATTTTTTTCGATATCGCTTACCAGGCCGAGCAACAGGTTGACAATGTGAACCGCAGGCGCGCGATATACAATTTTGAAATGCCCATTTTGTCCTGGTCCTGCCAGGAAAGCACCATCGATCTGAACGATGTGGCGGTTGCAGTTTACGGTGAAGAGATCGTATTGACCTCGTTAAAGGATGGCAGGCGACTGGTACCGAGACTGGCTTCGGCCTATAACTACACGCGTTCAGATCTTGCTGTTTACCGGTTTTTATGCGATCTGCAGCATGAGGGGCTTGTAGCAGACCTGAATTTTGACCCGGCAGCCTACTTGCCGGGCCTGGACCACTACCCGCGCCTGTGTTATAAAAAACTGATCGTTTCGGCGGCGAAATGGAAAATTCCTGCCGGTAAATTTGCAGGCGGTGCGCCCGGCAGCGGGCTGAACGCGCTGAAGGACTGGCTGGCGGACCGGCAGATCACCGAACCGTTCAAAGCCGGCCATGCCGACCTTGCCCTTGTATTTAATCCGCAGGCAGATGAAGACCTGCGTATGTTTTTACACTATCTGCGGCAGGACAAACAAGTTGAAAGCTATATTTCTGAAGCGCTGCTCCCCGACGAAGGTGATGTGACCGATGAAAGGGGACAGTCTTATGCCGCCCAGTTTGTCGTTTCACTGTGTCACGGAGACCGCATTTACACAGACTATCCGCAGCAGAATCGGGAACACACCAGTGTCAGAAAGATGCTGATGCCGGGAGGCGACTGGCTGTTCTTTTCGATCTTTTGCCATCCTTCCCGCAGCAACGCGCTCTTGCTGAAAGAAGTGCAGCCTGTACTGAATCAATTCCGCAACAGCATCGAGAAATGGTTCTTTATCCGGTATGAAGACCCGCGTTCGCACCTCAGACTGCGCCTGCAGCTTAGGCATCCGCTCCGCGCGGCGGCTATTTTGCGAGCGTTGCAAACCAGGCTGGAGCCGCACCTGGAAGTAGGCACCGTAGCTGATTTTACGCTGAACACCTATTTTCGTGAAACCGAACGGTATGGTGCAGCACGGATGTCAGAGGTCGAGGCCTGTTTTCATGAGGACAGCGTTCTGGTGATGGATCTGATTGGCCGGCGCGATCCGGAAAAAGAGCTTTACCCGGCAGCAGCGGGGCTGCTGGCAGATGTGTTTCTGGCTGCCCTTGGTGATGAAGGAGAACAATTTAAATTCGTTTCAGCCCTTGCAGGCGCTTTTGCTGCAGAAATGGGCTTCAATAAGGAGACCTTCAGAAAGCTCAATGAACAGATAAAACCGTTTTCTAACACCGATCCGGGCACGACCATTGCGCTGAAGACCAGGCTCACCGCTCTCTTGCAAGGGTGCGGCAGTCCGGGAGAACGGAAGCGTTTGCTGGCAGACCTGATTCACATGCATGTGAACAGGTCATTCGCTAGCGAACAGCGCCTGCATGAGGCTGTACTTTATCAGCACCTGCTCAAGTCGCTGCAGGCCCATCGTGCCCGTGCAGCACAACGACCGGAAGCCGGATCCGGACAATAAACTCAGAATGAGCGGTTGTCCGGATTTCCAGCCTGGCTTCGGTACCGTAAGCCTGCTGCAAGCGGGCGCGCAGGTTGCGCAGACCGGTGCCGGTACCGCTGCTGTCTTTCCGGGCTGGCATGCGGTTGCGGCTCTCGATATGCAGGAAGCCCGCTTCGGTTTTTACCCGAAGACAAGCATCGCGCCCGCTGGCCGCACCATGTTTGACCATGTTTTCAACCAGCGTCATCAGCGCAAGTGGAATGAAGGGCAGGTCTGTTGCCTTTTCATCGGTCTGAATGTCGATGGCCATGCCCTGATCTTTTCGCAGGGCATACAGCTTCAGGAGGTTCCGGACGTGTTCCAATTCCTCGCCCAGGCGTATGTAGCCCTCGTTTGCAGGGGGAGACGCAGCGTAACGCATCATTCGCGAAAGAATCAGGATAGCCTCGGCAGCCTGCTGGTTATTGTAGCCAATGGTATGGTATACATAATCGAGCGTGTTGAAGAGAAAATGCGGACTGATCTGCGCCTTCATGTAGGCGCTGCGCGCTTCGAAAAGCGCCCGCTCTGTATTGCGCTGGTGCTGTAACTGTTCGTATTGTGCTGCGCGAAGCGCTTTCTGTTCGCGTTGCTGCCGGGCAAATCTGAACAGGTAATAATAGCCGGTGGCAAGGCCCATAAAAAATATGCCACGGTAGGCATTCCGCAGCACCGCATCGCGGTCCAGCCGCAGCTCTGAAGCCGATATAGGCATTCCGCCGAGCGTTAGCAATACGTCGCCAAGGTGGTGAAGGCAGATGTAAAAAGGGAAATATCCGATGAAGGTGAGGGGACCGCGCCAACGGGCCGATTGCCTGCTTTCTGCAAAAGCCCATGGCAAAGCAAAGGTGGCAAATGCATAAAAACAGAAAATAGTCAGCGAATAATGAACTGCGTAATTGATTGCAGCACCCGAGACTCCCGCCACAAGCCGCAGCAACAATGTTTCATATGCAATAAAAGCCGCCCAGACCAGGATCTCGGTTCGGTAACGTTTAAGCCAGGCATGCACATTCTTTTTCATGAAAAGAGACCGCTGTGTGTAGAAAAATCAAGGTTCTGTATAAGACTTTTGGAGGCTTGGCGGCCTCTTGGTAAGTTCAGTAAAAATTAAAACTATGAGAAAGCGCACATTCAAATTCACCGACTCCCGGCTTTTTGTCTTTAAGCAGGAGCAGGCAGCCAAACGCAGTACCGACCCAACCACGTCAATGATCACGACAACGACGCATACGACAGGCCGGGCACTGCGCCAACCGTAAACATTCTTACCGATTGTTGATATCGTCCCAGCGGGGGAGGGGTTAATTCCTTTTCCCCGTTTTTAGTACATGCCGGTCAAGAAACGCTGCAAAAGCCTTTTTGTAATATTCTCCCACCGTGATCACGACTCCGTTCAACATTCGAATGGTGTTCCCATCTATGTAATCAATGTGCGCCTGTGCAACGATGTAACTTCGCTGAAATTGCATAAAACCGGGATGCTGACCCAGAATAGCCCCGATTTCCCGAAGCGTCATGTATGTAAGCACATTGCGGCTGGTGGTATGGATAAGCACGTAATTCAGTTTGCTTTCTACCAGGACCACGTCTGAAAAACGGATGTGTATGAGCTTGTGCTGATCTGTCTTACTTTTTACAAAGAAGGAACCGCCGCGTTCAGCCCCGTTCCGCGCACCGTTTCCAGGAAACAACTTATTGATAGCAGCCACAAACTCTGCCAGGCTGTAAGGCTTCAGGAGGTAATCATCAGCCTCTGCCCTGAAGGCTTCGTAGCCATATTCTGTATGCCCGGTCGTAAATATGAGTTTATCTGTTTTTGTGCGGATCGCTTTCGACAGTTCGATGCCGTTCAGTCCGGGCATATCGATATCCAGCAGAACGAGGTCTACACGCGCTGATACCAACAAAGTTCGCAGCGCAATGAGCGGGTCGGTGAAAGTCTGAACCAGGTCCAGGCCCGGAACAGATTCAACATACCTTTTTAAACCTTCAATGGCATGAACCTCATCGTCGATTGCGATACACGTATATACGGGATGAAGCATGAAACAAAAATTTCAGCCTAAAGATAGCAAACTGCAAGGAAAAAACTTTAACCTGGTTCGTGATTTCAGTCAGATAACAGCCAAAAAATATATGGAAATAAGAAACCCGGACATGTGTCCGGGTTTTAAGATTTACGATCGGGAAATGCGCAGTTTATCTACACAGATCTGAAGACAACAATGCCATTGTGCCCGCCAAATCCAAAGGTGTTACTCATGGCAATTTTAACCGGATGGTTGATCGCCTCTTTCAGTACGATCTGCAGGTTTGTCGGAACAGCCGGGTCTACAACTTCTGTGTTGATGGTTGGAGGAACCACCTGTTCACGGATAGACAGGATGGATACGATTGCCTCAGCCGCACCCGCCGCGCCAAGCAAGTGGCCGGTCATGGATTTCGTAGCACTGATCTTCATTTTCAGGTCCTGTCCATGGCTGAGTGCTGTGATGGCATTCACCTCAGAAAGATCGCCGACAGGTGTGGAAGTGGCATGCATGTTCAGGTAATCGACATCGGCAATGGTCAGCTGCCCTTCGGCGAGCGCGTCTTTCATAGCACGCGCGGCACCAAGTCCGTCAGGATGTGTAGCTGTCATGTGATAGGCATCGGCGGTCATGGCTGCGCCGCAGATCTCTGCATAAATGTTGGCGCCCCTGGCTACCGCATGTTCGTACTCTTCCAGTACAAGGGCACCTGCGCCCTCGCCCATCACGAATCCGTCACGGTCCGCGTCGAAAGGCCTCGAAGCTGTGGCCGGATCTTCATTTCTTGCAGACATGGCCTTCATGGCGCTGAACCCACCGAACGAGGCCGGCGTGATGGGTGCCTCTGAACCGCCTGTAACAATGATCTTCGCTTTATCCAGGCGGATGTAATTGTAAGCATCCATGATGGCCGTGTTAGAGGTTGCACAGGCAGAAACGGTTGTGTAGTTCACTCCCATATAACCGTTGCGCAGGGAGATCATCCCCGAAGCCATGTTGGCGATCAGTTTAGGCACAAAAAACGGACTGAAACGGGGCTGGCCGTTGCCCAGCGCGTAACCGGTTACCTGTTCCTCGAAGGTTTCCATCCCGCCCTGTCCGGTTCCCCAGATGACGCCAACATCAAAAGGATCCATTTTGCTGAAATCGAAACCGGAGTCTTTGATGGCTTCATCAGAAGCGACCAGTGCATATTGTGTAAAGGGATCGGTACGTTTAAGTTCTGCGCGGTCCAGGAAATCGGCCGCATTAAAACCCTTGAGTTCACAAGCGAAAGTTGTCCGGAACAGGGAAGCATCGAAACGCGTGATCCTGGCTGCTGCACTTTTACCGGCAACGATATTCTGCCAGAAACTCCTGACATTGTTACCCAGTGGCGTTAAGGCGCCAAGGCCGGTTATCACTACTCTTTTAAGCATAACTTTTGTTTTAAATCGCCGCAAATATAGCGTATTTATACCGAACGGTATAAATTTTAATTTTTGAATCCGAGGTATTGCGACGCAAAAAAAACAGGCATCTCCAGGCAAGATTACAGCGCAGGCATGGGTTTGTGATTTAAAATACCAATTGGTATATTTAAGCCGTGTTAAAACATACCCCAAAATCGGCGCGCACCCGGCAATTTATCATTGAAAAGACTGCAGATCTTTTTAACACAAAAGGGTATGCGGGCACCTCTATGTCAGATCTGACGGCCGCAACGGGTCTGACCAAGGGCAGTATTTATGGCAATTTTGAAAACAAGGAGTCGGTGGCGGTGGCCGTTTTTGCATACAACCTGAATAAGGTTGAACAGGCCGTAAAACGGTATGCCGCCGGCGCAGAAAGCAGCCGTGCGGTATTGATGGCCTATGTTGCCGCGTACCGGAATTTTATCGGCGGAGAATTCCCGGGCGGAGGATGCCCCGTCCTGAACACCGCCACAGAGGCAGACGACACTTCGCCCCGCCTGCGCGAACTGGCAGCAGCTGCTATTGGCAGGTGGCAGCAACAGCTGGAGGCGGTGGTTGAAAAAGGAAAAGCCGCCGGCGAGTTTCGCGCCGATTGCGATGCGGTACAGACAGCACTGTCTGTGATCGCCCTGATCGAAGGCGGGGTCATGATCGGCAAATTAACCAACAGCCAGCAACACCTTGACCGGGTGCTGCTAACTGTAGAATGGCTGATTGATAACCTGCAGCGGCCTTAACCGGTAGCACCGGTTAAGATTTGGGGAGCGTTGGCCTGATCTCGATTTTACTTGGCAGGGTTCTGGGGTGCATGTTAAGCAGGTCATTCACCAGCTGACCGATGTCTTCCGGTTGGATCTTCCAGGCATCTTTTTCTGCGTCAGGCTCATGTTCATTAAAATGGGTGGCCACAGAGCCGGGCATAATGGTGCAAACCTTTACGTTATATTTCCGCAGGTCAAGCATAACCGCCTGGGTAAAGCCGGTCAGGCCGAATTTGCTTGCATTATACGCGGCACCGTTGGCAAAAAAGTTGGTGCCTGCCAGGCTGGAGATTGTGATGATGTGTCCTTCCGTCCGTTTAATCTCTTCAACGCAGGCCTTGATGCTGTAAAAAACGCCCGTCAGGTTCGTGTCTATCGTTTCCTGCCAGGTTTTTACATCCAGCTCGTCGATTGGTGCAAATGTGCCGATCCCGGCATTTGCCACCAGCACATCCAGCCGGCCCCATTTGTCCAGTATCTGCTGAACGGCACGCTGCTGCGAGGTGAGGTCTTTCACATCGGCGGCGATACCGAGCACCTCGCCCGAAACTTCCAGTTGCCTGGCCGCCGCCTCAGCGCTTTCGTGCGAACGGCTTGTTACTGCTACTTTATATCCTGACCTGAGCAAAGCCGCTGCGATGCCCAGACCTATGCCTTTGCTGCCCCCCGTAATCAGGGCTACTTTCTGGTTATTTGTTGTCATGTTTTTTTTATGAATTAACTGCCGAAGGTCAGAAAAGTTTGCGCATTCCCGAACACAGAATCTGTTCGCGCCGGGCCGGTCTCATCCAGACCGGCATGATCCTGTTTTTCCATTCCCGATACGGCAGCATGAATCAGCGCTGGTTGATCAGCGCTTAACAGGAACGATGAGCACAGCGTCGGTAACCTGGTCAAAGCTCAACGCAGCAGGTTCGTTCAAAGGATACTACGGTCAGTGTTTGCTTCGCATACCCGGTTTTTTCTGCTTAGCTGGTTTCTGCTCCTGTCTGCAGGCTGCGATTCCAAAAAAGAAACAACAGGAAAATGGTCAGGTTCCTGATGATTAAAAATTAAGCTGCCAGTACAGGGGCGTCCCGTTTTCCTCTTTTTCTGCCTTGATATTTACCGAGCGGTTGTTGCGCCAATATGCTTCTTTCATTATCCATTTACAGGGCTTTGACCATACCGGCTGCAGTTTCCCTGAGCTGCCAATGCTCCAAAGTTCCAGGTCTTCGGTCGGCGGCGGGAGGTCGGGATACGTTTCGTACCCATTCAACTGGCTGGTAAAAATATGCCTGTTGTCCGGCGACAGCAGCGGAATGCCGGCAATGGTATCGATTATGCCGCTGCGCTTGTCGATAAGGAGTATGGCATGCTCTTCATATTCCTGTAAGCTGACCAGGTGTTTGCCTGCAGGCTTCAGCAAACCCAGGTACCTGTGATATTTCTCGTTTTCATCGTGAGGCACCCCCGCATTGTCGGTAAATATTACCGGCCCGCTGCTGGTTGGAATGCTCAGGCGCCCGTCTTGTACTGCAAAACGCAGCGAGTCTTTTTGGAAGGGGTCGCGATAGGAATTCCTGTCCTGCAGGTAGGCCGCGGCTGAAATGGCTGTTAGCCCGGTCGCAGCAGTCGCAGCCTTGGGGTTATCTGGAGGGACAACAGTATCTAACGTTGATACAGAATCTGTCCGCATATCTGCCATGCGCGAATCCTGCGTACAGGCAGTCAGGAAGAAAAAATATGCGGCCAGAGCCAGCAGCGACATTTTGGGGAATTTGAACATAGGCAATTGCAGCGGCTTTCGTAGCCAGGCTATAAAAGGAATAAAAAATTCTTTTATTGGCAAGCCTTTCATGCTTGTTTATGCGGATGTTTGGGTAGAGGCAGCCGGTTAACTGCCGTTGTTCACATGGCTGTTAATACCCTCAACAATTGCGGGCCAGTCAACCCTGGCCAGTTCATGGCCCGAACCCTCCAGCGCAATGAGCCTGGCGCCGCCAATTTTGTCCAGCAGTACTTCGGTATTTTTGAAATGCCAGATCCGGTCGTCGGTGCCATGAATGATCAGCGTAGGCTGACTGATCTCATGCAGCCGGTTATAGTATGCCTCGCCGCCGCCGAGCGCGGCATGGTTAAACATGCTCAAGTAGTTGTTGGCGCGTTTAAACTCAGCCCGGGCCAACCGTTCAGCGCTTTCTCTGTCGAATGCATGCCCGCCAGTCATGAGCGCTGCGCCTTGCAGCATGTAGCTGACTACTGCTTCTTCGTTGGCCCAGTCTACTTTACTGGCTTTAGCCTGAAAATCGAGCACGGCCGTATCCATTTCAG
Source organism: Pedobacter yulinensis (assembly GCF_003029735.1). Taxonomy (GTDB): domain Bacteria; phylum Bacteroidota; class Bacteroidia; order Sphingobacteriales; family Sphingobacteriaceae; genus Pedobacter; species Pedobacter yulinensis. The sequence goes on from NZ_KZ686268.1 coordinate 1,186,909, forward strand.
GAATATCGGCCGAACTTTCTGCCCAGGGGCCAGTGGCGATCAGCGTAAGCGACTTTACACGAACAGCACTTCTGAGGGCGGCGATCTGTGCGATCAGTCCGCCGAGCGACATGCCCGCAAAGTGCGCGGAGGGGACCCGGTATGCGTCCAGAACGGCAACCGCATCATCCGCCATGTCAACAATGGTATAAGGCGTGGTTCCGGGCGCATAAGTGCCGGAGCGGCCAACATCTCGGTTGTCAAACCTGATCACAAACAGACCCTGATCAGCCAGCAACTGGCAAAATTCCTCCCGCCAATAGAGCATGGATACGGTTGCCCCAGCAATCAGCAGCAAGGCTGGATTATCGGCATGTCCAAAACTTTCGGTGCAGATAGAAACACCGTTATTATCAATGATTTTTTCGTTCATATTTCCATGTGTTAAGCAGGTGCCATAGCCGGGCGCCGTTAACCTGAAGCGCTAAAGTACCGCAGGTTAAGCGCAGGGAATTGTACGTATTCGACAATTAACCTAAAAGCAGTGTATGGTCTTCGGCAAAATAGGCTTTCGGACTGCCCCCTGAAAATTCTATAAAATCCCTGATCATATGCGACTGGTCATAATATCCCGAGGCCACAGACAGACTCGTCAGCGAAGAAGCCGCTGCCGCCTTGGCTATGCACGCCTCGAACCGGACAATTCTTGAAAACATTTTAGGACTGAAGCCGGTCAGCGTTTTGAACCTACGCTCAAACTGCCGCTGGGAAATGAACTGCTGCCGGGTCAGCGCGCCGATGTCGGCCAGGCCCTGCATGGAAATGATCTGCTGCACCGCCGCCGCTACGCCACGATGCCCGTGGGGAACGTCGCTGATCCGCTGCGCTATAAAGCGGCTGATGGTATCAATCCGTTCTGCGGCATTGGTGCATAACATGATCTTTTCTTCCAGTTCCCTGCCACCTGGGCCGAGCAGGTCTGACACTTCGACGTTGTAATCAGTCAGCGTCTCGGCCGGGATGTTGAATAGCAGGGGAACAGCCAGCGGCTGCAGGTACACGCCGAATATACCCACACTATGCTGGGCAGAAATCTGATAGCAGGCTTTGTTCTGGCACTGAAAGCCACTTTTAAAAAGCGGTTCCTGCCGGCCTGTGTGTCCTGATCGCATTTGCCCTTTAAACTGAAAGGCGAGTTTGCTGTGAACGGAGGCTGAAACAGCATGACTATATGGGGCGGCAGCCGAAAAATCACCCTCAAATTCCCAAAAGAACAGAACGAACGGCCGTATGGCTGCAGGAGGAAAAAACCTTTTGTAGTTCATAAGCCGTTCTTATGTGCTCAACAATTGACTTGATTATTCAGCATGTTATCAATATGCCGGTCAGAGGCTGTGTCCTGCCATGTGCAGGTTCATTTGCCTTTGCCTTTTGTTGTAAAAGTAATATGAACCAAAGATAATGGCGAGGGTAACGACCGGAATAATCACATCGGCGATCGGACGACCCACTGCGAGCAGCGAATAGGTAGCCCCGGTTACGTCGAAAACGAGGCCGGCATAGGCCCATTCTTTAACCCTGTCTAACCGCGGTATAAAAATCGCGATGAGCGCAAGCACTTTTGCTGCTGCCAGAAAAGGCGAGATATAGGATGGGTAGCCGAGTGAGGTCAGTACTTCGGCCGACTTGGAATTGCCTGCAAGTTCGATCACCGAGCCAATGCCCAGCGCAGGCACCAATAAGGCGGTAAGGATCCAGTAGAAAATGTTTGTCTGTTTCATCATGCTTTGTTTTGATAGTTAACCATCCAGTTGATGCCGAATTTATCCGTGAAATCGCCGTAATAGGCACCCCAAAACATGTCCTGCAGGGGCATCTGTATTTTTCCGCCGGCAGACAGTTCCTTAAAAAGGCGCTCCGCTTCTTCGCGCGAATCAGGTTCCAGGCTGATGTGCATGTTATTGCCCTGCGTGAGCGTAAATCCCATTTCTTTTGGTGCATCTGTACCCATAAGCACATGGCCGCCCAGGATGGACAGCTCTACATGAAGCACCATTTTTTTGAGTGCTTCGCCGACCGGCGGATGCGCAGGGTCTGCCGGCAGGTCGCCAAACCGCTTGATGCCATTTGTAAAATCCGTTCTGAAGACAGATTTATAGAAATTGAACGCTTCTTCCGTGTTGCCAGGAAAGTTCAGATACGTTGCTACTCTTGCCATATTGTTATTTTTATATTGTTTCCTGAGAAGAAACTGTGCAGCGATGTACTGCTCCAGGTAATTAAAACCGGCTTCGAGCTGCTCGGTAAAACCATTGCGAACAATCAGCTCGAGGTCCTCAAGCCGCTCAAACCGGACGGCAATGTTTACAATAGTACCCTGTGCCCGGCTGGTAAACACATAATCCCATCTTACCCGGGGTTTGGACGGATCGGAAACGGCATGCTCATCGCAAAATGTATCTGTCCCCGCAAATCTTTCGAGGGGCCTGATCAGCTCAAAGTTAAACAGGCGCCATCGCTTGTGCCCCTGCGGATTTACAATGCAATAATGCCAGCGACCGCCTTCGGTAAAATTCATAGTGGCTGTCATGGCACGGTCGGGCGCTGCGGCCCACCATTGGTCCAGGATTCCAGGGTCGGTCCATGCCGCCCACACCAGTTCGACAGGCGCGTCGAAAGACCGCTCAACCCGCACGGTACGGGTACTCTTGTCTACAAGAAAATTAAATACTGCCTGATTCATTTTTTTTTGCTTTAAGTAGGGCGAGAACGGTGTCCAGTTGGCTGAAGCGCTGTGCAAACAGTTGCTTAAATTCTTCCAGCCACTTTTCAATGTCCTTCATCTTTTCAGCGTTGAGGTGATAATGTATCTCCCGGCCTTGCTGCTGCGGTTTTAGCACCTCGCATTCTGTAAGTACGAGGAGGTGTTTTGATACAGCTTGGCGGCTTGAGTCAAAATGTGTGGCAATGGCATTTGGTGTCATGGCCCCGACAGCCAGCAACATGATGATGGCGCGGCGGGTAGGGTCTGCAATGGCCTGAAATACGTCACGTCTTGTCTCCATAAAATTTGCTACTATTTGGTTGCAAATATACTGCGCAATCACATGGTTGCAAATTTTTTTTATTTTTTTCTTTCGGTTAGTTTATCCTGCTCCGGTGTAAGTCGGTTCATTTGCCGGTTTTGGATGTTCAACCAAAAAAAAAGCCGGTTCGTCCAGATAAACCTCCTGACCGGAATGCTGTCTCATTTCTTTGCTAAAAAAATAAACAGCTGGCAGTGGCATTTACAGCGCGGGCCCCGTTTGTAACCCAAGCTCCAGCATTAAGAATTGAATCACATGAAAACATTAGTCACACTCGCGGCCTGCCTCTTACTGGCAGCGGCCACAAGCGTCAAGGCGCAAGGCAGATTGCCGGACGCCCGAAAAAAAGAGCTTTTATCAAGGTATGATGATTTTAAGCGTAAAGCCGGACTAACTGCAGGGCAATCAGAAAAGGTAGACTCCGTTAACCTGAAGTTTTTCAAATCCGTTTCGGCGCTTAAAACGGCAAGCGGAAGCAAACTGCAACGGTACAAGCGATACAAGGCACTCGAATCTGAGCGGGATCAGGACATGAAAGCGGTGCTCAACGACGCGCAATACAAGGAGTACAAGCGATTTCAGTCAGCAATGAAAGATGAGCTTAAAGCGCAAAGAAACAAACAGTAACAACCACACCATTCACCTTATGATCTCATTTCCCAAATTAGTGATTCTGATGCTTCTGCCCATTGCCCTGGGCAGCTGTAAAAAAGACGATAACCCGTACAAGAATGCGAAATACGACTTTTCTGCCGTCGACCAATTTGTTGACGAAAACCTGGGCGTTTACCAGAATAAAGTAGCCATTCTTGTATCTCAAAATGGCCAGATCATTTACCATAAAGAGGTGAATATGGGCTTAAATACACCGCTTCCTATTGCTTCGGCTTCTAAATGGCTTTCGGGAGCGGTAATCATGGCCCTGGCCGATGAACAGAAGTTATCTTTGAACGATACCGTCGGTAAATTTCTGCCTGATTTTTCTAAGTACAAGAAAGGCCATATCACCATTCGTCAGCTGTTCTCACATACTTCTGGATTTGCCGGAGACGGCGATGGCTCGGATACGACAGACAAATACGAGTACCGGAACGATCTCACCCTGGCGCGGGCTGTTGATTCGATCGCCGCGTACACACCACTGGTTGCCACCCCTGGTGCCATATTCAGCTATGGCAGCGCCAGCATGCAGGTGGCTGGGCGAATAGCAGAGGTCGTTAGCGGAAAACCCTGGGGGCAGCTGTTCAATGAGAAGATTGCGCAGCCATGCCAGATGCGGGCTGAGTATTTTCTTCGGGCGCAGAACCCCTTGATTGCCGGCGGCGTGCGCACAACTGCCCGCGATTACCTGAATTTTCTGGAAATGATCGCAGCAGGGGGAAGCTACGGAGGCCGGCAGGTGCTGAGCAGGTCTGCACTGAGCGATATGCTGAAAGACCAGACCAATGGGGCCACCATTGTCGGCACGCCTTACCCCAACAATCCGTTTTCCCCTTATAACAACAAAGACCTCCGTTACGGCGTTGGCAACTGGCTCGATGTCGTGGACCCGGCGGGGAATGTCCTGGAGTCGAGCAGCCCGGGACTGCTCGGTGCGCATCCCTGGCAGGATAGCAAAAACCAGGTTGCAGGAATCGTCTTTACGCGCACTGCGCCACGCATAAGCCAGGCTACGAGTTTAAAAATCAGGCAGATGATACGCGATATTATGGCATCAACAGGCAAATGAGACTGACAGCGAAACCCCGCAGCAGGCGGGAAAACATGCTCATATGGCTCGCTGCTGTTGCGCTCAGCCTGTTATTTATGTTGCCCCGGCTTGCCGTTTTAAGGCAGGCCGGCAACATGAACCGGGATATCGGCGCCGTTTCTGCCGATTTTTGGGCCAAAACAGCCTACTCCCTGCTGCTGGCTCTTGTATTCCTGTACCTGAACCTGCGTTTTCGCAAATTCCGCATGGCGGGTGCTTTTTTCGATCCGGACCGGCTGGCAGACCGCATTCTGTTGAATGTAGTAGGTTTTTTTGTTTTCAGGTTTCTGGTTGTGCAGACCCATATTTTCTTCTTCGACCCGTTCCTGAATGAGCGGGTGTTCAGGGTTTTCTTTAACGTAAGCCTGGCCCTCGAACTCATCCTGGTTATGCTGATCGCGCACATGTACCACCTGGTGCTCAGGAACCAGGAACTGGCGATCGGTTATAACGCACTCCGAAAAGCCCATGCCGAAGCCCGGTTTGAAGCGCTCAAAAGCCAGCTGAAGCCGCACTTCCTGTTTAATTCGTTTAACAGCCTCAAAGGCCTGATCACGAAAGACCCTGAAGCTGCGCGCCGTTTCGTAGACAACCTGTCTGATGTGCTGCGGTGTACATTAACCACGAGCCATGCCGAGGCCGTGTCACTTGCCGAGGAAATGCAACTCGTAGCAGCGTACACAGGTCTGCTTAAGATCAGGCATGGCGACAAGATCCGGATCGACCTGTCCCTGCCTGTCGATCTGGCTGCTTACAGGATCCCACCGATGGGAATCCAGGCACTCATTGAAAATGCAGTGAAACACAACAACGCATCATCTAAAAAACCGTTAACGATCCACATCTTTACGGAGAAGGGCCTGCTTGTGGTTGAAAACAATGTCCAGAGCAGGTTACCCGATGAACCGGGTACCGGCCTGGGCCTGCTCAACCTGAACGAGCGCTGCAGGTATCTGTTCGGTCAGGAGCTATCTGTGAAAAGGTCTGATGATGTATTCTCGGTTGGCGTACCCCTGATCAAAAATTCCGGTAATGAATATCTTAATAATTGAAGACGAGGAATTAGCTGCTGCGCAACTTGCTGACATGCTGCAGGAAGTGGCACCGCAGGCGGTCATAGCCGCTACGCCAGAAAGCATTGAGGATGCTGTGGCCTTTTTGACTGCCGGCCCGCCCATAGATCTGATCCTGCTCGATATTTACCTGTCGGATGGTTTGTCTTTCGAAATTTTCGATGCGGTCAAAGTCGATACGCCGGTTATTTTTACAACGGCCTATAATGAATACGCGATCCGGGCCTTCGAGCTGAACAGCATCGGCTACCTGCTAAAGCCAGTTAAAAAGGAGCACCTGCAGCGCGCCATTGATAAGTGCATGCGGCTCCGGCCAGCCCCGGCTGGCGAAGTGGATGTGCTTGCTCTGAAAAGGGTAACCGACATGCTGATGCAGGAAAAAACATACAGACGGAGTTTTCTTGTTCCTTACCGGGACCGGCTTATTCCAGTAGCTACCGAGTCCCTGGCCTGGTTTGCCAGTACCGGCGGGATCGTGACCGGCACGCAATTTACCGGTCAGCAGGTAACGATGGAAGAAAAGAGCCTGGAAGAGCTGAGCGACCGGCTTGACCCCGACCAGTTTTTCCGTGTAAACCGACAGTATCTGGTAAGCCGAAAGGCGATCAAGCACCTTTCCTTTTTCTTTAACGGACGCCTCTCTGTAGAATTAAATCCGCCAGCGCCCGAACGGGTGCTGATCAGTAAAGCCAAAGCAGCCTCCTTCCGCCAATGGATGCAGGTCTGATGCTGTCGGAAGCTGATATGCCTGCTTCGGTCGGCATTTTGACCGCTCCGCGCGCAAATAAAAATACAACCGTTTGATTGTAATTATATTTGCTGAAACAATTAAAGAACTATGCGAAAACTAAAGTTACAAGTCCAGATGACCATTGATGGATTCATCGGTGGTCCCGATGGAGAAATGGACTGGATGACCTTACCCTGGTCAAAAGATATTACCGAGTACGTTGATGATATCACCCAGCCTATAGCATGTATTGTGCTGGGCAGAAAACTGGCCGAAGGGTTTATTCCTTACTGGACATCGGTGGCTGCAGATCCCCATCATCCCGAAATGTATGCCGGTAAAAAATTTACAGAGACGCCGAAAATCGTCTTTACTAAAACTCTTCAGGAATCGCCTTGGGCATATACCACGGTGTCTGCAGGCGACGTGGCGACTGAAATCGGTCAGTTAAAAAGCCGGGAGGGCGGGGATATCATGGCTTACGGCGGAAGACAGTTTGTAGCTTCGCTGCTGCGTGCTCAACTGGTAGACGAGCTTAACCTGTTCGTAAATCCGACAGCAATTGGCCGCGGGCAGGCTATATTTGCTGAGCTTGAGGGTTATGCTGCTTTTTCGCTGCAGCAGGTAATCAGGTTTGACTGTGGTATCGTACTTCTTCAGTACGTTAAGCGCAATTGACCTGCTGCCCTGTGCCAGCCTGCCGGAGGATTGGGAGGCAGTTAGATGCGGTGCCGCCCGGCCGGTTAGTTAACCAGCCGGGCAGCTGCGTTAAAGCGTGTAGTAGAAATGCCGTACATGTTCCTCATCCGAAGGATTCGTTGACCGGTAAAATTCCAGGGCATAATCATCTGCCACGTCTGCCTGCACAAACACTTCCTCGAAACCCAGTTCCCTGCAATAATCTTTTGAAAACTTAATCAGCTTCGTGCCTATTCCCCGCCGTTGGTAGCTTTGCAGTACAGCAAGGTCAAAAATATAGGCGAGTGGTCGTGTGGAGTAACACTGGTCGAGCACGTACACGGTCATTCCGCCCACCACCCGGCCCTCCGCCAACGCAACAAAGGCCATGAATGAAGGGCGCAGCAGCAGCGCCTGCAAATGTGCAGCATCGGGTAATCTAAAATCTTTCATGGCAAACACTTCTTCGTAAACGCCGATTAGTTCAATAAGCTGCGCCGGATTGCCCGGACTGATTCTCTGGATGTCGATATTCATACTGAGGTTTTAAGCATAAAGTTAACTGATTCGCGCTGGCCCATAGGCGATCCGGGCAGCATTTCTGCCAGTTCACAAGCAAATATGGCCTTTTCATAAAAATGGGAGGAAGAAGGGGCGCTGGTAGTTTGAGGCTGCCCGATGATACTGAGCCGGGCAATAAGGCTGCTGAAGCAGGCATTGCTATTGCCCTGATTACGATATCTTTGCAGAAAAATGGGTCGGCAGGGCAGGCCTGGCGACAATGCTCAAAAAATGCAGTCTTGAAAAAAAAGATTCAACGGTTCAATCTGAAAACAGGCATCGGTGTGTCGCTGGTGTTTCCGGCTATTTTCACCTTTGCGCAGCCTGCGCCTACGGTGTCAGACGTCCTGCTCCGCTTTCTTAATTTTTTCCTTTTCATCGCGGCCATCTGGATACTGAACTACGCGTGTATTGATTTTCAACTGGCCGTGCCCAAAAAGGAGCGCCGGGGTAGAGTCGGGCTATACACCCGCATGGCCGCCACCTCAGTTCTTTCGGTCCCGGTTTATTTGCTGCTCGCTGCAGTATTCCGCCAGGAACAGGCCACCCTCGCCTCGCTTTTCAACAGCAACTTTTCGGGTAAGTCCTGGTTTTTTTTCCTGCTGCGCATCATGCTTTTTAATGCTGGTATCATCATAACCAAATACCTGTATGACAGCGGTGCCGAACAGCGCCGAATTTTGCTTGAAAACGAACACCTGAAACGGGAACACCTCAACGCCGTACACGAATCGCTGAAGCAACAGGTCGATCCTCATTTTCTCTTCAACTCCCTGAATACGCTGCAATCGCTTGTTAAGCAAAATTCTCCCCAGTCGGTCGCGTTTATCGGCGAACTTTCGTCAGTATATCGCTATATGCTGCTGAGGCGCGACAAAAAGTACGTAACTGTTGGCGAAGAACTGGATTTTTTGCGGTCTTACCTCTATCTGCTGAAAATACGCTTCGGCGAAGCGTTCCAGATGCAGGTAAACGTGAATGACGAACACCTCCGCACCCTGATCCCGCCGCATACCCTGCAGCTGCTGGCCGAAAACACGGTAAAGCACAATAAATTCAGCATGAAATATCCACTTTACATCCGGATCTTTTCAACCGAAAAATTCCTTGTTGTGCAGAACAATTTTTCAGAAAAGGCAAGAGGGCCTGCCGAGACCTCGGGCGTAGGCCTGAAAAACATCAGCCGCCGCTATGCCCTCTTATTTAATAAGGAAATCGCAATTCACAAATCGGCCGAATTTTTTCAGGTATCACTTCCGTTGATTGAAGAAAATGAAAGTACTGATCATTGAAGACGAAATACAGACAGCCTGGGATTTGAAGCAAATCTTGCTTGGCCTGCATCCGGGCATGGAGGTTCTCGCTGTTGTAGACAGCGTAGAGGCCGGCAAAGACTGGTTTTTTAAACACCAGCCGCCCGATCTTATTTTCTCAGACATCCAGCTCGGCGACGGCTTGTCGTTCGAGATATTTCAGGAACTGAACATCAGCATCCCGGTTATCTTCTGTACCGCGTATGATGATTACCTGCTCCAGGCGTTCAAAACAAACGGCATAGACTACATCCTGAAACCCCTGAAAGAAGCAGAGGTTGCGGCGAGCCTGAAAAAACACCGCAACCTGCAGCATGCCCTGGTGCAGACGGCGGGTACGTCACTTCGGGAATTGAGCAGTAAATTTTTGCAGCAGCCCTATAAACGCACTTTCCTGGTGTCGTACCGCGAGAAACTTTTCCCGGTAGACACAGACAGCATCTATCTTTTCAAGCTGGCTGGTGGCCTGACAGAACTGTGCACTGCTGAAGGTAAAAAGTACAACGTGTCGTGTACGCTGGACCACCTGGAAAGTGTGCTGGATCCGGACAAATTCTACCGGGCAAACAGGCAGGTTATCCTGTCCAGGAGCGGCATTGCTGAGATTGAGCATTATTTTGAACGCAAGCTGCTTGTTTTTGTAAAGGCGGTTAAAGAGCCCATTGTAGTCAGTAAAGCTAAATCCAGTCAGTTTCTGAACTGGCTGGAAGCGGGTCCGGCGAACCGGGCCTAATGTTCTGCCAGGCAGGCATTTAACGTGCCCAGTTTTCTGAATCTGCGGGTCTGCAGTTTTATTTTCGCAAGGAATAAAAAGCATAGCGGCCATGCATTTAAATAACAGCGGCGCTGCACCGGCTCTCCAGGCGCAGCAAGATGTACTGATCAGCGAATTATCTGAAACCGATCTCGACGGGGCTGTGGAGTTGGTTACCCTGAGCATGTCTGGAAATCCGGTGCCCCAGGCAGTCTTTGGCCGGGAAGATGCTTCCGGCCTGCAGAAGCAGCGGCTCCTGTTCGAGAAGGCGCTGACCATGACGCATACGCGGGTCTTCGCAGCAAAGGCAGGGGTGCAGCTGCTCGGTATCATGTGTTATGTCAGTTCAGACCATTGCCAGCTGCGGCCCATGCCGCTGCTGCGCATGTTGCCGAGACTTTGGGCGGTGCTTGGCAAATCCCTTTGGGGCGTACTGAGGTGGCAGCTCAACTGGAAGCGGCATGATCATAAGCGGCCCCATGTACATTTCGGTCCGCTTGCCGTACACCCGGAACACCAGGGTCAGGGCGTTGGTTCGGCGCTGTTGGAATGCTTTTGCCGGGAAATGGACAGGACTGGTCAGACCGCTTACCTCGAAACCGACAAGGAAATGAATCTTGCACTCTACAAACGGTTTGGGTTTGCCGTGGTGGCTGAAGGCAGCCTGCTCGGTGTGCAGAACTGGTTCATGTTGCGCCCTCCGGTAACAAATGCAAATCAATAGAAAAGCTTCCAATGGTGTAGCAGGAGGGCAACATGCTGCCGTTATCAAAAATATAAATCATTCTTAAGGCTATGATAAATAACAGATTACAATCAAAATTCACGCTGATGACGGTCTTCGTCCTCGCGGTCCTTGTTTTCTCTTGCAAAAAATCTGCTGAAACAGAAGCTGACGTCATGCTTGATGCAAACCTGCTGAAAAGTAAGGGTCAGTACAACGAACTACTGACCAAACGTGAATCTGGCGCCGCTACTTTTAGCATTGAAAACATCAGCCGTACAAACACGACGCTCAGTGTGCATGTAAAAGGCGGATGTGCAGAGCAACAGTTTAAACTTGTTTGGGATGGCAGCATCATGGAGTCGCAACCGGCCCGGATCCGGCTGGTGCTGATTAATGAGGGCGGCAGGAATTGTAACCCGGAGCAGGAAACGACTGTTAATGTAGACCTGAAAAAGATCATTGGCGCCCAGCCGGTCAGCAACTTTGTGTTCCACGTAGCCAACGGATCGTCGAAGCAGGACAAATCAATTGATCCGGACGGTGCCGTTCATTCCCGCTAACAGCAGTTATCCCACAATTATATCCCTGCAAGGCAGCCTGGTGCTTAACCGGTGCCTTGCTTTTTTGTGTCCAGCAGTGTCCAGGCAATAGTAGACCGAGGCGGGCAAAAGGCGCGGCGAACTGCTTCTTCTGAACACTCCAGCCGGCTATTTTTGATTGTCAGCATAGATGAAATGAAAAAAGTCCGGCATATACTCACTTTTGCGTACAGTTACCTCCAGGTGATTTTAACAGGGACCGTGGTGTTTCAGACCTTTCTGATGTACCCGAATATTTTCCGCGATCCCCCGGCTTCATTGCAGCTTTCCATGAAGTTTTTTTCTGCTGTGACCCCTGCCGACTTTTTTCCGCCTTTCGGCAGCCTCGTGGTGGCAACAGCAATCCCGGCGGTGGTGCTTGCGTTTCGTGACAGGCCAGCGTTTCACCTGTTGCTGGGCAGCGTACTTCTTTTACTTGCCGGCGATGGCATTCTGTCTATATTGTATTTCTGGCCGCTCAACGAAGCGCTTTTTACCGAGGGGCTGAGCAGGTATAATGCCGAAACCCTCAAAGAGTTTGCTGTCGATTTTCAACACGCACATCACCTGAGGTTATTGACCAGCCTGGTTTCATCGGTGCTGGCTATGCTTGGGCTGATGAGGTGCCGGTTTAAATGATCTCCGGCTCAGTTCTTCCCTACATCTTGGACCAAAGAAAACCAGGTGCAGAACGTTCCGGTAATGCTTAACCCGGTTAAAGATCTGTAGGTCGCTGATCGTTGCAGGTATATTTCCGGTTGCAGCCTTACTGGCAGCATGCCGATATGCCGCCAAAGGGCAAATCTGCTCCGGCCAGGACAGCATCAAGGCCGGTCAAAAACAATCCTTCCTCTCCGGCTGGCGGCTCATCAAAATTCAGGCGGCATAAAACCACAAAAAAATGCGACACTTGCCTCAAAAATCTTAGTAAGTTTGACTGACCAACAACATGAAGATATTTTTATACCTTATTGTGGCAATAGCAGCTATTTGCCTCATCAATTTCTGGTATCAGTTCTATATCCTGGGAAAGTATTACACCAGTGCCGGCCTGTTTATGGCCACCATATTTGGAATTTTACCGATACTTGTTCTCCTTGCATCGGTGTACCTGATTAAAACCATTAAAAACGCTCAATAATGAAAATACTAAAAAAGACAGTCTTTTTTCTCGCAGCCGCTACAGCGCTCGTGTCATGCGATCGTGCGCAGTCGAATGTACAAACCTTATACACGTCAGACTGCGGCGTGTCATGGAAGCTGATCAAAGCCGGTGAAGCCGTTCCGAAGGGCGTGGGCATGTGCTCATACAAGGTCACCATACCTGACTACCCCATGCAGGGCGAAAGCATCTTCAAGAGTGCTTTTAAAAACCGTGTAATGGCCAAGATCGAGGTTACCTACGATTATTCCATCACTGATGCCAAACTGTACATCGGGGAGGCAAAATACCTGGGCAAGATGAACAGCGACAGCGACAGCGAGGTGAATAGTTCCAAAGCGTATGAGACTGCAGAGAACTCAGTAATTGATAAGCGCATCAAAGAGGTGGCAAGAAACCTCCTGATTAACGAGGATATCGTTGAGTTTAACCAGAATGATTTCGAATCTGATTTGCTGAAAGAAGTAAACAACCTCCTGAAATCTAAGGGTGTAACGCTTAACTTTCTGTCTTTTGTACCCATTCCGGAAGAGCAGACCCGGCAGGCTATTGATGTAGTAACGGCCATGAAAATTTATGAGAGTAAAGGCCTTGGAGACGTGGGCAGGGCTGTGTCATCCGCCCGTGCCGGCGCGACTAAAATTGACGTAAACGTTCCGGAGCCGAAAACAGAGACCGAGGAGTCGAAGTAAGGCTGCGGAACCGACACACTACTTGAACTTAGTCAATGACAAAAATGTCGGTATGCCCAGTCAGCCGGCATTTTTCGTCGTTCGTTCGAGGCTTTAGCCCGCCACTTCGCTTGGGGCGTATGATAACCCGACTGTACCTGCCTTTGCCCAGATGCGCTAAAGTTAAGCGCTTAAGGGAACACTTTCCTCGCTGCCGAAATAAAGTTCCGGCGCGGCAATAAAAAAGCCACCTTTTTTAGGTGGCTTAAGTGACCCCGCTGAGGCTCGAACTCAGGACCCACAGATTAAGAGTCTGTTGCTCTACCAACTGAGCTACGAAGTCATGTGTGCAAATGTAATGGTTTTTTTGAAAAATGGTTGTGCTCCATTTACAGCCGGCATCTGCAGGCTTTTTAAATTTGTCTGTAACCATTGCCCTTTAATGCTCGTCTTATTCCCGGAACTAAACAAACCTATATGATCAGAAAATTATTTAAGCCTGGAGCCCTTCTCGCGGGAATGCTGGGTATGGTGCCGGCTTTTGCCGGCGCTATCGATGCCAAAAATACGCGCATGCTGTCGCAGCCGGCCATTAGTTCCCGGCACGTGGCCTTCATCTACGCACAGGACCTTTGGGTGGCGCAGACCGACGGCTCCCAGCCGCAGCGCCTCACTGTGAGCAGTGGCTCAGAAAGCAATCCGTATTTTTCGCCCGACGGGAAGACCATCGCTTTCAGTGCACAGTACGACGGCAACACCGACGTCTACATAATCCCGGTCGAAGGCGGCGTACCCCGGCGGCTCACCTGGCATCCGGGCAACGATATCGTAAAGGGCTTTTCGCCCGATGGCAAATCTGTCCTCTTCAGCTCGCCCCGCGCAGCCTCAAATAACCGATATAGCCAGCTGTTTACTGTGCCGCTTGCCGGCGGACAGGAAGTTCAGCTCAAAATACCGAATGCCTTTCATGCCACGTATTCGCCAGACGGCAAGTTCATGGCCTACACACCCATTGCCGATGCTTTTCGCCAGTGGAAAAATTACCGCGGCGGCTCCATTGCCAATATCTGGCTGTTCAGCTTTGCTGACAACAGCATCGTCAAAATTCCTCAGCCGGCAGGTGGCTGTAACGATACCGGCCCCATGTGGATGGGCAATACGGTTTATTTCCGCAGCGACCGCAACGGGGAGTTCAACATTTTTGCCTATGACCTAAGCAGCAAAGCAATCAAACAGCTCACTTTTTTTAAAGACTTCCCGGTCATGAATGCCAGTTCAGGAAATGGCAAAATCATATTTGAGCAGGCGGGGTACCTGCACAGCCTGGATCCGGCATCCGCGGTAGCGCAAAAGCTGACCATTGGCATCGCCGCAGATCTGCTCGAACTGCGCGAGCGGTTTGCAACCGGTAGCAGTTACATCCGCAGTACAGATATTTCGCCTTCAGGTTCACGCGCTGTAATCGGCTTCAGGGGCGACATCCTGACCGTTCCCGCGCAAAAGGGCGATTACCGGAATGTAACGCAAACCACCGGCGCGCATGAAAAATATCCCGCATGGTCGCCCGATGGTCGCTGGATTGCCTATTTCTCAGACGCCTCCGGCGAATACCGGCTGCACCTCAAAGCTCAGGATGGCAAAGGAGCGGTGAAAGACTTTAAACTGGAAGGAAGCGGTTTTTTCGCTTACCCAAAATGGTCGCCGGATGGAAAACTGATCAGTTACGTGGACAATGCGCGCAACCTGTATGTGTTAACGGTAGCCGATGGCCGCATCAGGAAAGTGGCCTCAGACGAAGTCTACACACCCGGCGCCTTTCATGACATGGCATCCGATTATTCGCCCGATTCTAAATGGCTAGCCTACACGGTCATCACGGGGACCAATTTCCGTCGAATTTATCTTTGGTCGGCGGCAGAAAACAAGAGTTATCCGCTCACCGACGGCCTCAGCGATGCTGATGAAGCTAAATTCAGCAGGGACGGCAGGTTCATTTATTTTTTCGCTTCGACAGATGCCGGTCCGGTGCTGAACTGGTTTGACCAGTCGAATGCCGACATGCGTCGCACTGCCTCGATTTACCTGGTTACCCTGCAGAAATCGACGCCTTCGCCGCTTTTTCGTGAAAATGATGAAGAGCCCGTCAAGCCGGCCGAAGCAGTTTCCGGACAGGCTACGACAGTTGCCAAAAGCAAAAAGAGTTTAAAAACGGCCAAAACCGGAGTTTCATCCGGCTTCAAAATCGACTGGGAGGGTATTGAGAACCGAATCATCGACCTGCCCCTGGGCCCTGCCGCTTATGGAAATTTAGGCGTTACCGCCGATGGTGACCTCCTCTACATCGAGATGCCGCCCAACGGCTCACCAAAACTGCACCGCTACAGTTTCAGGAAACGCAGCGACAGCGAGGTGATGGACATGTATTATTATGGCCTCTCGGCCGATGGCAAAAAAATGATCTACAACGCCGGCGGGCGTTATTATATCAGCAATGCCGGCGAAAAACCTGAGCCCGGAAAAGGCATGCTGAGCACAGATGCGCTGCAGGTCAAAATCGATCCTGTGGCAGAATGGCAGCAGATCTTTGATGAAGCCTGGCGCGTAAACCGCGACTATTTTTATGATCCGGGTATGCACGGCACAGACTGGCCGGCCATGAAGAAGAAGTATGCCGCCTTTCTGCCTGATCTTGCCTGCCGGAACGACCTCAATACGCTGATCCAGTGGATGTGCAGCGAACTCTCGGTAGGCCATCACTACATCACGAACGGTGGCGACTACCTGAGCACAGCCAACCGCATCAACGGCGGACTACTGGGCGCCGACTATGAAGTAGACAATGGCCGATACCGCATTCGCAAGATTTATGGGGGGCTCAACTGGACACCCTACCTGCGTGCGCCGCTGACCGAACCGGGAGTAGAAGCCAACATTGGCGATTATATCCTGGCCGTGAATGGCCGCGAACTCCATGCAGACAAAAATCTGTACGAGCTTTTTGAGAATACGGCCGGGAAAATCACCGAAATCACGCTTGGGCCAAATCCCACCGGAAGTGGTTCGCGTGTGGTTAAGGTGGTCCCGATCACCAGCGAAGCTGCTCTGCGCAACCGCGATTGGGTAGAAGGGAACCTGAAAAAGGTAACGAAGGCCACTGACGGTCAAGTGGCCTACGTGTATGTGCCGAACACCGCCGGCGAAGGGCATGACTATTTTAAACGATACTTTTATCCGCAGGCCAACCGCAAAGCGATCATCGTAGACGAACGCTTCAACGGCGGCGGTCAGCTGGCCGATTATTACATCAACCTGCTGCAGAATCCCTACCAGGCGCATTGGAACATGCGTTATGGCATGGACCTCAAAACACCCAGCGGCTCCATACAAGGGCCCAAAGTGATGATCACGGACGAAACCGCCGGTTCTGGCGGCGATATGCTGCCCTGGATGTTCCGCAAATTTAAGGTGGGAACAATTGTAGGGAAACGTACCTGGGGTGGCCTGGTTGGTATACTTGGTTTTCCTGAACTGCTTGATGGAGGCAGCATCACCGCCCCGAACGTGGCCATCTGGACAAAAGACGGTTTCATCGTCGAAAATGAGGGTGTGGCGCCAGACGTAGAGGTCGAGCAGACACCGGCCGAGGTCATCGCCGGCCGCGATCCACAGCTGGAACAGGCAATTCGCATTGCCATGGAAGAACTGCGTAAAAATCCGCAGCCCGCGCCGCAGCGACCGCCCTACCCGGTCAGGGTCAGAAAATAACTTCCTGATGGCTGCTAATGTAAACGTTAGCAGCCTTTTTCTTGCAGCAACCAGCTCACCGTGCGCAGGGCCTGCAAAATCTCAGACAGGATTTGTTCAGCAGCGGCTGATCTACAGGACCTGATCCAATACCGATCAGGCTGTGCTTGTGTTGCCGGCGGTGATGCGTATATTTGCTTAAACGATTAAATTAATGAGCCGTTTTTTTCTTATCCTGAGTTATATCTATTTTCTTTTCACTCTTGAGCACGGCGCCCGAGCGCAGCGCCGGCCATCTGCCATTCGCATCACGCAGGTTGCCCGCGTTACGGGCCGGAGCATGCCGGGCGAGAAACTGCCCAACCCGAACCAGACGCATCAGCGCTATAATCTGGGTGGTACCGATTTGGGTATTGCCTGGCAGATGGGCAATGGCAACGTAGGCATCTGGTTCGGCGATTCGTATGGGCGGGACTTTATTCCTGTGCCTGAAGGCGGCCCCGGCAAGGCCGGCGCCTGGCGCTCGAATGTATTGGCTTTTTCCAGCGACCGCAACCTGGCCAATGGCCTTCAGTTTGATTCCATGTACAGCCAGCAAGGCAGCGCCGCGGCTGCAGAAGTGATTTTCAGCCCGCACCAGACAGACGGAAAAGGAAGCCATACCGCTATTCCAACTGCCGCCATTCACGCCGCCGGCAAGGAATACGTACATTACATGGATGTTCGCAAATGGCTCGGTCCGGGAAGGTGGGCAACAAATGTTTCGGGGCTTTACGTCTCAGACAATGCGGGCAGGAGCTGGCAGGCGGTGAAAGATTTCAGCTTCGGGAACAACAGCAATTTTGCGCAGGCTGGCTTTGCCGCTGCCGGCGGTTACGTGTATATTATGGGCACCCCTGCGGGGCGCTGGGGCAGGGTCAGGCTGGCCAGGGTAAAGGAACGACACGTTGAAGACCAGCACCGGTGGGAATACCGGAACAAGCTTGGCGAATGGGTTCGCGGCAGGGAAGAGGAAGCTTCAGATCTCTTTTCTTCGCCCGCCGGCGAATTGTCGCTCGCATGGCATCCGCAGGCGCGCTGCTGGCTGCTCACCTATCTGAATGAGCAACAAGGTGCGCTTGTGCTGCGGCGGGCAGACTCCATAACGGGCCCCTGGTCAGACGAACAGGTCCTGGCCAGCTACAAAGATTTTCCCGGACTTTATGGCGCCTTCATTTACCCTCATGTTGAGGCGAATGGATTTTATTTCCTGTTGTCCGTGTGGAAGCCCTATAATGTTTTCCTGATGCACGCTGCCTGGTGACATGTCTGTTTAAACCGACACGTCGTTTCAACGTAAATTCCACGATTACTGTGGCAAATACCTGAATTTCAGATCAAAAAAGAGTAAAGCCGGCATAATCTCACAAAAACGTCAGAGTTGCAGTGCGCTCATCTGCAGGTCGCATTTTTGGCAACTTTCTTGTACCACGTAAGTAAATAAAAATTGACCTGTTATGTTAGCGAAGTTGGTGACCGTGATTCCGGGATATGCGAGGCGAGGCCTGGAAAGCAGTAAAAAGCAAGAAAGATTATCCAAAAGCCAGTGGATCACAGTTGATCGGATCGTTATGCTGGTTATGCTTTTTGCAGTGATAGCAGGTGCCATTATCTTTTCATAGCAATACCCACAAAGCTGCAGCTTTGTGTCTATCATACACCCCAAAGCACCTGGCACGGCCAGGTGCTTTTTTTATGCCTGTCCGGCCATAAAAGGGTCGGTTACAGATTCATTTCCCGTTTCCACATGGCCCGCGTATTGCCGGGACCAGGCGCTGTCTCCAGTGCTGACGGTAAAATCATACCAGCCGTAGCTGTGCTGAAGGTTAAACGGAATTTCTTTTTCTTCGCCTGGCCGAACCGGAATCTCCAGACGCCGGCTGGTATAGGTCTGCTCTTGCAGAACGACACGCACCAGCGATTTATCCTGGTTTTTGATCCTGAGAATGAGGTTGCCGCCAGAACGGCCCCGCAGCAAACGGGGCATGGTATACACTGTTGACATCGATAACATCGGGTCATCACCATTTCCGGTAAATGCCCTGAAAAATCCATTTGGACCGTGCAGATGCAGGTCGTACACGCCGGAATCAAACGCGGCTATCGCCCATTCATCTTCCAGAACGGAACCAGCCTCGAGGGCATAATTGCGAATGGTACCACTGGTTCCTGCGTGGCTGCCCCGAGCATAGACCTGGAAGGCGGCGCCTGCAGGGGTCACCGTGTCAAAGCCGAAAGCCGGAGCCTGCATGCGCAAACGGACAACCCGTTCAACAAGGCTGGCATCTGCATGCAGTTGATAAGGAAGCGCACATGCTTGGCTGCTTCCCTTTTCCTGCCGGCTCATGCGGCGGGGAGCAGATTTCTCAAAGGGAAGATGGCGGTTGAAGCCCGCAATTTCCTGTGGCGTAAGCGGAGAGGGAGTGAGCTGCTCGGGCTTGTTTTTGGCATTCTGAATATCGGTCACAACCTGATTGCGCTGCAGGGAGGCCGGCATACGGAGTTTTTCGCCGCGGTAGGGACGGAATACGGAGCTTAGGTCGCCACAAACTGCCCGGCGCCAGCTGCTGATGTTTGGGCTGTGTATCTTGCGACCGGTCTTCTTGCTCAAGAAATTTTCAAGGAACAAAAGGGTCGACGTATGGTCGAAAACCTGCGAGTTGACAAAACCGCCGCGGCTCCAGGGCGAAGCAACGAGCATGGGTACGCGGTAACCCAAACCGATCGGACTGCCCTTCCGGTATTCGAAATCAGGCCGGGTATCGATGCCTGCCGTCACCTTGCCGGTTTGCGGCTCGTCGTGGCGGGGCACCACAAAGGGCGGAATGTGGTCAAAATAGCCGTCATTCTCATCATAGTTGAGAATGAAAATGGTTTTTTTCCAGACCTCCGGGTTTTTGGTCAGGATATCCAGCGCTTCAGATACATACCAGGTCCCGTAAAACGGTGCGCTCGTGTGGTCAGAAAAACGCTCTGGCGCTACCAGCCAGGAAACCATGGGCAGCTTGCCTGAATCAACGTCCTGACGGAACTGATAAAAGATATCTTCTTTCGGAAGGTCTACGGTTTGCTTTTCCCCTTTATCGTTGGTAAACGTATATGGCTCCAGGTCCAGGTAACCCGGATTGTCGATGTTTGTGCCGAACGCTTTGTCGACCAGGTTTTTTTCGCGCTGGTTCAGCCGTTCGTACCTGGCTGTAACCTCGGCTGCACTCAGGGGCGGCTTTGCGGTCGGGTCGCCGTTTTTCCTGAACCAGGGCGATAGTTTGACCCGGTGCCGGCGAATGTACTCGACCGCGTTGTCGCCGTAATTGCCCAGCCATTCATCTTTACCCTCGGGCAGGCGGCTGGTCCATAACTCGTTCTGGTAAATTTTCCAGCTGATGCCATTGTCTTCCAGCAGTTCAGGGAAAGTCTGCCAGTCAACAAAAGTATTGGTCCGGGACTCTGCCTGCGAATTATTGACCACGGCCATGGCGGTGCCCGTTTGCCGAGGCCGCACGGTTCCTGTCCAGAAAAACAGCCGGTTGGGCGTTGTGCCCGTTAAAGAGGAACAAAAATAATGGTCGCAAATGGTAAAGGCATCGGCCAGGGCATAATAAAACGGAACGTCCTGCCGCTGAAAATGCGCCATGGTCATCAGCGACTTGGCCGGCACCCAGTTGTCGTAACGGCCTCCGTTTCGTGCAGCCAGCTGGTCGGGCCAGGAGTGGGGAAGGCCCCCTTGCCAGGTAACCCGGGTCTTATGCAGGTCGGCATGAAAGGGTGCAAAGGTTTGTCCCTTCTTGTCATCCTGCAGCCAAACCTTGTTGTTGTTCGGCAGCCTGACGGCCCGGGGGTCATTAAACCCGCGAACCCCTTTCATGCTTCCGAACAGGTGATCAAAGGAACGGTTTTCCTGCATGAGAAAGACCACATGTTCTGCATCGTAAAAACTCGTACCGGGATCGGCCGTAATGGCCATTGCCCGCTCGATCGATGCAGGGAGCATACTCGACAACCCGGCAGCACCTGAAAGGAGTGCAGCTTTTTTTAAGAAAGCACGTCTGGAATCCATACCCAAAGCTAAAAAACGAATGCATTTTACCCGAGCTTTCCAGGTTATTTTTTCGCTACCAACCAGAGGGAAACATGTCGGTTAGGCATAGGAGCAAACCGGTCGTACTAGGTTCGTGTGAAGCAACTGCAAATAAGTTTTCCAGATTTAAAATTCATCACAGGTGCTTGTCAGATTCCGAAATAAGCGCTGTATGCTTGCCAAATAAAAATTAAGTGCTTACATATCAGGTTGTTGCAATTTTATATGGTACTATGTATTGCATATTACCTAGTAACACCTATATCTTTGCAATATGTTAGCAGAAAATACACAGACGCAGATGCGTAAGGGCATATTGGAGTATTGCGTACTCCTGATTATCTCCCGCGGGGAGATATACGCTTCAGATATCATTACCGAATTGCGCAATGCGCGGTTACTGGTAGTAGAAGGTACCCTTTACCCCTTACTGACCCGGCTCAAAAACAACGGCCTGCTGAGTTACAACTGGGTAGAGTCGACCTCGGGTCCGCCGCGCAAATATTACAACCTGACGGTAGACGGAAAGGCAATCCTGGGCCAACTGGACGGTACCTGGAACGAACTGGCCTTTGCGGTGCGCACGGCCCAGCAACTAAAAGACAACGACAATTCTCAAACAGCATAAACCAGGAGGCCCTGGAAAACAGAACATGAAAAAGACGACGATTATCAACATAGGAAATTCCATCATTCACCTTGAGGAAGACGCTTACGAGGCGCTTACCGTATACCTGAACGAGGTGAAAGCGCATTTTGCCAATAGCGCAGACGACTTCGAGATCGTAACCGATATCGAAAACCGCGTAGCCGAGCTCTTGCTGGGCATGATGCGGGCAGACAACAAACAGGTGGCCTCGCTTGACGATGTAAGGCGTGTGATGGCGCAAATGGGAAGTGTGAACGATTTTGAAGAAGGCGCCGAAGCTGTAGCCGATGAGCCGCTGCGCGACCGGCCGATCGAGCCTGAGCCGGCATACCGTGAGCGCCGGCTGTACCGCGACATGGACAACCGGGTTTTAGCGGGCGTTTGCTCAGGGCTGGCGCATTACCTGAATATTGACGTGAGCCTGGTCAGGGTGGCCTTCGTGTTGCTTATTTTCCTGGGCGGTTCAGGACTGCTGGCCTATATGGTGTTGTGGATCATTACACCGAGGGCCGATACGCGGCCGGAAAAGATGGCCATGCGCGGCGAGCAATTGAACCTGCGCAATTTCAAGAAAAATTTTGACGAAGAAATGGCTGCCCTGAACGAGAACCTGGGCCCGGCAGGCCGGCGGGCAGGCTCTTTTCTGCGCGAATTTTTTGACACCATAGGCGGTTTCCTGAGGGGCAGCGGGCGCATCCTGCTCAAGGTTGCGGCCATCTGTATCGTTGCCTTTGGCTTTGTGATGCTGCTGGTCTTTTTCGTAGGCCTGGTAGCCTTTCTCGGATTCTGGGATACCGATGTAAGTAACTATTTCCCAATGAGCGCCGTAGACGGAAACCTGCAGGTGCCGATTGCCGTCACAGCTTTTGTTGTGTTGTTTGTTCCTGTCCTGGCCCTGGTTCTGTTTTCGATCCGGGTGGCGTTTACTGACCGCCCGGTGAGCAAAGTTACTTCTTTCAGCCTGCTTATTGTCTGGCTGGCGGGTATCGGCGCCGGCGTATACCTGACTGCACGGGTTTCATCTGAATTTCGTGAAATGGCAGAATTTAACCGCCAGCAGGTGGTTAAGACGTTCCCGGCTTACCGGCTCGAACTGGACGACACTGAACTGTTTACCCGGGTAGACAGCCTCAGTTACGGACTTGACCGTTATCCCTCAGACCGCCGGGTGGTGCTGAACACAGATGGACGCCCCTTCGAGGCGCCCGACAACATGCGCCTTGAGATTGTGAAAAGCGAAGCGGGTCGCGTCATGATTAGCGAAAACTACTCGGCAAATGGCAAAACCTATAAACAGGCCCTGCTTAACGCGCAGAACATTCGTTACAAGTTTGTGCAGCAGGACTCGGTATTAAATTTCAGCCCCAAACTGCAGGTTTCAAAGAATGAGCGCTGGCGCAACCAGGAAGTCAGGCTGCTGCTGCAGGTGCCGGTTGGTACAAAACTGCGCATTAACCGCAATGTAAACCAGTATATCGGAAATTACTACATCTGGTCCTGCCTGAACGACGAAGAAAATACACGCCGCGATTACAGCAACTGGCTCATGACCGAAGAAGGACTTAAATGTCTGGATCTGCCTGAGAACGAGCCTAAAGAATAGTCCCGGCAGGCAAAAATCGCCCGATCTTACATAAAATCTGGTTGCAGCTTAATAATTCTGCAACCGGATTTTTCGTATGTAAACCTGATTTGTACCTTTAGGCAATTTGCAAATTTTAAATAGCTGTTTCCGGATTTGAAGACCACCGTTCTGACCCTGCTTTCCCTGTTCTTTTTCCTGGCTGCATCTGCGCAGCAAAAGTTTACACTGAGCGGAACGGTCCGCGATGCGGCTACCGGCGAGGCGATGATCGGCGCAACCGTAAGGGCAGGAACCGATTACGTTACCACCAGCAATGCCTACGGATACTATGCGTTAACAATGCCACAGGGTAATTATGCACTTACCGTCAGTTTCGTTGGTTACGAACAGCTCAACCAGGTGGTCACGCTGAATAAAAACCTGCGGTTAAATCCTGAACTCAAAAACGCCAGCAACCTTGACGACGTGGTTATCCGTGCCAACGCAAGGAAAGACGAAAATGTGCGCAGCGCGCAGATGGGCCTTGAAAAGGTCGATATGAAGGCTTTAAACAACATCCCTGTGTTGCTCGGCGAAAAGGATGTGCTGCGCAGCATCCAGCTGCTGCCTGGCGTCAAGTCTGGCGGCGAAGGCAATACTGGTTTTTATGTACGTGGCGGCGCCTCAGACCAGAACCTGATCCTGCTCGATGAAGCGGTGGTGTACAATTCCTCACACCTGCTTGGCTTTTTTTCAACCTTTAACGCAGATGCGGTGAAAGACGTATCGCTTTATAAGGGCGGTATGCCAGCCCAATACGGCGGTCGACTCTCGTCTGTGCTTGATGTAAAGATGAATGAAGGAAACTACAAAAATTATGCTTTCCAGGGCGGTATCGGGCTAATTGCCTCGCGCATCAAAGCCGAAGGTCCGCTCATCAAAGACAAGGCCTCTTTCATGTTCAGCGCCCGCCGAACTTACCTGGATGTGTTTCTGAAGGCTTCGCCAGATTCGGTGCTGAACGGGAGTGCACTTAATTTCTATGACATCAATGCCAAGATGAACTATAAATTCGACGACAAGAACATTCTTTACATTTCGGGTTATTTTGGCAAGGACAACATCGGCGTGAAAGACTTGTTTCTGAACAATTGGGGCAATGTAACGACGACCATCAGGTACAACCATATTTTTAACAACAGTCTGTTCAGCAATACTTCGCTTATTTATAACAACTATAATTTTTCTGTCACCCTGCTGGATGATGCAGTGAATTTCAAGGCCACCTCGCTCATACGCGACTTTAACATTAAGCAGGACTTTCAGTACTTCATTAACAAACATGCGTTCAGATTTGGAGTGCAGGGCATACACCACCGCGTATCGCCGATCGAGATTGAGGCACAGGCCGGTTCGAGCATCAACCCGCTGCAGCAGCAGCGCCGGTATGGTGTCGAAGCTGCCGCTTATGTGTCTGACGAGTGGGCAGTTAGTCCACGGCTCAACCTGCTTTACGGATTGCGTTTCAGTGCCTTTTCCCTGCTTGGACCAGGTACGTTCAGCAATTACGACGCAGCGGGCAGCTTGATTTCGGTGGAACGGGTTGCATCGGGAAAATTTTACAAAACCTACCTGAACCTGGAACCGAGGTTCTCGCTCAGCTACCGGTTTTCAGATGAACAGTCTTTTAAAGCTTCGTACAACCGCAATACACAGAATATACACATTCTGAGCAACTCAAATGCTGGCAGTCCCGCAGATCAGTATGTGCTGAGCAGCAATAACATCCGTCCGGAAATTGCTGACCAGTATGCAGTGGGCTATTTCCGCAACTTCGCCGGTAACGCCTATGAATTTTCCACAGAGGTCTATTACAAGTCGCTCGACAACCAGATCGAATACAAGAATGGTGCAGAGCTGCTGGCCAATACGCAGGTTGAGTCTGAACTGCTTTTCGGCACCGGACGGGCTTATGGCGTTGAACTGTTTTTCAAGAAAAAATACGGCAAACTGAACGGCTGGGTAGGGTATACGCTGTCGCGCACCGAGCGGCAGTTCGAAGGCATCAATGACGGCCGGTACTTTCCGGCAAAATATGACCGCACGCATGATGTTGCCCTGGTGGGCATTTACAACATGAACCCGCGGTGGACGTTCTCTGCCAGTTACATTTATGGTACGGGCAATGCGGTAACCTACCCGGCAGGAAAGTACCGGGTGAACGGCACAACAACCTATTATTATACAGAGCGAAACGGCGGCCGCATGCCTTACCAAAGCCGGTTGGACCTAAGTGCAACCCTTGAGGGCAAAACCGGCGGACGGTTCAATTCGAGCTGGTCTTTCGGCATCTACAATGTCCTGAACCGTAAAAATCCTTATTCGATCGATTTCCGGAATGTGGAGAACGATCCGACCCGTACAGAAGCGGTACAGACGGCTTTGTTCGGAATTATCCCTTCGGTTACCTGGAATTTTAAGTTTTAACAATGAAAACACCATCCATACTGTTCGTGCTGCTGGCCATGGGCGCCCTGGTTTTTCAGGGCTGTGAAAAAGTGATCGAGGTTGACGTGAACAACGCCGAGCCCCAGCTGGTTATAGAAGGCGCCATTACTGATGAAACCACCTCGCAGGTTGTGCGGCTAAGCAAGTCTGTGCCTTACACAGAACCTTCGGTATTTCCCGCAGTACGCGGTGCAACCGTTCGCGTTACAGATAATCTGGGCAATACGGTCTTGTTTCCGGAAGCTGAGCCGGGTGTGTACAGGCGGCTTTTGCGTGGTCAGCCGGGACGCAGTTACAAGCTGGATGTGCAGGTTGAAGGAAAATCGTATACCGCTACATCGGTCATGCCGGCGAAAGTTCAACTTGATTCTCTGAGTATTGCGACAGAAACGTTTTTCGGCGAAGAACAGAAAGAACTCTATGTAAATTTTAAAGACCCTGCAGGCGCGACAAATTATTATCACTTCCGGATGTTTATCAATGGGAGGCAGGTCCAGCGGCCGCTGCCGTACAATGACCGGTTTACGAATGGGAACAGCATTTCCGAACGGCTGTTTTACCGCAGCGACAACATTGAATCGATCAAAACCGGCGATGTGGTCGAGGTTGAAATGCAATGTGTGGACCGGCAGGTGTATAATTACTGGTTTGTACTGACGCAATCATCAGGCCGGGGGCCAGGCGGGGGCACCACGCCTTCCAATCCCGATTCTAATATTTCTGGCGGGGCGCTGGGTTATTTCAGCGCACACACGGCCCAGCGAATGGTCGTTACGACACCCTGAGTTTATTTAACCAGGTAACGGTACACAGCGCGTCCGAGGTTACCTTCCCCGTCCCAGCCTTCTGCAATTACTTTATAATTGCCTTTGCCGTCGGCATTGTAAAATTCGACCGTGGCCTTGCCGCTTGCGTCTGTAACTACAGCAGGATTCCAGTAAATAGTTGTACGCAGGTCGTTCTGGTTCAAGGATGCTGCCGTTTCATATTTCGGCGAATAAAACTGCTTTTCAATGCTATACCCGCCGGGCGAGAAATTAAGTTCATAACTTTTGGGCAACATGCTCATCAGCTGTTCTCTTGTCATTTTTGTTCCCTTTGGTTTTTTCTTGCTGTTGATAACGAGCACGCCATTGGTGTTGTAAGCCCGATTTACCGTTCCCAGTTCATCGCGCAAAAAAACCTCGACT
Organism: Pedobacter yulinensis; assembly: GCF_003029735.1. Lineage (GTDB taxonomy): Bacteria > Bacteroidota > Bacteroidia > Sphingobacteriales > Sphingobacteriaceae > Pedobacter > Pedobacter yulinensis. The sequence continues at coordinate 1,213,743 of NZ_KZ686268.1, forward strand.
GATTCAACTTCTGCAGGAATGATGCCATTCAGCCCGTTCACATCGATGTTCATGCCATTCAGAAAGATCGACATGGGTATGCGGCGCCCACTGTTGTAATCACGCGTCACATAGAAATTGTTGGTCTGCTGGTCGTAAGTTACGCCGGCTATCATGCTTTGCAGACACTGGATAAACATGGCGCAACCGGTCAGGCGGTCGCCTGAAACGATGTGGTCGGGTATAGAAGAGAGACCGCTTAACGAGGGGTAATCGGCATGGCTGGGCTTGCGCTCGGGCGTACCGCGAATCACCACATCCTCGAGCGTGTGCAAATAACTGTAGCGTTTCTTGCTGTTGTTCAGGTAAGGAGCAATCAGGCTGTCAATGTTCAGCGCTTCGTCGGGCGCGTTGGGGTTCGCTGTAGGTGAGGGGAAAGGCGAACCGTTCAGCGTAACCACCATATCCCGGTAGTTGGGGTTGTATTTTGCCGATATGACGACTTTCGAGCTGTCATTGAAAACCAGGTTACTGAACTTAAAGTTTCCGACCGGGTCGGTCTGAATGTCCTTGTTGTAGCGCTTATCCGGAATACTGAGCAGCATGGTGCCTTTGCGAACAGGAAGGCCGTTACTCATGCGCAGCATGCCCGAAATTTCGATGCCTTGTTCAGGCATGTAGCTGATGGTCGGGAATTTGCCGGCCAGCATATCGGTAAAGGCAAAGCTGCGGTAGCCCTGGGTAAGCATGAGCAGATCCAGGTCTGCTGTTCTCTTTTCGCCAGGTTTGTTAAAATAATAATTGGGCCTTTCAACATATCCTTTCAGATCGCCAGAAAGCAGCAGCGAGGTCATGATAGTGGTTTCGGCATCAGCATCTACGGGAACTTTTGATTCGTCGACCACAGACAGCGAGAAATCTCCACCCGGAAAGGCCTGCGCCATCTTTTTTACATCAAGCGTAAGCTTAACCTTCTTTTTGATGCCGTAACTGGCCGCATCGCTGCTCAGTTTAAGTTCCAGGCTGTCTTTCCGGTCAATAAATACCATGCGCTCGCTGAGCGGAACATTTGCTGCAGAGAGCAGCGTAATCTGGGCAATCCCTTTCGGGAATTTGGATTTGGCGACCGAAGCTGCATATTCACCGCTGCTGAGTACCATTTGTGCAGCATAACAGATGTTGCCTTTGCTGCGGCCCACCAGGTACAGCCCCAGGTTCGGGTTAGCCGCCATGAAGGCATCGTTTGCCAGGATCTTCAGCCCCAATTTTTCCGGGTCGCTGTTGTTCAGGCTCAAGACAATGCCCGAGGCCTGCGCAACCGGCAGGTTATAACTTTTGGTGCTGCCATCGGCGAAAGTTACATTGGCCTTGTAATTCGTACCGGCCTGAGGCACAAAAGTGAAACTGCCCATACCCAAGTGTTCTGACGATAACGTCGCCACCTGTTTGCCGCTGCCATCGGTCAGGGTGCCTTTTGCGCCGACCCCCAGGCCATCGCTTTTAATGGCCTTAAAGGCAACGCGGTTGCTGATGCCTGAAACAAGGTTTCCGCCTTCAGGAAAAAACTGGATATCGTTTTCAAGGATGGTTTTTTTCAAAGAAAAGCTGCCGGCGACCGTTTTTTTATCTGAAACGGCAATTGCAGTGTACAGCACGCCATCGTTCAGCTTCGATTCTACATTCGGCTTCTCGCTCATGACAACCGTCAGGTAGCCGCTTGCATCTGTGGTACCACGGCCTTTAAGTGTGGTTTCGAACCCCGAAACCACCTGCCAGCTTACGTTTTTATTGGCGTACGGCTTACCATCGGCGTCTTTGAACTGGATGCGGGCATCTACGCGCCGTAACTTGTCTGTTGATACATTTTTGAACCGTACATGTGTGATCAGCTGTTTGTCAATGGCCTCGCCTATAAAAATGTTCTTGCTGAAGAAGGCGTCGTCGGCAAAATTCAGCATCCATTGTGTATAGGCGCGAATGCGGTAATTGCCCTGTGCAAAATCGCCCTGGTCTATGGGGATCTGTCCTTTGGCCGTACCCATGCTGACAGGGAGTTTGAGCGAACGGATCAGTGAGTCCTTTTCGTTGATGACATCGACATACAGCACTTTGCTAATCGGCGAAGCCACGTTCAGGGTACTCGAAACATACGCCTTGAACCAGATGGTATCTGCAACAGAATAATAAGGCTTGTCGAAATGAAGGTGGATTTTCTCGGTAGGATAGTTGCTCAGAACGCCTGCTGTTCGGGTCAAAAGCGCATTGATGCCGCCAGCCGGCTGCTGCGGAGCAGTTTGAGCGAAATTTAGCAGGTAACAATGGGCAAGAACGGTGAGCGAGAGCCAGAAACGTAACAATCCTTTCATCTAAATCTTTGTATGGGTGAACCGCATAAAGATATTTATAAATCGCCAGCCATCAAACCCGTCTCTGTCGTTTAACACTTTTTGACATTGCTGTACAGGGGGCAGATAAATTCCGGATTGCTGTCGGGAAAACAGCTGCAGTGCCCGGGTTAAAGGCAGCCCTGTTTTCCGCTGTAGCCTTCCCTCGTCGGGGCTGCCGCTGCAACCAGGTTTAGATGGCCCGGACAAGCGCATGGTTTTCCGGCAGGCAGCAGGTCGGGTGTGTCAAAACAAAACGCCCGTTCCTGTGCAGAACGGGCGTTTCAGCAATGCCGGCAGGCTGGGTTATTTCTCTTCGATCAGGAATTCTTCCATTGGCGTTCTCACCTTTTTCAGGGGGTACAGCCAATCGTTTTCGGTATCGCGGTAGCCCAGGGGCATAATCACAACACTACGCAGGCCTTTTTCGCGCAGGCTCAGCAGCTCGTCGAGTGCCGCTGCGTCAAATCCTTCCATTGGTGTGGCATCTACCTCGAGCACCGCTGCCTCTGCGAGCGCAATACCAAAACTGATGTACGCCTGGCGGGCAGCATGTTCGAAATTCTCTTGCGCCGTGCGCGGAACGTAAGCGCTGAGCAGGAAGGTTCTGTATGCATCTGTCGCAGAATCAGGCACGCCCCGTTCCCGGTTCATCCGGGAGAAAACATTGTTGATGCGTTCTTCGGTGTAATTGTCCCAGGCGGCAAAGATCAGGACATGCGAAGCATCGGTGATCTGGCTTTGGTTGCTGGCCACTGCCTTGAGTTTCTCTTTCAGCTCAGCATTGCTGACCACAATTAATTTATAGGGTTGCAGCCCGGAAGATGAAGGGGCAAGCAGTGCCGCTTCTACGATTTGATCAACTTTTTCCTGAGGAACGGCCTGCCCGTTCATCTTTTTGGTGGCATAGCGCCACTGAAGTGCTTGTTTTAAGCTCATCGTTTTAAATTATGTTTAAACTTTTGTGTTAAGGTGGTGTATAAAGCCCTGAACGGCATCGTCGAAAACAGGATCTCTGAGCTCGCCGGGTGTTTCTGTAATTTTGAGCAAGTTGATGGCAATCAAGCCATGCAGAATTGACCAGAACGTATGGAACTTAAGCCAGATCTTGTCTTCTGCTACTGTCGGCCCCATTGCCTGGCTAATGGCCAAACGGATCAGGGAACCAAACCGGTGAATTTCACTATACATCGAGGCAGCCTCGCAGCTTGGAATGCCAAAATCAAACATGATCCGGTAATAACTGCTTTGTGTAATGGCAAAATGCCGGTATGCCGCGGCCACGTTCCATAATTTTTCTTCTGCCGTTCCCGCTCCGGCCAGCACGGCCTCGACCGCATTGCCGAGCAGGGTAAATCCTTCCCTGACAAAGATTTCACGAATGGCATCCTTGTTTTCAAAGTGGGTATAGATAACAGGCGCGCTGTATTCGATGGCCTCGGCAATCTTCCTGATGCTCAGAGCCTGCCAGCCCTCAGCAGCTACAATTTCCTGCGCCGCGGTGAGGATCATGTCTTTCATCGCTTCGCGTTGCCGTACCTTTCTTTCACTAATGCCCATCGGAAAATTAACAGTGTTAGCAAATCTAGTGACGATCTTAAAATACCGCAAACTTTTAGTGCCTATTTACCTTTCTATGATAAATTGGCCTGCTGAAATTATTTGCTATGCAGGCATAATATATCCAAAACTTTTTTAGATTTGTTTAGCGCCCTCTGTACACGATCCAAATATGAACAAGCAATGAGAAAGATTTTACTAAGTATGCTGCTGGCCACGCCCGTACTGGGATTTGCGCAGTCCTTCCAGGTTAACCTGCAGGGCCAGAAACAAATCGGAATGGCTGGCGCCGGCACCGGCCTGGCCATGGACGAAGCGGCCGTCTTCTTTAACCCGGGGGCCGTTTCATTCCTGAAACAGAACGGTGTGCAGGCTGGCGTCAGTCCGCTTTTCCTTAAGACCGCTTTCCGGGAAACGGGGTCTGACATGACGTCCTATAACAAAAGTAAGCTGGCCACGCCTTTACAGGCCTATGCCACGTTTGGTTCGCCATCGGGCAAGCTTCGCTTCGGCATCGGGGTATATACCCCATTCGGCGGGGCTATGCACTGGGATGAGGATTGGACTGGCAAATACACCGTCACATCGCTCGACCTGCAGGCTATTTTCGTGCAGCCAACAGTTAGTTACAAACTGACCGACTGGCTGGGCATCGGGGCAGGCTTCGTTTACGCCAATGGAAAAGTTGATCTGAGGCGGGCACTTCCGATTACCAAGGCAGACGGGAGCAGTGCAACCGCACAGCTGGAGGGGCATTCGCATGACTTTGGCTGGAATGCTGGGTTGTTCGCCGACGCTGGCAACGGGCTTACTTTCGGCCTGACGCACCGCTCTAAAGTTGATGCCACCGTGAAAAACGGCGACGCGCGGTTCGATGTCCCTGAAGCGCTACGGCCTACTTTTCCAACCACCTTTAATGCGACACTAAACCTGCCGGCTACCACCAGCCTGGGCATCGGCTACCAGGTCTCTGCCGAAACCACGCTGGCGCTCGATGTGAACTGGGTGCAGTGGAACCGGTATAAAACACTTTCTTTCGATTATGACAACAACGCAAGAATACCAGACACCGAGTCGCCGAGAAATTATAAAGATGCCGGGGCAATTCGTTTGGGCGCCCAGCACCTGCTCGACAGCAAATTTGTGCTTCGGGCAGGCGTCGGGTATGCCATAACGCCGGTCGAAGATGGTTATGTGACCCCCGAGGTTCCTGATGCAGACCGCTGGTTACTAAGTGCCGGCCTGGGGTATAAACCCGATGAGCACTTCCAGATCGATTTGTCGTTCCTGTATGAAAACGTTAAGTCACGCACCCAGACCAACCTGGAAACCAACCTGAGCGGCACCTTTAAAACGGTCGCTTACATACCGGGTATTTCCGTGTCTTATAAATGGTAATCTTATAATTGAGCTGTTATGAACTTTAAATACTTATCCAGAAGCCTGGCCGCGATCGCGGTGCTGGCACTTGCATCGTGCAAACCTGAACTGGCAGACGTTAGTCCCGAAAAAGGAAGCGCCGACTTTAGCCGCTACATTGCGGTTGGCAATTCTTTAACCGCCGGTTTTGCCGATGGCGGGCTCTATCTTGACGGACAAAAAAATTCTTACCCGGAAATTATCGGTGCGCAGCTAAAAACTGTAGGCGGCGGCGCATTCTCGACCCCGTTCTTTAATGCAGCGCAGGCCAACGGCTCGGGGTATAAAAAATTACAGGGTTTCGCGGCAAACGGTAATCCGGTGATCGGCGATGTTGCGCCGGGCGCCGAGACCGGTTCAGTGACAATACCGGGCGTGGGCACCGTCAGGACACTCGCCAAATATTCAGGCGAGATCAATAATTATGGCGTGCCGGGTATCAAACTTATTCATGCAGGTGTTGCCGCTTACGGCAACGCCAACCCATATTATGAACGTCTGCTTACAGGCAACATCGGCACGCACAACACGGCCTACCTGGATTTTGCTACGGCCAAACCCTATACATTTTTCAGCTGCTGGCTGGGAAATAATGATATTCTGGGTTATGCAAGCGGTGGCGGGGTAGGCGATAGCCCTACAGACAAAGGCACGTTTACGGCCGCATACACTGCTGCTATTGCCCGGTTAACCGCCAATGGCGCGAAGGGCGTGGTTGCAACGATTCCAGATGTAACCACCACACCCTACTTCCGTACGGTAACGACAGCGATCCTTCTTGCTACGGTTAAGGCGAATGCTCCGCAGGTTACTGCCCTGTATATTGCAACGAACGGAGGGCCGCGCGCGGCCACCGCCGAAGACCTCTTTATCCTTCCGTTCAGCAGCCTGGCGCCAACCATGCTGGGTAAGCCAAATGGATTGGGCATTCCCTATGGTTTGCATCCTGGTAACCCGATCGAAAGCAAGTATGTGCTGGATAAAGATGAGGTGGCGACCGTAACCGATTTTACAAATGCATACAACCAGTCAATCAAGACGATTGCTGCGTCGAAAAACCTGGCCGTTATGGATGCCGGCGCGGTGCTCAATGCTTATGCTGCCGGAAAGGTTGTCAATGGCGTGACCATCAGCTCGGCTTTTATAACCGGCAACCTGTTTTCGCTTGACGGCATTCACCTGACGCCAATGGGCTATGCGTTAACAGCCAGTGAATTTATCAAAGCGATCAATAAACAATATGGCTCCAGTGTACCAACACCCGATGTAACGAAATTCAGGGGTGTGCTGTTCCCCTGAGTTGTTTTAGCAAAAAGCCTCCGCATCATACGGAGGCTTTCTTTATGCTTTCTTTTTTAGTTTAGCCTTGAAGATCTTCTCGAGTTTCTCCAGTTTTGGCTGGATTACTGCCCGGCAGTATGGCTTTTGTGCATTCAGGTTATAGTAATTCTGGTGGTAGGCCTCCGCCACATAAAAAGGCTTGGCCGGAGTAATCTCAGTGACCACCTTTTTGCCATAAGCATTACTCTTATTTAGCTCGGCCTTGTATTTTTCTGCTACCGCCTTTTGCGACGCATTGTGATAAAAAATAACAGAGCGATACTGCGTGCCCACATCTGCACCCTGGCGGTTTAAGGTAGTCGGATCATGGCTTTTCCAGAATACCTCCAGCAGCTCGTCGTAAGAAATTTTAGCCGGGTCAAAGCTAATTTCAGTCACTTCGGCATGTCCGGTCGTACCCGTGCAAACCTCCTCATAGGTGGGGTTTGCCATAGTGCCGCCTTCATAACCCGAGCGCACCGTTGCCACACCTTCCAGCCGCTGAAACAATGCTTCTGTACACCAGAAACAGCCCATGCCAAAAGTTGCTTTTTCTAGCTTTGTTTTTTGGGCCTGCGCGTTGGCTGCCCCCAGCAGCATGGCCAGTAAGATCACGATCTTGTTCATCATTTTTATTTGGAATTACGACAAAATAAAACACTTGGTTTTTATTACAGACATAATGAGGGCTTTATGACAATGCCATGTGATTGCTTTGGGATGTGGAGAAAGTAAGTTCTTGTTTATCAAATGGATGTTTTGTAATTTGTTCATTCAAGCAGGGTTGTTAACATTCCTTGCTATTTTTGTTCAACAAAACCAATGCATATGTCTGCACCCTATATTCCCTGTCTTGACCTCGGCTCGTACGTAAACGGATCTGAAGAAGACAGGAAAAAATTTTCCGATGAGCTTGGCCGCGCTTTTAATGATTCCGGTTTCGTGACCATCACAAATCATGGCCTTAGCCAGGAACTGATCGATCAGCTGTATGAAAACATTCAGGCGGTTTTTGCCCTGCCGATGGAGATCAAACAAAAGTATGAAAAACCTGAACTGGCCGGCCAGCGGGGCTATACCAGTCCGGGGAAGGAAACGGCAAAGGGCGCTAAGACACCAGACCTCAAAGAGTTCTGGCAAATCGGGCAGGAGGTGACCGACGGAGATCCTGTAAAGTCAGAATATCCTGACAACGAAGTGCTTGAAGAACTGCCAGACTTTAATAAGGTAACCAGGGCAGTCTACACTAAGCTTGAAGAAAACGGAATTGAGCTGCTCCGGGCTATTGCTACTTACCTGGGCCTGCCGATCAACTACTTTGACGCGCATGTGCACAATGGCAACTCGATCTTACGCGGTATCCATTATTTTCCCATCGAAGATCCCGACAGCCTGCCCGCCGATGCCGTACGTGCGGGGGCACATGAAGACATCAATCTCATTACACTGCTAATCGGTGCAAGCGCTGACGGGCTTGAAGTTCTCACCATGGGCAATGAATGGCTGCCCATCAAGGCCCACCATACAGATATCGTCGTTAACGTGGGCGATATGGTGCAGCGCCTGACCAACAACAAACTGAAGTCGACAACCCATCGCGTGGTGAATCCGCCCCGCGAACTGATGAAAACCTCACGCTTTTCCGTTCCCTTCTTTTTACATCCAAAGAGCAACATGGATCTAACAAGCCTTGAATCGTGTATTGACGGGCTGCACCCCAAATTGTATGAGGATATGACCGCGGGGCAATATCTCGACGAACGGTTGCGGGAGATCGGATTGAAAAAATAATTTAATTGTTTATTTATTTTTTTTAACTTAAAGTTGGTAACTTTATAAAAGTTACCAACTTTGCAGGACTCGTGATAGCTTTCATCACGATGTTATTTTTCCAGGGCTTTTACGCGTTTCGCGATCGATCCGTCTGCAAAATATTTATACAGGTTTTTGCCGGGGCAGGTCGTCTTGCTTGAGTGATCACGGTGCGTACCCAGGCTATCTGCCGGGATGTTGTATTTTGCATTGCACTGTGCAATCAGCGCCACAAGTGCATCCAGCTGGCGCTGTGGTACTTCCTGTTTCTCGAAATTTCCAAGGCAGCTGATCAGCAAATGGCCTGATGGATCATATTCTGTTGCCGTTTCCCCAGCCGTGAACACATCGCGCCCTTCGTACACCCGCCCGTCGGGGCCAATAAAAAAGTGGTACGGCACATCGGCCCAATTCCGATCCTTGCCCATTCCCCAGGTCTGTATGTTCTTGATAAACTGAGCAACGTTTTTACTGCTGTCAATCAATGTTCCTTCGTGGTGTACGGTGATGCGCACAGGACGGTTGCTTTTATATGGTTTCGCCGGCGCAGCCTGCCATTCGCTGCGGCTTACCGTCTTTAGTTCTGCAGCAGGTTTTCTTTTTTGCACGCTGCAGCCATTGGCCAGGTTGGCGGTCAGGAGCATGATGAGGATGCCAATTCGTTTCATTTTTTAACTAGTTAGGTCAGACTTATATTAAAGAGAGCAGGACTGCGGCCTCGAAAGTGGCAGCCCTGCTCTTTAACTGTATGCGCTTTTGCTGGCATAGCCGTCCGGCCGAATGGGCCTGGTGCAGGTAATGTGGTTCCTGCTGCCCTCAACTCAGCCAGCTAATGTTATTTTATCGCTTTTAGCAGTACATCCTGTATGCGGCCCCTGATTCGCATGTTGATGAGTTTGTCGGTCACAGTCGGGTTTACACGGTTTGAAAGGAACACATAAACCAGGCCTTTTGCCGGGTCTACCCAGACACAGGTGCCCGTGTACCCAGTATGCCCATAAGTTTGCGGGGAAGACAGCTCTGACGGGTAATTCTTTGTCTGGTCCGGGTCCCAACGGTCAAAACCAAGACCCCGCCTGCTCACGTCAGACTGTTTCTGCGTAAACATGTCGACCGTTTCAGGCTTAAAATATCGCGTGCCGCCATAACTGCCGCGATTCAACAGCATCTGGTAAATGATGGCCAGATCGTTTGCCGAAGAGAAAAGTCCGGCGTGGCCGGAAACGCCTCCCACCAGGCCGGCGCCCTGGTCGTGTACATAACCCTGCAACAAGGTTTTCCTGAAATAGGTGTCGTTTTCTGTGGGTACGATCTTTTCGCGCGCAAAGCGGTTGCGAGGCAGGAACCCGGCGGTTTGCATACCGAGCGGGGTGTAGAAATTCTCCTGCGTATACTGATCAAGCGGTTGTTCGGCCAGGTGCTCGACAATGTCTTTCATGACATACATGCTGATATCGCTGTACACATATTTGCCCCGTGTTTTGATTGGCGAGTTCAGCATCTTTGGCCACATGTAATCCCGGAAAAAGCCTTTCCTGATGTAATAGTTATCGGCAACCTTGGTAGGATATAAAGCAGACGAATCGCTGCTGTAATCGCCGGCTTTAATTGCATTGTGGAACGGGATATACGGAATGAAGCCAGCCTGATGAAGCATCACCTCACGCACCGGAATGGCATTCATCGGCGTGGCCCTTGCCCGTGGAATATACGCGCCGATATTTGTATCTAGGTTCAGTTTGCCTTGCTCAACAAGCCGCATGACGCTTGGTGTCGTGGCTGTTACTTTGGTTACCGAGGCCAGGTCGAAGATATCGGTTACCCGGTCGGGAACATTGGTGTCATAGGTATGTGTGCCGTATGCTTTATTGAAGATCACCTGTCCGTCTTTTACGGCCAGCACGACCATTCCGGGAGCGGCACGCTGGGCAATGGCTTCGGCAGCGATGTTATCGATTTCCCGCAGGCTGTTGGAATTGATACCAACGGCTTCCGGAACCGTATAAGACAACCTGATTTTTTCTGTGCTAAAGCCGGAACCTGCAGTGTACCGGGCAGAAAATCCGGTTTTAAGGCGCTGGGTGGCAGGCATGCCGCCAAAAATAAGCTGCGGTACCACACTGGCAGCCTCGGAATTGTTCATGGGGCTCCAGATGAGCGGCGCCCGGAAATTATCGAACGCGGCCAGTGCGCGGCCATTGCCGCCGAAAAGCGCAACAATCACTTTTTTTGTCTGGCTGAGATTCTGAATAAAGTTCAGGTATTTGCCGGTCGTTGCCAGGCTGTCGTTCAGGCTTACTACAACCGTCTGGTAAAACTTAAGATCGTCTTCCAGCGTGTTTAGATTTGCAGAATCCCGGTACAGATCGGCACTGAATGCATCTACCTTTGCGTACTTGTTCATCAGGCTGTCGAATGTCTGGCGGTGCGCAAACATCAGGCTTACCGAAGCAATCCTGTTGTCTTTAAGTACAACGATCGGTACAGTCTTGGAATCATTGTTCAGCAAAACGGTAGCGCTGCTGATGCGTTTCATCTCTGCAAACCGTTTTTCATTTTTGCTGTGGTCCTGCGCACAGGCGCCGGCAGCGATGGTGCAGGCAAGGCCAAGGCCCAGGAGGGCAGCCAGGTTACTTTTTCTCATATACTTTTTCTCCGTTCAAATAGGTTTTCAATACCTTAATGTTCAACAGCTTTTCCTGCGGGACTTTCAGAATATCCTGATCCAGTATCACGAAATCTGCCAGTTTTCCGGGTTCAAGGCTGCCTTTCTCTTTTTCTTCAAAGTTCGCTTTCGCGGCCCATATGGTCATGCCGCGTAAGGCTTCCTCGCGGCTCAGCCCGTTTTCGGTCTGGAAACCATTGGCCGGGAATCCTGATGCGTCCCTGCGTGCGGTTGCGGCATAAAATGTAAGCATGGGATCGATTTGTTCTACCGGAAAGTCGGTGCCAAGCGGGATCCAGCCGTTCTGTTTCAGCAATTGTTTGTAAGCATAAGCGCCTTTAACACGCTCCGGACCCAGGCGGTCGGCTGCCCAGTACATATCTGACGTGGCATGCGTTGGCTGTACCGAAGGCACAATGCCGGCCGCGCCAAAACGGCTAAAATCTGCCGGATTAACCACCTGTGCATGCTCAATTCGCCATCGCTTGTCATTCTTCCCCTTTAGTACCTCGCTGTAAATTTTGAGTATCGTGCGGTTAGCAGAGTCGCCGATCGCGTGCGTACACATCTGGAAGCCGCTGTTGGCAAGCTTTCCTGCAATGCGCCGAAAATGCTGTTGTTCGCTTAAAAGAAATCCTTTTTTGCCCGGACTGTCATGATAGTCGGCCAGCAGCGCCGCGCCGCGCGAGCCGAGTGCGCCATCTGCATACACTTTAAACGAACGAACGTTTAGCCGGGGCGTTTTGATGATTCCCCGCTTAAAAAGGTAGTCGTAATTTTCAGGCTTATCTGACAGCATTACATACATGCGCATTTTCAGTGCGCCTTTTTTATGTAAGGCCTCGATCAGTTCGGTTGCCTGGTAGTCCAGTCCGCAGTCATCGATGGTTGTCAGGCCGGCTGCGAAGCAATTCTTTTCGGCCGTGGACAGTATTTTCTGCCATTGGGCTGCATCAGGTTCGGGAACTTTGGCGGCAACCAGGCCAACAGCATTATCTATGAGGAGGCCGGTGAGCTGTCCATTGCGGCTTATAATTTCTCCACCAATCAGTTTGCGCGCATCATTGATGCCGGCTGCCGCCAGCGCGGCCTGGTTGGCAATGGCTGCATGGCCATCTATACGCTCAAGCAGGACCGGGCGTTTGGGAAACAGGCTGTCAAGCGCTGCCTTGTCAGGAAACTGCTTGTCAGGCCAGTCGTTTTGGTCCCAACCGCCTCCCGTTAACCAGCCTTCAGGATTTGATTTTGCAAAATCCACCAGCCGGTCGCAGACTTCCTTCCAGCTTTTGGTTCCGCGCAGGTCTGCTGTATACAGGCTTTTTCCATAACCAAAGAAATGCGCATGTGCATCGATGAAACCTGGATATATAGTTTTTCCGCCAGCATCGAGCTGTTCCGTCGCATCGTATTTTTTTCGCAGCGCTTCAGCGCTGCCTACGGCCAGTATTTTACCGTCGCGTACGGCCATGGCGCCGGCTGTATCAAAACGTTCATTAACCGTATAAATGCGGGCATTGTAAACAAGCAGATCGGCGCGTTCTCCTGCACAGGAACAAAGCATACAGAGCAGCGCGCCCCAGGCAAATAATTTCATGGCTTAAATATAGAAAATGTAATGTGTTTTAAATCTCTGCGCTGCGTAACAGAAACAAAACAAAAGCTTATTAAGCGTTTCCTGGCTGCGTATGCTGCAGGCGTACCTATCACATTGCGTGTGAGTCTTTTCGGCTCCAGTCTTTCCGGATCCCGTCCCCGCCGGCGGCCCGAAAACGGCATGCGGCGATATTTTGACCTGCACCTGCAGCGGCGCCTGCCCGGCAATTGCCCGATTTTGCTTAAATTAGCCGGGTATATTTTGATCCGACACATGACAGACGTGATACATTTACTGCCGGATGCCGTGGCCAACCAGATTGCCGCCGGCGAGGTCATTCAGCGACCGGCATCAGCGGTGAAAGAGCTGTTGGAAAACTCGATCGATGCAGGGGCAGATAAAATCCAGCTGATCGTTAAAGATGCCGGCAAGGCGCTTATTCAAACCATTGATAATGGCTGCGGAATGAGCGTTACAGATGCCCGCATGTGTTTTGAACGCCATGCCACTTCCAAGGTGAAGAAAGCCGAAGACCTTTTTGCCATTCGCACCATGGGTTTCCGGGGCGAGGCCATGGCCTCGATCGCTGCCATTGCTCAGGTTGAGATGAAGACGCGCCGTCATGAAGATGAGATCGGCACCTGCATCAGCATTGAAGGAGCCGAAGTGATTAACCAGGAGCCGGTTGCCGTTGCTGCCGGCACGCAGATCGCCATTAAAAACCTGTTTTTTAATACACCGGCAAGGCGCAACTTTCTAAAGAGCAACCCGGTCGAAATGCGCCATATCATCGACGAGTTTCAACGCGTGGCCATGGCACATCCGCAGGTCTTCTTCAGCCTGCACCACGACGGGCAGGAGGTCTTTCATTTGCCGAAAGGCACCCTGAAACAGCGCATTGTACACCTGTTTGGCAGTAACTACAATGAACGGCTCGTGCCGGTAGAGGAAGAAACGACCATCATCAACATCAAGGGTTTCATTGGGAAGCCGCAGTTTGCAAAAAAAACCCGTGGCGAGCAGTTTTTTTTCGTGAACAACCGGTTCATAAAAGATGGTTACCTGAACCACGCGGTAGCTTCGGCTTTTGACGAACTGCTGCCAGACGACAGTTTCCCGATGTATGTACTTTTTATTGAAATTGATCCCGCCAAGATCGACGTAAACGTTCATCCTACGAAAACCGAGATCAAGTACCTTGATGAGAAATCGATCTATGCCATCTTGAAATCGGCGGTAAAGCGGTCAATAGGCCGGTATAACATATCGCCAACCCTTGATTTTAACCAGGAAACGGGTTTCAGTGGCATGATTACGCCAAAAGCGCCCGAAGATATTATTCCGCCAAGTATCAGCTTCAACCCCGAGTTCAATCCTTTCAACACTGGCGAAGACGGGAAACCTGCCGGCGGCAATGGGTACACGCGCAGCGGGGGTTCTTATCAGCCGGTAGCAAGCACCAAAAACTGGGGTTCGCTATACGAGATCAGCCGGCAGCCTTTTCAGGAACAGGGAGAACTGCATCCTGAACAGGACTCCAGCCAATCTGAAGCGCTTGCGCATCCGCAGCCGAAACAACTCATGCAGGTACATAACCGTTATATCGTTTCGCAGATCAAATCAGGCATCATGCTGATAGACCAGCAGGCAGCACATGAGCGCATTTTGTATGAGCGGTTCCTGCTGCACCTGGAAGACCGGAAAGGTGCGTCGCAGCAGAGCCTTTTTCCGCAGACCATTACGCTCAGTGCGCAAGACTATGAGCTGGTCAAAAACCTGCTCGATGATATCAAGAGCCTTGGTTTCGAGGTCAGGGAATTTGGTAAAAATACACTGGTGGTAGAAGGGATACCGGTCGACCTGGGCAGTACAAACATAAATGAGATCCAGCTGTTTGAACAGTTGATTGAAGGCTTCAAAAATTCCCAGCAGGAGCTAAAACTGGACAAACGCGACCGGCTTGCGCGAAGCCTTGCCCGCAACAGCGCCATTAAAAGCGGGGTGCCTTTGGGGCAGGAAGAAATGAATACGCTCATTAATCAGCTGTTTGCCTGCGAAACGCCTAACTTCAGCATCAGCGGGAAACCGGTAATTCAGACGATCGGCCTGGCCGAACTCGATAAAAAATTTGACAAGTAAGCACATGAACAACATTTATATTCCCCCTGTAGTTAAAAACCTGCTGATCATTAATGTGCTGTTTTTCCTGGTCACCTACGTCTTCAACGGGTTGCTGTCTGACCAGGTTGTTAACACCCTGCCGGTCTATTATTTCGGCTCGCCATTTTTTAAGGGCTGGCAGCCTGTAACCTATATGTTCATGCATGGAGGTTGGGCACACATCTTTTTTAACATGTTTGCTTTATACTCTTTCGGCAGCCTGCTCGAAAGCCGCTGGGGTGCCAAACGTTTCCTGATCTTTTACCTGGTAACCGGGCTGGGGGCCCTTGGCTTGCAATGGGCTGTACAGGCCTTTGAAATGTACCAGGCTACCGGCCAGCTGGTGCCATCGCTGGATCTGTTGCGTACACTCGATATTGCAGATGCCCAGAAGGCAGTGGAGATTTACCAGAGCCCAATGGTGGGGGCATCAGGTGCTATTTTCGGCCTCCTCATTGCCTTTGGTATGCTGTATCCGAATGCCGAATTGTATGTTTTTTTAATTCCTGTACCCGTTAAAGCAAAATATCTCGTTCCTGTATATATACTGATCGAGCTTTCGCTCGGGCTGGCCCGTGTTCAAGGCGATTCGGTCGCGCATTTTGCCCACCTGGGCGGGGCGCTGATCGGCTTTATCCTGATTAAGCTGTGGAAAGACAACAATAACTTTTACAATTACTATGAGTAATACATTGTTCAGGGATCTCAGATTCAAGGTTTTCCAGTCGGGCAACCCCCTGTTCCTTTATATCGGCGTAAACGCGCTGATCTTTGTTGCAGCGGCCTTGCTGAATATGCTTTTCGTTATCTCAGGGCAGGGCCCGGTGATCGACCGGCTGGTTGCGACTTACCTGGCGCTCCCTGCTCCGTTTTCCCTCTTTCCGCAGCGGTTCTACACCCTGATCACGAGCATGTTCGTGCATGCAGGTTTTTTTCATGTCCTGTTTAACATGCTGTGGCTCTATTGGATGGGTCGTATTTTTCTTGATTTTTTAAATAACCGGCAGTTTCATTTCGTATACTGGGCCGGCGGAATAGCCGGCGGTATCTTGTTCCTGCTGGCTTTTAATTTCATTCCCTTTTTTGCGTCAAATACAGAACTGGCCATCCTGCTTGGCGCTTCGGGCGCTGTGATGGCCATTGTAGTTGCAACGGCGACACTCGTTCCCGATTTTACGATCCGCCTGCTTTTTTTCGGCGATGTGAAATTAAAATATCTGGCTCTCGTTTACATTGTACTGGACCTGATCGGTATCGCATCGGCAAATGCGGGGGGGAGTATTGCCCACCTCGGCGGAGCGCTGCTTGGTTTTCTTTATATTAAAAGCCTTAAAAGCGGAAATGACTGGAGCCGGCTTTTTAAACGGAAACCAAAACTGCGTGTGGTGAAGAACAGCCAGCCGAAAACGGCTGCAGCAGCGCAGGCCAGGCACGCCGAACGGGTCAGGCAGGAAGAGATTGACGCGATTCTCGACAAGATCCTCAAGTCAGGTTACGACAAACTCAGCAAAGAAGAAAAAGACACGCTTTTTAAAGCGGGAAAACAGCAATGAAAAAAAGAAAACGGCTTAGTTTTTTAGATAAATGTGTTTTGCTGGTCGCGCTTATCATGGCGGTTGCGCTCGTGCTTGGTTTTTCTGCTGGCTCGTTTGATCCCAGAAAACATGGTCTGATCGCTTTCTTCGGGCTGGCCTATCCCTATATTCTCTTCGTTAACGTAGTGTTGATTGCGTGGTGGGTTATCCGGGCCAAATGGTTCCTTGCCCTGGCAACCCTCGCACTGATCTTTACCGGCTGGACGACCCTGCATGCCACTTTTAGTTTCTCGGGGAATACCGGACAATCCGCAAAGGCAGACAGCAGTTACCTGCGACTGCTGACTTACAATGTTCATAATTTCAAGGTATACGGAGGCGAGACCGACCGGGAAATCAAAGAAAAAATGTTCCGCACGGTGATCGCCGAAGCTCCCGATGTCGTTTGTTTCCAGGAATTTTATAGCCGAAATAAAGGTCCTTACAACAATGTCGATACGCTGAAACGGCGGCTGGGTATGCGCCATTTCTATTTCGACGCTTCAATGAAAAATGAATATGAGTCGATCGGCCTGGCCATATTTTCAAAATACCCCATTCGCAACCGCGGCACCATCCTTTTTGATCCGGCCAACCGTGGCAATGAAAGCATTTTTGCCGATCTCCAGGTCGGCAAAAGAGTATTGCGCGTCTACAACGTCCATTTACAGTCGATCGGGTTCGATAAAGACGACTATGACTACATGGACCGGATGACCCACAAGATCGGTACAGAACTGAAACCTTCAAAAAAGATCCTGATTCGCCTGCGCAATGCTTTCAGGAAACGCAGTGAGCAGGTTGATGTAATCAAAGCCAATATGGCGCAGTGCCGCACGCCCTTTGTTATCGCTGGCGATTTCAACGATACGCCGGCATCTTACGCCGTTACCGAGCTCACCCGGTCACTCAATAATGCATTTGCCGTACAGGGCAAGGGATTCGGAAAGACCTATAACGGGAAGTTCCCGAATTTCCAGATTGACTACATAGCCTGCAGCAAAGCGCTTGATGTAAAAACCTACCGGATTATCGAAGCCAGATTATCTGACCATTTTCCGGTACGCAGCGACCTGCAATTCAGACCAGACAGCGAGTAAGTTTTATGCGACAACCCGAACCGGATTTTGTGCCGGCGGGGCCGGTATGTTCACGCAGTTGTCAACAGCTAAAAAACCGCTTAGATCGTTGCTTCATAATCTTATATTTGCTGCATGATTACAGGTATACAGGTGTACAACACGCTGACACGCAAGAAAGAAATTTTTGAGCCCGTAAATGCGCCCCATGTGGGTATGTATGTTTGCGGTCCTACCGTTTACAACGATGTACACCTGGGCAATTGCCGCACCTTCATTTCCTTCGATGTTATTTTTCGCTACCTGCGTTATGCAGGCTATAAAGTACGTTATGTCAGGAACATTACCGATGCCGGGCATTTAGAGGGCGACAGGGACGAGGGCGATGACAAATTTGCCAAACGCGCCAAGCTTGAACAACTCGAGCCTATGGAGATCGTGCAAAAGTACACACTCGGTTTCCGGGATGTGATGCGTGTGTTCAATACCCTGCCGCCAAGCATTGAGCCTACTGCCACCGGGCACATCATTGAACAGATCGAAATGATCAAGGTGATCCTGGCCAACGGTTTCGCCTACGAAGTGAACGGAACGGTATACTTTGATGTTGAAAAGTACAGTCAAACGTACAACTATACAATTCTGACCAACCGGAACCTCGATGACATGCTGGCCAACACACGCGAACTGGGCGGGCAGGACGAGAAACGCGGCCGGCTGGATTTTGCGCTTTGGATCAAGGCCAAGCCAGAAACACTGATGAAATGGGTATCGCCCTGGGGCCTCGGTTTTCCGGGCTGGCACATTGAATGCTCGGCGATGAGCGCCAAATACCTGGGTGATACCTTTGATATACATGGCGGTGGAATGGACCTTGCCGCTACGCACCATACCAACGAAATTGCACAGTCAGAAGCCTGTAGCCACCAGCAGCCGGCAAAGTACTGGATGCACACAAATATGCTGACCGTAAACGGGGCCCGCATGTCTAAATCGGCGGGCAACGGCTTCCTTCCGCACGAGCTGTTTACCGGAACACATCCCCTGCTTAAAAAAGGGTACAGTCCCATGACGGTCAAGTTCTTTATGCTTCAGGCACATTACCGGAGCACGCTCGATTTTAGCAATGAGGCCCTTGAAGCTTCAGAAAAAGGATACCGGCGGCTCATGAATGCCCTGGCGCTGCTGCACAAAATCCAGGCTTCAAATGCGACCGACTTTCAGATCCTGCCGCTGCGCGAGCGCTGCCTGCAGGCCATGAACGATGATTTCAACACACCGGTCGTCATTGCTGAGCTTTTTGAAGGCGTACGCATTATCAATACGCTTTACGATGGTAAAGGAAAGATCGACGCGCAGAACCTGGACCAGTTGAAACAATTGATGCAAGACTTTGTTGTTGACGTTTTCGGGCTTCAGGAAGAGGAGCAGGGTGACAGCGGCTTCAAAGAGGTACTCGATATGGTGATCAACCTGCGTCGCGAGGCCAAAGAAAATAAAGACTATGCAACGTCTGATAAGATCAGGATCGGCCTGCAGCAGATGGGCATCCAGCTAAAAGACAGCAAAGAAGGTACAACCTGGAGCCGCAATTAAGGCCATACCGAATTGTAAAAAGAAACGTTAATGCTGAAACGGTGCCTCAGGCGGCACGTTTACACCGAATGCAATAAACAATGAGAAAAATTACCGGGTTGTTACCCATTTTCGTGCTCCTGGCCCTGGCCGCATGCAACAATGAACCCAGGCAGTCAGAAGAGACCACCGGCGACAAGCAGGAAGTAAAGCTGGTATCGCCGGCTTTCGATGCAGACAGCGCTTATGCATTTGCAAAGGCCCAGGTCGATTTCGGGCCCCGGATACCCTCTACGAGTGCCCACGCAGCCTGTGCAGCTTATCTTCAGCGCAAACTGCAAGACTTTGGGGCTGAAGTGCGCGTGCAGACCGCTGCGGTGAAAACCTACGATGGGAAAAGCCACCAGTTGAAAAATATCCTGGCTTCTTTTAACAAAGAGCGCAAAGCGCGCGTGCTGGTTACGGCGCATTGGGATGCAAGACCGTTTTCTGATCAGGATCCTGACAGCAGCATGCGCAACAAACCGTTCGACGCCGCAAACGATGGCGCTAGCGGCGTAGCTGTCATTCTTGAAATGGCCAGACAGATCCAGCAAAAGCAGCCGAATGTCGGGGTCGATTTTATCTTGTGGGACCTTGAAGATTATGGCGACGCCAATGACAGTTCGCCAGAAGAGCTGACCTGGTGCCTCGGTTCGCAGTACTGGGCCAAGAGCGAACTGGCCAAACAGAATAAACCTTTGTATGGTATCAACCTGGATATGGTTGGCGGCGGCAATGCCCAATTTACACAAGATGAAGTATCGCGCCAGTATGCCGCAGATGTGGTAAAAAAGGTATGGGACATCGGCAATGAGATCGGTTATTCCTCCTATTTTGTTTACATGACGTCAGGCAGGCTCATCGACGACCATGCATGGGTCAATAAAGCCGGTATCCCATGTATCGACATTATTCACTATTCTGATAATGCAGGGTTTTATATGAACTGGCATACCCAGCTTGATAACCTGGCCAACCTGGACCGGAATACCTTAAAGGCCGTAGGGCAAACCGTTCTCGAAACGATTTACAGGGAACAGCCTGCACCTTAAATGTCTACTTGTTAATTACTTTTAAATCAAGCCTGTCTTCAACAGATTATATTCGCATAACAATTACCCATATATGAGATCAATACTATCCACCTGCCTGGCACTTGCCATTTCTGCAGGAGCTTTTGCACAGCGCGCCGACGGAACGACCAGGTCACTGGTAAAAGCCGAAAATGAATACGCTGCAGCAGCAGCCAAAAACGGCCTTAAAGCTGCTACAGATGAATATGCCTCGGCTACCGGGCTTGTGTTCAGGCCTAACCCGGTTAATGCCAGGACTTATAATTCCGGCGCAGCCGATATTCAGGGTATGACCTGGGAGCCCGTTTTTGCCCGGGTTTCACGCAGCGGCGACTGGGGGGTAACAACCGGCGAGTACAGCATCGGAACCAGCGATAAAAAATACGGTTCTTACCTGTCTGTCTGGAAGGCTGAAAACGACCGCTGGAAAGTAGCGCTCGATATCGGTACCGAACACAACAAACCACTTGCGAAACCTGCAGCGCGTTTTGTGGAACCAAAAGACCATTACAAACCAAAGTTTGCGAATGCCAAAGAGATCAAGGCTGGTAAAGACATTATCCTGACTACCGAAAAGACCCTGAACACCATGCTTAAGACCTATGGCGTGGCTGCATTTGCCGGTTTCTCGAATGCTGACGCCCGCCTGCTTTTCCCCGGGAACGAGCCGATCGTAGGGAAGGAGAAAATTCTGCAATTCATGAACGGCATGGTCAGCAAGATTAACCTTAAAACAACCGAAGCCGACAAGGCTGCCGGCGGAGACCTGGCTTACACGTATGGCCTGGCTACTGTTGATTACAAGACAGACCTTCGGGAGGCTTTCAATTATGTATTTGTCTGGGAACGCCAGAGCGACCACACCTGGAACATCATTGCGCAGGTCTTCGTTTCGGCAGAACGTTAGACCAGCGAGAAGATCAAGAACCTGCAGCGTGCTGCAGGTTTTTTTTTGCCCGGCCGCCTGGTAACGTTACCAGGGCAGGCAGGATTTTTGTTCTTTTATCTGAAACCAACTGAATGAATAGATACCTACTTCCATTTGTCTTTTTCCTGCTCGCCGCGCCCGGCGCCGGCGCCCAAAAGCGAAGTTTTGATGTGCAGGGTAAAGCCGGTGCAAGGGGATTGGCCCCTGAAAACACCATTCCCGGTATGCTGACGGCTCTCGATCTGGGTGTCAGTACGCTCGAGATGGACGCCGTGATTACCCGAGATAAAAAGGTAGTGCTCTCGCAGGAACCGTATTTTAATCATGAGATATCGCTTAGCCCAAAGGGAAAGCCGATCAGCCTGAAAGATCAGAAGCAGTACAATATCTACAAAATGGACTACGAGGAGGTGAAGACCTTCGATGTGGGAAGTAAAGTGCATCCGCGGTTTCCCGGGCAGCGCAAGATGAAAGCGATTAAACCGCTGCTTGAAGATGTGATCGACGCGGTTGAAACACACATCAAAACCAACCGGCTGGCGAAAGTGGATTATAGCATTGAAACGAAACTGATCCCCAAAGGCGATGGTGAATTTCAACCTGATCCAGCTGAGTTCGTTGAACTGATCATGGAGGTGGTGAACCGGAAAAAGATTGCCAGGCGAGTCATTATCCAGTCGTTCGATATGCGTACGCTTCAATACCTGCACGAAAAATATCCAAAGGTCCGCACCTCGCTGCTAATCGACGAAAAGGAACCGTTCGACAATTACATTAGTCAGCTGGGTTTTAAACCGACCATATACAGTCCGTATTCGCTGCTGGTGGGCAAAGGACTTGTTGACCGCTGCCATGAGGCGGGTGTAAAGATCATTCCCTGGACCATCAATTCGCTGAAAGAACTGCGGTACCTCCGGGACCTGGGGGTTGATGGGGTCATTACCGATTATCCGAACCTCATCAAGCAGCTGAATTAGCGATAAAGGCCTGGCACGCGGGCGTCTTATTCTTCCAACCGGTAAACGAAGGGTGCATCACGCTTCATTTTGCTGTTCAGCGTTTTCAGCTGTTCAAGCATTTCTTTTTCCTGCTCGGGTTCATGTGCATGCAGCAGCGCCCTGTTCAGAAGTTCACGGGCTTCATTGTACTCGCGGCGCAGATCAGCGCTTCGGGCAAGTTCTTTGCAGAGCTGATAACGATCTGTACCCGCTACCCGCAGGCCTTTTTCGCCCAGTGTCCGGGCCAGTTTGTGCTTCCCGAGTTCATTGCATAACTTCAGGTAGGGCAGATAGACGTCGGGAAAATCCGGATCAATCTGTTCGCACTGCTGGTAGTGATAACCAGCGGCACGCAGGTCCCGGAACTGTTCGTGCTGCAGCCTTGCCATCTGAAAATGTGCCCGGGCATATGCCGGTTCAGCGGCAAGTATCTCGTTTAGCAGGCGGAAAGCCTTAGGCAGCTCTCCGCAGTATAGTTCTTCCAGTACCTGGAGGTATTTCTCGTCGACAGATAATAACGTGTCCATTGATATGAGATTGTACGGCCATCGGCCGATAATGGTAAATAAGTTCGTGGCGGTTGTTTGCTGCAGAGATCAGTCTTATCCGGAAAATTGCCTTCAACCGAAACCCGACAGACTGTTTATTGCCCGCAGATCATAAACAGCCACACTTGTGTCTGCCAGGATTGAACGCTAGAAAAGCCCCCGAATGATTTTTTCGACCGACAGGCCCTCGGCCTCCGCACGATAGTTCCTCACAATGCGATGCCGCAAAATGGCCTCGGCCACCGCCTGTACATCTTCTATATCGGGCGCATATTTGCCTGAAAGTACGGCATGCGTTTTGGCGCCCAGTACCAGGAATTGCGAAGCCCTGGGACCAGCGCCCCAGCTGATGTATTTGTTTACGGCTTCCGTAGCCAGTTCTGTCTGGGGCCGGGTTTTTGAAGCCAGTTTTACAGCGTACTGCAGAACATGGTCGGTAACAGGCACCTCACGGATCAGCGACTGGAAATACTGGATCTGTTCCATGCCCATAACCTTGCTCAGCGACACCTGCCGTTGACTTGTGGTATTGCGAACAATATGCAGCTCTTCTTCGAGTGATGGATAACCGAGCTGAATGTTGAACATGAAGCGATCCAGCTGCGCTTCTGGCAGGGGATATGTTCCTTCCTGCTCAATGGGATTCTGGGTGGCCAGCACAAAAAACGGCTTTGGCAGTGCATGTGTCAGACCAGCTGCAGTAACCGCCTTTTCCTGCATGGCTTCAAGCAGGGCCGCCTGTGTTTTGGGCGGTGTGCGGTTAATTTCGTCGGCCAGGATGATGTTCGAAAATACAGGACCTTTTACAAATTTGAATTGCCGGTCTTCGCCAAGAATTTCAGAGCCGATGATGTCGCTTGGCATCAGGTCTGGCGTAAACTGAATTCGGTTAAAACCGAGATCGAGTACGCTGGCAACAGTTTGCACAAGCAGGGTTTTGGCCAGCCCGGGAACGCCGACAAGCAGGCAGTGCCCGTTGCTGAAAATGGCGATCAGCACCGATTTGACTACATCGTCCTGACCTACGACAACCTTGGCTACTTCGGCCCTGATCTGTTTATAAGCTGTTTGCAGCGCATGTACTGCCTCGACCTCGTCTTTGTATTGCATCAGGCTATTTTGATTCTTTCTGGTCCTGATTTTTTGCCCAGATTTTCAGCTGTTCGCAGGTTGCAAACTCGGGGTCTATTTTGATGTATGTGCTTTCGCGGCGTTTCTCGAACCATTCGCTCAGTGTGCGGTTTACCTTATCGGTTTGGGCAGCCTCCCTGATTTTAGGGTAATCCTGTTCCAGGTTCGCCTTGTGCGGTGGAATTTTTGATTTCAGCGTAAGGATGCGGTATCCGGTTTTGCCATCCTGTCCGGTAAATTCGGTGGGACGCGACAGGCCGCCAACTTTCATGGTATCAATGACAACAAAGACGTTCGGATCCAGTTTGTCTACCGGGATAAAGGTTGTACGGGAAGATACTTCGTCTGAGTGCAGGATCATGCCGCCGGTATATTTGGTCTCATCGTTGTTCGAGTACAGCGAAGCGGCAGTCGAAAACGGTATCTTGTCGGTTTTGATGTTCTGGTAAATGCTGTCTGCATGTAACTTCAGGCGCTGCATGCTTTCAGGTGTGTTTTTCGGAATAACCAGGATGTGGCGTGCGTGAACCTGCTCACCACGGCGCTCAATAACCTGCAGAAAGTGGTAACCGTACTGCGTTTCAAAAACCGGCGAGATGTCGCCGGCTTTCAGCTTAAATGCCCAGGCCGTAAATTCCTTTGCCATGGTTGAACGGTCAAAAAATCCAAGGTCACCGCCGTCGGCAGCCGATCCCGGGTCTTCTGAATACGTTTTGGCCAGAAAGGCAAAGTCTTCGCCGCTTTTAATGCGCAAACGCATGGCTTCTGCCTTGTCGTAGTATTTCTGTTTTTCTTCTTTGGTCAGCTTGGGGTATAAAACGATTTCGCCCACTTCGACCTCTGTATTGAACTGTGGAACGCTGTCGCCGAGCGATTGAAAATATTTCTTTACCTCGAGCGGGGTTACGTTTACATCTTTGGTAATCTGTCCCTGCATTTTGTTCGAAATAAGGGCTTCTTTTACATCGGGTCTGATCTCGTCCTTGTACTGCAGCACAGAGCGGTTCAGCATTTGCTCGAGGCGTTCCTGGCCACCTGCGCGCCTGATGCTGTAACGCATGCGGCGGTCTACTTCGTCGTCAATCTGGCCCTCATCTACCATGACCGAGTCGATCTCGGCCTGCTGCTTCAAAAGTTTTTGTGTAAGTAACTGCTGCAAAAAGTAACATTTTACTTCCGGGTTTGCCGGATTGCCCTGTGCCAGGTATTGTGTGTATTGCTGATCAAGATCGGAAGCCAGGATAATGTTGTTACCTACAATGGCAGCAACCTTATCTATCGCTTTTTTTTGAGCCTTCGCACTGATCGCCAGGCAGAGCACAAAAGGCACCGCCACAAGAATTCTCTTCATTCTGATTGATTTCAATTTTAATATCCCGCAAATTTACAACTAATTCTGCAACTGACAGATGAACATTTTTGAATCTGCCCGGCACAGGGTATGAAGGGTGTTTCGGGAACATAAAAGTAAGAATATCGGGTTGCTATTGGAGATATTTAACTAATTTTAACAGAAAATCTGCTGCCGCAATAAACACATGGACACCCAGACAAGTACCGATCCCGCAACCCTTTCGCTGTTTTTTACCGAAGAGATTTTCCTGGTCGAGGAGCCCACGTTAGTGGTGCCGCTGCAAAGCGTTGGGGCGCACCGGGAACCGGATCTGCAGGTCGCAAAGCCAGAGTTCGTAGTGCCGCAGGCGGAGGCAAAGGTTGTTATCGCGCCGGATACAGCCGCAAAACCAGCCCGGAGTTTTTCTTTTGTCGGAAAAAATGCACGCAACGTGGTCATCCTGGTAAACGATGAAACGCATGAAATAGGCAGCGAAGCCGGCAGGGAACTGCTGCGCAAGATCGTGAAATCGGTAAACCTTTCCGGAAATGACTTTGCCCTGCTCAACCATGCCCGGAATGCCGGTGCTACCTTCAACGAATATACCGCCTTTTTCCCGGGCTGTCATTTTATCATTTTCGGCGTTCCGGCATCCAGCCTGGGCCTGGGCGACTTTCCATTGCACCGGTCTGCCGAGCTGGGCGGTCAGACCGTTGTGCTTACAGCCGGCCTCGATGCACTGAATGCAGACGCGATGGCGAAAAAGGAGCTTTGGGGCACGCTTCAAAAACTCAATTTCCCTGCCTGATGAAACAAAAGCTTGTTTTTGCAACCAACAACGACCATAAAGCCGCCGAAGTACGCGCCTATCTTGGCGACGCGTACGAGGTGCTTAACCTGAAAGACATTGGCTGTACCACCGATATTCCCGAAACCGGAACCAGTTTCAATGAGAACGCCTTGCTGAAAAGCAAGTTCGTAAAAGATAATTTCGGGGTTGATTGTTTTTCTGATGACAGCGGACTGGAAGTTGCCGCTCTAAACGAGGAACCGGGCGTCTTTTCAGCACGGTATGCCGGTGGTGGCGGTGACGCCGCGAATATGGCGCTGCTGCTGAAAAATATGGAAGGCATTGCCGACCGCAGGGCGCAGTTCCGTACGGTTATCTGTCTCATACAAGGATCAGAAACCTATTATTTCGAAGGTTTTGCAACGGGGACCATCAGAACCGCGCCATCGGGAAGCAAAGGTTTTGGATATGACCCGGTTTTTCAGCCGGAAGGCTACGACTGCACTTTTGCTGAAATGGCGACTGAACAAAAGAACGCGATTAGCCACCGGGCAAAGGCCATGGCCAAACTGATCGCTTTTCTGCAGGGGCAGTAGCCGGTATGTTCTCTGGCAGTTGCACAACGCATGGCGCAGGCAGCTGCAGCGGTACTTAATTATTTCTTTTTGCAGCGCTGTCTGCCTGTTTTTTCAGTGTGCTTCCCGGGCGGACAATCGGCGGCTCAGTTCTGCCGGTTGTATCAGGAATGAGGTTTGGCAGCTTTCGTACCGGCGCAGCGGTCGTGTCTTGCAGTGTGGCCGGGCGTGGCCTGGTACCTGTGCCGCTTGCCGGCGCAGCTGTTGCAGGCGTTGTAACACCCGGTTGCCGGGCCGGTTTGCCGGCAGTGCCTGGTTTTGCCTGGGTTTGGGCGCGGGCTCCAGGTTTTTTCGCCGCCGCCGCTTTACTTGTCTTTTTCTTTGGCGCCCTGATGGCATCGAGCTTTGATTTAGGCCGGTCTTCAGGTTTCCAGATAAATCCTTTTAAAAAAGATTCTTTGGGGGCTTCTTCTACAGGATAAAGTACACCCTCGGGCTTTTTGATGTTGACGATCTTCTCGATCTCGTTATCTGCGAAAGAAATTTTCAGCCGGCTGCCTACCGTCTGGTTCATTTCCTTGTAAAGTTTCGTGCTGTCGTCCTGCGTGAAGTAAATACTTTCTGCATTGCCGTCAACGAAAAGCGTGTTGAGTTTGCCTTTGCTGAAGAAACCGGTTAATATTTTTCCCTTGATCTGGTTAAACCGCAGGGAATCTGGCGGGGTATTAACCAGGAATGCCGACTGGATAACCTGTACAGAATTAACCTTTTTATTGACAAACTGGATATGAATGGTATCGCCGGTTTGCTGCGATCCCTGCGACCAGAGTATGGGGTTCTGGTAACAGCGAAGTGTGGAGTCTGCGCTGGTATAAAAAAGTGAGTCGGCCTTGGCCTGCATATCGCTTTTGTATACCCTTACATTGTGGTAGGCGTTGATCACCCGTGTGCGCATAGTATCCAGCGGCGTAACCGGAGCTTGCTTTTTGGGCTGTGCGGCCGCATTAGCGGCAGATTGGGTCACCGTTCGGGCCGCCCGGCCTGCTTTTCTGATCTCGGCACGCGTAAGGCCATTTGGTTTTGATGCGACAGAATCGGCACGGGCCTTTGCTGCTGTTCTGACCAGGCTGTCTGCCGCCTTGCTGCGCAGCAGGCTGTCTGCCGCTGCTTTTAACTTCACTGAATCTGTTGCCAGGGCGGCTGGGCTCGCCACTTCCGGCCTCGCTCCTGCAGGTTCGCCCGCTTTTTCGGCCCGGCGCTTTCGGCGCCGCTCTGCCGGCGTTTCTTTTTTCGGGGAAGAAGTTTTTGCCTGCTCAACCGAAGGAGCGGTTGCTGGTGCGCTGGCTTTTTCACCCGGTGCTGACATCGGAGGCCTTACAGCAGCCGTGCTGTCACTTTGTGACTCGGCACCGCCGCGCTCTTCGAAATCCAGTTCATTGTTTGCCTTTACGGATATCTTTGGTAATAATTTGAGCGTTTTCTGAAGCACCATCTGTGTTTCCAGGGTATCAGCGCCCATCCAGAGGCTGTCGAGGGTCATCTTCTTGCCAACCTTGACAGAATCTGATGTTTCTATGCCGAAATACGCATTTTTGGTAACGAGCGTGCGTTCAGTTTTTTTAAAATACTCCCCAACCTCACCGCGCAGCAGGGTTTTGTCTGTTGTGTCCCGGAAAAAGATATTCCCAACCGCCTTGCCATATCCGGCTTTTCCGTCCCAGGTCAGGCTGTCGCCCTTAAGCGACTTGCTGCCGTTTTTATACAGGTTCCTTTTTCCAAAAAAAGCTTTTTCAGAAAGCGTATTGTAGAGTCCGTTTTCAGTGTACAAATTATCGTCCTTGCCCTTGATATTTGTCGGGCCATAAAAATAGGTCCATTTGCTTTGCGTATTGTACCGCATCGTATCTGAAGTAATCGTACTCTGCGGCGTTTTGACCAGGACATTGTAGCGAAAATACGAGTCATTGGTGTTGGCAAAGTAATAGCCATTGCGGCTGGTCACCGTTACGTCCTTGTTTACGATTTTCCCGCCGTTGGTGTATGTGCCGATTTTACTCACCATGTTGTAATCGAGCACATTGGTGGTCAGTACCGATTCCCGCTGCACCAGGCGTACATTATTGGTCAGGTGTGCCTGTTTTTTGTTTCCGTCGTAATGAAGCTGGTCAGAAAAGATATTAACGGTGTCGGCCTGATTAATGTGAACATTTCCAAAGGCTTCGAAGACATTTTTTTTCTGGTAAAAATGTGCGCTGTCTGCAGTCAGAATAGCATTGTCCTGTCTGAACGTAGGTTTGCCCAACCTGACCAGGTCCTGTGCAGGCACGCCATTGATAATGGTATAACTGGTTAGCTGTATGGGCGATTTGCTCTGCGCAAGGAGAATTCCTGGCAACAAGATCAGGCAGAGCAGAAAAGGCAACTTTTTCACGTTACAAAGTTAGTTGTTTGCGGAGCCATTTTAAATTAAATATTTTTGACACATGCTTCCGCTCAGCGCGTTCCGTAAGTTTATTGCCGATAAGCAGCTTTTCAGCCCCGAAGAGCGTGTGCTGCTTGCAGTAAGCGGCGGGCGTGATTCGGTTCTCATGGCCCGGCTGTTCCACGCAGCAGGGTATAACTTTTCGATCATACACTGCAATTTCGGCCTGCGGGGGGCTGAGTCTGAACGGGATGAGGCCTTTGTTTGCCGGCTGGCAGCCGAGCTTGGTGTTCCATTTTTAAGCAGGAAGTTCGATACACGCGCTTATGCCAAAGAAAAGCAGCTTTCTATCCAGATGGCTGCCCGCGAACTCAGGTACCAATGGTTCGAGGAACAGCGTGTTGAGGGCGGTTTTGCCTGTATTGCGCTTGCACAACACCAGACAGACCTGGTCGAAACGGTGCTCATTAACCAGTTACGTGGTACCGGTATTAGCGGCATGCACGGCATCCGGTCAAAAAACGGAAAGCTGATCCGCCCGCTGTTGTTCTTAACTGCTGCAGGCATACACGAAATTGCGCGAAGCTGCGGCATGGGCTGGGTAGAAGACAGCTCGAATGCCAGCACCGATTATCAGCGCAACAAGATCCGTCAAGAAGTGCTGCCAGTGTTGCGCCAGATCAATCCCTCGCTCGAAGCAACCTTTAGCGACAACGCGGCGCGGATGGAACAGGCAGAGCGGTTGCTCGGCAATACGGTCGCGGCGTTACGCAAGTCGTTTATTCATGACGGCCCCCTACAAAAATTGCCCCTGGAACTGGTTAGAAGCCTCGACCCGCAAGAGCTGCTTTTGTTCGAACTGCTGAGGCCTTTCGGCTTTCATGCAGAAGCTGTGACGCGCATCATCAGCGTACTGGATGCGCCGAGTGGCCGGCAATTCTTCAGCTCCGGCCACCGCCTGATCAAGGACCGTAACCACCTGGTCATTGAACCGGTTCAGATAGCCGGAACAACAACATGGATCCTGCAGCCTGACGATGAGGCCGTTATCGCCACCGGTTGGACGGTCAGCCAGCATGCAGGCCTTCCCGGACAGCCACCCGACGAACAGCATGTTGCCTGGTGCGACCGCGATAAACTTGTGTACCCGCTTACGCTGCGGTTCTGGCAGCAGGGCGATCGTTTTCGGCCGCTGGGTATGAAAGGATTCAAAAAGGTCAGCGATTTTTTTGTAGACCGGAAACTCAGTCTTGCCGAGAAAGAAAGGGTACCTTTGCTGGTAAACGGCAACGGAGACATTGTCTGGGTTGCAGGCATGCGCCTGGACGACCGCTACAAAGTGGGCCCAGGCACAGAAAAAGTTATTATATTCGAATTTAAAATTAATCCAGTTGGAAGGTAAATACGCATATCTCGAGAAACAATACATCGGCAGGGACTACATCCGCATCTGTATCAGGCTGGTCATGGCAGCATTCTGTTTTGCCGCTTATGTTTACGAGCGCGACCGCGATCGCACAAAAGACCTGTTCCTGGTTGTTGGTTTCGGCATCATCGGCGTGTCCATAATTTTACTGTTCCTGATCCAGTACAAAATCATTGTTCACAACAGGAGCGTTATTCTCGATGGCCTCTGGACAGCAAAAAAGGTAAAGATCGACCTGGCAGGAATTGTAGATGTTCGTAAAGACAGTTACAGCACTTATCTCTTCAATAACCCTGTTTACAACCTTCACCGCAAAGGCAGCATCCGTTTTTACGCCTCAGGCAAAGATGCCGTTGTGCTGACAGACCGGGACGGCCTGGAATACTACATTGGCACGCAACGCCCGAACGAGCTTTACCTTGTGATCAGGGAAGAAATGAACAGCCCCGAAACCGGGCTCAAATAATTGCAATCGCTTAACACAATATTCGCCGAAAGCCTTTTTATTTGTACATCAGTTAACAAGGCAATGACAGGTTCGTAAGGACGCGTCAGCGCATTTTTCATTAGATCCTGTTCATGAAGATAGGTATTGTTTGTTATCCCACCTTTGGTGGAAGCGGTGTTGTAGCGACAGAATTGGGTAAAGCGCTCGCGGAAGAAGGACACCAGGTTCATTTCATTACCTACAGCCAGCCAGCCAGGCTGGATTTTTTCTCCCAGAATCTGTTTTATCATGAGGTATCGGTACGCGACTATCCGCTGTTCGATTATGCCCCCTACGAGTCGGCCCTGGCCAGTAAACTTGTGGATGTGGTGCGTTTCGAGAGCCTCGACCTGCTGCATGTACATTACGCCATTCCGCATGCCTCGGCCGCCTTCATGGCCAAACAGATCCTGGCCAGTTATGGCATCAGGATCCCGGTTGTCACCACACTGCACGGTACAGATATCACGCTCGTAGGCAAGGACCCGACCTATAAACCGGTGGTTACTTTTTCCATTAACCAGTCTGACGGTGTTACAACCGTTTCGGCCGACCTGAAAGAGGATACTTATAACCATTTCGAGATCAAGAAAGACATTCGTGTGATCCCGAACTTCATCGATTTCAGAAGGTTTAGCCTGCAGGCCAAGGACCACTTCAAAAAAGCCATAGCGCCAAACAATGAGCGCATCCTGATCCACACGTCCAATTTCAGGAAAGTGAAGCGCACAGATGATGTGATCAGGGTCTTTGAAAAAGTATTGCAGCAGATCCCTTCAAAACTGCTAATGGTGGGCGATGGGCCGGAACGGGCTTACAACGAGCAGCTGTGCCGCAGCATGGAGATCTGTGACCATGTTCGTTTTTTAGGTAAGCAGGATGCTGTCGAGGAAATTCTGTCTGTGTCAGACCTCTTTCTTATTCCCTCTGAATCTGAAAGTTTCGGACTGGCTGCGCTTGAAGCGATGGCTTGTAAAGTTCCCGTTATTTCTTCCAACGCGGGCGGCCTGCCCGAACTGAATGTTCAGGGTTTCTCAGGCTTTTTGAACGACGTTGGGGACGTAGATGGCATGGCAGAGAACGCCATTACCATTTTGAAAGACGACGAAACGCTTGCCGGGTTTAAGAACAATGCGCTTGCCAGGGCCAGGGACTTTGACCTCAAGCTGATCCTGCCAAAATACATCGAATATTACACGGAAATTCTGGAGAAAGCACAGGCAGACCTTCGGGTAAATGCCTGATCTGAATACTTTAAACTCCGTGCTTAACGTACCGGGGTAAAAACCAGGCAAACCGGTGCGCCGACCTTAATCTCAGATTTCATATCTGTTAAAAGGCCTGTAGTTTTATCGCGTCTGAAGATGACCACGTTGTCCGTGTACTGGTGTGCAACCAATACATAGTTTCCTGTGGGGTCAATCACGAAGTTACGCGGCCCTTTGCCTTTGGTCGATATGCGCTGAACAAATGTCAGGCGGCCATCGTTACCGATGGAAAAGACGCTGATGCTGTTGGCATCCCCACGGTTTGTTTCATAGAGGAATTTGCCATCAGGCGATACATGAATGTCGGCCGCATCTACATTGCCTCTGAAACCGGCATCGATCGTGGTGATCTGTTGCAGCAGATCCAGTTCCCCGTTCCGGTAGCGGTATGCCGAAACGCTGCCGTTAAACTCGTGTACCAGGTAGGCGAAGCGCCCGTTCGGGCTGAAGGTCAGGTGCCGCGGGCCGGTGCCTGCAGTCGTTTTAACAACTGATTTCACTGACAAGGGCCGTTCGGCCGTTTTGTCGTAGCGATACACGTAAATGTGGTCCTCACCGAGGTCGGTTGCGAGCAGAAATTTTTTGTCAGGTGTAAACCGCACCATGTGTACGTGCGCACTTTCCTGTCTTTTTTTTGCGTCGATACCCTTGCCGGTATGCTGAAGTTGTTGTTTGAGATCTGTCAGTTTTCCGCTTTCGCTGCGGCCGAAAACGGAAAGGCTTCCGCCGCCGTAGTTTGCCGTGATCACATGGTGCCGGTTGGCGGTAACGAAACAGGGTGCCTCGGCATTGGTCAGCGCTTTGTTCAGGAAAAGAAGTGTCCCATTCTTTTTGTCAAATTTAAACGCGCTGACCGCACTTTTTTCTTCACTACCTTCGGTTACAGCATAAACAAAGCGTTGATCTGGCGATACGCACAGGTAACTGGGATCTGAGAGTTTTGTTACACCCTGCCGCATGTAAGAGAACGAGTCTCTTGCTGCTGTGAAACGATAGGAATAAATGCCTTCGCTCTTGCCCCCATGGGTGTAAGTGCCGATAAGCAGGTTAAACTGTTGCGCCGGGGCTTCTGTTGCTGTCATGACTATGAGTAACAAATAGAAAAACTTTTTCATTCCGATTGTTTAAATTTTTTTTAAGTCCTGGCAAGCGTGGCCTGAAAGCCCCGGAGCAATCTGTTTCTGCTGCAGTTTATTTGATCAGGTGTTTGATCTGGATCAGTTCATGTTCTTCCAGGTAACGCCAGCGGCCGCGCGGAAGATCTTTTTTTGTCAGGTTGGCAAACACCACGCGGTCCAGCTTGACCACCTCATAGCCGAGGTGTTCGAATATACGGCGTACAATGCGGTTTTTACCGCTGTGAATTTGAATGCCGATCTCTTTTTTAGAGCCGCCTGTAACATAAGAAACGCTGTCCGGTTTGATCACGCCGTCTTCAAGTTCAATGCCGAAGGCAATCTTGTTCATGTCGCCCTGCGTCAGGTTCTTGTTCAGTTCTACCTGGTAAATTTTGGTCACACCATTTTTAGGATGCGAAAGTTTATCGGCAAGGTCGCCGTCATTTGTCATCAGCAGCAGCCCGGTGGTATTCCGGTCAAGTCTGCCTACGGGATAAATGCGTTCTTTGCTCGCCTTTTCAACCAGCGCCATGACGGTTCTGCGTTCCTGCGGATCGTCTGTCGTGGTGATATAATCTTTGGGTTTATTCAGGAGTACATAAACTTTTTTCTCGCGCTTCAAGAGTTCGCCGTTGTAACGGATCTCATCTTTAGCAGGGTCAACTTTATGGCCGAGTTCGCTGATCACTTCGCCGTTTACCATTACGGTACCTGCTTCAATGAGTTCGTCGGCCTTGCGGCGTGAGCAAATGCCCGAATTGGCAATGTAGCGGTTCAGGCGGATCAGGCCCTTGTCTTCGGCTGTCTTGCGGACGGGGGCAGCATCACCTGCTTCTCGCCTGACAGTTGGTTTCCTTCCTGTGGTTTCCCGTTTTCTGAATGGGCGCGAATCTGAAAATCCGCGATCTGTATCGGCGCTTTTTTCGCGGCTGAAACGCTCGGGGCGCTCAGAACGCGGTGCCCGGTCTGCTCTTTCTGTACGTGGTGCGCGTTCCGTTCTTTCACCTCTTGGTGCTCGTTCCGTTCTTTCACCTCTCGGCGCGCGTTCCGGTCTTTCACCTCTTGAAGCACGTTCCGGTCTTTCACCTCGTGAAGCACGTTCCGGTCTCTCACCTCTTGGAGCACGTTCCGGTCTTTCGCCTCTTGGTGCACGTTCGGATCTTTCTCCCCATGGGGCGCGCTCATTTCGTTCAGGGCGGTCATTGCTGCGGGCAGCGCTGCGTCCGCGTTCGGGGTTCTCGCGTGTGCTGCGGGCCCTCGATGAGTAATCTCTTTCTCCTTCGCTGCTTTCAGATTTGCGTCTTACAGGCGCTTTGCGGGCGCCAGAAGCGCTGTCCTCTCGGCTGCCTGCCGGCTTCTTCCTGGCTCCGCTCAGGCTGCCCGGCCTTTCGGGCCTCGCGCCCCGGGTTCCGCCGGTTTTCCGGTCTGTGCTGCCTGTGCTTCTTCCCCGCTTGTTTTCGGATCCTTGGCGATCCGATCCGGACTTGTCATCCCGACTGTTCCTCTTGTTCTGACTACTCATGTGTTCTATGTAAACGCATAAAAATATGCAACAGCAAATTTACGAAAAAAGCGCGGATGCCGAAGGCAAAAACACGCCAATTCTCTGTTTTGAAAAACGGCCTTCACGGCTGTTTAAACGCCGATTTTGGAATGATTTTTTGTAACTATTTGATAATTAGATATATATATCGTACATTTGTTGCCGCTTTTAAATTGTTCACCAAAAAAAGGAGGAAAATGATAAAGAAACACCTGTTAACATGCTCAATAATTATTGTTTTATTGATCATGGCAAAAGTGTTCGCTTACCAATTGCCCCAAGCAAAAAACAAGTCCTTAAAAGAAGTAAAAAATGAACCCAAACCACGGTTAAGGGTTGAGAAGGCGGCGCCGGAGACGCCATATATTTCCCGGTTCAGCTTCGCAAACGAAGATCTCCCTGCCGGCGACCGGCGGGTAGAAAAAAAACTCAGGAAAACGCTTACTGCGCATTCCTACGGCAAACTGCAAACCAATCTGTTGCACATTAAGGCGGCCAGGTGGTTTCCCGTTATCGAACCCATTTTGGCTGCATACCGCATTCCCAACGATTTTAAATACATCGTGCTGGTCGAATCTGGTCTTAAAGTCGGCATTTCACCAAAGGGTGCTGCCGGCATCTGGCAATTCATGCCGCAGACCGCCCGCAGCTATGGCCTTAAGGTAAACCGCCATGTCGATGAGCGGCATAACCTGCGCAAATCTACCGTTGCAGCCTGCAAGTACATCAGGGAACTCTACAGCATTTTCGATAACTGGACACTCGTGGCGGCAGCTTACAATGTAGGCGATGTCAAACTGATGCGCCAGATACACCGGCAAAATCAGGACAACTATTACAAAATGAGGCTGAACCGGGAAACCGGGGCGTATGTCTATAAACTGATCTCCATGAAACAGATCCTGGAAGATCCGGTCCGGTATGGCTATAACAAGAATAAATCGCTTCTGGCCATGAATAACGACTAAAAAAATAAAAGCGAGCACAACGAAAAGGATGTCCGGCAAGGATGTCCTTTTTTTATGCAAAGCCCCGGGCGGCGCCAAACAACAGGCGGCTTCGTTTGTTCAACATCAGAATAATTCCGGCTTTTCTTTTGATAAAATTTTTAGCATTTTTGTGCTTTGAAAATGCCGGTTACCGGCGTTGATCTTCAACTTAATATATGAGCAAAAATACCGTCGATCTGGGCGAGCAAAAGGATGTAGAAGTGTATGGTGCCCGGGTCCATAATTTAAAAAATATCGACGTCAGTTTCCCGCGCAACCAGCTCGTCGTGGTAACGGGGTTGAGCGGCAGTGGAAAGTCTTCGCTTGCGTTCGACACCATTTACGCCGAAGGCCAGCGCCGGTACATGGAAACCTTCAGTGCATATTCCCGGCAATTTATGGGCGGCATGGAAAGGCCCGACGTGGATAAGGTATCGGGGCTGAGCCCGGTTATCGCCATCGAGCAGAAAACGACCAGCAAAAACCCGCGTTCTACGGTAGGCACGATCACCGAGATCTATGATTTCATGCGCCTGCTGTTTGCGCGGGTGGCAGATGCCTTTTCGTACAACACCGGTGAGAAGATGGAACGCATGTCTGAAGACCAGATCGTGGAAGCCATTTTCAAAAAATTCGACGGCATGCCCGTCAATATCCTTGCGCCGGTCGTAAAGGGCCGCAAGGGGCACTACCGCGAACTGTTTGAGCAGATCCGTAAGCAAGGTTACGTCAAGGTCAGGGTAGACGGGGAGATCAAAGACATCGGTCCGAAAATGCAGGTAGACAGGTACAAGATCCACGATATCGAAGTGGTCGTAGACCGCCTGCTCGTAGACCGGAAAGACCGGAAGCGTTTGCTCGACTCCCTGCAAACGGCCATGAAAATGGGCAAGGGCATTATCAAGATCAGCGACAAGGATAACAACGTAGCCCATTTCAGCCGCTTTCTGATGTGCCCGACAACGGGTATATCGTATGACGAACCGCAACCGAACAGCTTCTCGTTTAACTCGCCGTACGGCGCCTGTGAGCGCTGCAGCGGCCTGGGATATATTACTGTGGTTGACCGCGAATCAGTTATCCCCAATCCGAAACTCAGCATCGTGAACGGCGGTCTTGCCCCGCTTGGCGAGTACCGGGACACCTGGATGTTCCAGGTATTGAAGGCTTTGGGCAAGAAATACAATTTTTCATTGTCTACACCGATCGAGAAACTGGCTGAAGAAGCAGTCGATATTATTCTGAATGGCAGCCCGGACCTGATCACCGTGCCGGTCGAATATAACAAGTGGAATGTTCAGAACTACAGCATTACCTTTGATGGCATTATCAAAACGCTCGAAGAACAGCAGGAGCGGCGTACCGAAGGGGTAACTGATGATATGGATGCTTTCCGGAAGCTGAAAACCTGTCCTGAATGCAGCGGCGCGCGACTGAAACAGGAAAGCCTGCATTTCAAAGTAGCCGGAAAAAATATTTTCGAACTGGCATCTATCGATATCGGTGAATTGAAAGGCTGGTTCTCGGGAGTAGAAGCACAGCTTTCTGAGCGCCAGAATACCATTGCCCGCGAGATCCTGAAAGAGATACGCGCCAGGATCGGTTTCCTGACCGATGTTGGCCTGACCTACCTGACCCTGGACCGTACGTCCAGGACGCTTTCGGGCGGCGAAGCGCAGCGCATTCGCCTCGCTACGCAAATCGGCTCCCAGCTCATGAATGTGATGTATATTCTTGATGAGCCGAGTATCGGACTGCACCAGCGCGACAATGAACGCCTCATCAAGGCCCTAAAGGACCTGCGCGACCTGGGCAATACAGTCCTCGTCGTCGAACACGATAAAGATATGATCCTGGAAGCCGATTACGTCATCGACGTGGGGCCGGCTGCAGGTTTACATGGCGGAACCATCGTTGCACAGGGCAAACCCGCAGACATCCTGAAATCGGACACGCTCACGGCAGCTTACCTGAACGGCCGGAAGGAAATTCCCGTGCCGGCAAAACGCCGCAAAGGGAACGGACATAAGCTTTCCATCACCAAGGCAACCGGACATAACCTTAAGGAAGTGTCTGTCGACTTTCCGCTCGGCAAGTTTATTGCCGTAACCGGTGTTTCCGGCAGCGGGAAGTCCAGCTTGATCACCGAAACGCTTTACCCCATCCTGAACCACCATTTTTTCAGGGCCAAAAAAACGCCGCTGCCGTATGAAAAAGTTACCGGGCTAAAGGAAATAGATAAGGTGATCGAGATCGACCAGACGCCGATCGGCCGCACGCCGCGTTCAAATCCTTCTACCTATACCGGCGTGTTTTCAGACATCCGCAACCTGTTTGTGCAATTGCCTGAAGCAAAGATCAGAGGCTACAAACCGGGGCGCTTTTCTTTCAATGTGAAGGGTGGGCGCTGCGAAACCTGTCAGGGCGCTGGCATGAAAGTGATCGAAATGAATTTCCTGCCAGATGTGCAGGTTCCCTGCGAGGAATGCTCAGGCAAGCGGTACAACCGCGAAACGCTCGAGGTGCGCTATCGCGGCAAATCGATCAGCGATGTGCTGGATATGAGCATTGAAGCTGCAGTAGAGTTTTTCGAACATATTCCTGCCATATACCGCAAGATCAAAACGCTCAAAGATGTTGGCCTCGGATACATCACCCTGGGGCAGTCGTCTGTGACCCTGTCTGGCGGCGAAGCGCAGCGGGTGAAACTCGCAACCGAATTGTCGAAAAAAGATACGGGCAAAACATTTTACATCCTTGACGAGCCTACAACCGGCCTGCATTTCGAAGATATCCGCGTACTGCTGGGTGTACTCGACGAGCTGGTAGACCGTGGCAATACCGTGCTGGTCATTGAACACAACCTGGATGTGGTTAAAGTGGCCGACTGGGTCATCGACCTCGGCGAAGAGGGCGGCTCAGGCGGCGGAAGGATCATTTTTGAGGGCACGCCCGAAGGGTTGATCCAGAATCCGATCAGCCTGACGGGCAAGTTCCTGCGCAAGGAAATGGAAGGTTAAAATCCTGATAAGACAAAAAACAGGCGGTTTCATCGAAGCCGCCCGTTTTTTTATTTGCCTGACCGCTTGTTCAGGTCACTTACGGCGATCGTTATCAGCCTGCCCACCTGCTTCTTACCCCTATAGGTCACAACCCGGAGCAGCGAAGCATCTTTCGGTACGGCTACCGGTTCTGTGTATTTTGGGTAGAAATGGTCTGGTGTCGAGTTATCGAAGCTGTAATAAATATCGAGCCCTTGAATTTCTGGTGTTAATTCGACTGACAACTGTTTATCAGCCGTACGGCGAACGCGAACTGCCGGGTCATAAATGGCCGGCGAATACTTGGTTTCTGCAAGGTCAAGACGCCTGAAGTGGTCTTCTGTACGTGTTACGAAATTATTCCAGTCTTTTTTATCGGGCTGAGACCAGGCCGACTCGGCAATGGCGAAGCCGCGCGGCCAGGTCATGTACTCGGCCTGACGGATGTTATAAATCTGCTCGGTCCAAAGGTTTGCCTGTGCACCCAGTACGTTTTTTGGATCCAGGCCCGGAGGAACCGGCTCAAACTGGTAACTTTTGTTCAGCCGCAGGCTGGCATACACGCGCGGCTCGGTGGCCTCATCTGCCTGCATGTAGTCGAGGTACGCAAACTCAGTCGGGCTGATCACTACCTTGTGGCCGGCCTTCGCCGCTTCGATCCCGTATTTCATGCCGCGCCAGCTCATCACAGCGGCTGTAGGCGAGGCACCACCCTCCAGGATCTCGTCCCAGGCCATGAATTTCTTCCCTTTGGCCACGACAATCTGTTCTACACGTTTTTCGAAGTAAGCCTGTACCTGTGGAATCGTTTTCAGGCCTTCCCGTTTCATGAGTTGTTTGACCTGCTCATTTTTCTCCCAAAAATTGTGGGGGGCCTCATCTCCGCCCATATGGATGTATTCGAACGGAAAAAGTTTGGCTACCTGGGTAATGACCGTGTCCAGGAAGGTGTAGACCTTCTCATTAGCCGGGCAAAGTGTATTGTCTACCAATGCAATTGGCGGCGCGCCGCGCGACCAGTCCATGATCTGCTCACCTGAACGTACCCTGTATTTTTCAGCGCCCGGGGTGCATGACAGTTCAGGGTAGGAGGCGATCACGGCGAGGCTGTGGCCCGGCACATCGATCTCAGGAATGATGTTTACGAACCGGTCTTTTGCATACTTTACCAGCTCACGGATGTCATCCTGGGTGTAAAATCCACCATATGTACGGGGCTCATCGGGGCCCGGAGGCGAAAACGTACCGAATGAGCCGACTTTCTTAACGTTCCAGGCGCCGATCTCGGTCAGTTTGGGCAGTCCTTTGATTTCAAGCCGCCAGCCTTCATCGTCGGTGAGGTGAAAGTGAAGCATGTTGAACTTATACCTGACCATGGCGTCAATGTATTGTTTGACCTCATCTTTGGTAAAGAAGTGTCTGGCTACGTCAAACATCAGGCCGCGCCAACCCAGGCGCGGATAGTCGGTAATTTCGAGGCACGGTACCTGCCATTTTACGCCGGCTTGTTTTTCTTTACTCTCTATATCGGCAGGAAATAACTGCAGCAGCGTTTGCACCCCGTAAAACAGGCCGGCAGGTTCGTTTGCCTTCACAACGATCTGCTGTGGGGTTACGCTCAACTGGTAGCCTTCGGTGCCGAGCGTCTGCTCCTTTTTGGCAAGGATAGCCAGCCGGATCGCCGGCGTTTTTTCGCTGTGTGTTACATGGCTCACAAAACTGCCGGTAGCAGTACCGATCTTTTGTTTCAGCAGGTCTAACGCCACCTTTAATTCAGGAATGGCGGCCGACTGGATGGTTACATGCTGAGGCAGAACAAAATGGCCGCCATTGTTAACAACAGATACAGGTTCCGGAATCAGGTTAACATGCGCGGACCGTTGCCGAGCGGCTGCTGAGAGCGAGAAAATACAGGCCAGTAAGATACAGGTCAGTTGTTTCATGGAGTTTATGTGTTACATTAAGCTGGCAATTTATCAATTAATCTCCTGATTTAAACGGTTTAAAACATTTTCATTCGCTGCAGACTTTTGCTAATGATATTTTTGATTATGCAAACGATCCTGACGGCACAGCAAATGCGCCTGGCCGATGAACATACCATCAGCCAACGGTCCATCTCATCACTGACCCTGATGGAAGAAGCCTCCCGGGCTTTTGTCAATGCCTTTCTGGCCTGCGAAGCTGACAAAAAGGTAAGCATCCATGTTTTTGCCGGCCAGGGCAATAATGGTGGCGACGGACTGGCCATTGCACGGCTGCTCCAGGCCGAAGGATACCCCGGACTGCAGGTAAGCATTGCTGCCTTTACCGGACGTCAGAGTGCCGATTTTTCCGTAAACCTGGCCAGGCTAAAGGAAGCCGGTATCGAGCCTGTGTGGATTACCGTGCCCGGCAGGGTACCGGACAGTTCGGCAGTCGTTATCGACGCGTTGTTTGGTTCCGGGCTGAACAGGCCGCTCGATGAAAATTATAACCGGCTCGCCGCGCAGATCAATCACATGGGTGCCAGGGTGTACGCAGTCGATGTACCAAGTGGCCTGGCTTCGGAGCGCCCTTTTCCCGGCGAATACAATGGGGTCCGGGCACTGCGGACATTTACTTTCCAGCGGCCTAAACGAAGTTTTTTCTTGCCGGAATCTGCGGCCGCCCAACAGGCTTTTGAGGTACTGGATATTGGCTTGGATGAGCGGTTCATCGAATCGCAGCACTCAGATATGGTGCTGCTGGAGCCGGAAGATATGCGTTCGCTGCTACGGCCCAGGAAACCATTCAGCCACAAGGGCACATATGGGCATGCGTTGCTGGTTGCGGGAAGTCCGGCCACTATGGGAGCGGCCTTGCTTGCGGCGAAAGGTTGCTTAAACGCGGGGGCCGGCCTGACTACCCTTGCCATTCCTGCCAGCGGGCTGACGGCATTGAATACTGCCCTGCCCGAAGTGATGGCCCTGCCAGAGGCAGAAATGGCAAACGCCGCAGGGCTTGCCCGGTTCAGCGTTCTGGCCGCCGGCCCCGGGCTGGGTACCGATGAAAGTGCAGCAGCGAAGGTCAACCTGTTGCTGACCACCGGGCGGCCCCTGCTGCTCGATGCAGATGCTCTCAATATCCTGGCTGACCGACAATGGCTTGATCGCTTGCCTTGCGGTTCCGTGCTTACACCGCACATGAAAGAATTTGACCGCTTGTTTGGGCCTGCAACAGACTGGAATGAACGGCTGGAAAACGCGCTCGGCCAGGCTACAGCCAGGAAGATCACGATCGTACTAAAAAATCAGTATACCTTTGTTGTGCCGCCGGGGGGCAGGGCATTTGTCAATCCGACCGGAGACCCCGCTATGGCGCAGGGTGGTATGGGCGATGTGCTGACGGGAATTTTGGCGGCCCTGCTTGCGCAAGGATACGCGGCCGATGACGCTTGCAAGATCGGGTGTTACATACACGGGGCAGCCGGCATGCGCCTGGCAAGCCAGCAGTTTGTGGTCAGCGCCTCGGCGGTTGCAGCCGAAATACCGGCGGTTTTAAAACATTGTTTGTTAAATTGATACGGCTCCCATTACAACCATGCGCTCCAGCGTTGGGTTTTTGCTTCCTCCGGCTGGTTCGAGTGTAACGGCAAATGCCTGCGCAGTTGCGATCTCTTTCATGCGGATCATCATGCTGCTGGTATCTTTGCCTGCATCGAAGACGCCCAGGTCTACAGGTTTGCCGTTAACCAGTGCCCAAAGCTGGTATTGGTGGTTTTTGTCGTGCTCAGGCAGCTTGAGGTTTACGTTGTTGACCATAACCTGTTTGCTTTCTTTGTGCCAGTAAACCATCATCCGTGCTTCAGGAGCCTGTGCGGTACCGGCGAGTCTGACAGCCGACCAGCCTGCATCTGCATTCATGTTCAGCATGGTTCTCAGCTCTTCATTGCTTTTTAGCATGTAGGTTGCATTGCGGGTATACTGCTGGTTTTGCAGGCTCAGGCCTGTTATGCGTTCGCGGGCAGCACTTAATTCACTGTAGGTGTAAAACAGCGCACCGGCACTGACAACAAGCAGTGTAACGGCAGCGGCCAGCCAGAACTGCAGCCTGCGTAACCGGGCAGACTGGTTCCCTGTTTCAGGATCAGTGACCGTTTGGTGCTGGGGCGGAACTGCCGCAGCCACGGGCGATGCGGGTAATGAAATTGCGGGGCCTATTTCAGCAAAGATGCGCTGCCCGACCGCGGTGTCTGGTTCAATGGCGTTGCTTTGTGCATACTGCTCCAGCGCAAGCTCAATTGCAGCGATCTCATCAGCGATCTCCGGGTGTTTCACGGCGAGAGCCTGCACTTCTGCGGCTTCTTCATGCGAAAGCTCACCCAGCACGTACAGCTCGAGAATTCCTGATTCCAAATATGATCTGATATCTTCCACCGCTAATTAAAGTTCTTTCTCAATTCCATGATGGCCAAGCGTATCCGGGTCTTGACCGTACCCAATGGCAAATCTAAGGTTTCTGCAACCTCGACGTGTGTATATCCCTTAAAATAGACGAGTTCCAATACCCTTTGTAAATCCGGCTTCAAACTTCCCATTAAATCTCTCATCCCTAACGTATCGGGGTTAAAACTCACATTGTTTCCCCTGTCGATATCATTTACGTTATTTTCAATGTCCTGGTTTTTTGCCGCGTTCTTAAAATCTTTGGAACGAAGTTTATCAATACTCAGGTTCCTGGCAATGTTCATCATCCAGGTAAAAAGACGGCCTTTTGAAGAATCGTAGCTGTCTGCCGAATTCCAGATCTTCAGAAAAGTTTCCTGCAGCAGGTCTTCGGCGATCTCGGTCTGGATAACGATGCGTGAAATAACACCATACAGCGCTGCCGAATACATTTGATAAAGGCGCTTCAGAATGACCGGATCTCTGCGTTGCAGAGCAAGGACAAGTTCAGGCTCAGAAATAGGTGTTTTTTTCAGTGATGTCACTCCAGTTGGCTAAGATAAAGAATTAAACAGCAAAATGAAGTCTTTGTTTTTAGTCAATGAGTGCGAGATCAAAGAGGTGTTTCTCTGCGTGGTACGAGGAGCGCACAAGCGGTCCGCTTTCCACGTACTTCAGTCCCCTGGCCAGGCCTTCTTCCTTGTATTTGGCAAACTGGTCCGGGTGGATCCAGTCTACCACCGGGTGGTGGCTTTTTGTCGGCTGCAGGTACTGACCCAGCGTCAGGATGTGTACGCCGTTCGCTACCAGGTCGTCCATGGCTTCGTAAATATCGTCTTCGGTTTCGCCAAGGCCGAGCATGATACCGGTCTTTGTGCGCAACCGGTGTTCTGAAATCCTTTTCAGGCATTCCAGGCTGCGGTCATATTTGGCCTGTA
The DNA here is from genome assembly GCF_003029735.1 of Pedobacter yulinensis. Classification (GTDB taxonomy): domain Bacteria; phylum Bacteroidota; class Bacteroidia; order Sphingobacteriales; family Sphingobacteriaceae; genus Pedobacter; species Pedobacter yulinensis. Next base: position 1,257,920 of record NZ_KZ686268.1, read on the forward strand.
TACGTACCTGCCGGGTAAGGCGGCGTACCGTTTCCATATTGTGCGATACCACCTCTGGCCGCTCTTCCAATACACGGTACAGGTTATCCCATTGTCCTTTGAAATCAGGGATCAGCGTTTCCAGTGTCGTTTCGGGACTTTCCCGTCTGATGGCCTGCAGGGTTTCGGCCCAGATGATGGATCCGCCATCTTTCAGGTCGTCACGGTCTACAGAAGTAATGACGCAGTGTTTCACCCCCATGAGCCTCACTGAGTCTGCTACGCGGTTCGGCTCGCCGGCGTCGACAGCCAGCGGGCGCCCGGTTGCCACTGCGCAAAAAGAACAGGAGCGCGTACAGATATTACCGAGGATCATGAATGTAGCCGTTCCGGCTCCCCAGCACTCGCCCATATTCGGGCAATTGCCGCTCTCGCAGATCGTATGCAGCTTGTGTGTGTCGACCAGGTTACGTACCTGGGCGTACTCTTTGCCAACCGGTAGCTTAACACGAAGCCAGTCCGGTTTTCTCTTTACCTCTACTGCGGGAACTACAGGCAATTCAATCATATTACAAAGGTAAAGAATAGAAAACAAATCAGCGAAAAACAGACTGTCGGCGGCATGTAAGAAGATGTGCCTTGCTTACACCGTTCCCTGAGCCCTGCCATTTTCACAAGAACTTCAAATTTAGGCCCTAAGCCGCCGAATTTGCCCGAGAAAGCGTAATCTTGTAAAAAAAACCAACGATGGCAACCTCGAAAATAACTTATAACGGTGGTTTGCGGACCACTTCTGTACACCTGAAATCTGGTAGTGAAATCCTGACCGATGCCCCGGTCGATAACAAAGGAAAAGGGGAGGCTTTTTCGCCCACCGATCTGTTGGCAACATCACTGGGAAATTGTATGCTTACTATTGCCGGGATTGCGGCGGCTGAACATGGTTTCAGTATCGACGGTACAACGGCCGAAGTAACGAAGGTTATGGGCGAACAGCCACGCCGCGTTGTTGAGATCATCGTCGATTTTCAGTTTCCTGACCAGCAGTACAGCGACAAACAGAAAGCCATCATTGAACATTCGGCAAGAACCTGCCCGGTCGCACACAGTTTACACCCTGATATTGTAAAAACCATCAGGTTCAATTATTAATCCGATATTTTTTCTATTTCCTGGCAAAAGGCAGGAATTTTGTTGAGAATCGTTCTAAATTTGCGCATCGCGAGAAAATGAATGAAAAATAGATCGAAAACCGAGTTTAAGGCAGATGCAGATGTTATTTTAATTGGCGCAGGGATCATGAGTGCTACCTTGGGCGTCATGCTGAAAGAACTCAACCCGGCACTTAAAATAGAAATTTACGAGCGTTTGGATATAGCCGCTGCAGAGAGCTCTGACGCCTGGAACAATGCGGGCACAGGACATTCGGCTTTTTGCGAACTGAATTATACTCCCGAACTTCCTGATGGCAGTGTCGAAACAAGTAAGGCCTTCAAAATTGCCGAGTCTTTCGAGGTGTCTAAACAGTTCTGGGCCTACCTGCTTGATAAAGGTATTGTTTCAGATCCCGGAAGTTTTATCCGGAACATACCCCACATGAGTTTTGTATGGGGAGAAAAGAATGTCTCATACCTCAGAAAGCGTTTTGAAGCGCTGCAAAAAGGTGTGCTGTTCAGCGACATGAAGTACACCGAGTCTTTCGACGAGATCAAGTCGTGGATACCCCTGGTGATGCAGGGCCGCGACCGGACAGAAAAGGTGGCTGCCACGCGAATGGATATCGGTACCGATGTCAATTTCGGCGCCCTGACCCGGGCCATGTTCAATACCCTGAAAGATACGTCGCCGCTTTATTTTAACCATGATGTCAGAAGCCTGAAACGAAACCGTGAAGGGGGCTGGAAAGTCGTGGTACGCGACCTGGCTACACGCGAGAAACGAAGCCGCACGGCACGTTTTGTTTTTATAGGCGCCGGCGGAGGCTCACTGCCCCTGCTGGAAAAGTCTGATATTCCTGAAGGAAAAGGTTTTGGCGGTTTCCCGGTTAGCGGACAATGGCTGAAATGTACCAACGAAGAGGTGATTGGACGTCACCACGCCAAAGTATACGGTAAGGCGGCAGTCGGGGCACCCCCCATGTCTGTGCCCCACCTCGATACACGCATGATCGACGGCAAACAAGCCTTGCTGTTTGGTCCTTATGCGGGCTTTTCGACCAAATTCCTGAAACATGGCTCGTACTTCGATTTGCCGTTATCCATTAAACTGAACAACATCAGGCCAATGCTGTCGGCCGGTATCCATAACCTTCCGCTCACCAAATACCTTATTGACCAGGTCAGACAATCGAATGAAGACCGTCTGGCAGCGCTGCGTGAGTACATGCCCGAGGCGCAAATGAAGGACTGGGAACTTGAAACTGCGGGACAGCGCGTCCAGGTTATTAAAAAAGACGAGGAGCAGGGCGGAATCCTGGAGTTCGGGACCGAAGTAGTCAGCGCAGCCGATGGCTCGATCGCCGCGTTACTCGGTGCCTCGCCGGGAGCCTCTACCGCCGTCTCGATCATGATCGACCTGCTGCACCGTTGTTTCAAGGACGAGGTTGAGAGTGCCGCCTGGCAGCAGAAATTGCGCGAGATGATCCCAACCTATGGCAAGTCACTTTCGGCCAACGAAGACCTTTGCCGGGAAGTCCGGGAGCGCACGGCACGGTCTCTGCATATTGAAGCAACAGCCTAAGGCCTGAGCCCCCGTGATATGCCGGGATAGCTGCGCCCGACCGGTTAAAGGCCCAGGGACTCGGCACCTGAGCATCTGTATGTGATCTTTATGATCAGCGCGGCAGGTCGCAGTTAAATACTGCGAAGGTTATGATTTGCCCCGGCCGGTTGCTTAAGGTTAATCAATGGGCAAAACCATCAATAACTCATACAAGCCCCGACCCCTCCGCATGGCCGGGCTGAGGGTCTTTTTGCCGGAAGTTTGACAGTGCAGCCGGCGGCGAGTAATTACAGCCTGTAGTTTTCCGTTTCGGGGATAGTGCGAACGCGCAGCTACCGGATCTCGCCGGCAACTTCCTCTGCCGAAATATCGCCGTGCGACGATTCCAACACGCAATCGCCATTCCTGATCAGCAGTACCTGCGGGCTCTGGTGCGCCACACTGAAGTCTTCGGCAATCTGGTTTGAAATTTCCCGGTACTGGATCAGATCAAGGAAATACAGCGGAACGTCTGATGGCAGTAGATCGCCATCCATTTCAAAACGCCTCTTTGCCATGGCGCTGATGGGACAGCGCGTACTGTGTTTGAAGATGACGCTGTATCCGTCCCTGTTCTTGATTTCCTCAAGTTGCTCTTTCGTAGAAAATGCTATCCAATCCATCTTGTAGTTGTTTTACAGACTTGCAGCCAACTCAGCCATTTTCAGGGCGGTGATTGCTGCTTCGTCTCCTTTGTTTCCATGTTTGCCGCCTGACCGGTCAAGGGCCTGCTCCTGGTTGTCTGTGGTCAGCACACCGAAAATAACCGGCTTGCTGTGTTTGATGCCTACATTTGTCAGTCCCTGGGCAACCGCGTCACAGATGAAATCGAAATGACGCGTTTCTCCCTGGATCACACAGCCCAGGCAAATAACACCGTCCAGCTCAGGTTGTTTTGAGAGCAGCAACTCAGCACCAACAGTTAGTTCAAAACTTCCCGGTACAGTTACAGACAAGATGTGATCATCAGACACGCCATGCGCCTTTAATGTGTTAAGGGCACCTTCATAAAGGCTTCCGGTAATGGCTGCATTCCATTCGGCCACGACGATGCCGAATTTAAAGCCGGTACCTGTAGGTACCGTCGTGTGCGAAAAATCTGAAAGGTTTTTTAGTTGTGTTGCCATATTCTGCAGGTACGTTTAATGTGTCATGCCCGGTAGACCGGAGCGTTTACCGCAGTGGTGCCGCCGCAAGGTCCGGGCCAAAAAAAAAGACCCCGCCCGTGGCGAAGTCTTTGAAAAGCTTTTGTCTTAATTACTTGGTTTTTGCCTCAGCGCGGGCAATGTATGCATCGATCATCTGCGCTTCCTGGCTTTCAGGATATTGCGTTTTAATTTTTGTATAGGCCTCTGCTGCAGCTTTATAGTCTTTCTGAGCTTCCTGAACCAGGCCCAGTTTTTTCAGAAACATGGGCGACGTGAACTTTGCATTTTTATCTGCTGCTTTCTGGTAATAACTTGCCGCCTGTTTGTAGTCTTTCAGTTCACTATAGGCATCGCCAAGCAGGCCAAGTGCAAGCGGGTCTGCTACCGGGCTGCCGGTTGAACTGTATTTGTTCAACGCATCTACCGCTTTTTTGTACTCGCCTTTGCGCAGGTAAATACCACCCAGGTACAGGTTGGCTAGGTTCGCTGACTTGGTGTTGTTGTATTCTTCGGCAATCTTCTCAAGGCCGGGGTAACCGCCTTCGCCTTTAATCGCTTTATCTGCAAGTGAATCGATACCGAGGTATTGCTCGGCTCTGAACATCTGGGCAGCAGCTTCCTGTGCACGGTCTTTCAGGTAAACATTCTGGTACCAGATGTAGATGCCCGCCAATACGACGATCGCACCTGCAATGAACAGAATGCTCTTGCTGTTTTCTTCAAAGAAAGAACCCTTTCTCACCTTTACTGTTGTCTCTTTTTCTGTCGCAGACATAGTTGTTTAAAAAAATTAAGTGTGCAAAAATACAATATTCGGCCAAAGTATCAACCCCCTGCTGAAAGTATTTGATTAATCTTTAGCGTATTAAAGACGGCAAAAGGTTAACTTTGAAGCCTGACATGCACCTCAAAAATCTAAGTCTGCTGCATTTTAAAAATTACGCAGACGCTTCTATTGTCTTTTCTGAAAGTGTGAACGCGTTTGTGGGCAGCAACGGGGCGGGCAAGACAAATCTGCTCGATGCCATTCATTATCTCTGCTTGTGTAAAAGTTATTTTAATCCGGTCGATGTTCAGCAGATCAGGCGGGGCGAGGAACTGTTCCTGATACAGGGTGATTTTGAACGCAATGGCGCAAACGAAAAAATCAGCTGCGGGCTTAAACGCGGCCATAAAAAACAATTTAAACGCAACAAAAAGGAGTACGTCAAGCTGGCCGATCACATCGGCCTGTTCCCGGTGGTGATGATCACACCAAACGACAGTGCGCTGATCCTCGAAGGCAGCGAAGAACGCAGGCGGTTTATGGATAATGTGATCTCGCAGACCGATGCTGCTTACCTGGATGAACTGATTGCCTACAACCGCCACCTGCTGAACCGCAATGCCCTGTTGAAGCAGATTGCTGAAACGCGCCGCTATGATCCGGCCCTGCTCGAAATTTACGACGAACAACTTGTAGCCTCCGGCAACCGGCTGTTCGATAAACGCCGGGCCTTCATGGACCACTTTATCCCTTACTTCGATAAGTATTATGCCTTCCTGACCGGCGGAGGCGAAGCGGTACAGCTGGGTTATTACTCACAGTTGAACGAGGCCTCATTTGCGCAGCTGCTCATCAATACCGCAGACAAGGACAGAGCCCTGGAACGCACCACCACCGGCATTCACAAAGACGACCTGCTGTTTCACATTCATGGCGATATGCAGTTGAAAAAGTTCGGTTCGCAGGGCCAGCAAAAATCATTTCTCATTGCGCTGAAACTGGCGCAGTATGCCTACCTGCAGCAGCACAAGGGGTTCAAGCCGCTGCTGCTGCTCGATGATATCTTCGACAAGCTGGACGATCAGCGGATCCACAAACTGATGGAAATGGTTTCGCACCACGACTTTGGCCAGATCTTCATCACCGACACCGGGAAAGAAAGGGTGAGATTCATTTTCAATAGTATAGGTGTAGACGTACATTTGTTCGACGTAGAAAACGGAACAGTTCACAGCCATGCGTAAGCCCAATGACATCAGCCTGAAAGACGCGATCGGCAAAATGCTCGATACGTATCGCCTGCGCCAGAAATTCGACGAAACCTCAATCGTATCGCTTTGGCCGGAGATCGTTGGCATTGCTGTCGGCAACCGCACCAAACAGATCTATATACACAACCGGCGCCTCTTTGTCCGGATTGAGTCTTCAGTAATTAAAAACGAGCTGGTGCTTGTGCGCCAGGGCATTCTGCAGAAGATCAACGAACGGGTAGGAAACAGCGTTGTGGATGAAATCGTCTTTCTGTAGGTTAACGGCGACCGCCGAATACCCTGCTGATGAGCCAGATAATGAGCGCCACGACCACCACCACCAGGATAACGCCTGTCCACACACCGGCCTTGAAAATTCCTTGTACAAGATCACAGCTGCTCAGTGTTGTCAGCAGCAGCAACAGGACGGAAAAGGGGACGAATTTTTTTAGTGAAGCCATGTTGTTCAGAGTTTATTTGAAAAAATAACAACATGCCCCTGAAATTGTTTTGCGCCGTTCTGAAGCAACAAGCCCCTTCAGAATGGCTGAAAGGGCTTGCTTTGATTTTTTCTATTGTCCTTTTTGGTCGGCTGCCTGATCTGCAGCCTTGCCAATTTTGATCAGTTCGATCTCGAAGACCAGGGTGCTGTAAGGCGGAATATCAGCCCCCGCGCCGCGCTCGCCATATGCGAGGTCGTAGGGGATCCAGAATTTATATTTGGCACCGGGCGACATCAGCTGCACGCCTTCTGTCCAGCCGCGGATAACACCGTTCAGCGGCAGTGCCAGCGGCTCATTCCGGTCGTATGAACTGTCGAATTGTTTTCCGTTCAGTAAAGTTCCTTTATAATGTACCGTAACGGTGTCTTCTGCAGCAGGATGCGCACCGGTTCCTTCTTTCAGCACCTGGTATTGCAGGCCAGATGCGGTCGATTTCACGCCTGCCGCCGATTTATTCCTGGCCAGGAAGATTTTTCCTTCAGTGATGTTGGCTGAGAATTTTTGTTCACCTGCTTTTTTGATCTGTTTTTCGATGGCCTGCTGGGCGGCATACTGATCAAGAACGAGCTTACCGTCTGTAAAGGCATCTTTGATTCCCCTGAGCAGGATGTCATAGTTCAGCGTGCTTAAGCCGGTCGATTGCAGGCTTTTGCCTATAGATGAACCGAATGCGTAACTGGCACTGTCAAGCGGCGTTTTCAGGACCGCTGCCGGTACTCCGGCTTTTACTGCTGCGGGTTTTGCCGGTGCAGGTTTTTTGGCAGGCGCCTTCCTGACCTGCGCCGAAGCGGCCAGGGCGCCGATGGCCAGCATGGCCGTCAGTATTTTCTTCATGTTGTCTGGATGGTTAGGGAATTAAAACAAAGCCACTGCAGGCGGCAGTGGCTTATCTGTGTGGTTATCTTGTTTAGAAGCGTTCAAAGGCCGAAAAGAAAAAGCTGCCTTCGATGGCCGCATTTTCGTCTGAATCAGAACCGTGAACAGCGTTCGCATCGATCGATTTGGCATATTTGCGGCGAATGGTGCCTTCGTCTGCTTTTGAAGGATCGGTAGCGCCGATCAGTTTGCGAAAATCTTCAACCGCGTTCTCTTTTTCAAGGATCGCAGCCACGATCGGTCCTGACGACATAAAATTGACCAGGTCGTTGTAAAAAGGGCGTTCCCGGTGAACGGCGTAAAATGCGCCGGCCGTTTCTGCCGTAAGCCTGGTGTATTTAAGGGCAATGATTTTAAATCCGGCTGAAGTAATATCATTGATGATCGCGCCGATGTGGCCGTTTGCAACCGCATCGGGTTTAATCATCGTAAAAGTTCTGTTCGTGCTCATCTTGTCTGGGTATATTTAAAATTTTTTACAAAAGTAAGCTTTATAGTATTAATATTATAGCAGGTTTGAAATACGCTGCCAATTATCATTTATAATTAGTTAGCTTTGCAAGCTGAATAAAATGACCAAGGCCGAATTACAATCTTTACTTGCACAACCCCAGCACATTGTGATCACAACGCATCACAAACCTGATGGAGATGCGATGGGCTCATCGCTGGGACTTTATGCCTGCCTGGTACAGAAGGGCCATCATGTACAGGTCATTACACCGACCGACTATCCCCAGTTTCTGCACTGGATGCCCAACAATGCTGAAGTCCTGGTTTTCACCGAAGACCGCTCAAGGGCTGAAAAGCTGGTGGCAGCCGCTTCGCTGATCTTTTGCCTGGATTTCAATAACCTGTCGCGCATCAATGAACTGGGCGAATTGGTCCGAAATGCAGAGGGCAAAAAGATCATGATAGACCACCATCTTGATCCTGAAGACTTTGATGACTACCGCCATTGGAACATCAATGCCTGTGCAACGGCGCAGCTTATCTATGATTTCGTTATCAACGAGCTGCAGGAACCGGCGCTGGTTACCAAAGACGTTGCCACCTGCCTGTACACAGGCATCATGACAGACTCCGGTTCTTTCCGGTTCCCCTCGGCTACGGCAGACGTTTACCGGATCGCGGCGAACCTGATCGATCTTGGAGCCCAGCACTGGCGCATTCACCAACTGGTATACGACAATGCGTCAGAAAACAGGCTGCGGTTTCTGGGCCACTGCCTGTCTGAAAAATTGGTCGTGCTGCACGAATACAACGCAGCGTACATCTCCGTTACCCGGGAGGAACTTCAGCAATATGCCATTGAAACCGGCGATACGGAAGGCGTGGTGAATTATGCCCTTTCGGTGAACGGGATCAGACTCGCTGCGCTGATTATTGACCGGCCCGACAGGGTTAAGTTATCGCTCCGTTCTACCGGCGATTTCCCTGCCAACGAGATCTGCAAGAAGTATTTCAATGGCGGCGGCCACCGGAATGCCGCCGGCGGTGTCTCTGAAGAGCCGCTCGAAGCTGTTATTGAAAAATTCAAAAACATATTAAAAGAATATAAAACACAGTTATTACAATAAACGCCGGCCGGCTGAACCACAGGCGGCAGCGTTTGAAAAACCAAATTGATTCAAATGAAAAAACAAGTTATTTTTCTGCTGGCAGCAGCGATGGGCTTCACCGCCTGTAAGCAATACAAAAAAGGCCCCGGCGATTTGCAGTACAAAGTCCATAAATCGGGCAGCGGTGAGACACTGAAAGAAGGCGATTTTGTCAAGCTGAATGCAGTAGAAAAAACCGAAGGTGATTCTGTTAAAATGAGCACCTATGACATGGAGCGCCCATTCTATTTCCCAATTGGCAAGACCATGTTCCCCGGCGACATCACTGACGCAGTGAAACAACTGCACGAGGGCGACAGTGCTACCTTTAAAATTAACCTGGACTCTGTAGCAAAATATACCGGTCAGCCTAAGCAGGCAGGAGTAAAAGATAAATACACTGTTTACACTGTTAAGGTAGAGAAAGTCTTGCGTAAAGGTGCCAACGAGCCTGACTCTGTGGCCGACCGCAAGCGCCGTGAGTTTTACGAAAAAGAGTACAAAGCACTGGTTGCTGCCAATAAAGCGTCAGAGCCCGTTAAAATTAAAAAATATATTGACGACAACAACCTGAAGACCCAAACCAGCGCGTCAGGACTGCAGTATGTAATCCAGGCACCAGGCAGCGGTGCAAAGGCTGCGGCAGGTGATACGGTTATGGTGAATTACGTTGGTAAATTCCCGATGAAACGTCAGGATGGCAAATACAATATCTTCGACACCAACATTGAGAAAGTAGCAAAAGAAAATAACAACTATACGCCGATGAAACAATATGGCCCTGTGCCCATGCTGATTGGTCAGACCATTCCAGGATTTGACGAAGGCATGAAACTGTTGGCCAAAGGCGGTAAAGCCGTGTTGGTTATTCCTTCAAAGCTGGGTTATGGCGAAAATGGTTTCCAAAGCATCAATCCCTTCAGTCCGCTGGTATTTGAAATCGAAGTAATCGACATCAAGAAACCGAAGGCAGGCGCACCCGTTGCGGCCGCACCGGTAAAAAGGTAATACAGGAGTTCTTCCCTTCAAAGGCGCAAAGTTTGCATAACTTTGTGCCTTTGTTGTTTTTAACGTTTTTAGCCCATGGTCCTGACCGATACACATACGCATATTTATTATGAAAAAGACCCGGAACAGCGCGCTGAACAGGTGCAGCGTTGCCTTGATGCAGGCATCAGCCGGCTTTTCCTGCCGAATGTTGATGTGGAATCGGTAGCCATGATCGACGAAATGACGGCCACCTGGCCTGAGTACTGTTTTGCCATGACCGGGCTGCATCCCTGCGATGTAAAGGACGATTATCAGCGGCAGCTGGCTCAGCTGCATGCCGGGATTGCCGGCCGGCAGATCTGTGCCATTGGCGAAATTGGCATTGACCTTCACTGGGATAAATCCACCCTGACCATCCAGCAGGACGCCTTCAGGCAACAGATTGCCTGGGCTAAGTCACTGCAGCTACCCATTGTGATACACTGCCGGGAGGCCTTTGACGAGGTGTTCGAGGTGCTGGAGTCAGAACGTGATGAACGCCTCAGGGGTATTTTTCATTGCTTTACCGGCAATGCGATACAGGCAGAGCAGGCCATCGGACTGAATTTTTACCTTGGCATTGGTGGTGTGGTGACGTATAAAAATTCAGGGCTCGATGCGGTTGTGGCGCTGCAGAACCTGGAACACCTGGTGCTCGAGACTGATGCGCCTTACCTGGCGCCGGTGCCGCACCGGGGCAAGCGAAATGAGAGCAGTTACCTGGTACATATTGCCCGCCGCGTAGCCGAGATCAAAGGCGTCAGTCTTGAAGAAGTGGCGCGCATCACGACCGCAAATTCACAACAGGTTTTCGGCATCTGATCAACCGCTTTCGAGGTACTTACCTGCAGCGCAACCAGCGCCGCTGCCGTTTAAGCCGGGCAGCAGCGGCAGCCCCCGGGTACCGGGCTACAGCGAGTAGCCGGTGGGGACCTGCCCAGGCCTTCCGGAGAACAGCAAAGGTCCTGAATGCTTCTGTCAAAAATTTTCTGCTATCAAAAAAATGCGTTAATTCGTGTCTCAAACCAGAGCAACATTGACGAACATACTTATTATTTATACCGGCGGTACCATTGGCATGGTAAACGACCCGGCCACGGGTGCGCTCATGCCGTTCGATTTTAAGCAGATCAAGGAAAACGTTCCTGAACTGGGCCGCCTGGAATACAACCTTTCTGTTCACTCATTTGATCCGCTGATCGATTCCTCAAACATGACGCCCGAGATCTGGGTGCAACTGGCTGAACTGATCGCCAAAGAATATGACCGGTATGATGGTTTTGTTATCCTGCATGGTTCAGATACCATGTCTTTCACGGCCTCGGCGCTGAGTTTCATGCTGGAGAACCTGGGCAAGCCAGTGGTTTTTACGGGGTCGCAACTGCCCATCGGTGAGATCCGGACAGATGCCAAGGAAAACATCATCACCGCCCTGGAGATCGCTGCAACCCGGCAAAACGGCTTGGCCATGGTGCCCGAAGTCTGTGTTTATTTTGATTACCAGCTTTTCAGGGGCAATCGGTCCATTAAGTACAATTCAGAAAAGTTTGAGGCCTTCCGCTCGCCGAACTACCCGATCATGGCCGAAGCCGGTGTACACCTCAGGTTTTACCAGAATTACATCCTTCCTGCACCTGAGGGCTCTTTGCGTCTTCAGACCCGTTTTAATCCGAATATTGGCGTGTTGAAGTTGTACCCGGGCATTTCGGTACAGGCGGTCGAAGCCATCACCGAATCGCCGGTCGAAGCGATCATCCTGGAGGCCTTTGGTTCGGGCAATGCGCCGACTGCCGGCTGGTTTATTGACCGGCTGAAAAAGGCCGTCGATTTGGGTAAGATCATCGTCGACATTACGCAGTGTAAAAGAGGATCGGTACAGCTTGGTGTTTACGAAACAAGTAAACAGTTGCAGGAGATCGGTGTGCTGAGCGGCTTTGACATGACCTACGAAGCTACAGTAACGAAACTGATGTATGTGCTGGGACTGCGGCTGCCTATGGCAGAGACCCGGGCACTGGTGGAGAGGCCATTGCGTGGCGAGTTAACGCCGGTATAGGGTAAAAGTTCTGTAAATTGCCGGCTTCAAAAATTGCCGGCCCGTAAATTGGGGTATTTTTGCTGAAAAGCATACGGGGAAAATGCCCGGTACGCAAGCGGCGTACCCCCGGGGCCGCTTTGCTAACTTAGAAAACATGAAGATCGAACAAATTTACACAGGCTGTCTGGCCGAAGCGGCGTATTACATTACCAGCGGCGGTGAGGCCGCGATCATTGATCCGCTGCGCGAGGTTGACCCTTACCTGCATAAAGCAAAAAAAGACGGCGTAGCGATCAGGTATATTTTCGAAACACATTTCCATGCCGATTTCGTTTCAGGCCACGTTGAGCTGTCTGAGCGTTCTGGCGCACCGATCGTGTATGGCCCGACTGCCGTTACAGACTTTCCCGCACACATTGCAACCGACGGGGAGGTGTTCAGGATCGGGGAGTGTACCATCGAGGTATTGCATACGCCCGGCCACACCCCTGAATCGTCTACTTACCTGCTTCGTGATGAGCAGAGTAATCCTTATTGCATTTTCACCGGCGACACTCTTTTTATAGGCGATGTGGGCCGGCCGGACCTGGCCCAGCAGGGTGAGCTGACCGAGCGCGATATGGCCGGAAGCCTGTACGATTCGCTGCACAGTAAGATCCTAAACCTTCCTGACGAGGTGATCGTTTATCCGGCGCACGGCGCCGGCTCCGCCTGTGGTAAAAACATGAGCAAAGAAACCTTCGATACGCTTGGAAACCAGAAAAAGGTGAATTATGCTTTGCGTGCCGGCAGCCGCGAGCAGTTTATCGATGAGGTAACATCCGGCATCCTGCCGCCGCCGCAGTACTTTGCCAAAAATGCCTTCATCAATAAAACGGGTTATGACAACCTGCAGGAGGTGTATGAAAAAGGACTGCAGCCTCTCAAACCCGCAGACTTTGAAGCACAGGCCAATGCCGTTTCGGCCCTGGTGATCGACACCCGCGATCCGCAGGTATTTGCGAAGGGGTTCGTTCCCCGTTCGGTAAATATCGGACTGAACGGACAGTTTGCGCCCTGGGTTGGAGCGCTGATCACAGACCTGCGCCAGCCCCTGTTGCTGGTTACCGACCCGGGCAAAGAAGAAGAGACCATCACTCGACTGGCACGGGTGGGTTATGACAACACGATCGGTTACCTGGAGGGGGGCATAGCCGCCTGGACAGCTGCCGGCAAGGAAATCGATACGATCGAATCGGTATCGGCAGCCGAGTTTGCGCAGCAGGCACAAACCGGCGGGGTGTTTACCCTCGATGTGCGTAAGCCGGGTGAGTATGAAAGCGGCCACCTCGACTTTACGCTCAGCCGCCCGCTCGATTATCTGAACGATTGGATGCCGGGTATTGATAAAGAAAAAACGTATTACATTCATTGCGCCGGCGGCTACCGGTCCATGATCGCTGCTTCGATCCTCCGGTCGCGGGGGGTAGAAAACGTCATTGATGTGGCCGGCGGATATGCGGCGATTAAAACCACCGAATTGCCGCGCAGCGGCGAGGCTTGTCAGACAAGCTGATGGCGATGGAAGAATTTGATGTAGTTATTGTAGGCGGCGGGCCCATTGGTATGGCCTGTGCCATCGAGGCCGGGCGTGCGGGTCTTACGTATGTGGTCATTGAGAAAGGTACCCTCGTCAACAGCCTGTTCAATTACCCGGTGTTTATGACCTTTTTCTCCACCTCACAGCGCCTGGAGATCGGCGGACTTCCGTTTGTGACCGTTCATCCGAAACCAAACCGGAATGAAGCAGTTGAATACTACCGCCGGGTGGCCGAGACCTGCAAGCTCAACATGAGGCTGTTCGAAACGGTTACGCAGGTCAATAAACAGGCCGATGGCAGTTTCCTGACCGAAACAGTGCGGGGGACCTACCGTTCCCGGAAGGTTATTGTGGCTACCGGCTTTTATGACGTTCCGGTCATGATGGATATTCCCGGAGAGGAACTTTCAAAGGTTACGCATTATTATAAAGATCCTCATTTTTATGCCTTCCAGGATGTGATCGTGGTGGGTGCTAACAATTCTGCCATCGACGCGGCTCTGGAAACCTACCGTAAAGGCGCGCGGGTTACGCTCATTATCCGGGGCGATGAGATCGGCCCGAACGTTAAATACTGGGTGCGGCCGGATATAGAAAACCGGATAAAGGAAGGTTCCATCCGTGCATACTTTGGTTCGAGGCTCTCAGCCATTCGTGAAACCGAAGCGGATATCGAAACTCCAGGAGGCCTGGTAACGCTGAAGAATGATTTTGTGATTGCTATGACAGGCTATCATCCCGATTTCAAGTTGCTCAGTCGTTTCGGTATCAATTTGTCTGAAGCGCTCCGACCCGAATACCTGGAAAACAACATGGAAACAAATGTGCCGGGACTGTACCTGGCCGGTGTTGTTTGCGGAGGTATGGATACGCACAAGCTGTTCATTGAAAACTCACGCGTACATGCCGGGCTCATTATACAGGACATCACCAAACGCGGTTAAGCTGCGAAAATTGCTTTATCAGATTGGGTTGAACACCCTGTGCTGGGAAGCGGCTCAGGTTTTGCCCGCAGCGGTTTGTTTCGGGGCAATCCCCGCTGAGCGAGCTTTTCCGGAGGCCGGCTGCGAGCGCGACCCAAACCTGTCAGGATGTATCAGCGCAGTTTTTCAGCCCGGCCGGAAAACCGGATGTACGACGGTGTCAAAATCGATACGAAATGCTGTGACATTGTGGTTTTAGCAGAAATTCACTTAAGTTTGCACACACATTCAGACCAGCGTACATGCAGGGAATAGAACGCATCAAACAACCCATTGCCGAAGATATACAAGCCTTTGAAAAAAATTTCAAGGCGTCTATGCACAGCGATGCGCCCCTGTTAGACCGCATTACCCATTACATCGTAAAACAAAAGGGCAAACAGGTCAGGCCTATGTTCGTGTTTTTTGCTGCAAAACTATGCGGCGGGATCAGCGAGTCCACACACCGTGGCGCATCGCTTGTTGAATTGCTGCATACGGCCACGCTTGTGCATGACGATGTGGTCGACAACGCCTATGAACGCCGGGGATTTTTCTCCATTAATGCACTTTGGAAAAACAAGATCGCGGTTTTGGTGGGCGACTACCTGCTTGCCAAAGGATTGCTGTTATCTGTAAACAATAATGAACACCGCCTGTTGAAGATCGTATCAGAGGCTGTAAAGCAGATGAGTGAGGGCGAGCTGCTCCAGATTGAGAAAGTGCGGCGAATGGACATCAGTGAAGATCTGTATTTTGATGTCATCAGGCAAAAAACGGCTTCGCTCATTGCATCGTGCTGTGCTTGTGGAGCTGCTTCGGCTGGTGCCGATGAGGAGACGGTCGAAAAGATGCGTTACTTCGGTGAGCTGGTTGGCATTGCTTTCCAGATCAAGGACGACACGTTTGATTTCGGTACTGATGATGTGGGCAAACCGCTCGGCATAGACATTAAAGAGAAAAAAGTGACCCTGCCGCTGATTTATGCGCTTAACCGCGCAGACCGGGCCGACAAGAGGCGGATCATTAACCTGGTGAAGAACCACAGAGAAGAGCCGGCTAAAATACATGAGATCATCGACTTCGTAAACCACATGCAAGGTGTCAGGTATGCGAATGAGAAAATGCAGGCATACCAGGAACAGGCATTTGAAATTCTCGCCACATTCCCGGCGGGCGAAGCCAGGACAGGCCTGGAAGAACTGGTACGTTATACGACCGAGAGAAAAAAATAAGACATGTCGAACGAATTGCTTTTTAGTGCAGGCTTTCTTGGCCTGATCCTGCTCATCCTGGTGCTTGACCTCGGACTTTTCAGTAAAAAGGAACACGTAGTCAGCCTGAAGCAGGCAGGTATCATGAGTGCGATTATGGTCAGCCTGGCGCTGGGATTTTATGTTTTTCTGCGTTTGGAGGGGCATCAGCTGCATGGCATTCATGACATGGCCCGCCTGGCAGAAGTCGTGACCAGCCACCGGCACCCGGTTACGCTTATACCTGGCGATTTTCAGGCCAGCCTGGATCTTTACCGGGCCAACCTGGGCATCGAGTTCCTTACAGGGTACGTTGTTGAATATGCCTTATCGATCGACAACATTTTTGTCATTGTCCTGATCTTTTCTGCCTTTTCGGTTCCCGAAAAATACTACCACCGCGTACTGTTTTGGGGCATCCTCGGTGCCATCATCATGCGTTTTATTTTCATTTTTGTCGGGGCCGCGCTTATCAGTCGTTTCGAATGGATCCTGCTGGTATTTGGCGCTTTCCTGGTTTTTACGGGCCTTAAGATGTTTTTCTCCAAAGATGAAGACGAAAAGATAGACCCGCAGAACCACCCGGTTGTAAAGTGGGCTTCTAAAATATTTGCCATTCACCCGCATTATGACGGAAAAAAATTCTTCTTAAAGCGCGACGGGAAAAAAATGATCACGCCGCTGTTCCTCGTGCTGCTCATTGTCGAGTTTACAGACCTGTTGTTTGCAGTCGATTCCATCCCTGCTATTTTCGCCGTTACACACGATCCATTTATCGTTTTCTTTTCAAACATTTTTGCGATCATGGGTCTCCGTTCGCTGTTCTTCCTGCTGGTCAACATCATTCACCGTTTCCATTACCTGAAAGCGGGTCTGGCCGTGCTCCTCACGTTTATCGGTTTGAAAATGCTGTTGCACGGGTACCTGGAAAGCTGGGGTTTTTCAACCCAGCATTCGCTCATTGTGATCGTGAGCATCCTGGCAATCAGCATTCTGGCTTCCCTGGTCTTTCCAAAAAAAGCCAAAACTTAATTTCATTGCGCCGGGCGACTGGATTGCGTTTGAAAATTCTTAATTTCCGGCAGTAAACAGGAGCAGTTATCCCTGCACCTGAACAACGTCCCTTTACTAAACCGATTCATGAAAAAACTCACTTTATTACTGCTGTGCCTGGCTGCTGCAGCCGTGCAGGCGCAGGACAATTTCTCAGCTGCTTTCGAGGCCATTAACCGCGACGTACAACAGAATTCCAGGGCCTACAGCAGCCTCAAAGACGCAACCACGACCATTGGGCACCGCCTTACGGGCTCGCCCCAGGGTGCACAAGCCGAGACTTATGCTTATAACCTGTTGAAATCGTATGGTTATCAGGTCAAATACCAGCCTTTCAGTGTAGAAAGCTGGGCCAGGAAGACCGTCAATGTGCAGACAGGCGCAACGCCGGCATCATTACAGCCGGTTAAAGCAGTAACCCTGGCCCATTCGCCGGTCAGTGCCGATGTTTCAGCTGAGGTTGTTGATATGGGCAACGGCCTGGAAGCAGATTACCAGGCAAATCCCGATCGCGCTAGGGGCAAGATCGCTCTGCTTTATCTTGGTGTACTCCCCGGTTCGCCGCGGGGAACCAAGAGCCTGCATCGCTCTGAAAAAACAGCGATCGCCATTAAATACGGCGCGAAGGGTGTCATAATTATCAACTCGGTCAAAGATGGCGTATTGTTGACAGGTACGGCCTCGGTAACCGGAAAACTGATCCCGATACCGGCAGTCTGCATAGGCCTGGAAGACGGCATGAAATTAAAGACCGCCCTGACTACAAGCAAACAGTTTGCCCGCCTGCAGATGACCAACTTCTCGGGCATGATCAAAGCCAGAAACGTGATCGCTACGCTGAAAGGGTCGTTGCCGAAAGAGAAAATTGTCATTGGCGGGCACCTGGACAGCTGGGACCTGGCCACAGGCGCGATAGACAACGGCATCGGCTCATTTGCGATTATTGATATGGCGCGCAGTTTCTCGGCGCTGAAGGTTAAACCCCGGCGGACGATAGAGTTTGTGCTGTTTATGGGGGAGGAGCAGGGCCTGCTGGGTTCTAAAGCCTATGTGGCGGCTGCAGAGCAGGCGCACGAGCTGGACAACATCCGCTTCATGCTGAATTACGACATGACCAATGACCCGAAGGGTTTTTCCACTTCCCGGCAGGAAATGCGGCAGCTGTTTACCAATTGGGGTGGCCAGGCCGCAGCCATAGACAGCAGTTTTAAAAATCTCTTTCATGCCGGTGCCGGACTGCACAGCGATCACCAGCCTTTCCTGCTGGCAGGCATTCCGACCGGGGGCGGAGCAGGCGGCAAACTGCCGAATAACTCCGGGCCCTATTACCATTCAGACAAAGACGGCTTTCATCTGGTCGATGAACAGGAGCTTAAAAACACGGTCAGGTTCAGTGCCATGCTGCTTTACGGACTTGCACAGACACCCGAAATTCCAGTCAGAAGACTGGGCGATGCGGAACTGAAGCCCTTTCTGGAATCGCAGAACCTGAAGGAGCCGCTCACCATTGCCGGCGAATGGCGCTGGAAAGACTAGTGTGCGGTACCAGTAAGTTGTTGCGGCCCGTGGCCAGGCGTAGAAAAAAGTGGGCGTGGCTGCAAAATCACCGGGCCAGTCTGTATCCTGTCAGGTTCTGCCTGGAACGTGTGTCAGTTAACCTGTTGCGTTTAAATTTCTTATTTTTGCAGCGTGAATAAAGTGATGGTCCTGGCCCAGTACATGCCCGAGGGCGCTGCACCACTCGTGGCGCGGTGGATCGACTACTTTCAGTGTGAGTTCAAGATTGCCCGGAACCGAAACACGAAACTTGGCGATTACCGCCATCCTTTTGGGAGCAAAGGCCACCGCATTTCCGTGAATCACAACCTGAATAATTATGCCTTCCTGGTAACCACCGTTCATGAGTTTGCGCATTTGCTTACCTGGAACGACCACAAGAACCGGGTAAAGCCACACGGCGCCGAGTGGAAGCAGAATTTTAAGCGCATGATGCAGCCATTTTTCGAACTTCGTGTGTTTCCGGAAGATATTCACCGCGCCATTGACCGCTACCTGTCTAACCCGGCAGCTGCAAGCTGCACCGATCTGCATTTGGCCAGGGCGCTGAAAAAATATGACCGGAAGAATGAAAACCAGGTGCACCTTGAGCAGCTGCCCCTGCATGCGGTGTTCTCGATCAAAGATGGCCGCAGGTTTAGAAAAGGGGAGCAGATTCGCAAAAGGTTTCGCTGCCTTTGCCTGGACAACGGGCAAATGTATTTATTCAATGCCCTGGCCGAAGTCGTACGCGGCACCGAATCGCCTGTTTCAGGAACCTGACACATGGATCTGGCAGCCAGGCACGCGCCTGCCCCCGCAGCTATTGGTGCTTTGTTGCTCCGGCCATTTGATCAGCTTCACTGCCGGCATAAATGGCTTCGCCGTTCTCGATCCTGAAACGCACATTTAAATGTTTGTCTTTGAACATGCCTACATTGTTTTCCACACTGTCTACCCAGGCGTCCCGGTCTTTTACCAGGACACTCGAGGTGTAACCGTTGGGATCTTTGCTTTTTAAAACGATGTAGGCCGCTTCGGGATGGGCCGTGATGTTGTCAAAGACCATATCGAACCTGTTGCGCCGGTGCAGGGCGTCTTCGAGGGTTTCCAGGTTAGCGAGAAGGTTTTTGTAAGCAGGGACTGCCGCCGGATCATCGCCGGGCTGTACGGTAAGAAAGGGCTGGTTTTGCAGGGCTTCGTACATCGAAGCCGTTCTGGAGTCGGTTTTGAAACCGACGCCATTGCGAAAAAACGTCCGGCTCTCCTTAAACACTTCTGCATCATCGTTGCTGAGGGTGCTGGCTTCCTTGTGCAGCACCAGGCTGTCGTTACGCAGGTAATAACATTTTGTGGTGCTTCCGTTCCCGTTCACAATGTGTTCGATGTAAAGCACGGGCTCGTCGCGCAGGCTGTATTTTTCTGTGTAAAAGGAAGATCCGCCGAGCATGTATACCAGGCTGTAGGCTTTTTCGGCCTGTGTGCGCATCTTTTCTATTGAATCGGCGTAATGCGTAATGTTGGCTGCATTGAGCGATGTTGCGGTTGTATCACGATCAATTCCCGCCTGGGGATGATCTGAGCGAAGCTTGTTGCAGGCGCTGGAAAACAAGGCGACCAGCAAGAGCAGAGATGGCAGGCATTTCATAATTGTTTTTCTAAGTAGGTACTGCTACCGGGGCGATTATCGTGCCAAGGGCTCAGAACGCAAGGAGCGTAGCGATTTTTTCGGCCAGGCGCGATTCCGCCAGGAAACCTGCTTCAAGGTCTTTGTTCATGGGAATGGCGGTATCCAGGCTGGCACAGCGTATCACAGGGGCATCCAGGTCGCGAAAGCAGTGTTCACCGATCCATGCAGCGATCTCGGCGCCGAAGCCGCAGGTAAGCGTATCTTCGTGCAGGACGAGCACCCTTCCTGTTGCCCGAACGGCCTGTGCTACGGTGTCCTTGTCCCAGGGCTGCAGCGTCTGCAGATCGACCAGGAAGGCGTCTGCCTCAGGGTGTTGCTGCAGGTAGGCCAGTGCCCAATGCACCCCGAGCCCGTATGTAATGATACTGAACTGTTTTCCTGTTCTCAGCACCGCTGCCTGCCCAATAGGAGTCAGGAAGTATCCCTCAGGAACCCCTGCTGTCAGGCTGCGATACAGGAGCTTGTGCTCAAAGTACAAAACCGGGTTCGGATCGGCCAGGGCAGACAAAAGAAGACCTTTCGCTTCTTTCGGAAAGGCCGGGTAAACGACTTTCAGTCCCGGGGTTTTGGTGAACCAGGCCTCATTGCTCTGTGAGTGAAAAGGGCCTGCACCTGTGCCGGCGCCTGCGGGCATGCGAATAACCACATCGGCCTTTTCGCCCCAGCGGTAATGGGTCTTGGCCAGGTTGTTGACAACCTGGTTAAATCCGCAGCTCACAAAATCGGCAAACTGCATTTCGACCAGGGCTTTCGCCCCATTAATGGAAAGGCCCAGGCCTGCACCAACAATCGCCGACTCGCAGATCGGTGTATTGCGGATCCGGTCCCTGCCAAATTCAGTGACAAAACCTTCGGTGATCTTGAAGGCACCTCCGTATTCCGCTATGTCCTGTCCCATCAGCACCAGTTCAGGGTGTTTTTTCAATCCTTCGCGAAGCGCATCGCTGATGGCGTCAATATACCGCATGGCCTTGTTTCCCTGCGGCATGCCGGTTTCTTCGGCAACGTAGGGCACATACATGTCAGCCTCTTCGGCGGCTGCATCAAAAACGGGCTCTGGCGCAGCGAAGCCGCGTTCGCAGGACTCATCTATTTCTTTTTTATAAGCTGCACGAAGTTCCAGGCGGTGGCCGGGCGTCAGTACGCCGGTCTGCAGCAGGTAGTTTTCATAATTTGTCAGCGGATCTTTTGCCGCCCAGTGTTCGAGCAGTTCTGGCGGTACATATTTGGTTCCTGAAGCCTCCTCATGGCCACGCATGCGAAAGGTCATACATTCAAGAAGTACTGGCCGCGGCCGTACCCGGAGCTCCTGCGCCAGGCGGTTTACGGTATCAAATACTTCAAGAACGTTGTTGCCATCAATTTGCAGGCCTTCCATGCCATAGCCAGCAGCCTTGTCACTGATCCGTTCGCAGCGGTACTGTTCGGTTACAGGCGTAGACAGGCCATAGCCATTATTTTCGACAAGGAAGATCACAGGCAGGTCCCAGACGGCGGCCACATTGAGCGCCTCATGAAAATCACCCTCGCTTGTCGCCCCTTCGCCGGTAAATACCAGTGTAACATGCGGCCTCCCTGCCAGCCGGTCGGCCAGCGCAATGCCGGCTGCCAGGGCCAGCTGGGGGCCAAGGTGTGAGATCATGCCGATGATTTTGTGCTCCTGAGTGCCAAAATGGAAAGACCGGTCGCGCCCTTTGGTAAAGCCGGTCGCTTTGCCCTGCCATTGGGCAACGAGTTTTTCGAGCGGGATGTTCCGGGTAGTAAAGACACCCAGGTTGCGGTGCATCGGCAGGATGTATTCACTGGCGTTCATAGCCAGGGAGCTGCCTACGGCGATCGCTTCCTGCCCAATCCCCGAAAACCATTTGCCAATTCTCCCCTGCCTGAGCAGGATGAGCATTTTTTCTTCGACCATGCGGGGGTAAAGCAGCTTCTGATAGATGCTGAGCAGCATGTCAGGCGACCGGTTAGCCCCTTGGTAAAGCATGAGATCAGTCTGTTTTGGTTTTCTGTTGCGCTTCCCACTGCGCAGCGAACGATTTGGGCGCTACTTCCGGCAATTCCCGGTATTTACTCCACTTCTTTTTGAAAAAGGTGCGGAGCACGAAATTCTTAATCTTTCCGCCAACAAGATCGACGAGGTTACGCTTTTGCATGCTCTTTTTCCAGAGCGTCCAGCCAAAATCTTCCACCTTGCCGTTCTTGTGTCCCTGCGCCGCATCGCGCCTGTTCAGCAGCAGCATCTTGTGGATATCGATCTTAACCGGGCAAACTTCAGAACATTTGCCGCACAGACTGGAAGCATAACTCAGGTGCTTAAACTCTTCCATGCCTTTCAGGTGTGGTGTAATGACCGAACCAATGGGTCCGCTGTAAGTCGTGTTATATGTATGGCCGCCGATGTTTTTGTACACCGGACAGGCATTGAGGCAGGCGCCGCAGCGAATGCAGTAGAGGCCCTGACGCTGGTCTTTTTGGGCAAGCAAATTGGTACGGCCGTTATCGAGCAGCACCACGTACATCTCTTCGGGCCCGTCGGTTTCGCCGGGCTGGCGGGGCCCACTTAGCACCGTATTATACACTGTCAGGTTTTGTCCGGTTCCATGGCTGGCCAGCAGGGGCCAGAAAAGGTCCAGGTCGGCCAGGGAAGGGATTAGCTTTTCAATGCCTACCACGGCAATATGCACCTTTGGGAAGGTGGTCGAAAGGCGGGCATTCCCTTCATTTTCGGTGAGCGCGATGCTGCCCGTATCGGCGATCAGGAAATTGCCGCCGGTGATGCCCACATCGGCTGTAAGGTATTTATCCCGCAGCAATTCGCGTGCTTTCTGCGTCAGCTCTTCGGGCGTAGCCGTTAGCGGTGTGCCGAAACGCTCATGAAACAGCGCGGCAATCTCTTCCTTACTCAGGTGCATGGCCGGTGTAACGATGTGGTAGGGCGGCTGGCCGAGCAACTGGACAATGTATTCTCCGAGGTCGCTTTCGAGCGATTCGACACCATTTTTTTCGAGGAACTCATTCAGATGGAGTTCTTCTGTGGTCATTGATTTCGACTTGATCACCGTTTTGGCATTCTTGCGACGCAGAATGTTCAGGATTTCACGGTTGGCTTCTTCCGCATCATTTGCCCAGATCACTTTGCCGCCGCGACGCTGAAAATTCGCCTCGAATTCTGGAAGGAATTTATCGAGATTTTCCATGACGCGCCACTTGATCACATGGGCCTTCCGCTTGGAGGCTTCCAGGTTTTCGAAACGTGAAAGACCTTTTGCGACGGCCAGGTCATACTTGCCAATGTTGTAATTGATGGTATGGCGGTGTTTCTCATCAAAAGCCTTGTCGTCGGCCTGTACCAAAAAATCTTCAGCAATGCTCATGTTTTCAAATATAGGAAATAGGGTTGAGGATACCATCGGCCTCCCGGACGCAAAAAGCCAAAAAAAGCGCCTCTGGCTGGAGGCGCTTTTTGTTATGCTGGCGGTTATTTTGTTTTTGGTGTACCGTCGTCGTTCTTATCAACAACCGGTCTTTTGGCACCATTGGCCAGTTCCCATGCGGTGAAGTAAACGAGGCGGGCGCGCTTGGCCAGCATCGGGAAATCGATCTTGCTGATCTCGTCTCCGGGCTGGTGGTACTCAGGGTGAACACCGTTGAAATAAAAGATAACCGGTATACCATGTTTAGCAAAGTTATAATGATCTGAACGGTAGTAGAAACGGTTCGGATCAGTCCGGTTGTTGTAAGTTTCGTCGAGTTTAATGTTCACGTAATCTGCGTTCGCTTTCTTGCCAATTCTGTCCAGGTCGCTGCTCAGCATGTCTGAGCCGATGATGTACACGAAGTTGTTGTCGTCCTTGTGTTTTTCATCGCCCCGGCCAATCATATCGATGTTCAGGTTGGCAATTGTATTGGCCAGCGGGAATATCGGGTGTTCTGAATACCACTCAGAACCAAGCAGGCCTTTTTCTTCGCCCACCACGGTCATGAACAGGATGCTGCGTTTCGGGCCGTTGCCTGCTTTTTTTGCCTTGGCGAAAGCTTCGGCAATCATCAGCACGCCGGTCGTTCCTGAACCGTCGTCGTCTGCGCCATTGTTGATCATGTCTCCTTTAAGTGTTGAGTCGATACCGATGTGGTCATAGTGACCGGTAATTACCAGGACTTCGTCTTTCAGTTTGGGGTCAGATCCAGGCAGGAAGCCCAGAACGTTTTCTGCCCGCAATGGCGTTTCTTTAACAACGGCGCTCGCAGAAACCGGGATCGTAATTTCCTGCGAAGCAGGCTGTCCGCTATCAGAAATTTTCTTTTTAACGTCTTCGATATTCGTTTTAGCTCCTGCCAGGAGGGTATTTCCAACGCTGGTGCCAACCACCACTACCGGGGTCTTTTTCGCTTTTCGGGCTGCTACGACCTCATCTGTGAGCAAAATTTCACGGCCGGCTTTCAGATAACCCCACTGGCTTGCGCCGAATTTATCTACCCGCGGATCAATAACAATCACCGCCGCGGCGTTTTGCTCGCCCAGGTATGCGAGTTTCTTTGGCAGGGTAGCGTTTGCACCACCTACGTTCGCTTTGTCGCCGGGTGTGCCAGAGGCAAAGATCAGAACCACTTTACCCGCTACGTTCTGGCCGGCAAACTCATTGTAGTTATCGGTTTTGATGCCGTAACCTGCAAACAGAATGCTGTTGGCGTTGAAGGTAAAACCTTCGGCCGACAGGCTGGTTGGGTTAAAATAAAAGTCTTTCAGGTACTCTGCCGGCTGCCCGTTGATGGTTAGGATTCCCTGGCCGATCGATGATTTGATCATGTCGATCTTCTGGAAGTAATCTCCGTTAACAGGTCCTTTCAGGCCAATCTTTCTGAAATGGTTGCGAATATATTCTGCAGCCATCCATGCGCCTTTCTTTCCGGTTTCACGGCCTTCGTACTCGTCTGAGGCCAGGACGGAAAGGTGCTTATAAGCATTGTCTTTTGTAATGGTCTGGCCGAATTTTATGGCGTTCTTGTTTTGCGCCACGCAGCCAAACCCCAGCCCTGCAAGCAGTCCCAGGGTTAAAAAATATTTATTCATAATAGTTAGTTAGTGATGTTAGCATTCAATTTTGTCCACGCGCCGGCTGTGACGGCCGCCTTCGAAGTCTGTAGTCAGGAAAGCTTCAGTCATTTCGGTGGCCAGGCCTTCAGAAACAAAACGCGAAGGGATACAGATCACGTTTGCATTGTTGTGCTGCCGGGACAAGCGGGCAATGTCAACCGTCCAGCAAAGGGCTGCACGAATGTGCTGGTGTTTGTTGGCAGTGATGGCGACTCCCTGGCCGCTTCCGCATACGAGTACGCCGAAATCAAATTCGCCGCTCTCAACAGCAAGTGACACCGGGTGTGCAAAATCAGGGTAGTCGGCCGATTCAGAAGAGTAGGTGCCAAAATCCTTCAGTTCATATTGGTTGGCCAGGTAATCCCTGAGCATTTCCTTGTAATCGAAACCGGCATGGTCTGCGCCTATTGCGATCTTCAGTTTTTTGTTTTCTGACATGATGATCAAAAATAACAAGAATATCGGCTTATTGCCGTAAATATTTCGTTAACCTCGGGATCAGGCGGCGCCGTTCAGTTCTTTGTTTCGCTTGCGCTCAATGTTGGCAGAAATGAAAATGCTCAGTTCAAACAGCAGGAAGAGCGGCGCACTGACAATCAGCATGGTCATGATATCCGCCGTAGGTGTAACAATGGCAGATATGACCAGGATCAGGACCACCGCATACCGGCGGTTTGAACGCATAAACTTCGGCGTCATGATGCCCAGTTTAGACAAGACATAAATAATAACGGGCAGTTCAAAGATGATCCCGGTTCCCAGCGTGAGCGTGGCCACAGAGGAGAGGTAAGAATCGATCGTAATCGTATTTTCTATCTCCTTGCTGACAGAGTAGTTGCTCAAAAAATTAACCGAAAGGGGGCTTACGATGTAATAACCAAACAAGACGCCGAGCAGGAACAGAACAGAAGCAAAAAACACAAAGCCGCTGGCAGATCTCCTTTCATTTTCGTGTAATGCCGGCCGGATGAATTTCCAGAGCTCAAACAGGAGATAGGGGATGCCCAGCACAATACCGCAAATGACCGATGAGTTCAGCTGCAGGGTGAACTGTCCGGCCATCTGGGTGTTGATGATCTTTCCGGGTATGCTGGTGATGCAGAAATCTTTGTCGATATATTTGGGGAAGGCCTCGACCATTTTGCACATCATGCGGTAAGTCCAGAAGTCGCCCTTCCGGGGGCCCATAACGACCGTGTCGAAAATAAAATCATAGTAATAAAAAGCAAGGCCGGTAAAGACCGCGATCGCGAGTACCGAACGTACAAGGTGTTTGCGCAGCACGTCGAGGTGATCGAAAAACGACATTTCAGCTTCCATCGTTTTTCCTTTTTCAGTAATGCTTTTTACAAGTGACTTTCTTTCTTTAGTTACGCTCATACGGGAAACAAAAATACCATTCTGGTCTAATAGAATGGTATGTACGGATAAAATATCTTGATTGGTTTGCCGATGTTACAAACGAAAGATCAAAAGTGCGGAAAAACGGCATTTTTGATCTTTCGCTGTTACAAAATACTTAGTCGGCGGTCAGTTCAAAAGTTTCCATGAACTTCGTGGTGAAGTTGCCGGCCCTGAAATTGGGATCTTTCATCAGCTTCAGGTGGAAAGGAATGGTGGTCTTTACACCTTCAATGACAAACTCACTCAGTGCGCGCTCCATGGTGCAGATGGCCTCTTCACGGGTTTGGGCCACGCATATCAGCTTGGCGATCATAGAATCATAGTTCGGTGGAATTTGGTACCCCGCATATACATGGGTATCTACGCGAACGCCATGCCCGCCCGGCGAGTGGAAATTAGTAATTTTTCCCGGCGAAGGCCTGAAGCCGTTAAACGGATCTTCTGCGTTGATGCGGCACTCGATCGCGTGCATGTCTGGCAGGTAATTGGCGCCTGAGATTGGAACACCGGCAGCCACTTTGATCTGTTCTTTGATCAGGTCGTAATTGATCACCTCTTCAGTAACGGGATGTTCTACCTGGATACGGGTATTCATTTCCATAAAGTAGAAATTGCGGTGCTTGTCTACCAGGAACTCAATGGTACCTGCACCTTCATACTGAACGGCTACGGCGCCTTTAATGGCCGCTTCACCCATTTTTTCGCGCAGTTCATCGGTCATGAAAGGAGAAGGCGATTCCTCGACCAGCTTCTGGTGCCGACGCTGGATTGAACAGTCACGCTCAGACAGGTGGCAGGCCTTTCCATACTGGTCGCCGATTACCTGAATCTCGATGTGCCGCGGGTCTTCGATAAATTTCTCGAGGTAAATGCCATCGTTGCCAAAGGCTGCGCCGGCTTCCTGGCGTGCACTGTCCCAGGCATTTTCAAACTCCTCATCTTTCCAGACGATACGCATACCACGGCCACCGCCGCCTGCCGTTGCTTTCAGGATAACCGGGTAACCAATCTCGTTGGCCACCTGGATGCCTTGTTTCACATCAGACAGCAGGCCATCTGAACCCGGAATGGTAGGCACACCGGCAGCTTTCATGGTGTCTTTGGCAGAGGCCTTGTCGCCCATGGCATTGATCTGATCAGCCGTGGCGCCAATAAACTTGATGCCGTACTCATGGCAGATTTTCGAGAACTTGGCGTTCTCTGAAAGAAAGCCGTATCCCGGATGAATGGCATCTGCATTGGTAACCTCGGCAGCAGAAATGATATTTGGAATATTGAGGTAAGAGTCTTTGCTTGGAGGCGGACCGATGCAAACCGCTTCATCGGCAAAACGCACATGCAGGCTTTCGCGGTCGGCGGTAGAATAAACGGCAACGGTCTTGATGCCCATTTCTTTGCAGGTGCGGATAATGCGCAAGGCAATCTCGCCCCTGTTGGCAATTAATATCTTTTTAAACATATTTGAGCTGCTAACAGGCAAAGCCGGGCACTAGCCCCGGCGTCCTGAAGTTAAAATAAGTTAGGCTATGCGGGTTCGACCAGGAAAAGCGGCTGGTCGTATTCTACCGGCGAGGCATTGTCTACCAGTACCTTAACGATTCTTCCTGAAACTTCACTTTCAATTTCGTTGAAGAGCTTCATGGCTTCGATGATACAGATCACCTTTCCGGCGGTCACCTCATCGCCCACGTTGACAAAGGATGGCTTTTCGGGGCTTGCTGAACGGTAAAAAGTTCCGATCATCGGCGATTTGATGGTGATGTATTTAGACGTATCATCTGCGGCAGGAGCCGATTTTGTTTCAACTGCCGGGCTGGCAGCAGGAGGCGCAACGGGAGGGGCCGCCTGTTGTACTTGCTGAACCGGAAGTGCTGGTACAGTAGCGTTTACGACAGTAGGGGCCTGGTTGGTTTTAATGGTGATTTTAAAATTCTCCTGTTCGATCGCAACCTCATTTACGCCGGAGCGTGAAACAAACTTGATCAGTTCCTGAATTTGTTTGATATCCATTCTTTGTCTTGTTAAGTAAACTTGTCTTAATGTATAACTAAGTTATGTTTTTTCTTTAGTAATTAATTGTCAGCAGGTTAATGCCGCAAGGTTCGTGCCGTCAGGGCCGTTTTATGGTACTAGTAGGCCCATTTAAGATAAACTGACCCCCAGGTAAAGCCACCGCCGAACGCAGCAAGGACAACATTGTCGCCTTTTTTGAGCTTATCTTCCCATTCCCAGAGGCAGAGGGGGATGGTTCCGTTCGTGGTATTGCCATACCGTTCAATGTTAATCATCACCTTATCGCTGCCCACACCCATCCGGTTGGCCGTTGCGTCGATGATCCGTTTATTGGCCTGGTGCGGAACCAGCCAGGCCACATCGTCGGCGGTAAGCTGGTTGCGGTCCATGATCTCGGCGGCTACGTCTGCCATATTGGTCACCGCAAATTTGAACACGGCCTGACCTTCCTGGTAGACATAGTGCTCGCGGTTGTCAATGGTTTCGTGCGTGGCAGGTTTAACCGAGCCCCCCGCTTTCTGATGCAGGTGTTTGATGCCTGAACCATCGCTGCGAAGAATGGAGTCGATAACGCCCAGCCCTTCGTGATTCGGTTCGAGCAATACGGCGCCGCAGCCGTCGCCGAAAATAATGCAGGTGGTGCGGTCGGTATAGTCGATAATAGACGACATTTTGTCGCCCGCTACGACCAGTACTTTTTGGTGTTTGCCGGTTTCAATGAACTGCGATCCGATGGTCAGTCCGTAAATAAAGCCTGAACAGGCGGCCTGGACATCGTAACCCCAGGCGTTTTTAGCGCCTACTTTTTCGCCGAGTATATTGGCCGAAGCGGGGAAAGAAAGGTCGGGCGTAGTGGTGCAGAAAACGATCATGTCAATCTCTTCAGCAGAGATGCCGCGTTTTTCTAAAAGGCCGTTTACAGCATGCATGGCCATATCGGTGGTGCCAAGGCCTTCACCTTTTAAGATTCGCCGCTCTTTTATACCTGTACGGGTGGTGATCCATTCGTCTGTGGTATCTACCATCGATTCGAGCTCTTTATTGGTCAGCACATAGTCGGGTGCATAACCGTGAACCGCGGTAATCGCAGCGTGAATTTTGCTCATTTTATTCAATTTAGAATTACTTGAAAGCTTTTTTAATCTTTTCGACCAGCTGCGTTTCGATCATGTCTTTAGATTGCAGGACCATATTTTTCACGGCTTCGGGACTGGAAATGCCGTGCCCGATGATAACGGGGGCATTGACACCGAGAATGGGACTGCCGCCGTATTTTTCGTAGTTAAAGCGGTCAAAAAATTCGTCTTTGAAGCCTTTCTTAAGGGTGAGAATATAAAACGATTCGGCCATTTTGAGTACGATATTGCCGGTAAAACCATCGCAAACGATGACATCGGCTTTATCGTTGAAGAGATCGCGTCCTTCTACGTTACCTACAAAGTTGAAAAACCTGGTATCGCGCATAAGCGGAAAGGTAGCCATGGCGACCATGTTTCCTTTTTCTTCCTCTTCCCCGATGTTCATCAGCGCTACGCGCGGATTGGCGATCTGCAGGATATTCTCTGCATACAGGTTGCCCAGTATGCCAAATTGCAGCAGGGTGTCGGGCTTGCAGTCTGCATTTGCGCCCACATCGAGCAACAGGCCTGCGCCACCTTTTAACTTGGGAACGAGTGTAGATAGACACGGGCGGATAATGCCCGGAATCGTCTTTACGCTGAACACAGCGCCGACGAGCATGGCGCCTGAGTTGCCGGCACTGGCAAAAGAATCGATCTTGCCTTCTTTCAAAAGCTGGAAACCAACTGCGATACTCGAGTTGGGCTTTTGAACAATAGCTTTGGTGGGATGTTCGCCCATGCCGATTGCTTCCTCGGTATGGACATATTCAAAATGGTCGGGGTTAAACCCTTGCTCGGCCAGAACAGGCTTGATCAGTGAAGTATCACCGATAAGCACAAGTCTCTCTCCCGCCGAAAGTGCTTCATGGGCTGCTATTGCTCCCAAAACGATCGCTTTGGGAGCATAGTCTCCACCCATTATATCCAGGCCTATTTTCATAGTAAAATTCTGTTTGTGCTTTTGCGGTAAGTTACCGGTCGTTTCAGACGGCTAAGGTAAAGCTTAAGCCCATGAAAACACAAACAAATTTTTAAGAAAACTAACCTATTGTTGTGTTTTCAATAACCAGTTTGCCGTTGTAGTAAAGGTTACCATCAACGTTGTATGCACGGTGAGGCACGTGTACGGCACCTGTTGTCTGGCAGGTTGCCAAAGAAGGAAGTTCAGCTTTGTAATGCGTCCTTCTTTTATCTCTTCTCGATTTAGAAAGCTTACGTTTTGGATGTGCCATTTTAGTAAATTTTTATTTTATTTTAATTTTTTCAGGGCTTCCCAGCGTGGGTCGACCGTCTCTGTTTCTTCATTATTTTCGGCAGAAAGACTTTCCAGCTTGTCAATCATCTGCTGATCGCATTGCTGGCCGTTCCCGCCGTTGCTGCAGTTCTTGATATACGGAACCGCCACGTTGATCATCTCATACAACAGGCCCGATACATCAATCTCGCTTTCGCTCCTGTTCAGGATGATGATCTCCGGATCATCACTTTCCAAATTGTCTTCAGCAAATTTTACAATCTGCCGTTCCTCAATTGTAACCTGCTGATCAAAATCAGACAGGCATTTGTCGCAGTTCAACCTGACACTGCCCGAAATCCTGAAATTCAGCAGCAGCATGGTTTCCTGCTTGTCCATTTCCATCTGGACTTTCAGTTTTCCGCTCTTGATCAATGAATACTCAAATTCATTGAAGAAGGCATCATCGATTTCAAATTCAAAATCGTGCTTGCCTAATTTTAATCCGGTAAACGGAACTGAAAACTGTTTTAGCGGTTTCAAAATGCGACGAAATTTGAGCCTGCAAATGTAGGAATATTTTTTAGATATCGAAAATGTTTGGCGAAAATTGTGTGCGGCTAAATACCTGGTTTTCTTTAACAAGGCATCTTGCGGGAAGCCCGGTCATCGCATGCTGCTCTCATCTGGGTGCCTGTTTTCTTTTTGAAAAGCAAGGGCCCTGCACAGATGAGCGGCAGTCCCGCTTTCGCTGCAAGCCGCATCGTGCCGCTGCGGGCTTTCCGCGCCAATCGGGTTTATTGAACCCTGGCCGCTGCACCATCGCGCAGGTCTGTTCCTGTTTTGCGCTTAAGATGCGTCGTCCTTGATGTCGAGCGCAGTTTCAATGACTTTTCCGCCGGTACGCAGTTTATTGCTCAGCAGTTCTTCATGCTCGCGGCGGTTCTTGACGATATGAATGGCCGTGAACAGGGCTTCGGTAAACGACGCATGGTCGGCAATGCCTTTGCCTGCAATGTCGTAACCGGTGCCGTGATCGGGCGAAGTGCGGATCACTTTGAGCCCGGCGGTGTAGTTGACCCCGGTGCTGAACGCAAGCGTTTTGAACGGGATCAAACCTTGGTCGTGGTACATGGCCAGTACGGCGTCGAACTGCCTGAAACTTCCTTTGCCGAAAAAGCCATCGGCCGGATACGGCCCGAACGCCATGATCCCTTTGTCAAAAGCTTCCTGTATGGCGGGGGTAATGATCGCTTCTTCTTCTTTGCCAAGCAGGCCGCTGTCGCCGGCGTGCGGGTTCAATCCGAGCACGGCAATTTTCGGTTTTTCGATCCAGAAATCTTTTTTCAGGCTTTCGTTCATCAGTTTCAATTTCCGCAGAATGCCTTCCTTAGTGATCTGGGCAGCAACCTCCTGCACCGGGATGTGACCGGTAACAACACCTACTTTGAGATCATCGCTGAGCAGGAACATGAGGACATCACTGCTGCCGCTTTTTTCCTGGAGGTATTCGGTATGGCCGGGAAAACGGAAATCTTCAGACTGGATATTGTGCTTGTTGATCGGTGCGGTAACCAGGGCATCGATTTCACCGTTAACAAGGTCCTGCGTGGCTCTTTCCAGCGATAGAAAAGCGTATTTGCCGCCCGTTTCATTTGCCGTGCCCAATTCCACACGTACGTCCTCTTCCCAGCAATTGATGATATTGGCCTTCGTTGCACTGGCCTGTGCAGCTGAAGGGATGACCTGGAAACTGAAGTCGCTCACACCGGTGGCTTTGCGGTGAAAAGATGCCACCTTGGTATGTCCGTAAACAATGGGAATACAATAATTCAGAATATGGCTGTTTGCCAGTGTTTTGATAATTACTTCGAGCCCGATGCCGTTTACATCGCCTATGCTGATTCCGATCTTTACTTTATTGCTCATGCTTCAGAGTGCAGAAATTTAAGCGCAAATTACAGTTTTTGAACGGAACCAGCCTCAAAGCCATAAAACTTTACTTAATTTGTATATTAAAAAAAGGCTGTACAGCCAGGCAACGGCCTGACCAAAGGCCGGCCCTTCTGTATGAGTTTGGTAAAAGCAAAAAAGCACCTCGGACAACATTTTTTAACCGATAAAAACATTGCCGGTCGCATTGTTGACAGCCTGAGCCGTACTACAGCATATACCCAGGTACTGGAGGTTGGGCCGGGTATGGGGATACTTTCTGATTTCCTGGTCAAACGGACCGATTTTGAAACCTGGCTGATTGACATTGATGAGGAGTCGTACACCTTTTTGCAGGAAAAATATCCTGACCTGGGCAAGAGGCTCATTAACGGTGATTTTCTGCAGCTGGACTTTTCTGCCTACTTCCCTGATAAATTTGCCATCATTGGCAATTTCCCATACAACATATCTTCGCAGATCCTTTTTAAGGTCCTCGACAACCGCCAGCAGGTGGTAGAGATGGTCGGTATGTTTCAGAAAGAGGTGGCGCAGCGCTGTGCGGCTGCCGCCGGTTCAAAAGAGTATGGCATACTGAGCGTTTTTCTCCAGGCGTATTACCACATTGATTATTTGTTTACGGTAAAGCCGGGTACCTTCAATCCGCCTCCTAAAGTACATTCTGCCGTTATTCGTTTGCTGCGCAATGAAGTGGAAGCCTTGCCCTGCGATGAAAAACTTTTCTGGCGCGTGGTCAAGGCCGGTTTCAACCAGCGCCGGAAAACGTTACGCAACGCCTTGTCTGTAGTGTTGCCCAAAGATAAAATGGACCAGCATACCTACTTTGAAAA
Source organism: Pedobacter yulinensis (assembly GCF_003029735.1). Taxonomy (GTDB): domain Bacteria; phylum Bacteroidota; class Bacteroidia; order Sphingobacteriales; family Sphingobacteriaceae; genus Pedobacter; species Pedobacter yulinensis. Next base: position 1,291,596 of record NZ_KZ686268.1, read on the forward strand.
ACGCGCTGAGCAGCTGACCGTAGCAGATTTTGTGGCCCTGACACTGCACCTGCAGGAGCTTGCCGCCAGATAAGAAAATATTTAACACATGAAAGGAAAGATACTGATTGCCGATGCCCTGCACCCGGTTTTTGCATCGCGTTCGCGCAGCATGGGTTATGAGGTCGACGATCTGCCCGGCATTACCCGGCAGGAAGTGCTGGAATGCATTGCGGGTTATGATGGCATTGCCATCAGAACAAAATTTAAGATGGACGCGGAATTGATCGGTGCGGGAACAAAACTCCGGTTCATTGCCCGTGCCGGCGCCGGACTCGATAATATCGATGAACAGGCTGCCCGGGCCCGGAACATTACGCTGCTTAATGCACCCGAGGGCAATATGGATGCGGTTGGCGAACATGCAATGGGTATGCTGCTTTCTTTGATGAATAACCTGCGCCAGGCAGACGCCGGCGTGCGGCAGGGTGTCTGGGATCGCGAAGGCAACAGGGGTTATGAGCTGAAGGGCCGCACAGTCGGTATTATCGGCTACGGTTTCATGGGCCAGAGCTTTGCCCGGAAATTAAGCGGGTTCGGGGTCAGGGTGCTGGCCTACGACAAATATAAAACCGGTTTCAGCGATAATTTTGCGCAGGAGGTGAGTATGGAAGAGATCGTACGGCAAACAGATGTACTCAGCCTCCACATACCCCTAACGCCGGAAACCCGGCAGATGGTGGACGACGAATACCTTTTTCATTTCAGAAAGCCTTTGTTTTTTATCAATACCGCACGCGGGGAAATCGTGAACACACAATCTGTGCTCAAGGCGATTGAAACGGGAAAGATTTTGGGGGCCGGCCTGGACGTACTGGAAACCGAAAAGTTCCCGGCGCTTTCGGCCGAGCCGTGGTATGAAGCCCTGCGGTCAAACGACCGGGTTTTGCTGAGCCCGCATGTGGGCGGCTGGACTTTTGAATCCTATTATAAAATATCCGAAGTGCTGGCTGAAAAACTGGAACGGCTGTAAACGACATCGGTAGTTGATCGGCACTGCAGCCAGTTCGAGTCCTGCAAAGTTGGTAACTTTACAAAAGTTACCAACTTTAAGTTAAAAAATAAAGCCAAAAATTAAAATTTATTACCTTTCGGCGCTGGTCCTGCGGGATCGAAGCCAAGCCTTCATGCGATTCTCAGCCGTAAATACATCATCTTCTCCGGTCGCGCAGGCGTTTGCCCGTGTTCAAAGTACAGGCAACATCAACTGCCGGTGAAATAATCAGGTTCATGCCTAAATTGTGCTGCTGTTATCGCCGGAAAAATCCGGGAATTGTTAACTTGCCTGTATCAAAAATATCTCCCCAATGCTAAAACTACATGAATATGCCACACACCTTACCTGGACCGGAAACCGCGGATCAGGCACGATGGACTACCGCTCGTATGACCGGGATTACACGCTCTCCATCAATGACAAGCCAGATATTTTAGGATCATCAGATGCCCAGTTTCTTGGTAACAAACACCGGCACAATCCTGAAGACCTGCTGGTTGCTTCGCTTTCCTCCTGCCACATGCTCTGGTACCTGCACCTGTGCTCGAAGCACGATATCGTGGTAATTGAATACCGCGACGCGGCCACCGGCAAAATGGAAGAAGGCCCGGACGGCAGCGGCCGCTTTGTCGAAGTAACACTGAGACCGGAAGTTCGCATTTCTGCGGCATCGAAAAAAGAAAAGGCCCAGGCGCTTCACGCCGAGGCCAATAGAATGTGTTTCATTGCGAATTCCTGCAATTTTCCGGTTAAACATGAAGCCGTCTGCACGGCTGAAGATGAATAACCTCAAATTGCCGGTTAATTGTTTGCGTTCAACAGGTTGTTCGCTGGCGTCGGATCCATGTACAGCCCTCCGTCAACACGCACCGAACGGATCTTCCGGGAAGCAGGCAGAGCAATGTTGATTCGTTTGCTGCCCGCTTTCCAGACGGCGGGTGTCTGATGGATTTTCTTTTTGCTGCCATCGGCGAACGTCATTTCGACATCGAAAGGAATCGCAAAGCCGCCTCTGTTTTCGATGGTTAGCTCGGAAATTCCCGACTTAGGTTTTCTGAGTGAAGTAACCGCGAGATCGATGTAGTTGTTGCTGAAAAACCAGTTGTTGAAAAACCAGTTGAGGTTCTGACCTGAGCCAGCATTCATCGAATTAAAGAAATCCCAGGGCATGGGGTGTTTCCCGTTCCAATTGTTCATGTACGTGTGGAGGGCTTTTTTAAACGTTGCATCGCCCAGCAGGTCTTTCAGTGCCAGGTAGGCCAGCGAAGCTTTTACGTAGGCATTGTTTCCATATCCTGCGCCGCTGACCTGTGTTGACATGGAAATAATGGGCTGGTCCTGCTCTGCAGAGGAATCGAAGATATACCGTTTTACCCGGAAGTTTTTATAGGCTTCGTCTGCATAGGCCTTATCATGGTGGCTCATGCCGATCAGGTACTCAAAGGTGGTGGCCCAGCCTTCATCCATAAAGGCGTAACGGGTTTCATTGGTGCCCATGAAAAAGGGAAAATACGTGTGGGCCACCTCATGATCCTGCAGCAGCCGCGCAAAATTGAGGTCATTTACTGAGGCATCATTCACCATCATCGGGTATTCCATATCGGCGAAACCCTGAAAGGCAGTCATTTTTGTGAACGGATAGGCGATTCCCGGCCAGTTCTCGGAAAACCAGGTTAGCGCATAATTGTTCCAGGCTACCGAATTGGTAAAATCTTTCGCCGTTTTATTGTATGCAGCCTGTGTGCTCGCCCTGCGGTTGTTTTTTTTGTCTACAACCGTGCTGCCGGCGTCCCAGACATAATGATCGCTTAAGCCAAAGGTGATATCGCAAATATTTTTGGCAGCAAACTTCCAGGTGTTCTTTTTCTGCTGGGTTACCCGCTCTTGTTCCATGTCTTCGGCCGTAGCCACGTGGATCACTGCATCGCTGGTATAAGAACGCTTTAGCCGCGCGGCAATTTCCGGCTGCAGCACTTCTTCGGGGTTGAGCAGATCGCCGGTGGCCCAGACGACATAGTTTTTGGGAACGGTGACAGAGAAGCTATAATCGTTAAAATCATTGTAAAATTCTGCGCGATCGGTATGCGGTACGCGATCCCAGCCATTGTAATCGTCGTAAACTGATACACGCGGATAGGCGTAGGCTACAAAAAAGGTGCGTTCGTCAATCTGGCCTTCGCGGCCGCTTTCCTTAGACAGCGGATATTGCCAGCTGATCTCGAGCGTGGCTGTACTGCGCGGATGAAGCGGTTTTTTAAGCTTGACGTCGCCAGTCGTGCCCCAGTCCGCTGCGGTGACTCCGTAACGTTCTCCATCGATAATAAAAGACGAAATAACCAGTCCCGGGGCCAGGAAATCTGTGCTTACCTGCCCGGCCCGCGGGGCTTCAGGCTTGTGCAGGTTGTTTACAAAACGCATCACCAATGTCTTAAGTGTGTCGGGACTGTTGTTGTTGTACCGGATTGTTTCCGTACCGCTTACCAGCCGCGTTTTCGGATCGACAGTTATTTTCATGTCGTACTGGGCATTGTTCTGCCAGTATTTCCGGCCTGGTTTTCCATCCATTGACCGGGTACCTTTCTCAAAAGCGGCTTTGACGTTTCTCGGCATGTAGAGCTGCTGCGCCGGCAGGCCCGTGGCGAAAACAAAACAGGCGAGTGCTGTAGTTAAAAATTTTTTCATTGGTTAAAATTCTGCCGCAAAGGTACGCAGATTCAGATTTTTATGTTTTTAAAATTGAAAGTCTTTTCATAGTACCTGCGTGGCTTTCCCGGTTGTCAGAAACAAATTATTTGGAAATGTAATTTCCTAATTTTATCTTCGTTTTTAATGATAGCAAGACTATGTAGGCGAAAGCCGATATAGTCTTGTTTGTTTTTTATAGGACTTAAGAAAAAGAATACGAGCTATGTCAGAAGTAACCTATTATACCCAGGAAGGGTTAGATAAGCTGAAAGAAGAACTTCAACACTTGAAAACGGAGGGTAGGGCAGCAATTGCAAAAGCCATTGCCGAAGCCCGGGATAAGGGTGATCTCTCGGAGAACGCCGAGTACGATGCGGCAAAGGAAGCGCAGGGTCTGCACGAGGCAAAGATCGCCAAACTTGAAGGAACACTTGCTTCTGCACGCCTGATCGATGAGTCGAAACTCGACCTGTCAAAGGTGCTGGCGCTTTCGATCGTGAAGATCAAAAATGTGAAGAATGGTGCGACCATGACTTACCAGTTGGTGGCTGAATCTGAGGCAGACCTGAAAACCGGAAAAATCTCCGTAAAGTCGCCTATAGCACAAGGCCTGTTGGGCAAATCTGTCGGCGAAAAGGCCGAGATTCAGGTGCCTGCCGGAACAATGGAATTCGAAATCCTGGAAATCTCCAGGTAACTCAACAACCTGTGGCAACCATAAGAACCGGTGGCCGCAGGTATAAAACCTCCCCCAATGTCTACAATATTTTCAAAGATCATAGCTGGCGAAATACCGGCCCATGTCGTTGCTGAAACCGCCGATTACCTGGCATTTCTGGATATCCAGCCGCTTGCTCCCGGGCATGTGCTGGTAATTCCCAAAAAGCCGGTCGATTATATATTCGACCTGGACGATGATACCTACGGCGGGCTGTTCATCTTCGCCAAGGTTGTGGCAAACGGGGTGAAAAAAGCCTTCCCCTGTCGCAAAGTGGGCGTAGCAGTTATTGGCCTGGAGGTTCCTCATACCCATATACACCTGATCCCGATGAACAATGTCGATGACCTTAATTTCAGCAAACCCAAGCTGCAGCTCAGCCAGGGCGAACTGAAAGAGGCCGCGGCCAAAATTGTCGAAGCCCTGCGCGAGATCACAGCGCCTTAACCTGCTGCTTATGCCAATCGCCGCTCTGCTGGTAACGATTTCTATAAATTTACCATGCAGCATGCGGTGATCAGGTTATTTCCAACTGCCTGTGTACGGTATGAATTTATAAACCGTGGCGGGCATGTGTTCCCTGCTGGCTTTGACCGGGCGTTGCATGAAGCAACCGGCCAGTTGGCAAGACTTGCCTTGTCTGCCGGCGAAAAACATTACCTGGCCGAAACCTGTCCGTACCTTGATCGAACTTACCTGGACTTTCTGCAGGGATACCGGTTTGATCCGTCAGAAGTGAGGATTGCGCAAGATGGAGGTGAGCTGCAAGTAGTCGTTGAAGGGTTTTGGTACCGGACCATTCTTTGGGAAGTGCGACTCCTGGCGCTGATCTCAGAACTTTTTTTATCAGCTTACAGGACATTCCAGGCCATCTGCTGAGCAGGTTTTTGATACTGGCACGCGTAAAATTGTGCGATATAAGGAACTTGGTCTGAAAATCGCCGAGTTTGGCACCCGTCGCCGTCATTCTTACCGCGTTCACGACCTGGTGGTCAGCGCGCTCAGGCAAAAGGGGAATGGTGCCTTTATCGGGACAAGCAACGTACACCTTGCTATGAAATATGCTACCCGGCCAATAGGCACCCATGCTCATGATTGGTTTATGTTCCATGCGGGAAAGTATGGCTATACGAGGGCAAACCTTCTCGGCCTGCAGAACTGGGTAAGCGTTTACCGCGGGGATCTTGGCATCGCCCTGTCGGATACATTTACGAGTGAAAATTTTTTCAGACAGTTTGATAAAATGTTTGCCAAGCTGTTCGATGGTGTTCGCCATGACAGCGGGGATCCGCTCGCTTTTACCGACCGTACCATTGCACACTACCATCGCCACCATATTGATCCCGTCTCAAAAATGATCATCTTTTCTAACGTGCTGAACGCAGAAAAAGTGGCCGGGATCGCAGCCTATTGCAGCGGAAAAATCGGTGTTTCATTCGGAATCGGGACCAATTTCACAAACGATGTGGGCCTTCATCCAATGAATATCGTCATTAAGATGACCCACGTTCAAACTTATGGAGACCAGTGGACAGAAGTGGTTAAATTATCCGACGAAAGCCATAAATATATGGGCAGCCCGGCCGCCATCGAATTGGCCAGGCGTGTGCTTAACCTGGAATAAGGTGTGCAATTAACGCCGCAGCTTCGGGTTGTTAATGTGCCGGTCCTTATCGCGGATACGCTTTTTTTGCAGGTTCGCCTCGAGGGCTGCCGTCAGGTCGGTTCCTGTCTGGTTGGCCAGGCAAATCAATACGAAGAGTACGTCTGCCATTTCATCTGCTAGGTTCACATCTTCATCACTTTTTTTGAAAGACTGGTCGCCATATGTCCGGGCCATGATGCGGGCAACTTCCCCCACCTCTTCCATGAGAAGAGCCGTATTGGTCAGTTCGCTGAAATACCTGACTCCGGTTGTGCCGATCCATTCATCTACCAGCGTCTGTGCTTCTTTAATGGTCATGTTGTTCTTCTTTGATTTCCTGCCGGAGCCTGTTGTTGATCGGCTCCTGTGCAAATTCAAGCAAATATACACTTGTGCCGTATTCCCGGGCATGCCTGTTGCGCACGCTGCCGAGTTTTCGAACACGTTTAAACAAGAGCCGTTCGGCTGTCAGGTTCGGGTCGGAATCGTCGGCCCCGCGAATCAGGATCAGGTGCCTGATGGGTTTGCTGAGGTCAAACCAATATAGGTAGTCGGCGTTATAAGAAAGGCAATTGATGTCTTTATGCGTTGAATAATAGTTGATTGCGCCTGCTTGTCCGTAGTTATCAGACCGGACCAAAACCGCTTTGCGATCGGGTACGGCTTCGAATGCGCGGTCTGCCAGAGCGGCAAGCTCCCGCCAGCCCTGCATATCTGCAAAATCCTGCGGCAGGTGGTGGTTTTTCCCATCTTCCCAGCGCAGCAGCCCCATGTCTTCAAACCGCTGTCTGTTCCGCATAATCTGGTCAGGGGACCAAAGCGGCATCAAATAAGGCAGTATCAGCAGCAAGGAACCCGCTGTTACTGTAACAAGAAGGGCCGTAACCAGGGGCCTGCCCTGCAGTTTGCGGCCCAGGAATGCCGCGCCGAAGCTAAGCAGAACCGGGTACAGGCCAAGAGCATAATAATCTTTTGCCCGGAACCATACAAAGATCGCCATGGTAAAAACATAAACAAGAATCACCCAGCGATGGCTGCGGAAATCCCTGTAGAAAAGAAGGGCAAGCAATCCGCAGACTAAAAAAACGATACTGTTAAGAAAATACAGCAGCTGGTTGATAAGAAAATCTGCCCTGTTTATGTGAACCAGCTGCTTGCTGGCCAGTTCGCGCATGTGTTTCAACACCGGAAAACCCTGTTCAAATTGCCAGATAAGATTCGGGAGAACGAGCAGCAATGCAAGCAGCCAAGCCAGGTAAAAATGTTTTGTGCCAAAGATGCGCCGCTGTGGGCTGAGCATCAATGCGGGAACGAGACCCATGCCCAGAAAAACGATATTGTATTTATTCAGAAAACCAAGCGCTGCACATACGGCAACCTGGTACAGCCTGAGCGGCTGATCGTCTTTGAAGTACTTCAGTAGATAATAAAAAACAGCCGTCCAGGCCAGGATATCGAAGGAGTTGGGTTGGTATAAGGTGTTGATCCGGAGCAAGGCCGAACACAGGCAGGCCAGCGCTGCAAAGCAGCAGGCAAGGAGGTTCCCCCCCAACAGCCTGACCGTTTTCCAGCAAAAGAAAATGGTTGCTGCACCAAATAATGCCGGCCAAAGTCTTACCCAGAAAAAACCGCCTCCTGCAAGTTTAATTAATGCTGAAACGATCCCGGTAAGCGGTGGTACCGATGTGTATCCGGCTGCAAGGTGGTTGCCCAGGTCAAGATGCAGGTATTCATCGCGGTGCAGTTCATACACCCGGTTAACAAGCAGGTAAGACAAGGAAATTTTGAGGACCAGGAAAAAAATAAGCAGGGGCGTTTCCTGTCCGTTACGGGCACGTGCTTTCAAAATGCTGCAGTGATTTATTGAAAATACAAAAAAATACGGTCTGCTGCCCGACTAATTATTCCCTGTTCAGCGAATCGATAAAGATGGTAACCGGCCCGTCGTTTAAGAGCCTGATTTTCATATCGGCCCCGAACTCACCTGTTTCGGTTTTCCTGCCGGTCAGCTCGGTCAGGCGGCCGGCCATTTTTTCATACAAGGGAATCGCGATGGGTGGTTTGGCTGCACGGGTAAAACCGGGCCGGTTTCCCTTTTTCGTGGCTGCAAAGAGTGTAAACTGGCTGACCAGCAGAATGCTGCCGCCTGTTTCAGTTACCGACCGGTTCATCAGGCCCGCTTCATCGTTGAAAATGCGCATGTTCACAATTTTTTGTGCCAGCCATTCAAGTTCTGTATCGTTGTCGGCATCTTCAATGCCGAGCAGCACCAGAAGGCCGGCTGCGATCTTTCCTGTAACCCGGTTGTCGACGGTGCAGGAAGCTTCTGTAACACGTTGAATAATGGCTCGCATAACTGATCGGTCTGTAAAGGCTTAGGGAAATTTAGTTTCTCGTGTCGTTGCCATGGTAAATGCTGAGGTAACTTTCATAGCGGGAAGGCGCTATGCCTCCTTCCTGAACGGCCGCCATCACCGCGCAGCCAGGCTCATTGATGTGCCTGCAGTTGTTGAACCGGCAATTGTCAGAGGTCTTGAAGATCTCAGGGAAAAAGTGGCCAAGTTCCTGCGGCTCGATATCGATGATGCCCAATTCGCGAATGCCGGGCGTATCAACAATATGCCCGCCCTGGGGCAAGGCATACATTTCGGCAAAAGTCGTGGTGTGTTGTCCTTTGTCGCTCCAGTCAGAAACCGCCCCGGTACGGATTTGCCGGTCTGGCAGCAGGGCATTGATCAGGCTGGATTTTCCTACGCCCGAATGACCGGAAATAAGCGTTGTTTTGCCGGCTATGACTTCCTGGAGTCCGGTAATATTGGTTCCCTGCAAGGCAGAAACCTCGTAGCAGGAATAACCGATATCTTCATAGATGGCTTTGAAATCCTGGAGAATTTCTAAGCCCTCATCGCTGAACAGATCCAGTTTGTTAAACACCAGGATGGCGGGAATGTCATAGGCCTCGGCAGTAACCAGGAAGCGGTCAATGAAACCAAGTGATGTGCGGGGTGATGCCAGTGTAACGACCAGCAGCGCCAGGTCGAGGTTAGCCGCCAGGATCTGCGCCTGCCGTGACAGGTTGATCGATTTGCGAATAATGTAATTGCGACGGGGAAGCAGCTCGGTAATGATAGCCGTTTCGCCCCCTGGCTCAAACTGCAGCCTGACCCTGTCGCCAACGGCAACAGGATTGGTTGTTTTGATTCCTTTTATGCGAAACTTGCCGAGAATGCGGCAATCGTAAGTCTTGCCATTGTCTGCGAGTACGTGGTACCAGCTTCCCGTCGATTTGATTACTAATCCCTGCATAAGCTCTGGTAAAGGTATAAAAAACAAACGCACGCTGCGAAGCCAGATTGCCAGAATGAGTGTCAATGCTACAGTTGAAAAGAACACAAACCCGTTCGCCACAACGTTACATGGGCCCGGGACGAAAATTTTTGGTCTCTTTCAGGCTAAGAATTTGACAATGCAAAAGCGTTTTAGTTGAAGTATTTTAAAAATATTTTGAAGATCGTTTGCATCTTTAAAAAATAATCTCCTTCTTTGCCGGTGTAGAAGATACACTAAGCAACCATGTATAACCAGCAATCGATTATTACAAGCATTATTATTACCATCGGGGATAACCGGAGGAAGGAAAGCTAATGCTGTAAAAATCGAGAAAAAAGATAAAACACAAAAAGCGCCTTCCTCCAACGGAAGGCGCTTTTTTTATGACCAAACCAACATGAAAGTATTAAAATTCGGAGGCACATCAGTCGGATCAGTACAGAGCATCAGCACCCTGATCGAGATCGTCAAACAGGAAAAAACGGGCGGCAACCCGGTCGTTGTACTTTCTGCCATGAGCGGTGTAACCAACCTCCTTACAGCTATGGCAGCCAAAGCCGAGCAGGGCGAAGATTACAGCGACGATTTGAAACACATTGAAAAGCGTCACTTTGATGTGATCAAAGCGCTCCTGCCAGCCTCGGCTCAAAACCCCGTGCTGACCAGGCTTAAAATTTATTTCAACGAACTGGAAGACCTGCTGCAGGCAGTCTTCAACCTGAAAGAGCTCAGTTTGCAGACCCGGGACCTGATCCTGAGTTATGGCGAGCGCTGCAGCACAGCCATGGTGAGCCATATTGCCAACAAACACTTTGAAGGAAGTCTCTTTGTAGATGGCTCTGAACTGATCAAAACAAACAGTGATTTCGGCTCTGCCCGGGTCGATACGGAACTGACTGAACGCCTCATCACTGCATTTTACCGCGAACACCAGGACCGGGTCCTGTTTGTAACCGGCTTTATTGCGAGTAACGCACAAAACCGCGTAACCACCCTGGGTCGCGGGGGCAGTGATTACACTGCTGCGGTCTGGGCCGCTGCGCTCCATGCATCAGAGATTCAGATCTGGACCGATGTGAACGGCATGATGACTGCCGATCCGCGTATGGTGAGTAAAGCATTTCCGTTGGCCGAACTCAGTTATACCGAAGCGATGGAGCTCTCGTACTTTGGCGCCAAAGTAATCTATCCACCCACCATGATCCCTGCGTTTTTGAAAAAAATTCCGATCGTTATCAAAAACACCTTCGACCCCGGGTTTGCAGGAACTTTTATCAAAAATGATGTTCGTCCCTCTTCCCTTCAGATCAAAGGCATCTCCTCAATAGATCAAATCAGCATCATTAACCTCTCGGGCAGCGGCATGGTTGGCAAGACCGGGTTTAGCGGCCGGCTGTTTTCATTGCTATCGCGAGAACAGATCAACATTGTGCTGATTACACAGTCCTCTTCTGAACACAGCATCACCTTTGCCGTAAAACCTGAAGACGCCGTTCGGGCTGTGGGGCTGATCAGCAAAGAGTTCGAACTCGAACTTGAAGCCCGGAAACTCGACCTGCCTGAAGTGGAGAACGATCTGTCTGTTCTGGCTATAGTCGGCGAGAATATGCGGCATACGCCGGGCATGTCCGGTAAACTGTTCCACGCGCTGGGCCGTAACGGCGTAAATGTAAGGGCCATTGCCCAGGGATCCTCCGAGTACAACATTTCGGTTATTCTGACCAGGGGTGATCTGTCGAAAGCGGTGAACGCAGTCCACGAAGCATTTTTTTCAGATCTGAAACGTACGCTGAATGTTTTTTGCCTGGGAACAGGTAACATCGGCAAGACCCTTTTCAGGCAGTTGCGTGAACAGTCACCCTTCCTGGATAAAAATAATGACCTGCAGGTAAAGGTGATTGGAATGGCCAACTCCCGGCTTATGCATTTCGATGAACAGGGCATTGCACTCAACAAATGGGAAGAAGTACTGACCGGCCACGGAGAGCCGGCTAACCTGGAACAATTTGTTAAAAGGATGAAAGCCTTTAACTTACCAAATTGTGTTTTCGTTGACAATACCGCCAGTGAGGCGCCGATTGCCTACTACCAGGGTGTATTGGCCAGCAGCATATCTGTTGTAACCTGCAATAAGATCGGTAATTCAGGTACATTGGAGCAATACAGCAGTTTCAAAGATACAGCCCGTCGTTTCGGTGTCGACTTTTTTTACGAAACCAACGTGGGTGCAGGGCTGCCAATTATCAAAACCCTGAAAGACCTGATGCTGAGTGGCGACAAGCTGTCCAGGATCGAGGCGATCCTTTCGGGTACGATCTCCTTTATCTTCAATAATTTCAAGGGCGAGCATGATTTTGCTGCAATTGTTCGTGAGGCGCAGGAAAAGGGATACACGGAACCTGACCCGCGGGATGACCTGAACGGAAAGGATTTTATGCGCAAAATGCTGATCCTGGCGCGCGATGCGGGTTACCCGATGGAAGCTGCAGATGTACAGATCGAAAATATTCTGCCAGACTCCTGCCTGCATGCCGATACAGTAGCTGAGTTTTACGAAGAACTGGTCAAAAACCGCGGGTATTTTGAGCGCCTCAAAGCTGAAGCTGAGGGTTCGGGCAGGGTGTTGCGTTACATTGGCAAACTGGAGAACGGTGTTGTGCGGATTGCCCTGGAGATGGTCAACGAAAGCCACCCGTTTTACATGCTCTCCGGCAGCGACAACATCATCTCGTTCACGACAGAGCGCTACAAGGATCGCCCGCTGGTGGTAAAAGGCCCAGGTGCAGGTGCCGAAGTTACGGCCGCAGGCGTTTTTGCTGACATCATTAACGTAGGCCATAGTTTATAGCGCATTGCTCTGACGGCTGATCACCAGCAGCCGCCAACCCAAACTCTTAAAGAAAAATGAAAGATACCATCAAAGTTTTCGCACCCGCCACGGTTGCAAATGTGGTCTGTGGATTTGACGTACTTGGTTTTGCCGTGAACGAACCCGGCGATGAGGTGGTGATGCGCCTGACCAACAAGCCCGGCATCACCATCAGTCAGATTACCGGCGATGAAGGCCGGCTGCCACGCGAGGCGTCGAAAAACACGGTAAGTGCCAGTGTTCAGCACTACCTGCAGCACCTGGGCCGCACCGAGGTCGGCCTGGACATTGCCCTGCATAAAAAAATGCCCATTGGGAGCGGCCTCGGTTCGAGCTCTGCCAGCACCGTAGCCGGACTGTTTGCCGTTAACGAATTGCTGGGCAGGCCGCTCAGTACCCGTGAACTGGTCCCGTTTGCCATGAAGGGCGAGGAACTTGCCTGCGGCTACGGGCACGCAGATAACGTAGCGCCTGCACTCATGGGCGGTTTCGTACTGATCAGAAGTTACCAGCCGCTCGACCTGGTTGCCCTTCCTTTCCCCGACGAGCTCTACGCTGCAATCGTATATCCGGAAGTTGATGTTCCCACAAAAGATGCCCGGCAAATGATCAGGAACAAAGTTTTTCTGAAAGACGCCGTAACACAATGGGGCAATGTTGCCGGACTGGTCAGCGGACTCTTTATGAAAGATCTTGACCTGATCGGGCGCAGCATGCAGGATGTGCTTGTCGAGCCCGTGCGCTCCATTCTTATACCCGATTTTGAAAAGATGCGTACACTTGCCACGGATGCGGGGGCCGCCGGCTTCGGAATTTCAGGCTCAGGCCCGTCTGTTTTTGCATTGGCAGGGAGCCGGGAAACGGCACGTAAGATCACGTTCGAGCTGCAGAACCACCTGCACCGCATCAATATCAACAGCAAGAGTTTTGTGTCTCAGGTGAATGCTGAAGGGCCAAAAGTGCTTGATTAATTAATCACCAGACAAACGAACCATGAAATTTTACAGTACAAATAACAAAGACCTGCGTGTCGGATTCGAGGAAGCCGTCTTTAACAGCATGCCGGCCGATAAGGGTCTCTATATGCCCGAGCACATACCCCGGCTTGATGCACAGTTTATAAGCAAAATTGATCAGCATTCCCTGCCTGATATTGCTTTCCGCGTCGCATCGGCCCTGCTTGGCGATGATATTGCGCCAGAAGCCCTTCGTGAACTGGTTACCGACGCCATCAATTTTGATGCGCCGCTGGTGCCGCTTGACCAGCACACTGCTGTCCTGGAACTTTTTCATGGACCCTCTCTTGCTTTTAAAGATTTCGGTGCCAGGTTCATGAGCCGTGTAATGGGCCATTACCTGCGCGAAGGACAGAAACAGCTCGATGTGCTGGTGGCTACTTCAGGCGATACCGGCGGCGCCGTTGCCCTGGGTTTTCTTGGTGTTCCCGGAACGCGGGTCACCATTCTTTTCCCCAGGGGCAAGGTCAGTCCGATCCAGGAACTTCAACTTGTTACCAATGGGCAAAACATCAGGGCCATCGAGGTGGAGGGCACATTTGATGACTGCCAGGCCCTGGTTAAACAGGCCTTCGCAGACCCTGAACTGAACGCGCAACTCAGGCTTACCTCAGCCAATTCCATCAACATTGCCAGGCTGATCCCGCAAACTTTTTATTATTTCCATGCTTATGCACAAGTACGGCGGGCAGGCGGCACTGAGATCGTTTTTTCTGTGCCGAGCGGAAATTTTGGAAACATAGGAGCGGGCCTGCTCGCCATGAAAATGGGCTTGCCTGTAAAAGGTTTTGTTGCCGCAACAAATTTAAATGATACGGTTCCGCGTTTCCTGGAAAGTGGGGTGTATGAGGCGAGACCTTCGGTGCAGACCTATGCGAATGCCATGGATGTAGGAGCGCCAAGCAATTGGGTACGCATCATGGATCTGTTCGGCGGCGACCTGGAGGCTGTACGGCGGGTTGTGCACCCCGCCCGTTTCTCAGATGCAGAGACAGTAAGGGCTATGGCCGAACTGGCTGACCGTTATGATTATATTGCCTGCCCCCATACCGCGATAGCCTGGCTTGGTGCAGAGCAGTTTCGCAAGGAACAGCCGGGAGATTACCACTGCGTGTTTCTTTCGACCGCGCACCCCTGCAAATTCCCCGAAGTGTTCTCGGCAGAGCTGGCAGCGCGGATCAGTACGCCGGAGCAGCTCAACTCGCTGGCCGGGCGTGAAGGCAAAGCATTCGCCATGCCGGCAGATTTCAATGCATTCAAAACCTTTCTGACTGCCTCAGAATAAAAAAGCTGCCGGACCTGCAGGTTGACCGAGACCAACCTGCTGCCGGCAGCATAACCAAACCACTGGTATTCTATTTACCTTGCATGCGCTGTTTCTGGTCAGCAAGGCCGGCATTTTTCAGGCCGCTAATTTCTTTTTTCAAATTTTCAATCTCTGCCTGTTGCTCTTTCATGGCCGCAACCAGTACGGGCACCAGAGCCTCCAGATCTACCTTATTCACACTCGCCATCTTGCTGGCATTTTTTCCTGATGGGTAGTCTTTGTTCTGGGTAAAGACAAGTTCAGGGAAAACCTTACCAAGATCTTCAGCAACGAAGCCGAACTGTTTGTTCTGGCCAAGTTTTAGCCGTGTGCTCCAATCTTTGTTGTACTCAAAACTGACAGGTTCAAGCTGCACAAGGCGGTTAACCGGGTTCTCGATCGGTTGAATGTTTGACTTTAGTTGATTGTCACTCAGTTTTTGTGCCTGGCTGCCAAGGCTGCATGCCATTATGCCACATACCAGGGCTGTCATTAAAATTTTCATGCTCAGAATTATATAAATGGGTTTAACATGGGCGGCCGGTCGCCGCCTGATTCATTGCTTGTTCGGGTCTTAAAACAGCCTGTTCGGCGGGGGTGTCTGGATAGGCGGATAAAAAGATATCCAGGATTGGTGTTTTAAGGGCACCTGCTTCTCACCAAGAAGCAGGAAGAACGGCGCAATAACCATTAATACGGAAATACTGATGAAAAGTTCGTTAAGCCTGGGTTCGGTTTCTTCTGTTTCCCCGGCTTCGGCCGCTACACTTTCGATCGCGTTTGAAAACGCGAAAATCCGCGCGTCAGAGACGATCTTGCTGGTAAAAAGCAAAAGCAATACGAAAACAGAAACAACTTTCAATAACCTCATGAACCAAGCGTTATGCTGCGAATCTAGCAAAATTCGAGCCTTTATTTATCGTATGGGCGTCACAATCAAAAAACTAATGGTCTTTTATTGAGAAACCGGCAAAATGACAGGGTTACTTTCATTGCCGCTGCGGTCAACTGCCGTTACAGCAATGGCATTCAGTGTCTGGAGCGGTGTTTTTGCGCCAATTTTTGACGTGGCAGGGGCATTCCGGCTTAGCGCAAAAAAGCGGTCTTTTCGGTTCAATATCCTATAATTCCAATTGTTGCCATAGCGGCTGTAAACAATCCACTTAAATACATCGGTTTCCTTGCGGTGGGTCCACCTGACGTTGAGATCTGCCTCAAGAGCATTGGTGGTTACAACCGGCGATGCAGGTGCCTTCCGGTCGAGCCAGGGGGAGGCCGGCGCAAGTGCTTCCCGTTTATAGGGACCGTTCAGCAGGTCCTTACGCAAACTTTCATGTTTGGTGAGGGCGGCAATGCTCCAATGAATAACACCAGGACTTTGCGGAAGCATGCCGCGTGTAATCATGATCTGGTTGATGACCTCATCGCTGTTTTTATCTCCGCCGCCCAGGCCGCTGTTCAGTCCGGGCCAGAGGTGACGGCCCTGTGTATTTTCTGACTGCCACCAGCCAAGCAAAACCGGGAAGCTGTGCGGGTAGTCGTTGATCTGCCAGTAAATCTGCGGTGTAAAGTAATCGATCCAGCCTTTATTCAGCCACAGCTTCGCATCTGCATACAATTTGTCGTATTGGTCAAATCCCTGGACGGATGCCGGATAACCGGGTCGCCAGATACCGAATGGACTTAGCCCGAACTTCACTTCTTTCCTGATTGATTTGATCTCCTTGTACACGCGTTTAATAAAGACATTCACATTTTCCCTGCGCCAGTCGCTGCGGCTCAGTTTACCGCCGCCGCGTGTGTACGCATTCCAGCTGTCCTGATCCGGGAAATCACCGCCGCCATTGTACTCTTCGTAAGGATAAAAGTAATCGTCAAAATGGACGCCGTCCAGGTCATACCGGCTTACCAGGTCGCGAACAACAGCAGCAGACAGGTCTTGAACATCTTTTTTTGCCGGATCCAGCCACCAGTATCCCTGCTTGAGTTTATAAACCAGGTCTGGGCGTTTGCTGACAATAGAAGCAGGACCTGCCGGGCCCCCTGCTATGTGATGGGCGCGGTAGGGGTTGAGCCATACATGCAGCTCCAGGCCACGGTCATGCGCGGCCTCGATCCAGAATTCGAGGGGGTCATAATAGGGTTCGGGTGCTTTTCCCTGCTCGCCGGTTAAGAAGAATGACCAGGGTTCCAGTTTGCTGGCATACAAGGCATCGGCCTGTGGCCTGACCTGGAAAATGACGGCATTGAAATTCTGGCGTTGCAGCATATCCAGCAGGGCGATGGCTTCATCCTGCTGCGCTTTAGTTGTCAGTCCGGGTTTACTTGGCCAGTTGATGTTCGCTACGGTGGCAACCCAGGCCGCCCGGAACTCACGATTGGCAGACGGTGGCGCCGGGATTTCCTGTGCAACCAAGTGTGTAAATACCAGCTGCACAGCCAGAAGAGCGAATAGAAGTTTTTTAAGCATGTCGGTTTAATTTCTGGGCTAACATAACGATTCAGCCGCAGAGGATACGATGTTCCCGAAAATTTTACGCAGCTGCCCTAAAAAATTGCACGCGCAATTTCTTTGGTTTGCTCCGGCCGGCCCATCGTGTAAAAGTGAAGCACAGGGGCGCCGAATTCAATCAGTTCCTTACACTGTTTGATCATAAAATGAGTGCCTACCTCTTTTACTTCTTTGACCGACTTGCAATGCTGTACGGCATCGCACAGGTCTTCGGGAAGGTCAATGTGGAAGATCTTTGGCAAAGAGATCAATTGTTTGGCATTGCTGATCGGCTTCAGGCCGGGAATGATGGGCACATTGATGTCGTTTTCACGACATTTTTTCACGAAGTCAAAATACTTCCTATTGTCAAAAAACATTTGCGTAACGATAAATTCGGCACCCATGTCGACTTTTTTCTTCAGATACTTAAAGTCAGTACCCAGGTTGGGCGCTTCAAAATGTTTTTCAGGGTAACCAGCCACACCGATGCAGAAATCGCTCTTGAAACTCTCTACGTCTTCGTGCAGAAATTTGCCTTCGTTATGGTTCTTAATGTGCTGAATAAGGTCTGTTGCATAACAGTGGCCGCCTGGTGTCGGGATAAACGAAGGGTCGGCCTGCCTGGCATCACCGCGCAGCGCCAGGACATTGTCTATACCCAGGAACTGCAGGTCGATCAGTGCATTTTCAGTCTCTTCTTTGGTGAAGCCGCCGCAAATCAGGTGCGGCACGGCATCGATTTTATACTTATGAATAATGGCTGCGCAGATCGCAATGGTGCCTGGCCGTTTCCGGTACGATACTTTCTGCAACAGGCCATTGTCCTGTTCCTTATAGATATAATCTTCACGCAGTGAGGTTACATCGATGAACGGCGGGTTAAACTCGAGAAGGGGGTCGATGGCATCGTAGACCCACTGGATACTCTGGCCTTTGATTGGAGGCAGCAATTCAAATGAAAAGAGCGTTTTTCCCTTTGCGTTGCTGATATGTTCTGTAATTTTCATGTGGTTGTCTGGATACTTCTGTTGTCTGCGTGAATCACAAATTAATAGGCCAGGTTGGGTGCAAGCCAGCGTTCCGCTTCTTCAAGCGTCATGCCTTTGCGTTGCGCATAGTCGGCCACCTGGTCCCGGGTAATTTTACCCAGCCCGAAATACCTCGATTCGGGGTGCGCGAAATAATAACCGCTTACCGCAGCTGTCGGGTACATGGCGTAACTTTCGGTAAGGCGAAGCCCAATTTGTTTTTCAGCATCGAGCAAGTTGAACAAGGTTTCCTTTTCGGTGTGGTCAGGGCAGGCCGGGTAACCCGGTGCGGGCCTGATGCCGGCGTACTGTTCCTTGATGAGATCCTCATTGCTGAGGTTTTCACCGCGTGCATAACCCCAGTATTCTTTTCTGACCAGTTCGTGCATCTTTTCTGCGAAAGCTTCTGCCAGCCGGTCGGCCAGTGCTTTGGTCATGATGCTGTTGTAATCATCGTGATTTTGTTCGAAAGTTGCGACGAGTTCATCGCAGCCAATGCCGGTTGTTACGGCAAATCCGCCGAAATAGTCAGGGATGCCACTGTCCTGAGGGGCAATAAAGTCTGATAATGCATAATACGGCTGCCCCTCGGTCTTTTCTGCCTGCTGGCGCAAGGTATGAATGGTTACCTTGTCTGTTTTTCCGTTTTGATCCACGAGCAGTTCGATGTCATCGCCTACAGCCTGTGCGGGCCAGAAACCGATAACGCCTTTTGCTGTGAGCAGTTTTTCGTCAAGGATCCTTTTAAGCAGTTCCTGCGCATCGGCAAAGAGTTTGCGTGCTTCGTTGCCGACTACCTTGTCGTCAAAAATGCGCGGATAACTGCCCCGCAGCTCCCAGGTGTGAAAAAATGGCGTCCAGTCTATGTAGGGAACCAGCTCGTTGAGCGGAAAATCATCGAAAACACGCGTGCCGGTAAAGCTGGGTGCGGGCGGCATCATCCCGTTCAGGTTGATCTGAAAACGTTTTTGACGCGCTTCATCTATGTCTTTGAACCGTTTGTCAGAACGTTTGTTCAGGTGTGCCTCGCGCGCCTTGTCGTATTCTGCCCGAATGTCACGAATATAGGTTTCGCGGGTTTCCTGGTTCATCAGCGTACTGCAAACCGTAACGCTTCGGGAGGCGTCAAGAACATGGATGGCTGGTCCGGAATAGTTCGGTGCAATCTTAACAGCGGCATGAATGCGCGAGGTCGTGGCCCCGCCAACAATAAGCGGAATTGTAAAACCCTCACGTTCCATTTCTTTTGCAAAATGTACCATCTCATCCAGGGATGGCGTGATCAGTCCGCTCAGACCGATGATGTCAGCGTTAATTTCGCGCGCTTTGCGGATGATCTCCTGTGCCGGCACCATCACGCCCATATCGACGATTTCAAAGTTATTGCAGGCCAGCACAACGCCTACAATGTTTTTGCCGATATCGTGTACATCGCCCTTTACGGTAGCCAGCAAAATTTTTCCGGCCGAAGAGCTTTGGTTGCCGTCCGGGTTGTCCAGTTTTTCCTGCTCGATAAAAGGGAGCAGATAAGCCACCGCCTTTTTCATGACCCGGGCCGACTTGACAACCTGGGGGAGAAACATCTTGCCGGCGCCAAACAGGTCACCGACGATGTTCATGCCATCCATGAGCGGGCCTTCAATGACGTGCAGGGGTTTGGGATACTTTTGCCGCGCCTCTTCCACATCCTGGTCCAGGTATTCGATCAGCCCTTTGACGAGCGCGTGTGATAAACGCTCTTCGACCGGGCCCTGTCGCCAGGCCTCGTCTTTAACCGCCTCTTTGCCCTTTGATTTGACGGTTTCTGCAAATTCGACCAGGCGTTCAGTGGCATCGTCGCGGCGGTTGAGCAGGACATCCTCAACGCGCTCCAGCAGTTCTTTGGGAATTTCTTCGTATACCTCCAGCATGCCGGCATTAACAATACCCATGTCGAGTCCTGCCCGGATGGCGTGGTACAGGAAGGCCGAATGCATGGCTTCGCGTACCGTGTTGTTGCCGCGAAACGAGAAGGAGATGTTCGATACGCCGCCGCTTACCTTGGCATGGGGCAGGTTTTCTTTGATCCACCGTGTTGCATTGATAAAATCTACCGCATAGTTGTTGTGTTCCTCCAGTCCGGTGGCAACGGTCAATATGTTGGGGTCAAAGATGATGTCCTGGGGCGGAAAACCGATCTCATTAACCAGGATGTCGTAGCTGCGTTTACAGATTTCGATGCGGCGTTCGTAATTGTCGGCCTGTCCCTTTTCGTCGAACGCCATGACCACCACGGCGGCACCGTACAACATAACGGTACGGGCATTTTCGCGAAATTTATCTTCGCCTTCTTTCAAAGAGATCGAGTTGACAATGCCTTTGCCCTGCAGGCACTTTAGCCCGGCTTCGATGACATTCCATTTGGAAGAGTCGACCATAACCGGCAGTCTTGCAATATCTGGTTCTGAAGCCAGCAGATTCAGGAATTTTGTCATGGCTGCTTCAGAGTCGAGCATGCCTTCGTCCATGTTCACATCAATGATCTGCGCACCGCCCTCAACCTGCTGACGCGCCACTGCGAGCGCGGCCTCATAGTCGCCGCCCAAAATCAATTTCGAAAACTTGGGCGACCCGGTAATGTTGGTCCGCTCGCCAATGTTCACAAAAATGCTTTCGGGTGTAACGGTTACAGGCTCCAGGCCACTCAGCCGCATAAAGGGCTCAGGTTGGGCCACCTGCCTCGGCTTGGACCGGCGGGCAATCTGTGCGATGGCGCGGATGTGTGCAGGCGTGGTGCCGCAGCAGCCACCAACCATATTCACAAAGCCCGAATTTAGAAAATCTTCGATGAAAGCTGCAGTTTCTGCAGGCAGTTCATCGTACGCACCAAATTCGTTTGGCAAACCAGCATTCGGATAGGCCGACACGAAACAGGGTGCTTTCTGCGCGAGTTCCTCGATGTGCGGCCGCATTTCTTTTGCGCCCAGGGCACAATTGAAACCGACACTTAACGGATTGGCGTGAACAACCGAGTTTAAAAAGGCCTCGGCGGTCTGCCCTGAAAGCGTACGGCCCGATGCATCGGTAATTGTACCCGAGATCATGATTGGCCGCTCTTCAAACAGCGCTGTCTTATGGTCGGCGCGAAGCTCGGCTTCATATTTTTTAATGGCGAAGATCGCCGCCTTTGCATTCAGTGTGTCAAAAATGGTCTCGATCAGCAGCAGGTCTGAACCCCCATCTACCAGGCCGCGAACCTGTTCGTAATAGGCATCGACCAGTTCGTCGAACGTGATGGCGCGAAAACCGGGGTCGTTGACATTAGGCGACAGTGAAAGCGTGCGGTTCGTTGGTCCGATGGCGCCTGCTACATAACAGCGGCGATCGGGATGTTGTTGCATGAACTCCTGGCAGGCCGCTTTGGCAATGCGTGCACCTTCTAGGCTCAGCTCGTATGAAAGCGCTTCCATCTGGTAGTCGGCCATGGAAATGCGCTGTGTGCTGAACGTGTTTGTTTCAATGATATCGGCTCCGGCCTCCAGGTATTCGAGGTGAATGGCTTTGATGATGTCGGGGCGGGTGATGTTTAAAAGGTCATTGTTCCCCTTTACATCGCAGGGGTGATCTTTGAAGCGTTCGCCCCTGAAATCCTCTTCTGTGAGGGTGTAACGCTGGATCATGGTGCCCATGGCCCCGTCGATCACAAGAATGCGTTCTTCTAAGTCTTTCTTAATGCTCATGTTGCGCGTGGGCCTTCGCCCGTGTAGGATTACCCTGTATTACATCAATAAACCGGCACGACCGAAACGGCTGAATCAGCGCAGTTTCCGGGGTGACGATGCTTATCAGGAAATCCGGGAAGGGTCTCTCTACTTATCTTTTCCAGGCACTAACCAGGATAGAATTTAGCACCTTGTTGGCACAGGTTGCTAAGACTTCGCAGGGTCTAATCCCTCCATCTTTCTTAATAAGCGACACAAAAATGCAACAAAGAAATCTGATTTCCAAAAAATCACCGGCTCAACCGAATTAAATAACAAAAGCCACACAAAAATGCATGGCTTTTAAAATTTTGTTTTGATTGGGGCTTACTTTCTACCGCCGAATATGCGCAGCAGGTAAAGGAAAATATTGATGAAATCCAGGTACAGTGACAAAGCAGCCATGATGGCCAGTTTCTTCGTGTCTGCATGCGCAATGCTGCTGCCGTCACGCTCAATTCCCTGGCCCATGCGTTTAATCATTTGTACGTCGTATGCAGTAAGTGCGGTAAATACGGCTATACCTACGAAGGCCATGATAAAGCTGAACTGCTCGCTCTGAATAAACATATTTGCCAGTCCGGCAAGGAACAAACCTATTACACCCACCATCAGAATTGGGCCGAACTTGCTCAGATCAATGTTGGTTGTGTAACCCATAACCGCCATGATACCGAAAATAACGGCGGCACCGATAAAACAGCTGATGATAGAGGCCTCTGCATAATACAGAAGAACGAAACTAAGGCTGACGCCAAGCAAGAGCGAAAACAGAATAAAAACACCTAAAATGGCTCCATAAGACAGCCGGCTGAAGCCAGCGCCCATCAGCAGGACCAGCCCCAGTGGTGCGAACATGGCTACGTAGCCAAGCCCGGTGCGCTGACCTGTTTCCCGGTTAAAGAGCAAAGCCTGGGTTTCTTCTGAACTGCTGACAAAGACTGCTGCAAGGGTTGAGATCAGCAAGGCAACGAACATCCACATAAAGACGCTCGCGAAAAACTTTTTTGATACCGAACGTTCCTGCTGAACAAAAACGCTCTGGTCATCGTATGAATAATTTTGTTGTTCCATGTTAATTAAATTGTGTGGATGTTAAAAATAGAGTTTTAGTTTAATCTTTTTGTCAGGACTTCCTCAACTTTTTTATAAAACTGCAATGGCTTGAGTCTGCGCCAGTGCAGGTTGTCGAGCTGTCCGCCAAAGTTGATGTAATAATCAATGTTGTTGTGCCTGAATTCGTCGATCACGTGCTGCTGGAAATTCACGCCGACAATCCAGCCTTCATCTACATCCTGGAACCACTCTTCATAGTAAGAGTCATCTGAGGCATGGAAATTAAGCACGTTTTCACCAATCAGGATAAATTTGTTGAGGCCTTCATCCATCATCATTTCCAGGATCTCCCGTTTCAGCAGCATGATGTCGTTGTTCACCGCATCGTTCCATTCGCCGATCATTTCAACGATGGCATAACCCCGGTCGTAATCGGCATAGAGCACCTTGATGTACAGGGTTGTCGAACCGAAATCATCCCACTGCGGGTGGAGCAGGAAATTGTAGACCTGTTTGTCAAAATACAACTCGGAATACTCCGTATTGTAGAAAGGCGAACGTTCATCTTCAGAAGATATGTAGTCGTCACGCCATTGAAAAAAAGGCTCAATTTCGTGCATAAAAAATGCTTTAAAGTGTCGATTTCTGACCGGCTTCGACCGCCTTGCGCACGCTTCCATGCTGCGTAAGCAGGTGAGAGGCCTCCTGCTGACTAATGTGCAGTTCATCCATGACCATTTGCGTTCCGCGGTCGACCAGTTTATTATTGGTTAACTGCATATCGACCATTTTGTTATCGACCACGCGGCCTAATTTTATCATTACCGTGGTGCTGAGCATGTTAAGAACTAGCTTTTGGGCGGTACCTGACTTCATGCGGGTTGATCCGGTAATGAATTCCGGCCCAACGACCACTTCTACCGGGTAATCAGACTCTGCCGCGATCGGGCTGCCTTCATTACACACAATACATCCCGTCAGGATGCCCTGGCTGCGCGCGCTGTTGAGGCCGCCAATCACATAGGGCGTGGTGCCTGATGCAGCCAGGCCAACCAGGCAGTCTTTCGGATTGATGTTAAATTCCTGGAGGTCGGTCCAGGCCTGGTGTTCGTCATCTTCCGCAAATTCGACAGCCTTGCGAATAGCGGTATCACCGCCCGCAATGATACCGACAACCCAGTCAAAAGGTACGCCATAAGTAGGCGGGCATTCAGAAGCATCAACAACGCCAAGTCTTCCGCTGGTGCCTGCACCAATGTAAAACAGCCGGCCTCCCTGCTGCATTCTTTCGGCAACCGCGGTGGCCAGTTTTTCTATCTGGGGAATGGCTTTTTCGACAGCCAATGGAACGGTTTTATCTTCGTTATTAATGTTTGTAAGAATTTCCTGTACAGACATCTTGTCGATATGTCTGTAGTTTGAATCCTGCTCGGTAACCCTTTTCATGCGTTTAATTTTATCTGAACCACAGCTTTATTGCGGTTCGGGCGGAAATGTTCTACAATTTTATACAGAAGATCAGTAGCCTGCAAATAATTGTCGAATAATCTTCCAAAACAAATAAATAATTCCCGCTGTATCTTACATAACGCTTTAATTTTCATAAATTTGTATTGGCTTTCGAATGAAAAGAAATACGCGCATCAACCTACTCATTTCCCTTAGTTATTCTCTGGTCCTGATCCTGGGTATGTTCATGGGTTATAAGTTTCTGAAAGACCAGGGATATGTGCTGGAGAAGCGTACAAAATATGCCGATAACAACCCTGAAAAGGTCGATGAAATCCTGCACATCATCAATGGCAATTACGTCGACGATGTGGATACCGAAAAGCTGGCCAACCTTCCTATAGACAGTGTTCTTCACCGCCTCGATCCGCACAGCAGTTACCTGCCGCCAACCAAAGCGCTGGCGCTTGCCGAAGACCTGGAAGGCAACTTCGAAGGCATCGGCGTGGAATACTATATTCTTAAAGATACTTTGCTGGTTACCAATGTTGTAAAAGACGGGCCAGCCTGGCAGTCGGGTATACAGAAAGGCGATAAGATTCTGAAAGTTGATACCATGACCATAAGCGGGCGTAACCTCCCGCGCGAGAAAATGACCGGCCGCTTCAAAGGCCGCCGCGGAACCAGTGTCAAACTGACCCTGCTGCATCCCGGAAACTTGCTCCCATCAACGGTAATGGTTACCAGGGGCAGCGTGCGCTTGTCAAGCATTGATGCTGCCTACATGCTCAATCCTGAAACCGGTTATGTACGCATCAGTAAATTCGGTGCACAAACCGATCAGGACTTTGCCGATGCGGCCAGGATGCTGCGCAGCCGTGGCATGCGTAAACTGGTCCTTGACCTGCGCGACAATGGCGGCGGTTACCTGATGGCTGCTACCGGCCTGGCCGACCAGTTCCTGCCAGAGAATAAATTGATCGTTTACACAGAAGGAAGGCACGAACCACGAACCGAATATTTTTCTACAGGTACGGGCGAGTTTACACGCGAAAAGCTGGCGGTACTGATCAACGAAAATTCGGCCTCGGCCAGTGAGATCGTAGCCGGCGCCATACAAGACCTGAAGCGCGGCGTAATTGTAGGCCGGCGCTCTTTCGGCAAAGGCCTGGTACAGGAGCAGTTTCCGTTCAATGACGGCTCGGCGCTGAACCTGACCATTGCACGGTATTATACACCCTCCGGGCGAAGCATTCAGAAATCTTACCGGAAGGGTTTTAACGCCTACCGGCACGAAGTCGAAGACCGGCTGAACAGCGGCGAACTGACAGACGACGTATCTGCAAATGACTCATTGCCCAAAGCCACCATGCAGGTGCCCATACCAAAACGGTTTATGCCTGGCGGCATTTTGCCTGATGTCTTTGTGAAACTGGATACTTCCGGTTACAACCAGGCTTATGTGGCGCTGCTGAATAAAAAGATCATTACAGATTATGTTCTTGAGGTGCTGGCAAACCGGTACAATAAAGCCTACGTGGAGCAGAACCTCGATACTTTTAGCCTGAATGATGCGGAGTTTAAAGACTTCGTCAGGTACCTGCAGAAAAACAAGCTAAAGTTGGATATAACACAACTCTACAACGCAAAATCACTTATTTGTAATGACCTGAAAGCTCTGTTGTTCCGTTATCACCTGGGCGATTCGGGCTATTACCGCGCGATGAACGCGAATGATAATGTCATTAAGCAGGCCATGGCTAATTTGCAATAAGGCTCAGCGCATTTATCCCGCTGCTTCTCTGACGTCTATTTCAAACAGATTTAAAGTAATGCCTGCATAGTGGGGTGGCAGCCCCTTGCTCTTGGGCGTTACCGTGCCCGCGTGCCTGAAACCGCAGGCGGTATAATGCTTCAGTAGTTTGTCATTGTCTGCCCAGGTATCCATGCGCACAAAGCTGAGCCCTTTTTGCCTGGCATAGGCTACCGCCCAGTCCGTGATGGATTGTACCAGATTGCGCCCCCTGAAGTCAGGGTGCGTAACAATACGGTGCAGGTAAATGGCGCTGACTGGTTCCGCTTCGGTCCAGATAAGCGGATCGCTGAACGCGGTCGCAAAGACCGCTGCAGGCCGGTTGTCGATCAGGACCTTCCACTGGCGCTGCTCCCTGATTTCGGCCTGCACCATGTCGGGATCAAAGTCCTGCCAATGCCGGTTAAACACGCGCTTCTGATGCGCCACCGCGAGCGCATAAAAGTCGAAGATGAGTTGCAGGTCCTGCAGTTCAGAGGGGATGATGTGCATTGCCATTATTTTTGCCTGAAATAGATTTGAATCGGTACCCCTGAAAATTCGAAATTTTCGCGCAGTTTATTCTCTATGAACCGTTTGTAGGGCTCTTTGATGTACTGCGGCAGGTTGCAGAAAAACGCGAACATCGGCGAAATGCCATTGATTTGCGTAATGTATTTGATCTTGATGTACTTGCCTTTGTTTGATGGGGGCGGATAACTCTCAATGAGCGGCAGCATGACATCGTTTAGTTTTGAGGTCGGGATCTTTTTACTGCGGTTCTTGTAAACCTCGAGTGCCGCCTCTACAGCTTTGTGAATACGCTGTTTGTTCAGAACGGAGGTAAAGATGATGGGCACATCGGTAAAAGGAGCAATCTTTTCGCGGATCTGTTCTTCGAACTCTTTGACTGTTTTGTTGTTCTTTTCAATCAGGTCCCACTTGTTTACCAGGATCACAACACCTTTTTTGTTTTTTTCCGCGAGGTGAAAAATGTTAATATCCTGCGATTCGATACCTTCTGCGGCGTCGAGCATCAGCACCACAACGTCGGCTTCTTCAAGCGCTTTGATGGTGCGCATGACCGAATAAAACTCGATGTTTTCCCTCACTTTGGTTTTTTTGCGCAGGCCGGCGGTGTCGATGAGCATAAATTCATTGCCATATTGGTTGTAATGAATGCGAATCGAGTCGCGTGTGGTTCCGGCAACCGGGGTAACGATGTTGCGTTCTTTCCCGATGAGTGCGTTAATGAGTGATGACTTGCCTACGTTTGGACGACCGGCAATGGTGATTTTCGGCAATTGGTTTTCCTCTTCAGGCTCGTCCTCGAAATGGGTAATGACCGCATCGAGCAGGTCGCCGGTGCCTGAACCTGTCATGCTGGAAATCGGGTAGATCTCGCCAAGGCCAAAACTGTAAAAAATGCTTGTCTCGTTGAGCAGGGCATTGTTGTCTACCTTATTGGCGACAGTAAAAACCGGCTTTTTACTGCGGCGAAGTATTTTGGCAATTTCGTCGTCCAGATCGGTAATGCCGGTGGTTACATCGACCAGGAAAAGCAGCACGCTGGCTTCTTCAATGGCAATCATGACCTGCTCACGAATGGCAGCCTCGAACACATCTTCTGAATTGGCTACGTATCCGCCTGTATCGATCACGGTGAACTGTTTATCTGTCCACTCGCCTGCACCGTAGTGGCGGTCGCGGGTAACGCCGCTGAAATCGTCTACGATAGCCTGGCGGCTTTCTGTAAGACGGTTAAAAAGGGTGGATTTGCCCACGTTGGGCCTGCCTACGATGGCGATGATGTTACTCATACTGATTTGTGTTTATGGAGCATGCGCGAGCATGCCGGTGCCGGTGGTTCCAACTGCAAAGGTCGTAAACCTGGGGCGGAAATTTTTAAAAATATTTTAATTCTCGTAACCGAAGCGGCGAAGCTGCGCCTTTTTGCTGCGCCAATCGGGAACGACTTTAACGAAAAGCTCAAGAAAAACTTTCTTGCCAAGGAACTTTTCTGCTTCGAGCCGGGCCTCTGTTCCTACTTTTTTCAGCATGCTGCCGGCCTTACCGATCAGGATGTTTTTTTGTGAATCGCGTTCAACGATGATCTCGGCGCTGATGCGATTAATTTTTTCTTCTTCGCTGAAAGCGGTAATGACTACCTCTGTGCTGTAAGGAATCTCTTTCTGGTAGTTGTTAAAGATCTTTTCGCGGATAATCTCTGAAATGAAAAAACGCTCGCTGCGGTCGCTAAGCTCTTCTTTATCGTAGTAGGGCGGGTGCTCCGGCAGCTGTTCGAGTATTTTTTCAAGCAGACCGTCAATATTGGCTTTGTGCAGTGCTGAAATGGCGTAAATGGCAAGCGGTTTCAGCTTGTCCTGCCAGAAGGCGATCTTTTCTTCGACCTGTTCCTGGCTGGCCTGGTCAATTTTGTTGATGAGTACGATTGTTGGAATGTCGCGGCTGCCCAGCTTTTCAAGCACATCGGTTTCATCATGTTTTTCGTTGATGTCGCTAACGAGCAGCAGCAGGTCTGCATCGGTCAGGGAGCCGTTTACAAAACTCATCATCGACTCCTGCAGCGAGTATTTGGGTTTGATTATTCCGGGGGTGTCAGAAAAAACGATCTGGTAATCGGGTTCGTTGAGAATACCTAAAATGCGGTGTCTTGTGGTTTGCGCTTTAGGGGTGATGATGCTAAGCCGCTCGCCCACAAGGACATTCATCAGGGTTGATTTTCCTGCATTTGGTTTTCCGATTATACTGACAAATCCTGCTTTGTGTGCCATGAAAAAAAATTAAAAAAATAATTTGGAGTACAAAGAAACGAATTATATCTTTGCATTCCAATTCGGAACAAAGGGCTAAGGATTTAGCCGAAACTGGAAGAGTTGAATGAATGCCGGAAATGAGGTTCCGGGCCTTTGAATCCGAGATGAAGGATGTTGTAAGAGGCGAATACTTTAGCAAAAATAGTGCGGGGTGGAGCAGTTGGTAGCTCGTCGGGCTCATAACCCGAAGGTCGTCAGTTCGAGTCTGGCCCCCGCTACCTGAAGAGTTGAAAGTAATTTCGGTTACCGAAACTCAAATGGCCCGTTCGTCTAGGGGTGAGGACGCAAGATTTTCATTCTTGAAACAGGGGTTCGATTCCCCTACGGGCTACTTGATGGGAAAGGTTCAAATTCAATGAACTTTTCCCATTTTTTTTGTATTTTAATTTTCTGGCGGCCAGCACCTTAAGGGTAGTCAGGGGTTCTTGAAAGAACGTTCTTCAGTATATATTCCCTTAGATAATTTCGCCGGATCCTTTTTTAAAATTAGGCCACCTGCCAAAGTGGTTAAATGACAGGCATCTGCTCCAGGCCATAAGTTCCCCTAAAAAGATTGCCGAACAATAGTTGACTAAGATAAAAAGCGGACCGGCATCCGCGGGCTGCAATCACAATTCGAATTAGTACCAAAAGGCGCGGCAAGCTAATTAGGTCAAAAAGCGCTTATCGACAGATTGAACAGCTCGGGTCGTGTACACTCAACCTTTTGTAAACTGGCCGGAACATTTCAGCCCGGATACAAAAAGAGGTTCACAATAATTACCTCACCGTCGGGCTTACCCGCCTGAAAAAGACGAACCTACACCAATGGGTTATTTATCGACATGCACAACGGCAGGCGGTTTGACCAAATGTTGCACAATGATCGCATGTATGGCCTGGTTACACAATTGCTGGCGTTTTTCCGCAAGCCTTATTTGCGCATCGCTACCATAACAGGTTTTTAATATGTTGGAGTAAACGCAAAAAGAAACTAAAAGTCATGCCGGAAACGTGGTGCTTCTCTAAGCGGTAACTCGTGGCTTTTGAAGGTGATCAAATGGTATCATCAATCGCCAACATGCCAGATAAAAAGCAAGCATCGTATTAGAGACAGCTGGAACAATTTTATTCGACCGGTTCGTAACGGGTTGCATGAATGGATTTGCCGGGTTGAAGCAGGGCGCTTTGACTGAGCGGGGTCGGCCGGTTGGGAAATTTCGAGGCGAGTAAGACCCCGTTTGCTACGAGAAAGACCAGGGCTTTAAAGATTGCTGTTTCAGGCGTTTCTCCGGCATCAGCTGCCGCACGGCAAAGTGCGCTGGCCTCGCAGGGGGCGCCTGCTGTTTCTAGAATGTTGATCAGCCGGAGCTGCACCGGGCTGAGGCCGATTTCGATCAGGCTGTGTGTAATGGATTCGGGTAAAAGCACCACCTGGTGCCTGATGCGCAACGGATTGGGCGGCCCGAGTTCCCGGCTGTTGAGCCAGTTCCATTGGGTAACAACCCGTTTGCCCTGTGGGTTCATCTCCAGCCAGATCCCGGCGGCTTTCAATGCGGTCTCATCGGTGATCAGATCCTGCGAAGCAAGACAATCCGAGTCGTGTTGCCGCAGCAGCTCAGCAGTCCACGAGCGAGCGGTCCTGATCCGTTCGGCCTCAAAGCGCAGCACATCTTCCATCTTCTGCCTGGCAAGGCTGCCAAGTTTGTTGGTTTCACTGAGCATGGCCTGCTCGAAAGCATCCACACTGCCCGAGGAAGGCACAGCAGCACCACAAACGGCAGCCATCCTGACGCTGCGCCTGAAAGCCTTTTCAGGAGGTATCTGGCCTATCTTTTCCACAAAAGTAGCGGGCATCTTTTTGCCTGTGACCGCATATTGTTTTGTCGATGCATGACGTAAAACTCGCTCGTACACATCGGGGTAATCTTTTTTCAGGCGGCGCGCCAGTTGTTTGCAGGTGGCCAGCGACCATTTGCGGCTTCCCATGACGTGTGCATATTTCCTGCCGGACGGCGATAACCCATGTTCATCAAGTTTAAGGTATTTAAAGGGCAACGGTTGCTTTGCGAAATGGTCTTCGTTGATCGCCTCGTTCGTATCGGGCATGATCAATCCCGGATAGAGGTCTGGCGAGAGCAAGGTGCCCAGGCTGATGTTTTCGTTTCTCATCATGGCTCCGGGCAGGACCTGTTCTGCAAGGTGTGTCATATACTGGGGGTCTTCAAGCTGACTGAATACCGCATCATGACCGGTGAGAAAAGTAAAGGCCTTCCTTGTATAGCGCTGAAAGAAACTGATGTTGCTCCCGCCCATGATGCCAGCGTTCATGGCGCAAAGATCATTGAGCCGGGCCGATGCCAGCCAGCCAGGAAAAGTGTGCTGCGGACGAACGGCAAACAGCGTTTTGAGTATTTCAGCATAAAAACCTTTGTTCCCGCTGCGGTCGATCTCCAGGTTCTGGCAAACTACATCGTGCTTTTCTATAAAGCTTTCAGGAATTTTCCTGAATAAAAACACATCACCGTCTACATGCAAAAAAGATTCCTGCTGGAGTGAATAGGTGTGCAGCTTGGGTGCCGACCACAGGTAATCGGCGAAGGGAAAGTTGTTCAGAGTCAGATGAAAGCCGGTATAAGGTAACCGGAAGCGGTCGTGCAGCAGTTCTGCACCCGAATGGTCAGTATACAATTCGACCTGGTTATAAAATTGGCGCAGTTGGAGGCAGCTCAGCGCCCAGCTCATGTAATGAAATACCGGGTCAGGCCAATGCCCATGCAGACCTGGTTTTGTCCAGAAGGTTTGTACGATTTTCATATAGGGAGATCAGGTTTGTCGCCTTAACGGATTTCTGGCAGCCGCTGGTTATTTGAGGACTTCTACCCGGTAGGCCCCTTTGGCAGCCTGACCGGTTAGCGTGAGTTCGACCTCTTTGCCGGCCGCCACACGCACAGGCAGTTGACCGCTGGCTGATCCAGACACGGCCTTGTCGAGCAGCACCGTCCGGCCTTGTGTAATTTGCAGCTGCAGCTGACCGGATTGTACATCTGCTTTATAGGCCACCTGGCTGGTTTGTTTGTTCGCTGGTAAGACCAGCCTGAATTTTTGCGTGCCATTAAAACTTGAAAAACTGGCATAAGACTCGTTTTCATTGCTGGTTCCTGCCCAATCACGGGTTACTGAACAGCCCCATGTTACCGACACGATAAACAGAAAGGCCAACAGTTGATTTTTAATTTTCATGACATTGCATATTTAGAATTTACGAACAAAGAGGCTCGGCTTTGCCGCATGGAGGGGCAGCGCGGAGCAGGCCCTTCATTTCTGGAATATTGGTTAATTTATTAAACAAGAGTTTTGCCGTAATGTTGCAGGCTTGGTCGGAGCAGGTCTGAAGAAACTCGACCTCTGCCGGCAATTGACGCATATCGACCAGGTTGTCGAGGCCGTTTTCAATGATAAGCACCAAACAACGAACCAGAGAATCGCCCCACCAGTTATGCGGCAGGTAATCTTTGTCGTGCTCCTGCTTGCCGGTATAAACGACCATTTGGGGCAGGTCTTTGGCGTTGACCTTATTTTCCAGCAGCAGGTAGATCCAGGCGGCATTTGCAAAATGCAGCATACCGGTACATGGCCCGATAACCAGCCGGGTATAGCGGCTGATCAGGAACCCAAGGTCCTCGCGAACACCGCCAGCGGGACGAAAAATAAGCCGGTCAGACAGCAGGCCAGCGGCGGCAAAATCGGTTTCGCAAAGGTCTTCGGCAAGAAAGATAAGCAGGCGGGCCGGTGTATGCTGCAAAAACTGACCGACCAGATCATAAAATTCCTCTTTTGGCAGTACCTTTTTCGCCCGCGAAGACCCGCTGAGCAGCACGATCAGGCCATGGTCGCTGTTTACACCCTGTGTTTCAAGCCAGGAATCTGCTGCCGCCCTTTCCGTTGTCGATACTGCCAGTGCGCGCTCTGGCCGGCACACCGGCTCGGGCTTTTTTGCGAATGCGGCAGCGGGCTCCTTGCCGGCCAGAAAGTCCCAGCCGTCCTGTCTTCCGTCGGGCTGGTCTGTCAGCGGATTGATCGTATAAACAGATGTAGCCGAAAAGGATGTCGGCCGATCCTGCACCTGCAGTAGAAATTTCAGCACGAGATCGGTTTCCAGCACGACCAGATCATAGGTGGCAAAATCCAGGGATGCAAACGGTTGTTTGGAGATGACCACTTTTGCACCAAAGGCCGGGCCATACCAGGATTGAAGGCGGTCAAATGCGTTGTCGTTGTCTATGTTAATGGTGACCTGGTCAAAATCGCCGCAATGGCGCAGCAGTTTTTTCACATAATTCATCCAGACAACCGAATCGCCCAGGTAGAGGCGCCTGCGGTAGTCGTCAGCAATGAGGATGCGTTTGCAGGGCTTTTTGGCTAACCTCAGGTTATTTGCCTGTAAAGCGGTTACCAGTTTGCCGAATGTTTTCAGGTACGCTGTATACGTATAAGTTCTACAGGCCGCCTGCATGCGTTTGCGAAATGGTTTAAGTTGCTGTTCCAGGAACGTTTCATCCATGCAGAACGCGGCCCCGGGTTCAAACAACTGGTCCACACGGGTAAAGCGGTACTGGTAGTCGCTGTCCCAGGGGTTGAGCATGCTCCAGATCACGCTGTCGCCGGCAGCCGGCTTACCCGTGGCTAAAAAAGAAGCCAGTTCTCGCTCCAGATCAAAGTGGCAGACCACGACATCATACTGTTCAAACTCCAGTTCTGCCCAGGCTTTTCGGGAAAGAAACGGGTTTGCATAGGCGGTCAGCTCGCTGCCTGCTACCCAAAGCACATCGTGCGGCAGCCCCGAACGGTCATTTAATGTTACGGTTGCTCCGTTCTGGCTAAAAATGAATAACAGGTTGTACAGGTGCCTGACCATCAGCCGGTCTGAACGTTTGTAGCGGATCAGGTTCGGAAAATCGCAGAGCACCAGTACGTTCAGGTGTTTCCGCTCAGGAGATAAAGGAAAACTCATGCTGGTTATCGGGTGTTTTTTCGCGGACTATATATCCGTCTTCTATAAAATAAACGCGGTCACAGAGCGCAAGCGAAGCCGGACGGTGAGAGATCATGATCAGGATGGCATCGGGCTGACTCTGCCTGATGTTCAAAATGATGCGCCTCTCCAGCGCCAGGTCGAGAGAAGAGGTCGATTCGTCGATAATCATCACAGCTGTGTCCTTGTGCAATGCCCTGGCAATAGAAATGCGCTGGCGTTGCCCGTCAGAAAGCCCCGACCCGGTTTCGCTGACCAGTGTATTCAGCCCCTCGGGCATCTGGTTCATCACTTCAAAAAATTCTGCATCACGGGTCGCTTTCATGAGCCTTGCTGCGCTGCCAGACTCCCGCTGCCCGTAACGGATGTTCTCTGCAAGGGAAACATGAAAAAGCTGGTCACATTTCTCGACAAGGCCCAGGTGGTCGGCCCAATTGCTTACCTGATGCAAGGGCAGGCGGTCATCCAGTAAAATCAGACCGTCATCTGGCTGGAGAAAACCGCAGAGCAAATTGACAATGCTGCTTTTTCCCGAACCGCTGGGCCCTGACAGTCCAACCATTTCGCCGCGGTTGAACTGCAGATCAACGTGCTGAAGCACGCTCCTGTCGCCGTATTTCAGCGAAACATCTCTGAAGCTGATGCGGTTAAAATGCGTAATGACAGATTTGCAGGCCAGGGTATGACCAGCGGCATCATGGGTCACATCATACTCCATAAAATCGGCAATACGCTGCATTGAAACCAATGCCTTGTTGACGCCGTTGTAGGTGTTCGCCAGGCTCATGGCCGGTGCATAAAGCCGGTTCAGGTACTGTACAAAAGCGACCAGGCTTCCCACGGTCATGGCGCCATAAAAAATCCGGTACCCGCCAAACATGAGGACGATCACGGGGCCAACAGCCACCAGGAAAGTGATGACATTACTGTTGGCGGCAGTAAGCATAGCATTTTTTACGGTTTTATCTAGAATCTCGCCGTGTAGTGATTGCAGGCGGCCGGCTTCAAATACATAACTGTTGTAACTCTTTACCACACGGTGGTTCCTGAATACTTCCAGAAAGTAGGTGTTAAGACGTTCCTGCACTTCCTGTATTCTTCTGAAACTGTTTTGCAAAACGGGTGTAAACCTTTTTGAAATGACCAGCAGCAGGGGAACGATGACCAGGCTGATGCTGGCCAGCCGGAAATCAAGGATCAGCAGCATGGCAACAATGCCGGCCAGCGTCAGCAGGTCGCTGGCACATTTCAGCAGGACCGAAAACAGGGAGGACTGAATTACGCCGACATCATTCATAAGCAGAAAGGTCATGTCGCCAGCCTTCGTCTTCTTAAAAAAGCTGAGCGGTTTATGCAAGACCTGCCGGTTAATATCAGCCTGGATGGCGGCAATGATCTGCTGCCCCATTTTGGTGTACCAGACATCGGTTACGAAAGTACACGCAATGCGGATAAGATAAACCCCCACAAGAACGCCGAGTACAACGATCAGGTCTGAAAAGCTGCCATGGGGTAAGATGTCATCGATGATGATCTTCAGTACGTAGGGGCTTACCAGTGAACCTGCCGATGATACACCAAGTAACAGGAACACCAGCAGCAAGCCGGATCTGTGTGGTTGCAGGTATTTGTAGAACTGTCTGATCAACTCCATAATAGCACGTTTTTTGGCTAAACTGCAAGTGTGCAGTATTCTTCCATTTGCAGCGAATAAAGATCTCCGAGCGCATCGAGCACATTTTTCTCAATAAACCGCCATTGACCAGGGGGGGTGAAACCACTGATGCGCGAGCGGCAGATGGTAATGAGATCAGGTTCGAGTTGTTTTTGCCGCAGCGCAGCAGCAAAGGCCTCGATGCGGTCGAGGATCACATCCGATGTGACTTCACGCTCACTTTCATATTTTTGTGTATAACCGTTCAGAATGTAAAAGTAGCGGCCACCCTGGGCCTGGGCCTTGATAAAGCCCGTAATAAAATTCAGGTAGTGATACCGGTTGCCGGTAAAGTCGAGGTATTCGTTTTCAGTAATTTCAATGACCACGCTGTTCTCTGCCGAAGGATTTACACAACAGGAGAAATAATCCAGGTCGATGTCGAGCACAAGGCTGCCGTCAATTCGGAGCGTCTGTGTTGCAAAGTCTGCAGCCGACCACTTTGCCGACCGGAAACCGCGGGTGTCTGCTGTGTCGTCTACTGTGTTTTTTCCCATGAGCAATCTTTTGCCGGCTCCATTGTAAGAGCGGATAAACAGCGGCATGTCTGCCGACTGCCGCATATCCTGTCTGATCCAGGCGTAAGTATTGAAAAGCCCCAGATACATTGCAGGTGCAATAAAGGTGTCGATCTTAAATTCCTTGTAAACGAGCTCCTCTATCTGGGCCAGCGGTTGCTCCAGTAAACGAGCAATCGACTGTTCAAATACAGGCGTTCTGAAATCTGCATGGTCGTCAAAATGCAGCAGGACACCGCCTTTTTGTATTCGCTCCTGCTGAAGGGCCCCTGCCCAGGCAATAAAGGCTTCGTGGTGTTCTTCGACCACAACCAATGCTGTTTTCATAATGAAGGTGTTGAAGGTGACGGTTAACCTGCACGAAGAACGAAGTCTGCTTCCTCTTCTTCCCGGTCCTGGTAGGCGGCAAAAAGTTGTTTGATCCGGACCAAATTCTCTTTGTACCTGCCTGTTTCCAAACGGTTAATGTGCAACAGGATGTCTGCGGCCCGGTCGGTCTGGACATTGCCTACAACGCCGAGCTGATGGTATTTGACGCGCGAGGCGTTGCCGAACATATCGCTGTCTGTGCTCCAGGGATAAACAACCATGGGTACGCCAAAATAGGCGGCTTCTTTAATGGAGTTCGCCCCGCCATGGGTAATGAACAGGTGGGCTTTTTCCAGCAAAGCCAACTGGGGTACAGAGCGAAAAACCCGTATATGGTCTGGAAGCCGCATGCTTAAAAGACTTTCGTGCAGATCACCCGCGTTGAGTACGAGTACATAACCAGCTAAACTGCTGAATGCACTGATCACTTCCCGGTAAAAACTGAGGCGCTGCTCTTGCTGCAGCCAGTGGCTCAGAGAACCGAGCGAGCACAACACCAGCTTGCGGCCTGCAGGCAAAAGCCCCCAGTTAAAGGCTTGCTCCTTTCTGGCTGTATCGATGAGCGCGCCGGCAAACCGCACATGTGGTGCCAGTTGTCTGGGAAAATCAAGCTCGATCGGATACAGAATCAGTTCCCAAACGCCTGGTACCCTGGGATAAGAGATGCGGTTGTGCAGGGACAGCCGCTTTCCTGCCGGCAAGCCGGCCCGTTGTGCAATGACATCAAAATACCGGTCGAATGTGTGGCTGCGTGTAAGCGTTTTGTACCAGTTGCGCAGGTTGTTTTTTGCCCAGTGCCACTCAAATTTAAAATAGTCAGCCCAGCGCCGGGTATCAGAATAGCTGTACAGGGGACTGAGTTTGCCAAACCGTGTCCGGTCGCCGCAGGCCCATGGCTGGATCATCACTACTTTTTTATGCCGGCCCCTTACCAGCATGGCAGTATCCCAGAAGCCGACTTCAGCAATGAAAAGTTCGGGGTTATACTGATCAATGAGCGTATCGATCAGGCTGTGCAATCCCTTGGCATTATGTTCACCCTGTGCCGTTTTTGCCAGCGCCGATCCGTAAAAACCGAAGCCATAACGTTCTACCGCTTTTTGCAGGGAAGGATCATTGACGTAGGTAATCCGGTAACCGCGGGCAGCGAGCAACCGCATTAACCGCAGTGTGCTGATAATGTGACTGATGTAGGGTGAGAGCAAGATGACAATATTTTTAACATCCTGCATAGCTGCGTGTTATTTGTTCAGGCGGCCCCGTTCCTCTTCGTCGCGGCGGTCAACATTTTCGCGCTCAGTCTTCGTTTTACCGCTTGAGAAATTATAGGACACACCAAATGATACGAATTGCGTGGGCAATCTGAAATTCACATCCCGGCTAAAGTCGCGCTCATCGACGGTCCAACCGATCCTGCGCAGATTGAAAGGGTCAGAGAAATTCAGTGAAAGTGATAATTTTTCGTTCAGTAGGTTCTTTTTGAAATTGATGTCAATATTGCCTTGCGGCTTCCAGTCGTAAATGCCCAAAAACTGGTTGCGGCCGTATCGGGCAATGACTTCGGCAAAAAATGTCTTGTCAAGCTGGAAGCGGTTGCTGATCGATCCCTCCTGCGAGAATTTCTCTTTCAAGCGTGGAAAAATGGTGCCGCCGATATCCAGCCTGGTATACCGCAAGGTGGCAGATGCATTGATATCCCACCATTTTGTTGGTTTGAAGGGTGCTGAAACAGCAAAAAAAGCATTGTTATCGTTATTGATGTTTTCGAACGTGGAGATCACCACGGGGCCGTTGTTCCTGTACACGTTGTTGATGCTGTTGGTGGTCCTGTTGTAGCCGAGCGTAAAATTGTATTTTGACATCAGCAGATAGGAGAGTTCCGCCTTGTGCGTAAAAAACGGCAGCAGGAAAGGGTTCCCGGTCTCAATGTAAAAAGGGTTCTGAATGTTTTCGAACGGGTTCAGGAGCTGGTAAGCCGGGCGATTGATCGTCCTGGAGTAAGACAAGGTCAGCGAATTGTTTTTATCGATCTTGTGCTGCAGAAAAAGGGAAGGAAACAAGCTCCATCGGTTAAAGGTTACACTGTTGCCCAGCGTAACAGATTTGCCTTCGTATTTCGTGTTCTCGGTGCGCAAGCCTACTTTCAGTCCCCATTTTTCCCAGTCTTTCGTAAAACTGCCATAAAAACCAAGGATATTCTCCTCATACCTGTACCGGTTGGAGCGGTTTACATCGGTTACGTTACCGGGCAACAGGTAAACGATATCATTATCGGTCGATGAACGGTTGTATTTAGCGCCGGCATTGAATGTCCAGGCCTTGTCCAGTTTTTGTTCCAGGTCAGCGTTAAAGGTATGCAACTCGATTTCGAGCGGATTGTTGATGACAAGCGATTCAGCATAATTGTCTGCCGGGCTGGCGGCATAATTATAGCTGGTCGAGATCCTGGAGTCGTAACGGTTATCATAACCAATGTAACTGTAACCAATGTCCAGGCGGCTGCCGAGGGTGTCGAGTTTATTCCTGTAAAGAACATTGACCTGAGAGGTGGCCTGGCGGATATCTTTGTCGTTTCTGGTGACGACCGAGGAGTCGATCGCTGTGCCGCGTGCAAACCGGTTTGTGGAAAGCGTACCCGGCTCATAGGGAAAACTGGTAAACTCATAATTGGCAGATAACAGCTGCCGGGGGGTAATCCGGTAATCGAATCCCAGTTTATAATTGCCAAAAAAGGCCCTGGTGACAGTATTGTTGTCCTGGTAGGAGAAAATTTGCTGCTGTTTATAAAACTGGGTTTCGCGCTGGTCCTCAAATTGTTTGCCTTTATAAAGGCTGCCGGCAGCCTGGAAAGTAAACTTTCGGACGGAATAATTGAGGTTGAGGTTGCCCGAAAAATTGTTGTAGCGGGTAAACTGGTAGTCTGCACCCACCGATCCGGAAAGCCCGTACTTATATTCGTTTTTCAGGTTGATATTGATGATGGTGCCCGTGTTGTTGGCGTCGAACTGGGCGCCGCCGACAGACCTCACCTCGTAAGATGCTATGGATTCTGAAGGAATGCCGCGAAGGTAATTGACCAGCTGCTGGCCGCTAAGCTGAACTTTCACATTGTCTACGTAAACCGTTACGGCTTCTGTTCCGCGGTAAAGGATATTGCCAAAGGCATCGACCTGGGCGCCGGGCACCACATTGAACAGCCGCATGGCATTTTCGCCTTTGCTGTACACGCTGCCCGCGATGTCGACCACCATTTTGTCGACTTCCTGGCGCAGAAACGGGCGTCTGCCCACAATTTTTACTTGTGCCAGCGTGTTCCTGCTGCTGTCTGCACGAAGCACAATGGTGGGCAGCACCAGGCTGCTGTCGCCAACTGTTACACGCTGGGTATGCGGCAGCATGCCAAGAAACTGGATGTTCAATACATAGGTTCCGGTATCGACGTTAATGAGCACGAACCTGCCGGTAGAGTCGGTTGCAGTACCCCGCACCAACTGTGTATCACGTGCGGTTCGCAGCGTTACTGTTGCATAACTTACGTCCTGGCCCGCACCGGCTGTAATTTGTCCGCGTATTTCACGCCCTTGCTGAGCCAGGGCCCACGTTTGAAAAAAAATCAGGAAAGACGCAGCTAGCCAAACGACACGCATGCGTTTAGGTTTAATAGGTTGATTCATAGGATGGTAGATGTGCCGCCTTCTCTGCATTTCCTGTTTGAACGCTTTGAAGGCGGGAAGGAAAAATAACATTTTTTGTCAAGAAATCCTCGAAGTCTGCCAATTTTCTGACCTAAGATCGCGCATATTTCAAGGCCAGGCTGAATCTGCTTTCCTTGCAAATGCGTGTAGATATGGTACCCATGTGCCTGATATTTCCAGGGAAAATCAGGAAGCGGCCGGGGGCGGGCAGGACCGCTATTCTAGAGTCGTTGCCTTCATAAAACATCGTTTCGCCGCCGAATTTATAGTTCCAGGTTTTGTTCACGTAATAGAGCACCGTCATGTCGTCTTTCTCTGCGGGGCAGTCGTCGTGCGGAAATTCGACATCCCCATAGTTAGACAGGTTAATGTAAGCGCGCATCAGCACGTAACCGGCCGCGTCGTCTGCGAACTTGTCAAGCAGCGTCCTCGCTTTTTGGCCGATAAAGGTTTCCTGCTCAAATGCAGCGGGGTCAAAATCGGTGCTGAAGATGGGAAACTGATCGTACGATGTGCTTTTTTCTGACCTTTTATATGGTAGCTGCGTAGCGTAGTCGTAAAACACCTCGATCTCATCTTCAGATACCACATTATCAATGACATAAATGCTCTTGTTGTCAATTTTCTCAGTTCTGATTTTCATATCCGACGGTTTTTTTTAGCTTGATTTTTTCAAACCCATGCCTGATAATCGATTCGATGTCTGCCATGTTCTTACGATTGGTGCCTGCCCTGAAAAAGGATCTTACCTGGTCGTAATTCGTCTCATTAATGAAGTTTTCGGTTACCGAAACAGACAATTCCAGATTAAAAGCGGCATGGTAACAGTTGTTCGGAACGAAAACCAGCTCGCCCGGCTGTTGGATGCAGAACATCGGGCGGTAACCAGCTGCCGTTTCGTCTTGCAGCAACCTGAGTATGGAAAACTCTGCGGGACTTTTCCTGATCCGTTCTGCATAGGCTTTCGGGTAAATGAGCCAGAGTTTGCGTCCTTCAAAAAGGAAATTCCATGCACTTGTGCCCCAGATATCGCGGTGCGTATCAGAGAAACTGTTCCTGGCACCCACGTACAACCACGATAGCTGTTTTTTTGGTCTGGCAACAGGATTTCCGGCGTACCAGCAATCGAATACATGTCTGGGAGGAAGATCTGTGTAAAGAGCCGGCTCCTGCAAATGGAGTTGTGTCTTGTAGTAATAAAAGCCCTGTTCTCCATCCTGAAGGTATTCTCCCAGCGTCATGGCACGACCACTGGCCGCCGGCTCGCGGCATTCCAACAGTTGTGGCTGCGTAAGGCACCGGCTCAACGCTTCCAGCCGCCATTCCGGCTGCTCCAGCCATTCGCTGAATGCCTTGCTGAACAACACGGGCTTCTCTGTGTAACCATATTGCGTGTTGAAATACTCCTGCGACAAAACGCTGGTTTCATCGGTGGTAATCGGCCTGAGCGACCGGGTCAGTTCGTGTTCTAACATAGCTGTATGAAAAAGTGGTTTATGGTTGAAGGCTTTGCTCCGGTTCTTGCTCAAGTACGGCAGGATCGCTGGTGCGCTGCAACCAGGCTTTCAGCGACTCGTCGTTCTGCCAGTGTTCCTGCAGCCGGGCGCGTGTAATGATCCCCGTAAAACTTGCAGCGGCGAAACTGGTGCCATAGGCCATAAAATATTTGTCTCCTGGCGCGGCTACTTTTTTATAATCCCCTTTTGCCAGGGCCATATTTAGCCCCGGGCCAAGGTAGTTGAAACGGTCGCCGTCAGTCGTCAAGCCCACCCTGACGCCGTAAACACCGGGCACATGGGCAGGAAAACAAAGCCTTTCCGCTTCCCGGGCATGGTGGTCTGCGGCGACAATGGTTATATTCTGCGCCTTTGCCTGTCGACATATAGCGAGCATTTCTTTAGACGGGACAGTTTTTTTTACGCCCATACTGATGTTGATCAGGTCAATGTCGCCGCGGTCAACCAGGTACTGCATGGCTTCGAGCAGCATGTGTTCAGTGACAATGCCGGTGGCGCTGTCTGGTTTAACAACAACAAACGCGGCATCGGGGGCATACTGCCTCAGCACCGAGAGTACGCCGGTTCCATGCCCTTTTGCGTCAGTGAAAACATCATCCAGCACGTTTGGGCCCCGGGCGGTCCAAAACCGGGTCAGGCCGGATACCTGTGCATGCCGGAATAGCCTGTGTGTGGCGTCTGCACCGCTGTCGATCATGCCAATCCTGATCATCGTTTACTTGTTGGAATGGCCGGTATTGACGGCATCGGCGGCTTGCGGCACTCCGATCTTTTCTGGCGTGTCGCGCATCATGACATATTGCTGGCCAATGTAATGCTCGGCTTTATACTTCCACTCGGTGCATTGCGGTACTGAATTTTTCAGTGCATCATATGAACAGGAGATTTTATCGCAGACAGGCAGGTACTTGCAATTGCGGCAAACTACGTTGTGGTTGTACCGGTTAAACGAACTGTAGCTGGCGTAAATTTCCGGATCGTACGCATCAAAAACCGTACTTGGCGCCTTCGTATCATCGTGAATGGTTTCCCAGCATTTGTGAATATTTCCGTTTGGGTCCACAACCAGGCTAATGGGCGAGGCCCAGGTGGCGCAGGTCGATTGGTACGATGGCAGGTCCCACTTCAGGCGGGCTTTTCTGTTGCCGGTTATCTGGCTCCATGCGTTGAACCGCTCGGTGAGCGATAACCTGAATTTTTGTTTGAACTCAAAAAACTCATCCACAAACATGCGCGTGTCTTTCTCGTCTTCGGTAAGGCTGATCTCTTCATAGGATCGCAACCAGGCCGGGTCAAAATGGAAATGCTCATATTTTTGCGGCCAGAGTCCCCAGACATGGAAATCATCAAGCATGGTCTCAACTGAGGCAGCCACCTCTTTGTCTACATTGACCCGTACATTGACATCGATCGACTTCGGAATGCCGGCCAGGTTTCGCAGGATGCGGAAATAATTTTCAGCGTTCTTTTGTTTAAGCGGCCGTTTGCGGTCGTGAACATCGCGAGCACCATCTATGGTAACCTGTACACTGTTTACCCGGTAATCGACCAGTTTCTGGATATTTTCAGGTGTCAGGTAAATGCCATTGGTAATGATATTGGCCGCATATTCGAGTTTGTATTTTTCTGCGAGTGCCAGCAGGCCTACAGACAGATCGGTAATGGCCGCCACGTTGATAAGCGGTTCGCCTCCGTACCAGGTAACCGATAACGTATGGATATGATTCATCTTATCATTCCGGATGATCTGCTCGATGTATCTGGGAATTTGCTCTTTGACACGCAGGTCTTTCAACGTATGGTTGGGCTTAACAAATTCAAAGCAGTAGGCGCAGCCCATGTTACAGGTAATGGTCGTGCCGATGGTCAGGTTAATGATGCCGGCTTTTTTGAACTGGGTTTTATCGGTGTGCGATTCAAAAAATGCGACGATATCCACTTCCTGACGTATCAGGTATTCTTTGGCTAACATACGCTCAAAGAACCCGGGGTTTTCTGCCCGGGTAGCGCCATCAAAGCAGGCCAGGGTCTGCAATTCGGCCATCAGGAAGCCCTCTTCCTGATCCAGGATCTCGATCCCGCCCGTCAATGTATTGAATAAAAGAAACTCGTCTGATTCGTCAGGCTGGATCAGGATGTTGTAGGGGTTTGTCTTGAATAGATTTTCCATGGTGGTGATTTTGTGGTTGGAAAATTGGTTTGGTCGGGGCAATCGGGCGAACACCGTCTGCCCTTTGCCGCAGCGGTTACGCTAGAAAAGAATGTCATCTTCTTCGATGGCATCGCTGCCCGGCCTGCGGGTATTGGTGCCGCAACTATAGCCCGAACAAAGAAGCTCAATCTCGTCAGACAGCCTGGTTTCAATTCGGTTCGGTTTTAACAATTCCTTGTTGAGCAGGGAAATTTGCAATTCTTCTTTGGTCATGATAAAGGTTGATTTGAAGTTTGAAGAATAATCTGGCTTGGGAAAAAGACGGCAATGGAAAGCTCCATTGCCGTCGTCTGGTGGTCCTAGAACAGGATATCATCCTCTTCCAGCACGTCGCCGCTACCTCGGGCGGTATTGGTGCCGCAGCTAAACCCTGAACACAGGGAGTCTACTTCTTCAGATAACCTGGTTTCTGACAGGTTTGGTTTTACCAACTCTTTGCCTAGCAATGAGTTTTTCAGTTCTTCTTTAGTCATTTTGTTTAAATGAATTAGGTGAAAAAAATTGTTTATTATATCTATCTCGAAATAGCAGTTTGAAGCACCTTATCACGATAAGGTTGCAGGTCCTGAACGTTGTCGATGCGTACCAGCACATCGGGCCTGATGCCCAGGCCCTCAATGCTCTGTTTGCCGGGCAGCAGTTTGCCCTCATTTGGCGAGTTGGTCAGAAAACTCACGCCTTCATCAGGCATCAACAGTTCATAGACAAAAGCGAGCGCACCGGCAGAAGCAGATTTGCCCAAAATGGTAACGTTCCTGTTGTGTTGTTTAAGGTTGGCTGCGATCAGCTCTGCTGCGCAGGATGTCTTTTCGTCGATCAGGATCACAACCCGGCCGTCGGGCCGGAAACGGAATGGTGAGCGGTTTGCGT
Source organism: Pedobacter yulinensis (assembly GCF_003029735.1). Taxonomy (GTDB): domain Bacteria; phylum Bacteroidota; class Bacteroidia; order Sphingobacteriales; family Sphingobacteriaceae; genus Pedobacter; species Pedobacter yulinensis. Next base: position 1,336,506 of record NZ_KZ686268.1, read on the forward strand.
CCACCACGATAGAATCCCGGGCGCCGTTGCTGCGGTTCTGGAAGCCGCTGTATGTAAAATCACCTGTTACGAAATAAGATACGAAACGTGCGCCGCCAATGACATCGCCGCCGCCGTTGCCGCGAAGGTCAAGAACCAGTTTTTTGCGCATGTTTATACTGTCCAGTTTGTTAATGAAATCGATCTGAAGCTCGTGGCTGACTTTGCCTAGCCGATAGTAGGCCACCGAATCATTCAGAAACCTGAACGTGTAATTGGCTGGCTTGAAATTCGGCGGAATGCGGTATTGTGCCTTTACGACATAGCTGTGCAGCGATTGCCTTCCTTGCGGATCGCGTATAGCGACCCTGACGGTGGTGCCTGGTTGCCGCCGCAACAGCTGTTCGGCTTTTCCGCCAGCTCTTTTTAAGGCGGCTGTCAGCCCAACCTCATCTATCGCCAGCAGTTCGCTTCCCATTGGGATGTGCCGTTTCAGGGAATCGTCGAGAACGGCGGCTATCACATACTTCGCGCCGATCTGGTAAATGTAAACCGGGGTCTGGGTCTTTGCTTGCTTTCGGTGGCTATTGAGCCTGAAGTGGGGATCACCGTAAGCGTTTTCAATAAAGGCGCTGATGGAATCGACCATTTCGGATTTTGGGGCTGCGCTGAAGGCGCCGAAACGCTGTCTCGCAGCAGCCAGGATCCTGTTTTTATCGAGCCTGCGTTCCCGATAAAACGGGTAGGCATCCATCAGCGCAAGCGCTACCGCTGGTATTGCAGTTTGCCCCAGCGGGCCCGGTTTACCCTCGATCAGCAGCGTGCCTTTGTAATTTTCCTCACGCTGCCCGGCAGGAAAATGCCCGAATACGCCGTAAGAGTCAAACGGGTGAAGGGGCTGCTTTTCCGCGTTGACCGGTGAAAAGGGGGGGCTCTGGAAAAAGGCCGCCGGCGATTTTGCCTTCCTGATCTGTGCGGAGCCGGCAAATGCGTCGGCAAGTACGAGCAGCGCCGGTTTCCCGGGGTCAAGCGCTTCAAAATTCACATACAACTCCAGCCGGTCTGCAGGACCATATGCTGGTAAGCTCTCCAGTTTTGATTCTACAGGAAGCTGATAACCGTTCTCCCTGAGCGTAACAGCCGCCAATGGGTAGATTTTCTCTTTCGTTTTTAAAGAAAAGCGGAGGCTTCTGATGTTCCTGGTAAAAAACCGGGTAAAAAAGACATCGGGCTGCTTCGGGTGGTTCGTCTGGAGCAAATAGCTTTGCGCATTTTCTGTAACCTGCAACGCCCGGGTTATCTCCGGATAGGCCTGTTGGGTCTGGTAGGCCGGGAAATAAAAGGGAACGGTTTGCCTGGTATCGCCGGCAGGCAGCCTGAAGGCCGTATCGGTATGCATGGTCTGGTACCAAACCTGCAGCTGTGCCCGGGCACTGCCGGCGAGCAGAACGAAAAAAAACAAAATTCGCAAGATCATACTGGGGTGCAGGCTGAATAAGGCAGCGGCAGATTTAACGCTTCGCTTTCGTCAACTATTGGTGTCTTGATGTCCGGCAAGGCTGTCAGACGGCTTCGCCGATATACGATGCGGGAAGGGTAAGGGTGATGTTTTGTTTTAGCGAAGAAAGATTGAGCCAAACCCTGATTTTATGCTGATTGCTGACAGTCAGTATCTGGCAGAATAAACCTTTCAGGGGACCGAACAGGATCTGGCGCGAATCGCCGACGCGCGGCAGACGCTTGCCAACTTCAAGGTCTTCGGCGTCTTCAATCAGCAGAATATCCCTGATCTTGTTAATTTCCTCTACGCTTACCCGGGCATATTCCTGCCCGAAGCGGATAAAATTGAAGGCGCCGCTGGCTTTCAGTGCAAGGTGGAAGTCTTTAAGCGAACGCAGGAACACAAAAACGTAAGAAGGGAAGAGCGGTAAAACAATGGTTTTCTTTCGATCGCTCCATTGCCGGCTAACTTGTTTAAGGGGAAGAAACGATTGTAACGAAAACCGGTTCATTTCCTGCTGGACTTTTGCTTCATGTTTCGTTTTTACCTGCAAAACATGCCATCCGTTGAAATTTTGCTGTATCATACAATAGGGGTTGAGTGATGAGCTGATATGGCTTCGCCGCTGCAAGTCACAGGTAGCGGCTTGTAAAAATTCAATCGTGTTTTTGAGGGAGAACTTTAGATGCCGGCCTGGTCAGGGCCCGCAGCCTGCAACCGGTTTTCCCGGGCGCAGGTCATGATGTCGTTATCGTCTTTTAAAAACGGGCTCATTTCTCAAATCGTATGTGCAAAATCAAAATTTTTAGCCAAGTGTGTGGTTTAAGTAGTAAAAAATGCGCATTCTGCTTTTGAAACAGCGTTTTTTGAGGTTTTTTTTGTTTAAGCATGTTAACCGGGTGCTAACCGGGTCATGTTTGCCCGGTGTGCTGCTAGCCAAGCGGGTTTAAATTGGTTTTTATCCTTGATCAGCCTGCAGGCAGACAATAAACGCTATTAATTCGCTTCGGTTACTGCTAGTTGTTCCTGAAGATCGATCGATCAGTAGCTCGTTGTTACCTGGCTTATGTGTGGCGCGGCGCCTGCATTAAAGCGGGGCTGCCAGGGTCTATATTTGCAGACCCTCCATAAACTTAAGCCTGCAAAAGTGTGTTGCAAAACCACACGTTACTGCCCAGGGAGTTTCACCAGCCGGTCTTCCGGAAGATCATATTCGTAGATCAAGTCATCTTCTACGCCAATAAAAAGCCATTGAACAATTTGGCTTCCATTTGCTCCGGCCGTTGCGATACCGACAACGGTGTATAGCCGGTTTTCCCGCTCTCTTGTCTCAATCGAATAGGTTAATGCTTGCTGTTGCCTGATCGCGAGGCGTAAGAGTGGATTACTGGTCCCGGCCAGATAGTATTCAGTTGACAGGTAGATCTTATCTAGGTGACGAGAAGTATAGTTTTCGTCAGTTGGCCAGGTATAGTTGAGCTGCTTGCCGTAGTACTTTCGAAACCTCGAAACGGGGCCATCGCCGGTCTTTTGCACCGCCAGAAGTTTCCTGGCCGGCACCCGGACGGCATTGCCCGGCACGGTGATGGTGCTGTCTTTCCAGGTAACGCGGACGAGGTCGCCCCGGTTCAGGCTGCTATCGGCTTTATCGATCATGAACGTGTACGTACTGTTGCCTCTTCTCGCCATGAACTGATCCTGATTACTGCCATCGAGATATTTGATAAAGGTCATCCCGGTCAGGTGCCGGGGTTTACTGGTATAGACTTTTTTATGGAACGCCTGCGCGGCCCCGGGCTCCGGGCTAACCGGGGCAGACTGCCTGGCCGGTCCTGAGGTGCAAGCCAGTATGCTGCCCAGAATCAGGCTTATGGCGATCATACATGTAGCCTTTGACATTGGTTTATGGATGAGCTTGGGGACCGTAGCACGTGAGAACCGAACACTTATGCAGCCAAAAGCGCTGGTTATGCCGATTGCCTGGCACACCCGCAGCACAAATGACAATTGCTTAAAAATCGAACAGATCGCCCAGGAAAGATTCTTTTTTTTTGTAATGCGGTCTTTTATGGTGGTCGCGGTGTTCCCGCTCATGGCCGTGGTAAGGTTCCTGCCGGCCAAAATCAGCGCCGGGGGTACTGCTCTGCGCTGATGCTGCAGATCGTTCGATAATCTTGTCCAGCTCGCCACGGTCTAACCATACACCACGGCAGCTCGGGCAATAGTCGATTTCTATTCCGTTTCTTTCGCTCATCAGCAGGGTTTCATTACAGGCAGGACATTTCATAATAGATAATTTTGTAAACAGGTCAGGTGACGTGTAAAACCCGCAACAATCCGGCCAGTAGGGTGTTTTAAGAACAGACAATAGCGAAATGGAAGATAAATATCACCTGAGCCGTTTTACAGATGCCCAGCGCCAGGATTTCGACCGCGCATACGCAGAGATCAAGGCTGGCCGAAAAGTGACGCACTGGATGTGGTACATTTTTCCGCAGCTCAGCGGACTTGGTTTCAGCAGCATGGCCCAGCGGTATGGCATCGGCAGCCTGAACGAAGCGGCCGCCTACCTGCAACACCCTGTATTGGGGCCTAGGCTGATTTCCATCTGTGAAGCCTTGTTGCGCCTGGAAGAAAACAATGCCACCCGCATTATGGGTTCGCCCGACGATATGAAACTGCGCTCTTCCATGACGTTGTTTTCGGCTGTGCCGGGCGCCGACGCGGTGTTCCAGGCTGTTCTGAGCAAGTTCTTCAGTGGTATGAAAGACGAGCAGACACTACAGCGCATCTAGCTGCTGTTTGCGGCTTGACCTGTCAAACAGAATTCAAGCTTTCCTTCCGGCCCGGGGTAGGCGCCCCCGGCTAGCCGGAAATCCGAACCCGGCTGCAATCAGTCTTCGTTTGTCAGCGCTGTTCAACAGGTCCGCGTGTTTTTCCAAAAAAAAAAACTGCGTGGCAGCTAACGGCTGGCCAGGTTTGAAGGGTTATGTCTATAAAAAGGGAGGTGCCTCCCGGCATATGGATAAAAAAAGACTTCAATATCTGCTTGATCAACAACACTGCCAGCGGCTTACCACAGCAGAAGAACAAGAACTGAACGCCTGGTTTGGTACGCTGCATTTTGATCCCGGGCTCGACGCATTGACCGAAGAGCAGCAGGACCAGCGCTACCGCCGTTTTAAAAGCCGCCTGGCCCAGCCGGTCAAATGGCCGCGGGTGTTCGCTGTCGCTGCTTCGGTTGTTCTTCTCGCTTCGCTCGCACTGCTTTTGCACAAAACTGAACCTGCGGCACAGAGATTCGTTGCGCCGGGCAAGGCTGCCAGCGCCAGAATTTTACCCGGCTCCGACCAGGCTATACTCGAAATGGGCGGGGGCCGGGAGGTTACGCTCGATGGAAAACCGGCAGGCTCCAAGTTGCGCTTTCTAAACGGCAGCCAGGTCATCAGGCAGGGAAACGGACACGTGTCTTATGCGCTGGCCGGGCATACGTCGTCGTCTGAGATCAATGCCATTCGCACCCCGCGTGGGGGGCAGTACCGCGTTACGCTTTCAGATGGTACAAACGTATGGTTAAACGCGGCTTCTTCGATCAGTTTTCCGGTTAGTTTCCATAACCACAAGACGCGGAAGGTGACGTTGACAGGCCAGGCGTATTTCGAAGTTGCCAGGTCAGCGACGCAGCCTTTCGTGGTAGCCGTCTCTTCATCCACGCACGCCGAACGACAAATGGAAGTCGAAGTATTGGGAACGCATTTCGATGTCATGGCGTATGATGACGAATCCGCCTTCCATGCCACGCTGATAGAGGGCTCGGTGCGGGTGCGTGCCGCGGGTGGGCTGGAAACCATCAAACCCGGGCAGCGCGCAAGCGTTGACCGGCAGATGCGCGTTGTTGCTGCCGACACCGAGACGGCCATTGCCTGGAAAAACGGGATCACCGCCTTCCGTGAAGCGCGGATTGAAAGCATCATGCGCCAAATTTCCCGCTGGTACAACGTGGATGTGGTCTATGACGGCAAAGTGAATAACCGGCTTTTCACCGGCGAGATTTCCAGAAGATCGAGCCTGGCACAGGTGCTGCGGGTTTTGGAGCTGAGCAAAATAGCATTTGAAACAAGGGGCCGCACCATCGTGGTGAAGCCCCAGTAAGATAAAGTCCAGGTAATTTAATTTACAAACAGCGCAGTATGAAATAAAAAGTAGCAGGCAAAAAAAACGGCAATGCGTCAACATTGCCGAATACCACCACAAGGGTGCAGCCAATAAAACGAGTTCGAAATCATTTAATTAACCAGTACAAAAGTATGAATTTTTACACATGTCGTTTGCGCCTGCAAACGGCCGGGAGGCGATACGCCCAAATATTTCGCATCATGAAAGTAATCATTGCCTGCATTTTCTTCGCATGCGCAGGCGTTTCAGCAAAAAGTGTGGCACAGATCACCCTGTCTGAGCAGAACGCCAGTCTAGAAAAGATCGTAGCAAAAATAAAGAAGCAGTCGGGGTTCCTGTTTTGGTATGAGAGCGGGTTGCTCAGAAAAGCGGCGCCAATAACCGTAAAACTGAAGAACGCCTCCATCTCTGAAATTATGGATGCCTGCCTGAAGAATCAGCCGCTTACCTACAGCATTGTGGACCAGACAGTTGTCATTACCGAGGCAGCGGTCAGGCATCCGGCAGCGCCGAAACAGACCGATATCAGGGGCAAGGTGGTTGATGACCAGGGCGCACCGCTGATCGGTGCCACTGTTAGAGTAAAGAACAGCACGCGGGTGGCCATTACCGATGCCAATGGTTCCTTCCAGTTAAGCGCGGTAAGTCCGGCCGATGTGCTGGTTGTCAGTTATACCGGCTATCTGGCGCTGGAAGTGCCGGCTGGCAATGGGCAGGCGCTGACCATCGCCCTGAAACAGGATGCGGCCAGTCTATCTGACATCGTCGTTGTAGGTTATGGCACCAAGCGTAAAGCCGAACTGACCGGTTCAGTCGCAGTGATCGACATGAAAAGCAAGGAACAGCAAACGTTAACCAATGCCTCCCAGGCCCTGTACGGCGCCTCAGGCCTATGGGTTAACCAGAGCGGCGCCAAGCCGGGGAACGATGGCACAACCATCCGCATCCGGGGTGTCAATACCCTGAGCAATGCGAATCCGCTCGTGCTGCTCGATGGGGTGGAATATTCGTTGTCGGAAATTGATCCCAACAACATTGAAACCATTACTGTGCTGAAAGATGCCTCAGCGGCCATTTATGGGTCCAAATCATCCAATGGTGTTATCCTGATCACATCAAAAACCGGTAAAAAGGGGACGCCGCAGGTCGAATACCGGTCAAACTTTGCCATCCAGCAGGCGACCTACCTGCCTGATGTGGTTACAGATCCCATTCAATATATGGAAATGCGCAACCAGGCCGAGATCAATTCAGGAAAATTGCCAACCGGTGTAAGTTACACGCCAGCCCAAATTGCCGAATACCGAAGCGGACTGGGTACCGATAACGATGTGTACCCGGCCTCAGACTGGTTTGATATTGTGTTCAGGAATGGCTTCGTCCAGCAGCACAACCTGCGCGCCTCGGGTGGCGGCGACGCGGTGACTTACACCATGGCAGGCGGGTACATGGACCAGAAAGGCCTCTTCATTGCAAATGACGACGCCAAACGTTATTCTTTCGACCTGAAGGTTGATGCCCAGCTCAGCCCCAGGCTGAAAGTGGGCGGAAGCCTGGTGGGCAATGTGCGCAACTTTAACGAAGTGGGTTATGGTACGCAAACCGTACTGAGTGTCGTGATGCGGGGACTGCCCATCATGTCTGATTATAAGCAAGGCGAGCTTTACGGCAGCTCCTGGCTGGCAACCCCCGGTCGGGGCAATTATGAGAATCCCAGAATGGAAGTAGAGCAGGGGCTGACCCGCCGCAACATCCAGGATTTCCTGACCCGGGTCACGGTCCAATACAAACTTCCTATTAATATTACCTATGACGCAAACCTTGGCTACCGCAAGCGTGATACCTGGAGCAAAGACTACATCCCGCTCATGCGCACCATCAATAACAAAACGGGCGAGATCAGGAATTTCAATTTCGGCACACCTCCGCGCGTCAAGGAATGGGATGGAAACGAAGCTTACTATACCTTATCGCACCGGCTTTCGTGGCAAGCGAAAATTGCTGCGCACCATTCCCTGTCTGCCATGGTTGGTCAGGATTACTGGTATTATGACCTGAAAAATTTCCAGGGGTACAAGCAAGGTTTTTTCGACAATACACTTACCGATCTCAATGCCTCGACCAGCCAGCTCAATGCGCAGGTAACGGGCAGCTCATCGATTGAAAAACTGGCTTCATTCTACAGCAGACTGGCCTATGATTTCAAAGACAAATACCTGTTGGAAGCTACATTCCGCTACGATGGTTCCTCGCGGTTCGCTCCGGGCAACCAATGGAGTTTCTTTCCCTCTTTCCTGGCGGGGTGGAGAATTGATAAGGAAGACTTTTTCGGCGAAGGGAAAGCGATCAGCCTGCTTAAACTACGTGCCTCTTATGGAAAACTGGGTAACCAGGCGGTAGCGCTTTACAGTTACCTGAACAACGTATCGACCAGCGGTTTCCAGTATAGCTTTGGCGGCGTGGAAACCGGCGGTGCAGCCGTTACCAGTCTGTCTGACCGCAACATTCGCTGGGAAACGACAGCTTCCTATAATATCGGCCTGGACATGGCTGCCTTTTCCGGTAAGCTGGACCTTTCGGCCGATGTTTTTAAAAAACGGACCAGCGGTATCCTGAGGCCTATCGGTATTCCGTCGCAAGTGGGCGGGTTGAACGGGCCGGTAACCAATATCGGCGTGGTCGATAACACGGGTTATGAAGTAAGTGCGGGCTACCGGGACCAATTCGGCAACGTCTCCGTCGGCATTAATGCCTCGGCGAGTTACGTGCGTAACAAGGTCGTCGACCTGCGCGATGAGCAAATCATCAGCGGGCGCTTCATTACAAAGGAAGGTTATCCCATCCAGTCGTACTACCTGCTTCAGGACGATGGTTACTACCAGTCGCAGGATGAGATCAACAATGGTGTTAATTACGGTACCACGAGTAAACTGCGCCCCGGTTATATCAAATATGTAAACCAGAACGGCGACAAGGTCATTAACGGTGACGACCGGATCATTACCGGGAGCTCTATTCCGAAATACAATTATTCATTTGGCACCATGACCGAGTACAAAGGCTTCCGCCTGGAAACACAGTTCCAGGGGGTGCTTGGTGTGGACGTTTACCCTACTGCGAACCTGGCGGTTCCGTTCAACAACGGCGCGGGCGTAACGAAAGAGTGGGCTACCGACGCCTGGACCGAAAGCAACCGGAACGCAGGCCTGCCGCTTCTGACCACCTTTACAGATGCATCTGAGAATTTTCAGAATTCAACCTTCTGGCTGCAGAATGCATCATACCTGCGGTTGAAAAACATCCAGTTGAGCTATAAACTGCCGCAGCGCCTGATTGATTTCGCACGCATCAAACGTGTGGAGCTTTATCTGAGCGGTCAAAACCTGCTCACCTTCTCCAGGTTCAAATCATGGGATCCCGAGCTCACCATTACCCGCAATGATCTTTACGAATACCCGACCATGAAATCATTTACCCTGGGCCTCAATGCAAATTTTTAAGACGACAATGATGACAAAACATAAGACCATTTACGGACTGATTTTAACCGCAGTTTTATCAGTTTCAGCCTGCCAGAACCTGGAAACTTTGCCCGAAGACCGGTATGCGCAGGAAACCTTCTGGCGGTCGGCGAATGCAGCCTATGGCGGCCTGGTAGGCTGTTACAGTACCCTGATATCGCGCGGCCTGTATGGAGAAGATGTGGTGTTGCTGGAAGAGGCCACCTCACCGAACGCTTACAATTACAACAACGTTGACGGCTGGAGCAACATTGCGCTGGGTACCCACAATGCCAGCAATACAAACGCCATTGCAGCACGCTGGCGTGCGGCTTATACCATGATCGGTCGCTGCAATGCGCTGATCGAGGGGATAGACGGGAATGTGGAACTTACACCTGACGCCATTGTTAAAATGAAGGCCGAGGCCCGCTTTCTGCGTGCGCTTAGCTACCACGTGCTGACCATATATTTTAATGATGTTCCGCTGATCACAGCAACCCCCGACCTGGACCAGGTGACCGCGCCCCGGAAGCCGCGCGCCCAGGTTGTTGATTTTATTTTGGGCGAACTTGATGCAATTGCAGCTATTCTGCCGCCGGCATATACAGTAGCCACTGAAAAAGGACGCGCCACATCAGGCGCTGCACAGGCCCTGAAAGCCCGCATCCTTCTTTTCGAAGCCAGTCCGCTGTTTACCGGAACAGGCGATGCTGCCCGCTGGCGCCGGGCGGCCGATGCCGCGAAGGCCGTTATGGACCTGAACCGTTACAGCCTGTTTCCAAACTATCGAGCTTTGTTTAGCCTGGCCAATGAATATAACGCGGAAAGCATTTTCGATATCCAGTTCCAGGGACCGAACGTAGGCTCCAGTTTCGATGTTACCCTGCGCCAGTACAATACCTGCGCACCGGTCAGGGAACTAATCGAGGCTTACCGGATGAAAGACGGGCAGCCGCGCAGCAGTTCAACGGTCACAGACCCGGGCAATTTTTACAGCAACATGGACCCTCGGTTTTATCAGACGGTTGTTTATCCGGGGGCAACATTCATGGGCGCCACGGTAAGCAATACAAGGTTTGTCAACACGGGTTATACCTTCAAAAAATACAGTGTATACGATGCAGGCGCTGCAAGTACCGCCGAGACTTCGCTGGGCGAACGGCAGTCAGGCATTAACTACATGTTGTTCAGGTATGCGGATGTTCTGCTAATGTACGCCGAGGCAAAAAACGAGCTCAACGAACTCACACCTGATGTCTGGAACGCAACGATCCGCGCCATCAGGCAGCGTGCCGGTTTTACCGATGCGGCCGCCCTCACTTACCCCGCGGGGGCCGGCAAGGCAGAGTTTACAGACATCATCCGATACGAACGGCGCATTGAGTTTGCCGGTGAAGGTTTTTATTACAACGACATCAGGCGGTGGAAAACTGCAGAAACGGTATTGAACGCAACCATCAGGAAGTATGATAACACCCCGATCATTGTGCGCAAATTCGAACCGGCGCGCAATTACTTGTGGCCTGTGCCGCAGATTGAACTGGAGCGGAACCCGAACCTGACCCAGAACCCGGGCGGTTACTGATAATCATGAAGCAAAGGCATGTGTCACATGTGCCTTAGGGCAATTTGAACGGGAATTAGTCTGAAACAGCCGCAGGGGTTACCTGCGGCCCGGGCCGGGCAACACAACATTATGCCAACCGGACTTCTGGTCTGGTTGGCAATTAACCACCCGTACACGCGGTAGGCCAGACCGGCGTTGTCGAAAATTCAATCAACCAACCTTAATTTTTAAACCATGAAAAATTTGATTTTTAGAATGGCCGCAATGGTCATTACACTGGCCATGGGCCTGAGCGGCTGTGTCAAGGAAGTGGCTGAGGCGCCTGCGACAGAATTTACCGTCAAAAATCCCTCAGAGACGCTTTCGGCCTGTACAACCGGCTGCTGGATTGGTGCCGTAAACCACAGCAACAAAGAGCTGGAACTGTACAGCTGGTACTCGACCAACTGGAATGATGCCGGCGCGCGTACCTGGAACTGGAAACCAACGGCTGCAAGAGGCTACAATGATACACAGCTTGACGCCTGGGGTAATCCAAACGATTTCAAGCTGCGCGAAGTCCCGGGCTCAGGCTGGGGTGGGGTTTATGTGGCAGCAATCGGCAACAAAGGCCTTGTTACGCTCATTAATTATGCAACCGGGAATAAAAAATGGGCGGCAACCGTAGGCGGCACCACGACAGACAATATACATGGTGTAGAGCTGCTGCCGAATGGCAATATCGTGGTAGCTGCGTCTACCGGCGGCTGGGTAAAGATCTGGGGCTCATCTTCGCTGGGCAGTTCGGTAAGTACTTATGCCCTGCCAGATGCCCATCAGGTGCTTTGGGATCCTGCCCTCAACCGGCTCTGGGCGCTTGGCGGCAACAAACTTGTCAAACTGATCGTGGGCGGCACCGCCGCTGCACCTACATTGAGTGCCGAAACCGTTTATACCATGCCAACCGGTGGCGGTCATGCCATTGGCGCCAAGTATGGCAATACCAATCAGCTGTATGTTTCCAGCGGCAGCAAAGTGTATGTTTTTACAAAGTCGGGCATCGGAGCGGGTTTTGCAGAGGCCAATGGCAACATTAACCGGGTGGGTGTGAAAGCGATCTCGAACCAGCCTGATGGTACCGTGGTTCTTACCCGGCCAGATGTGATCAAAACGCCCGTACCCGCCGATCCGGCCACAGTAGGTACCGCCTATAACACGAGTTACGTGGACTATTATACGGCTGCAGGGGTGTATATCCGCTCGGGCCACCGGGTGGGCGCCTCGTATTACCGGGGTTTTGTTTACAATACGCTCTATCAATAAGACAGGCATTCAGGCCCGCAGCCATGCGGGCCTTTTTTTGCTATACGCAGCCGGCGTATGCAGCGATGCACAGCGAGACCGGCAAAAAGACAAGTTCAATGACCTGCCGCATCTGCCGCAGTGCCCGGCGCATGTGCTGCTCAACCGTGTTCACCGAGATTTGCAAACGTTCGGCAATCTCCCTATTGGTTAAGAACTCTTTCCTGCTCAGGAAAAATACGGTTCTGCATTGTGCAGGCAGGCGTTCGGCCTCCTGCTCAAGACGGCTTTCCAGTTCCCGGGCCTCTAATTGAAGAACGGTATCATGGTCATGAACCGGCGCCGTATAACGGTGCTGTTCGTGGTGTTTTTGTCTGGCAAGCAGCGTGCGGTAGGCATTGTAAATCTTGTTTCGCACCGATGTGTGAAGGTAAGCAGGTACATTCAGGTCGGCCGGGAGGTTTGCCTTTTGCCAATAGAAACCGATAAATGCCTCCTGGACCAGGTCTTCGGCAAGAGCCTTGTCATCCAGTTTCCGCCGCGCGAATAGCAGAAGCTGCGACAGGTGCCGCTTGAACAGCGTCTCGAATGCACGCTCTGACCCTGCTTTCCATTCGCGAAGCAGTTCAGCGTCGGTAAGGGCTTTCAATTGGATATAGTTGGTTAGGTTTACGTAAATTTAAAAAAATATTCCATGCTCCAGCCACATGCTGGCTTATTTTAGCTGCAAAGCTATGGGCAGATGCAGCAATGCCTGTTAAGCTGTTGTGAAGTTTTTGTGCCCCGGCCGGAGGCGACATCGCCTGTTCCGGCTTTACTGAATACACGTATGGACAGCCAAAACGACAAGCCCGGCTTCTGGGAGTCTGCTTTTAACGAGAAAGGTGAAATGTGGGGTTTTGCGCCGGCAAATTCTGCCGTCAGGGCAAATGACCTGTTCTTAAAGCAGGGACCCGGCAAGGTGCTCGTTCCGGGAATTGGTTATGGCCGGAATGCCCGCCTTTTTGTTGAAAGCGGCATGGACGTAACCGGAATTGAAATCTCGGAGACCGCCATCGCAATGGCCAAAAAACACTTCGGAGAAGCCCTGAAAATTTACCACGGTTCGGTAACCGACATGCCTTTCGATGCGGACTTATATGATGGCATTTTTTGTCATGCCCTGATCCACTTGCTCGATGCACCTGAGCGCGCCAAACTGATCGCTGACTGTTACCGGCAAATGGCTCCGGGTGGTCATATGATCTTTACCGTCATTTCAAAAACAGCAGCCACTTATGGCAAGGGAAGGCCTATCGGACCCGACCGGTATGAACAATTTGGTGGCGTAAACCTGTTTTTCTATGATGAGGATGCGATTGTAGCCGAATTCAGCGGCGCGGGCCTGCTCAGCATTGCGCCAATTTCTGAGAACCAGCCTTTTTTCTTTATCGTGTGCAGGCGTCCGCTCAATGACATCACATCCTGATTTCCCTCAGCTGGCCGTTTTGCGACGCGCTGCGACGACACGGGCTGTCGACGCCGGCACGGCCACTGCTTCCTGGTCCCGGATCATCCCTCCTGACTGTGCCTTCCTTCTCCTGAGGCCGTTAAGCCGGCTGCGCTTGATGCGGCCGTCCGGCTGCCCGAACCTTTAGATTGATCCTGGTGGCACTTACCCGATTGGAAAAAGCTCATGAACGGTAATGAAACAAATCGAAACGAAACTGAAAACTCTTCGTAAATCTTTGTATATTCATTCACCGCATATGCCCATCAACTAACGCATTCAGCCCTGACCATTCGTATCAAGCACGTAACCTCTTTTTAACTTCTGCTTTACCTGCCGAAATTAGTTTTGCAGCATTCCCGGATAACGAACTGTTTTTAAAAATTAAATGAGCTAAGAAATGAAGAAACCTTTACTGCGCTGGCAGCAGGCGGTACTTTGTCTGGCCTCGGTTGCACTTGTAACCACGGCTGGCCCGATGCCTGTACATGCCTCAGAATTTCCGAAGACCGGTCACCTCTTCGCGAGCAAAGCGCCCGGAACGATCACCGGAAAAGTGGTCGATGAAAAAGGCGAATCACTGCCGGGTGCAACCATCAGAGTCAATGAGCTGAACGCTGTAACCACGACAAACGCCAACGGCAATTTCAGCCTGAACGTTGCGCCGGGCACCTACTCCATCACGGTCAGTTTTATATCGTATGTGAGCAACACAATTGGTAAAGTCGTGGTGCGCGATGGCGAGCCTACCACCATCAATGTGACCTTGAAGGGCGAAACGAACAGCCTTAAAGAGGTGCTGGTGGTCGGCTACGGTACACAAAAACGGGAAAACGCAACCGGTGCCGTTGACCAGATCACCTCGAAATCTCTTGAGAATCGCCCAATTACCAACCTGACACAGGGTTTGCAGGGCATGCTGCCTAACCTGAACCTGAAAATGATGGATGGCAAACCAACACAATCGCCAAGCTACAATGTCAGGGGAACGACATCTATCGGACAAGGAGGAAACGCCCTGGTGCTGGTGGATGGCTTTGAAGGCGACCCCAGCCTGCTGAACCCGAACGATATCGAGAGCGTGACGGTTCTGAAAGATGCGGCCTCGGCTGCGATCTATGGCGCGCGCGGTGTGTTCGGAGTTGTGCTGATCACCACCAAAAAGCCGGAAAAAGGCCGCACAAGGGTAGACTTTAGTTCCAATTACGCCGTTAAGAGCCCGCTGCAGGTGCCCGACTTTGTTACAGACGGGTATTTGTGGTCGAAAATGTTTGCAGAAGCTTTTGTGAACGGAGACGGGGCTTTTCCGCAAAATGCGAACAAGACGCAGAAGTTTTCCCAGGCTTACCTGGAAGAGTTTAGAAAGCGGTCTGAATCAGGTCAGCCCTACAGCCAGGTCGAAGTTGATCCGGTAACCGGCGAGTACATTTATTATGGCAGTACCGACTGGTATGGGGAGCTGTATAAGAAAAATACACCGGCTACAGAAAACAACCTGATGGTAAGCGGGGGCAGCGACAGGGCTTCGTTCCTGGTGTCAGGCCGATTCCAGCAGCAGGACGGCTTGTTCAGGTACAATACAGACGACTATGACATGAAAAACATCCGTGCCAGCGGCCAGGTTCAGGTATTCCCCTGGCTGAGCGTAGAAAACAATGCGGACTACTCGGTCATGAATTACCACAACCCGATCAACGTAGGTGAAGGGGGCGGAATCTGGCGCAATATTGCAGATGAAGGCCACCCGACCCTGCCCCTGCTTAATCCTGACGGCTCGCTAACCTTTTCATCAGCCTACACCGTTGGCGATTTTTATTACGGCAAAAACGGGCGCGACACGCGCCGGCAGGTATTCAGGAACATTACCGGTTTACGGTCTAAATTTTTTGACAACAAGTTTCGCGTTAATGTCGATTTTACTTTCCGAAATACCAACGAAGACATCAAACAGCGCCGGGTTCAGGTACCGTACAGCAATACCCGCGGCATCACATCGTACATCGGTACCACAACAAACGACTTGTTGTTCGATGGCAGGGAAACCCAATACCTGGCTACAAATATATACGGTGAATATGAGAACCGTTTCGGCGATCATTATTTCAAGGCCATGGCAGGCTACAATTATGAGCAGTCTACCTATAACCGTGTTGCCGTTCAGCGCAACGGGATCATCTTTGAAGATGCAAGCGATCTGAACCTCGCGCTCGGCCAGGCCATCACCACAACCGGCGGTTACGAACAATGGGCCATACTTGGCGGGTTTTCGCGGCTCAACTACGCCTTCAAGGACCGCTACCTGCTCGAGGTCAATGCGCGGTATGATGGCTCTTCAAAGTTCCCGGCTTCGCAGCGCTTCGGGTTTTTCCCCTCGGTTTCTGCCGGCTGGCGCATCAATAAGGAATCTTTCTGGACCGTGTCAGACAAGCTCATCTCAGACCTGAAGTTACGTGCCTCTTACGGCTCGCTTGGTAACGGGAATATCAATTCATATGCGTTCCAGGAGATTTTTAACATTTCACAGTCGGGGGTCATCCTGAACGGATCACGTCCGCAGGTTACCCAAAACCCGAACGTGATTCCTGCCGGCTTAACCTGGGAAACCTCAACGACCACAAATGTGGGGCTGGACCTTTCCATGCTCTCGGGGCGGTTAAACTTTGCGGGTGATGCGTATGTCCGTAAAACCACCGATATGTTTACCATCGGATTGACACCGCCCGCCGTGTTTGGTGCTGCGGTACCCAAAGGCAATTACGCAGACCTGACTACCCGTGGCTGGGAGGTTTCTCTGTCCTGGAACGATAAGATTGGCAGCAATAGGCCTTTTGCTTACAATGTCAGGCTGACACTTGCAGACAACAAGACGAAAATCGACAAGTACAACAATCCGGATAAATTGCTGAGCGACTATTACGAGGGGCAAACGCTGGGTGAGATCTGGGGTTATGAAACCGAAGGATTTTTTATTGACCAGGCTGATATCAACTCGCATGCAAAGCAAGCACCCCAGATGCGTGCCTCGCCAACCAACCTCTGGTATCCCGGCGATATCAAACTGCGCGATCTGAACGGGGACGGCTTTATCAATGTTGGCAAGAACTCGGTCAACGATCCCGGCGATCGCCGCATTATCGGTAACTCTGCACCACGGTACAACTACGGCATCAGCCTGGGTGCCAACTGGA
Organism: Pedobacter yulinensis; assembly: GCF_003029735.1. GTDB lineage: Bacteria > Bacteroidota > Bacteroidia > Sphingobacteriales > Sphingobacteriaceae > Pedobacter > Pedobacter yulinensis. The sequence continues at coordinate 1,353,190 of NZ_KZ686268.1, forward strand.
ACAACGTATTTTTCTCGGTATTTTTCCAGGGAATTGGCAAACAGCAGTGGTACCCGAGCACCGAAACGGAAATGTTCTGGGGGCAGTACAACCGGCCATACAACAACATCCCGACCTTCCACCTGGGCAATATGTGGACGCCTGAAAATACAGATGCCTATTTTCCGCGCACAATGTCGCGTGCAGCGTCGAGCAACACCAACCGAACGCTTGGCGTAGCACAGACACGGTACCTGCAGAATGTGGCTTACCTGCGCATGAAAAATATCCAGGTAGGCTACAACCTCCCTGTAAAACTGGTGCAGCGCATTGGCGCGCGTACAGCCAGGGTGTTTTTCTCGGGCGAGAACCTGTTCACTTATTCGCCGATGTACAAGATCGTCAAAACCATTGACGTTGAAAATGCCGTACCGTCTGACCAGGACCTCAACCCGAACAGCACGAATGGAGATGGTTACAACTACCCGCTCATGAAATCATTCGCATTTGGTTTAAGCCTTGGTTTTTAACGGGAATAAAAATTAAAGACATGAAAAAACAACTGATATATATACTTGTGGGGCTTGTTACTTTGGTTTCCTGTAAAAAACTGGAGCAGGAACCCGAATCGTCAGCCTCGAAGCAGGCCGTTTTCGGTAATGAGAGCGGGCTGCGGTTATACACCAATTCTTTTTACAACATGGGTTTCCTGCCGAGAAATTCGACCAGCCAGGACGCCATGTCAGACTACCTGGCCGTACGTGAGGTGCAGGCATTCATCAGGCCCGGAGCCTACGCACCAAACACCAGTTCGGGCTGGACCTGGAACGAGCTGCGTAACATCAATTATTTCATTGCAAACTGTACCGACCCGGCCGTTCCTGCCGATGTAAGGAACAATTACCTCGGTATTGCGCGGTATTTCCGCGCCTACTTCTATATGGAAAAGGTAAAGCGATTCGGCGATGTGCCCTGGATCGGCAAACCGCTTGATATTACTGACCCGACATTGAATGCAGGCCGGGACAAGCGCACCCTGGTTATGGACTCTGTACTGGCCGACCTTAATTTTGCCTGTGCGAATATCAAGGCAACAAACGATCCCAGCAGGACGACCGTAACCAAATGGGTGGCCTATGCCTATAAATCGCGGGTGTGTCTGTTCGAAGGCACGTTCCGCAAATACCATGACGAGCTGAACCTGCAGGCAACCGCCGAAAAGTGGCTGCAGGAAGCTGCAGCGGCTGCCGGTGAGATCATGAAAAGCGGCGGCTACAGCCTGAATACAACCGGGGGGCCGGGTGCTTCTTACCGCCAGGTCTTTACCAGCACCGCACCCGTTGCCGCTGAAGTGTTGCAGGCAGCTGTAGCCGACGTGAACCTGGGTGTACTGAACGAAGCAAACTGGTGGTGGACCAGCGGGACCTATGGTGCCAAAGCCAGTTTCATCCGCACGTTTATCAACACCTACCTGAAGCTTGATGGCACGCCTTTCACCAACGATCCGAGTTACAGGACCATGCTGTTCAAAGATGAAGTGAAAAACCGGGACCTGCGTTTGAAACAGACGATCCGCTCAGGCGACTACAAACGGATCAGCGCAGGGCAGCAAGTACCCGCGCCGCCCGTATTCTCCTATACCTTTACAGGTTACCAGCCTATTAAATGGACACTCGACGACATGTATTACGATGCAGGTGCCCTGAATATCAATGCGGTGTCCTTGTTCAGATACGCCGAGGTACTCCTGAATTATGCCGAGGCCAAAGCTGAACTGGGCACCCTGACCGATGCAGACTGGGCCACGACCGTAGGTGCGCTGCGTGCCCGTGCCGGCATTACCGGTGGCCTGACCACCATGCCGGTCGTTGCAGACCCCTACCTGAAGGCGAATTACTTTCCGTTAATCAATGATCCGCGCATTTTGGAGATCAGGCGGGAGCGGGGTATAGAGCTGAGCCTGGAAGGATTCCGGCTTGCCGACCTGCTGCGCTGGAAACGGGGCGAACTCATGACGCAGGAATGGAACGGCTTTTATGTACCTTCCTTAAATACCCCGATGGACCTCAACGAAGACGGTATCCTGGACGTGGCCTTTTACAGGGGTACGAAACCCAGTCCGGCTGTTGCGGGTGTCACCTATGTAGACGTTTCGCCGACCATCGGCAATGCCGTCAATTCCCAGCAATTGAAAAACGGAACTTCGGGCGAGCTGGTCTGGATGAACGAGATCGAGCGCAGGTGGAGCGATAAGCTGTATTTTTACCCGATACCTCTGAATGACCTGATTAGAAACCCCGCGCTCGGGCAAAACCCGGGCTGGCAATAAGAAGCTTATGAAAATTAAACTGATCACCGCAGCAATTGTGTTGTTAGCCGGCACGCTGCTGCAAGCCCATGCGCAACGCCTGACCATTGGTACCTTCAATATCCGGTACGACAACCCGAAAGATTCGGGTAACCTCTGGGTTAACCGCGCGCCCATCGTGTCAAGCCTGATCCGCTTTCATGGTTTCGATGTACTTGGCGTTCAGGAAGGCCTGAAAAACCAGCTGGACGATATCAGCCGGGCACTGCCTGAGTATACCCGTTACGGCAAAGGCCGTGATGACGGGAAGGAAGGTGGGGAACATTCAGCCATCTATTTCAGGAAAGACCGGTTCAAACTGCTTAAAAGCGGCGATTTCTGGTTGTCTGAAACACCAGATAAGCCAGGACTCGGTTGGGACGCCACCTGCTGCAACCGCATTTGCTCCTGGGTGTACCTTGAAGATCTGCAGACCAAAAAAAGGTTTTATACCTTCAATGTACATTTTGACCACCAGGGCAAAGTGGCCAGAAAGGAAAGTGCGAAACTGATCCTGACCAGGATCAATGCCATTGCAGGCAATGCGCCTGTCTTGCTCACCGGCGATTTCAATGGCGGGCGCGACAGTGAGTGGTACCTGACCATTGCCAATTCAGGACTGCTCAAAGATGTGCACAGCGCTGTAAAACACCCTTATGCAAATAACTCCTCGTCGAACGGCTTCAGAACGCCGCGCAGCATGGCGGTTATTGATCATATCTTTATGACCAAACAGTTCGGAGCAAGCCGTTGGGGTATTCTAACCGATACCTATTTCGGTAAGTATCCCTCAGACCACTTCCCGGTACTGGCAGAAGTGACGCTGAAATAGGCGGGAACACCAAATACGAATCGCCTCCATAAGTGTGAGCTTATGGGGGCTGTTTTTTGTTGAAACATGCGGTTACGGTTCTGAATAGCCGCTCACACCCTTGCGCTTTAAGCGCTGGCGTTGGTGCAGGGGTTTGCCTGTGGCTTGGGAGCGCGCAGCAGGGTCGATGTCTGTATTGCGACAAGACGGGTGTACAGACACACGATGGGATCTATGACCGAAAAACAGAATGCGCTCACTTTTGTTAATTTTTACATAACCCGGGCATTTTATTTTTCTTACAAGATAAAATTGCTGTATATTAGTAGGTAATTCATCGTTTTGCCATGTCCATTCTTACAGAACTTTCCGTCAGCATCAGAAATGTCCTTGATACATTTTTTGGCTCAGACACCGATGTGATGAGCCAGCAGGTGAAATACATCATGGCCAATCCGCAAGACCGCAGAAACTACCTGAATGCGCTCCAGAAACTTCGTGCACTCGAAGAGCAGGGGCAACATGGAACTGAGGTGGTCAGGTTAAGCAACAACGAAAGTCTCGAGCTTACCGTTTAAGTCATATTCATGGAAGCCGGGGTGACCATTTTCAGCATCGCCTATGTGGTGGTGCTCATTGTTCCCGGTATCATTTTTAAAAGGTTCTTTTTTCAGGGGGCATTCTCCGGTCAGTTCAATACGGGTTTGTTTGCAGACCGGATCATTACAAGTCTTTTTTGGGGAATCCTGGTGCAGATCATTGGCATCCTGTCTTACAGCCGTATTGTGAACCTGGGGTATAACGATCTCAAAAACAATGTACAAACGGTTTACAGCAACCTTCAGAAAAATAACCTGCCAGACTTTGACTCGTCAGAACTGCTGCACATGTTCGTATACGCGATTTACTGCGTGATCCTTGCTGCCTGCCTCGGCTTTTTCCTGTTTAAAACCATCCGGCTGCTGGGACTTGACCTTAAATTTCCCGCTTTCCGTTTTCTGAACCAATGGCATTATTATTTCAGGGGCGAGATTCTCCGCACGCGCGAATTCAGGCCTTCGGGCAAAGGGCGGGTGCTGTCGACCGAGGTAGACATCATTGTGCGCGATGGAAATGATTCGAATCTTTTTTCCGGCCTGCTTACGCAGTACACGCTGAACAGGCAAAATGAACTGGAGGCACTTTACCTGACCGGAGCCACGCGGTATTCCCAGTCACAAAAGGGTGTGAAAGCCATACCGGGAGACATTTTAATTATTCCCTATTCCACTGTTCACAACCTCAATATCCGCTACAATTACCAGGTCAGGAAAGAACGGGAGCGGGGCAGATACCTGTACATTACCGTTTTCGGACTGGTCCTGATCTTCTGCATAGTGTATCCCTGGTTTCTCGAAATCAGCATCTGGCGCAAGGTGCTCGGCGTAATCACCCTGTTTTCCGGCTGGCTGTTTCTTTCAACCTATTTTATGTCCTTTTTCCGGCCGTCTGCCGGTGCTGTTCCGCTGTCGACAGGGGCAAGAATACTGATCGTTCTCCTTTTCCTGACCATGCTGACCATATCTGCGTGGATCCTCATGGGTGTCGGGTTGTAGCCAGCTTCGAATAAGTTAAAAAAAGCCGGCCAATGCTGGCCGGCTCCGTATTACTTCCAACCGCCGCCTAAGTCGCGGTATACGTTTGTAACAGCCAGCAGCTGGTCCTTTTTTGTCTCGATCAGCTCCAGTTTTGCTTCGAGGGCATCGCGCTGGGTCATGAGCACCTCCAGGTAGTCGGCCCGTGCTGACCTGAACAGGGCGTTCGAAATGGCCGTCGAGCGATCGAGCGCCGCAACCTGTTCTGATCTGAAACCATAACTTTCTTTCAAATTGGCAATTTTAGCGAGTTGCGTCGACACTTCCAGGTAAGCTGCCAGGATGGTTCTTTCGTAGTTGTACATGGCCTGTACCTGCCGGGCATTGGCATTGTAAAACTCGGCTTTAATGGCGGCGCGGTTTACGAGCGGTGCGGCCAGATCGCCGGCCATGGAATACAGCATAGACTCCGGCAGCTTAACCAGGTAAGACGGTTTGAATGCCTGCACGCCGAGTGCGGCCGTAATGCCCAGCGATGGGTAAAATTCGGCCCGGGCTATCTTCACGTCGAGTTTTGCTGCACTAAGTTCGAGTTCGGCTTTCCTGATATCGGGGCGATTGGAAAGCAGCATCGCCGGCAGGCCCGTATGGGTTACAGGAAGAGTTTCTTGCAGAAAACCGGTGCTGTTGCGTTTTATGGCCTGAGGGTACCTGCCTAACAGGAGATTGAGCGTATTTTCGGCTTCAGTAATTTTCTGCCGCACCTCAAATTCCAAACTCAGGGAACGCTGTACCTCGGCCTGAAACTTTTGTACGGCAAGTTCTGTTGTGCGGGCTGCTTCTTTCTGAATTCGTACGATCTTCAGGGCGTTCTGCTGCAGCGCGATGGTTTGCTGTACCACGGCCAGCTGGTTATCTAATGCGAGCAGTTCATAATAAGTTCTGGCAACCTCGGCAATCAGGTTCGTCAGTACGAAGTTTTTGCCCTCTACGGTGGCCAGGTAGCGGGCAAGAGCTGCTTTTTTTGCGTTCCTGAGTTTTTTCCAGATGTCAATCTCCCAGTTGGCGTACAGCGAGATACCAAAATCGGCAAGCGGATCGGGCACCGGTTTTCCGGGCTCAATTTCTGTCGATGCATCGCCGGCACCCTGGCTGGTGTAACGGCCCGGTTTATCAAGGCCGGCTCCGATCCGTGCACCCACAACCGGCCGGAGCGGCGCCTGCCTCAGGTGCACATCGTTGCGGGCCAGGCTAATCTCCTGCATCGTTATGTTTAATTCCTGGTTGTTCTTCACCGCGGTGTCAATCAGCGCGACCAGGTTGCTGTCGTTAAAAAATGTTTGCCAGGGCAGGGCGGCGGCACTGGTCCTGTCAGGTACAGCAGGGTGCGCAAAACGGTCAGGTATGCTGCGGTTTTCGTTGCGCTGCGTCATGACGGGTATTTTGCACCCGGCCGCGGCAAGCAGGAGCGCCGCCAGGAGCAGGCTTGCCTGTGTTTTATATGTTAACATAACTATAGATCTTCTGTTAAGGGACTGTCTTCTTCATTTTTTATTAAGGGATGCCGTTCAGCAATACGGCCGAAAATGTAATACAGGCCCGGTACGACAAGCACGCCGAAAACGGTCCCGAACAACATGCCGCCAGCGGCGGCGGCACCGATGGTCCGGTTGCCTATTGCACCGGGTCCGGATGCGAACACCAGCGGAATGAGGCCCGCTATAAACGCGAAGGAAGTCATCAGGATCGGTCTGAACCGGATACCGGCACCCTCCATGGCTGCCTGGAGCACCGTGGCGCCCTCGCTATGCCGCTGCACCGCAAACTCAACGATCAGCACGGCATTTTTGCCCAGCAAACCGATCAGCATGACCATGGCAACCTGTGCATAAATGTTGTTCTCAAGACCAAGCAGCTTCAGAATGAGAAAGGCGCCAAATATACCTGCCGGCAGGGAAAGGATCACGCTCAGTGGCAAAACAAAGCTTTCATACTGCGCAGAAAGGATCAGGTACACAAAACCCAGGCAAATGAGGAAAATGTACACGGCCTCGTTGCCCCGCGCCACTTCATCTTTCGATATGCCAGCCCAGTCAATGCCAAAACCCCTTGGCAGCGTTTTTTCTGCCACTTCCCTGATGGCGTCAATGGCGGCACCGCTGCTATACCCCGCAGCGGCCGATCCGCTGATCTCGGCAGCATTATACATGTTGTGCCGGGTAATTTCAGACAAGCCGTACACCTTTTCCATTTTCATAAATGCTGAAAAAGGCACCATCTCGTCACGGTCGTTCTTTACGTACAGTTTAAAAATGTCTTCAGGCAGCGCCCGGTACTGGGGCAGGGCCTGCACCATCACTTTGTATTGGCGGTCAAATTTGATAAAGCTTGTTTCATAGTTGCTGCCAACCAGGGTAGAGAGCGTATTCATGGCATTTTCAATGGTAACGCCTTTCTGCTGTGCAATGTCGTTATCGATGCGCATCATGTATTGCGGGAAACTTGCGCTGTAAAATGTAAACACAGACGACAGCTCCTGCCGGCGGCTCAGCTCCCTGACAAAGTCATGGCTTACCGTTTCCATTTTTTTGAAGTCGCCGGATCCCGCTTTGTCAAGCAGACGCAGCTCGAAGCCGCCTGCGGCACCGTAACCCGGCACGGCAGGTGGCTGAAAAAATTCGATCGTGGCGCCGGTAATGTCTTTTGATCTTTCTTCCAGCTCTTTGATCATATCCTGTGCCGATTCTTTACGGTCTTCCCAGCTTTTCAGGTTGATCAGGCAGGTGCCCGAGTTGGCCCCGGTGCCTTCAGTCAGGATTTCGTATCCCGCGAGGGAAGAAACCGATTGCACGCCGTCAATCTCTTCGGTGATTTTCTGTAGCTGCTCGGCTACCTGATTGGTGCGCTCAAGGGAAGAGCCTGGAGGTGTTTGAATCACGGCATAAACCATCCCCTGGTCTTCGTTGGGAATGAAACCCGAGGGAAGGCTGGCATTGAGAAACCAGATGCCCGTACAGAAAGCCAGCAAGGCCATAAAAGTAACCGACCTGCGGCTGATGATTTTTCGCAGCAGGTTTTCGTACCGCCCCGTTAGCCGGTTGAAACCCTGATTAAAAGCCGCCAGCACGCGGTCCATCCGGTTCTGAGGGCGGGCTGCATCATGTTTTTTGAGCATGATGGCGCAGAGGGCAGGCGTAAGTGTCAAAGCCACGACCCCTGACAAAATAATGGCTGTGGCCATGGTGATGGAGAATTGCCGGTAAAAGATCCCTACTGGCCCTGACATAAATGCGACAGGAATAAAAACCGCCGCCATCAAAAAAGTAATGGCAATAATTGCACCGCTGATCTCTTTCATGGCCTGTTTGGTAGCCTTTCGCGGCGCGAGGTGTTTTGTTTCCATTTTTGCATGCACCGCCTCAATAACCACGATGGCGTCGTCTACGACAACGCCGATGGCCAGCACCAGGGCAAAAAGCGTGATGAGGTTCAGCGTAATCCCGAAAAACTGCATGAACACAAAGGTGCCGATCAGCGACACGGGAACGGCAATGGCCGGGATAAGTGTGGAGCGCCAGTCGCCGAGGAATAAAAATACGACAAGCGCTACCAGGATGAAGGCTTCAACAAGGGTGTGAATGACCTTCTCCATAGAAGCGTCCAGAAACCTGGATACATCATAGCTGATCTCGTAATCAAGACCTTGCGGGAACGAGCTCTTTTTTATTTCCTGCAGTTTGGTCTTGACATCTTTGATTACCTGGCTGGCATTGCTGCCGTAAGATTGCTTCAGTACAATCGCTGCCGAAGGCCGGCCATTTAGGTTTGAATACAGGTCGTACATGGCGCTGCCGAATTCAACGTCAGCCACGTCTTTTAGGCGCAGCATTTCGCCCTTTGAACTTGAGCGCACCACGATATTTTCGTAACCGGCCTGGGTATTGAAACGGCCAGGGTACTTCAGTACATACTCAAAGGCCTGTGAACGTTTACCCGAGCTTTCGCCCGTTTTGCCTGGAGAGGCTTCCAGGCTTTGCTCGTTCAGTGCTTTCAGCACCTCTTCGGCAGAGATCTTATAAGCCAGCATGCGGTCAGGTTTGAGCCAGATGCGCATGGCGTATTCCCTGTTGCCGAGGATGTCTGCCACGCCGACACCATCTACGCGTTTCAGTTCTGAAAGCACATTGATGTCGGCAAAGTTGTAGAGAAACTTCTGGTCCAGGTGCGGGTCTTTCGAGTAGAGGTTCACATACATGAGCATGTTTGATTCTTCACGTGTAATCTTCACGCCTTCGCGCACCACCAGGGGCGGCAGTTTATTGACTACAGAGGCCACACGGTTCTGTACATTGAGCGATGCCTGATTGGGGTCTGTACCAAGGTTGAAGACGACTTGTATCGTCGCCTCGCCATCGTTTCCGGCGTCTGAGGCCATATATTTCATGCCGGGAACACCATTAATGGCCCTTTCAAGCGGGATAATGACAGATTTGATCATCAGTTCGCCGTTGGCGCCGGGGTATGCTGCCGTGATGTTCACCTTGGGCGGGGAGATCGATGGGAACTGGGTAACCGGCAGGTGGGTCATGGCCAGCACGCCGAGAAAGGCAATGATCAGCGAGATCACGATAGAAAGTACTGGCCGCTGAATAAATTTGCTAAACATATAATACTTTTTGGAATGGGTTATTCTGTTTTGAGCCTCAGTTGTGAAATGACAGTGCCCGGTGCCTGGAACTGGTAGTCAATGCGGTCATTGTCGCGCACTTTCTGCACGCCCTCGAGCAGAACGAGGTCCCCGGGCTTAAGGCCACTCCCCACGATATACAAGTCGGGTATTTCTCCCGCAATCGCAATGCTGCGCGCATGCACCTTATGATCTTTTCCGACCAGGAATACATAAGTTTTGTCCTGGATTTCATAGGTGGCTTTTTGCGGAATCAGCAAGGCGTTCCGTACGGGAACCGTCATCTGTACCTTGCCGGTTTCGCCATTGCGCAGCAGGTGATCGGGGTTGGGGAAACGTGCACGAAAGGCAATGTTACCCGTCTCGCTGTCAAACTCGCTTTCAATTGTTTCTACAATCCCCGGATAGGGCAGTTGCTGGTTGTTGGCCAACAGCAGCTGCACTTTGCGGTTTGCCCGGCCCCCGGCGTTTGTCTGGTAGTCGAGGTATTCAGGCTCCGATACGTTGAAGTAAGCAAACATCTGCGTGTTGTCAGAAAGGCTGGTCAGCAGTTCCCCCTCATCGATGAGGCTGCCCGGTTTAAGCGGGATCCGGTCAATGGTACCGTTAAAAGGGGCGCGGATTTCGGTAAAAGAAAGATGCAGTTTTGCCAGCGAAGCTGAAGCTTTTGCCTGCTCCAGCCTGGCCCGGGCCAGGGCCAGTTCGTTCTTAGCGACAACATTTTTGTCTGACAACATTTTCGTGTTTTCCAGTTCGATCTCGGCAGCGCGCGTCTCTGCCAGCGCTTTCCGGTGCTCGGCTTCGTAAACCTTCGGCATGATGCGAAACAGGATCTGCCCGGCCCTGACGAATTGTCCTTCATCTACATAAATGTTTTGCAGGTATCCTTTTTCCTGGGCCCGGATCTCGATGTTGCGAATGGAATGGATCTGGGAAACGTATGAACGGACCAGGGAGGTATCAAGCTGCAGCGGGCTGGTAACGGCATACCGGCTTGCCGATTCTTTTTCTTCTTTTTTGGTTGTGCAGGCCGCGCTATACAGCAGCAGGCACAGGCCTGAGAGCATGGTGATTTTCTTCATAATAAATAATGAGTGTAAGCAAAGTGGTTGCGCAGTGCCAGCGGCGACCGCGAAGAAAGGGGCGCCTGCAGGAAACCGCTGCGAACGAAGCTCCCGACCGCGACGGGCAGGAACTCAGGCCGGCAGTAAACTACAGAAATAAAAAGATCAGATCCGCAGCGAACGCTGGGTCAGGTAAATACTGGTGCCGGCAGCAAAGAAGCGGCGGTGTGAAAAAAATAGGTGAAGCGAACGGCCAGGATCGCTGAAAAGAAAGGCGCATGCCAGCGTAAAGAAAAAGCTGGCCAGCAGCACGTACTTACGGGAAAAGAGAAAATCCTCGTCTTCTTCGGTACTGAACACTTCGTGATGGCCCGGTGGAATAGTGCTGCCCCGCAAGATCGATCCGGAAGCGGGTCCGGAAGCAACAAGTTGCCTAAGAATCTGTTTCTGGTCTTGCGCGGGAGCATAGACACTGTGGTCATGGTGCTTGCGATAATGTGTATACTCGCCGCTCCGCAGGAGCAGGAAACACAACGAGATACACAGGAACATGACAACTTTCATGACGACGCAAAAGTAACAGCTTGATCGGGATTTTCAGAACATGCCAGAAAATTTATGTCAGGGCCTGGTAAATAAGTTAAGCTAAAGATCGTCAGCAAAGCGATGCGCCCGGCTCGTTTAAATGCCCTTTACTTGTCCGGCCCGGGCAACAAGCTGTAATGATGCAGGACAACGCCTGTGCCGAAGCTTTTCCTAAACTCCAGCCTGAGACCCGAGGGCTGGCCTGCCGGGAAAAGCGGGCGGCCCCGGCCAAGCATGGTTGGGCATACAAAGAGGCTTAATTCATCAATCAGCCCTGTAGGCAGCAATGTTCGGGCAAGGTCGATACTTCCCCAAGTACCATATCCTTGCCTGGCTGCGCTTTTAGTCTCTGCAAAGCCTCTTGCGCCGTGCCGCTTAGAATGTTGACCGCTTCATTCCCGGCCCAGGGCGCATGGTGTCAACCCGATTAAGGAAATCCAGCTGCCAGAGCTCGAGTTCATTAACAGCGGCACCGCTCCGGCCGCAGGGATAAAGCCGGCCTCACCATTTTGTCTGCCGCAAACTGGTCGAGTGAAACGAACCCTGTAAAATGACTTTTCTCATGGGTGAATTTTTTTTGAAGGTAATGAAAACGTAAACACTAAAAAAAAAGTTGAATTTAAACATAGTACTATGTATTGCATACTAGCTTTTCTTTTTTTACATTTGATTGGTCAGGCCCATTGCCTGGCATCTCATCATGAAAAAGTTTTTAGCGGGGATCGCACTGCTTCTTGCCGCATGCGGCAGCGGTCATAAACATATGGTGATCCGCGAGGAATTTCCCGGAAAAAAACTGCGCATTGAATACCGTGGCGATGTTGTCTTTAATGCAGCAGGATCTGCAATCAGGAGCATGCAGCCGGGGGCCAGCGTTCACTACGAACTGAACGGAGCGAGCTTCCTGGCAAAGGCAGATCGGGAAGGGCACATCCTTTATGCCTGCAACGGCAAGCAGCCGGCAGCCGTACTCAGGGGGCGCGAGAAACTGTTTATGCAGCGTGCCATTGCCGATATGGTCAGGCTTCGCGGCAGCAAAGGGGTAAAATAATAATGTTTATTTGCCGGCGTCGCTTAGCCAAAGCTGGTCTGTGCCATATTGCTGCGGTTGCGCATGGGCGGTAATTTCCAGTGTACCGCCGGCCATGATTTCGGCGTGGCTTAGCCAGGTTCGCCCGATGTCTTTGCCGTTCAGCCGCACCCGCGCAATGTAGTGGTTGTTCCCGGCAAAGTTGCTGACCTTAATCTTGAGGCTGTTTTTGCCTTGGAGGCTTAATGTTATTGCCGGAAAGGCGGGTACGTTGAGATAATAGATCGGCTGCCCCACATTTGCAGGGTAGATACCCAGCGCGGCAAGAACAAACCAGGAAGACATGGCGCCGCCGTCGTCGTCCATGGTGCGAAGTAAAGCCTGAGGTTCGTTTTTGAACACACGGCCGATATAGGCACCGATATCACGTTCATTGCTGTTGAAATAGTTCTCGATAATGGTGTCAAGGGCAATGGTGCGCATGAGTTTCTGGCTTTTCCAGGTTTGCCGTGTGGCATTGTAATACACGGGAACCTGGATGTCGGGTTCGTTGGTATGCGTGTAATAATTCTCGCCGAAAAAGGTGTCGAGCTGACTGATAAATGCGCTTTCGCCGCCGGCGGCGGCCATGAGCCCTTTGAGATCGTAAGGTACAAGCCAGCGGTATTGCCAGACTGTTCCCTGGTACATGTTTCGCGCCGGCAGCCGGTCTACATCTTTTTTACTCAGGTCGCGAAATTCCTGGTTCCAGGTCTGCGTCCACTGGCTGCGCGCCATTTCCAGGTATTTAGCAGCTTCAGCATCCTGTTTCAGGTGGCTGAATATACCCGCCAATGCCCAGTAATCGATAGCGGCTTCGAGCTGTTTGTCTGGCGTTTTGGTGTCGATCCGCGCCACCTCGGCCCGCAGGGAATCAGCCAGCCCGTCAAGCTCAAGTTTATAGCCTTTATTTAAAGCATCGAGCAACACGACCAGGGCATGCTCCGTGCGAACGGAATTGGCAGGTTCGGTCTGCGTTGCATAGTCTTTTTTGCCATGCCTGTACAGGTTGGCTACAGACTGCGCAATAGCCTGGTACCGGTTCGAGAAAGCGAGGGAGAGCAGCGGCAGCTGGGTTTTATAATTGTCCCAGATGCTCCAGCCGTGATAGGCCCCCTGGGCTGAGCTTTGCTCAGTGCCGTCAATAGCCTGGTATGAGCCGTCTTTTCCCGACACCAGGTAAGGCGACTGCAGCGCCCGGTAAAGCATGGAATAAAAAAGTTTTTGCCGGGCAGGTTCGCCGGTTACGGTAATGCGTCCCAGTTCCGCTGACCAGGACGCAGCTGCCGCAGACCGGATGGTTTCGAACGGCCTCCTGCTCAGGCGGCTGCCGGCCTCTGCCTGGCTGTTGGAGGAAAAAGCAACGCGCAGTGCCAGCGTGCCATTGCCTTTTTCTGTGGCAATCAGTTCATGAGCCGTGGCGCCGGGTCTGAATGTCGTCGCATCGGGAAAGGCCATGACAAAGAATACCTTGTACGCCCCGGCGCCGCAGGTTGTCCGGGCTTTTATCCAGCCGCTGATCTTATTGCCGGTTACACGGTGTTCCTCGGCTATAAAGGCGCCGTTGAACGCATGGCTAAAGTCGATCAGCAATTTTTTTTCAGTGGTCTGCTTCGGATAGGTATAGGTTTCCATCCCTTCGTAAGCCGCAACGGTCATGGCGGCGCGCATGCCATTGCGAAAGTTGACCGCATAGTAACCTGCGGTTCCCGTATCGCTGATCTTAAAAAGTTCGAAACCACGGGCATCATTACCGGTAAAGGGTTTTACAAAGAGGATTCCCCCGCTTCCCTTACAGCCAACGCCCTCGAAACGGTTGTGCGTAAAACCGGTGAACTTTCTGGCCAGGTGCTCATAACCGGCATGGATGTGCGGGTCGGTCTGCGGGCCTATGCTCAGGTAACTAAAGGGAGCCGAGGCTGCCGGCGAGAGCTGTCCATGGTCGCCAGAGGTTCCGAGGAAAACATTTACAGCTGCGGCGGGCGATTGCCCCCGGCCCGGAACAGCGATCAGCTGCAAGAAACAGCACAGAAATGCAAGCATTCTTTTTCTGAAAAACATGGTGTCGGCTTTTGGTTCGCAAATTAAGATTTCGCCACGTTTCTGCGGACGGTTTTATCTGCGAATCGTGAAATGTTACAATCCTTCCCAGCTGCGCTGGTTGTATTCCGGGCCATTCCGGGCTATTGGCATGTCGATTGCCTAAAAAGGCTTGGCTGTGCAAACGGGGTGATGTAGACAATTCAAACAGGTGGGGGGGAGAATGCGTAGGTGCAGCCAGTGTGCCTGAGTTTTACCTGATTCAATCTACCTATGCTTAACCTTAACCTAAGGACTGCTTGCTTTGCTGTGGTTGCTGTGCTCCTGGCCGGTTGCAGTGACCGTAAATCGGCCTCAGATCATGAATTTTCGGCTTTATTGAGCCTTTCAGACAGTTTATATACCCAGGGAAAGGGTGATGTTGCCGAGAAACTGCTTTCGCGGTTTCGCGAAGAGATCGATTCCAGCGACCCGCGCCTGGCCTCGTATTACATGCAGGTTTGCCTGGTCAAAGAACCGGCGCCAGCCGCTTTTGAGGCCTATGCTGATAGTGCTATGTCGCTGTTTATCAGTAATAAGTCCAGGGAAAAATTTCCACAGGAGTATCGCCAGGCCTTAATGCTGAAGGGCGACGCCAGCCTGGCAGCGCAGAAATACCACCTTGCTATTGATTATTTCGCTGCTGCGCGCAAAGTTGCCGGTACCCAAAATTGCCAGAGTGGCCTGGTTTCTTCCCGGCTGGCCGGCATTTATTTCGGGCAAAAAAATTACCTGATGGCCGCAAGACGCTGGGCGGAAAGTGCCCGGCAACTCAACCTGTGTGCCGGAGATATGGAGCCTAAAAAGCTGTTTTATCAGTTACAGGGCGCTTTGAACAATGCTGGATACGCCTATATGCTCGCCGGGCGGCAGGACAGCGCCTTGCATTTTTTCCAGGCCGACAGCCAGTGCATTGCGCGTGCGGTAAAAAATCCGGCAATTGGGGAACCTTTTACCCGTGCTGCCCGCATCGTGTTATTCGACAACCTGGCGGGACTGTACATTGCAAAGGGAAATTTTGAACAGGCCGCCGCGTACCTGCGGCAGTGCCTGGCCGTGCCGCTGGTCGTTTACGACGGGATTCTTGCGCCACCCCTGTTGAAACAGGCGGAAGTGGCTATGCACAACAGGGATCTGCAAGCTGCCGACGACGCCTTTACGAAGAGCAGCAAACACCTCGTCACGTTTCCCGATGGCAGCCTGAGGGGAACCCAGAAATGGCATTTGCTGCGCTCCAGATATTACCTGCTTGCCGGTCAGCCGGTCAAGGCTTACGAACACCTCCAGACACACCTGCGGCTGAAAGATTCCATCGACAATGCATCGGCAGCGCTTTTCAGGCTGGATGTAAACAGGGAACTGCAGGCAGTGCAGCAGCAGAAAGCGCTGGCAGAATTTAAACAGCAGGATAAGCTGGAAAAACTTTACCTCGCCGGAATCATCGTGGTTGTGTGTTTTTCGGGCGCGGTGATCCTGCTGATTACAGGAAACCTGCGTTCCATACGGAAGAACCAGCGCATCACGGCCAGGCACAATGCTGAGCTTCAGGAAAGCCTGTCGGAGCTGGAACGGGCCAACCAGAACTACATCCGCATTATGAGGGTTATGGCGCACGACCTGCGCAACCCCCTCTCCGGGATTACAGGGCTTGCCAACCTCCTGCTTATGGATGATAGCCTGAACAAAGACAGCCGGCATATGGTTGGCCTGATTGAGAGTTCGAGCCGCAACTCGACAGAAATGATCAACGAATTGCTCAGTACCGGCCTTTCGCAGAGCAGTGAGCCCATGCAGACCGCGCCAGTTAACATGGTCGAATTGATGAACAATACACTCGAACTGATTCGTTTCCGCGCTGCTGAAAAGGAACAGCGCCTTGAGTTCGATGCACCCGCCCTGCCCATCAATGTGCGGATAAACCGGGAAAAGATCTGGCGCGTGTTAAACAACCTGCTTGTCAATGCGATCAAGTTCAGTCATGCGGGGGGCATCATTCGTCTGGCGGTCAGTACGCACCACAAAGAAGCCATCGTTGCCGTGAAAGACAACGGGATTGGTATCCCCGCCGAGTTCAGGGACAGGGTGTTTGATATGTTTACAGAAGCAAAAAGGGCCGGTACTTCGGGCGAGCAGCCCTTTGGGCTGGGCCTGTCAATCTCGAAGAACATTGTAGACAAACATGGCGGCCGAATCTGGTTTGAGAGCGAGCCCGGGCTGGGTACAACCTTTTTCCTGGCCTTGCCGCTTGATCAGGGTGCCGGATAGCCCAGGCGGGTGGTTAGCCGCCGTACCTCGTCCAACAGCAGTGGAAAGGCCGGATAGGTCATGTTGTGGCCATAGCCATCCAGCTCCATCAGACGGGTTTCCTTGTGCCCGTTTAGTTTCATCATGCGTTCCAGATAGGCGTTTTCCTCATACCGGCCCAGCATTTCAAGCTCCCGGTTGCCGGTAATTAACAGCATGGGCGGTGCATCGGCCCGGGCATGGTACAGGGGTGAAAATTGGTCAACAAAGGCCTGGGTATCTTTCATTCCTCGTTCCTTCCGGATGGTGAAATGTGTAATGGCTTGTCCGCTTAAGGGGATCAGCCCGGCAATCCGGTTCGCATCAAGGTCATGGCGGCGCAGGTAACTTCGGTCCAGCGTAAGCATCATGCCCAGGTAAGCACCGGCCGAATGGCCCGAAACAAAGATCAGGCTGTCACTGCCGCCAAAACGTTTAATGTTCTGAAAGGTCCAGGCTACGGCTGCGGCTGCATCGCGGATAATTTCTTCTCCCGTGGCCCGGGGAGAAAGCCTGTAGCCGACGCCGATCACAGCGATTCCTTTTCTGAGAAGGGCTTCCGGCAGTTCAGGGTTGCCGCCGGTCAGGCCGCCGCCATGAAACCAAACTACCGTTGCAAAGTTCTTTTTATTGACCGGGTAGTATAAATCCAGTCGGCAGCGCTCTTTCAGGTAGGCGTTTTCGCGCTGGGCATTTGCATCTCCGTAGGCAATGTCTTTATCCAGGGCATACCGTATTTTTTGTTGTCCGAACGCCGCGGCCGAAATAAATAAGATCAGGAAGGTCGTGTAAAGAATTCTCATTAGTGTATTTTGAACACTAAAGTTAGGCTTTTAAAGCGAATAACGGCACCGGGTGCTCCCGGGAAGGCAAAAAGCGCCTTTACGACAATATTCTCAGCCGTGACGACAGAACTGCTAAGAAACCCGATCCAGTGGTGTTATCATTGCATGAACGTATTTCAAAATGAAAAGAATAAAACTTCTCTGCCTGATCCTGGCACTGCCGGTCTTCCTGGCTGCACAGCAGAAAAAGCCGAACATCATTATCATACTTGCTGACGACCTTGGCTGGGGCGACGTAGGTTTTCACGGCAGCGGGATCCGCACGCCGAACCTGGATCAGCTGGCCAGAGAGGGGGTAGAACTGACACGTTATTATACAGCACCGATCTGTTCGCCAACCCGGGTGGGATTACTGACCGGACGTTACCCGAACCGCTCGGGTATCCGGGAAACGACTATACCGCCCTGGAGCGACTTCGGACTTGATACCACAGAAGAACTGCTGCCGCAGATGCTGGCCCGCTCAGGGTATATACACCGCGCCATCATCGGCAAATGGCACCTGGGCCATGCATCCCTGTCATACCACCCCATGCAGCGTGGATTCACGCATTTTTATGGCCACCTGAACGGGGCGATCGACTATTTTTCGCAGATGCGCGAAGGGGAGCGCGACTGGCACAACGACCTCAAGCCTTCGGCGGATACAGGCTACGCTACCGAACTTATTACCCGCGAGGCGGTCAAGTGCATCGGTGCGTATGCGGGTGATGCCCCATTTTTTATGTATGTGGCATACAATGCACCGCATGGCCCTTTCCAGGCACCGGAGGCCTGGCTAAAACAGTACGGGTACGATCCGGCGAAACCGAAATACGGCAAAAAGAAACCTGCAGACCCGGGCGAGGAAACCGGCGATGGCCTGGGGCACGGCAACACCATCAGGCAAACCTATGCGGCAATGGTCAGCTGCATGGATGACGGGATAGGTCAGATTATGAAGGCCTTGAAAGACAAGGGCATCGATGAGCATACCATCGTGCTTTTTCATAGCGATAACGGCGCTGCCGGCAGCGGGAACTCAGGTTCGCACGGCTCTTTGCGCGGATATAAGTTCGATGAGTGGGAGGGCGGGGTACGTGCGCCCGCCCTGGTACGCTGGAAAGGCGGCGGTTTGAAAGGCGGTACCAGGATTGACCAGGTAATGGGTTATGTGGATATCTTCCCGACGCTGAAAGCGATTGCAGGTCAGCAAGAGGCTGCAAAAAAAACGCTGGATGGCCTCAACCTCTGGCCGGTGCTCAATGGCTCGGCCGGTAAGCTGGACCGGGAGTTTTACCTTGGGCATGGGGCATTGCTGAGCGGCGACTGGAAACTGATCCTGGACCAGGGCCGGCCCAATATGAAACTTAACGGTGATGTGCTGTTCAGGATACCGCCCGACGATGCCGAGACAGAAAATGTGAGGGCTGCCCACCCTGATGTTTATAAACGGCTGAAAGCCGCTGTGGCGCCCTATGAGGCCATCCGTTCAAAAAAAGAGATCTTGTCTAAGGGGCCGAAAAACGGGTTTGTAGCACCCAAAGACTGGCAGATTACCAAAAAATGATAGCACCTGGCGGGCGCAACTCTTCACACTGTCCTTGTCAGAGCCGCTGATTAAATTACTAACTTGGCATGAAATCTTGGTTTATGAAGAAATTTTCGTTGAGTATTCTGGTCCTGCTTTTACCGGCATTGCAAAGCTTTGGCCAGCAGGCTTTCAAAAGCAAAACGGCAGGGGCAGGTACGGCCACCAGGCCCCGGAACGTGATCTTTATTCTTTCCGATGACCACCGGCATGACGTGATGGGTTCTACCGGAAAGATTCCAGGTTTACAAACGCCTAACCTGGACCGGATGGCCCGCGAAGGGGCACACCTTCAGCAAGCCTTTGTTACGACTGCCTTGTGTTCGCCCAGCCGGGCGTCGATCCTGACAGGGCAGTATGCGCACACGCATACCGTTGTGGACAACGAAACGCCTGCGCCCTCCGGTCTGGTTTACTTTCCACAGTATCTGCAGCAGGCAGGTTATGAAACGGCCTTTTTCGGGAAATGGCACATGGGCGGCGGCGGCGGGGAACCTAGGCCGGGGTTTAACCGCTGGGTAAGTTTTGCAGGGCAGGGTGTTTACTACAATCCGGAACTCAATATTGACGGCAAGATGGTTCCCTACAGGGATAGCGCCTACATTACAGACGTGCTGACAGACCTGACCCTGGAATTTCTGAAGAAACGCGACCGGAAAAAGCCTTTTTTTGTCTACCTGTCGCATAAAGCAGTGCATGCCGAGTTCAGTCCGGCGCGCCGCGACAAGGAAAAATACCGGAACCTCGAGGTGCAATACCCCGTATCCATGTTTTCTACAGCCAATGCCCGGAGCAAACGGTATGTGAAAGGGCGCCAGGCAGACAGCAGCGGCCGGAAGATCAATTATGCCGATATTCCACAATGGGTGCGTGCGCAACGATACAGCTGGCATGGTGTTGATTTTATGTACCATGGGCAAACCGACTTTGACCAATTTTACGTCGATTACCTGGAAACGCTGATGGGTGTAGACAACAGTGTAGGCCGTGTCCTCGATTTTCTGAAAGCGAACCAGCTGGACCAGGAAACCCTGGTTGTGTATATGGGCGACAACGGCTTTTCTTTTGGCGAGCATGGACTGATCGATAAGCGGCATGCTTACGAAGAATCAATGCGCGTACCCCTGCTTGCCCGCTGCCCGGCCCTGATCAGGCCCGGCACCCGGATCAGACAAATGGTGCTGAACATCGATATTGCGCCAACTGTGCTGGCTCTTGCCGGCATTGAGAAGCCCCGGCAAATGCAGGGCGAATCGTTTGTTCCGCTGCTTCAGGGCAAAACCGTGAAATGGCGTGACCGGTTTTTCTACGAATATTATTGGGAAAACGCTTTTCCGCAAACACCCACCCAATACGCGGTGCGTACTGATCGTTATAAATTTATCCGCAGCCAGGGCGTATGGGATATTGACCAGTTGTATGACCTGCAGGAGGATCCGGATGAACTGAATAACCTGATCAGAAGCGGCAGGCACCAGGAAATTGCCCGGCAGCTAAACGCCGAGTTGTGGTCCTGGCTCGGAAAATCGAATGGCTTGTATATTCCATTGAAACCCATCCGGCAGAAGAAAAATGACCACCTGTACCGAGGTACCTGGTAGGGGCAGCATGTTGGTGTTTTATAGAAAGCAAATGAAAGTAATTTGGTCGGCGTGCGCTGCCTTGCAGTGTGTGCGGCTTATAATTTATTCCAGATTATTTCTGATGCTTTCGAAACTCTGAATTGCAATAGTAAAGTTACCGGGAAAATCGTGCAGACTTCTGATATTTACTATTTCAAACCACATTGTAAACCGAAATTCAGTTCATGAAGAAAAAATACGCGATTCATTACTGCCTGGGGCTGCTCGCCGCGGGTCTGATATTTTTAAACAGCGGCGATGCGCTGGCGCAAACGAAAACTTCTGGTAAAGTGCCGAGGCCAAAACTGGTCGTAGGCATAGTCGTTGACCAGATGCGCTGGGATTACCTGTACCGGTATTATGACAGGTACAGTGCTAAAGGCTTCAGGCGGATGCTGGGCGAAGGCTTTACCTGCGAAAACACCTTTATCAATTACCTGCCTTCGGCAACGGCGGTGGGTCACTCAACCATTTATTCAGGCTCGGTGCCGGCCATTCATGGCATTACCGGCAATGACTGGATTGACCGGTTTACCGGCAAGTCGGTCTATTGTACAGCTGACTCGACTGTGCAGCCTGTCGGCGCGCAGACTGATGCGGGGAAAATGTCGCCGCGTAACCTGCTCGCCTCGACCGTTACAGACGAGTTGCGGCTGGCCACCAATTTCCGGTCGAAAGTTGTGAGTGTGTCATTGAAAGACCGGGCATCGATTTTGCCCGCCGGACACAACCCAACGGCTGCCTTCTGGCTGGATGATGAGTCGGGCAAATTCATTACCAGCAATTATTACATGAATGCACTGCCGGCCTGGGTAAACAATTTTAATGATGCCAAACCGATAGAGAAGCTACTGTCGAATGGGTGGAACACCCTGTATCCGATCCAGACCTACAAGCAAAGCACAGCAGACGATGTAGCCTGGGAAGGGAAGTTTAAAGGCGAGAGCCGTTCCGCTTTCCCACACGACATGGCAAATATTTACAAGACATCGCCGGGTTCTTTCAGGCAGACACCTTTCGGCAATACGCTCACGCTCGATTTTGCGAAAGCAGCGATCGATGCCTACCAGTTGGGTAAAGGCACCGAAACCGACTTTCTGACCATCAACTGCGCGTCGACAGACTATGTCGGACACATGTTCGGCCCCAATTCGATCGAAGTCGAGGATGTATACCTGCGCCTGGACCGCGACCTTGGCTTGTTTTTCGATAAGCTGGATGCCCAGCTGGGTAAAGGCAATTACCTGGTTTTCCTCACAGCCGACCATGGCGCTTCGCACTCAATTGGCTTTAACCAGCAAAGCAAAATTCCGGCTGATATCCTGAATAACCGGACTTTGCTTACCGGCCTCAACAAATACCTGGGCGACAAATACAATGTGGAAAAGCCGGTGCGTTATGTGGGTACTTATCAGGTTTACTTTAACCATGAAGTGATCGAAAAGAAAAAACTGGACCTGGCGGCGGTTAAGCAGGATGCAATGAATTTTCTCCGTAAACAGCCCGGAATTGGCTTTGCGGTCGATTTTGAAAACATTGCAGGTGCCTCGGTGCCAGAGAACATCAAGACGCGCATTATAAACGGCTACAATTTCAAACGCAACGGCGACATACAGATCGTTACCGAACCCGGCTGGTTCAGCGGCAGTGCGATTGGTACCAACCACGGCACCTACAGTCCGTATGATACGCATATCCCGCTGGTGTTTATGGGCTGGGGTGTGAAACACGGATCAACCAACCGCGAAACCTACATGACCGACATTGCGCCAACGGTAGCCGCTTTTCTGCGCATTCAAATGCCGAACGGGACGATTGGAACGCCGATCGGAGAGGTGCTCGGAAAATAGATCTGAAAAAGGTAAGCCGGAAGCTGGACATTGATGAACTAAAGTTCGGTCGTTCAGTGTATTGATGCGCTGACTGCCCGAATTTTTCACTTTTTTTTGCAAAAACCTGCGTGCTGTCTATATTTGCACCCGCAAGCAGGGCGGTACTGAAGATCCGGTTTAAGGCGGAACACAGGCACAGGCCCGACACTGAAGCGGCCCGTTCGTCTAGGGGTTAGGACGCAAGATTTTCATTCTTGAAACAGGGGTTCGATTCCCCTACGGGCTACTTGATGGGAAAGGTTCAAATTCAATGAACTTTTCCCATTTTTTTGCTCTTTGTTTCGCTGTTTATCAGCAGGATAAGGCCGAGCGGTTCGCTTAGCCTGGCGGTTGGATGTTGCATTCCGCCAAAGCAAATGTTTTCGCGGCCTGGTTGAGGTAGTTTAAGTTTTCAATAATTTGAGGAAACTTCTAATTTCCCAGTCTATTCCCGTGGAGGACAAAATTTGGACTTTCCTAGTTCTCAGAATGGCCGTCCACATTAGCCAGACGCATTAAATCCTGATGACGACTAAACTCACATTAACGAGAGGATACAGAACTTATTCAGCTAAGATATACCCGTCAAAATGGAAAAGCTTATCCGATATTGTCGAAAATTACCTTATTCTATTGGTGCTTCAGAGGAAACTGTGCAAACCTATCGCCAGGATGCCGAAATTAATGGGGTCAGTAAAATTTCCTGAAGATTTTTATTATAGAAGGAGCCAGGCAAGATTTTGAAAGAGAAACGCGGGTTAAGCATGAAACAAGTTATACCAACATAGGCATTCATTTTCTGGCAAACCGGCAACCTTTTGCAAATGGATGCTGCAGCTTGAGTTAGCTGTAAATGGTAAGGTACGGATTTTTATAGCCGCTGTCTCTTGCAATAACATATATTACAATCTTCGTCAATCCATGTCTGGAAGTGCCACTTTGAGATTGCTGGAAGAACTGGCTGGTATGACGGAAATACCAGAGGTGACAACCGGGCTACTGATTTTTCATTCAAAGTATCTAAAAGCCCTGAAGATCATAACGGTTTTCAGGGCTTTTTTATTTGTCCTCCCTGCCCGGTATAAATCGAATCTCCAGGAGCGTTCACTTGTTGCGCTTGCGGTTACCTAAATGGACCGGACAACCTCGTCCATTTCAAAACGTGATTTCGGGAAAGCCGCCGGATGCATCGGATCACCTGGATCTGCGAAACCCACCGTGACGGCAAACAAAGGGGAATAGCCGTCCTGCGCCAATAGCTGCCTATAGGCTTCGAGGTCAATGCCCTCCATTGGTGTAGCATCCAATCCCATACTGATGCAGGCACTCAGGAAATAGCCCAATGAAAGATAGACCTGGTGCGCCATCCATGATTTAACCGCTGCCTCCCCATTGGCCCTGATCATTGGTTCATAGAACCCCGTGACCCAATCCTTGGGGAGAACGGCAATATTGCGGCGCTCGAAATGCTCCACATCATCCATCACGCTGAACACCACCAAAAGATCCACATCGTTAATCGACTGTTCGTTCGCATAAGACTTTGCGGCCAATTGCTTCTTCAACACGCGATCAGTGACAAATGTAAAACTCCAAGGTTGGCTGTTGATCGAAGAAGGACTTAGCCGTAAGATCTCTTTCATTGAGGCGATCACCTCTGGCGAGAGCATTTTGGTCGTGTCATACTTCTTAGTCGCATACCTCTTTTTTGCAAGGCCTAAAAAATTCATATCTGTCATTATCATTTAAACTATATTTTTTATTGTAGCAAACCTAAGTATAGCCCATTATCTTTGCAATAACGGCCAAAATTGATAGTAACAGATGTACAGTATAGACAACAAGGCGTATCCCTGTGCGACCAGCCTGACAATGAGATACATAGGTGGTAAATGGAAAGCGGTGATCCTGATCCACCTGATCGAAAAAAAAAGGTACAGCGAGCTGAGAAAAGAGTGCAAGGTAATCACCGAGCGGACATTGAGCCTTCAGCTAAAGGAAATGGAAGAGGACGGGCTGATT
This sequence comes from Pedobacter yulinensis, assembly GCF_003029735.1. Taxonomy (GTDB): domain Bacteria; phylum Bacteroidota; class Bacteroidia; order Sphingobacteriales; family Sphingobacteriaceae; genus Pedobacter; species Pedobacter yulinensis. The sequence continues at coordinate 1,377,598 of NZ_KZ686268.1, forward strand.
ACCAGAACCGTTCATACAGCTAAGCCCCCGCTAAAAGTCGACTATGAACTGACCGATTTTGGCAGAACGCTGATCCCCTTGCTCCAATCCATCGCCGAATGGGGAACACAAACCGCCCAAAGTAACCAGAGAATAAAGGTTCTCCGATAGGCATCGATCTGGTCGCAAGCTGTGCTAACGCATTGCTCAGATCGCAGGAAGGGGCCAAGGCCGAATTCTGGTACAGCCGCGGTTCACCATAATCTTGGCTAATTTTAAAGAAAAGAACTTACGCTATCATTGCCGCTCGAGCCAGCTTACAGCGCATCCTTTTTAGACAGGATCAGTTTAAAGCCATTCGCACCTGTTGAAGTGGTGTTTATAGACGCAGCCTGTCAGTCGTAAAAGTTATGTGTAATAAGAGGAGGTTGGTCACGTTCGGTCGCCGTCAATTGTCTTGTGTATATAAATCTTAAACTTATGTACCAAGACATCAAAAACAAAGGAAGAATACTCTTCTTCTCAGGCAGCAACCACTCCGTATCAATTAACCAGATGGTCGTTGCTTATCTGGCCCAAATGATAGGCGGGGATCTCGCAGAAACGCTTCAACTTAAACGTTTTCCGGCACCGCTTTACGCACAGGAAGATGAACAAGCTAAAGGTATACCGGAGACAATAAGTGAGTTAATCAATCTTCTTGATCAATTTGACAGCTTTGTCATTGCTGTCCCGGAAAACAACGGCTCGGTAACGGCCTTTTTTAAGAATACGCTCGACTGGCTTTCACGGGCGCGGAAGAGCTACCGCGTGTTTCAGGATAAAAAAATATTCTTAATAGCCGTATCTCCCGGAAATGGTGGCCATTCGGCGATCAGGCATGCGGGGGATATACTTAAAAGATTGGGCGCAACAATTTTAGGGGAGCGGAACGTTCGCAATTTTGACGCCTCGCAATTTAATGCCGGCATCGAGGAATCCAGTCTTCATTCAGAGCTGCAAGAGCTGGCCTATTCAGTCGGTTGTCATTTTAATGGAAAAAACACTGATCGCTGAAATGAAAACATCAACTACGAATGGCAGGCACAAAAGGGTCTTGTTGCAATGGCTTGCCATTTATCCAGTCATTACACTGATCCTGCTGCTGTTAGACGAGCACCTTAGACCGTTCACTTTGCCAGTTCGCACTTTAATTCTCACCGTACTGGTTGTCCCGATTATGGGTTATGTCGTCATGCCGGTTTATGCAAAATTTTCCGTGCCTGGTTCCACTAATTGGTAGGGCAGGTAACAAAGTCTTCCGGTACGCGTCAAGAAAAAGGCCGCCCCGAGGGACGGCCCGCTCAACCCGGCAAGGTGTAAATTAGAAATTGGTGTTTACGATCAGTTGGCTGCGTTCAGCTGTTATGAAATCCAGGGGAATGATACCAAATTTTCCTTTGGTGTTGCTGGTGAAGAAGGTGCTGATCTTGGGATTAATGAAGTTTGAAACGGTATTGATATTCGGAATTCCGAAAATACCAGGTTTGTACCCGCTGCCATAGTTCAGATAAAGTCTGTTGGATGCGTCGTTCCTGGCTTCGTTGAACAACGTTTCCACACGTGTCCATTTGCTGTTCAGGTCATCTACCTTGTAATAGTCCTGAATCTTAAGGTTTGCATTTGAGTTGCTGATGTCGAACGTGGTATTGTCTGCCCAATTCGTTGCATCAATGCCTTTTGGACTTCCGGTCCCGAACCTGCGCAGCAGCTTGATTTTGCCACGAATCGTCCCAAGTGCAGGCACGGTTACGCCCAGATCCCATTTGCTCGCATTTTGTTGTACGTAACTGTCAAAGGTTTGTTCAAACGTACGCGTATTGTTCGATGGCGTATGCTCTTCTTTTACACTCATGATGATGGTTTCGGTCGGGTTGCTGTTCAGAAAACTGATGCATGCATTCAGGACGTCATTGAAGTTCAGATTTTGGTAGATCGCACCGTGGTGTATGGCGAACGCATTGTCGATATGCCGGCACCGGATGTCGAGGTAGCGTACACCCGCATTCAGCTGGGCACCAATGCTTAAGGTCTGGCACTTGGCCGTTCCGCTAACGGGCTCCTGAGTTGCGCCCGAGTCATGCGTTCCGGGAATGGACAAGCCGGCTATGCTTAACGAGTTTGGCAGTCCGCCCATCCAGTTGTTAAGGGAAACTGCAGTGGTTGCTGCAGTGAGTTGTTTGTTGGTCCCGGTCGGCTGCTGTTCGACAGGGCTGTTTTTCTTACATGCTGCAAACAGCATTACGCAGAGGACAATTAGGGGAGATTTTAAGTTTTTCATTTTTTTAGGGTTTATTTTGGTTGATGCCGGGCTATTTCAAGTTACTTATTTCAAAAGCAGGGCTTTCAGAATTTTATGGAATATTTGGTAATTTGGGTAAGTACCGGTAAATGCAGAAGAGCCGGCCCCGTAAGCAAATACAGGGACCATAATATTGGTGTGATCGTTCGTGCTGAAGGCACCCCTGATCATCCCTTTACTGGGGTTCGTATCAAGCAGGGAGAGTCCGCCGGTTTCATGATCAGCTGTTACAATAACGAGCGTTTCCTGATCGAGGTCTGCAAAGCGCAATGCCGCTTCCACCGCCAGGTCAAAATCATGGAGCTCGGTTATAAGGAAAGGCAGGTCATTGGCATGGCCACCGTGATCGATCTGGGCGCCTTCGGCCATAATAAAAAAACCTTTTTCGTTCTTGTTCAGCAAGGCGATCGTTTTCAGGAGCGCCTGCCGCAGCATATCTTTGCGGCCTTTCAGCACGGGTCGTGTAGCGCTGTCGGGAAGCAGCACAAGTTGTCTTGTTCCGGGATACGGACTCATTTTATTTATCGCATCAACCAGGTCGAATTCTTTTTTGCGCAGTGCTGCTGGCAGATTGGAATTTAAGCCCGTCTGAAAGCTTTTTTGGTTTGAGCCGATCAGGATATGTGCGTTGCTGTTCACCAGATCAGCAGCGATGGCCTGGCTCATGGAGCGTTCGGGCTGATGGGCATAAAAACCGGCCGGGGTGGCATCGGTGATATCGCCGGTGCTGATGATTCCGCTTTTCAGCCCCCATCCCGCGAGGGTGTCTACGAGATTGGTATTAGGTTTCCTGGCAGGATCAACGCCGATGAAGCGGTTATTGGTCTTTGCGCCTGTGGCAAGTGCCGTTGCGCCAGCTGCCGAGTCCGTATTTCCTGCATCGGCAGCGCTGGTTTGGGCAAAGCCAATGTTGGGGATTTGAAGGATATTCAGTGCCCCGTGGTTGGCCATCGCCGCAGCGTGAATCTGCGCCAGCCCCATGCCATCTCCGATCAATAAGATCACGTTTTTCGGGGCTTTCGCTGACCTTCCGGCATCCCCCGCAGGGGTATAGACCGGGTACGGGGCAGGCCGGGTGTAGGTTTGCTTCGCAGCGTTTGCGTAAAACTGTTGCAAGCCGGCCGGCTGGTCAGTATTGATCCAGTCGGCGCCGAGGCGTTCCAGTACGATCCAGGTGTTCGGACTGTCTTGCGTTGCCCAAAAGCGAAAGGGCTTTTGTTGTTCATGTGCCTTTGAAATGACGGCACGCAGTTTCGCCTCATCTTCGCCGGTCGGGTTTCCCTTTCCATTCCAGACCGTATAGGATTTTAAGTCATCACTGATCATGGCAACACGCTGCAGCTGGGCAGGTGTATAGTCCAGGGAGGGCCTGCCATCAAAAAACAGCAGTTCGGCAAATGTATGGAACGCGGCGGGTGGAGGCATGTTGCCGCTAATTACAATCCGGATGGCGTTGGGATTCCTGGAAGCGTTAAAGGTATCTCCGAACGCATTCAGCTCGCTGATCAGTACGGGAAGTACCTCGCGATAATCCTGCTTCAGGTCGATGACGAGCTGCAGTTTTTCGCCCGGACGCGGATACGCTTTGTTGTTGTTTGCCTTGTATATCTCGGCCAGCGGACTAAGGTACAGTTGTTTTAAAGTCCTGGAAGGCTCGATTTCGCTGGCCTCATGGGCTACAAACAGTTGACCGCCGCGATGAAAGATGTCGGCTTCGATCGAACCCATGCCTGCATTGTAAGCTGTTTTAAGCGGCATTGCCTGTTTGTAGTCGTTGTGACTATGCCCGTGGTTTGCCGTTAAAGCAACCTGCCCGAAGACGGGTTGCCAGGTCAGCAGGGCACCGCCAAGCAGCAGGGCGAAAATATTTTTTACCATCCTGGATTTTGTTTGATTACGCCTGCACCGTTGTCTATTTCTTTCTGTGGCACGGCCCAAACATCGTGTACATTGGGGTCAAATGCCCTGGCTGGCCAGATTACGTTGTCGCGTGAATCATGCAGTGGTTTTGCGTAAACAGCCTGTGCATCGCCCCACCTGACCAGGTCGCGGTGACGATCGGCCCACTCTCCGGCAAGCTCATTTCTCCGTTCTCTTTTCAGATCCGCGATGGTCATGCCTGATTTCGGCTGAAGTTTGGCGCGCTGTCTGATTTTGTTCAGTTCGGCATCGCCGGCTCCTGCCCCTGAGCGCTGTATTGCCGCTTCTGCTTTGATCAGCAGTACCTCTGCAAAGCGCATCAACGGTACGTTAAGGTCGGTTGTGCCATTATCACCATTTGGGTTTACATGGGCAGGGATTGGATTTGCCCAGGAAAACGGCTCCATATATTTCCTGAACTGGTAGTCTGAGGTGGCACCCGCATCTTTCGTAAAGCTGCGCTCCTGACCAAAGAACATAAATTTGTCGCCGGGTTTCAGTATGGTTGCTTCACGGCGCTGATCGCCTGCTTCGAAAGAATCATAGAGCTCCTTTGTCGGGAGGTAATAACCCCAGCCGTTGTACACTCCCCAGCCTTTGTTGGTAAGCATGACTCCCGGAAGTTTACTTCCCCAGCCGGTTCCGCCGCCGTTCGGCGTACATACCACCGACCAGATGTATTCCTTAGACCAGTTGTTTGCCGCCTTGAAGACATCTGTAAAGTTATCCAGCAACTGGTGCTGCCCGGAATTGATAACCATGTCTGCGTATTTCACAGCATTGGCGTAATCTTTTTTGTAGAGATAGACTTTTGAAAGATATGCCCAGGCAGCTGTTTTATGCGCTTTGCCATAGTCTGCAGCCTTCATCTCGGAAAAGTTGGGAAGGTTCTCAGCCGCTTTCAGAAAGAGAGAGATGATGTAGTCGTAGTTTTCATTCACATCCTTTGCGCGGGGCACGGGCACCGCGGGGTCGGCATCTGGCGTAACGATGGGCACGCCGGCTTTTTGATTGCCATAATTTGCGGCAAGCTGAAAATAGACAAGGCCAGCGTTAAAGTAAGCGTCGCCGATGATGTGCTTCTTAAGGCCGTCTTCCATGGAAATCCCCGGCACATGGCTGATGATGTCATTGGCGCGTTTAATCACCGCGTAACGCAGGCTCCACTGGCTTTCGGTGTATCCGCCGCCGATGTAATTTTTGTTGAAATTTTTGATGTTATCGCCTTCAGGTTTGTTCCGGCCAGTAACCATATCATCGCTTGCATTAATGAACCAGAACATGCCGCGGCCATAAAAATTCTCATCATTGTAGTTTTCATACATACCGGCTTCTGCTTTTAATGCGTCTTCCTTCGTTTTCCAGAAATTTCCTGCAGATGGCGAACCTTCCGGTGCAATATCAAGTTGTTTGGTGCATGCCCCAAGCGTTAGGAGTGCGCATGCAAGATATTTTATGTTGGTTTTCATGTGTTTGAGAGTTAAAGGGTTAAACTGAGTCCAAAAATGAAACTGCGGGCTTGGGGATACCGGCCCACGTCAAGCCCGTTGTTGTCCATGCCGATTTCGGGGTCGAACCCTGAGTAATTTGTAAACGTGAACAGGTTGTTGGCGGTCGCGTAGATTCTTAAAGGGCCGGTTTTAAGCCTGGTCATTAGAGACTTGGGTAATGTGTAGCCAAGCGTTACGTTTCTCAGGCGCAGATAAGCCCCGTCTTCGATGTAAAAGTCTGACGCGTTGAAGTTTCCATTCGCGTCTGACGTTGAAATGATTGGAACGCTCCCGCCCGGATTTTGGGGAGACCAGGCGTCCAGGATGCCTGACAACTTGTTGTAAGAAGGGCCGCTGGCGCTGTAGGTAGTTCTCTTTACTGCGTTGAACAGTTCATTTCCCTGAACACCCTGCAAGAAGATGTTAAAATCGAAGCTTCTGTATTCGGCATTGAAGCTCAGTCCGTAAGAGAAGTCCGGGTAGGCGCTGCCGGCGTAGTAGCGGTCGCGCCCATCAATGGTTCCATTGTCGTCAAGATCTGCGAAGCGGAAGTCGCCCGGTTTCGCATTCGGTTGGATTTTTTTTCCTGTCGAGTTTACATGACCGTTTACCTCGGCCTGGTTCTGGAATATGCCCTGAGTTTTTAAAACGTAGTAGCTGTATAGTGGCTGGCCTACACTGATCATCAAAGGCGCAAGTTCATTGCGGAAGTTTGTTCCGACAGCGATGTTCTGCATTCCGGGCGCAAGCGCTTCCACTTTGTTGCTCAGTTTGGTGAGCGTGGCATTGAATCCATAAGTAAAGGCGCGGTCTTTAGGGCTGGTGTAATTGATTCCCAGTTCGATACCACGGTCTTTTACCAGGCCTGCATTGATGGTTTGTGTACCCAGCCCGGCAGTACCTGGAAGTGTGCGGGTAAGGATCATTTTATTGGTCTCCTTAATAAAATAATCTGCAATGACGTTCAGTCTGCCGAAGAGACCGATATCGAGCCCAATGTTTGTCTGCTTCGACTCGGCCCAGGTAAGGTCACGGTTAGCCAGAACGGTTTGTACGTAACCGGTTTGAAGCGCCGGGCTTTGACCGAAATAACTTTGCGTGGCCACGAGCAGCGGGTTGACGGCCGAAGGAGAGAGGCTTCCGAGGTTACCCAGTATCCCATAACTTCCACGCAGTTTCAATTCACTTAACCAGGTCTGATCGGCAAGAAAACTTTCCTTATTGATGGCCCAGCCGGCAGAAACTGATCCGTAATTTCTGAACCTGTTCTCTTTGGTCAGCATGGATGATCCATCACGGCGACCAATGAGCGACAGTAAATATCTCTCCTTGTAATTGTAGTTTGCACGAAGAAATAAAGAAGAAAGTGCTTTTGCATCGAAGTAACTCGACGATGGCTGGATAATGGTGGCGTTTACCAGATACCGGTACTGCGGCGACTCGTCGTCGAACCCGGACCCTGAAGCAACAATGCCATTGCTTTTGGTTTGCTGGAACGTGTAACCGCCGGTAACATCGAGTCTATGGTCGCCTATCGCAGTATTGTAATTCAACACCTGTTCTGCAAGGATGTCATTTGACTGATCGGCGCGCTCGACGAGGCTGTTGCTCAGCACAGGTTTGCCAACCTCAGGACGTTTCGGGGCGAAACTTTTGTACTGTGAGGCATTCCGCGTAAAACTAAAGTTAGACCTGAAAGTCAGACCTGGTGCAAGTTTCAGTGTCGCATACGGATTGACTACGAGTGCGTGGACCGGGTTGTTGAAGTCGATACGCATGAGTTCTGCTACCGGGTTCACAATGTCCCCATAGTCGCCGGCATACTGACCGCCGGGCAAACCGGCAAAACTTCCGTCGGCATTGTAAGGCGTGCCATTGGTTGGGTAATAAATGGCCGACAGCAGGGCCCCTGTATAGTCACTGCTGGTGTTGGCGCCATTGCCGTTTGTATTGCTGTAGGCCAGATTTTCACCTATTTTTAACCAGGGCGTAACTTCATGTTCCGTATTGATTCTGAAATTGTACCGCTCGGTTCGTGTATTCAACAAGATGCCTTCGGCTGTGCGGTAATTAAAGCTGAGATAGTAGGTTGATTTCTCGCTTCCCCCATTAATGGCTGCATTATAGTCCTGAAGCAGGCCTGTTCTGAACACTTCGTCCATCCAGTTTGTGCGTGTGGTCTGCCCGTCGGGGAATTTGGTAGGGTCGAAGGCCGGGAGTAAAGCGGTACCGCCATTTTGAGCGGCTGTTGCAGCAACAGTTGCGCGCTCCTGTGCATTCAGGGGATCAAGGGTTTTCCAGACAGATTGCTGGCCTACCTTCGCATCGAACATGACTTGCATTTTGCCGCGCTTCCCTTTTTTAGTTGTTACAAGTACAACACCGCCAGATGCCCGGGCGCCGTAGATGGCCGCTGCTGCATCCTTTAAAACGGAAATAGACTCGATGTCATTAGGATTCAGTTGCGGTGTGCCGGGATAGATGGAACCGTCTACAACGTAAAGTACACTTTCTCCATTGATGCCGCCCAATCCGCGGATATTCACGCGTGGTGATGAGGTAGGGTCGCCGCCTTCGTTTGTAACGATGACACCTGGTGATTTGCCGGCCAGAACTTCGCCCACGCTGTTTAAAGAGCGGGAAGACAGCCTGTCAAGTGAAACCTGTCCGACAGCACCTGTCAAACTTTCTTTCTTCTGTGTTCCGTAACCTACAACGACTACGTCGGCAAGGTTGGACTGTTCCATGCTCAGCGAAACGTTTATAGTTTCACTCGTTCCTACACGGACTTCGCGGGTTTTGTAACCCACCATTGAAAACGACAGCACGGCGTTGTCATTTGCTTCGATGCGGTAATTTCCGTTCGCGTCAGTGATGGTGCCACTTTGTGTGCCTACCACCTTAACAGATACACCCGGCATCGCAACGCCGGTGGTATCGGTTACGTTCCCGGTAATGATTCTGTCGGCCTTTACGCGGGTAGTCGGCTCCAAAATGACGTGAAGGCCCTTTTCAGTTGCGTTCAGACCTAATTTGTCAAGCAAGGAACGCACTGGCTCCTGCCTGAACTCTGCATTCATGAGCGCACTTTTTCCCAGCAGCAGGTCGGGATTATAAACAAATCGGAAGCCCGTACGCTGTTCTACTTCTGAGATGATTTCCAGGAGCTTCCGGCCCTTGTTGATCCGGATACTGATGGTGCTTCTGTCAAGTTTTTGAGCCATCGATTTCGATGCGAACAAAGAGCTGCAGAAGAGGCAGAGGACGGCGAAAGTTAATGTCGGGTACTTCATGGCCCGGTAGAGTGCAGGTGTCCTCCTGACTGAGGTTGTTTTCATTGTTGTTTGTTTTTTCTTGGATAATAATGAGCGGATATTTCTTTGGTGTCCCGGTTTCGTGCCCGGGTTAAGGGTAGATTTCGAATGAAGCAGGATCCGATCCCGTTTTGAAACTGATGTGATGCAGGCGGCACAAGATATCAAGGATGTCTTCCGGCGCCTGGGCACTGCTGAAGTTCGCCGTACATTTGAGTTGGGAAAGCCTGGTGTCGGCTAAAGTTATCCGAATATTATAGGCATACTCGAGTTCACGTAGTACATTGCCTAGTGACGACGCCGAAAAAGACAACATGATGCTGCGTACTTCGCGAAGCTGCACCACGGTGGCCCTTTCGGTTTTATGGTCGTAACTTAACCGCTGGCCGCGCGTGAGTATCCCGATTAACCGGCCGTTTTTTCGCACCGCGACCTTTCCCGTGCTGACTTCCACCTGTGCAGCACCGTCGTTTGCATGGTTGCGAACAGTAAACGATGTGCCTAATACTTTGATGCTAAGCCCTGAACCCGCATCAACAATAAAAGGGCGCTGTTCGTCATGCTTGACATTAAAAAATGCTTCGCCCTGGCTCAATCTTATTCGCCTGATCTTTTTGGTGCTCGCTGCGTAGTCGATCCTGCCCCTGGTTCCCAGCTCAACCTGCGTCCCGTCAGCAAGTCGCAATGTGTCCGGCTGTTCATTTTGTGTTCTCCTTGCGGCTGTCATGAGGCTTTGACTTGAAGGCTGCAGAAACTGGTAGGCGCCAAAAACAGCACTTCCGATAAGTAAGGCTGCAGCTGCGCGCAACCACCAGCGTCCGGCCAATCTTGGTTTTGACGTTCCCTTTGTCATGGCTTGCTGCAGACTCACGAACACCTGTTGTCGTATGGCCTGCTTTTGGTCTATGGACGGGCCCGGCTTATCTGTTTCCAGTTGTCTGAACCACTGCTCCACATGACTGGCTTCGGCCGGCGTCGCTTCACCGCTCAGGTATTTCCTGAGCAATTCTTTGGCTTGGTTTTCGGTCATTTGTAAACATGTCAGCTCAAATGACCAGAAGTACCAATCAGTTCTGTTAAGAAACTATGAAGATTGTGTTAACGAACGAAAAGCGCCAGGAAAACAACATACGACAGGTTTTGCCGAAGAATTTTCATGGAAGCCGTGATTTGATTTTTTATGGTTTGGACCGATACGTCAAGTTCGGAGGCAATTTCATTGATGCTTTTTTCTTCTTTTCTCCGCATGGTCATTACGAGTCGCATTCTTTCCGGAAGTAAGGCCAATGCGGCGTCCAGTTCGCGGTTGAGTTCGGTTAGGCGAAGACGGGAGTCGGCCTGCAAGGCTGAGTGCTCGTCAGCGAGAAGCGCAAAGGCAGACTGATGGCTTTCGCGCAAGGCCGAGGAACGAAAATAATTGATAACCCGGTATTTGACCGCACCATATAAATAGGCGTCCAGACTTCCGTCCACATGAAGCTTATCACGTTTCTCCCATAAAGAAATGAAAATTTCCTGTGTGATGTCTTGCGCCGCCGCTTCGTCGCCGGTCTTAAAAAAAGCAGCGTCGAAAACTTTTTCCCAATGAAGCGCATAAATGTCATTCATAGCCTGTCGGCTATCATTCTTCAGTGCATGAAGGAGAAGTTGGGTCATCAGCCGGTGCCAAGTAAAAGACAGTGCAAACTTAGATAGGCTATATTGCAGCTATATTAAGCCTCGGTAAACTTTGGAGGCTATTTCGGGATCTGGTGTAATTCATCGAAATCAGCACCATATCTGCCCGGTGCTCTTGCTCTGTTTGCGCGATACAGCTCCAGCCTGGACAGGCAATGAGCCGAATAAAATTGTTAGTTGGCTCATGGCTTATAATTGGCAACAAGAAAACTGGCCTGATGTTACTTCACTGTTTAGCCTTAACATCAGATGCCCGGCATTTTGCAGAACAACTCGTTTTTTTTCTTGAAGTCCTTTTGCTGCTGAAACGAAAAAATATTAGTTCTTTTACATGGGGGAAATACGTGCTCAACTTTGCAGAAACCACATACGATGGAAAAAACTGTTCAGGCCTCTGCCAGGTCAATGGTCGTGAGCCAGCGCCAACCCGACGAGTCCAATTCACTTTTTGTAAAGAATATTTTCGTTTTCCGGCAGGATGCCGGTGCCGGGATCACCACCCTTCCTTTTTTTGCCGACGGTTATCCCGGGCTGGTTTTTCACACCACGCCCGGCGGACAGTGGGTGCAGCCACAGAACAAACAAATGCCGGCAGCCTATTTATATGGGCAAACGCTGCATCCCATTGAACTGCGCATGGAAGGTGCCTTTTCGATCATTGCCTTTCAGTTGTACCCCTTTGTGCTGAAAAGTTTTTTTGGCGTAGATCCAGCCAGCCTGAATAACGCCTGTTTCAACCTGCAGGAGTTTCCCGGCTGGAAAACGGTCGAACCGGACTTATCGGCAACCGGCAATACAGATGAGCACATCAGCCTCATCATGGCATTTTTGCATCGCCTTTTCGGCTCAAAACGCGAACAGCTCGACCAGGCCGTAATGCGGGCGCTTCAGATCATCCTGGATCGCCAGGCCCAGGTTGCTGTAAGCGAGCTCAGCGAACGTGTGCACCTGACGGTGCGTACCTTTGAAAGGAAGTTCCTGAAAGAAACCGGGATCAGCGCCAAAGATTTTATGCAGATCATCCGGTTTTCCAAATCGCTCGAGCAGCTTACCAGGCGCGGTTACCAGAAACTGACAGATGTCGTTTATGCCAATGGTTATTCGGATCAGTCCCATTTTATCCGCGTCTTCAAGGCCTTTACCGGACAAACGCCCAAAAATTTTGCAAGGTCGCTCGACCGGCCCTGATTGTCGCGTTCATTCTATTCCCGCCTGTTCCCGTCCTGTAGTTTTGAATTATAAAACTTAAAGATATGAACAACAAGATTTTAGTGCTTGGAAGCACCGGAAAAACAGGCAGTCGCGTTTACAACCTTTTGAAAGCCGGCGGCCATACTGCGGTTCCCGCATCAAGAAATAGCGACATTCCGTTTGACTGGTACGAGCGCAGCACCTGGGCCGCCAGCCTGGAGGGGATACACAGCGTATACATCACATTTCAGCCCGACCTTTCCATACCCCAGGCCCTGCCGCTTGTCACAGACTTTGTCAATGAGGCGAAAGCGGCCGGAGTAAGCAAACTTGTGCTCCTCTCAGGCCGGGGTGAGCCCGAATGTGTGGCTTGCGAAAACGTGATCATCAATTCGGGGCTCGATTATACCATGCTGCGTTGCAGTTTCTTTATGCAAAACTTCAGCGAAGGTTTCTGGGCAGAAGGCATTGCCGCCGGCGAACTGGTCATCCCCGTTGTACACGCCAAAGAGCCATTTATTGATACAGACGACATTGCCGCCGTGGCGGTAGCCGCCCTGACCAGCGAGAGCCACAACGGGAAAATTTATGAACTGACCGGCCCAGAGCTGCTGGATTTCAGTCAGACTGTGATGAAGATCGCCGCCGGCTCCGGTCACCGCGTTAGCCTGCAACAGGTTAGCATGGACAGTTATGTCGATGCATTGAAAAACCTGATCCCCGACGACTACATAGCCCTGATCCGTTACCTGTTCGAGGAAGTGCTCGATGGACGAAACGAGTCGGTTACGACAGATGTGGAAAGGGTACTTGGCAGGCCCGCAACAACGTTCGATGCGTTTGTCAGCAAAGCTGCCCGCAACAAGGCGTGGACATCAAATCTGCAGACAGCATGAGCCTGAGCCAGGCATTGTATGCCATCTCCACCATACTGACCGGCCTGGTGGCCGGTCTGTTTTATGGTTACCAGTGCTCGGTGATCGGCGGGCTGGGTAACCTCGGGAACCGCGAATACCTGCTGGCATTTAAAAGCATTAACGCCGCTATTCTGAACCCGGTGTTTTTTCTCAGTTTTATCGGAAGTCTCCTGGTCCTGATCGCAACAACTTTTGTGGCTTACAGGAACCAGAGCCCCGGTTTGCTGCCCTACCTTTGCATGTCGACCGCCATTTATGCGATCGCTGTGTTCGGGATTACGGCTGCGTGCAACGTACCGCTGAACGAGCAGGTGGCCGCGTTCGATGTGCAAGGCGCGAGCGAGGCTGAGGTCGCGAAGCTCAGGCTGGCGTTCGAGGCAACCTGGAACAAATGGCACCTGCTGCGAACCATCGCCTCTGTTGCCGCTTTTATTACCTTGGTGCTCCCGCTTGTTAAACGCATCCAGGTCTGACTATCCCGGCTAGCGGTTCAAATTCAGCAGCATGCTTTTTTACCGCATTGAACATCGAAAAACGGAAAGGCTGGCAGGTCAGCCTTCCCGTTCCGGTTAAAGGGCTGCTCAGCCCCCGGTTTTCCATTTCTCGCGCCGCTCCAGTTCAGCCTGGCTGGGTTCAAGCGGTACGTACGAACCGGGATGTACATCGCCGCCGGGCAAATAGGTGGCCATGATTACCCCGGTTGTCGAAATTTTGGCATCGGCAAGCGTCCACTCCTGTACGGGCGTACCTTCGGCAAACAGCCTTTTTCCTTTACCGAGTGTCAAAGGGTTGGTCCAGATGTGCAGGACATCCACAAGCTGGTTTGCAAATAGAGTCTGAACCAGCCTGCTGCTGCCATGTACCAGCAGGTCGGGCCCGTCTTCTTCTTTCAATGCTTTCAGCGCATCCACCACCTTGCTGCCGATCAGGGTTGAGTTTTTCCAGGACAGCGTCTCAAGCGTGGTCGAGACCACATATTTGTTGGTGCGGTTGAATTTTCTTGCGATCTCGTCGTCGAGGTAAGGCCAGTGCGCTGCAAATATCTCGTAGGTTCGGCGTCCCAGCAGGAGATCGAATGGCTCAGACATAATTTTGGCTATCGCCTGGCCGGAAATGGCGTCGGCATAGGTAAATTGCCAGCCTCCCCATTCAAATCCGCCAGTCCGGTCTTCGTCCGGGCCGCCTGGTGACTGTAATACGCCATCCATCGTCATAAACGTGGTAACAATAATCTTTCTCATGGGACATAGTTTTTGTTGTTCCAAACCTACGGCATATCAATGGCCATGACCGGTTAGCTTTGCGACAGGAAAAAGGTGCTTTGCGACAATTTGAAGCGGCCTGGCAGCAGCCTCAAAGTCTTCCGGATCCGGCATGCTGTCAGCGGTAACGGGGTTCATTTGAACCTGACCCGGTCAAAACGGGTTTTCAATATCTACATGCCCTGGCCGTTTGGTTGGTTATCAACTTTAAGGAATTGTTAAGGCGAGATAACAAAATCGTTTCGAAAAATGCAGCGTTCGGGGTCCCGGGCAAGGCGCATTTAAGGAAATATTTGATCTTCAGAGTCTTGTCGTGTAAAGTTTCAACAACTTTCAAAATGTTTATCAAGCGTTCATTTAATCTGCTCTTAACACAGGCGTTATCTATAAAAGTCACCTTTGCGGCATTCAAACTAGCATTTAAATACGCACAGATGAAGAGAATTTTACCTGAAACAGCAGGAAGACACAAGCTCCGGCTATTTGCGAAAGCCCGTACTGCTTTTGTGATCGGACTGCTTGCTTTTACACAAGTGAACCCCCTGCTGGCGGCGATCTCCGCCACGCCGCTGCCGGTACAGGCGCAGCAAACCGTAACGGTCAGAGGGCGGGTCGTCGACGACGCCGACAACACCGGTATTCCCGGGGTAACCATTATGGATGCCAATAAGAAAGTGTATGGTGCGACCAATAATGATGGCGATTTTGCTGTAATTGTTCCCCAGGGCACCACACTTACGTTCAACATGCTGGGTTATACCAGCCTGAGCAGGCTGGCCAGAGAAAATGCGAGCGGCCTGAGCATCCGGTTAAAGGCATCCAGCAACACGCTCAGCGATGTGGTGGTTACGGCACTTGGCATTAAACGCGAAGAAAGGTCACTTGGTTATGCCGCAAACAAGCTCGATAGCAATGAATTCACCAATGCGGTGGCCAGCAACTGGACCGATGCCCTTTCAGGTAAGGTTGCGGGATTAAATCTTGTACGCAACAGTGGCCCGGCCGGTTCGAACAAGATCATTCTGCGCGGCGAGAACAACCTGACCGGCGATAACGAAGCGCTGATCGTCATTGACGGCGTCGTTGCCAGCAGCAGTGCCAGGCGCAGCGCGGCAACCGGTGGCGGTGTTTACGGTACCTCGGGCGATATCATGCCGGCCGATTTTGGCAGCGGCCTGAATGACCTGAACCCGGATGATATCGACAATGTAACGGTACTGAAAGGCCCGGCAGCCTCTGCGCTTTACGGACAACGCGGTGCGAACGGCGCCATTATCATCACCACCAAGTCTGCAAAGCTGAACAAGAAAAAACTCGGCATCACTTTCACTTCAAACAGCACCTGGGAGGAGGTAAACCGCGGCCCGGAACGCCAGCAGGAATATGGCGCAGGGGTGTATGGCAATTCTTACTTTTCATATGGTACCAGCCCTGACGGGCCAAGCACAAACGCCACAAGTTCTACCTGGGGCCCACCGTTCTCGCTCGGCAGCATGTTTTACCAGTTCGACCCGGCTACCAAAGCCAGGGGCGTAGACCGAACGCCATGGATGGCCTACGAAGATCCGGTTAATGCTTTTTTTGTAACCGGTTACGAGTCTGCCAACTCAGTGAGCCTGGACGGAACCTATAAAAAAGTCGGCCTGCGTTTATCGGCAAGCCATGGTGAAAACGAATGGATCGTCCCAAATACCGGACTAGAGCGTACCAATGTGGCGCTCAACGTAAACACAAACCTGACAAAAAAATTATCGGTCAACCTTAAAGCCCAATACAGCAACAGAAATAGCGATAACCTGCCTGCAACCGGTTACGGCAATCAATCGCTTATGTACTGGTTTATGTTTGCGCAGCCCAATGTCAATGTAGATTGGTACCGCGATTACTGGGTTCCCGGCCGTGAGTTCCAGCAATTTGTGAACATTACCACGACGAACCCGGAAAGCCCCTATGCCATCTCTGAGCAGTACCTGAATGGTCAGCGCAGAAACGGCTGGCTCGGAAATGCATCGGCAACATATAAATTTAGCAAAGAACTGAGCCTCATGCTTCGGGCAACCATGGACCTGAACAAGGACATCCGCGAGACCAGGCGCCCGTGGGATGCCTCAGGAAACAAGTTTGCACAGGGCTCATTTCGGGTAGCAAACATTCGCTCGTACGAAATCAATGCCGATTTCATGCTGCGCTACGACAAGAAGATCAACAAAAACCTCCGTGTTAACGCCAGTGTGGGCGGCAGCCAGATGCGCAACAGCTACAACCGGCTCGAAACGCGCGCCGATGGCCTGATTGTGCCCAACCTATATAGCCTGGACAACAACCGCAGTCCGTTGATCTACGCGCCGGATACTGCACGTTACCGCATCAACAGTTTTTATGCAACGGCCTCTTTTGATTACCGGAACCTGCTTTACCTGGATCTGACCGCAAGGCAGGACTGGAACAGTACCCTGGCTACCATTACCAGGACCGACAACGTCGGCTTTTTTTACCCTTCGGCAAGTCTGGCCTTTATTGCGTCAGATCTCTGGAAGCTGCCAAAGGCAATCAATTATGCCAAACTGCGGGCTTCTATTGCACAGGTAGGCAGCGGCAGTACCGTTCCGTACAGAACTGAATACAATTACTTGTGGGCTGCAGACGGCATTTATCCCGACGGCGCCCTGAACAATACGCGCATCTTGCCAAACCCGAACCTGAAGCCGCTCATCACCACGACTGTAGAATTGGGCCTGGACCTGAAACTTTTCAAGGACCGCTTAACGTTCGACCTGGCTGCTTATGCAGGAAACACCAAAAACCAGATTCTGAACAGGATCGTGGATAAATCTACCGGTTACAATGTCCAGGTCGTGAACATAGGCCGGGTAGACAACAAAGGCCTCGAACTGGCTGTCAATGGCACACCTGTGAAGACCCGTTCGTTCAGCTGGACCGTGTTCGGAACCTTTACAGCCAACAGAAATAAGATCAAAGAACTTGCCGACAGTTCGCTCGTGCTCAGAACCGGTGCCCTGGGCAGCGGACAGGTCGTGGCAAATGTTGGCGGCAGTATGGGCGATATGTATGGCCGCGGTTACCTGCGGGCGCCTGATGGCCAGATCGTTTACAACCCGACCACAGGCGTTGCACTCGAAAACCCTGAATTGATTTACCTGGGTAACACACTGCCTGATTTCAGGTTCAGCATGGGCACAGGATTCAGCTACAAGCAGTTCAGCCTGAATGCGTTGTTCGATGCACAGCTAGGTGCAGTAGGCCACTCGCTTACCTTCTCGAGAATGGCATCGCTGGGCAAACACGTCGTCACCCTTCCCGGTCGTTACAACGGTGTGATCGGCGATGGTGTTGTGCAGAACGCTGACGGAACATACCGCAAGAATGACGTGATCGCCACGGATATTGCCGCATATTATGAGTCCATTTACGGCAGCGGGCAGGCAGAAGGAAGCGTGTTCAGAACCGACTACCTCAAATTCAGGGAGGCCAGTTTTACGTATGCCTTCAACAAGCGTTTCCTGACCCGGATCGGCTTCAATAAAATGACGCTCGGCGTGTATGGGCGTAACCTCTTTATCTGGTCGCCGTGGCCGGCATTTGATCCCGAATTCGGAACCCTGGCCGGCTCTGACATCACACAAGGTTTTGAAACGGGGCAGCTGCCATCAACCCGGACATACGGTGTACGCCTGGTCGTTGGCCTTTAATTTATAGCAATCATGAAAAAATACAACCATATTTTCTTTTACAGCCTGTTAGCGGCCTTCAGTTTCATGAACTTCTCGTGTACAAAAGATTTTACCGAGGTGAACAAGGACCCCATCGGCAAACGTACCGCCGAAGCACACCAGTTGCTGGCTCCTGCGCTTGTGAACGTGCTCAGCACGAATATGATGCGCAACTGGAATTTTAACAACCAGCTCATGCAGGTGACGGTCGAGATCAATGATTCAGAAGGCCGGGTGTTTCGCTACGATGTTCGCAGAAATCTTGCCGACTATACCTGGAATAACTGGTATGTGAACCTCACCGATCTGAGAGACATCTATACCATTGCGAGTCAGCCTGAAACATTGAATAAATCGTACCAGGGCATTTCCCTCATTACACAAAGCTGGGTGTACTCCCTGCTTACCGATATGTATGGCGATGTTCCTTACTCGCAGGCGAACACCGGTCGCGACGACAACATGCAGCCCGCGTTCGACAAGCAGAAGGACATTTATACAGACATGTTTGCCAAACTGGAGCAAGCAAACCAGCTGCTGCAGGCAGGTACGGCCATCGTGCCGACCAGCGACCCGGTTTTCCAGGGCGACATATCAAAATGGAGAAGGTTCGGCAATTCCCTTTACCTCCGGTTGCTGCTTCGTGTGGCGGGTAAAGCGGAGGTAGCAGCATCGGCCGTGGCCAAAATCAAACAAATGGTCGATACAGACCCTGCGGCTTACCCGGTTATGGAAAACAACAGCCACACGGCAAAGATTCTCTGGAACGGCACCAACAGCAGCACGGCGGTTTATTCCTCACCATTCATGGTCAACATTCGTGCGGTCGACTTCCGGAACATGCCTGTTGGCGATTTTTTCCTCAGTAAGCTCGTTACCTGGGAAGATCCACGCGTTCAGCCCTCGTTAGGTACCGGTGGTGTACCGCGATTTGGCATAGACCGCGGCGCCGACGGCTGGGTGGGTATCTCGAGTGGCTATTCGCCGGGTTC
The DNA here is from genome assembly GCF_003029735.1 of Pedobacter yulinensis. GTDB lineage: Bacteria > Bacteroidota > Bacteroidia > Sphingobacteriales > Sphingobacteriaceae > Pedobacter > Pedobacter yulinensis. The sequence continues at coordinate 1,396,412 of NZ_KZ686268.1, forward strand.
GGGCGTTGTAATTCAGACGCACTTCCACTCAGATACTGAAAACAAACTCACCCTGCAGACCGACCAGCACACGGGCATTATCATGAACAGTGCCGAGGTGGCCTTTATCAAAGCAGAAGCGGCAGCACGTGGCTGGATCAGCGGTCCGGTAGCCAATTACTACTATAAAGGAATGGCAGATGCGATCAACTACTGGATGCCCACCTACATTACAAGCCCGACAGATGCCCGCTTCACGGCTTACGTAAACGAAGCCAACCTGCAATGGGATCCAGCGCTTCCGCTCGATAACCTGACCTTCGGCAGCAAAAGCCAGCTCGAAATGATCCACATACAAAAGTATTATGCCATGTTCCTCGTCGATATGCAGCAGTGGTTCGAACACCGGCGCACCGGGCACCCGATCCTGCCGAAAGGGCCAGGCCTGGTAAACGGTCAAAAAATGCCCGCCAGGATGTTTTACCCGCAGATTACCCAGTCTACCAACCCAACCAGTTATAAGAATGCGGTAGCTGCACAGGGACCTGACGATATCAATACGCTCGTTTGGTGGCAAAGACCTTAATGTCTTCTGATTTTTTGAAACAGAATTAAAATAAACAATCGATGAATACGATTTTGAAACCATATTTCTTTGTGATCTGTCTGCTCGCGGTGCTGGGCGCCTGTAAGCGTGACGATGACTTTGTAATCAGTACACCCAGCCCTTTTATTTCCAACCTTGACCTGCGTAAGCTGCACCGGGGCGGAGATGTAACCCTGACCAAAAACATGACCGGACAAGCCACCATCGTTGCCGGACAGGTTACTTCAGACCATTCTGGCAAAAACCTGCCCGAGGGACTGCTGTTTATCCAGAACGTGCGCAAGGTGAGCGCCACGATCGATTCGATCCGGGGCATGGCCGTTAATATTGGCGCTGCGGCCGCCAGCTATGTGCCTGGCGATTCGGTGCACATCAACATTGAAGGCGGCGTACTTAAACGCGTAAACGGCATTCTGCAGATTACCGGCCTGCCCGCTTCAAATGTTCAGAAGGTTGCCACCGGGGTCAATGTGATCATGACGCCTGTCTCTGCCGTGACCATGCTCGCCAAGCCCGAAAACTTTGAAGGCCTGTTCGGCGTGGTTTACAATTCCAACTTTGAACCCAATATCGGCGTCGAGCGCATCGAAGGCGTTAAGGTCTTCAACGAAGGATCAGGCAACATGCAGATGAACGTCAGCAGCACGGCAGATTTCAAGACAGAATTTCTTCCCTATTCAGCCAATGTGCAGGGAATCATTATCCCCTCGGCAAGTACCGGCATCCCGCAGATCTGGCCGCGTGTTAAGGCAGACTTCGTGGCAACCAGCATCGTGGTTGACCCAACTGTGCCGCTCGGACCAAACCCGGCCATCATTACCGGCTACCTGGCCGACCCTGAAGGTTCTGATGCGAACCATGAGTACATCCAGCTCATGGCCACACAAGATCTCGACTTCCGTCAGAAACCTTTCTGCCTGATCACCACCAACAATGCCGGCGCATCGACGCCAACCGGTCCGCCGGTAAACGGCTGGGCAACAGGTGGCCTGCGTACCTACAAATTCAACATTACCAGGGGTACGGTTGCCAAGGGCAAGTTCTTTTATGTAGGTGGTTACAAGCTTATCGCCGGCGCAAACTCAACAGACATCAGCCGGGCCAACTGGGTAGTCAGCAAATTGTACAGCAATGTGGACGGCGATGACGGCATTGGAGACAAAACCAGCAACCTGTTGGCCAACAGTGGCAACGCCGCCGGTATGGCCGTCTTTGCAACCACCACGGTAGACCGCAATACGGTGCCTTCAGATGTGGCCTTCTTTTCGGGTACAGGAAATGCCTTTGCTGAAGGCTACGGTTATGCCATTGTTGACAACGACTATTACAAACGATTTAATGGGGCAACTTTCCAGCCTTTTTACAGGCAGGGGAACAATACCGGGAAAATTGGTGCGAACCCCGAGCCTTACCAGTTCAGTTTCCTGGGCGGGGTGTACAACGCCACCACCAAAACCTGGACAACCAGGCGTACGCATAAAACGGTAGCGGTTTCGAAATCGGCAGACCTCGCTGTAATACAGGAGGTGACCGGAGCAACCCGGGTAACCAATTAAACGATAGAGCGGTCTGCACTTTGTTCGGGCCGCTTTTTTACATGGGACCGGCTTATCCTGTCCCGTTTACAAATTTTGAACATGAAACAAATATTTTTAGCAGCTGCCGGCGTGCTGTTATCGCTCGGTGTCTACGCGCAAAATCAGGCGAAAGGATATGTATATAACGACCTGAACGCCAATGGCAAACTTGATAAGGCAGAAAAAGGCCTTGCAGGGATCTCTGTAACGAATGGAACCGATGTCGTTCAAACCGACCAGAAAGGCTATTATCAGTTGCCCGTTGGCGATGACCAGATCATTGCAGTCATCAAACCTGCAGGCTACAAAGTGCCGTTGAATGAAGACAACCTGCCGCAGTTTTTTTATAACCACAAGCCAAACGGTTCGCCGGCACTAAAATATAAAGGGGTGAGCCCGACCGGTCCGCTTCCCAAACTGGTCAACTTTTTCCTGAGCCCGGCAAAAGAAGACAGCAATTTTACGGCGCTGATTTTCGGCGACCCGCAGGCTTATAACCTGGAAGAAATGGATTATTTCGCAAAAGGTGTGGTCAGTGAGGTTGAGGGTACCAAACGCGCAGTCTTCGGCTTAAGCCTCGGCGACCTGGTTGGCAATGACCCCAGTCTCTTTGCGCCGTATACAAAAGCGGTGAAAAGAGTTGGTATTCCCTGGTACAACCTGATCGGTAACCACGACATCAACTTCGATGTGCAGGATGACCGGTATTCTGATGAATCTTACGAAGCGCATTTTGGCCCGGCAGACTATGCTTTCAACTATGGCGATGTACACTTCATTATTCTTGATGACATCATTTACCCTGATCCGCGCGGCGGAAAATCTTATTGGGGCGGGTTGAGGGCCGGGCAGCTGGAATTCGTGAAGAACGACCTCAAATACGTACCTAAGAACAAACTGATCGTGCTGGCTTTCCACATACCCATCGGCTTTGCAGGTGAAAACGAAGGCTTCCGCGAAGAAGACCGGATCAAACTATTTGATTTGCTGGCAGATTACCCGAACACGCTGTCGCTTTCTGCCCATACCCACAACCAGAAACAACTGTTTTTCTCAGAAAAAGATGGCTGGAAACAAGCAAAAGCGCATCATCATTACAACGTCGGAACAACTTCAGGCAACTGGTATTCGGGCGAGCTGAATGAGATCGGAGTACCGGTCTCGACCATGAGCGACGGAACACCCAAAGGTTATGCTTTTATCAACTTCAAAGGCAATCAGTATACCGTAGATTACAAAGTAGCGGGTAAGCCTAAGGAATACCAGCTTGAAATTTACACGCCAAGGGTGCTTGAAAAAGATAAAAAGACCTCTGCCGGTATTTATGCAAACTTTTTTATGGGCGGTGAAAAAGATGCCGTACTGTACCGTATTGACGGCGGCAGCTGGAAAAAGATGAAGTATGTGCTGGAAAATGATCCCGGTTTCCTTGCTGCGCTGCACAAGTGGGACCATACAGAAACCCTCTTAACGGGCAGAAGGCCCAGTTTGCCGGCAGAATGTAAACACCTCTGGCGTGCACCGGTTCCTGCCAGCCTGGCGCCCGGCGAACATACCGTCGAGGTAAAGGCCACCGACATGTTTGGAAAGACCTATACCCAAACAGCAAAATACCGGATCCTGACACGCTGAGATCGTTTCAAAATGTATTGATGACCGATCCCTGCAGCCTAAACTGCGGGGTTCTTTGTTTGAAGTGGTCCGCTACCCGGCCTGATCAGGACTGCAGCGCTGTGCTGCGGCATATTTTCGGTATTCCAGGATGTGAAGCAACTCATTCTTGCCTTTGGGTTTGTCATATTCGCGAAACAGGACAAAGCCAAATTTTTCAGCCAGCGCCCGGCTCGGGCCGTTGTCTGCAGCTACGGGGTACACAAGACAGTTGCAGGTATAGCGTGCCGTTAGAAACGAGAGGACGGCCTCAATGGCTTGAGCCCCAAACCCTTGGTGGTGCCTGTCTGCCCTGAGCCAAAGCCCGGTCTCGATACAGGGTGTGAGGCACTGGTGTATGCCGAAAATGCCCAGAAAACCGCCGGTTTTTTTTTCAAGGATACAGAAGTGCTGGTCAGTGCCCGATGCCAGGCCTGTATGTGCCGCATGCAGGAACTCCTCGGTTTCAGACATGTCGCCTGACGGCGTGTAAGGCAAAAACCGTTACTTCTGGTGTAAACGTCTCGTTGATCTGCTGCTTATACTGCGCCGAAACTGGTAGCAGCCGGAGGCGTTTGGTTTCCATACCGGGAGGAGAGGTGGTCATAACGATTTCCTTTCCATGTTAATATCCGGAGCCTGCTGCCTGTGTTGGTAACAGGCGGTTATTTGGCTGCTTTGCCGGTGCGGCCCTGCTTCGCAGCGCCGTCAGCCTTTTTGCGCTGGTAATAACGTCTTGATTTGACCAGGCTGCCGCAGCTTTGCATGTCGCACCAGCGCCGGCTGTGGTTCTTGCTTTGGTCTAGAAACAGCCACAGGCAGCCCTGACATTGTTTCACATCGTGCTGTGCCCGTGATGCTAATAACGAATATGCAGCCAATACAAGTTGCAGCAATGGATGTTCGAGGTGAGGCTTCGGGTGCTTCCATGCGGATTGATAACGACCATCTTCAAACGTCAGCTTCCGTTGTTTCCACATGTCCTGCAGGGCGGCATTAAAAACGCGCAGGTTCCCGGTTCGCCTGCCGTCGGGATCTGCATCACAACGCGTCGTAAACAAGTTGTAAAGGGCAGTTCTGATCTTTCTCGCTTTACTCAGCACCGCTGCTGCTTTTTGCGGATGCTGAGTTGCCAATTGCAAAAGATCGTCGTGCCAGCTCGCAGATATAAGGTCCAGCCGCCTAGCCAGCAGCAAAAAGTCGGCATATGTATGCAGCCTTTCAGCCTCGTCGGTTTCGAGCTGGTGATAACCCGAGTTGATGAAATCCAGGCAAACGTTGCCGCCATCGAGGGTCATCGTGGCTGCGGTCGATAAAGTTAACATGTGCGTTATTTTAATACCATTAAAACTATTTTTGCCGGTAATAGTTTTATTACCATATAAGACAATTTTGCCGGTAATCATTTCCCAATGAAAAATCAATCCCTGCTCGTTCTTCTCGCCTTCGTTGCCATTTACTTTATCTGGGGTACAACCTACCTTGCCAACCAGTTTGCGCTTTTGGGTTTTCCGCCCATGGTGCTCTCGAGCGCACGTTACCTGCTGGCTGGCTTGCTGCTTGGAACATATTGCCTCCTGGCGCGCATCCGCTGGCCGCGCGGGGCAGACGTAAAGGTCCTGGTCGTCAGCGGGCTGCTTATGCTGATCGGCGGATCAGGACTCGTGACCGTTGCGCAGGGACAGATCCATTCGGGTTATGCTGCGGCCGTCGTAGCTACAGAACCCCTGTGGTTCATATTATTGGACCGGAAGTGCTGGAAATGGTATTTCTCCAACCGCAAAGTGCTGTCGGGTGTCATTCTGGGTTTTATCAGCATAGCTCTGTTCTGTTATCTCAGCGCAGGTAACGATCCGCAGACGGCAAGCTCCGCACACTGGACTGGAACGGCCATTCTTCTGCTGTCTGCGGTTTTGTGGGTGGCCGGTACGCTTTACGCCCGCAGCCGGCTTGATAAAAATGTGTCCAACCTGACAGCTTCGGCGGTACAGCTTTTGGCAGCAGGTATGGTGGCGGCGGTCATTGCCGGCGCTTTTGGCGAGTGGCAGCGGCTATCGCCCGAAAACCTGTCTGTCAACAGCCTCCTCGGTCTCGCTTATATGATTATCATGGGTTCGCTGATCGCTTTTCTGGCTTTTAATTACCTGGTCCGGGTGCGGCCACCCGCGGTAGTGGGAACGCATACGTACGTGAATCCGATCGTGGCCATTTTTATGGGCTGGCTGGTTGCCGGCGAGCATGTAACTTTACCCGAACTGTTGTGTCTTTTTGGTGTGCTTGCAGGGGTTTTGCTGACAAGAACCGCCCGCCTGCCGGAAGAAGCGGCTGCATCCTGAGCCTGACCCGTCCGCACGGCTTTGGCTTTCCGGTCGCAATCGTACCTTTGTGCCAGCCGTGCAGCCCGCGACTACAGGACATGTGCGCCCCCGAATGATATGTACCGCCAAGTCAGACCACATCCAGCGCTGCAGCCCTATATCGATGCCTACTGGATCAGTCGGTCGGCTGTTGCGTCATCTACCCGCATCTTGCCCGATGGTTGCGTCGATATCATTTTGAATGCCGGGGCAGACTGCGGTTCGGCCAGTGAGGCCGTCAGGAACGGAAAAATTTACCTGATTGGTACCATGACCCGGGCCAAAACAGCAGAAATGGCTGCAGAAAGCCTTTTGATCGGCGTCCGGTTCAAGCCTGCCGCCTTCTCTGTTTTTTACCGGTTTACATCGCTTGATCAGGTTACCGACCTGACACTCGAGCTGGATTCAGGCTTCGCGTTCGACCTAAAAGAATTGCGAAGGGATTTACAGGGGTACCTGAACCGGTATTTTCTTGGACGCCTGGTGAGGCCGCGGCACCAGCTGTTCCCGGTCCTTGCCGACATGGAACACCATGGCGGACAGATGCGCATGGCTGATCTGGCCAGCCGGCATTGTACCACGGTCCGGCAGCTGGAACGGGGCTTTCGGCAACATGTAGGCATCGGCCCGAAGGCATTTATGAACTTGCTGCGGTTTCGGTCTGTACTGCCTGCTTTACAGGATCGCCCCGAAGGCAGCAGCCTGCAGGCGCTGGCGTTTGAACACGGCTATTATGACCATGCACACCTGAGTGCCGAGATCAGGCGGTTCACCGGTTTGCCCCCGACCCGCTTGTAATTTTGTCGTTTTTTTCCAAAAGCGGGAAGCGGTCTTTACATTAAGTTTGTAAAAAATAAATCTCATGACTTCTATTTTTGCACAAGGCAGGCTCCAGCACGAACAAGTGCAGTACCTGGAATTTTTATCGCGCGATATAAACACCGCTAAATCATTCTATTCAACCGCATTTAACTGGAAATTTACCGACTACGGGCCCGATTATACCGCTTTCGAGGGCGCGTACGTAGACGGTGGCTTTACGACAGGCGAGCCCGCGAAAGGCACGATCCTCGTGGTGCTGTACTCGGCAAACCTCGCAGAGACAAGGGAAAAGGTTGGCGCGGCCGGAGCGACAATTACCCGGGAAATTTTTGAATTTCCGGGCGGAAGGCGTTTCCAGTTCATTGATCCCGACGGCTATGAGCTTGCCGTTTGGTCCGAATAAGCTGAGGGGACCAGACGGACCAAAATGACGTTAACAGCAAACCCCCGAACACAAGTTCAGGGGTTTGCGATGCCGAACGCTCAACATCAGAAGCTGGCTCTTGGCTGGGGAGTACCGTCAAGAAAGTCATTGATCATGGGGAGCAGGTACCGGGTTTGTGCAATAATGCCTACATGGCTGCTCGCCGGCAGGATAGCGAGCCGGGACTCCGGTATGCCCGCTATGTCGCCCATCTTGCCGCCCCCCTTTAGCCTGTACATTTCGACGGCATGCTCATGCTGTACGCCATCGGCATCGCCCACGATGATAAAAAATGGCGCTTTCGTCTGCCTGATTTTATCAGCACCCCAGTCGTAAGGTTTGGTGTCCATTTCAATCGCTCTTTTTACGAACTGGGGCCAGTGGCCGGGATCTGGATTTTTTTTCTTGTACTCCGTTTCGAGCGGCGTCCCCTTGAACATATCTGCAGTGATAGAAGGGAAGCTTGCCTCAACTTCGGGCAACCAGCCATTGTTTCGGAATACTCCGGAAATCATGACCAGTTTACGTACCTGTTCGGGGTGACGTAAAACCATTTGCAGGGCGGCGCTGGCTCCGAGACTATAGCCAATGATGTCGGCTTTTGCGATCTTCAGGTGACGGAGCAAAGCAGAAACATCATCGGCCAGGTTTTCATACGTGATGGGGCGATCCATGTCAGCGGTATGACCATGCCCCTGCAGCTCGACAGCAATAACCTGCCTGTTGGCAGCCAACTTGGGCATCAGTTCCTGCCAGTTCAGGCTGATGGTCATGAATGATCCGTGCAAGAGTACTACAGGTGCGCCCGTGCCCTGAATTTCGTAATACATCTTGAGGCCATTAACAGCAGCATAGCCTGACTTTGCCCCGGTGCGGGCGGTCTGAGCCGGACGCTTTTGCTGCGCAAACGTAAAGCTGTGCAGAAACAGGAGGGAGCCCACAAGGTATAGGGCGGCGGTGTTAAATTTCAGAGTTTTCATGTTCTTGATTGTATAGATACAAATGTCGTTTGTTGACCGGCGGGCGGTGATGGGGGAACGCGACCAATTACAGGCTGGTTACGACACGGGCCGTTCCTCCGTGATGTTCCGGTCTCGCCTTGTTTAATCCGGCCTGCCGGATCGTGTTTCAGAAACACCAGCGAGTTATTAGTTTTGATAGCGGGTTAAGACAACCCTGCGGTTTCAGGGCGGCCAGAGGGGCTTGTCCTGCCAAATCTAAAAACATACACCATAGCGATTGTTAAAATGAATGAAAATTTTATCCGCTTTTTAGATGGAAGTCAAATTGCCTATACCGAAGAACGTGACATGGGAAGTGTCTGCTCGCTGGCGTATTTTTTCCCGGCAGACCCGCATGACACGCATCCCGACTATTGGGAGCTGCACCCGGATGGTGATGAAATGCTGCTGGTCGTCAGCGGCGAACTGGATGTTGGATATGTGCCGGCCGAAATGACCAATCAAGACCAGGTGCCGGCCGATGCAGCACGATGCCGGGTAACTGTAGGGCTGGGAGAGTCGTTCATTGTCAGGCGCGGTTACTGGCACCGCTTGCTTTTCAAAACGCGGACAGACCTCATTGTTGCGGGGCACTGGACATCTTCGCAACTGGTGCCCGCACGGTAGCCCTGCATCTTGCCGTATCAAGATTGCCGCGCCCTGCATGCGGCACATCCTTGAAGCTGGTAAGCCGATGTTGCATAAAATAAACACGACATTCCCCCGTAATGCCGCTGGCAACCATTATCTTCGGCAAAACTGCTGATCTGTATGGAAAAGAAAATCGAACGAATGGCCATCCTGGTCGATGGAGACAATGCCCAGGCCAAACTGTTAAAGGATATTCTTGAAGAGGTGGCCAAGTATGGCAAAGTTACCGTAAGACGGATTTACGGCGACTGGACGCATCAGGGTATGAACAGTTGGAAGGGACTGCTCAACGACCTCTCATTCACGCCCATGCAGAAGTTCAGTTATACCTCCGGAAAAAACTCGACAGACGGCGCACTGATCATTGACGCCATGGATATTCTACACAATAAACTGGTTGACGGTTTTTGCATCGTATCCAGTGACAGTGATTATACCGGCCTGGCGAAAAGAATTCGTGAAGAAGGCGTTTTTGTTATGGGAATCGGAGAGAAAAAGACCCCGGCTGCTTTTATCAATTCATGCGAGATCTTCACGTTTACGCAGAATATTGTGCAGGAAACTGCCATCGAAAAACAGGAGATCGTTGACGAAAAGCCGGTTATCGAAAAGCCAGCCCGGAAGACCGGCCACAACAAGGTCGCAGAGGCCAAAACTGATGCGCCGCCCGCTGATTTTACCGGTGTGCAGGTCGAACTGGTAGACAAGGCCTACTTCATGGCCTCACCTGAAGATATCGGCGTGCATGTATCGACCCTGGGCACGAACCTCCGCAAGATAGATCCAAGTTTTGACAGCCGTACCCATGGGTTCAGAACGCTCTCCAAATTGCTGGAGAGCATAGCGCATTATGAAGTGTATAAGCCGGCGCTTTCCGCTCAATTGTATGTCAGGCTTAAACAGAAGCCGCAGGTCAAAACCGGTCGGCGGCAGGCTTCGTCCCGTAAGAAAACCGGCTAGGCCATGTACCAGGTCATTCCGCCCTGCATGGAACTGCGCGACCATGTGAGCCATTTCTGGTTCGCTTCCTGGACAGCACAGCAAGACCGGGTTCAGCCGGTGTATTATCAGACTGCCAGCTGCCTGGCCGAACTGGCGTTCGCCTTCCGCTCATCGGAACTGGTTTTTGCTTCCGTTCAGGGCCACAGTCCACATGCCGCCCGGTACAATGCGGGCGGTTTCCTGAGCATATTCGGCGTATCTGTATTTGCCTATTCCCTGCCTTTGCTTTTCGATGTGCCACCTGCGGCACTTAGTGGCCGTTTTTGCACGCCCGAACAGTTGCTGGGCAGGGAAGGCGCTTTGCTGGTCGAGCAAGTTGCAGGCGAGGCAGATCTGCCTGCACGTGTTCGTTGCCTCAATGATTTTTTGAAGCTCCGCCTGCGAAAAGCGGCGGAGGGTGACCACCGGATTATTGCTGCTGCCCGTCAGGTCATGAAACCGGAAGTAAAGTTTGATCTGAGCGCATTTGCAGGGGAATGCTGTTTATCACCAAAACAGTTCGAACGCCGGTTCAGCGCCTGCACCGGCTTCAGCCCGAAGTTGTTCGACAGGGTCAGCCGTTTCGAATACCTGCTAAATAATCACCGCAGGTTCACCACACTTACCCAGGCTGCCCTTGCCTCCGGGTATTATGATCAGTCTCATTTTATCAGGGACTTTAAGCAATTTGCCGGCTGCAGCCCGCAGCGGTTTTTTGCTCTGAGCGGTTACTGATAAAGTCTATTTCGTACAATTCAGAAAATTTCCCTGCGCCTAGTTTTGCTCAAAAATCAAGAGAAAAATGAACGACGAATTGATGGCGGCAGCGCTTGAAGCACAGTACCGCGCCGCTTTGCAGATGCTTGGCAAGGCCATGACGAAAACGCCGGCAGGGGAGTGGAACGGTCCGGAGCAGCAGACGCCCGTCTGGCAACTGGCTTACCATACTTTATGGGCAACAAAATTTTACCTCACCGCCAGCCCTGAGACATTTGCGCCCTGGGCGGATGCCATTCCAGGTGCTGAAAGCCTGGGCGGAACTGAAGAATGGGAAAATCCCGAGCCGGGCCTTCAACCCGAAGGTTTCCATACCAAGCCTGAATTGCAGCGATACCTGGAAGATATCTTGAACCAGTTGTCCGAACAGGTCAGGGGCCTGCCGTTTTCTGAGCATTCAGGTTTTGAATGGTACCCCTTCAGCCGCCTGGAACTGCACCTGAACAACCTCAGGCATATTCAGCACCATACCGCGCAGATCATCGAGCGGCTGAAACAAAAAGGTATATTTGGTTTTCCCTGGCCAATCGCCGGCCATAACCGAGGCGGCGGCCGGGCAACATCCCGCTATGAAAGAAAATAAATACGATGATCCGGCATTTTTCGATGCCTATGGTAAAATGGAGCGTTCGGTTAGAGGCCTGGAGGCTGCCGGCGAGTGGCCGGCCCTCAGATCACTTTTCCCCCACTTTGAAGGAAAGAAGGTGTTGGACCTGGGCTGTGGGTATGGCTGGCATTGCCGGTATGCAGCCGAACGCGGTGCCACCGTTCTGGGAACAGACATTTCTGAGAAAATGATTGCCGAGGCAAAAAAGAGAAATCTTATGCCTGGAATTGCCTACCGGCAGCAGCCTGTTGAGGATCTGTCGGCCGGCCCGGGCAGCTTCGATGTAGTGATCAGCTCGCTGGTTATGCACTATGTACAGGACTATGCTTCGGTTTGCGAAAAAATTTATGACCTGCTGAATGCCGGAGGAAGCTTCGTCTTTTCTGTTGAGCATCCTGTATTCACTGCGGAAGGCAGTCAGCAGTGGATAACCGACGATTCGGGCCGGGCCCGGTACTGGCCAGTGGATCATTATTATGCCGAAGGGGCGCGGCAAACCGATTTCCTGGGAAGCAAGGTGGTCAAATATCACCGTACGCTGACCAGTTACCTGGAGACCCTGTTCAGGCTGGGCTTTATCCTCAAGCATGTGATCGAGCCTCAACCGGATCCTGTTCTGGTGGCGCAACATCCCGGATATAAGAATGAACTTCGCCGGCCCATGATGCTCCTGATCCGGGCCGACAAACCTGCTGCAAACTGAGTATGTCATCTGAGAACGCCGGCACTGCTCTGGTGGGACAGCTATTTTTGAAAGGCAGTTGCCTGCGAGCAGTCACTTTGCCCGGCTCTTCGCTGTCGCCCTGCGCTGTGGGTTGCCGCTTCGATCCGGCTTGGCTGGCAGGGACAGGGCTTTCTTTTTCAGACAGGCCATGCAACCGGTGTCTGCGCCGCTGGACTAACCCGCTGCGCGCTTGGACAATCAGGATAGGTGTTTCTTGAAAAAATCTATGGTTCGCTGCCAGGCCAGCGCTGCTGCAGGCTGATCGTATCGTGGGGTCGTATCGTTGTGAAAACCGTGGTTGGTCTTTTGATAGATGTACGCCTGGTAGCTCTTGCCTTCCGCTTTAAGCGCTGCCTCATACGCCGGCCATCCCTCGTTTACGCGGGTATCCAGTTCGGCATAATGCAGCAGCAACGGCGCTTTGATTTTCGGTACATCTGCGGTGGCCGGCTGGCCGCCGTAAAAAGGAACGGCCGCTGCGAGGTCGGGAATTCTGACGGCCATCATGTTGGCGATCGCCCCGCCGAAACAAAATCCGACCACACCCACCTTGCCGTTGCAGCCTTGATGGTTTTTAAGGTAAGTATAAGCTGCTATGAAGTCTTCTTCCATCTCCGTCTTGCTGCGTTTTGCCTGCAGGGTCCGCCCGTCGTCATCATTGCCGGGGTAACCGCCCAGCGGACTCAGCGCATCTGGCGCCAGGACGATGAAGCCCGCAACCGCAGCCCGCCTGGCCACATCCTGAATGTGCGGGTTAAGTCCGCGGTTTTCATGAACCACGATAATGCCGCCTAATTTCTTTTTAGCCTTTGCTGGTTTGGCCAGCAAACCTTTGATGCTGCCGCCGCCCTTTGGTGATGGGTAAGTAACGGTATCCGTTTTCAGACGGGGGTCGTCAGCCCGTACCTGGATGGCGTCCTGGTAGTCGGGGCTCAGAAAACTCAGCAGCGCGGGGACCGTAAGTCCGCCGATGGCAAAGGCCGAAAGCTTTTGTGCAAACGTTCGCCGGTTGATGCGGTCGTGTGCATAATCATCGTACAGGTCAAACACTTCCTGGGCGATGTCTTCTTTTTTGATCGGGTTCATAAGGGAGGAGGTAAACCCAAATTTAACAGATTTGGGCGCCGCCCGCCGCCGGCGTGTGTAACACTCTGGTGACGTGAAAACTGTTCCTGCCAATAGTTGCAATTTTTCCTTCCGTTTGAAATGCTGCTGTCCTGATCGGCCCGTCAAAATGTCCAGGAGGCACAGGGCGGGAACGCTGTAAACGCCCTACTTTCGTGTACAGACCCCTGCGGCTCCGGTACCGTTTAAGCCATGCTGCATGGGCAAGCCCTTAGTCAATTATTCAAACCAGCAATGAAATCAACTGAATTTATCGTTTTATCGGCCTGTACCATGATGCTCACCGCACTCGGAATAGACATCATGCTTCCGGTGTTCGCCGACTTGCGTGCGCATTTCGGGCTGCCGCCCCGATCTACAGCTACAGCACAGGTGATCAGCTTTTTTTTTATGGGGCAGATTGCCCAGCTGGCCTTCGGGGTGCTTTCAGACCGTTTCGGACGCCTGGCCATTCTCAGGGTCGGTTTTCCGCTGTATATTGTCAGCGGCATTGGCGCTGCTTTTGCACCAAGCCTTGAACTGATGTACCTGGCGCGTTTCCTTGCGGGAATGGGTGCCTCAGCGGTATTCATGACCACCATCGCTGGCGTCCGTGACCGGTTTTCGGGCGACCAGATGGCAAGAATGATGTCGCTTGTTTTCACGATTTTTCTGTCTACACCAGTATTCGCACCTTTTCTCGGTCTGGCCATTCTCCGGATCTCGTCCTGGCAGGGCGTTTTTCTTACGCCGCCCTTGTTCGCCATGCTGGTTTTTCTTTGGTCATTCCGTTTGAAAGAATCCCTGCCGACCGATAAAAGACAGCCGCTCGCGTTCAGGGCACTCGGCAAAACGCTGGCAGGAGTGCTGAGCAACCGCATTTTTCTGCGGTATACGGCCATAACCACCCTGCTCTTCACTGGCCTGAGCACGTATGTCTCGGCTTCTGAGCATATTGTCGGCGAAATTTACCGCCGCCCCGATCTTTTTCCCTGGATTTTTGCAGCCATTGGCCTGGCCATGTCGGCCTGTGCACTGACCAATTCCCGCCTGGCTGCGAAACTGGGCGCCCGGATGGCCATCAAATGGCTGCTGTTTATTTATGTTCTGATCGGCACCTTGCTTTTCATTTATACCCTTGCACGCAGCGGCACGCCGGCCATGCTTCCGTTTTTCCTCGCCGTCGCCGTTTTGCTTGCCATCAATCTGGCCATCGAACCGAACAGCAGTGCACTGGCACTTGAACCGATGGGGCATTCAGCGGGGATCGCTTCAGCAGTATACGGCACCTGCTTTTTCTTTGTCGGGGCATCCCTGGGGAGCCTGATCACCGGTTTCATGACAAGCAGCGTACAGCCGCTCGTCATCGCGTTTTTTATCATCGGCCTGGGCGCTTTTGCGCTCGTTCTGGGCGACGGGCGGTCCCGCGCATCAGTCACCGACAGGCGGTAATGCAGCCAGAGGTAATTTACAATGCCATGCTTTTTGTATGTTAGGGACATGGAACAATTATCAGGCAAGCAGCTGGAACTTTTGCAGCAGATCACCGCGGCGCTGCAGCAGGTCCCGGGCATAGCCGCCGTTGTACTGGGCGGCTCTTACGCGGCAGGACAGGCCCGGCCGGGCTCAGATCTTGATCTGGGTATTTATTACAGTGCGCATGCACCTTTTGCCGTTGACCACATCAGGCAAATTGCAGACCGGTTCTCGGCAGGCAGTGATCCGGTCGTCACCGGGTTGTATGAATGGGGTCCATGGGTAAACGGCGGTGCCTGGATTCAGACAGCCGCCGGGAAAGTGGACTTTTTGTACCGCAGCCTGGAGCAGCTGGCCGGTGTAGTAGCTGATGCGGAGAAAGGGCTCTGGGCGCATCATTTTGACCAGCAGCCGCCCTATGGTTTCCGCTCGGTGATTTACCTGGCCGAACTCAGGGTCTGCCAACCCCTGTTTGACCCGGAACAAAAAATAGCAGGTTTGAAGACTGCCGTCGCTGCCTATCCCGCGCCTTTGAAACAAACAATTGTTCAGGATTGCCTGTGGCTTGCAGAGTTTACGCTGATGCAGTGTGCAGGTTTCGCGGCAGCCGCAGATGTGTACAACACCACTGGCTGTTTTACCCGTGCCGCTAATTACCTGGTGCACGCCTTGTATGCCCTCAATGAATCCTTCCCGCTGGGCGACAAGCGGGCCCTGAACGAATTGGAGCAAATGGCCGTCAGGCCCCGCAATTTTTCGGCGCGGCTGAACCGAATACTCGGAGCGCCCGGACAAGAAGCAGACCCGCTTGTGTCAAGCCTGGTTTCTCTGAAACAGCTTTGGAAGGAGGTCGTCGGCCTGTGTGGTGGTACCTACCGCAGCCGGTTCGGGGCAGATTGACCTGTTTAGGATGCTGCCTGTTCATGCGCCGGCTGCGGCGCGGCCTCCTGCTCTTCCATGAACTTTTTAAGCCGGGGCGAAAATGCCAGTCCCCATTTGTCCAGCTCGGCAATGATGGGAAGGAGGGAGCGGCCTTCGTGTGTTAACCGGTACTCCACATGCAGCGGAATTTCCCGGTATACTGTCTTCGAAAGCAGCCCGTGCAATTCCAGTTCTTTTAGCTGCGCCTGCAGCACGCGCCGGCTTATGCCCCGTACCAGTTTGAGCAGGTCGCGCGGACGCGTGCGGCCTTTTGATATGCCGTCGAGCAGGCAGAATTTCCATTTGGAAAGGACTACTTCCATGGCTACAACGATACCGCAGTCGTAGTCGATCGGGATTTTTCTGGTATACATAACTTTTCCGTTCTTCACACAAACATAAGGCTTGCTCAGCAGGTTTGGGATAGGGATAATTTAATCGCTATGGGATTAAGCAGGCCCATGTTGGTGCCTGCAGACCATATATCGAAATTTGCAGGATGAAAACACTTGTCATCATTATTCATCCCGACCTTGCGCAAAGTGTGGTCAACAAGCGCTGGATCCTCGAACTGCAAAAACACCCTGAAAAGTACACCCTGCATAACCTCTATCTTTGCTATCCAGACGGGCAGATCGATGTGGCTGCCGAGCAGGAATTCATAGCGCGCTACGCTAAAATTGTGTTTCAGTTTCCTTTTTACTGGTTTAGTTGTCCGCCGTTGTTCAAGCAATGGCTTGACGAAGTCTTAACCGATGGATGGTCGTACGGCAGTAATTATGCGCTTCGCGGCAAAAAAGTGGCGCTGGCCATTTCGGCCGGGATCGATGCCGCCGGGTACCAGCCGGGCGGCCGTTACAAATATACGCTTGAACAGCTGACGGCGCCGTTCGAGCTCACATTCGCCTATGTGCGGGCAGATTACCGTCAGCTGTTTGCTTTTTACGGCCGCGAATACAACGGTACCGCCCCGCGCATTGAGGAAAGTGCAAGGGCTTACCTGGATTTTATCGACGCGTTATGATGCGTATGGCCGATGGGTGTTATGGAAATCCTTACATTTGCTTTGCCTCCTCAAGAGGCCTTAAGCCATTAAACAAAGAATGAAAATCATCCCCCACAGCTCCGCCGAAGGTCGGATCGCAGAAATTATCAGCGATGAGGTCCTGATCACCAACGCTGACGATGCGCTGCAATTGCTGGCCGACCTATATTACCAGGACTTCGTAAAAGTAGTGATCCGGGAACAAAACCTGGCGCCCGGGTTTTTCGACCTGAAGAACGGAATGGCCGGAGACATTTTGCAGAAATTCTCGAATTATCGTTTTTCGCTGGCCGTGATAGGCGATTTTTCCAGGTACCAGGGCAAAAGCATACGCGATTTCATTTATGAAAGCAACAAGGGCAGGTTGGTTAATTTCCTTGATTCGCCGGCCGCAGCGTTTCGTGCCTGATCCATTCTTTTTTGCTTGCGTAGGGGTCGCTTACTGCCCCCGCCAAAGGTTGCGTGAACAGGACGGCGCCAATCCCTGATGTGTGCCAAACAGATCGTTGGGAGCGCGGGCGAGGCAGGCCGGGCGCTGCGATCTCAGCAATTAAGGTCAGGGCATTCTCGTGCGGTACAACGAAACGCTATTGGTGCCGGCATTTCCTCAGGCCAAAATTTAACGGGTATTAACTGCTGCACTTGAAACTTATTTCCGATATTCGTTTTAGCATAACCAAATATCCCAATGTCTATCATGCGTGCAGCCAGTGATACCGAACTGCTTGAGCTCCTTAAATCCGGCAGCAGCCGCGCATTTACAGCGCTTTATAACCGCTATTGGGAAAAACTCTATATCACGGCATACCACCGCCTGGCCGATGAGACCGAGGCTGAAGAAGCCGTTCAGGATATCTTTACCGACCTCTGGTTGCGCCGCGAAACGCTGCAGCTAACCCATACCCTGAACACCTACCTTGCTGCCGCTGTCAAATACAGGATCATAGCAGCCCTGGCTAGGAATAAGAAAAAACTGCAGTTTGCTGCCGAGCAGGCGCTTTCAGGCCCGGCCCTGCGCGATACGACCGAAGAATGGCTGCTGGAAAAGGAACTGCAGGCGCAAATCCTGGCCTGTGTGGACCAGCTTCCTGAAAAATGCCGAATTGTGTTCCGGCTAAGCAGGGAGTTGGGCAAAAGTAATGCGGAGATCGCAGCTGAGCTCGGTATTGCCCAGAAGACGGTTGAAGGCCATATGACCAGGGCTCTGCAGGAACTGCGCACTGCGCTGCAGGTCTCGGCGCCGGTACTGCTGGTGCTCCTGAAAAAAATATTTTAATTCTGAGCAAGGGTTCATGGCGGTTTGCACGACTATAAGGCAAACCAAATACTTTGAGCCAGAAAGATTCCCGTTATGATATCCATGACCTTTCCGATAAATTTCTGAAAGGTACGCTCAGCGAGGCCGAACGGGCCTGGTTTGAAGAATGGTACAGCAGTTTCGATGATTCCCTGCTCGAAGTGTACGAGAGCCGGTATCCAAACAGGAAAACCCTGAGAAAAGCCATAAAGAAGCGCATACAGCTTGCAACTGCCTACAGCCCGAAGCAGCCTGTTCTGCGCCGTTTGATGGGTTGGGTCGCCGCCGCTGCCGTGTTCATCATCGTAGGTTTTTCAGTTTTTCTTTTCACAACCTCTGAACCCGCAGTACAAAAAACCGCGGCAATTGTACCCGGGCGGGACCAAGCTGTGCTGACACTTGCAAACGGCAAAACCATTGTACTCGACGCTGCAGCCGAGGGCAGGCTTGCCGAAGAACAAGGAGTTGGCATTACGAAAACAGACAGCAGCATGATCAGTTATGATTTCCCGGCTGTCAACACCAAGGGCGCCCCGGCGGCTTACAACACGATCCGCACACCGCGCGGCGGGCAATTCCGCCTTGGCCTGGCAGATGGAACAAAGATCTGGTTGAATTCTGACTCCTATGTACGCTTTCCGGTGAGCTTCGGGACAAAGGAACGCAGCATCGAGGCAGGCGGAGAAATCTACCTGGAAGTGGCGAAAGATGCTTCGCGCCGGTTTCTTGTAAAAACCGAGGGGCAGACCATACAGGTACTCGGAACCCGGTTCAATATCAATGCCTATCCTGACGAACCGGAAACCCGGACCACCCTTTTCGAGGGAAGCGTGAAGCTTTCGGCAGGCCGGTCAGACCTGGTGCTTAAACCAGGTCAGCAATCGGTGCTCCATGCCAACCGGGAACTGGAGATTGATCCGAATGCCGATATCGAAGTGGCCGGCGCCTGGAAGAATGGCTACTTTATGTTTGACAGGGAAGATATTCGTACGGCTATGCGTAAAATTGGCCGTTGGTATGATGTCGATGTCATTTACCAGGGTGTTGTGCCCGACGATTGGCTGGGTGGTTCGATATCCCGGTATAAACGGGTAGAGGATGTACTGGCGAAACTGGAACTCACCGGTCAGTTCCGGTTCAAAATTGAAGGAAGGAGGGTGATCGTGATGCACTGACCCCGACCAGAACCCTGAATACCCAGCAGCAGTTGCCGTTTATCGCCCGATAGCACTGCCGCGCTGTAAAACAACTAACCTAAAACAAAGTCTATGAATTATCAACGTTTCAAAGGCGCCAAACCGGTGCCCGGCTCGCTATTGCCTTTATTTTCCTGGCAGGCGAATTCAAAAAAACTTAAAAAAATTACTTTGCGAATGAAGCTGACCCTTGCTTTCCTCGTACTTTCGCTTCTGCAGGTACAGGCCAACATCAGGGCACAGGGCATTAATCTCGACAAGCAGCACGCTACCCTGGAAACTGTATTCAAAGAAATCCGTAAACAAAGCGGGTACGACATCATTTACACCGGCAGCCTGGTTCGTAACCAGGGTCCGGTCAGTGTCAGGCTGCGCAATGCAACGGTACAGCAGGCCCTGAATGAAACCCTGAAAACAACACAGCTTACCTATACCGTCAGCGATCAGGCCATTGTGATCAGGCGTAAACCGCAGTCCGAACTGGTTGCCCCGGTTCCCGCCGCTATTCAGCAAGATGCCACGGGCGTTGTACTTGATGAAAACAATACGCCACTCCCCGGCGTAACGGTCAAGGAAGTGGGAACGACAAAGGTGGTGACCACCGACCAGGCCGGCAGATTTCGCATTGCGGTCGCCTCAGGTGCGCAGCTCGAATTCAGCTCGATAGGCTATAAAAGCAAGCGATTGGCCGCTGCAGCAAACATGCCGGCCGTCAAACTGGAGCCCAATGTTTCAGAGCTGAATGATGTGGTGGTGGTGGGTTATGGTACACTTGAGAAAAAAGACCTCACCAGTGCCGTATCCACGCTGAAGCAAAGGGATTTTGTTGCGGGTGCCGTGTCGCCGCTGGCGGCTATTCAGGGCAAGGTTCCCGGGCTGAATATTTCTTCGACCAATGGTACCGATCCGAACGCCGGAATCAGCCTGCAGCTGCGTGGCGTGAACTCGATCAATGCTGCCCAGGGCCCGCTTGTTGTGATAGACGGGGTGCCTGGCGGCGATATCAACTCTGTAGTTAAAGAAGACATTGAATCAATTAACGTGCTTCGCGACGCCTCGGCGGCGGCAATTTATGGTACCCGGGCTTCGGGGGGCGTGATCCTGATCACCACCAGACGGCCAAACAAAGGTCAGGCGCAGGTTTCATTAACATCAGAATATTTCACCGAAACCATCCGCAAGCGGCCAGAAGTGTTGTCAGGCGATGAATTTGTCGCCAATAAACTCGGCGATGACCTGGGTGCCCGCACCGACTGGTACAAGGAAGTAACAAACAAAAACCCCTTCAGTCATCGCCAGGTGCTCAATGTTACCGGGGGTTCAGAAGATGCCAATGTTTATTTTACTTTGTTTAAACGTGGGGCAGAAGGCATAGCCATTGGCTCCAAGCGCGGTGAACTCGGCGGCAGGGTGAACACCAACTTCCGTTTTTTTGGCGGACGCGCAGAGCTGAATACAAATATTACCTACAACCAGGTCGACGCGGAGTTCAGCAACAACGACATTTTCAACATGGCCATGGTGCTGAATCCAACGACACCGGTATATGATGCTTCAGACATCACGGGGTACAATATCCTGGTTGGAGGCTACGACTACTGGAACCCCGTTGCCGAAGTACGGTTGCGCAGCGACAAACAACAGTACCGTTACCTGCTGGCCAACAGCACGCTGAAAGTGAACCTGACGAAAGATCTTTTTACCTCGGCAACTGTTGGCGTGAAAAGCAACAACCAGCATGGTATGTTCTACCGATCTGCGCAGCACCGCGAGTCGCGGCTGAATGGTGTAGACGGGTACGCCAGCCAGAGCTATGGCCGCAACGAAGACCGGATCTTTGAATGGAGCGCCACTTTCAACAAACGTTTTGGCAGCCACAGCATCAATGCGGTTGGCGGCTACAGCTACCAGGATTTCAACGGCCAGGGCTTTTCAGCAAACAACTCAGATTTCCCAGTCGATGGTATTCGTGAACATGATATGGGCAGCGGAACCTTTTTGGTCGACGGACGGGCCGGAATTGGTTCTTACAAGAACCCTTCGGTAAAACTGGCTGCATTTTTCGGACGCATTAACTATTCGTTCAGGGACCGCTATATTGTAACCGCAACCGTTCGGCATGAGGGTTCGTCTAAATTTGCCCCGGGCCGGCGCTGGGGTACCTTTCCCGGTCTTTCTGCCGCCTGGCGCGCTTCGGAGGAAGACTTCGTCAAAAACCTGAACGTTTTCAGTGACCTGAAATTCCGCGCAGCCTACGGCGAGACCGGTAATGAAGGTTTCAACGCCAATGTGGCCACGCGCATGTATGGCGCAGATACCTGGTTCCTCGTAAACGGCAACTGGATCAGAACCTATGGCGTAATGCACAACCAGAATGCCGACATCAGGTGGGAAGTAAAAAAGGAATTGAATGCAGGCCTGGACTTTGGCTTCTTTAATCAGCGCCTGACTGGCCGGTTCGATTATTATAAAAGGCGGGTCGAAAACATGATTTACGACATCTCGGTATCCCAGCCTCCTGCCATTCATGATAAAACTACGGTTAACATCGGCAGCCTGGAAAATTACGGTTACGAGCTTGAACTCAACTATAGAGTTGTGCAGAAAAATGACTTCAATTATTCTACGAGTCTGGTCGCCTCGCACAACAGAAGTGTGCTGCGGTCCCTGTCCGGTAACCTGACCTTTGCCGACCGCAAGTCGTTCCCGGCACCGGGCAGTCCCGGCGAAGCTGTGCGCCTGTTTCCGGGTCAGGACATCGGCCGCTTCTTCATCTGGCAGTTTGCCGGCTTCACACCTGAAGGCAAGTGGATGCTGTACGACAAAGACGGTGTAGCCTTTGATGTGTCTAAACGGAACAAGGCAAATGCCGATAAACGTTTTATTGGCAATGCCATCCCGAAAGTTCAGCTTTCCTGGAACCATACATTTACCTATAAAAACTGGGATGCAAGCATTTACATGCGCAGCTGGCTAGGTTATGATGTGTTCAACATGATTAATATGTACTACAGCCTGCCCAACGTGCGCGGTCAGAATGTATTGAAACAGGCATTTGACAAACACCGGAATGTAACGGGCGAGAAGGAGCTCAGCGATTACTGGCTTGAAAAGGGCGATTTCCTGAAGCTTGATGCATTGAGCATTGGTTATACCTTTAGCCAGAAGCTGATCAAGCCAGTCAAGACGCTGAGGCTGTACGCCGCCGGCCGCGACCTGCTCGTCTTTACCAAATATACCGGGCTAGACCCCGAAGTGAACATCAACGGCCTGGAGCCCGGATTTGAGGAGCGCAATACATATCCCAAAACCCGCACGTTTAACCTGGGTCTTCAGGCAACCTTTTAACTACCATGAATATGAAAAAACTTATTTACCTATTGGCCGCTTTCCTGTTCATCGTTCAGGGCGGCTGTACCAAACTGGACCAGGAGTTTTACAGCCAGGTTACACCAGAAACGTTCTTTCAAAGTGAGAAAGATATTCTCGCAGCACTGAACCGTCCGTTTACACATGCACGCTGGTACATGGGCGCTGACCGCTGGAAATTACAGGAATGCGCTGCCGACGCGTTCGCCATTACCACCAAGGGCCGGCATTGGTACAATGGCGGGGAAAATGAACGTTACCATTACCACCGGTGGACAGCCGATGAAAACTGGGTATGGCAGACCTGGCGCGGCACCCTGATGGGAATTTCGCTGGCGCTGGATGCAAAGAATGACCTGACTAAACTCGATTACGGCCGGTTTGCGCTTACCCAGGCAGACAAAGACGCGCACATCAGTCAGCTGAACACGCTGATTGCATATTTCTACCTCCGCGGCCTCGATTTCTTTGGAGGCCTGCCGGTTTTCACCTCGCTTGATCAGGGTGCCTTGCCACGCAGCACAGATCAGGAGGTCTTTAACCACATTGAAGGCCTGCTAAAAGAAGCCATGACCAAACTTCCCGGCAAAACGGGTGGGCAGCGTGAAGAAGGTGTGCTCAGGCAGGGAGCTGCAGCAGCCATGCTGGCACAGCTGTATTTTAATGCAGAAGCCTACATCCGTAAGCCCATGTATGCGGAGTGTATGCAGCTTTGCCGGGAAATCGTAGATGGCAAATACGGTCCCTACAGCCTGGACGCCGCGTGGAATGGTCCGCATGGATTTAAGAACGACCAGTCGCCCGAAATTATCTGGTCCATCCCCTCTGAATTCAACAAACTCCAGTACGACTGGTTCTTTGCAGATTTTTACCATTACAATACGCGGCAGTTCTTTGATACCGATATGGGTGCAAATAATGGCCTCCACCTGACACCTTCCCGGGCGCCCGATAGCTCACTTTATACCACCCGGCTGGGTAATCCTTACGAAAAGTTTGCGCCGACCGACCTGCGCAAGCAGGTATACCGCTACCTGGGAAGCGGCAATTATGAAGGTATGTTTATCAACGGACCGATGCTGACACGTGCCGGTGCAACAATAAAAGGGGGAGAAGAATACAAAGATCAGCCGCTTGTCTTCCGCGATCAGGTGGCCCGGTTCTCGGAAGTAGGGCCAGGTAAAAAGTATGCATCTATTTCAAACCTGACCTCCAGGATGTCTGACGGGGAAGAGAATACCGGTGTGCGTCTTGTTAAAGTGCCGATCCCGCCGCTCGCCGAAAACACGCTGCGCTGGGGCGCGGATATGCCGGTTATTCGCCTGGCAGAAATTTATTACATGCTTGCCGAATGCCAGTGGCGCAGTGGCGATGCAGGCAGCGCAGCAACCCTGATCAACGCGGTCAGAAAGCGCAATTTTCCCGGTGGTGTCGACCCCAATCCCGCTACGGCGGCAAACCTGGACGCCTACCGCTTCCTGGACGAATGGCTCGTCGAGTTTCTCGGCGAAGGCCGGCGGCGTACCGACCTCATCAGGTGGAAGAAATTTACTACCGAGGCCTGGTGGGACCACACACCTTCAGGATCTGAACATCTGAACCGGTTTCCTGTACCCACCCAGGCCATATCCGGCAACAACAGCCTGAAGCAAAATCCTGGTTATTGATCATCCCGATTGTCCTTGCCAGAGAGCCCCGCAGACCAGAAATGGCTGCGGGCTTCTTTTTTACTGCAAATACAGGTCTTATTTAATAATTTCATAACATTTATTTTTGTTGATTTTTAAATTTCAATTTGTTAAATTTAATTTAGTGTCTGCTGCATTTGATTGGAGGCTGGTAACATGACACGACTGCAGGCTGTTTTATGGGCCTGTTCTGAATCTTGTCACCAATCCAAATCAAATATGAAAATCACTCCCTTTTTTCAGTCTATCCGGGGCGCGGCCAAACCGGCCGTTTTCCTGGTCATTTTCGCGCTTGCAGGCTTGAGCAGCTGCAAACGGCAAGAGACCGGCTCACCAGCATCGGTTTCGCTGCCAAAACCGGAATCGATGGCATTGGTCCGCATTGCCGGGCAAACGCCATTCAAGGTCCTGTCTTTTAATGTGCGCCACAATGCTGCCGGCGATCCGCAGAGCATCACCGAACGCCAAGGGATCATCAGGCAGGTTATTGTAGACAATTCGCCCGATGTTTTTGGTCTGCAGGAATTCTCAGACAACGATTTCGAAACCTGGTTCAGGGAGCAGATGGCAGCCCTCGGTTACGGGGAATATTACGATACGGCGATAACCGGTAGCCCGAAAGCTATTTTTTTTAAGAACAGCCGGTTTACCAAAACAGGTAGCGGTACAATGGATATTGGTCCGAGCAATACGGGCACCTGGGTCATTTTGCAGGATAAGACCAATAACCGAAGATATTTTATCAGCAACAGCCACTGGCAGTTTGACTCGGTGGCGGTACGCATTGAGAACGCAGAAAAACTGGTAGCCGGCATTACGGCAGCCAATACTGAAAACCTGCCGAAGATCGTCTTCGGCGATTTCAATGCCATTCCGGGTACAACTGAGATCGGAATTTTAAAAAGCGGCTTGGATGTAGTCGATGCCCTGGGCGACAGTGAAGGCGAACCGACGTTTCATGGGTGGACAGCAACCGGTACCAAAAAACTGGACTGGGTCATGAGCGACCGGGCCATGGCTTTCACTACGTTCAAGGTGATTAAAACCAGTTACAATGGCTTCTGGCCCTCAGACCACTGGCCCGTTATGGCCACCTATATTCCCGCCGTTTTGGGTGGTCCGCATGCCGATGCAAACGGGTTGAGCACCGTTGCCAGCACGAATTTCTATTTTGCCGATGTAAACGGCGATGATAAAGCTGATAAAATTTACTGGCGTTACAATTATGACGGTGGTACCCCGCAAATCTATCTTTCTAACGGCAACGGCACTTTCGCTTCGCCGGCCATAAAACATCCGGCAGGCGCTTCGACGCTGCAGAGCACCCGGTATCACTATGCAGATATTAACGGTGATGGTAAGGATGATCAGATCGTCTGGGACCCGACACTGTATTCAGGTCGCACACGGGTATTCCTCGCCACGTCGGCGGGCAATTTCAGCACGACCGCGATCGAAAATCCAGAAGGGACAAGTGCGGGCAGCACTACCGTGTTCCATTTCGCTGATGTGAACGGCGACAGCAAAGCCGATAAGATCTATTGGAACGCCAGTTTCGACTCAGGTAAAACCAGGGTTTACCTGGCCACGGCAAATGGCAGTTTCGATTCATCAGTCGTTGCGGGGCCAGAAGGTGCCAGCACGACTGCCGGGACTATCTTTTATTATGCTGACCTGAACCGCGACAGCCGGATGGACAAAATGCGCTGGCACCCGTCATTGAACTCGGGCAAGGTAATGGTATACCTGTCTGATGGCGACGGAACCTTTACGGCTGCTGCAGGCTTCAGCGATTCGGGCGCAAGCAGCGGCCTGGCCTCGACCGTATTCTATTTTGCTGACATAAACGGCGACGGGCGGGCCGAAAAGATCTACTGGAACCCGTCAAACTACCTTGGCAAGGTCAAGGTTTATTACGCAACGGCATCAAACACGTTTGATGGCCCGGTTTATTCCTTGCGCGGAACTTCACAGAGTGAAAATACAAGGTTTTACTTTGCAGATATCACCGGCGATGCGCATGCTGACCAGGTACGCTGGAACCCGGGAGAAAACAGCGGTGAACTGCGCAATTATTTCGCCTACTAGATACGCCGCCCGGCAGGATGACAACGCGCATCCTGCCGGTTTTTTACAAGAACTCAGGCCTTTTGTTGTGTAAATTTGGAATAAAGGTCAGCAGCAGAGACAGCTTATGAAAATACGTCACTTAGCGCTGGGCATCTTGTTGGTGCTTGGCAGTGCCGCCTACGGGCAGGTCGATACGGCAGCATTCAGCCAGATTCGCCGGGCAGGCATGGGCAGTTCACAAATTCCACACCTGGCGCATTACCTGACCGACGTACCCGGGCCCAGGCTGAGCGCCTCTGCGGCTTACCTCAAGGCGGCCAAATGGGCTGTGAAAACCTTAAAAAGCTGGGGGCTGCAGCGTGCTGCATTGGAGCCCTGGGGTACATTTGGCAAACAATGGGAACTTGAAGATTTCAGCATCATCCAGAAAAAGCCTTATGTATTGCCGGTCACGGCCTATCCGCAGGCCTGGAGCGGAAGCACCAAAGGCCGGCAGCAGGGTGGGGTTGTGCTGCTCAGCAGCCAGCAGGCACGCGACACCGTCTATCTCGGCACCCACCAGGACGATTTGAAAGGAAAGTTCGTTCTTGTAGCCGGGCGGCAGGTTGATCCTGATTTCAACACCCGGCCTGCACTGCACCGCCTGACCGATGCGCAGCTGGACTCAATCGGCGATACACACATGCTCAGCGAAGCAGATATCACCGAATACGGCAGGGCGGTTAAGATCAGCAAACGTGCCGATGAACTTTTTAAAAGCTCAGGAGCACTTGCCGTACTGTCAGCCGGCGGAGCGAACCACAACGGCGCCGTTTTTGTTCAGGGAACCGGTGCCTACAAGCCCGGAGCTGCGGAGACCTTGCCAAAGGTTATCTTGTCTTTCGAAGACGGCCAGCGCATGCGCCGGCTAATCATGTCCGGCCACCCGGTCGAACTTGCCCTGAACCTGCAGGCACGCTTTTCTGCTGCCGATGTTCAGGGTTACAATGTCATTGCAGAGATTCCCGGCAGTGATCCCAGATTGAAATCTGAAATCGTCATGCTCGGTGCCCACCTGGATTCCTGGGCAGCCTCAACAGGAGCAACAGACAATGCCGCGGGCTGTGTGGTGATGATGGAAGCCATTCGTCTGCTCGACTCGCTCGGCCTGAAGCCCAAAAGAACCATCAGGATTGCGCTCTGGGACGGGGAGGAGCAGGCCATGTACGGATCGTATTTTTATGTGCAAAAACATTTCATGGATAAGGCTTATCGCCTGAAACCTGAACACGCGAAAATATCGGCTTATTTTAACCTGGATAATGGCAGCGGAAAAATCAGGGGGATTTTTACCCAGAACAACGAACGCATAAAACCCATTTTCGAAACCTGGTTGCAGCCGTTGCATGACCTGGGCGCCAGGACGGTTACCCTCCGCAATACGGGATCTACAGATCACCTGGCTTTCGACTGGGCAGGTATTCCGGGTTTTCAGTTTATCCAGGATCCGCTTGATTACGAAACGCGCACACACCACAGCAACCTGGACAGTTACGAGCACCTGCAATTTGAAGACCTGAAACAGGCCGCCGTGATCGTAGCCTGTTTTGTGTACCAGGCCGCTATGGAAGAGCAGATGCTGCCACGCAAACCACCCGAAAAACGCCGCTTTCTATTTGATGGTTATTAGCGCGTTTGTTTATTTAACGCGCTGATAAACTTCTATGATTTGCCGGTCGATACCCAGGCTGTCAATTTTTTCAGTTCCGGTCTGGACAAGGCTGTCGGCCGAAAGACGGACCTGGAAACTGAAACTGTGTCCTTCCCAATCGCGCGCGCTGCAATAATTTAGCTTCTCCTGGTAGGTGCTGCCATTCAGTGAGTAGGTGCCCGCCCCTGAATCGTAGACAGCGCTGCTGCCCTTGCCGCGCGAGGTGTCGTGCCTGAAAAATGCAAAATGTGAGGCGTTGATCACTTTGATCATTTCCTGTCCGGCTACCGGGAAGGTGGCAAGCGTATCTTTGCCGGTAATTGTTTTCGCCGAAAGAAGCTGCCAGGTTCCCTGGATGCCTGCTTTTTCGCTGGTTTTGGTACATGATGCTGCAGACAGTGCGGCTGCAACGAAGGGAAGAATTAATTTTCTCATTAGATTTTGGTTCAGATTGTTTCATCTAAGATAAAACAATACCGGCTATATGCGTGGTTTTGGGTCGATCAGATGAAAACTTTACTTGAAAAGATGTGTTTTTAGCTGAGTATGCGAAAACTTCAGCGCAGCGTGTATGTGCTGCTCCTCCTGTTCCTGGCCTTTGGCGGCCTGTACTTTGCCAAGCCTTTTCTGGTGCCGCTTGCACTGGCTGCTGTCTTTTCTATGCTGTTCATACGACTCTGTAATTGGCTGGAATCGAAAGGCATGCGCCGCAGCCTGGCCGCACTGTGCTGCGTTGCGGTATTTGTGCTCGCTGCCGCGGTGGTTGCGGGCTTGCTCTACTGGCAGTTGGGCAGCCTTTCCGGCAACATTGACAGCATGAAGCAGCGCCTGACAGGTATGCTCGGAGAGCTGCGAAACTGGATAAACAGTAAAGTTGGTATCAGCCACGGTGAACAGCAAAAACTTATCAAACAAGGCAACAGCCAGGCCAGCGGCATGCTCGCAAATTTTGCTGGTGGCTTGTTCAGCGTAGGCGTAAATACGGTCCTGGTTATCGTTTACATGTATCTGAGCCTGTTCTATCGGTCACATATCAAACAGTTCATTTTGAAACTCGTACCTGACGATCAGGAATCGAAGACACGCGAAATTGTGCATGAAGCCGGACAGGTGGCGCAGCGCTACCTGAGCGGTCTGGGTGCCATGATTGGTATGCTCTGGGTTCTATATGGAATTGGTTTCAGCCTGGCGGGGGTGGAGAGCGCCCTGTTTTTTGCCGTTCTGTGCGGACTTCTCGAGATTGTTCCGTTTATCGGCAACCTGGCCGGCACCAGCCTCACCCTGCTTGCGGTTATTGGCCAGGGCGGCGATACCACCATGATCCTTTCTGTTATCGGCGTCTATTTTACCGTGCAGTTTCTGCAGACATATATACTCGAACCGCTCATTGTTGGCGAGCAGGTGAACATCAACCCTTTGTTCACCATCATGGGTATTGTGCTGGGTGAAGCAGTATGGGGCATTGCAGGGATGATCCTGGCTATTCCCATGCTCGGCATTGCAAAGATTATCTGCGACCGGGTGCCGGGATTAAAGCCTTATGGGTTCCTGATCGGTCCGGAAAAACCCTGGAAGCGGAATGATGGTTTACTGACCCGCCTGTCAAAGTTGTTTCGAGCTAAAAAAGAGGAGACTGACGGCTAGCCGGCCAGCTTCTGAAATCAGGCTGCCGATGATGCGCCGGCCAGTTCCCTGTTAAAAAATGCCTGCACCCCTTTCCAGTTCTGTACCCGCTCATGTCCCGTTGCATGGCTGTTGTGTGCCGCATTAAAAAGCAGGGTTTTGCCCTTAAACACATCCAGGTTCTTGAGGTGGTCATCGATCATATAGTCGGCATCGATGATACTTTTGTCTCCGCAGAAGACCAGATGCCGCCAGCCGATGCCAGGGAAATGTTCAGCAAGCCATTCCCGTTTTTCACTGAGAGAAAGCGGAAATTCCATTGCCGCCGAAACCACAAATATTTCGTAGTTGACAGAGAGTGCAAGCACAACCTCCTGCGCGTCTTGCATAACCGGCAGCGTGCGGAAAAACCCTGCGGTATGAAGAAACCGCTCCACAGCTTGTCGATCCGGGAAGCCATGCCCTTCGGGTTGGCCGATCAGGGTTGCCGGGTCTACCGCTATTCCATGGTGCTGTAAATACCAGGATATATAGTGACTTTCGGTATCGGCAAGTACGCCATCCATGTCAATGGCGATTCTTTTACGTATTTTCATATTGCAATAATATGCAATATTTTATAAAATTGCAACTTATTGCAATATTCAGTGGTTTGAATTTGTTTCTATATTTGTCCATGCTTAAAGCCGAACGCCTTCAGAAAATTCTTGACCAGATCGAAAAAGATGGCAGGGTCGTGCTCGAAGAACTTGCCACGCTCCTGCAGGTATCGACCGATACTGTTCGCCGCGATATCCGCGAGCTGTCTGACCGGGGTTTACTGAAAGCTGTAAGGGGCGGCGCTGTCATGCATGCGCCGGAGCATCCCGATTTCAGGGAACGGCAATCCCGGGACCTGCAGCTGAAAAAAACAATTGCCCGGAAGGCGCTGGGCTTTATCACGCCCGGCCAGGTGCTGCTGGCTGGTTCGGGAACAACTGTCGCAGCGGTCATGAGTGCCCTCCCGCGGGGTATTCAGCTCACCGTGGTAACCAACAGTTTCGCAGTCGTGAATGCCCTGGAAGACCATGATGCGGTCTCGGTGATTTTTTTAGGTGGAGAGGTCAACAAACGCAGCTTTGCAACAGCCGGTCATGAAACCATTGAGGCTATCCGCAGGTTCCGGGCAGACATTTGTTTGTTGGGTATTTGCAGCATTAGTCTGGCTATGGGCATAACCGGATTCGATCATCAGGAAGTGCTCGTTGAGCGGGCAATGATCGAAACGTCAAAATCTGTCGTCGTGCTGTCGGCTTACGAAAAACTCGAAACCACCGACCCGTTCTACATTTGTGCTGCAAATGCGGTCGATGTACTCATTACCGAAAAAGATCCGGCTGCCAGAAACCTGCAGGGTTTTATAGAGGCGGGCGTGACTGTACGGTAGTGGCACCGGCTCAGCTGGAGGCAGAGGATCATTTTAATCGCCTATTTTTTCACCCGGAGGATACAAAGCTGCGTATGGCAGGGCGCCGCAATTAATGAGGCAGGAGCGGATGTAGAAGCGGTACCGGGCTCTTTTTTCGTGCTGAAGCAGCTGTTCAAGTTGCCGCCTGACCGGTGCTACGGCAGCGCCCGTATTCTGAAGGGCTGCGCCTGCGGGACCGTAGCCCTGAGCCAGCAGCCCATACAGGTAGGCGAGGCCTCTGGCACTGCTGCCGGTATAAACCAGCGCTTCGGCCAGCAGGCATTTGGCCTCTTTCATGGTTTCTTTGCTGTCAATAAGCGCCGTTGCTGCCGCAGGGATTTTTTTGAGCCGGCCGGCTTTGGCCAGTCCGCAAATTCCGCTGGCACCCCAGTATTGCAGCACCGGGTCTTTGTCCGCCAGCAGGCGCATCAACTCCGGCACATTGGGCAGATGGCACATTGACGCTTTCTCAGCTGCCGCAATCCATTGCCCGACCGGCCAGTTTTCAGTTTGCGCCAATGTATACAGCGGTCCCCGCGCCTGCAATCCCTTGCGGTATTCTCTGGGGATCACTCCCAGGTCGCGTTCCCGACGCATGGTTCGTTCAAGTTCCGTTCGGAGTTCGACCAACTGACCTTTAAAGGTCGGGTTTTCTGCCAGGTTGTTTGTTTCGAGCGAGTCGGCATGAAGGTCATACAGTTCAAACGGCTCAACCGGCCGCCAGAATTTCTGGTGCGGTGCATTCAGCTTTCCCGCAGTAAAAGCCTGGTCCCAGGCCTGCTGGGCAGGCATCTGCCACTGGTAATCCTGTCGCGTGCCGTTCGGGTAAGCACTTTGGAAATTCCTGATCAACTTGAAGCGGCCATCGCTGATAGCCCGCGACGGACAAAAACTATCGCCCTGGTTGGCGCGGAAGGTAAAAATATAAGGGTTGCTCGTTCCGCCGAAGACAGAAGCCCCTTTCATGAAAGTCGGTTTTTCAACGCCGGCCAGCTGCAGCACCGTGGGAGCCAGGTCCACGAAACTGAACAGACGATTGTTTGTCGCCGGTTGAGGCTGCCCGGCCAGGTGTGCCCATTTTTTTGGGAAACTAACCAGGAAGGGGACATGGGTGCCGCTTTCATAGGTATAAGCCTTTCCCCGCGGAACAGTGCCCCCATGATCGGAATAGAAGAAAATGATCGTGTTTGCAGCTTCCCCGCTTCGTTCCAGTTCCTGTAATTTTTTACCGACCCATTGATCCATCATGACAACGGCATCCATGTTCCATGCAATATCGTCCCGGACAGCGGGCAGGTCAGGGACATAGGCAGGTACCCGGACAGCCTGCGGACTTACGCTTCTGGGCGTTCTGCCGTTCGTTGTATGGGTGGCTACCCGACTCATGTGTGTGATGCCGCAGTTGAACACTGCAAAAAAAGGTTTGGTTTTATCGATGCGGCTGGCGTAGCCTGCTTTGTTACCCTGTTCGTTCCACACATCAGGCGGGGTTTGCTCGTTGTTGTAGTCTTGTTTGGCATTGTTGCTGGTGTAATAGCCCGACTGCCGCAGGTACTTTGGGAAATAAAAAGCAGCCGGAAACGGCCGCTTCTCCCGGTGTATATCGGTACCCAGGCTAACGGCATATACTCCGGATATAAGCGTAGACCGGGATGGTGAACATTGGGCGCCGTTCGAATGTGCCCGGGTAAACCGGATGCCTCTCCCGGCTAGCGCATCCAGGTTGGGGGTTTGAATGGTCGTATTGCCGTAACAGGAAAGGTAGGGACTCATGTCTTCGCAGACTAGCCAGAGGATGTTCGGGCGGTCCTGCGCAATGGCACAACTACAGGTTAGCAGCAGAATAATATAAAGAAATCTTTTCATCCCACGTTCGTTAAAAATCGGCTGCAAAGTCAGGTTTTGCGTCTTATTTTTTTTGCAGTCCTGTTTGCCATCCTGTAAATTCTGTCGCACGGGCCAGTTCAGCAGGGGGAAACATGGTATGGACCGTGTGCTCGCGTTGAGTCCAGAACTGAAAACAGCGATTGCAGGCACCACGGCGAAAGCGTGCATGATCAGGAAATGTAGCGGAAGAGGCAGGGTGAAATGTAAAAATAGCTTTACGGAGGTGTCTTTTGCCGGTGATTGATCATCTGGTAACCGGAAAATGCCTGCAGCTATTCTGAAAAACAGGAGAATAAGTTAAATTGCCCGCTCACTTTATTACTTAAGAACATGTTTCGTCAGCTATTGTTATTAGGCCTGAGCGGGATGCTCGGCCAGGGAATCTCTTCAGGACACATCGAAAAGTTACCGGCCATTGCGCTTCAGCAAGAGGTGCCCGGCAAAGACCTGATCGGTCGTTGGGACATCACGATCAATGAGAATGGCAAGGAAGCACCTTCCTGGCTGGAAGTAAAACTTTCGGGCACACGGACGCTGGTAGGCAGTTTCGTCGGGTCTTCCGGCAGTGCCAGGCCTGTATCGAAGGTAAATTTTGACCAGGGGAAATTTAGTTTCAACATTCCGCCGCAATGGGAATCCGGCAACCAGGATTTCGTGATCGAGGGTATGCTGGCCGGCGACGGCATCAAAGGAACTATCACCACGAGTGAAGGTAAAAAATTCAACTGGACCGGTGTTCGCGCCTCCTACCTGAAGCGCAGCGGCACCGTGCAGTGGGGCAAGCCGATTGAACTGTTCAATGGCAGGGATCTTACCGGCTGGAAAGCAACCGGTAAAAACCAATGGGTCGTGAAAAACGGCGTGTTGACCAGTCCAAGGTCGGGCTCAAACCTGGTTTCCGAAAGAAAATTTAAAGATTTCAAACTGGCAATCGAGTTCCGGTATCCGAAGGGAAGCAACAGCGGTGTATACCTGCGCGGCCGGCATGAGGTACAGATCGAAGACAGTCCGAAAGACGCCCATCCGTCCAGCGTACTGTTCGGCGGCGTATACGGGTTTCTGACGCCAAGCGAGATCAACTCGCTGGGACCGGATACCTGGCAGCGGTTCGAGATTACGCTGATCGGCAGAATGGTAACGATCGTGACGAATGGCAAAACGGTAATCAGCAACCAGGAGATTCCAGGCATTACAGGCGGTGCACTTGACAGCCGGGAAGCGGAAGATGGCCCAATCTACTTTCAGGGCGATCATGGTCCGATTGAATTCAGAAAGGTGACCATTACACCCGCCAAATAAGGCAAATAATGATTGCAAAAAACTTCCCGGCCAACAGGCCGGGAAGTTTTTTTTTATGCCTGTTTTTTGACCAGGTTCAGCGCAGCGATCGCCGTGAGCATGATGCCGATGCCAAGCCATTGCCAATGACTGATGCGTTCTGAAAGCAGCAGGTTCGCTGACAGGATGGCCACGGGCAGTTCGGCTGTCATCAGGATCGCGCTGCTGCCGGCACCGATGCGGCTTATGGCCCCGCTAAATAGCAGCGGTGGCAAAATGGTGCCGAAGAGCGCCAGCAGGAGACCCCACTTTAGCAGGCCTGCATCGGCATGTACCAGGCCGTCGCCTGTGGCGACCAGCACGAGCATCAGCACAGCAGAACCAGTCATCATCCAGGCACTTTTGGTCAGCGCCGGCGTCTCTGTGCTGAAAAAAGTGTTCGAAACAATATACAGCGCATAGGTAAGCGCCGACGCCAGGGCAAATGCGATACCCCGGAGGTCGCTCCGGCTGCCAATCCCGGGGCCGGCGGCCAGCAAGCTGCCCCCAAGTATGGCGATCATACAAATGTACTGCCCGGGTTGTGCTGCGCGCTTTCCGGAGATCCGCTCCAGCAGCACGCTCATCCAGGTAAACTGCATAAGCAGAACGGCAGCAGCTGAAGCGGAAATGTACTGTACAGAACGATAGTACAGCCAAGAGGTGAAGCCGATCAATGCGCCGGCCAGCATCAGCTTGTACAGCCGGGGCCTTGCTGCGGATCGAGATCGTTTAAACAGGTGTAGTCCCCAGAGAACAGACATCCCGCCGAGGGCCTGCACGAAAGTGATTTCGGCGGTATGGTAACCTTCGCCATACGCCAGTTTAACCAGGGTCGAGAGGATGCCGTAACTGCAGGCACCCGCAA
This sequence comes from Pedobacter yulinensis, assembly GCF_003029735.1. Classification (GTDB taxonomy): domain Bacteria; phylum Bacteroidota; class Bacteroidia; order Sphingobacteriales; family Sphingobacteriaceae; genus Pedobacter; species Pedobacter yulinensis. The sequence continues at coordinate 1,431,567 of NZ_KZ686268.1, forward strand.
AGACCATGAAGCTATATTTAGTCATTGTTGTTTGCTTTGTAAGAAAATCAGGAAAATAGAAACCCGGGTCGGGCGCAAGGCAAACAACCAGTTAATTAACCCGTACAGGTACACCGCCGCAGGCGGCGCAGATTCCGGCTATTTGCGCTTAGGCAACAGGCGGAGGCAGGATACCGAAATGAAGGAGTGTTCTCATCGCTTAAAAGTAAGAAGTACAGTCCGGTTTGTCAAAAAAAAATTCTCAGGTCCTTGCTGTACTTTTCTTTTTATCCTGTCGGTTTTAACGCAATTGTTCCGGGCCTTTTTAATTTTATCAACCGCCTTTAATGAACGAAGAGTTGCATGATGCGATCGCATCGCTGGAAGGAAAGAAAGAACTGCTGCAACGGCAGCTCGCCGAAGCGCTGTCCTGGTCCGACTACCAGGCAGCACACGGGTTTCAGTAAGCTTTGTTCGGGGCAGGGAACAACCTCGACACGCTCAAAGTGTTCTTAAATAAAAACCACAGGGAGCTTATGCATCAGGAGCAGATGCTAAAACTGAGACTTGCTCACCTGAATACGGATGCAGAACCTGCCTATTTAGTAGAGTTCATGGAAGAACAGGTGCGGGAGTCGCAGGAGCGCATTGCTCAGCTACGTGCTGCAGGCCCGTGGAGCAACAAAGACGGGCAGGGAAGATTGACGATGCGTTTTTTTTGCTTGTTGAGGGCCTCATAAGCGGTTTCCGGTTTTATTTCACCGATGAGGAAACGCCGTTTATGCATTTCAGCACAGACACAAACGGCGAGTCTGTTGTCGGCAGGTTGTCTGCCGATGTGCACTTGGAACACTTGGGATTGCGACTGGCCACGGCCTGCCCGGGTCTCGGTTTCAGTGCCGGCGATACGGATCTGCCTGAACTTCGGTATCCGGTTGCAGGCTTCCGGGACGCATGGGGTTTGAAGATCATATTAAGCAGGTTAATATATGAAGTAATGGAGCCATACTGCCGTCGGCAAACCGGCCACCTGGTCTATGATCAGCCCGGCACATAGTTCGAGTCCTGCAAAGTTGGTAACTTTCGTAAAGTTACCAACTTTAAGTTAAATTTTTTACCAAAATCAATTTTTTTGATTCTTTCGTTCATGTTCGGCTTTCGTTTTTTCCTTACCTTAGAACATGAAAAAATTTGCAGCTTTCCTGCTTCTCATCCTGCTCTCCTTTCGCCTTTATGCACAACCCACCCAAAAGCCCATGTTGTATGGCAGCAGCTGGATGGCCATTACCGGTAAGCCGCTCGCCGCTACCGCAGGCAGCATGATCTTTCAGCAGGGCGGGAATGCGGTCGATGCTGCATGCGCTATGCTCGCAGCCACCTGCACCATGTGGGACACCCTGAGCTGGGGCGGCGAAACACAAGCGCTGATCTACAACCCGAAGACGAAACAGGTCATTGCCATCAATGCCATGGGCGTTGCTCCGACGGGCGCCACGGCGGCATTCTTCAAAAATAAGGGCTACCAGTTCCCGCCAGAATATGGTCCGCTGTCGGCCACCACGCCCGGCACACCCGGCGGCCTCATTTTCATGCTGCATGAATATGGGACCATGAGTCTTGCACAAGTGCTGGCCCCGGCGCTGCAAATGGCTAAAGGTTATCCCATCGAGGCTCAGGCCGCAAACACGATTGAACGGCAGAAGGACCTCATTAAGCAATGGCCTTACAGCAAACGTGTGCTGCTGCCACATTTGGGCGCACAGCGCGAAGCACCTGAAGGCGGCGAGCTGTTCAGTCAGCCAGACCTGTTTACCACCCTGTCTAAACTCGTGCAGGCCGAAACCGAGGCGCTTCGTAAAGGCAAAAGCCGCAAACAGGCACTGATGGCGGCGTACGACCGCTTCTACAAAGGCGATATCGCTAAAGAATTTGTCAGGGGCTGCCAGGAGCAGGGCGGGCTCATCACACTGGCTGATCTCGCCGCCTGGAAGCCGATAGCCGAAGACGCTCTGTCAACAACATATAAAGGCATTGAGGTTTATAAACTCAAGCAATGGACTCAGGGTCCCGTCTTGCTCCAGGCGCTGAATATCCTCGAAAACTTTGACCTGAAGGCCATGGGATACAACAGTCCAGAGTATATACACACCGTTTATCAGGCCATGAACCTGGCTTTTGCTGACCGCGACTTTTACTACGGCGATCCCGCTCAACTGCCCGCAGAACCCATGAAGGGCTTGTTAAGCAAGGCTTATGCAAAGCAGCGCGCCGCATTGATCAACCCGGCCAGGAACGATGCGAAGATCGGACCGGGCGATCCATTTCCGTTTCAGAACCAGCCGAATCCCTACCTGAACCTGCTGAAAGCGCGGGGTTATGAACCCGACAGCAGCAAACGTAATTTCGCACCAAAACATGATCTAGGTAGGTTACCTGAAGATGAAAACTACCATGACCGGCTTTGGCGGGGTACAACTTCAATCGAAGCGGCCGACAAAGAGGGTTGGGTCGTGTCGGTCACGCCCAGCGGGGGCTGGCTGCCGGCCTGTATAGCCGGCAACACCGGCATCGGTATGAGCCAGCGCATGCAGAGTTTTGTGCTCGATCCGGCGCTGAATCCATTCAATGTTGTAGCCCCGGGCAAACGTCCGCGTGTTACACTTTCTCCATCCCTGTTCCTGAAAGACGGTAAGCCTTACTTGTCCGCAGCCGTACAGGGTGGCGACACGCAGGACCAAAACCTGCTTCAGTTTTTCCTTAACGTTGCCGACTTTAACATGCCGGTGCAGAAGGCCACCGAAGCGCCTAATTTTAATACCAACCAGCTCTGGCTTTCGCTGGGCGGGACCAAAGTCGCAGACCGGGAACCAAAGCCAGGCCAGATCCTGCTCCAGTCGCAAACACCTGCCACTACCCGTGAGGCACTCCTAAAAAAAGGATACCAACTCAGCTTTTCCGAACGCACCAGCGGTCCAATTAACGCCATTTGGTTCGACTGGAAACATAAAACGCTCTGGGGTGGTTCGAGTAACCACGGCGAAGATTACGGTATAGCCTGGTAAAAATCAAGACCTGAATTTGCATAAATAAAACCAGAGGCGTAAATTGGCAAGTAAATACTTGCCTTTATGGAATTGCGAAGAGATGTTTTTCAGGCCATTGCAGACCCTACACGGCGGCAGATCATTGAGATGCTGGCGGCCTCAGACATGAACATGCGCAGTGTAGCCGACCATTTCGATATGAGCAGGCAGGCAGTTGCTCTGCACATGAAGGTGCTTGAGGCTTGTGGCATGCTAACCATTACCCGCTCCGGGCGCGAAAAGCATTGCACGATCATCCCCGCAAAACTTAGCGAAGTACATGCCTGGACAGAACAATTCCGCTCCTTCTGGACGGCAAAACTCGCCAGCCTCCGGCAATTGGTCGAAAACGGTGCAACCGAACTGCCCGCTGCGACCGTGCCCCAACCCGGACTTCACAAAAAGCGAAAAAAATGAATACGGTAGTCGTCGAAGAATTTTTTAACGCCTCGGTCGCGGTGGTCTGGAAAGCCCTGACAGAAAAAGCCGAACTGGAAAAGTGGTATTTTAACCTGTCCGATTTCAGGGCAGAACCTGGTTTCGAATTCAGTTTCGAGGGGCGGGGCCATTCGGGCGACCGCCTGGTGCACATTTGCCGCATCACAGAAGTTACCCCGAGGCAGCGCCTCGAGTACTCCTGGCAATACACGCACCTGCCGGGATTCTCGCTGGTTACCTTCGAGCTTTTCGAAGAAGGCGGCGGTGCTCGCCTCCGCGTTACCCATACCGGCCTGGACAGTTTCCCGCAAAACCGGCCAGACTTCACAGCAGACAGCTTTACCGGTGGCTGGACTGAGATCCTGACAGCATGGTTGGCAGGCTACCTGCGTTCAATGAATAAATAACTTAAATGCTAAGAGCATGATCACAGACACGCAAAAGACAGTAGAAACAGCACTCCTCATTCGTAAACCTGCACGCGATGTTTACGAAGCACTCATCGATCCGGACCAAACCAGTAAGTTCTGGTTTTCGCACGGCTCGGGACGGTTGGATGAGCACCAGACCGTAACCTGGAACTGGGATATGTATGGTGTTTCCACCGGAGTAAAGGTGTTGGCTCTTGTGCCAGAAGAAAAAATCAGCTTTGCCTGGGGAAATGAAGGAATGGAAACAACAGTCGAGTGGACACTGACGCCCATTGATGGAAAGGGCACTTTCCTGCAAATTACCGAACACGGCATTAATGGTACCGATGATGAGGTGCTTGGAAAGATCAAGGACTCGACCGGCGGGTTTGTTCTTGTCCTCGCTGGCCTGAAAGCATGGCTGGAACATGGAATTCGCCTGAATTTGGTGGGCGACCGCTTCCCGCCCGAGATTGCCGGCCAGAAGCATTAAAATTTTTAGCGTCGAGACCGTCAGGCGATGTACCTTTACACATGGCTTTGATCAAAGACGTTTACAACGCATCTTTTTACAGCGGGTTTGTTGTGCATGCTACCGCTGCGATTCCTGGTTTTGCTGCCGAAACTTTCCTTCGGGATGTGCAGCCGCCGCATTTTCCGGGCTTTGAGTTCAAGGAACGGATGATCCACACAACGCATATTTTCAGCCAGTCTCTGCCTGCGGGTTTCAGTGAGAGCGCGCCTGCTTTCACTGCACTGGTCAGCCGCCTGCTCGACGCCGGACAAGAGGAAAAACTGGCTTACATTTTCCTGCCAGAATACATCGCGCGGTACGGCCTTGAAGATTTTGAAACTGCCACCGGTCTGCTCTGTCAGGTCACGCAGTTCGTGTCTGCTGAATTTGCTGTCCGGCCGTTTTTACTCCGATATTTTGACCGGATGCTGTCTGTTATGACCGCCTGGTCGCTCCATGAAAACCATAAGGTAAGGCGCCTTGCCAGCGAAGGCAGCCGGCCCAGGCTGCCCTGGGCGATGGCCATACCCGAGCTGAAGCGTAATCCGCTGCCAGTGTTACCATTATTGGAAAATCTGAAGTGTGACCCGTCTGCCTGGGTGCGTAAGAGCGTGGCCAACCACCTGAACGACATTTCAAAAGACCATCCCGACTTGCTGCTCCGGCTGGCCACCGAATGGAAAGGAACATCGCCCGAAACGGATGCCATCATCAAACATGCCTGTCGTACGCTATTCAAGCAAGGGCATCGGGGGATATTGTCCCTGTACGCGCTCCATGCTGATGGCCTCAGCCTGCCCGGTTTCAGGCTCGAGGCGCCCGAGGTCACGCCAGCACAGCCGCTTACATTTACTTTTTCCATCGAAAACCAACTGAACAAAGACCGGGAATTGCGGTTGGAATATGCAATCTATCACCTGCGGGCCAGGGGCCAGCTGACCCGTAAGGTGTTTAAAATCAGCGAGCGATCGCTCGCCCCCGGGCAGGCCTTACAGTTAACCCGCCGGCATGCTTTCAGGCCCATCACAACACGCACCTATTACCCAGGGTTACATAAAGTTGCCCTGATCGTAAACGGACAGGAGCTTGCCGAACTTCCCTTTGAGCTTAAAGATGTTTAAACGGACCTTAACTGATCAGGTTTTTCTTTACGTAGCTGAAGCTTTGTTTAACACTTGCAAAAACATCCTGTTTAATGACATCCTGCTCGACGTATATATGTCTGAGGCCTGATTGTTCCTGGTGGCTGAAAATTTCGCGGAAATCAATAGCACCCGTGCCTACTTCGGTATAGGAAATGGTCTGCAGAATATCGAGTGATGGCTTCTTGTCCTGGTCGCCGCCTGTAATTGGCGCAGTATTGTTTTTGTCCATATCTTTCACATGCCACATGGCGAAGCGTCCGGGATACCTGCTAAAATAATCGTCGGGATTGATGCCTGATTTTTTTGCCCAGAACAAGTCCATTTCGAATGTAACCAGGTCTGGCTCTGTACCGGCAATGAGTATATCTAACCCTTTTTTACCGCCGGCAAGGTTCCTGAACTCCCAGAAATGGTTGTGGTATCCGATGGTCAGCCCTGCTTTGCGGCACAACTCGCCGGCTTTGTTGAGCTGGCTGGCCATAAACTGAAAGTCATCTGCACCAAGCTGGTCGAGGAGCATCAGTGGCGGTACCGGGACAATAAAATACTGCTGGCCCAGCCCGGCCGCAATGTCAATCTGGTATGACAGTGCCGACTGGTCGCCATTGCCTCTGGTCAGAAAATCATGAAGCTGGTAGTGCCCGCTGTAGCTTTTTAGGTCGCTGTCTGTGAGTAGTTTTTTCAGTTCCGGCACCTGCAGGCCCCAAAATGCAGCCTTTGGACTCTTTTTATTGTAGTCGAAAAATGTTTCAACATGGTCATAGCCGATTGCCGCCACCTTAGCCAGGCTGCCTTTCACATCCTTATCCAGCGCTTCGCGGATGCTGAAAAGTTGCAGACCGATCTCTTTAACTGGCTGAAAGGTTTTTTTACCGCCACTGCAGGCTGCAAGCGGGCGGGCCAGCGCAAAGGCACTGCCAAGTAGGGCAGCGTTTTTGATAAATTTTCTCCGGGTGCTCATGATATCTGGTTAAGGTGTCTTTTGTTGCTGTAATTTACATTATTCTGTGATCTCCGGCAATAGGCCGTTTTGTGAAACGGATAAACGTTAAGCGATAAAGCGTCTGAACAAAAAGGTGCTTTGATCTAAATTGCTTATTTTTAGTTCATTGAAACCAAGCCCGGCGTAAAACCGTTATGGGAGTATGATCACCTGAAAGAAACCTGAGCCACCATGCCTTCAAGAAGAAGATTTTTACAAACACTCAGCGCTGCAGCGCTGACCCTGCCGGTTATGCCATTGAGCGTTATGGCAGGCAATACAGAACAACCTTACCAGGGGCCGGTGCTGCGCGTAGCACTCATGGGCCTGGGCGGTTATGCCACGCTGGTTGCCAGGGGGCTGGAATCTTGTCAGCGCGCCAGGCTCGCAGGCCTTATTAGCGGAACGCCCGAAAAGATCAGGTCCTGGAGCGAGAAGTATGGTATAGCTGGCAAGAATTGCTACAACTATGAGAACTTTGACCAGATCAGGGATAACAAAGATATTGATGCGGTTTATGTTATTACACCGAATGCCTTGCACCATGAACAGGTTTTACGCATAGCCAAAGCCGGCAAACATGTGATCTGCGAAAAACCAATGGCGCTGAATGCGCGCGAGGGCCAGGAAATGATTGAAGCGTGCAGGCGGGCAAAGGTGAAGTTGCTGGTCGGGTACCGCATGCATTTTGAGGCCAATACCTTAGAGATTGTTCGCATGCGCCAGGCCGGCGAGCTGGGAAAAATCAGGTTCTTTCAGGGCCTGAGCGGTTTCCGCATCGGCGATCCGGGTCAATGGCGGCTGTCCAAACAGCTGGCAGGCGGTGGGGCGCTGATGGACATTGGCATTTATGCTATCAATGGATCGCGTTACATGGTTGGCGAAGACCCGGTGTGGGTCGCTGCGCAGGAAACCAAAACAGATCCGCAGAAATTCAAAGCCGGCGTTGACGAGACCATTCAGTTTCAGCTTGGTTTTCCCGGCGGGGCGGTGGCGTCCTGTCTTTCCACATATAGCATGAACAACCTGGACCGCTTCTTCCTGAACGGCGATAAGGGCTTTGCCGAACTGCAGCCTGCTACAGGATACGGACCCATTAAAGGCCGTACAAACAAGGGTGAACTGGCCTTGCCGCATGTGATGCACCAGGCCCGGCAAATGGAAGAAATGGCAGGAATCATCCTGGAGAACAAAAAGCCGCTTATCCCGGTCGACGGGGAAGAAGGCCTGAAAGATCTGAAAATTATCGATGCCATTTACCAGGCCGTCCAGTCGGGAAAAAAGGTCAGCCTCAAGTTATAGGCAGCCGGATCTTCATTTTTTATAAAGGGCGAACCAACCCAGGCAAATCGGAGAACTTCCCGATGCGGTAGCTTGCATCTGGTACCTCTGCAAAACCATATGCGGCATGGATAAAGGGAATGTTGTTCGCTGCCGTAGCTTCATAGTCCCAGATCGTGTCCCCGATATAAACCGGTGCCTTCAGGCCATTCCGCGCAATGATCGCGGCTATGTTCTCGCTCTTCGGCAGACCAGTACGTCCCGGGCACTCAAAATCGTCGAAATAAATTTCAAGCCCGTGAAAGTCCAGGAAATTTTCAATATAACCGGCCAGGCAGTTGCTCACAATAAATAAGCGGAAGTTTGCCTTCAGTATGGGCAGTACCTCCCTGACTTCGGGGAACAGGATGCCGCCATGCGCACGCATGTAACGTTTTTCGTTTTCCTGGTAGGCTGTAAACACTGTCTTCCGCCGGTCGGCGGGAACGAACGAAAAATATTGGTCAAAAACCCGCTCAATCTGCAGGCCGGACACAGAGCGAACCATGGTTGCATCCAGGCTGTGCTGGTCCAGCTGTTGCTGCCTGAACGTCTCGTTCCAGGCCGAGGCGCAGGTTTCGGCTGCATCCCAGAGCGTCCCGTCAAGATCAAAAATGAGGCTGTCTGCAGTTAAGTGCGATTGTTGCGGCATGCGATGTGTTTTCGACCAAAGATAAAGATGCAGACCGATGCGGCAAAGCCACGGGGGTTAAACTTGGGTTAATTTGAACAGAGCGCCTCAATTGTTGATCATTGTGCCAAGCCGAAGATCCTTATTCCTGAGGTCAATACCACCTTCGTACACGGATTTCAGGTTATGCAGATAAAACGCCCAGCCGTTAGAACAACCCAGCCGAATGTGCTGACGCGAATGGTCATCCCCTGGTATGCTGTGGTGCCTGAGCTCAATAATCACATACTCTTCAAACGCGCTAAGTTGTACATCAACCAGGCTCGGTCCTTCAAAGGTGAACTGCAGGTGGTCGATGCCGTTTGCCGCCACAATGCGGCCATGCATGGGCGCTGGTTCAAGGAACCAGTACCAGTCATAACTGCAGCCCTTGTTAACCGGGCTCAGCGGGTCTGCCGGTTTACCGGCTGCATCCCGGAAATTTACGCGTTCCAAAAACCATCTTTCCAGGTTCGCAGCCGTTGTCCAGGCACTGTATATTTCTGCGAGGGTAGATTTTACCGCGATGCGCTTGGTAAAAGAGGACCAGTCAAAATCTTTCATGTTAGTATGTTCTGCTTCATAGTCAATGACCCCGCCTGGCCTAAATATACAATAATATCCGTCATGAAGTGGTCGGCGCCAGCCGGCCATGAAAAGATTTGTCATTTATGAAAACGTTTTCATAACTTGAGCTGCCGGTCGCAGATGATCTAAAAGAGCCGGTTGGGGAGAATGTCAAGGACAAAGAAAAACCAGGAAAGTACCATATTGGATATTGCAGCCGCGCTTCAGTTGTCGCCGGCTACCATATCCCGGGCGCTTAACAACAATCCGAATGTAACACCGGCAACCAGAAAAAAGGTAACGGAGATGGCCGGCCAGCTTGGGTACAGGCGCAACAACATGGCCCTGGGCTTAAGAAATAACAAAACCCATACGATTGGACTTATTGTGCCGCGCATCTCTATGTTTTTTCATGCAGAAGCCATTACAATGATGCAAAATGCACTGTACGAAAAAGGTTATAACCTGATCATCTCCCAATCGAACGATTCGCCCGAAATGGAACGCCGGCTGGTCGATACCATGTATTCAAGCCGGGTCGATGCCCTGATCGTCTCCTGTACACTCGATACGCAGGATTTCAGCCATTTCGATGTGTTTGCCGACAACGACATCCCGCTCATTTTCTACGACCGTGTGCCCCCTGCCTTTGATGGCGCGCTCATTATCAGGGGGGATGATTTCCAGGGAGGTTACCTGGCTGGCACGCACCTGGCCGAGACCGGTTGCAAACGCATTGCGCATATTTCCGGGCCGCTGACTACGAACCTGTACAGGGACCGTTCTGCGGGTTTTTTCAAAGCGCTGAAGGCGGCGGGTTTACCAGTGTACGAACACCTGGTTTTTTACCAGCCCTTAACCTACGATAACACACGTACGGCGCTCAAAAAAATGTTCGAGCACCGGGAAAAACCCGATGCGGTTTTCACGGCCAATGATACAGCTGCGATCGCTGTGCATGAATTCGCCCGTGAAAACGGCCTCGAGATACCCCGGCAGCTTAAAATAGTCGGCTATTCGAATGATCCGCGCTGTGCCATTATACGCCCCGCCATTACTTCGGTTGAACAGTTCCCTGGCAAAATGGGCAGCAAAGTAGTAGAAGCGCTCATGCAAATGCTCGCGGCCGACCGGGAAACAGCTTTGAATGAGCCGATCACGATACCCGTTCAATTGATCAGGCGCATGTCTACCTGAGGCCGGCAATAGCGAATGACCAAGGACCAATGAACCTAAATTTCCAGATCTGATTATATAGTTTAACATGAAATACACTTTCGAAAGCCGTTGGGCAACAAGTCCGGCAGAAGCAAAACAAATGGATACAAGCGCGCTGCGGGCGCATTTCCTCATGCCGCAGCTGTTCGTTCCTGACCAGATGTCGTTTACCCTGAGTCATTTTGACCGGTACATTACTGGAGGTATTTTGCCGGTGGCAGAAGCCCTCAATCTGCCTAATCCGCCAGAACTCAGAGCAGAATTCTTTCTGCAGCGGCGCGAACTGGGGATCATAAACGTTGGTGGCCCAGCGCAGATCATTGCTGACGGCGAAACCTTTGAGCTGGCTTTCAAGGAGGCCCTTTACATAGGTCAGGGAACCCGAGAGGTAAGTTTTTCCTCAGCCGACCCGGCCAATCCGGCAAAGCTGTACCTGAACTCAGCACCTGCTCATCATCCATACCCGAGCAAAAAAGTAACCCGCAACGAGGCCGAAGTTGTTGAACTCGGCAGCGCTGCTACAGCAAACCATCGCGTTATCAACAAACTGCTGGTGAACAGTGTCGTACAGACCTGCCAACTGCAGATGGGAATGACAGAATTGAAGACGGGAAGCGTCTGGAACACCATGCCTGCACACACGCATGACCGCCGCATGGAAGTCTATTTTTATTTTGAAGTACCGGACGGACAGGCAATCTGCCATTTTATGGGAGAGCCGCAGGAGACCAGGCACATCTGGATGCAAAACGAGCAGGCCGTCATATCGCCCAACTGGTCTATCCACTCAGGATCAGGCACCTCGAACTATACATTTATATGGGGTATGGCAGGGGAGAACCTGGATTACGGCGACATGGACCATTGTGCAATAACAGATTTGAGATAAGTTTATGAAAAGATTCATTTGTATGCTGGGCCTCGCCGCCCTGTTCCCAACAGTACTGCTGGCACAAAAAAGGTCGCTGCTGGTGCAGAACCCATCAGCTTTTGACCGCAGTGAGGCGGTGGTTTCGGTGCCCTGGAGCCAGGTTCTTAAAAAAGGACCGGTCGATACCGCTACGCTGGTCATTACCGGCCCCGACGGCAAACAATTGCCGCTGCAGTTTGAAAAACGTGGTGGTACCGGCGTAAAAAACCTCCTGGTGCTAGTGAGTATCAAAGCCAAAGAAACGCTGGCGTTAAGCATGGCCAGTGGAAAGCGGATTGCGCAGCCCACACGAACCTTTGCCCGCTACGTGCCCGAACGGAAAGATGACTTTGCCTGGGAAAACGACCGGGTCGCTTTCAGGTTGTATGGCAAGGCACTTGAAGGCAGCGGGGAAGATGCACAGGGCATGGACGTTTGGGCCAAACGCACGCCTGACCTTATTGTTAATAAGTGGTACCGAAGCGGAGATTACCACAGCGACCACGGAGAGGGCCTGGATTATTATTCGGTGGGAATGAGCCTTGGTGCCGGCGACATTGCGCCTTTTCCGGATGGAAAAATCAGCTATCCCAAACACTACCGCCGGTATGAAGTGCTCGATAATGGTCCCATTCGCAGCACGTTCAGGCTGGACTTTGACAGCTGGGACGTATCGGGCAGACGGGTTGTTCTGACCAAAACAATCAGCATAGACGCAGGGTCCCAACTGAACCGGGTCGAGGCCACTTTCAACTTTAAGGGTGAGCAGCCGCTTCCCGTAGCGGTCGGGATCGTGCAGCGCAAGGAGCCCGGGGGGCAGCGCACCATTCAACAGGTACCGGGTGTGGTGGCGTACTGGGAGCCCGCGCATGGGGCAGATGGCAACCTGGCTATCGGGATCATTGCCAGGCAGACCGTAAGCCGTACGCTCGACGCCGAGGGGCAGTTGCTGACCGTTATGCAGGCAAAGAACGGAAAACCGGTCGTCTATTACCAGGGCGCTGCCTGGAACAAAGCCGGCCGCATCAATTCAGCAAACAGCTGGAACCAGTACCTGGAAAACTTCAAAGCACAACTCGACCAGCCGCTGCGTGTCACGGTTAAATAACACCTTTTCTGAACAACATGATGAACAACCAACTATTTGATTTAAGCGGTAAAACCGCGCTGGTTACCGGTTGCAAACGCGGCATTGGAAAAGCCATGGCCCTGGCGCTTGCAGCCGCCGGCGCAGACATTATCGGGATGTCTGCCAGCCTGGAACTGCAGAACAGCACGGCTGAGCAGGAGGTCAGGGCACTTCGCCGGCGGTTTTTTGCCTACCAATGCGATCTCACCAGTCGACAGGCCCTGCTGGCCTTTATCGACAAACTGCATGCTGAGCATCCGGTTATTGATATCCTCGTTAACAATGCCGGAACCATTCTACGCAAGCCGGCCGCAGAGCACCCTGACGCGTACTGGGACGAGGTGATCGCCGTTAACCAGACAGCTCCCTTTATCCTGACCCGCGAAATAGGCAGAAGAATGGTAGAACGCGGATCTGGTAAAGTAATTTTCACCGCATCACTGCTGTCGTTTCAGGGCGGAATTAATGTTCCCGGTTATGCGGCCAGCAAAGGCGCTATAGCGCAGCTTACAAAGGCATTTTCGAATGAATGGGCAGCGCAGGGCGTCAACGTCAACGCCATTGCACCGGGCTATATTTCGACAGACAACACCTCGGCGTTGCGGGCTGACGAAAGCCGCAGCCGGTCCATCCTGGAGCGCATTCCCGCAGGCCGCTGGGGAACTCCCGAAGATTTCGGTGGCCCCGCAGTTTTTCTGTGCTCAAAGGCTGCCGATTATGTGCACGGTACCGTACTCACTGTAGACGGAGGCTGGATGGGCCGCTGACCTTTCTTACCATACATCAAGGATGCCGCAGCTGCCAGCCTGTAGATTTGCTTTACAAAAAGCAAAAATATGAAAAGGTCAATAGAAAGAATTGTGCAACAGCCGCTTCGTCCCGGTATGGTTGGCGATGGTTTTCGTGTGTTCAATTACATACCTGGCGCTAATATCGCTCAGCAGCGCATCAGCCCGTTTCTGATGCTTGACTTCAACGCCGAATACGATTTTGGCCCTTCAGAACACATCCGGGGTGTTGATGTACATCCGCACAAGGGTTTCGAAACGGTAACCATTGCCTACAAAGGCAGTGTGGCGCACCATGACAGCAGCGGTAACAGCGGCGTGATTCATGCCGGCGACGTGCAGTGGATGACTGCCGGAAAAGGCATTCTGCACAAAGAATATCATGAGGAAACATTTTCCCGAAGTGGCGGTCCTTTCGAAATGGTTCAGCTCTGGATCAACCTTCCGAAAAAAGATAAAGGAGCCGACCCGCATTACCAGGCCATTACCGCTGCCGATATGGGGCAGCACCTGCTGCCGCAGGGGGCGGGTCAGGTCAGGGTCATAGCAGGGGATTTTGAAGGAACAGCCGGTCCGGCCCAAACTTATACACCGGTTAACCTGTTCAACATCTGGCTTTCAGTAGGAAAAGACATGACATTTCGCCTTCCTGAAGCGCACCATGCCGCATTGCTGGTTGTCAATGGCGCTACCCATGTTAACGGCGAACTCGCCGGCGAACATGACTTTGTGTTATTTGGCGCGCAGGGAGAAGAAATTACCCTCCATGCCCTGCAGGATAGCCTGATACTTGTGCTTAGCGGTGAACCGATCAATGAGCCGATTGCCAGTTACGGGCCCTTTGTCATGAATACCCAGGCCGAGATCAGGGAAGCCATTATGGATTACAACCTCGGAAAATTCGGGGTGCTGGACTAGCCTGAGCTTAAAACGATTTGAATGAAAACATTTGAGAACAGTAAAGTAACGAAAAATGAGAAGCTTCAGCGCTTCGAGCTGGCTGTGGAGGAAGACCTGGCGATACTGGAGTACCGCGAAAAAGGCGGCGTATACAGCCTGGTGCATACCGAGGTTCCTGTGCCGTTGCGCGGAAAAGGCATAGCCAACTTCCTGATCGAACAGACGCTGAAGCAGCTGGAAAGAGAAGGGCACCAGATACGGCCACTGTGCCGCGCCGTCAGCGCCTTTGTGGAAAGGCATCCTGAATGGGAGCGCCTGCTGGCCCGCACATAAAATCCCGCGGGTGGGCCGGTCCCGTGTCAGGGGTACGTGATACGGGTGCCATTTGTGGTTGGATGTGCGGTGCAAACCAACACCCTCCCGCGCTCCACCTCATCGTCAGTTAAAACCTCGTTGTAATCCATGCGCACAGTCCCCGCCGTGCAGGTGGCCGTACACGTGCTGCACATGCCGGCCTGGCAGCTGTAGGGCAGGTCGATCTGCTGGGCAAGCGCAACCTCCAGAATGCGCTTGTGCCAGGGCACCTCAATCTGGTATTCTTTACCCGACCGTTCAATCAGGACCGTGTAGGTGTTTTTATCTTTCACATCCTTCTCGGTAGCATCGTCATCGTCGGCTTCGTCTTCGGCAATAAAAAATGTTTCCCTTTTGATGCGCTGCTTATCAATTCCCATTCCCAGCAGGGTAATGCGGCAAAGGTCCATATACAGCATCGGGCCGCAGGTGTAAAAAAGCGTTTCGCATGCTGCATCCCGGTTCGATTCAACCACCTGGCGAATCAGGGTGTTATTCAGCCGCGCCATAAGCAGGTTTTTCGAGTGGCTGAAAAACCAGATGATTTTCAGCCGGTTGGAGTAACGGCCCTGCAAAAGCTGTAATTCGTTATAAAACAGCGTCTCGTCAGCAGAACGGTTGCTGTAAACCAGTACAGCTTTGCTTTCCGTTTCGGCCGCCAGCAAAGTTTTCAGGATGGAGAACAATGGGGCTATGCCCACTCCGGCAGCAAATAAAAAAACCTGCCGGCGGCTTTCTTTCTCCGGGATATACGTGAATTGCCCGTTCGGCAACAGGGCAGTCAGCGTATCGCCGACAGCTGTCTTGTGATGCAGAAACCGCGAGATCTCGCCGTTCTCAACGCGCTTCACCGCAATGCTTAGCGGCTCGTCGACAACCGGCGAGCTGCACAGGGAATACGAGCGGCGCAGCTCGCGGTTATTGGACCGGAAACTGAGCGGCAGGAATTGTCCGGCCAGGTACGGGGGCTTTTCGCCGTCAAGCGGCTGCAAAATGTATTCCATGACCTCTGAGCCGCGGTCAATGATCTGGCTGATTTTCAATTGAAAAAAACTCATCGTGATAAGACGCTAAAAATTCGGCCAAACCTCCCGTTAGGGCGTATAGACCAGCCTGAAATAATTTTCCAGGCTTTTGTCATGGTCATCGCGGAAGCTACGCAGCCTGGCCGGGCTGAAGCCAACCGAATCGGCAATCCGGATCACTGCGCCTGGCATTTCCACTTTCGAAGCCAGCGAGGTACGCTTGGGAATGCCGCTCGCCTTTTCTGGACTCTTCCCTTCGAGCAACGTAATCACGCCATCAGGCGTAACCATAAAAAAATGATCGGCGCCTTCAAAAGTTCCGTGGAAAAGACGGGTGAATTCTGCACGCGTACCGTGTACAGTCCCGCCTATAGGCGGAAGGCTGATGGGGGCATCTTTGATGCGCTGGCGAACATCTGCCCACTGTCCGAGAAAAAAGCGGCTGTAAGTATCGTAAGCCTGCGCATTGTACTTACTGGGGTCCAGGTATAACATGCTGGCTGCAGGCGCATGTTCTGCGGGGTTGTTCAGGTATGCCGGCCGGTTCCCAGCAAACCGGGTTTCTGTCCCGGTAAACAGCGAATCGCTATAGGGCATGCCATTCTGGTCGGTGGTCTGGACATTGAGCGGAACCGGTGGGAGTTCGCCGATCTGCAGCTGGCTAAAGGTATAGGCGGTTGCTGCGCCCGGCTCCTTTACCAGCATCAGCCGGCAGGGCTGGCCACTGCAGGTACCGCTCCAAAGTGTCTTTTCGCCGCTACATCCCCAAATTGCCAGCAGCAGGAACATCAGAACAAATCTCGCTTTCATCATATTTTTCAAAATAAAGGTTTTTTTCCATAGCAGAAAGCAGCCCCTGCAGCAATCTGCGACGTTTTATAAATTTAATTTTCAAAAAGTTTTGAAAGTTTAATAACGTGTGCTATGTTTGACTCATGGAATTAGCAGCAGCACGACAAAAATTCATTGATACATGGGGCCGGTTGGGCTCTGAATGGGGCATTAACCGCACCATGGCGCAGGTTCACGCATTATTGCTTATCTCGCCTGAGCCCGTTACGACCGAAGAGGTGATGAGCCAGCTGAGCATCTCGCGCGGAAATGCAAACATGACACTCCGGGACCTGATCAGTTGGGGGCTTGTTGAAAAGCAGCACCGGCCGGGAGAACGGAAGGAATATTTCTTTGCAGACAAAGATGCCTGGAACATTGCCAGGCAGGTGGCAAAAGAACGCAAGAAACGTGAATTGGAACCCATGCTGCGGGTATTGAATGAACTGGCCGAAGTAAAGGGCGATGAAAAGGACGCACATTTCAAAACATTTCACAATTCGGTGACCGACATCCGTTCGCTGGCCCAGAATGCCAATAAAACCATCGATACCATGGTAAAAGCCGAAGAAAACTGGTTTTGGAGCACTTTCTTTAAACTGTTTAAATAGCAGTTTTTTTTGGTCTATATCTTTCAATAATTCCTGAAAATATCATATTTAAGAAAAATGAAAACGCTACACCACCACCTGATTCTTTTTGATGCGGAGTGTCCCATGTGCCGCGCCTATACCCGCCTGTTTACAGGTGCGGGCATCCTGGACAAGACCGGCAGGCAGGCTTACCAGGAACTCGAAGAAGGGCAGTGCCCGCTTGTAGACCGGCAGCGTGCAGTAAACGAAATTGCGCTGGTCAATACGCAGACGGGCGAGGTTACTTATGGTATACACAGCCTGCTGAAGGTGATCGGGCATGCCATTCCCTTGCTGCGGCCTGTGTTTGGCTTTGCGCCGCTGATCTGGCTGTTGTCAGAAATTTATGCTTTTGTGTCTTACAACCGGCGGGTGCTGGTACCGGCAGCCGCCCGTGCCGGTATCCAGCCAGACTTCCGGCCGGGATACAGGGCAGCCTACCTGGTCTTTGCACTGGCTGTCACCGTTCTGCTGCTTAATCACTACACAACCGCCATGGCACCGCTCGTTCCTTCAGCAGGCCCATTTCGGGAACTGTGGATCTGCAGCGGGCAGTTGCTGGTTCAGGCGATCATCATGGTCATTTATGCACGCAATAAAACCTGGGATTACCTGGGCAATATGGTTACGGTTTCCCTGGCAGGCGCCATTCTTTTACAGCTGCCACTCCTGGCGGGAAAAGCCCTGGGTCTTCCTGAACCGTTTTTTGTGGCCGCTTTTCTGGCCGTTGCAGGCCTGATGCTTTTTGAACACATGCGCCGTTGCCGTTTGCTGGAACTTGGTGGGCTGCCTACCCTTACCTGGCTTGGATTCAGGCTAGTTATGTTGCACTTTATTTTCTAATGAACTGATGAAAACTTATCGCAAAATCGTACTTGCCGGCGGCAACGGCTACCTGGGCCGGGTCCTGGCAGATTATTATCTTGATAAGGCCGCCGAAGTGGTCGTGTTGTCGCGCCGCCGGTTCAATGTATCAGGCAACCTGCGCTGTGTGGTCTGGGATGCGAAGACGCCTGGCGCCTGGATGGAAGAACTGTCAGGAGCCGATATGCTGATCAACCTTTGCGGCCGCAACGTAAACTGCCGGTACAATGCCAGGAACCGCAGGGAAATCGTGGCTTCGAGAACCATCCCAACTGCCCTGCTTGGAAAAGCAGTGGCGCGTTTGCAGCAGCCGCCCCGGCTTTGGATCAATGTGACCTCTGCCACCATTTACCGCCACGCAGAAGACCGTGCGCAGACAGAGACCGCTGGCGAGGCCGGCTATGGGTTCTCGGTTGATGTATGCAAACAATGGGAAGCCACATTTTTTAACTGCATTACACCCGGCGTGCGCAAGGTCGCATTGCGGTTGGGTATCGTTCTGGGCCGGCGCGACGGTGTTTTTCCCAGGCTGCTCAACCTGGTGAGGCTGGGGCTTGGCGGGCGGCAGGGAGATGGTTCGCAGTATGTTTCCTGGATCCACGAGCAGGACGCGGCGCAGATTACAGAATGGCTGCTGAACGGGCCCGCCGTTGACGGTGTTGTGAATGCGACCGCGCCAGAGCCTGTCAGAAACAAGGTGTTGATGCAGACTTTGCGGCAAACCTACGGCGTGCCCTTTGGTCTGCCGGCCCCCGCCTGGCTGCTCGCAATCGGCGCGCGGATCATAGGCACGGAGACCGAACTGATCCTCAAAAGCAGGTGGGTGCTGCCGCTGCGCCTCCAGGAGCTGGGCTACCGGTTTCAATATCCCGGCATCCGGGCAGCGATACATGACATTTTGAGCACACGAAGCTGATGTTTCGCATCATTACCAGAAAATGGCTCGATGCCGATGCCGAAACCTGCTTTGACCTGGCCCGCAGCATTGACCTGCATCTTGAATCGATGGGTCATACGCGGGAGCGAGCCGTTGGCGGAAGGGTTACGGGCATGATCGGCCCTGGTGAAACCGTAACCTGGCGCGCAAGGCACTTCGGGTGTTGGTTCACGATGACCAGCCGCATCACGGCCATGCAGTCGCCGGGTTACTTTCGCGATGAAATGCTGACAGGTCCGTTTGCCCGTTTTAGCCATGCCCATTTTTTTCAGGCGGCCGGCAGCAGGACACTGATGACCGATATTGTCGAAGTCTCGGTGCCCTGGGGTTTTCTGGGAAAACTGGTCGGGACGCTTGTACTCAGGCGTTACCTGCTGCGCCTGATTGAACGGCGAAGCGACTGTATTGTAGCGGCAGCCAGGAAATCCTGAAAATTCTTCACGGTTTTTTCAGCTTCATGGGCATGTGATCTGTCAATTTGGCAAAATAAGCTGCTTGGAATAATCGTTGATGAACGAGCATAAATCATAACCACCATCAATTACCATGAGTATACAGGAAAAAGGCAATATTTCAATTCACACGGAAAACATTTTTCCGATCATCAAAAAGTTTCTTTATTCAGACAACGAGATCTTCCTTCGTGAACTTGTTTCGAACGCCGTAGATGCCGTTCAAAAGATCAAAAGACTTGCAGCGCTTGGGCAGTACCAGGGTGAACTGGGCAGCCCGCTCGTCGAAGTGAGCCTGGATGAAGAGAAAAAAACAATCACCATCAGTGACAACGGTCTGGGCATGACGGCTGATGAGATCAAGAAATACATTAACCAGGTGGCTTTCTCAGGCGCAAGCGAGTTCGTTGAAAAATTTAAGGACGCGAAAGATGCCAATGAGATCATCGGAAAATTCGGCCTTGGCTTTTACTCGGCGTTCATGGTTGCCGACCTGGTCGAGATTCAGACGCTTTCTTACCAGGAAGGCGCTGAGCCTGCACGCTGGGTGTGCGACGGAAGCACTGAATTTGAGATCACCGAGGGTGCGCGCAGTACCCGCGGCACCGATATCATCCTGCATATCAACAAAGACGCTGAAGAGTTTTTAAGTAAATACAAACTGGAAGAAATTCTTGACAAATACGGTAAATTTCTTCCGGTTCCGATCAAGTTCGGTACCAAGACCACGACCGAGCCAGACGGCGAAGATGAAGAAGGCAAGCCAAAAACCAGGCAGATAGAGGTAGACAACATCATCAATACCACCAATCCGATCTGGACAAAAGCTCCGACTGAGCTTAAAGATGAAGATTATCTTGATTTCTACAAACAGCTTTACCCGTTCTCAGAAGATCCGCTTTTCTGGATCCATCTCAATGTAGATTATCCTTTTAACCTGACCGGCGTGCTTTATTTCCCGAAACTGAAAAACGATTTCGAGATGCAGCGCAATAAGATCAAGCTGTTCTCGCGGCAGGTCTTCATTACCGATGAGGTCAAAGACATTGTACCTGAATTCCTGATGCTGCTGCACGGCGTGATCGATTCACCGGATATTCCGCTTAATGTGTCAAGGAGCTTTCTGCAGGCCGATAGCAATGTTAAAAAAATCAATAGTTACATCACCAAAAAGGTGGCCGACAAACTGCAGGAGCTCTTCAATAAAGACCGTAAGTCTTTCGAGGAGAAATGGACAGATATCGGTCTTTTTGTGAAATACGGCATTATCAGTGAAGAAAAATTCAATGACAAAGCCAAAGACTTTGCCCTGCTGACCAACACCGCAGGTGAAAATTTCACGCTGAATGAATACCATGAGAAAGTAAAAGACCTGCAGACTGATAAAAATGGTTCTGTGGTGTATCTCTATACAACTGATGCGGCAAAGCAGGACAGCTTTATCCAGTCGGCAGGTAAAAAGGGCTACGACGTACTGGTTATGGATTCCCCGATCGACAATCACTTCATTAACCACCTTGAGCAGAAACTGGAAAAAACTGTGCTGAAACGTGTAGACTCCAGCGTGGTTGACCAGTTGATTGAAAAAGACGAGCAGAATGAACATGTGCTGACCGAAGAGCAGACCGAGAAAGCCAAACAGGTTTTTGAGAAAGCCATTTCCAAGCCAGGTTATCAGGTCGAGGTAGTCGCACTCCATCCCGATGAAATGCCGGTTACCGTAACCATGGATGAGTTTATGCGGCGCATGAAGGACATGGCAAAAATGGGTGGCGGCATGGGCTTTTATGGTCAGATGCCTGACAATTATAAAGTGGCGATCAACGGCAACCACAAACTGATCGGGCGGATACTCGCCGCTGGGTCAGAAGAGGAGCAGAACAAATTGGCCAAACAGGCTGTAGACCTTGCCCTGCTTTCACAAGGCATGCTGAGCGGATCAGATCTGACCGCATTTGTCAGCAGAAGTGTCGAATTGATTTAACCCTTAAGAGCTCCATTAAAAACCGCATCAACCGTTTACCGGGGGTGCGGTTTTTTTTGTCGATATTCCGTCCGGAATAGGCGTCAATGAAACAGGCCTGATTGCCGGCCCGGTTAATGTTTTCTGCAGACCGGGGTTAACAAGGTCAGGTGCCGCTGCCTACCAGGCTGCGGAGGTCAGCGATCAGCACTGGCAGGCCAGCTCCAAAAACATGATCGTTGCCGGGCAGTTGCCGAACGGTAGCGTGGGACAGCGTTGTCTTGTAAAACAGGTGGTGGTCGAATGGAACCACCGGATCATCAGTGCTGTGGTAGATGAAAGCAGCGGGAACGGGTGGCAGCTTCTGTGCAAAGTCGCTCTCAAGTTTGTATTCTTCGACATCCCAATCAGGATCGTCCCAGTTTGGAGTGGCGATAAGGAAGAGACCAGTTACACGCTGTTGCAAAGAATGCTCCGACAGAAATTTTAAAAGCACAGAGCCGCCGAGCGAGTGCCCAACCAGTATTACGGACCCGTCGATCTCGCTGAACGCAGTTGTCAGTTCCTGTGTCCAGCTGTCGTAGGTGGGTTTTTCCGGGTCAGCAACGATTGGGCACCGGATATCGAATGCTGGTTCAAGTGCTGTTCTCATATACGCCACGAGCCCGTAACTTCCCTTGTCGGGCGGACCCTGCGCTCCGGCACTGTGTGCAAAAAGTAAAGTGTGTTTTGACATGGCAGCTATGATATGTTAAAGCGCTAAGTTAAGTGCAGGCTAAGACCTGAGGCGGGGTGATCTGCGCCAAATGCCGGGGTATAGCAGGACAAATTGCAGCCGCAGCGCGGGTTTCTGCTTGGCACGGGTCGTTTGCCATCATGCAATTTGCCACGACCTGAACCTGATAGCAAAAAAAAGGCCTACCCGGGTGGGATGGCCTCTTTCAGTTATTTCTTTGAATTTTAAGCCTCGATCGATTCTCTCCTTAGGATGTAATTGTATAATTCCTGGATTGGTTTCTGAAGAATCTTACCAACCGTAATCTTGTTGGCGGTACAAGCCTCGGTCAGGATTTCCCGGTAGTAGTATGAAATGGAGCCTACAAAATGTACCGGCATGCGGTCGTAGCCGGCGTAATCTTTAATGTTGGTATCAATGAATTCCTGAAAGCCGTCGCGCAGCGTTTTGCGGATAAACGGGTGGTCATAGTTCTGGATCATAAAGCGGCTGAAACCGGCCAGATAGGTGTTTGGAAAAGGTTTCTGGTAAACACTTGTAATAACTTCTTCCTTTTTTACATCAAAGGATTCCTCAAATATCCTGGCCAATGGCGCTGGCATGCGTTTGTAGAAGTAACTCTGCAGCATTTTTTTGCCGAAATAAGTGCCCGAGCCCTCATCACCCAGGATATAACCGAGGCCATGCCTGCCCTCAGACAGTTTGGTGCCGTCAAAGTGGGTAATGTTCGAGCCGGTACCCAGAATGCAGGTAAGGCCCTCACTGTCTCCGCAGGTTGCATAGACAGAGCCCATCATATCATGTTCAACAGAAACGAAAGCTTTGGTGAAATAAGCGGAAAGACCGTTCGACACGACCTCATGTTTGTCTGGCGAAGAACAGCCGGCGCCAAAAAAATAGATCTCTTTGATCTGGTCGGCATACGGTTCGAAGTCTTTATTTTTAGAGACGATCCTTAGAATATCGTGTTCGCTCAAAAAGTAAGGATTAATGCCCTGGGTGCTGAACTGAAGCGTTCTTTCGGGCGTGTAGGCCATCCAATCTGTTTTAGATGAACCGCTGTCTGCTACAAGAATCATGGCCTAAATATAAACCAATTTTATTGAATGTCAAGGCTGCCGCTTATTTCCCGCAAGGTTATCTCTGCGATTTTGGCCTGGTACTCTATTTCTACAAATCTTGACACCGCATCGAGCGAATTTTTCTGCGCTTCGCGCAATTCCAGCGGCGGAATGCTGCCTAAACGATATTTTTCGAGTGTGATGTCCAGGTTTTGCCTGGCAATATCTACATTTCTTCGTTCAAGTTTGACCAATTCGATAAAATTCTGGTAATTCTGATAGGCTGATAGCAGCAGAGACTTTACATCTTGCCGGGCTTTTTCCAGGCTGAGGGATGCGCTGCTGATCTCGATCTTTGCATTTCGTTCATTCTGACGCTGCAGAAATCCGTTAAAAATATTCAGGCCGGCCGTAAGTCCGTAGGTAAACCCGTTTGCCTGGAAACGCTGGTTAAATCCGGTCGGGCTGGTGCTGCGCGAACGTTCATAACCACCGTTAATGGCAATTGTTGGATAACGTTGTCCACGCACTTCTTTTAAAGTCAATTCTGCTATCCGTTTGTTGATAAAAGCATTCCTGATGTCGGGGTTTTGCTGCTCGGTCAGCGCCTCAAGGGCGGGGTAGGTCAGTGTTCCGTCTATCTCAATCTGTTCTTTCACCTCGAACCGCGTTTGCAGGTCGCGCGCCAGAAGCTGGTTCAGCCTGACCTTGGTGTTTGCCAGAGCCGTTTTTTGCTGCAGGTAAGCAGAGGTATCGGCGTTGTAGTCTACAGAGGCCGCCAGCACGTCGAGTTTGGAGCCGCGGCCGAGCTGTAACTTGTTGTCTGCAATGCGCTGGCGCATCCGCGATACATCAAGGGTGCTGTCTGCGGCATTGAGCAGCTGCTCCTGCCGTACAATATCATAATAGGTGGAGATCACGTCAGCTATGTTCGCAATAACGGTAGCCCGGGCATTTACCTGGCCCTGCTTTTCCAGTTCTTTCAGACGGTCATAGGCCGCGAACATACTGAAACCGTCAAAAATGGTCCAGCCCAGGTTAACGCCATAGGCAAAGTTGGTACTTCTTGCGCCAGTAATAACCCGGTCTGCGCCTGTAGCCGGCGTTTGCCGGGTGTTCTGCCGGCTGCCGCCCGTATTCATATCGCCGGTCAGCACCGGCAGCATGCCGGCATTGGCTGGATTTACATTGTTTTTCGAAATGGCCGCTGCATTTTTTGTTAACTTGATGTCGTAGTTGTTCTCAAGCGAGATGCGAACAGCTTCCTCCAGCGTAAGGAGTTCCTGCGCACCAAGCATGCCGGGAAACCAAAGTAAGAAGGCCGTAAGCAGGTATACGTATTTTTTCATGTCTCTTTCCCTATGCTTTACCCTGTTGTTCCAATTGTAGCTGCTGTTCATGCCGCGCTTCCTCAGCCAGGGCGGCCTGCAGTTCAGCCTTGCGTGCATCATCATGTTTCAGGGGTTTAGACCAGTAAGAATAGATGGCCGGGATCACGAACAGGGTCAGGACCAGCGAAAACAGTGTTCCACCAACAATGACTGTTCCCATACTCATGCGGCTTTTGGCTGCAGCACCCAAGGCCATGGCAATGGGCAGTGCCCCGATCGCAATGGCCAGGCTTGTCATCAGAATAGGACGCAGGCGCGAAACAGCGGCTTCGCGTATGGCCTCATGAACCGGTTTGCCCTCTTCTTTCAGCTGGTTGGCAAACTCGACGATCAGGATGCCGTTTTTGGTTACCAGGCCGATCAGCATGATCGTGCCGATCTGGCTGAAAATATTCCAGCTTTGGCCGCATAACCACAAGGACAGGAAGGCTCCCGCTACGGCCATTGGCACGGTCATAATGATAATGACCGGGTCTTTAAAGCTTTCAAACTGTGCCGACAGGATCAGGTAAACCAGCAGCAGTGCCAGGCCGAAAGCAAAGACCGTGTTGGAGGAGCTTTCTTTGAAGTCCCGCGATTCGCCGCCGAGGTCGGTAGAAAACGTTTCGTCTAGCACCTTGTCGGCAATCTGGTCCATCGCATCGATGCCATCGCCGATACTCACGCCCGGAGCAAGACCTGCCGAAACCGTTGCAGAAATGAAACGATTGTTGCGGTACAATTGCGGCGGACTACTTTGTTCGCTGGCAGAAACCAGGTTATCCAGCTGGATCAGTTGCCCTTTGTCATTCCGTACATAAACGGAGCTCAGGTCGAGCGGGTCTTTACGGTCGGCCAGGTCGAACTGCCCGATAACCTGGTATTGCTTGCCGTTCATAAAAAAGTATGAAAACCGCTGTCCGCTCAGACCAAGCTGCAGGGTTTGCGCAATGTCGACGACAGAAACGCCCAGGTTGCGTGCTTTTTCGCGGTCTATGGTGAGGTCAAGCTCAGGTTTGTTGAACTTCAGGTTCACATCTGAGATCGTGAAAATCGGATTTTTAGAAACCTCGTCCATAAATTGAGGCACTTTTTCCCGCAACTTCTCAAAGTTCTGCGCCTGTATAATGTAGCTAATGGGCAGGCTTCCGCCGCGGCGCCCCACTGAAATGGTCGGTTGCTGGCTTACAATAACTTTCCCTTCAGGGAATTTGCGCGTCATGGCGGTCAGCTTGTCTGCAATTTGTTTCTGGCTGCGCTCCCGGGCTGATGGTTCTACAAGGCCCATGCGCACAAAACCGCTGTTCACTGATCCGGAGCCTCCAAAGCTTGGCGATGAAATGGTGATGTTGACATTTTTCTCCGGGACCGAGTCTTCGACAAGCTTGCCAACTTTCATGATGAAACGATCTGTATAGGCAAATGATGCGCCCTCTGGCGTACTGACGCTCATGTTGATTGCGCTGCGGTCATCATAAGGGGCTGTCTCTTTAGGCAGCAATTTCCAGAACAGGAAAATCAGCCCGACACAGGCCAGCAAAATGGGAACCGACATCCAGCGCCTGCTTAAAAAGCTGTTGAGGTTAGAGCGGTACGCTTCATTGAGCCTTACAAAATAGGGTTCTGTAAAGTTGTAAAAACGCGAAGGTTTGTGGCCGCCCTTTTTCATCAGGTAAGCATTGAGCATCGGCGTGAGGGTCAGCGAAACGAAAGCCGATATGAGTACGGCAGCGCCGATGACCACACCAAACTCACGGAACAGGCGGCCAACAAAGCCCTGCAGGAAGATAACCGGCAAAAACACGGCAGCAAGTGTAATGGAAATCGAAATAACGGCAAAAAAGATTTCATTAGAGCCCTTAATCGCTGCCTCAAAGGGCGACATGCCTTCCTCTACCTTCTTAAAAATGTTTTCAGTAACTACAATGCCGTCATCGACCACCAGGCCCGTAGCCAGCACGATGGCCAGCAGCGACAGCACGTTGATCGAATAACCCATGATGTACATAATAAAGAATGTAAAGATCAGGGACACGGGAATGTCGATCAGTGGCCTGAAGGCAATGGCCCAGTCACGGAAAAACAGGTAAATGATCAGGATAACCAGCACCAGCGAAAGCAGGATGGTCTCTGCCACCTCTGTGACCGATTTTTTAATGAATATCGTGTTGTCCTGCGAGACCTTCAATACGATATCTGCAGGCATGTCTGCCTTCAGTTTGTCGAAACGGCTGTAAAATTCTTTGGAGATTTCCAGGTAATTGGCGCCCGGCTGCGGAATGATGGCCACCGCTACCATCGGCTTGCCTGATTCGCGCAGAATAGTCTCTTCGTTTTCCGGCCCCAGTACGGCGTAGGCCACATCGCTCAGTTTGACTACGTTGTTGGCATCACTCTGAACGATCAGGTTGTTGAACTCTTCGGCGGTGGTCAGTTTGCCCATCGTTTTCACGGTCAGTTCTGTTGCATCGCCGGTAATTTTACCCGAGGGCAGCTCAACATTTTCGCGGTCAAGGGCGGCGACCAGGTCTTGCGAGGTCAGGCCATAGGCGGCCAGTTTATTCGGGTCTATGCGAATGCGCATGGCATACTTGCGCTGGCCCTGGATCTGAACGCTGCTCACGCCAGGAATGGTCTGGATGCGGTCTGCAATCACATTCTCGGCAAAATCGCTTAACTCGAGGGTGTTGCGTTTTTCGCTCTGAATGGTCATGGACAGGATCTGATCTGAATTGGCGTCTGCCTTGCTAACCACCGGAAGCCCGTCAATGTCCCTCGGCAGGTAGCGGCCTGCCTGCGAGACTTTATCGCGAACATCGTTCGCCGCTTCTTCTATGTTTTTTCCAAGCTCAAACTCGATCGAAATGTTGCTGGCCCCCTGGTTGCTCGAAGAGGAGATGTTCCTGATGCCGTCTATGCTGTTGATCGATTTCTCGAGCGGCTCTGTGATCTGCGATTCAATGATATCTGAGTTGGCACCAGGATAAGACGTACGAACGGATATAACCGTGGGGTCAATGGAAGGGTATTCGCGGATACCGAGGAACGTATAGCCGATAATCCCGAACAGGATCAGCATCAGGTTCATGACGATGGCCAGGACCGGCCTTTTGATACTGGTGGTCGAGATACTCATTTTCCGGGACTTTGTGCTTCTTTAGCAATGTTAACTTTTACCGGGGCACCGTCTTTGATTGACATCATGCCGGTCGTCAGCACGGTATCGCCAGGGGCAATGCCTTTGGTAACGAGGATGCTTGCAGCTGTTCGTGTTCCGGTTTCGACCGGTGTTTCCACGGCCTTGCCGCCTTTTTTAAGAAACACCACCTTACCTTTCATGACTGGAACAATAGCCTCTGTAGGCACAAGAATGGCTCCCGGTATGCGCTCCAGGGTGATCTGGATGCGTGCGAATGAGCCCGGCAGCAGTGTGTTTCCCGGATTTGCAGCCCGGGCCCGGATCTGCAGCGTTCGTGTTTGGGCGTTAATACCAGGCTCAATGGCAAATACGGTACCGGTGTGTTTTTTTTCAGAAGCGTCGGTATGAAACGAAACGGTTGAGCCAGTACGGATGCGTCCGGCATATTTTTCCGGTACGGAGAAAGTGACCTTGACCGGGTCGGTGTTAACCAGGTTGGCAATGACGGTACCTGGCGTGAGGTAGCCACCTACCGAAACGTTTCTCAGGCCGACCCGCCCGTTAAATGGCGCATATATGCTGGTCCGGGCCAGCTGCGTGCGGATCAGCTGAGTTTGTGCCTGCAGTGACCGCAGATCGGCCAGGCTTGTATCATATTCTTCCTGGCTGATGGCGCCTTTAGCGAGCAATTGTTTGGCGCGGTTTTCATTTGTGGCAGAAAGCTTTTGTTTGGTAAGCGCCTCCTGCAGCTGGGCAAGGATATCGCGGTTGTTGATCTGAACAAGCAAACTGCCCTTTTTGACCACACTACCCTCCTGGAAGTTGATTTTGGTGATCAGGCCCGGTACTTCGCTCTGCAGCTGAACCGACTCGTTTGCATCGATGGTGCCCGTTACCTCCAGCTGGTTGTTAAAGTCCTGTCTCCGTGCAATTACGCCGTCTACCGTAGCACCACCGCCAGCGCCCGGGCCGCCCTTCGCGCCGGCAGCGCCTTTACCGCCCGCTCCACCTTCGGCTTGTTTTTTATTCTGCCCGATGCGGTAATACACCAGGTAGGCAAGGCCCAGGGCCAGCAAAGCATAAAAAATATATCTTTTTTTCATTTGTGTGTTGT
This sequence comes from Pedobacter yulinensis, assembly GCF_003029735.1. Lineage (GTDB taxonomy): Bacteria > Bacteroidota > Bacteroidia > Sphingobacteriales > Sphingobacteriaceae > Pedobacter > Pedobacter yulinensis. Next base: position 1,460,098 of record NZ_KZ686268.1, read on the forward strand.
CGTTCTTTTATGAGACCCGCCGGTGCGCATCAACAGGAACACTTGTATCATTCGATAGTTTATTCCGACCGGATTTTCCTGTCAACTCACAAAAATATTTAATAAAATCAGCCCGCAGGGGCATGTATTAAGTATGTTACAGCCTGATCAGGAGCCGTTTCCGGGCGGTTCCCGCTATTTAAAGGGGCATTGACCCGCCTGAACAGGGTTTTGCCGAAACCGGGTGGAACCTGCGTATTCACCTTGTTACAGGCAGGGGGATATTTCTTTTGGAATCTACCGCAATCCGCTATTTTTGCGCAAATCACTTTCTTATGGTTCACCCAAAAACACTATTCGGAGCTTTTTTGCTCCTCTTTGCTGTTATGAGTACACAAGCACAGGTTAAAATCGGATTCGAGGTCAGTTTTCGCGAGCCACAGGCTCATTATGCAGAAGTGGAGATGTCAGTTTCCGGACTTGCTAGAAACTATGTAGACATCAAAATGCCTGTCTGGACCCCCGGATCCTACCTGGTGCGGGAATTTTCAAAAAGCGTCGAAGATTTTGCCGCTTCGGCAGGAGGCAAAAAACTTCGCGTCGAGAAAGTGCGCAAAAACGCCTGGCGCATATACAATGGATCGGCAAAAGCTGTAAGAATCAGTTACAGGGTGTATGCTTTCGAGCTTTCAGTGCGGACACCTTTTATCGATGCCGATCACGCCTTCCTTTCGCCGACAGGTATTTTTATGCATCCTGATGGCATGATCTCCGCGCCAAGCACCGTAAAGGTCATTCCGTTCAAAACCTGGTCTGCAGTTTCAACCGGTCTTGAACCGGTTGCCGGTCAGCAATTTACTTACCGCGCACCCAATTTTGATATTCTTTATGATAGCCCGATACAGGTTGGCAACCAGGAAGTGTTTTCTTTCACTGCCGCCGGTGTGAAACACGAAGTGGCCATGGTGGGGGAAGGCAATTATGACAAAGCCAGGCTGCAGCAGGATATGCCCAAAGTGATCGAGCAGGCAACCGCGATCTACGGCGAAAATCCTAATAAATATTACCTGTTTATTGTTCACAATGTGGAACGCGGCGGCGGTGGCCTGGAACACCTCAATTCGACCACGCTTGAGGTAAGCAGGAACACGTACGGAACGCAGGCCGGATACGAAGGTTTTCTTGACCTGGTGGCGCACGAGTACCACCATCTCTGGAACGTGAAAAGGCTGCGCCCGGTGGCACTTGGGCCGTTCGATTACGACAATGAGAATTACACTACGAACCTTTGGGTAGCCGAAGGGTTCACCTCTTATTACGAAAACAAGATCATGCTGCGGGCAGGTTTCCTCACGCCTGAAAAGTTTGTAACCAAACTGGCCGGTGCAATTGGTACGGTTGTCAATACGCCCGGTGCGCGTGTTCAGTCTGCAGCTGCTTCAAGCTATGACGCCTGGATCATCGGTTACAGGCCAAATGAAAATTCCCGCAACAACTCCATATCCTATTACAGCAAAGGCGAAGTGGTCGGAATGCTCATGGACCTTGAAATTATCCGGGCAACCAAGGGTGCAAAAAGCCTGGACGATGTGATGAAAACCATGTACTGGCAGGTTAAAAAACAAGGAAAAGGTTATACCGACGCGGAGTTCAAAGCCTGCGTGGAACAGATTGCTGGAACCAGCTTTACAGCGTTCTGGAACAAATATGTAACGGGTACAGATGAGATCGAGTATGCCAAATACTTTGGCTACGCAGGTATTGACGCTGTCGATGACAATAAAGGCAAAACACAGGCAACGACCGGTGCCACCGCAGAGGTGGGACGTGCATTTACCATTGCCAGCGTAAACAGAAATTCTGCTGCCTGGGATGACGGACTGAACGTGAACGACATTGTACTGAGCGTTGATGGGCGGGACGTGGCCGACATTCTATCGAATGTAAGGTTACAAAGCCCGAGGATCAATTTGGATATCCTGGCGCCGATTGCCGCCAAAAAGGTCGGTGATCAGGTCAATCTTCGTATCCTGAGGGCCGGCCTGGAACGGCAGATTACGCTGACGCTAAAGGCCAGCCCTGTGGTTCGCGTTAAAGCGGGAATCAATCCCAACGCAAACGAACCGCAAAAAGCAGTCTTGAAAAAATGGATGGGTTTATAAATCCATCAAAAAAAAAGACCTGTACAGAAAAATGTACAGGTCTTTTTTTTGTTTCAATATATGTGTTAGAATGCGTAGCGCAGTGAGATGCCGAAACGGGCAGCCGTAAAGTCTGTTCCCTGGGTCAGGGTAAACATCGGGCGCCAGTCGAAAGCGAAGTCGATCGGTGCGCTTGGAATTTTAAAATCCAGACCGGCAACCGGACGAAGCTGGACCGCAGTAACGCCGTCGCCGAACAGGAAGTTAGGTCCAAGGCCAAGGTACCATTGCAAGCCTGAAGCACCCGCAATCGGAGCATTGTATTGATATTCAGCACCCAATCCAACAACGTTGTTATAGAAAACAAGGTTTGCATCTACGGCATCATGGCCGGTAAAGAAGTGTTTGACATTGAAACCGACACCGGTGGCCCCATCGCCGGCATCGATACGCATACCAAGGGCTGTGCGGTATGAGCTACCCCGTTGTGCAAAGGCACTGCTGCTTACCAGGACGAAAGCCAGACATCCCACGAGAGTAAAAAATACTTTTTTCATAATCAGATAGTTTTTAAAAATGTAAATTCTGTTTTTCCATGTTTAACAACTTTTGTGCCGCAGCCAGTTTTGTTGAACGTTAGTCTTCCGGGGTTGCGCCTGCCCAAACCGGCAGACCCCTGCTCATAAAACCTTAATTCGACAAGTCAAGGCTAATTTTTTTTTATGCATGCATAGAATTTAGTAGATTTGATAAACAGCCTTGCGCTCGGGCTGTTGTTAATACGAACCAAATAGGATAAGATCATGTCAACAACGGTAACCCGGGTTTTCGACCTCCTGCAACACAGTCTCGAAAAATTTCCACAAGAGGCATTTCTGACCGACAAGGCCACCGGTAAGTGGCGAAGTTTTAGCACGCAGCAATTCTGTGAAGCCGTCGATAGCCTGAGTAAGGGGTTGTTGGGGCTCGGCGTAACCAAGGGTTCAAAAGTGGCCGTGATGTCTGCCAACCGCATTGAGTGGAACATTACCGATTTTGCGATCAGCCAGATCGGTGCTTTCCAGGTACCGCTTTATCCGACACTGCCCGAACATGATGTTAATTTTATCCTTCGCGATGCAGGTGTGTCTGTGGTGTTCGCGGCAACTGCCGATTTGCACGCAAAAATCGCGCAGGCGGGCGTTGAGGGTCTGCAAATCTATACATTCGATGCGGCACCCGGCCTTAAGAACTGGGAAACGCTGGCAGCGCAGGGGCGGGATGTGTCTGCAGACCTGCAGCAGCTGCGCAATGCGGTGACCCCTGAAGACGTGCTTACGCTAATCTATACCTCCGGAACGACCGGCACACCAAAAGGCGTCATGCTTACGCACAACAACCTGGTCCAGAACTTTCTTAATTCAGCGATCATCCTGCCGGCTGGCATTCGCACCGCACTCAGTTTCCTGCCGCTGTCGCATATTTTTGAGCGCATGGTGATTTACCTTTATATATATTCTGGCATATCGGTGGCCTATGCCGAAAGTATGGATACGATCGTTGCCGACATTCAGTACACGAAACCTGATGTATTTACAACGGTTCCGCGATTACTGGAAAAGGTTTACGATAAGATCATGGAAAAAGGAAAGGCACTTAGCGGCGCAAAACGCGGTATATTTTTCTGGTCGCTCGCGCTAGCCAATGCATTTGATTTCAGAAAGGGCAGGTGGTATGACCTGAGACTGGCACTGGCGCGTAAGCTCGTCTTTAAAAAATGGCAGGAAGCCCTGGGCGGAAACATCCGGGCGATTATTTCGGGTGGAGCGGCACTGAACCCCAAACTGGCGCGCATTTTCTGGGCCGCCGGACTGCCGGTTTTTGAAGGTTACGGACTGACCGAAACCTCGCCGGTTATTGCTGTAAACCGGCCCGATGAAACCATGTTCGGCACCGTAGGGCCCGCGCTGAACGGTGTAGAGATCAAAATAGCAGCCGACGGCGAAATCCTGACCCGCGGGCACCACATCATGAAAGGATACTACAACAGGCCTGAGCTTACGGCAGAGGCGCTTGACGCCGAAGGCTGGTTTCATACCGGCGATATCGGGGAACTGGTTGACCAGAAATACCTGAAGATTACAGACCGTAAAAAGGAAATGTTTAAGACCGCGGGCGGAAAATACGTGGCCCCGCAGCTGCTTGAAAACAAATTCAAGGAGTCGCCGCTCATTGAACAAGTGATGGTTATCGGAGAAAATCGTAAATTTCCCTCGGCGCTTATCGTTCCGGCTTTTGAAGCTTTAAAGAACTGGTGTGCCAAAAAAGGGATTTCCTATCAGAACAGCGCGCAGATTATTGCAAACGAGCAGGTTAAGGCCAGATATGAAGAGTTAATTGCCGATTATAACAAAGAGTTTGGCCGCTGGGAGCAGGTGAAACAGATCATTTTGCTGCCCAAAGAATGGAGCATAGAAGGCGGAGAACTGACGCCCAAGCTGAGCCTGAAAAGAAAGGTGATCCTCGAAAAGAACAAAGCAAACATCGAGAAACTTTATGAAGATGCCGAACGGAGCAAAGGCGCCGCAAACCACTAAAAAAATAGCTTTCTTTACCCTTGTCGTTTTCCTGTTCGGCGGTTGTGCAGGTCGCCAGCTTGGCAAGACCAGTCACCATGAATACAAACAGGGAATGGTCGTCAGCGCCAGCCACTACGCAAGTAAAGCCGGGCTTGAGATCTTAAAAAAGGGGGGTAATGCTGTAGATGCGGCCGTTGCCGTTCAGTTTGCCCTGGCCGTTGTTTATCCGAATGCGGGGAACCTTGGCGGTGGCGGGTTTATGGTTTACCGTGCTGCCGGTGGTGAGACGGCTTCGCTCGACTTCAGGGAAAAAGCCGCTGCTGCGGCGCATAAGGATATGTACCTCGATAGCCTCGCAAACCCGATCGTAGAAAAAAGCCTGTATGGTCACCTGGCAGCGGGCGTGCCTGGTTCAGTGGCGGGCATGGAGACTGCACACAAACGTTTCGGGAAATTGCCCTGGTCTGAACTTTTAAAACCAGCCATTTCCCTCGCCACAGAAGGATTTCAAGTGACAAGCAGACAGGCTGCTGAACTGAACGGACAGGCTTACCGGTTTCATAGGCATAATGCCCTTGGTACTGCACTGCTTAAAGGGTCAGGGTCCTGGAAAGAAGGTGATCTGCTTGTGCAGGAAGACCTTGCGGCTACACTCAGGCACATCGCCGAGCGGGGCGCCGCCGGATTCTACGAAGGTCCCGTTGCCGCACTGATCATAGAAGAGATGCAGCGCGGCGGCGGAATCATTTCTGCAGCCGACCTGAAAGCCTACCGCGCCGTCTGGCGCCAGCCGGTAACAGGCACCTACAGGGGGCTGAAAATCATTACCATGCCACCACCTTCGAGCGGTGGTATCGCGCTGCTGCAACTGTTGCAGTCTGTCGAGCCATACCCCCTGCAACGCTTGGGTTTTAACAGCGATTCTACCGTTCAACTGATGGTTGAGGCCGAACGCCGCGTATATGCCGACCGTGCGGCCCACCTTGGCGATCCCGATTACCATCCTGTTCCGCAAAAGCAGCTGCTTGCTGCCGGTTACAACAAACAACGCATGTCAGGGTTTGACTGGTCAAAGGCGGGCAGCAGCGCCGCGATCGCTGCCGGCCTGGCAGCGCCCGCCGAGCATGAAGAGACTACGCATTTTTCTATCGTTGACCGGGCGGGTAATGCCGTCAGCATCACCACCACGCTCAACGGTTCTTACGGCTCGCACGTGGTTGTAAAAGGCGCAGGTTTTCTACTGAATAACGAAATGGATGACTTTTCGGTAAAGCCAGGAGCCCCGAACATGTACGGACTCGTAGGCGGCGCAGCCAACGCCATAGCACCGGGCAAACGCATGCTGAGCTCCATGACGCCGACGATTGTTGAAAAAGACGGCAAATTGTTTATGGTTCTCGGTACGCCGGGCGGGTCAACCATCATCACTTCTGTTTTTCAGACCATTCTCAACGTGGTCGATTTCGGCATGGGCATGCAGGCAGCGGTGAATGCCAGGAAAATTCATCATCAGTGGCTGCCCGACGAGGTGTTCCTGGAAAAAGGTGCGGTAGACAGCACGGCCAGGCAGCGCCTGACACAAAAGGGGTACCGGTTTACCGAGCGTGGAGCCATTGGCCGGGTCGATGCAATTCTCAAAACCAAATGGGGCTATTATGAGGCCGGGGCAGACCCACGCGGCGATGATGCAGCCGCCGGCTGGTAGTCGCCGCAATCCTGAGTGTATGAAAAACTGCACATTTTACCCGGCTGGCCCTTATGGCCTGCGGCGGGCAAAATGCAGAAGAAATGAGGTCAACACGTCTGCCTGCTTTAATGTTTTGTAATTTTTGTGTCTTGGTACGGCAATTGTTCGCAGAGCTGTATAAAAAATACAACGCCTGTTAACTCAAGAAACATTATGAAAAACAGTTTATTCAAATGCCTGCCTTTTGCTGTAGCGGCACTCTTTACAGGGTCTGCCGTTCAGGCACAGCAAACAACAGCTGCAAAATCATCCTCAAGTCAATTCAGAACATGGTCTGTCGGAGCAAACGTGGGTGTTTTGTCGCCAATTTCTCCGCTCGGCGGAAAGAATGACTTCTCTAACTGGAAATCCGATCTGGGTTATGGAATTTATGTCAAAAAACAGTTCACAAATTACTTCTCACTGCGTCTTGATGGTGTTGGGGGAAAGCTGAAAGGCGATAACGCCGAGCCGTATGACAGCGGCGTAGCCAACACAAGTGCGAACCGTGCATTTGAAACCAAGCTGACTTATTCCGGATCACTGAATGCCGTGGTGAACATGTTTAATATCGACATGTTCCGCAAAGAAGACGCGCTGCAGCTGTTCGGTTCAGTAGGCGCGGGCCTTGCCGGCTATAAACCATCGGTTAACCGCGGTTCAGGCATGACAGAATACGCCCCCGGCAAAACGATTAGTGAACTGATTATTCCGGTTGGCCTGGGCGCCAAATTCAAAGTGTCAGACGGTGTCAACATCGACCTTGGCTGGACCATCAATTTCGTTGACGGTGATAACCTCGACGGAACTTATATGGGTACAAGCAATGACAAGTACAACTATGCTTACGCCGGTCTCGAGTTTGCGCTGGGTCAGGGCAAACAGCTGGCTTTCCACAATCCGGTTGCTGCAACCTATGACGAAGCCGTTCAGGCGAAACAAACCGCTGCAGCCATGAAAGCAGAGCTCGACGCACAGAAGTCAGACAACGCACGCCTTCGCGCGGAGCTTGCCGACGCGTTTAAAGATACAGACGGAGACGGCGTGGCCGACAAACTGGACAAATGTCCTGGTACGCCTGCCAATACCGTAGTGGATGGATCTGGTTGTCCGTTAAAGGTACCCGCACCGGTTGAAAAGGTTGTCATTACCGAAGCCGACCGTAAGGTGGTAGCTGATGCGATCAAAAACCTGGAGTTTGATTTTAACAAAGCGACAATCCGCGCCAAATCGTACCCCACACTGAACCGTGTTGCAGCACTGTTGATCGAGAAAAATTTCAGCCTGAAACTTGCCGGCCACACCGATAACAAGGGCAGCGACTCATACAACCTGAAACTGTCAAAAGACAGAGCAGAGTCTGTAAAAGCTTATCTGGTATCGCAAGGCGCTAACGCCTCAAGGGTCGAGGCTACCGGTTATGGCGAATCACAACCTATTGCAAGTAATGGAACAGAGTCTGGTCGTCAGAAAAACAGAAGGGTAGAGTTTACCTTGTTTTAAGCCTATTTTTCTACTACAGAAAGGCCCGGTCGCAGCAGCGTCCGGGCCTTTCTTTTTTTATAGATTTTTCCCGGGGCTGGCGCATGCTGTCCGGGCCGCAGAAAAAAAATTCAGCCCGACCTGAGGCTCGTTATGAAGAATTTTAGTGATAGATTTTTTTGTATAAATTCTTGTGCACAAGTGGTCTGGGATATTTCCTTGTTGCGCGTGCCTGCACAAACACCCACTTGTGTCATTTGATGTAAATTCTTTTGAAATGTGTTTGCATTAAAACTCTTCATTCATTAACTTTGTTATGCAAGCATAATAAAATTCGAAATGAAGCAGCACCAGACCATCGATTACCACATCAAGTTTGCCTGGCAGAACATGTTCAATAAATATAACCAGTTGGCTGCGGGTTTTGGGATTACTCAGGCGATCGGTTACATGCTGATCAACATCAACGAAGAGGGGAGTGCCGTATCTCAACTGGCCGCCCTGCTCGGTGTAAAAGCAACGAGCCTGTCGCGCATGCTGAACAACATGGAGGAACAGGGCTTAATTTACAGGGAAACAGCAGCAGGCGACAAGCGATCGGTAAAAGTTTTCCTGACCGACTTTGGCCGGGAGAAACGCCAGGCTGCCAAAAATGTCGTGCGGCAATTCAACGAATACCTGGACGGTCATTTTTCAAAAAAAGAAAAAGAGCAATTTATTGCCCTGCTTGTAAAATTAAACGAGGTAACGCTGGCCTACCCTGTCTGAGCAGGGGCGGCGATTAAACATACGAACAGAAAAGAAAGCATTGGATGAAACGAACGATTAAAAAAGTAGCCGTACTCGGCTCGGGTATTATGGGATCGCGCATTGCGTGCCATTTTGCCAACATCGGCGCAGAAGTGCTGTTGCTTGATATCGCACCGAAAGAGCTTTTGGAAGAGGAAAAAGCCAAAGGCCTGACCACTGCTGATGCGAAGGTCAGGAACCGCATCGTCGATGCGGCCCTGCAAACCGCAGTTAAAACCAATCCATCGCCGGTCTACTCAAAAAAGGTGCTGAGCCGCATCACTACGGGGAATTTCGACGATGACATGGTTCGGATCAGGGATTGTGACTGGGTCGTAGAGGTTGTCGTTGAAAATCTGGACATCAAGAAAAAAGTGTTTGACCAGGTGGAACAGCATCGCCGGCCCGGAACGCTGATCACCTCCAACACCTCGGGCATTCCCATCCACCTGATGGCTGAAGGGCGAAGCGATGATTTTAAAGCAAATTTCTGCGGAACCCACTTTTTTAATCCGCCGCGTTACCTCCGCCTTCTGGAAATCATCCCGACGGCGTTTACGGATGCGGGCGTTGTTGCTTTCCTGATGGAATACGGCGATAAATTTCTTGGTAAAACCACCGTCCGCTGCAAAGACACCCCGGCATTTATTGCCAACCGGGTAGGTGTGTACTCAATTATGGCCCTGCTGCACCTGGTCGAAAAATTGGACCTGACAGTAGAAGAAGTGGATAAATTTACAGGTCCGGCGCTGGGGCGGCCCAAGTCGGCAACCTTCCGCACCTCCGATGTAGTCGGTCTCGACACGATGATCAAGGTTGCAAAAGGGCTTTATGACAATTGTCCGGATGACAAGGCACGCGACCTTTTCAAACTTCCCGATTTTGTACAGAAAATGGAAGAGAACAATTGGCTGGGCGATAAAACCGGGCAGGGCTTTTATAAAAAAATCAAAGGCGCCGATGGAAAGAGCGAGATCCTGGCATTAGACCTGAAAACACTTGAATACAAACCACAGCAAAAAGTAAAGTCGGCTACGCTCGAGATGACAAAGCCGGTAGAAAACCTCCGTGAGCGGATGAGGATTTTTGCTGCCGGAAAAGACAAGGCTGCCGAGCTGTTCAGACATTCTTCATTTGGTTTGTTCGCTTACGTATCGGATCGAATTCCCGAAATATCTGATGAACTGTACCGCATTGATGATGCAATGCGTGCCGGATTTGGCTGGGAACTTGGCCCTTTTGAACTTTGGGATGCCATTGGCCTGAGCGCTTCGGTAGAAGGCATGCAAACTTACGGGCATCAGCCCGCAGCCTGGGTGCGACAAATGCTCGAACAGGGGCATGACACATTCTATAAGGTCGAAGACGGCCGCAAGAAATACTATGATGTAGCTACTGCCAGTTATCAGCCTGTGCCTGGCACCGAAGCTTTCATTGTGCTGGATAACCTGAGGCAGAACAAGACAGTTTGGAAAAATTCAGGCGTGTCGGTAATCGACATTGGCGACGGCATCGTCAACGTCGAGTTCCATACAAAGATGAATACGATCGGCGGTGATGTGATTCAGGGGATCAACAAAGCCATTGACCTGGCAGAAAAAGATTTTCAGGGGGTTGTCATCGGGAACGATGGCGCCAACTTCTCGGCCGGGGCAAATGTAGGCATGATCTTCATGATGGCCGTAGAGCAGGAATGGGACGAGCTGAATATGGCCATCCGGGCATTCCAGAACACCTCGATGCGGCTGCGTTATTCGTCGATTCCGGTGGTGGTGGCGGCGCACAACCTGACGCTGGGCGGCGGCTGTGAGTTTAGCCTGCATGCCGACCACGTTCAGCTTTCGGCAGAAACGTATATGGGCCTGGTTGAGTTTGGTGTAGGGGTTATTCCCGGCGGGGGCGGAACCAAAGAGTTTGCCCTGCGTGCATCAGATGAATTGAAAGATGACCAGATTGCCCAGAACACATTGAAGGAGCGCTTCCTCACGATCGGAATGGCGAAGGTATCGACGTCGGGCGAAGAGGCCTTTGAATTGGGTTACCTGCAGAAAGGGAAGTATGCCATAACCATGAACAGAAGCAGGCTGCTGGCAGACGCGAAGGCAAAGGCGCTGGAACTTGCAGATGCCGGGTATACGAAACCTGTTCAACGTAACGATATCCGGGTACTGGGAAAACAAGGCTTGGGCATTGTCTATGCCGGGGCGAACAGCATGTATGCAGGCAACTACATTTCAGCGCACGATAAAAAGATATCAGAAAAACTGGGTTATGTGCTCTGCGGAGGCGACCTCTCTTCGCCGACCGAGGTTACAGAACAATACCTGCTCGACCTGGAACGCGAGGCGTTTTTGTCGCTCGCAGGTGAGCGTAAATCGCTCGAGCGGATCCAGTCGATCATTACAAAGGGCAAACCGCTCCGAAACTGATTTCCGGAGAGTTGGTCTGCGGTCTGGCAGCTGTGCGATGGTGTGCTGCAAGACATTTTAAGTGTGTTTAGATGGGGCACAAACGATACAAAATTTAACGGGTGCAGCTTGACCTGACCCACACGATAATAACGATGTTTAACCGGGGTGCAGTTTCAGGACTTGCCTTGTGAATCAAATCTCACTACCATGCAGGAAGCATATATTATAGCTGGTTTAAGAACGGCGGTCGGCAAGGCGCCAAGAGGTGTTTTCCGTTTTATGCGGGCCGACGACCTGGCAGCGACCGTGATCCGGGAGCTTGTGGGCTCGGTAGCCGGCCTGGACAAAGAAGAAATTGACGATGTCATTGTCGGCAATGCCACACCCGAGGCTGAGCAGGGCCTTAATATTGGCCGGATGATCTCACTGATGGGGCTCGATACCGAGAAGGTGCCGGGTGTGACGGTAAACCGTTACTGCGCATCAGGACTGGAGACGATTGCTACCGCTGTAGCCAAAATAAGATCGGGGATGGCCGATTGTATCATTGCAGGCGGCGTCGAAGTGATGTCTGGCATGCCTTTCGGCGGCTGGAAGCTGGTGCCGAATCCGGAGTTGGCCAGGAGCCATCCGGACTGGTACTGGGGAATGGGCCTCACGGCCGAAGCTGTGGCGCGCGAATACCAGGTGAGCAGGGAAGACCAGGACGAGTTTGCATTCCATTCGCACCGCAAAGCAGTCGAGGCGATCCGGAACGGCAAATTGAAAGCAGGTGTATTGCCCATTACCGTGAACGAAACCTATCTGGATGAAAAGATGAAGCGCAAGACCCGGTCTTACGTGGTCGATACCGACGAGGGTCCGCGCGCTGATACGACCCTCGAGAAACTCGCCAAATTGAAACCGGTTTTCGACGCCAAGGGCGTCATTACTGCCGGAAACTCTTCCCAGACTTCAGACGGTGCAGCATTTGTGATCGTGGTATCAGAGCGCAAACTGAAAGAGCTGGGTGTGCAGCCCATTGCACGGCTGGTAAGTTATGGTGTTGCCGGCGTGCCGCCCAGAATCATGGGCATTGGTCCAATCGAGGCCATCCCGAAGGCATTGAAAATGGCCGGCATGCGCCTCGAGCAGATCGATCTGATCGAACTGAATGAGGCCTTTGCTTCTCAATCGATCGCGATCATGCGAGCACTCGGCATCAATCCGGATATTCTGAATGTGAACGGCGGCGGTATTGCGCTGGGGCACCCCCTCGGTTGTACCGGAGCCAAACTGACCGTTCAGGTGATGAACGAACTGCGCAGCCGCAACCAGAAGTACGGTATGGTAACCATGTGCGTAGGCACGGGGCAAGGAGCTGCAGGGGTTTTTGAAATGCTATAAAAATTAATTTTAGAGAAATAATATTTATATTCACTGATCAAGGAAAAAAGAAGAAAGAAAAAAGACAGATCGCAGCTCTGTGCATAATTTCAGGAAGCTTAAAATATGGAGGCGGCATCCAACTAGCAAAGGAAGTTTACATTTTTTCAGAGATACTTCCTGTCTCAGAACGTTTCGGCCTAAAAAATCAGATAGGGCGAAGTGCGGTATCCATTCCTTAAAACATTGCCGAATGCTCGTCACGAAGTTCCAATAAAGACTTTGCGCGCTTTCTGTCTATCGCACTGAGGCCTTTATTTGAGCTTGAAACGCAGTTGACTTTATGCGTAGAGTTTGGTTACTCCGATGTTTCCCGGCTTTCAGGACTTATCGGGCAAATCATCGAATTGCAACGGGCAATCGCGGCTTTTAAAAATCAATTGGGCAATTGCCAGTAGTCTTTACTTTTTCTTCTTTAATCTTTTGTCCTAATGCGTAGCAAATGGAAACAACAAACAAAAAAACCATTAAAGGAGGTGAGTTCCTGATCAGGGAAACTTCCTGGGAAGATGTATTTATTCCTGAAGAATTTGATGAGGAACAGCGAATGATCGCGCAGACCTGCCGTGATTTCCTGGAATCGGAAGTTTACCCGCACCTGGACCGGATTGACCGCCAGGAAGACCCGGAACTGATGCCGGGTCTGCTTACAAAGGCCGGCGAACTGGGTATTCTTGGCGTGTCGGTCCCGGAAGAATACGGTGGCTTTGGCAAGAACTTCAATACCTCCATGCTGGTGGCCGATGTGATCGGCGCCGGCCATTCGTTTGCCGTAGCACTTTCTGCCCATACAGGAATCGGCACGCTGCCCATTCTCTATTACGGCAATGAGGTGCAAAAAGCGAGGTATATTCCCAAACTTGCCACAGGCGAATGGAAAGCAGCATACTGCCTGACGGAACCCAATTCGGGCTCAGATGCCAATTCGGGTAAAACAAAAGCGGTGCTTTCTGAAGATGGCCGGCACTACATGCTGAATGGCCAGAAAATGTGGATCACCAATGGTGGTTTTGCAGACGTGTTCATCGTATTCGCAAAAATTGATCAGGACGAAAACCTGACCGCCTTTATCGTAGAAAAGGATTTCGGCGGAATCACGATGAATCCAGAAGAACACAAAATGGGCATAAAAGGTTCCTCGACGCGGCAGGTATTTTTTAACGACTGCCCGGTACCGGTAGATAACATGCTGAGCGACCGGCAGAACGGGTTTAAGATTGCGGTCAATATTCTGAACATTGGCCGAATCAAACTTGCTGCAGCAGCGATCGGCGCTTCGAAAGAAGTGATCAGCAAAGCGGTGAACTATGCAAACGAGCGTTCGCAGTTTGGCCGGCAGATCGCTAAATACGGCGCCATCCGCTATAAACTCGCTGAAATGGCCGCTAAGGTTTACGCTGTAGATTCGGCCAACTACCGTGCCGGCCAAAATATTGATGATGCTTATGAAGCGCTGGTGGCCGGCGGCATGGAACCCGGAAAGGCGAAACTGAAGTCTACAGAACAGTTTGCCGTGGAGTGCGCGATCCTTAAAGTTTGGGGATCTGAAGCACTCGATTACGTCGTTGACGAAGGCGTCCAGATCTATGGCGGCATGGGCTTTTCTGCAGACGCGCCAATGGACCGCGCGTACCGTGATGCACGGATTAACCGGATTTTCGAAGGCACAAATGAGATCAACCGCCTGCTCACCGTAGACATGATGCTCAAACGTGCCATGAAAGGCGAACTGGACCTGATGACCCCGGCAACGGCTGTGGCCAGTGAACTGATGGCCATTCCTGATTTCGGCGAGGCAGATGATACGCTGTTTGCCGCTGAAAAAAAGGTGATCAGTAACCTGAAAAAGGCTACCTTGATGGTGGCCGGAGCGGCCGTTCAGAAACTTATGATGAGCCTGTCTAAAGAACAGGAAATCTTAATGAATATCGCCGATATGGCAAGTTACGCCTATGTTGCCGAATCTGCTTTGCTGCGCACCGAAAGGCTGGTTCACCTGCGGGGCGAGGACGGAGCCGCAGGGCAGCTCGACCTGCTGCGTGTGTATCTGGTCGAAGCCGTGGATGCCGTGGCCAAAGCTGGCAAAGAAGCCCTTTGGGCATTTGCCGAGGGAGATGAACAGCGCATGATGCTGGTGGGCCTGCGGCGGTTTACAAAAATGGAACCCTTCAATGTGAAAGAAGCGCGTCAGCGGATCGCTGTTGGACTGATCGAAGCAAACAAGTACATTTTTTAATTGGTTAATAAATCCTGAAGCCCGGCGTAATCCGGGCTTTTTTTGTGGCCTTTTCTCAGCCTGTGCGCCCGGGCCTGTATGTTAAAATTGGTTAAAAATTGCCAGGGCGCCCGGAAAAAACTATTTTTGTGAATTATGTTAAAAACCAGGGTGCTGGCCGTTCTACTGGCCGGGATATTTTTTGTATCGTGTGCGAAGAAAGAAACGTTTGATGCAGATGCGCAGGCAAGGGCAGACGAACAGATCATCAAAGATTTTATTGCAAAAAACAACATTCCTGCAGTTCGCGATCCTTCCTCGGGCGTTTATTACCAGATCGTTACGCCTGGAACGGGAAACGTAACGTACAGTAACAATCCCGAGTTGTTTGCCAATTACACCGGGCGCCTGCTGGATGGAACCGTATTTCAAAAAAGTACGGAGCCCATCAAATTCCGTTACAGCGGTGTAATACTGGGCTGGCAGGTGGGACTTGCTAAGATCCAGCCGGGGGGGCGGATCAGGCTGATCATTCCTTCAGGTTATGCTTATGGCAGCTCCGGTTATGGAAATATTCCGCCAAATACCGTACTTGACTTTGACGTAGACTTAATAAAAGCTCAATAGACAATTCATGAAAATAAAATATTTGTTCAGTATCGTTTTGTTGTTTTCGGTGGTTTTCAGTGCCTGTAAAAAGGAGTATGAACCGATCGAAAGCGTAGATGAAAAAATCATCCAGGATTACCTGAAAAAAAACAGTCTGAATGCCACCAAAGATCCGAGCGGTTTTTATTATGCAGTAACCAAGCAGGGAACAGGCGAGCTTTTAAAAAATACAGATTCGGTTTTATACCGGGTAGCCATCAAGTCTGCAAAAACAAATGCAACGTATTATCAATCTTCAACGATTGGCAACATGGCTGACCTGGTTGGTTACACATCTGCCCTATTTCTTCAGGGTTACGGACAGCAGATCAGCGTAGAAGCGATCCGTACCGTGTTGTTAAAGACAAACAGGGGCTCTGAAGCATCGATTGTACTCCCTTCTTACCTCGCATTCGGTAAAAACGGTTCGACTGCGCTGAAGGTCCCCGAAAATGAAGTGGTCGTGCTGGTGCTCACAGTTCTGGAAGAAGCTACGCAGGCCTCGCGGGATGATCGTGTCATTAATGAATTTCTTCAGAAGAAAGGACTTACTGCTACAAAAACAGCTGCAAACTTCTATTACATCGTGCTGCAGGAAGGAACCGGTGAACGGGTAAGGGAAGAGCACATAGCAAAAGTGAAATATGCCGGCAGGATCGTTGATGGAGAACAATTTGACAGCAATTCTGAGGGCTACGAGACATCTACGATCGGCGGTGATATTCCTGGATGGCGTAAGATGCTTGCGCTGATGCGGGTTGGCGAAAAGGTGCGGGTTTTTATTCCCTCGGCGTTGGCCTACGGCGGAGCCGGGCAGGGAACCATACCGCCTAATACGGCATTGGATTTTGACATGGAAGTCGTTTCTGTAAAATAATTAACCCAACGCTTTTTTAAAAGCTTTTAAGACCCGTTCGCGGGCAAACGTATGCTCCACAATTGGTGGGGCATATTTTTTTGTACCATATTCCGGCACCCATTTTTTGATGTATTTCAGATCCGGATCAAAACGCTTGGCCTGCAGTTCGGGATTGAAAACCCTGAAATAAGGCGCGGCATCATTTCCTGATCCGAAGGCCCATTGCCAGCCGCCCACGTTGCTCGCCAGGTCGTAATCCAGTAGTTTTTCTGCAAAATAGGCTTCACCCCAGCGCCAATCTACCAGCAGGTGTTTTGTTAAAAAGCTTGCGGTAACCATGCGCACCCGGTTGTGCATGTAACCTGTGGCATTCATCTGCCGCATGCCCGCATCGACCAGGGGGTATCCCGTTTGGCCGGTACACCAGGCCTCAAACTCAGCTTTGTTGTTGCGCCACTGTACTTTATCATATGCCGTTTTGAAATTGTAAGTGGCCGAATTGGGAAAATA
Organism: Pedobacter yulinensis; assembly: GCF_003029735.1. Classification (GTDB taxonomy): domain Bacteria; phylum Bacteroidota; class Bacteroidia; order Sphingobacteriales; family Sphingobacteriaceae; genus Pedobacter; species Pedobacter yulinensis. The sequence continues at coordinate 1,476,841 of NZ_KZ686268.1, forward strand.
CCATAGGATCATCATGTAGAACTCACGCCAGGCGAGTTCAGAGATCCAGACCTCTGCTTTTTCTTCGAGTGCTGTCCTTACAGCCTCCCTGATGCTGACCGTGCCGAAACGGAGGTGAATGCCCAGCCGGCTAGTTCCCTCCAGGGCTGGGAAGTCGCGTGTTTTGCCGTAATCGGCCAGCTTGTGCCGGTAATCTTGCCTCGGGGGAAAGACGATCTTGGCCTGGCCGAAACCAAGTTCTTCCAGCGAAGGAGGCACAGGCACTTCGCCTTTATACAGATGCCTGAAATATTTTTCAGTAGGATAAGCCGCGAAAAAAAAAGGTTCCAGTTTTTGCCGCCAGCGTTTCCAGTAAGGTGTATAAACGGTATAGGGCTTGCCGTCTGGTTTAACGACCTCACTGGTCTCAAAAATGACCTGGTCTTTGAACAGCCTGAAGCCGATCTGTTCACTGCTTAAGAACTCCGCCAGGCTGTCATCACGCTCACGGGCGTACGGTTCGTAATCCCTGTTCGCGAACACATGGCCGATGTCGTATTTGTCTACCAGCTCATTCCATACCGCTTCGGGTTTGCCATGACAAACAAGCAGGCCGCTGCCATGCTTTTTCAGCTCCTGCTGCAACCGCAGCACTTCCTGATGAATGAATGTGACGCGGGCATCGTCAGGGTTGAGCTCGTCAAGGATATTGGTGTCGAAAATAAACAACGGCAAGACCGGGCGGCCGGCACGCAGTGCGTGGTACAGGGCCGCATGGTCGTCAAGGCGCAGGTCGCGCCGCAGCCAGCAGATGTTAATTGTTTCTTTCATTGTTTTGTGTGGGCGGGCGCTCGTAAATTGATGCCAGTGCGTCTTGCAGATTGGTAAATTTAAACAGGAAACCAACATCAAGCAATTTCTGCGCAGATGTATTGGTGCTGCTGAGGGGAAGCACACTTCTTTCGCCCAGTGCAAGTTTGAGTACCAAACGCGGCACATGAAACGGCCAGACAGGTCGGTGCAACTGCTTGGCCAGGGCCCTGGTCAGACCTTTATTGGTAACTGGGAAAGGGGCGCAAAGGTTGTAGATTCCCGCTGCATGCGGGTTTTCCAGCAGGTAAGCATAGGCAGCTGCGGCATCATCAAGATGCAGCCAGGGGATCCACTGTCTGCCCGAACCGAGGGGAGCTGCGGCGAAAAGTTTTACGGGAAGGGCAAACGTAGGAAGTGCTCCGCCCTGTTCAGCCAGTACCACACCCGTACGGAGCACAGAAACACGCAGGCCCAATTCTTTAAACTGCATAGCTGCCTGCTCCCACGCTACACAGCAACGCGCCATAAAGTCCCGGCCGGCCGGCGATCGCTCGGTGAGCAGTTCATCGCCACAATCTCCGTAGAACCCCACACCCGATGCAGAAATAAAATGTGTGACCTGCCGGCCATGGCTTTTGACGAGGGCATGCAGCAGGTTCGCAGACTTGACGCGGCTATCAATGACCCGGCGCTTCTGCGCTTCGGTCCAGGGACCTTTTGAAATGGCCTCGCCGGCCAGGTGGATCACGGCTGTAACGCCTTCGAGGGCTGCAGCATCTGCCCGCCCGGCATCGATGTCCCAGGTATAGGTCTTGTAAAGGGCGTTTTGCGCCGGCTTTCTGGACAATACAGCAACTTCGTGCCCCTTGTCCAGAAGTTGTGAAATAAGTTCCCGGCCGATAAGCCCGGAGGCCCCGGTGATCAATACCCGTTCTGACATGAGAGAATAACGAACAAGCCGGCAGATGGTTTGTAGCGAAAATATTTTCCTGCAAGCCCGGCTGAAATCTGAAGAGTGTTCATTGTGATTGTTGTGCTTGTGTCAATATTAAGTTATTGCCGCATTTTGCAAAAATAAATGCTATATTTTTGCATTGATCCATCGCACAACACACCGGATGAACGGAAAAAAAATACTTGTTTGGTTTCGTAACGATCTTCGGCTGCACGACAACGAGATTCTCCTTGAGGCGCTCGCCAAGTCAGACGAGATCCTTCCTGTGTATGTATTTGATCCTCGGCATTATAGCCAGGTAAATGGGTTCTGGAAAACCGGCCAGATCCGTGCGCAGTTCATTATTGAGAGTGTTGCGGCATTGCGGCGGTCACTGCAGGCACTGGGCGGCAATCTGCTGGTTCAAAGCGGGCGGCCCGAAGAACTTATTCCGGCGCTGGTTAGTCAGTACGAAATTAATGAAGTGTACCACCATCGGGAAGTGGCGGCAGAAGAGACCCGCATTTCGGCCCGCGTGGAAGACGCGCTCTGGAAGCTTAAAGTTAACCTGAGGCATTTTATCGGTCATACCCTGTACAACAAGGAAGACCTTCCTTTTCCCATCAAAGATATTCCTGAAGTATTCAGTCAGTTCAAAAAAAAGACCGAACGGGATGCGGTGATTAAACCCTGTTTCGAAGCGCCCTTGCGTGTCGCTGTTGTCGAAGCTGAAGACTGGGGATTGATGCCCGACCTGCAGGCCCTGGGTTACAGCGGCCTGATTCGCGACGAACGTGCTGCCTTTAATTTTACGGGCGGCGAGGCAGCCGGTCTGGCGCACCTGGAAGAGTTTATCGCCGCCTCGGCAGCGGTGAAGGGCAAAAACAAAGTATTTCCCGCGCGCATGTCGGCCTGGCTGGCGCTGGGCTGTGTATCGCCGAGAAAGATCTATTGGGCCATGCGCCAGGCAGAAGAGAAGTTTGGCGCCAAGAGCCATTTCAGCCAGGTAATCATTGGGCTGCTCTGGCGCGACTATTTCCGTTTTATGTTTAAGAAACACGGAAATACTTATTTTAAAAAGACTGGCTTTAAAGACGAGGCACCGCCTGAGGCCCGGAACCAGCAAGGGCTCTTTAAAAAATGGACCGCTGCAGAAACCGGGCATAACGTTATCGATGCCATTATGCGGGAGCTGAACTATACAGGCTTCATTTCGCATTCGGCCAGGCAACTGGTTGCAGTGTACCTGGTGTATGAAATGAAAGTAGACTGGACGCTGGGTGCATCTTACTTTGAAGAAAAACTGATCGATTATTGCCCGGCCAGCAATTGGGGCAACTGGGCAGGCATGAGCGGTGTGGGCAGCGACCAAAAAAACAAAGGAAGTTTTGACCTGGAAAAAGAGGTTAAAAACATCGATCCGGAAGGGCTCTACGCATCAACCTGGTCCTGAATAAAAAAAGGCAAATTGACCCAAACAAACTAAACAAAAAAAGGTTTTAATACTAATTTGTTTAAGTTTGTTTAAAACCAGGGTAATTGAGAAAATTCTCCATAAGTGACATCGAAAACTTGACCGGTATCAAAGCCCATACAATTCGTATCTGGGAGTTGAGATACAATCTTGTGCCTGCTAAACGCACCGCGACAAATATTCGTTACTACAACGAGGACGACCTGAAGCAGCTGCTTAATATCGCCACCTTGAACGAGAGCGGATATAAAATCAGCAAGATCGCCAAGCTGGGACAGGATAAGGTCAACTCCTTAGTTGCACAACTGCAGGCGAACAGAACCAATGATTCGGTACAGGTGCAAATGTTATCCAATGCGGTGCTGCAGTATGATGAGGCCGCATTTAATAAAATACTGGATGGATGTATCAGCGAGTCTGGACTGACCAATACAATGGATCAGGTGCTTTTTCCGTTCATGAAGAAGATCGGGATGCTGTGGCAGACCAAAACAATGAATCCTTCGCATGAGCATTTCGCATCCAACCTGATCCGTGAACGCATCATTGTAGAGATCGAGAAACTAGGTAACCGCAAAGATGAAAACCCCAAGCGTTTCCTGCTTTTCCTGCCCGAAGAGGAAAGCCACGAGACAGGGCTGATTTTTGCCCGCTACCTGCTCAAATCATGTGGCCACGAGACGCTTTACCTCGGGCCGAACGTTGATTATGATGACCTGAAAGCGGTGGTTGCACATTACCAGCCAGACTATGTGCTGTCGGTGCTGACATCACTGCGCTTAGATAAGGATCTGAATAAAATGCTGGAAAAATTGATGCACTACCTGGAGGTACCGCTCATCGTTGCGGGCAGCCTGATCTCGGAGTTCGATATCGTGACAAACGAACGGCTGATCCCGCTTAAGAACGTCTGCGAACTGGTTGATTTTGCCAGCCAGCTGGCCAATCCGGCACAAGCCTAAAATGCCTTTTTTGTTAAATTAATTGGACTATTCATAGGCATTTACGGCCTAAAGTTCTAATTTTGCCAAGCTATAAACAACAATCGTAATGGATCATTTTTCCTACCTGAACGGTGCCAACGCCGAATATATTGAGTCATTATACCAGTCTTACCAGAAAGATCCGGCTTCGGTCGAGTTTGGATGGCAGAAATTTTTTGAAGGCTTCGATTTTGGCCGTGGTTCAGAGCCCGCTGCCGCCAGTGCCGATACGCCAGAACATTTTCTGAAAGAGGTGAATGTGCTGAACCTGATCGACGGGTACCGGACCAGGGGACACCTTTTTACGCATACCAACCCTGTGCGCGAGCGCCGCAAGCATTTGCCGACCCTGGAACTTTCGAACTTCGGCCTTTCTGATGCCGACCTGGAAACGGTATTCAATGCTGGGGTGGAAATTGGTATCGGTCCTGCGAAACTGAAAGACATCATCAGCCTGCTTGAGCAGACCTATAAAAGGTCTATCGGGGCTGAATTTAAATTTTTACGCACCCCCGAGGTGCTAAGCTGGCTCCAGGAAAAAATGGAGTCGGTGCGCAATACGCCAAACTTCTCAATTGAGGAGAAAAAACGGATTCTGACCAAACTGAACCAGGCCGTAAGTTTCGAAAATTTCCTTGGCACCAAATTCCTCGGACAGAAACGTTTTTCACTTGAAGGTGCCGAGGCCCTGATTCCTGCACTTGATTCTGTTATTGAAAAAGGAGCAGATCTGGGTATTGAAGAATTTGTGATCGGTATGGCACACCGCGGCCGCCTGAACGTTCTTGCCAACATCATGCAGAAAACGTATAAAGACATTTTTGCTGAGTTTGAAGGTAAGGGGTACAGCGCAGATTCGCCGTTCGGCGGCGACGTGAAGTACCACCTCGGTTATTCGACCGATGTCAATACAAACGACGGCAAAAGTGTTCACCTGAGCCTGTGCCCCAACCCCTCGCACCTGGAAACAGTAAATTCTGTCGTGGAAGGCATGACCAGGTCTAAGATCGACTTTAAATATGGCGGCGACAATGCCCGCATTGCACCGATCCTGATTCATGGCGATGCTTCAATTGCCGGACAAGGCATTGTGTATGAGGTCATCCAGATGGCCGGCCTGGAAGGTTACAAAACCGGGGGTACGATTCACCTGATCATCAACAACCAGATTGGTTTTACGACCAATTATAAAGATGCGCGTACCAGTACCTATTGTACAGATATTGCAAAGGTTACCTTGTCGCCGGTGTTTCATGTAAACGGCGACGATGTGGAGGCACTTGTTTATGCCATCAACCTGGCTATGGAATACCGCCAGAAGTACAGGAATGACGTATTCATTGACATTCTGTGCTACCGCCGGTTTGGTCACAACGAATCTGACGAACCTAAATTTACACAGCCGCTTCTTTATAAAACCATAGAAAAACACCCCAATCCGCGCGAAATTTACGTGCAGCAGCTTACCAAAGAAGGTAAACTTGAGGCAGGCCTGGCCAAAGAAATGGAGAAGGAATTCCGCGCTATGCTGCAGGAACGCCTGAATGAGGCAAAAGAAGTCACCACGACCAGTACTGAAGTGAAGTTTGGCGGGGCCTGGGCAGACATGCGCATGGCTACCCCGAATGACTTTAACGAGTCGCCGGACACATCTGTGAAAAAATCGACCTTGCTCGAGATCGGTAAACGGGTTACAAGCCTTCCTGCCGACAAAAAGTTCTTCCGTAAAATTGAAAAACTGTTTGACGAACGCCGCAAGATGGTCGAGGAAACAGAAGTTTTTGATTGGGCCATGGGCGAACAACTCGCCTACGGGACCCTGCTTGCAGAGGGCAAGCGTGTGCGCCTGAGCGGACAGGATGTGGAGCGCGGCACTTTTTCGCATCGCCATGCGGTGCTGACCCTTGAAGATTCTGAAGAAGAGTATATCCCGCTGGCTAATTTATCCGACCAGCAGGCCCCTTTTGATATTTACAACTCCCACCTGTCTGAATACGGTGTGCTGGGTTTTGAATATGGTTATGCCATGGCCAACCCGAACGCCTTAACCATTTGGGAAGCGCAGTTTGGCGATTTCTTTAACGGCGCCCAGATCGTCATTGACCAGTACATTGCCAGTGCCGAAACGAAATGGCAGCGGGAAAATGGTCTGGTTATGCTGTTGCCACATGGTTATGAAGGACAGGGGCCGGAACACTCTTCAGCGCGCATTGAGCGTTTCATGGAACTGTGTGCTGACTACAACATGCAGGTTGTCAATTGTACCACGCCAGCCAATTTCTTCCATGTGCTGCGTCGGCAGTTTAAGCGTGATTTCCGCAAGCCGCTTGTCGTTTTCTCGCCAAAAAGCCTGCTGCGTCATCCGCAGTGCGTATCGCCGCTTGCCGATTTTACTGCCGGGGGCTTCAAAGAAGTTATTGCCGATCAGCACGTTAAAGCAGGCGATGTGAAGAGAGTTATTTTCTGCAGTGGCAAAATCTACTATGAGCTTGCCGAAAAACAAAAGGCAGATCAGATTAAAAATGTGGCCATTGTTCGTGTAGAACAGCTTTATCCGACGCCAGTTGAACAGATGGAAGCAGTAGTGAAGAAGTACAAACATGCAGACGATATTGTCTGGGTGCAGGAAGAACCTGAAAACATGGGCGCCTGGCCATACCTGCTGCGAAGGCTGCGCAAGACATCGCTGAGCCACATCGACGTCATTTCACGCAAGGAAAGCAGCAGTACCGCAACCGGTTACGCCAAACAACATGCAAACCAGCAGGCGTACATCCTGGCTAAGGCGTTCGAAACCCAGGTAAGCGAACAGGAAAAGAAAATCGCCAAGAAATCAGTAAACAAAGTTTTCAGCGTAGATTAGTCCATTAGTTTGATCTTTATATTTAGATAATCGCATAAAATATGAGCATAGAAATAAAAGTTCCGCCCGTAGGTGAGTCGATCACCGAAGTCGTTTTATCCCGCTGGATAAAAAATGATGGCGAGGCCGTTGAGATGGATGAAGTGATTGCAGAGCTGGAATCTGACAAAGCCACATTTGAACTCACTGCCGAGCAGGCAGGAACTTTGAAGACCATTGCTGCCGAAGGAGACACGCTTGAGATCGGTGCAGTGGTTTGTACAATCGAAGCGGGCGGTGCAGCCCCGGCAAAGCAGGAAGCGGCCGACAAACAGCCAGCAGCAGCCGAAGAAAAGGCAGCATCGCCGGTTAAAGAGTCTAAAGAAAGTTATGCTTCGGGAACTCCATCCCCAGCAGCAGGAAAAATTCTTGCCGAAAAAGGTGTTGATCCTGCCCATGTACAGGGAACAGGTGTAGATGGCCGCATTACTAAAGAAGATGCACAGAAAGCCGAAGCCGGCAAAAAGGCGGAGCCTGCCAAGCCCGCCGCAGCTGCTCCTGCTACAGCGCCCGCGCCTTCAGGTGCGCGTTCTGAGCGTCGTGAAAAAATGTCGCCACTGCGCAAGACTGTTGCCAAACGCCTGGTCGCTGTCAAGAATGAAACTGCCATGCTCACTACATTCAACGAGGTCAACATGAAACCGATCATGGACCTTCGCGGAAAATACAAGGATCAATTCAAGGAAAAGCATGGTGTAGGCCTGGGCTTTATGAGTTTCTTTACCAAGGCGGTAACAGAAGCGCTGAAAGACTTCCCTGCTGTAAATGCCCGTATTGAAGGCGAAGAGATTGTGTATAACAATTTTGCCGATATCTCGATCGCCGTTTCTGCACCGAAAGGCCTGGTTGTACCCGTGGTTCGCAATGCAGAAAGCAAGAGTCTTGCTGAGATTGAAAAGGCAGTACTCGAACTGGCCCTGAAAGCCCGCGAAAACAAGTTGAGTATCGAAGAAATGACCGGCGGCACCTTTACCATTACAAATGGCGGTGTCTTTGGCTCTATGATGTCTACGCCGATCATTAACGCCCCTCAATCTGCTATTTTAGGTATGCACAACATCGTGGAGCGCCCGGTAGCCGAAAAAGGCGAAGTGGTGATCCGCCCGATGATGTACGTAGCCCTGTCTTACGACCACCGCATTATCGATGGCCGCGAGTCGGTTGGTTTCCTGGTACGCGTAAAACAATTGCTTGAAGATCCCGCACGTTTGCTGCTCGGCGTTTAAATAAAGAAATTCTTTTTAACCAGAGGTTGTTTACCGCAGCAGCGGCGTTTACCCAAAACGTTGTTGCGCAGTGAACAACCTTTTTTAATTTCCTGATATGCGTTTTTTGAAGATACTTATTCTTTTAACCTGCTTATTTCCCGTGGCTGTCAGCGCCCAAACTGTTACCCAGCAAACCGGCTGGGGCATGTTTATGAACAATACACGCATCAATGAAAAATGGGGTGCCTATTTTGACGTGCAGGTTCGCAGTCAGGATGAATGGGACGGCGTGCGCAGTGTCCTGATCCGCCCTGGTATCCAGTACTTTTTTAATAAGAACCATAATGTCATTGTTGGTTACCTGTTTACACCGACCTTTCACCAGATGGATGGATTTAAGGATAACTTGCAAACCGAACACCGCATCTGGGAACAATACATCTTTACGCACGCCATCAGGACCGCCGGAATCACCCACCGCGCGCGGCTTGAACAGCGATTTATTGAGGGCTTAAATGGTGGGCCGGATATTTTTTCACAGCGTTTGCGTTATTTCGTCAGGGCTCTGGTACCGTTTGAAAAACCAAATGGTCCTTTTACGCAAGGTTTCTTTGGTGCGATTCAAAATGAGTTCTTTCTGAATGTTCAAAATAAAGACCGGCTAAACGGGAAAGTGTTCGACCAAAACCGGGCATACGGCGCGCTGGGTTACCGGTTCAGCAAAGCTGTAGACCTGGAGGCAGGGTACATGAACCAGGCCGTTAAAGGCCGCTCAGGCAACACTGTAAATAACATCGTCCAGCTGGCGGTTTACACCAGGTTTTAATAAAAAACGTCCATACCTCTGTATGGACGTTTTTTATTTGTGTGTGAAAGCACTATAATCTGGTCACGTTGCCTGAACCGGCCACGCGTTTCTGAACCGAAGGACTGCCGGCATAACGTATGTTCCCGGAACCGCTGATGGCGGCGTCGAGCCTTTTGCCAACGCTCATGGAGATATTTCCTGATCCGCTGATCGCCGCTTGCAGGTCATTCACCTGGAAACTTCTGCCATTCAAACTGCCTGACCCACTAATGGCCACTTCAGCATAGTTCGCTTTTCCCTGTAAATTGACACTTCCTGATCCGCTGATGGCACTTTCCATTTTACCGCTGATGTTTGCGGTGACCTGGATTTTACCTGAACCGCTCAGTACGGCTGCCAGTGATGGGCCGGAAAGCGTGCCGTTAACTGTCATGTTACCGGATCCTGCCATCATCAGTTTGTCAAGCTTTTTGGCTGTGATGTATGCCGTTACGCGGGAATTTTTGAAACGTTTTTCCCAATCCCACCATTTCTTTGAGCTGGGCCTGATTACCAGGACACCATCCTCTTTTTCGGTAACCAGTTCAGAAATGGCCTCCTGGTCGCCTTCGAACCGGATCGATTCGCTGTTGCCCAGGCGTATCACGACATCAATGCTGCCACCCGAGGCAACACCGTGGAAATCCCTGACCTGCTGCTTTGCGGGGCGGGAATTATTGATTTCTGTAGGCCTGGCAGCCTTCATAGAGTAAGAAAGGATTATAATAAAGGCCAGGCAAGAGGTAATTAACTTTTTCATGTTCTTGGTTTTTAGGTCTGCGTGCGTTTTCTAATAAGACGCAACGTATTCCGTTTCGTTGCAGCTTTTCGAAAATTTAACATTTTGTCAAAACAGGGTTCTGTGTGGCCTTAAAACAAAATGAGGTTGTCCCAACAAGGGGCGACAACCTCATTCTTATCAATTTACCGGGGACAGCGGCGTACCCGGCCTGAATCAAGCAGCTGGTTTCAGCAAAACGTTTGCGCCTAGCGAACTTCCTGCGTCAGCACGTAAAAGTTCGGATCGACCAGGACACCGCCTGCCTTCGCCGGGTTGCTGGCCCTGACAAGCTTCCAATCGGTGGTGGGTTTGATCCATGTAAATGTATTTCCGTCTGTTGCCACTTTAACCGGCATGTTAAAGCCCGCAACAACGCCAGACCAACGGCAACTCAGCTGGTTGTTCTGGATCTTATATTCCAGTACAGGCGGTTTTGTATGCCTGAGGTATTGATCAAAAATTTTGGAAAGATCAATGCCGCTCTGTTTGCTCATGAAATTTTCAATCTCGGCGGTCGTTACGGTGCGGTGGTAGAAGGTCTTGCCGAGTCCGCGCAGCATTTGTCTGAATTTTTCATCGTCAGCAACGAGCTGCCTGATCGTGTGGATCATGTTTGCACCTTTCGGATACATATCGCCTGAGCCTTCTTTGTTGACATCATACGGGCCGATAATGGGAACATCGTTCGCAATGCCTTTGCGAATGCCCTGTACATAGGCAGAGCCGGTCTCCCTGCTCTCCAGACACTCCAGGAAGAGTGTTTCCGAATAATTGGTGAAACTTTCGTGGATCCACATGTCGGCAATGTCTCTGGCGGTAATGTTATTGCCAAACCATTCGTGACCGCTTTCATGCACGGTGATGAAGTCGAATTTCAGTCCATGTCCGGTACCACTGAGGTCACGGCCAAGGTAGCCGTTGCGGAACTGGTTGCCGTAGGCCACGGCACTCTGGTGTTCCATACCCAGGTGCGGAGCCTGGACAAGTTTGTAGCCATCCTCATAAAAGGGGTAGGGGCCGAACCAGTGTTCAAAACATTTCAGCATGGGTTTTACATCGCGGTCCCAGTGTGGCCTGGCGCGGGTACTGTCTTCTGCGAGCGACCAGAAATCGAGGTCCAGCCTGCCTTTTTCGCCCTCATAAGAATCCTGCCAATGGGCATATCTGCCGATGTAAAACGTCACATTGTAATTGTTTATCGGGTTTCCGACAAACCAATTGTACTGTACATAGCCATTTTTAAGGTCGGTAATGCCACGGAGCCGCCCATTGCTGATTTCCTGCAGACCCTTGGGTACAGCAATGCTAATGAGCATGCTGTCTACTTCATCGCTTTGGTGGTCCTTGTTCGGCCACCACACGCTTGCGCCCAGGCCCTGACAGGCAACTGATGCCCATGGATTGCCGCTCTTATCTGTTTTGTAAATAAAACCTCCATCCCAGGGTGCGTTTTTGGCAATTTTCGGCGAGCCGGAATAGACAACTGTAAAACGATCCTTACTGCCTTTTTTTATCGGCTTGGGGAAAGTTACGAACACCGCAGCTGCTTCGCGGGTAAAGCGCAGTTCTTTGTCCTGGTAAATGACCTTTTCTACTTTCAGCTCCGGAAACAGATCAAACTGCAGCCGGTTAAAATCCTGGGTAGCAGTGAAGGCGAAGAGGTTGCTGCCGCTAACACGTTTTTCGTCGAGATCCATACGCACATCGAGGTGGTAATAGTTGATGTCGTAACAGCTGCGCAGGGGTGTTATTTTGCCGCGCAGGCTATCTGCCCGGGTGTGTGATTCCTTAGGTTTCAGCAGTTGCGCATTGCTTTGTGCAGCATAAAAAAGGGGTGCAAGCACAGCCAGCATACGCAGCAGAATACAGGTTCGTTTCATATCGGTATTATTTCAAGACGGTGAGTTTAATAGATGAGGCATTTTTTACGTCATGGTAAATTCGCTGGGTTGCCTTCTGGAAGTCTGCCGGCTCAGCATCGTAAATGTTCATAAATTTCTGCGGGTTCCTGTCGGCCAGCGGGAACCAGGAATTTTGAACCTGGACCATAATGCGGTGACCCTTTTTAAAGGTATGTGCCACATCTGGCAGGCTGTAATTTACCCGGGTTACCACGCCCGGGCTAAAAGGCTCCGGTTTTTCAAAACTATTGCGGTATTTGCCACGCATGATCTCGCCGCGAACAAGCATCTGGTATCCGGCCATCAGCACGTTCTGCGGATTTGGCTGGGGATCGGGTTCGTTTTCGGGGTAAACATCGATCAATTTGACAACGTAATCGGCGTCGGTACCGGAGGTCGATACCAGGAGGTCGGCAGTAAGCGGTCCCGCCAGGGTGATGTCTTCGCTTAGAACATCGCTTTGGTAAACCACTACGTCAGGACGGCGGGCTGCAAAACGCTGGTCATCGATCATGTATTCCCGGCTGCGGCGGTGCTGCACGCCGTCCTGATAGGGTACCGGCTTGTTCGGGTCGCTAACATACTCATCCCAGCTATCTGTGCGTTGTGGCTTATCAAAACCGAGTTTACCGCCCGGCTGGAAAAAGAGCGTCTTTTGCTCGGTTTCTTTTGGCGGCCATGCTGTGAATTTTTTCCAGGTGTTGCTCCCGGTTACAAAAATTGTGGCTTCTGCCGGATTGAATGAACCTTCGCCCTTCAGGTGGTGTTTGAAAAAGGGCAGCTCCAGCTCTCGCTGGTACCAGGTACTCGTTGCCTGGCCGAAACGGATGTCGCCAAAGAAATCGCCTGCCGAGCGCACCCAGCCGCCGTGGAACCAGGGTCCGGCTACCAGGATGTTATTCGCGCCTGGGTTCTGCTTTTCAATAGCCTTATAGGTGGCAAAGGTGCCATAGGCATCTTCGGCATCGAAGAAACCGCCCACCACCATAACGGCAGGTTTAACGCCTGTAAGGTGTGGGGTAATAACCCTGGCTTTCCAGAAGGTGTCCAGGTTGGGGTGTTTAAAGAGGTTGTTCCAGAACCGGATGCTGTCTGCGAAGTATTTTTCCTTCAGGTTCTTGATGCTGCCTGCTTCCAGGTAAAAGCGGTAGTTGTCTTGGACCGGATAGGCGAATGGTTTCGGCCCCCGGTCTGGCGTAATGGGCGCTGGCCTGGGAACGCCGAAAGAAGACATAAAAGAAAAAGCATCCATCAGGAACAGGGCGCCGTTGTGGTGAAAGTCATCGCCAACAAACCAATCTGTTACCGGAGCCTGCGGCGATACTGCCCTGAGTGCCGGATGCGCCCCAGGCAGGGCGGCGGTTGAGTAGAAGCCCGGATAAGAAATGCCATACATGCCGGCTTTTCCGTTATTGCCTTTGACGTTCTTTAACAACCAGTCTATGGTATCATAAGTATCTGTACTTTCGTCGATATCTTTTTTTGAGTTTTTTTTTGCCTGATGGGGGCGAATGTCGTCAAACGTTCCTTCGCTCATCCAGCGCCCGCGCACGTCCTGGTACACAAAAATGAACCCTTCACGCGCAAAAAGCGGATCAGGTCCCAGCGAGGTCTTCATGGCTTCGCCGTAAGGAGCAACCGTATAAGGCGTGCGGTTGAGCAGGATCGGATATTTCCTGGACTGATCTTTTGGCAGATAAATCGAAGTGAACAACTTGATGCCATCCCGCATGGGAATGCGGCGTTCAACTTTTGTGTAGTGCTGCGCAATGTAGGCGGAGTCGGTTTCCTGCGCATCAGCCGTCAGGCTCAGAAAAAACAGGATGACGAGAAAAGAAAATCTGGTGTTCATTTAGAGGTATTGGTTATCGAACCGGGTGCAGGGATGCGCTGTGCAGCGGCGAACCTGGACCACCGGTTTGTCTTGATGCTAAGATAGGTATTGTTCGTTTGCAGTGTGGCAACCGGTGGTAAAAGATTTGTTAGTCGCAACAATCTCATTTTTAAAAGGCTTTGCGCCCAAGGCCAATGGCCGGGCTAACTTCCTGCTGCTTTGTAGGTTTTTTCTTACCTTTGCCCGAACAAAAAAACGAAAAATCTATGCAATACGACGTCGTTGTGATCGGCTCCGGTCCGGGTGGATATGTTAGCGCCATTCGGTGCGCGCAGTTGGGACTTAAAACTGCAGTTATTGAGAAATACAAGACTTTCGGCGGTACCTGCCTCAACGTAGGTTGTATCCCCTCAAAAGCGCTGCTCGATTCCTCAGAACATTACCACAATGCTGCCCATACTTTTGGTACGCATGGCATCGGTCTGAAAGACCTCAGCGTTGATATGAAGCAGATGATTGCCCGTAAAGATGATGTGGTGCAGCAAAATACGGCGGGCATCCAGTACCTGTTCAAAAAGAACAAAATAGACAGTTACCAGGGCGTAGGCTCATTCAAAGATAAAAATACAATCGTGGTGCGGAACGAGGCAGGCCAGGAGGAGACCATTACCACACGTCATGTCATCATCGCCACCGGCTCAAAGCCGACATCGCTTCCTTTCCTTCCGGTCGATAAACAGCGTATCATTACCTCGACCGAGGCCCTGAACCTGCAGGAAGTTCCGAAACACCTGATCATTATTGGTGGTGGGGTAATCGGGCTCGAGCTTGGGTCTGTTTACGCACGTCTGGGCGCTAAGGTATCGGTTGTAGAGTACCTGAAATCGATCATTCCAACTATGGATGGCGGTCTTGGTAAGGAATTGCAACGGGTGCTGAAAAAATCGCTTGGTATGGAATTTTTACTCGGCCACAAAGTAACCGGTGCACAGGCGAACGGTGAAACGGTAACCGTTTCAATGGAAAATGCCAAGGGCGAGGCGATCACGCTTGAGGGTGATTACTGCATTGTGGCCGTAGGCCGAACCGCTTACACCGACGGTCTGGGCCTGGAAAATATCGGTATCAAGACCGAAGATCGCGGAAACAAAATTTCGGTTAATGAACACCTGGAAACAGCCGTAGCAGGCGTATATGCCATCGGCGATGTCATTAAAGGGGCAATGCTTGCACACAAAGCAGAAGATGAGGGTATTTATGTTGCAGAACGGATTGCCGGTCAGAAGCCGCATATCAATTATAACCTGATTCCGGGCGTGGTATATACCTGGCCGGAAGTTGCTTCGGTAGGCGAGACCGAAGAGCAGCTGAAAGAACGCGGGGTTAAGTATAAAGCAGGATCTTTTCCTTTTAAGGCCAGCGGACGCGCCAAAGCAAGCATGGATACCGACGGTTTTGTGAAGGTACTGGCCGATGCTGCAACCGACGAAATTCTGGGCGTACACATGATCGGTCCGCGGGCGGCAGACATGATTGCCGAAGCGGTTGTTGCCATGGAGTTCCGTGCTTCTGCCGAAGACATTGCGCGCATTTGCCATGCCCACCCTACGTACACAGAGGCCCTGAAAGAAGCTGCACTCGCAGCAACCGACAACCGGCCTATTCATATTTAGTTGCCACGATGACGGGCCTGCAGGCAGGCCCGTTGTTTTTTAACCGGCGCACAGCCGGGATACGGGAAACCCTGTTCCTTTTAGCATAGATGTTTTTGGAAGTTTTGAGACAAAAGAACGAACCAGCTCCGCGCGGCCGCCTGTCATACCCAAACCGGGTGCGGCTTGCCGTTTCCCTTTTTTATTTCGGGCAGGGAATTGCCTTTGCATCCTGGGCCAGCCGCATTCCGGATATCAAAAATACGCTCCACTTGTCTGATGCCCAGCTGGGCAGCATTCTGCTTGCCCTCCCGCTCGGTCAGCTCCTGACCATGCCGTTTTCGGGCCGACTCGTGACCCGGTTCGGCAGTGAAAAGGTACTTACAGCAACAGTACCGCTTTATGCCCTTGCTTTGACCAATTTGGGCCTGGCCACCTCAGACTGGCAGTTATTCCTGTTCCTGTTTTTATTTGGGGTGGTGGGCAACATGTGTAACATTTCATTGAATACCCAGGGAGTCGCGGCAGAAAAATTGTTCCCGAAGCCCATCATGACTTCGTTTCATGGGGTTTGGAGCATTGCCGGCTTTAGCGGCGCGCTGCTTGGCCTGCTGATGATCAACCTTGGCCTGACGCCTTACACCCATTTCTGGATCATTGCCATGCTGTCCTGGCTGAACGTTTTTCTGAATTTTAAGTTCCTGGCGGGGGGCATTGACCCGGCAGCCCAGACGCGCAAGAAGTTTCTGAGCAAACCCGAGGGCATGCTGGTTCAGCTCGGCATTATCGGTTTTTGCAGCATGGCTACTGAAGGCGCCATGTTTGACTGGAGCGGAGTTTACTTCCGCGAGATCATTCATGCACCTTCTTCGCTCGTGGTGCTCGGCTATGCTTCTTTTATGATCATGATGGCAACCGGCCGGTTCATTGGCGACCGGCTTATTGATCGTTTTGGCAGGCGCCGGCTCATGCAGACCAGTGGTCTGGTGATCTCGGCAGGCATGTTTATTTCGGTGTTTTTTCCCTACATCGTTCCGGCTACTGCCGGATTTATGCTGGTGGGACTCGGTGTGTCGAGTATTGTGCCGACTGTTTACAGCGTTGCAGGCAAAAATGCGAAGGTGGCGCCTGGTATGGCCATTGCCATGGTATCCAGCGTCAGTTACCTTGGCTTTCTGATGGGCCCGCCGCTGATCGGTTACATTTCGGCCCTTTCCAACCTGCAATACTCGTATGCGGTGATTGGCTGCTTTGGTTTGCTCATGTGTTTCATGGTTGGGAGAATCAAAGCCATCAATTAAATAGCCAACACTTTGGTTATTTTGTTATTTTAGCCCCATGGGCGCGCATGGGCCCCGCTGCTTATCTTGAATTTCCCAATCGCTTTTGATATCAATGGTCATACCCTTTACCTGCACGCCATTGCAGAATGGCTGGCCTTTTTTGCCGGTTTCAGGTATTACCTGCTGCTGCGCCGCAGGGAGGGTGACCAGATAGACAGCGAAAACCGCATTTGGATCATCATCGGCTGCATGTTCGGTGCCCTGATCGGGAGCCGGCTGCTGGGCGCGCTTGAAAATTACCCTGAAATGCTCGCCTCCCGGCAAAGGCTATTGTATTTCTTTACAAATAAGACCATTGTCGGCGGCCTGCTCGGTGGGCTGTTTGGTGTAGAACTGACCAAAAAAATTGTTGGTGAGACGCGCCGGTCGGGCGACCTGTTCGTTTTTCCGATCATCCTCGCGCTGATCATTGGGCGGCTGGGCTGTTTCAGCATGGGGCTGGCCGAGCAAACGCACGGGTTGCCCGCATCTTTACCCTGGGCAATCGATCTGGGCGATGGCATCCCCCGCCATCCGGTCAGCCTGTATGAGATTCTGTTTTTATGCCTGCTTTGGTTATATTTAATCTGGCTAAAGCAAGACCGTCTTCCTGCACCCGGCGGCTTGTTCCGCTTTTTTATGATCGCTTACCTGGTATTCCGTTTTACGCTGGATTTTATAAAACCGCATTTTTCCTGGGATACGGGCTTGTCGACCATTCAAATGGCGTGTATAGCAGGCCTGGTCTGGTATGCAATAGACCGGGCCCAGCCTGCAGGAAAATTTATAAACAACAATCAACACCTACCTGATGCCTGAAAGACCATATACCTATTACGACTTCACACTGAGTTTATGCCCGCATTGCCTGGAACGCATTGATGCAAAGATCGTATTCCAGGACGGGAACGTCTACATGCACAAGACCTGCAGGGAACATGGCTTTATGCGCGTACTCATTGCTACCGATATTGAATATTATAAAAACATACGCAACTATAACAAGCCTTCTGAGGTGCCGCTAAAATTCAATACGAGTACGCATTATGGTTGTCCGTACGATTGCGGGCTGTGTGCCGACCACGAGCAGCACAGCTGTCTCACCGTAGTCGAGATCACCGACCGCTGCAACCTCAGCTGCCCAACATGTTACGCCATGAGCTCGCCACACTACGGCAGGCACCGTACGCTGCAGGAAGTGGAACGCATGTTCGATCTTATCGTGGAAAATGAGGGGAAGCCTGACGTGGTGCAGATCAGCGGCGGCGAGCCAACCATCCACCCGGGTTTTTTTGCCATTCTTGACATTGCAAAACAAAAGCCCATCAAACACCTGATGGTCAATACCAACGGGATCAGGATTGCGAAAGACCTGGAATTTACCCGAAAGCTTGCGACCTACATGCCCGATTTTGAGATCTACCTGCAGTTTGATTCGTTCAGGCCGGAGGTGCTCATGCAAATGCGCGGACAGGACCTGACAGATACCAGGCTCAGGGCGCTCGAGCACCTGAATGAGGTGAACCTGTCGACAACCCTGGTCGTTACGCTGCAGCAGGGTTTGAATGATGATGAGATCGGGGAGATCATTGATTTTGCCCTGAAGCAGCGATGCGTGCGGGGCGTGACTTTCCAGCCTACCCAGATAGCCGGCAGGCTTGAAAACTTCGATCCGGCAACCGACCGGATCACAATGACAGACGTGCGCCGTAAAATCCTTGAACAAAGCCCCATTTTTCAGGAAAATGACCTGATCCCTGTTCCCTGTAATCCCGATGCACTGGTTATGGGTTATGCGCTCAAACTGGCGGGCGAGGTTTTTCCCATGACCAGGTATGTAGACCCGGCGCACCTGCTCAACAACAGCCGCAACACCATTGTCTATGAACAGGATGCCGCCCTGCACGAACATATGATCAGCATTTTCAGTACCGGTATTTCTGTTGACCGGGTGCAGGAAAACATCAATGACCTGATGTGCTGCCTTCCGCAGATCGAAGCGCCCGGCCTGAACTATGACAATCTTTTTCGCATCATCATCATGCGTTTTATAGACGGTTATGATTTTGATGTCAGGGCCATCAAAAAAAGTTGTGTACACATTGTGCACAAAGACGGGCGTATTATTCCTTTCGAAACAATGAACCTGCTTTACCGTGATGACAAGGAAAGCCGGCTCAGAGAGCTGAAGCAGCCTTCAACTTTTGGCCTATGAACCAATTCTGGAAATACACACTGATGCTCATTGGCGGCAACATCTTGCTGATCCTGGCCAGCCTGGCCGCTGAATCATTTTTTGGCGTGCTGCTGATCGCATTTTTAGGTCAGCTGCTTGCCGGAACCATCATGTGTTTCGATGCAGGCAAACGTACTTTAGGACAGGCCATGCTTGCTGCATGCAGCATCCTGCTTGTTGTCGGGTTTTCGGTCTGTACGCTTTTGCTGGTAAACGGATGAGCTTTAAAAAGACATTTCTTTGGTGCCTGGCGGCTGATGGCCTACTGATCTTACTTTGCTGGCTGGGCGAAGGTGAGGCGCTATTCTTTCCTTTTTTTGTTTGCGGCGCACAATGCCTGATTGGCAGCATTTTATGCTTCGGCAACCGTACCCGTGTGCTGGGAAAAGCCTTGTTGTTGTCCGGGCTCATGGGGGTGGTAATTGGCTTTTCGGTGTGTTCGGCTAACTTTCGCCTCGATACGAAATAGGGTCAATCCACATCGTCTTTGATCTTGCCGATCGCGCGCATGGCCTCTACTGCTATGGAGAGCAGGCGCAGGTGCTCATCACGGTGGCCGTGCTGCACCTCGACATTGATATAGGGAATGTGGTGTTTTTGTGCGTACACAGACATGGAGCCGTCGTTTAGTGCGTTCTTCGATTGCAGGATCACATTCACGTTTTGCTTTTTGATGTAATTGAAGAGACGAAGGTCGGTTACATAAATGAGGTCGTCGTTGTCCATTTCAAAGTTGATGTGTACAGAATCTGCGGTAGATTCCAGTTCATAACCTTTCAGGTAAGAACTAATGCCGAAACCACCGTCGGCATTGTTGTGCAGGGTTATAAAATAACCATGATCTTTATGGTTGTAAACCCGCAATATCTCTTCGCCGGCATCCATGAGCAGGCGCATGGCGCGGTTGCTGACAATTTCACTGTATTTCTCCAGACCTAATTTCACTCCTTCTTTCGTGTAAATTGAATTGGGATCGACCTGATAGGTGTCTGTTTCAAAGGTAAAACGGAAATTGCGCACACTTCCATACTGGCAGTCTACAATGCTCCCCCCATTTATCTGGATGTAATCGAATGCCGCCTTTACGCCTGTATCTTCATCGTCGTGAATGGTCAGAAAGCGGACATTCGAGCCGCCGTAACTGTACTTGACCAGGTTCAAAGCAAGGTCGCTTACCTGGAACCGGCTGCTGTCTATGGTCATGCCCTCAAAGACGGGCGGATGCTGGGCAAATGTGAAGGGGATCTGGAAGAACATGACCGCAACGGCCAGAAGGAGCAGATTTTTTACCATAAGGTAACAGACAATTTATTGCTGCAAAATGTTTGGCGCGCACCGCGCAGCAAAGGGCCGGAAATGAAAAAAGGACCCGTTCGGGTCCTTTCTGTGTATGTTCACGGCGTCTAGTGAGACGGGTGCGTGAGGTTGACGTCATATTCGTGAACGTCTTTATGGGTATATTCTTCGGTCATCATTTCATCGATCGATTTGCCTTTCTTATTGAAGCCGAACCTTTCGAGCAGGCGGTCAAAAATGAGGTACATAACTGGTACAATGATCAGCGTCAGGAAGAGCGAGCTCGATAGTCCGCCGATGATTACCCAGGCCAGGCCATTTTTCCATTCGGCGCCCGCACCGCTCGCAATGGCGATAGGAAGCATACCGATAACCATCGCGATCGTCGTCATCAGGATGGGGCGAAGACGGGCGTGGTTGGCCAGGATAAGGGCTTCGCGGGTGGTTTTGCCTTCAGCTTTCATCTGGTTGGTAAAGTCGACCAGGATAATCGCGTTTTTGGCTACCAGGCCGATCAACATGATCAGACCAAGAATGGTGAAGATACCAAGCGAGTTGTTCGTAAGACCGAGTGCAAGCAGTGCCCCGATTACCGAAAGCGGGATCGAGAACATAACCACGAATGGATAAACGAAACTGTCGTACAGCGCAACCATGATGAAGTATACCAGCAGGATTGAGGCCAGCAGGGCAATACCGAGGGTACCAAAACCTTCTGCCTGGTTTTCCTCATCACCACCCCAGGTATAACTTACACCAACCGGCTTGCGGAGTTTGCCGTTTTTGTCGAGCTCTTCAAGTTTGCTGCGGAATTCGGCAACGATGGTACCGGTTGGGCGGCCGACTGATTGCGCTTTAACGGAAACAGATGTACTCTTGTCCTGGCGCTCGAGCAGGCTTGGTCCTGAACCTTCCTGGATGTTGGCAAATTGTGATAATTTGATCTGCTGGCCCTGGTTATTGATAAAGATGAGGTTTCGCACGTCATCGATGTTCTGGCGGTTAAAAGACTGCGCCCGGATGTTGATGTCGTACTCATACTCGCCCTTTCTGAACTTACCGTCGGTGTTTCCACTGAACGATGTTTGCATTGTTCCACCTACGGTTTGCAGGTCCAGGCCGAGCGCAGACATTTTATCACGGTCTACCTGTACGTTAATTTCCGGGCTTCCCTTTTCAACTGAAAGCTCGATCTCAGATGCACCTGCAACCTGTGCCAGGACAGCTTTTGCACCCTCTGCATATTTCAGGGCACTGTCAAGGTCTGATCCCATGACGACAAGCTGGATCGGCGCATCTTCAGCGATACCAAGAATACTGATTGGCACCGTTTTGAGTTTTACGCCGGGCATGATGCGGGCAAGCTCGCGGCTTACCTTCGTCGCGTAGATCGTCGCATCGTCTTCACGCTTGTCTTTTTCAACAAGCCTTACGTTGATCTCAGATTTGTAGGCTGTAGCCTGCGAACCGCCGAAGCCGCCACTTGACTGGCCAACGGTGGTAATGATCTGGGTAATTTCGGGTTTCTTGACCAGGTATTCTTCGGCCCTTTGCGTAGCCTGGTTTGTCTGTTCAATCGAAGCATCTTTCGGCAGCTCCAGCTGCACCAGAAACTCACCTTTATCACTTTTTGGGAAAAATTCTGAACCGATGTAGCCGGTAGCAAGTAATCCGCACGAGCCGATCAGCATCACGACAACCGTAATCAAGGTAATGGCTTTGTGATCCAGCGCCCAGTTCAGCACGCCTGTGATCCAGACGGTAAATTTTTGAAGTTGTCTTTCAAACCAAAGGATAAACTTACCGAAGAAGTTTTTGCCTTCAATGCGCTCCAGTTTGCCGAAACGGGAAGACAGCAACGGTACGATGGTGAAAGAGGCTACCAGTGAAAGGAGTGTTGCGATAATAACGACCACGCAGAACTGGCGCAGGATGTTTGAAACCAGTCCGGTACTTACCGCGATCGGGAAAAATACCACCACGATTACAAACGTGATCGAGACAACTGTAAAGCCGATCTCTTTCGTTCCGTCAAAGGCAGCGCGAACCCGGTTTTTACCCATTTCCATATGGCGGTAGATGTTCTCAAGTACCACAATCGCGTCGTCGACGAGAATACCCACAACGAGCGAAAGACCAAGAAGGGACATCAGGTTGAGTGTATAGCCCAACAAGCTGATACCGATAAACGTCGCAATCAGGGACGCCGGAATTGATACCATAACGATCAATGCATTTCGCAAGCTGTGCAGGAAGAACAGCATCACGAATGCAACGAGCACAATGGCCAGGATCAGGTCATGGATAACCGCGTCTGCAGATTGCAGCGTAAAGATCGAACTGTCGTTCGCAATGTTGATCTTCAGGTCGATCGATTTATAATCCTGTTGAAGTTTGGCAATAATGGCATGAACGCCTTCGCTCACCTCTACGGCGTTTGCATCAGACTGTTTGATGATCTGGATCGCGATGGCGCCTTTACGGTCAATACGGGCCAGTTTTTCAACGTCTTTCTGTGCATCCTGCACATCAGCAATATCGCGAAGGCGAATCTGGGCACCATCCTTATTGGTAGTCAGCACCAGGTTGCGCAGTTCATCGACTGTCTTGTATTTTCCCGAAAGCCGGATAAGAATGTCTTCATTCTGGGTTTTTACGCTTCCTGTCGGGAAGTCGAGGTTAGAGCCCAGGATGGCCTGCTGTACCTGTAAAGCAGAAAGCCCGTAACCCTGCAGTTTTTTGATGTCCAGGCCAACCTGGATTTCTCTTTCCTGACCACCGACGAGGTTAACCTGGGCGACGCCCGAAACCCGTGAGATGACCGGTGCAATGCGCTGATCGATCAGGTCATAGAATGAAGCATCGTCCAGCTTGCCTGAGGCAGACATGGTGATGACCGGCAGGTCATCAAGTGAAAACTTGTTCAGCGAGGGCGGGTCAACATCTTCCGGCAGGTCGGCCAGGATCGCGTTTACCTTTCGCTGTGCATCGTTCAGGGCATAATCGATGTCGGCATCGTCGGTCATGGTAATGGTCACCACAGACAAACTTTCGTACGATACGGCATTCAGCTTTTTGATGTTCTCCATCGAGGCCACCGCGTCCTCGATTTTTTTGGTAACGGTGTTTTCCACTTCATTTGGCGAAGCACCCGGGTAGATCGTAGAAATTGAAACGACATTCGGCGAGAACTTCGGAAGCAATTCATAACTCAGCGAAAAATAGCTGAGCAAGCCCATCAGCGTCAGCGCGGTAAAAACCACGATAACTAAAGAAGGGCGTTTTATGGATATGTCTGTAATTTTCATCAGAGATACTTGTTTTAGGTGGTGCCTTCCGGCACCCGGCCCCGGTTTCCCGGAAACCTGTTTATTTTATTACGCTTACCTCGGTGCCGTCTACCAGGTTGATCTGGCCGCTCGTGATGACAGTTTCGCCTTCTTTCAGTCCTTCAAGAACTTCGACACGGTCGCCAAGTATGCGGCCAGCCACTACTTTTCTAAGCTTTGCTGTTTTTCCGTTTTCCAGTACAAAAACCTGGTTGCTGCTTACGCTGCCGAAGAATGCACCCCGGGGAACCGTGATAATTGGTGCTTCCTGTGGAAATTTGAATACGGCCGTACCGTACATACCCGCTTTGAGGGTGTTTTTATTCTTGTTTTCCACTTCGATCTCGATCGGGAAGTTCAGGCTCTCATCGGCCTTGGCGGCAATGAATGTGATCTTCCCGCTGAACGAATCGTTAGGAAAAACATTCGAGCGAATCTGAACACGGTCGCCCAGTTTAAGCTGTGCAACCTGGCTTTCGTTCACATTTACCTTCAGTTTCAGTTTTGATACGTCTACCAGTTCAAAAAGCTGTGTGCCCGGTGCAACAACTGCGCCTACCTCGATCATTTTTTTGTTTACGATACCGTTGATCGATGAGCGGATATTGGCATCGTTCAGTTTTTTGTTCTCCTGTTGCAGACGTAGTTTGGCATTCTGGGCCGAAAGTTTTGCCTGGTCCAGTTGCTGCTGGGTTACACCGCCTGTTTTGAAAGAACTTTCATAACGGGCCAGGTCGCGGACTGCATTCTGGTAATTTGCTTCGGCGGTTTGCCTGTCTGTATTCAGCAGTTCAGCATCAATACGGGCCAGGACCTGGCCTTTGCTGACGCGGCTGCCTTCTTCTACATAGATGTTCCGCACGCGACCTGCGTTCTCTGCAGCAAAGTTCAGCTGTTGTACAGGAATAAAGTTGCCGTTTGCGCTGAAGTCAAGGTCGACTGGCTCTCTCTTAATTGCTGCGGTACGTACGGATACCGCTCCGCCGCCTTGCGCCACCAGGGCTGTTTTGGCATCGTTCGACTCTTTGTTTTTACTCAACACAAAGAATATCCCCGCCAGTACAGCTATAACGATAATGACTGTAATTATTCCTCTTTTCATTTCAATAATGATTTAATATTTCCGTTTGATTTTATTAATTGTATTTCAGCGATCTTGTAATTCAAGAGCGCCTGTGTATAGCTGTTCTGGGCCTGGGTCAGCGCATTTTCGGTGTCAAGCAGGTCAGTTAAGGCTGCCAGTCCGTTGTTGTAGTTGTTCTGCGTACTGCGGTAGATCTCTTCTGCAAGCGCCACATTCTGGCGTTGCGAGTTGATCGTGTTAAAACTATTGCGCAGTTCAAGCTTGGCATTTTCATAGGCCAGGTTCAGCCCGTTTTTCGTGTCGTAAATATCGTTGTCAATTTTACGGATATCGACATCAGCCTGACGGATCCTTGAACGGGTTGCAAAACCATTGAAGATCGGCACGCGGAGTGTTACACCGATGGCAGAAGAGCCGAAGGCGATGGCCACAGGGTTGGTTCCGAGGTAGTCAAAGCGGTTGCTTTGTGCCGCGTACGTGTAGTTTCCGGAGAGTGACAGAGTAGGAAAATACTCTGCGACATAAGCTTTACGCTGCAGCGTAAGCAGGTTTCGCTGGGTGTTCATCAATTGCATTTCTGTACGGTTGTCGACATTGATCGAGTCGGCCGGTTCTGGAAGCTGCTGTATCTGGCTTAGCTCAGTGCGTGGCAGGCTGATCTGTGCAGAAACGGGCATACCCATGGCAAACTTCAGCTGGTTTTCAAGCTGGGTGATCGCATTGATGGTCTGCGAACGCTGCGTTTCCAGGTTGGTCAGGTTCACCCTAATGCGGTCAACATCAATCTTTTTCGCGAGTCCGCTCTTGTACTGGGTATTGATGATCCGTTCAACAACCTTCACATTTTTAATGTTCGTGTCAATGACACTCAGCTGTTCACGGTTTACCAGCACCTGGTAATAATTGTTAGCCACCTGTTCGATCACCTGTTCTTCAGTCAGGCTTGCGTTTAACTGATAATAAGATTCGCTAGCCTTTGCCGCCTGCAGTCCGGTAAAGACCTGCTGGTTAAAAATCTGTTGCTCGAGCTGCGCACCGATCTGCGAGTTCCAGGTCTGACCGAGCCTGATGGCCTGGTCGCCGAATACGATCGAACCGATTACCGGATTGTAGGTAAGCCCTGTGTTACCGGTTATCTGAGGCAGTGCCTGTGCGCGAACTTCAGCTGTTCTCGCGCGACCTTTTTCGATATCCAGGCGGGCTTTTTTTGCGTTGGTGTTGTTTTGCACCGCATAGTTCAACGCCTCTTTAAGCGTGATCTGTTGCTGGGCTGCAGCACCAACAGACAAAAATAATCCGAGCACCGGGAGGATCATTTTCATCATTCTTGTTATCTGATACATATGTTAATTGATTAGGATCTTGCTGTTATACCATTAATAAATATCTCTGAGAGCTCTTTTTGCTTTTCAACGATGGCTTTGAAATCCTTTTTTGTCGGAAAGATGTCTTTGCCGGCGTGCATGATGCAAAGGGACGTAATTCCGTTCAGGCTGTCGATATACAGTTCGGCAACCCGTTTTACATTAATTTCCCTGATTTCGCCCTTAGCAATTCCCCATTCCAACACCTGCTCGTAAAGAACCCGTTCTTTGATGCGCATCTTTTCCATTTTCGGTTTGATGGCCTCGAGGTTGATCTGCGTGTCTGCAACACCCTGCGACAAATGAAGCATATAATATTTCTGGAAAAAGTTGTTCCGCACCTCGACCAGGCGGCCCAGGGCATCGGTAATGGCCCCTTCCTTTTTAAATTCGCCGCTCATCATCTCAAAGTAGTCGGAGAAAATCCGTTCCACTACGCCCACTACCAAACTGCTCTTATCAGGAAAATAGTAATACAGCGAAGGCTTTGATACCGACAAGTCTTCAGCTATTTCATTCATTGTGGTTTTATTAATGCCGAAATGAATAAACCGCCTGATTGCCCCGTCAATGATCTGCTCTCTTTTTTTATCTGTTACGACCATTCTACTCTTTTACTTTTTGACTTTTTTAGCTTTCTGGTCAAAAATAGTGCAAGATTGCGGCATTTCCGGAAACGGATTTTTATAATGATCGATAAGTTACATGATTATGACAATCAGTGGCTTTTCAGGCCACGAATAAAAACGGAGGCCAGCTGCCGTTCCTTCCTGAAAACTTTCTTGAAATCTTCATTTGCAGCAAACATCGTGTGCCGGCTGCTGGTCACGTTAAAACGGATGCCGAAGAGTGCATCTGTTAAGATCTCGGCATTCAGAACCGGGTCTTCCGTTCTAAATTCGCCGCTTTCGCTGCCTTTTCTGAACAATTCAGAGAGGTAATTGACCTCAAATTCCTTTGCTTTATTGAATTTTTCGAAGAGGTCTTGCGGAATGTCATTTTTGATCAGTGTGCCGTACTCAAGAAGGTTATGGTATTTCTGGATGAAGGCCTGTCTTTTCTCAATCAGCACCATAATCGCATCGGCACAGTTGTCTGCTTTTTTGACAGCTTTTTTGATTTCGTTGCTGACGGTATGCATGATGTGGTCGATCACAGACACATACAGGCTGATCTTATCTGGGAAATAATAGTAGAGCAAGGCTTTTGATAGGGAGAGGTCTTTGGCAATGTCTGTCATGGTGGTTTTAGCGAGCCCGAAATGTGCAAATCTTTTCAAAGCAGCTTCCAGTATCAAAATTCTTTTCTTATCCTGATTTTCCATTAATAATGTATACGTGAACTTGGGTTTCCCTCTCCCTGTTCGGTTGTTGAACCTTTAAATATGCTATTTTTATATGAAATGGCGCGCCTTAATTACAAATTACAGTCTGCAAATGTTTTTATTGATAAGGCAAAGAAGAGATTGATACGGAAACTTTACTTTTGCCCCGGTAACGCCGGGAAAATTTTATGCTGAACATTACAGAAAACGAAAGTCTTAAAACCAAAAATACATTCGGGATTGACGTGCGTGCACGACGCTTTGTATTGCTGACAGAAGAGGAAATGCTGCCTGCCTTTTTCGCCGCCGGCGGATTAAGTCAGCGCCCTTTGCTTGTTCTGGGCGGTGGAAGCAATATTCTCTTTACCAAAGATTTCGAGGGCCTGGTGGTCCAGGTGGCTATTAAAGGCCTGGAACGCGAGGATTTGCCCGGCGGCGATGTGCTTGTAACTGCGGGCGCAGGTGTGGTCTGGAATGACTTCGTACAGTATGCAGTAAGCGAAGGCCTCGCCGGTGCTGAAAACCTGAGCCTGATTCCGGGAACGGTCGGCGCGTCGCCGGTACAGAACATAGGCGCCTATGGGGTGGAACTGAAGGATATTTTTGAAGATTGTACCGCATTCGACCTGGAAACCGGCACGTTCAGGTTGTTCGACAATGCTGCCTGCAGGTTCGGTTACCGCGACAGCATTTTTAAACAGGAGCTTAAAAACCGTGTATTGATTACCAAGGTACGGTTCAGGTTGAAGAAAGCGGCAGCCGTAAACATATCCTATGGCGCAATTGCCGCTGAACTTTCCAAACGAGGTATAAACAATCCTGGCATCAAAGATGTTAGTCAGGTGGTGTCCGAAATCCGGGTCAGTAAATTGCCGGACCCCTCTACAATCGGTAACGCCGGCAGCTTTTTCAAGAATCCGGTTATCGAGAAATATGAATTTGCCGAAGTTGTGGCAAAACACCCCGAAGTGGTGCATTATCCTACAGCTGATGGGCGGATCAAACTTGCGGCAGGCTGGCTGATCGAACAATGCGGCTGGAAAGGCAAAGTCGTAGGGCATACCGGCACCTGGAAAAATCAGGCGCTGGTGCTGGTAAACCATGGCGGAGCAACTGGAAAAGAGATTTTAGACTTCTCTGCAGCGGTCATCAGTTCTGTAAAAGAGGTCTTTGGCATTGAACTGGAGCGGGAAGTAAATATTTTGTGACCCACCCTCAATTTGCCTGATTAACATCGTTTGTCTGTTTCTGGCAGTTTTTTGGTATCAACTTTGTGTAAGTTCGGATGTCGCAGCTTAAACAAGTTGTCAAGTACCACCTAAAGCGAAAACATTATGACAAAATTAGAATTCAATCACCTGGTTAACCATCACACGGTTTCATTGCGCTCATATGCGCTGAATTTTACCAAAGATTCTGAAGATGCCAACGACCTGGTGCAAGACACAATTTTAAAAGCGATTACCTATTACAACAAATTTAAAGAAGGCACCAATCTGAAGGGGTGGTTGTTCACCATCATGAAGAACACTTTCATTAACAATTACCGCCGGCTGGTCAAAACAAACACGCTGATCACTCAATCGGAGGAGATCTCATCTGCAAACCTGTCTTTTAGCGCCACAAAAAACAGTGCTGAAAGCAAATTCGTGATGGGCGACATCAACAAAGCATTGGCCCAGCTGCCACAAGAATATTATGTGCCTTTTATCCGCTACTTTGAAGGTTACAAGTATCATGAAATCGCAGATATGCTGCAAATCCCGATCGGGACAGTAAAAACCCGGATTCACGTAGCAAGAGGCATCTTGAAAAAATATCTGAAAACATATTCGAAAGAAATACTGGGTGCAAACGTCCTGTAGCCAGGATCGCCCCATACGTCAAGGCCCGCCCATACAGCGGGCCTTTGCTTTTTGTATCCCTTTCCATGTGTACAAGGGCTGTAAGCCATGGGGCCAAGGCCGGTTAATCCAGCATCTTCAAGGCTTCGGCCGCGGCGACCTGTCCCGATACAAGGGCAGGAGGCACGCCCGGCCCGGGAACCGTTAGCTGGCCGGTGAACAGCATGTTGCTGACTTTCTTTGCGCGCATGGCTGGCTTCAGAAAGGCCGTTTGCATCAGCGTATTGGCAAGGCCATATGCATTCCCTTTATAAGCATTGTAGTCAGCCTCGAAATCTTTCATGGCATAACTGCGTTTAACTTTCACATGGCCCCGGATATCATGGCCGGTCAGTTTTCTAAACCGTTCAAGCAGCAGGTCATAATACTGCTCGCGTAAGGCTTCGCTGTCTGTGAGGCCGGGCGCCAGTGGCATCAGGAAAAAAAGATTTTCGCAGCCGGGCGGAGCCGCTGCGGGATCGGTTACCGAAGATGCGCATACATAAAACAGGGGTGCTTCGGGCCAACTGGCATCTTCATAAATGTCGTGCGCATGTTTATCGAAATCCTCGTCAAAGAAAAGCGTATGGTGTTTCAGGCCATCAAGCTTGCAGTTGAGCCCGAGGTAGAACAGCAGGCTCGATGGCGCCATTTTTCTTTTATCCCAATATTTTTCGTCATAATTGCCGCTTCCGGCCGGCAAGACCACACGGTCGAGGTGGTGGTAATCTGCATTGCCGATTACAAAATCTGCTTTGAAGGTTTGTTCGCCGCAATGCAGACCGGTAGCGCGTCCCTGCTCCACAATGATGCTTTTTACCGGGGTGCTGAATTTGAAATGCACGCCCTGCTCCCGGCAAACCGATTCCATAGCCTGCACAATGCGGTGCATGCCGCCCATCGGATACCAGGTGCCCAGCACCAGGTCTGCATAATTCATCAGGCTGTAGAGTGCCGGCGTTTTCTGAGGACGCTCGCCCAGGAACAGCACCGGGAACTCGAGCAGCGCGCGTAATTTAGGGCTCTTAAATAAAGCTGAAACATGCTTGCGCATGTTGCCGGTCAATTGAAGCCGCAAGCCCTGAACGGCCAGCCGCGGATCAAGATACTCCAGGAAACTATGCGAGGGTTTGAAAACAAACTCGCCCATGCCAACCTCATATTTGTATTGCGCCTGGGCAAGAAATTTTTGAAGGTTGACGGCACTTCCGGGCTCGAGCTGTTCGAACAGCGAACTGAGCTCATCGGTGGTCGCTGGTACATCGACAAAATCATCCTTTCCGAAATACACGCGGTAGGAGGGACTCAGCCGTTCAAGCTGGTAGAAATCCCTGGTGGTTTTACCGAATAACTTGAAAAAGTCTTCGAAAACCTCAGGCATCCAATACCAACTTGGCCCCATATCGAAGGTGTACCCGTCTTTTTCCCATTTCCTGGCTCGGCCGCCCGCCTGGTCATTCTTTTCATAAATGGTTACTTCGTGGCCGGCGCGGGCCAGCAGGGCTGCTGCGGCCATTCCGGCAAAACCTGCTCCTATAACGGCTATTTTTTTTGTAGTCTGCATGATGAAGTGGCCGTAAATTTAGATAAACAAATGCCCCCTGCGGGTAAACAATACTATTTTTATTATGTTTGATGTGCAAAATGGATCAATCCTCCTTATATACCTACAGCACCTATCGCTGCAGCAAAGTCATTACACAGTTGTACAGCACTTCCTTCAGCTGGGGTATAAGGAGCTTCGATGCACGGTACCGATTTCCCATTTACGCCATCTATGCCTTTGTCAGGTACGCGGATGAAATTGTGGACACTTTTCAGGGCTGTGACAAACGAAGTGTAATTGCTGCATTCAGATCAGAAACAACACAGGCCATAGCCACCGGCCTGAGCATGAATCCAGTATTGCAGGCCTTTCAGGATACCGTTAACCGGTACCGGATTGATCAACGCTTTATCGATGCTTTTTTTTCTTCCATGGAATGTGACCTTGAACAGAAACGTTTTGACAGGCAGGCTTATGAGGCTTACATATATGGCTCTGCAGAAGTGATCGGCCTGATGTGCCTCCGCGTTTTTTGTCCGGATGACGGGGATTTTGACCGGCTGTCTGTACCTGCCCGGCGCCTGGGTGCAGCTTTTCAGAAGGTGAACTTTCTGCGCGACTTCCGTTCTGACTTCCTTGACCGCGACCGTGTGTATTTTCCAGGTATGAGTTTCGAAACCTTCGGCGATGCCGAAAAAAAGGCCGTTGAAAAAGAAATCGCTGCAGATTTTGCTGCCGGACTTGAGGGGATCTGCAAGTTGCCGGCCGGTTTCAGGCGGGGCGTGTATGTAGCCTATGTTTATTACCTGGCTTTATTTAAAAAACTGAAGCGTGCCCCGGCGGTAAAAGTAAAGGCCGGACGGATCCGGGTTCCGGATACACAAAAACTGGTGCTGTTGTGCAAAGCCGTCGTAAACGACCGATTTAAACGTTACGCATGAAGAGATCGGCCTGCCTTCTATTGATCCTGGCCTGCAACGTGTGGGCGGGCAGGGCACAGATGAGTGCCAGACAGACGCAGCGCGTTAAGTCGGCCATGGTGCGAGCCATTGAAAGCAGCCAGGTAACAGACTCGCTTTATAAAGCATTGGCTGCTGGTTCAAATAAGGATCCGCTCACACGCGGCTACCTGGCGTCGCTCGAAGCGCTGAAAGCCAAACATGCCTGGAATCCGTATAACAAGGTCAAGTTTGCCAACCGGTCTGCGAAGACCATGGCAGAGGCGATCCGGTCAGACCCTGGAAACCTGGAGCTGCGGTTTATGCGGTTTTCCATTCAGCATTACATGCCGGCTTTTCTTGGGTTGAGCAAGGACCTGGACACAGACCGTAGGGAGATTCTGAAGCACTACCGTGAACGCTCGTTTTCAAAAGTCGACAAGGAACTGGTTCGGAATATTGCGCGCTTTATGATCGAATCAGGCCGCTGTACAGGCGCAGAAGAGGAAATATTTAGGAAATATACTGCCTAAGCGGCTACATTCGGTAATTCAGGCTATGTTTGTGGCATGAAGTTCACCTATTTGCTCATCAACCTGGCCTGCGTGTTTTTTCCGCTGGTACTTTCTTTTGATAAAAAGGTCCATTTTGTCAGCAAGTGGAAATTCGCGTTTCCCGCTATAGGCATTACCGGCCTGGTTTTTCTCGTTTGGGACCTGCTGTTTACCCGGTTGCAGGTTTGGTCTTTCAATCCGGAATACATCACTGGTCCTGCGCTGATGGGGCTGCCTGTAGAAGAGATGCTCTTCTTTCTTACTGTTCCTTATGCCTGCATGTTCATTTATGCCTGCCTGGATGCTTACTTCCCAATTACAAAAAAGGATCGGTTCAGCTTGCCGCTGAGCAACTTGCTGATGGGGCTTTGCATTGCCATGATCTTTTTTGGGTATAGCCGGTGGTATACCCTGATCAATTTTGCTTTCCTGTTTGTGGTGCTGTTTTTTGTGGAGTATCTGAACCATTCTGTTCGGTTCATGGCCGCTTTTTACCGCGCTTTCCTGGTCAGCCTGGTGCCGTTTTATATTGTGAATGGATACCTGACTGCTGCCCCGGTGGTGTTGTATAATCCTGCTGAACGCAGCGGGATGGAGGTTGGGACAATCCCGTTCGAGGATCATTTTTACCTCATGAGCCTGCTGCTGATGAACATCTACCTGTACGAAGTTTTCAAAAAACGGGCCGCACGTCATGGCACTGCCTGAGTACAGCCGGGCACAGCTGGCGCTGCGGAACGGTCAGGACAAACCACAGATCTGGGTGGCTTACCGGGGGCTAATCTATGAAGTAACCGCGAGCCGTTTGTGGCGGGACGGAAAACATTATGAGCATTGGGCGGGGCAGGACCTAACCGCTGAACTGGAAGATGCACCGCACACAGCCGGAGTTTTTGAAAAATTTCCAGTGGTGGGTAAACTGGCAGGGATGGTGTAAACAAAAAATGCAGGACGAGCCTGCATTTTCTAGGAAAGTTCTTGCTTTTAAATGGTAAAGGAACTCAGGCTGACAAATTCCCTGACGCGGTTGTCGATTTCTTCTTTCGTGAGATTTACGATTTTCTCGGTGCCAAACTTCTCTACGCAGAAAGAAGCCAGGGCTGAGCCATAGATGAGCGCGTTTTTCATGTTGTTAAAGTTGATTGTTCCTACTTTGGCCAGGTAACCGATAAAGCCGCCGGCAAAGGTATCTCCTGCACCGGTTGGATCGAAAACTTCGGCAAGGGGAAGGGCCGGGGCAGAAAAAATCTGCTGTTCATCAAAGAGCAGGGCTCCGTGTTCACCTTTTTTAATGATGAGATACCGGGGGCCCATGGTCAGGATTTTTCTCGCGGCTTTGACCAGCGAGTACTCGCCTGAAAGCTGACGTGCTTCCGCATCATTGATGGTGAGCACATCAACCATTTTGAGGGTTTCGAGCAAATCCTCGAGCGCGATGTCCATCCAGAAGTTCATGGTATCCAGGACGATCAGTTTCGGCCTGTTTTTTAGCCGGCCAATAACGGTTTGCTGTACTTTCGGGGTCAGGTTTCCGAGCATCAGGTATTCGCAGTCCTGGTAGTTTTCAGGAATAATAGGATCGAAATCGCCGAGTACGTTCAGTTCGGTGACCAGGGTATCACGGCTGTTCATGTCATTATGGTAACGGCCCGACCAGAAGAACGATTTTTCGCCCTGTTTGATCTGAAGGCCTTCGGTGTCGATACCGTGGTCGTTCAGAACCTTGATATTAGACTGAAGGAAATCGTCGCCCACAACCCCAACAATTTTTATTTGATCGTAAAAGTAAGAAGCCGCAAGGCTTGCATACGTTGCGGCGCCGCCGACGATTTTGTCAGTTTTGCCGAAGGGGGTTTCAATGGCGTCGAAAGCTACAGATCCGATGATAATAAGGCTCATAAATATTTTTAAAAAATCTGCTGCAAATATTGCATTAATAATTTAAAATCCCGAATATTGCATTCCCAAAACACGGGACAACCGGAATCCTGAGTAGCTCAGCCGGTTAGAGCATCTGACTGTTAATCAGAGGGTCGCTGGTTCGAGCCCAGCCTCAGGAGCGAAAGCCAACTTGAAAAAGTTGGCTTTTTTAATTTATAATGGGTGAGGAGCTTGTGCCGACAAAAGCATTTTCATTTGGAGGCAAGCCCAGCCTCAGGGGTACAAACCGCAATGAGCGTTGTGGCTTTTTTGGCATACTGAGCGCGGAACAAATATCTGGTTTGGAAATACGCCAGGCAGCCGGCATACAAACTCAATTTTAATTTTAAAGGTTTATTTTTAACTTAAAGTTGGTAACTTTGGACAAGTTACCAACTTTGCAGGACTCGAACTGGGTTCGCACACGGCCATGCCGGGGTAGCTATTCCCGCTTTGTCGATAATCCGTGCCCGAACCACCAGTTCAACAATAAACTATGCAGGGTTATGCCCCAGGTGCCATATGCCCCCGCACATCGTCGTACTGCCAGCCACATCAGAATCAAGTTCAGGCTATAGTATCTTTCATGAATCCTCCTGATTTTCCAGGTTGCTGCTTGTGCCAGGTTTGCCTCATCTAAATTAATTTCATTGCGGGAAGATTGCAGCTGCTGTCAATGACTCCGGCACTCCCATATTACTCAGCACCTGTATACACCAACCGCGTGTAGACGGCATGTCAGCTTTTGGCGGGAAGCACCCTGAAAATTCAGGCCAGCCCTGACCAAGGCTAGACGCTGGCAAGACTGCAAATTTTCCATTGCGTTTTCATTGTCATCGGTAAAAAGAGCAGGCTCAGCAACATGATGAACAGCCGAAGCGTGAATCGCGATATTTCAGCACGCTGTCCAGCCCTTCATAAACGAATGCGCTCGTATTGGGCTTATACTTATCCAAATCCATACTATTTCGCAATAAATTTTGTGTTTGCTTTGGTGGTCAGCGCGTTTGTTAAAAGAATTCCCCATATTTACGTGGGGCCGCAGCCCCTGCTGCCCTCAAAAATCAACCAATAACTCTAATTTCATGAAAAAAAAACTACTCCTAGTCTTTACGGGGATTTTTTTGCTGGTCATGCAGGGCATTGCGCAGCAATTGACCGTAACCGGTAGGGTAACTTCTGCCGATGACGGCAGCAGCATGCCCAGCGTTTCTGTCCGGGTAAAGGGCAGCACCACAGGTATCTCTACGGATGCTGAAGGCCGTTATTCGATCCGGGCCAGCCGCGGCGATATCCTCGTGTTTTCCTTTATTGGCTCCGTTTCTCAGGAACGAACCGTTTCAGGCAGCGGTCCCATCAACGTCCAGCTGGCCTCTGATTCGAAAACCCTGGATGAAGTGGCGGTTACCGCCTTTGGCATTAAACAGGAAGTACGCAGCCTGGGGTTTGCCACCCAGAATGTAAAAGCCAAGGAAATCGTCGAATCGCAGCAACCCAACATCGTCAATGCCCTGCAGGGCAAAGTGGCGGGTGTGCAGATCACCAATTCGAGCGGTGCCGCCGGCGCTTCAGCCAACATCATGATTCGCGGTGGAAGCTCGCTCAGCGGGAACAATCAGCCGCTTTTTGTGGTAGATGGTATTCCTATCGACAACACAACGCCAATTAGCCAGGGTAATCTTGTGGCCGGCGTGGCTCCCGGGTCAAATCGTGCCATCGACCTCAATCCTGAAGACATTGCTACGGTTACCGTATTAAAAGGTCCGGCAGCGGCGGCATTATACGGCATCCGGGCAGCTTCGGGCGCTATCGTGATCACCACCAAAAAGGGCGCAGGCGGTGCCGCCCGACTCAGCTATACAAATACGTTTTCAATAGATGATGTGAACAAATTGCCTGAGCTGCAATCTGCTTATAAACAGGGAGAGCAGGGTGTGTTCAGCCCCACGGCGCAGCTGTCTTTTGGTCCTGCCTTTGCTTCGGGTGAGCAGGTCTATGACAACCTGGGCAATTTTTTCAAGACGGCGTTTACCCAGAGCCATGACGTATCTGTAAGCGGAAGTTCTGAAAAAACCACTTATTATACATCCGCGTCACTGTTCGACCAGGGCTCGATAGTTGACAACATTAACTTTGGGCGCAAGTCTTTCAGGCTGAATGCCGATACCAGGATCGGTGAAAAACTAACCATTGGCGGCTCGGCAAACTACATCCGTACCGACAGACGTTTCGTTCCGCAGGGCAGTGCCAAC
The DNA here is from genome assembly GCF_003029735.1 of Pedobacter yulinensis. Classification (GTDB taxonomy): domain Bacteria; phylum Bacteroidota; class Bacteroidia; order Sphingobacteriales; family Sphingobacteriaceae; genus Pedobacter; species Pedobacter yulinensis. The sequence goes on from NZ_KZ686268.1 coordinate 1,513,197, forward strand.
GGCACAATGGGCGCCATTTACTGGCCCAGGAACGATGACATGAGCAACTACCTGAACCCGAACGGCTCTCAGCGCATTCTCAGTCCCTCGGGTACAGACAACCCTTATTGGACCATCGAAAACAAGCCGCTGAGCAGCGCACTGAACCGGCTCATTGGTATTGCCAACATTGATTACAATCCCTTTTCTTTCCTGAACCTGAGCTATCGGATCGGTACCGACTTTTATACCGAACACTTTAAAGGAATCCGAATGCCTGGCACCCGGGAGGCAGATGCCCTGCGCGGTGCGATTACGCAAAATACCAACACCAACCAGATCACCACATCGACGCTCATCGCCACATTTAAAAAAGATTTCGGCGATTATCATTTCAGCCTTGCTGCCGGCCAGAACCTGGAAAACCTGCGCACGCAGAACCTCACTGCGTCGGCGATCAATTTTATCGACCCCAGTTTTCCCAGCATCAACAATACGGTGGCGACAGACCGCACCGTGTCTGAAACCATCAGCCGCCGGCGCATCGTTGGTGTGTTCGGCGATCTGAACCTGGACTGGAAAAATATCATTTACCTGAATGCGCGCGCAAGGAATGACTGGACTTCTACCATTCCGGTAGAGGACTATTCGTTTTTCTATCCCTCGGTCAGCGCTTCGGTCGTCTTAAGCGATCTGCTCAAGGAAATGAAACTGAAGACCGAAGATAAGGTTTTCTCTTACGGAAAGCTGCGTTTTGCGTATTCAGACGCTGGCAAAGATGCTCCACCGCACGTAACCCGTACCTCATTGGCGTCGGTCACCAATTCATTCACCATTAATCCGCGCGGTTTCATCATCAACTCTAATAATCCCTTCGGCAATCCGGCCCTGGTCCCTGAATTTACGCGGTCTATTGAGGCAGGCGCAGACATCCGTTTCTTTAAAAACCGGTTGGGAATCGATTTCACATGGTACAGGAGTAAATCTGATAACCAGATCCTGCTTACTCGTCTCCCGCCATCATCTGGTGCGTTTCTGGCCTACCTGAACGGCGGATCGATTGAAAACAAAGGTGTCGAGCTTGTACTGAACGCACGCCCGGTCGTTTCGCAGGATTTCAGCTGGTCTATTGACATTAACTTTTCCAGCAACCGGTCTATCGTGCGGTCGCTGCCAGGGGCACTTGACCGGGTAGAACTATCAGACGCCTGGGTGGCCAACAACGCGGCGCAGGGTGCAGCTTTTTTAAATGGAAGTTTGTTCGGGATCAATGGCAATGTCTGGAAGCGTAACGCCCAGGGACAGCTTCTCCTTGGAACAAACGGTTATCCACAGGTGCAAACCTCGCTGGCCAATATCGGCGACCGCAACCCGGACTTTATTTCGGGCATTACGAACAGTTTTACGTATAAAAACCTGAACTTTTCTTTTCTTGTTGATGTCCGGGTGGGTGGTGATGTGTATAATGCCACCGAAAACTCACTTGTGCGCTCGGGACTCAGCATGAAGACACTTGACCGCGGTACCCGTGTGTTCGAGGGCATCATCGAAGCAACCGGCGCCCCAAATACCCTGGCCGTTCCGCTCAATCAAAACTATTACCAGACCATCTACGCCAATCAGGGGTACGACTTCGTTGAAGACGGCAGCTGGTACCGGCTGCGTTATGCGACTCTCACCTATAACATGCCCAAAGCTATGCTTTCCAGGCTCGGGTTAAACGGGCTTTCGTTTGCCCTGACAGGACGTAACCTGGTGCTGATCACCAAATATTCGGGAGTAGACCCCGAGGTATCGGGCAGCGGTGCCGGTGTCGGCGGAACCGGCTCCTTTGGTTTTGATAACCTGGGCGTTCCCGCCACACGCGGTTTCGACCTTGGATTAAAGTTAACCTTATAGTCACACGACCATGAAAAAGACCTATAAAATACTGACAAGCATGCTGCTGGCGGCCATGATGCTGCAGACCGGCTGTAAAAAATACCTTGACGTAAACAAGGACCCCAATAACCCTACAAAAATTCCGGCGGCAAATCGCCTAATGGGGGCCATTACGACCACCAATGGTGCATCCATGTGGCGCGGTGCACGCGAAATTGCCGGCCTGGCACAATACGGAACGACCAAACTGCTTGACGGCACGAACAGAAATGCTGAGACCTGGCGTTTCACATCCGGATATTTTTTCTGGCAGAATGCCTACGTATTTACCATGCCCAATTGCGTAGACCTGATCAACCTGGGCCAGGAAGAGGGAAGCCCGCATTTCGTCGGTGCCGGCAAAACACTCCTGGCACTGAATTTCGGCATGCTGACCGATCAATACGGCGCCATTGTCGTCGATGACTTTTACAATGGCAGCACCCAGCTTAACCTGCTTCCGAAAATGCAGACCCAGCAGGAAGTGTACCAGCGCATTGACAAGATGTTGGATGAAGCCATCGCCGCTTTCGACAACCCCGCTAATGCGACCGGCCTGAATGCAGCCAACGGCGACATCCTCTACAAGGGCGATGTAGCCAAGTGGAAAAGGTTTGCCTGGGCGCTGAAGGCTCGATACCTGAACCATCTTTCAAAAAAAGGTACGCTGTACAATCCGGCGAAAATTATCGAAGCCTGTACCAATTCATTTAATGCCGATGGCATGGATGCTGAGTTTCCTTACCAGGCCGGAGGTATTCAAACCGATGAGAATCCCTGGTTCAGCTGGGGCGGATTCGTAACTACCGGTACAGACCCCAACGACCGTACTTATGACCCGCGGTACTTTGCATGGAGCCAGTTTTTCGTCAACATGTTAACTTCCCTGCCGGTAACCAACACGCCGTTGCAGGATCCGCGGATCAGTAAAATCATGCAGCCGGCCGCGTCAGACGGGCGGTACCGTGGCCTGAGGTCGGGTGCAGGGCTGGCAGGTGGCCAAGGTGTTCTTGCCAACGGACAGCCGGGCGATGCGACGAAAACCAACGGCAATGATTATGGACGCTTCAGCAACAGTGGTTTTTACACCAGCCGCACGTCGCCTTTCCCGTTCATTACGTATTCAGAAGTGAAATTGATCGAATCTGAAGCGCGGCTGCGTTCTGGCGATGTGCCCGGCGCCTTGCTGGCCTATGAAGAAGGCGTAAAATCCAATATGCGGAAATTGGGCGTTTCGGCGGCAGATATCAATGCCTATTGGACGGCTCAACTGGCAGACGATCTTGCTGCACATTTTGGCAGTCTGATCGGTGGACTGAGCCATATTATGCGTCAGAAATACATCAGTTTGTGTCTCAATCCAGAAACCTGGGTAGACATGCGGCGCAGCGATTTCAGCCAGGCGATATACGGTCCCTCACTTTTACGGCCGCTGAACCTGAATACCGCAGTGTTTGATACGGGCAATCCAAATCAGTGGATCAGGGGTATGGTTTACGAGTCTAACGAACAAACCCGCAATCCGAACGCGGTAGGCGACAATTCGGAAAGAACAAGACTGCTTACTCCGCTGTGGTGGGATAACCCGAACTAGGCGCGTACCATTCCAATTTATAACCCCCTGCAGGAACCGTTCTGCAGGGGGCTTTTTGTATCGGGCCTGCGTGGCAGCTAGCCGGTCGCCGCATTCCCGGGAAACGCATCCCTTTCGGTTGCTCTGGCATTGATTCTGGCAACCGCTTCGTCAAGCTCGCCGCATGATTGCTCAAGCAATTCGGCGAGCTGGAGGGTGTTTCCGCCAGACCTGGCCGTATCGAGTAACAAACCGGTCAGTCCAAGCAGGTTGCCCAAAGGCCTGCGTACCTCATGCGAATTGATCCAGGCTATATCTCTCAACTGCTTATTTTGCTCCAGCAATTGCTGCTCATATCGTTTCTGACGGTCAATATCCTGCATGGCGCCGACCAGCCTAAGGGCTGACCCATCGGGCGCACAAAGCAGGCAGCCCTTATCCCGCACAAATTTAGATGAGCCGTCAGCGCAGAGGTAGCGGTATTCAACCACCCAGTCTGGCTGGCAATTCCGAACAATGTCTCGAAATACCGATATGGTTTGCAGGCGGTCTTCAGGATGTACCCGTTCCATCCGCCAGAAATCGGCAGGACTCAATTCGCGGGTATAGCCATACGTTTCTTGGAAACCCTGCATCCAGTATAATTTGTCATTAACAAGGTCGTATTCCCAGATCACGTCGTGTGTTGCTCTGTTCACTGCTTCGTACATCGACAAAAGGTCGCCGATGCGGGCCTGGTCTTTCAAGCGCTGCTCGAGGTCGGTAATGGTAACAAGCACAGCCTGGCTGCTGGCGGGCGGAAGCCGGTGGAAAGTATATCTCACTGTAAAACAATTGCCGTCTTTCTTGCAATGAACGGCTTCGCCACCCGTGTTTTCCCTTTTATTTTTCCGGTTCACATACTTTCTGAACGGTTCCCTGTCTGCTTCCGGACGAATGTCGAGCGCTGTCATCTTTAGGAATTCCGCTTCCGTATAGCCATACAGGTTGCACATGGCACGGTTTACCGCGAGAATTTTTAACGTGCCGCGGTGCAGGACATAAATGGGCAAGGGATTGTTATCAAACAATTTCTGGTAGGTAATGCGGAGCTCCTTGACCCTGGACCAGTAAACGATCATGAATGCCAGCGCCAGTACGCTGCACGCGGCAATAAACAGGACAAACAACCGGGATGAATTTTCCATGGCTTTGGTCAGGGTCTAGCGGCATGAATGGCCCGCAGGTATCTAAAGATAATAATTTGGCATGACCCGGCAACCTCTTGCCGGCAAGAAGTGTCGGGTGTCCATTCAACTTGTCTTTTTTCGTGCCGTATCGGACAAATGGAGCCGGGCGCTGGGTGCAATGGAGGTGGAAAAGAAAGTACCGTGGTTCTTTTGTCCTGGAATTCCCGCCCTGCGCTATAGCCTTCATTCCTCAGGGCTGCCGCTGCGGTCGGGTTTAGCCTGGTTGCAACAGTACTGCGATTCTGCGTCTGCTCCTGCAAAGTGCCGGTTGTACAGGCGGCTTGCAGTCATTGCAGGCATTCTGAATTTTTTTATTTTCGGCTTGATAAGTATCAAAATGTATCTATATTTGCACTCCCTTCAAGAAAAACAGTGTTTTGATGGAGTGGATAACCGGAATTCCTGAGTAGCTCAGCCGGTTAGAGCATCTGACTGTTAATCAGAGGGTCGCTGGTTCGAGCCCAGCCTCAGGAGCGAAAGCCAACTTCAAAAAGTTGGCTTTTTTAATTTATACTGGGTGAGAAGCTTGTGCCGACAAAAGCATTTTCATTTGGAGGCAAGCCCAGCCTCAGGAGCGAAAGCCAACTTGAAAAAGTTGGCTTTTCAATATATTATAGACGAATTTTGCCTATGATCATGCATGCCTGTTTGGAAGATGGCGCACAACAATCAATAATTTGCAATCGTTATAATTAATTTATAGTTGATTTGTTAACTTAAAGTTGGTAACTTTGATCAAGTTACCAACTTTGCAGGACTGGAAGTGTGCGAGCCGAGCAGCTATTCGCCTGCCTGTTTCATATAATTTTTTACCCAATAAGTATATCTTCAAATTCTGGTGTCATTTATTCAGGATGCCAGGATGCTGCCCTAGCACTTTTAGATTAATGCCAGAAAAAAATAAAAAAATTGTCCTGCTATTCAGGGAAATTCAGTCGGGTAACAAAACTGCATTTGACGAACTTTTCGGTCTTTATTATGACCGCCTGGTCTGTTTTGCGAAACATTATACCCGGCAGGCAGAAAGCGCGGAAGACATCACTTCCGAGCTTTTTGTCAGAATCTGGCTCATGCGAACCCGTTTATCGGCCATTATGCAGCCCGAAGTTTACTTGTATATTTCCATTAAAAATGCCTGCTTTAATTTGAGCAGGGCAAATAGGAAACGTACAGCGGTGCTCAGTCCTCAACCTGTCGAAGACTCATTCGACCCGCCGGCAAACGACCGTGCCAACCACATGGAAGATAAGGAACTGCAACGCATCCTGGACCTGGCTGTGGGCGCCCTGCCGGCACAGCGCAGGCTGATATTCAGACTTGTTAAGGAAGAAGGGTTTAAAAGTGCCGAGGTCGCTTCCGTTCTGGGCATTTCGATACGCACGGTTGAGAACCAGCTTTATAAAGCCATCAAAGTCCTGGCCGAGTCAGCTACGGCATATCTTGGGTACAATCCGCAGGCGCGGGTAGCCAGGAAACAGGTGCCGTCAGGTCTGTCCTTTTTTTTAATCTGAGCGTCCTATGTCCTGTTTTTCGATTTCCATACCAGCTTTTGATCATGAATAAAGAAAAATTTTTACGATTGCTGTCTGAAAAGTTCTCAGGTACGATCAATGCCGACAAGCTCAGGTCTTTTGACCGGGCAGTTGCAGGCAACGGGGAGTATGGAAGGCTTTACAGTCGTTTGTGGCCTTACCTGGGTAGCAGGAGGCATGTGCAGCCACGAAAAGCACAGCTTGACAGGGTATGGGAGCAAATAGAGATGGCAGAAAAACAAGAATTTTCCGGCAAATACGACTATTCGCAGCCGCGCAGCTTACGGGCGGGCTTGTTGATGCTCAGTAAAATTGCAGCGATTCTCTTCCTGAGCGGGGCTGTTTGTTTCTTTGGTTACACATACCTGCACAGCAACGCAGCTCGGCTGCCTGAGCGGGTCGCCGCCGGGAACGAAACTGTAGCCTGCACCCTGGACGATGGCACGCGTGTCTGGCTTAACCGGAACTCGGTCATCCGGTTCAACGATGCCTTTGGAAAAAACAGGCGCGAGATCTCACTTGAGGGAGAAGCCTACTTTGACGTTGTGCACAGCCAGCGAATTCCTTTGGTCGTTCACGCCGGAAGTATCGATATCGAGGTAAAAGGTACCGCCTTTAATGTCAGCTCGTATGGCAACAGTGCTCCGGTGCAGGTGGCGCTCATCCGCGGAAGCGTAAAAGTTACCCATACAAAGGGTGTAAGAGCCGCTGTGCTGCTTAAACCTAACGAGAAGCTGGTTGCGAGCGGCGGGCGCGGGCAGTCTGTATTCAGCGTTAGTGCCCTGAAGCCGGAAGTCCTGCTCAGAGAGATTGGCTGGACTGCAGATACCCTTGTTTTCCATAAAGAAAAGCTTAGGGATCTGGCCGTTCGCCTGGAGAAGAAATACGGAGTGGAGATTCAGATCCGAAGCGAGGAACTGAAGGAAAAACGGTTCAGCGGTACCATCACAACCGAAACCATTCAGCAGGTGCTTGAAGCGTTGAAAGTATCCTATCCCTTGACCTATACCGTCCGCAACAGGCTGGTTATCATCGACGCTTTGCAATGAGAAATTTAGTCTTCATGCTGCTGATCTTCGTCTGCATTCAACTTCAGGCACAAGACCGCAAACTAACCCTTGATCTGCAGAAAAAGCCGTTAAAAATCCTGCTTAAAGAGATCGAACTGCAATGCGGGTATACCTTCGTCTATAGCGATGAGGTCATTTCAGACACGATGATTGTTTCTGTAAGCGCAGTTCGAAAGCCTGTTTCCCAGGTGCTCAATGCCGTTTTGCCTGAACAAATGCTTTTTTACCAACGGCTCTCCGAGCAGATGATCGTGATCGGGAGCAGCCGGCTGCTCCGGGAAACCATGGGTACAGGTAAGTACACCCTTATTTCCGGGCGGGTGGTCAACCAGAGCGGCAGAGCGGCTGTGCCATTCGCCACGATCTCGTTTTTTGAAAACAAAATGCACCTGAGCGGCGCGCTGAGCAATGAACAGGGGACTTTTTCGATTAACCAGAAAATGGAAGCGGGCAGACATTATAGCCTGAAAATATCATCGCTGGGTTACGAGACTGTAATGGTCAATGTGGCCGGTCCAGCTACAGACGCCGGTCAGATAGATCTGGGCGATATCCACCTGGAAGAAAAAGCGAAACGTTTAAAAGATGTAATGGTTAAGGGCGGTCAGCAACTCGTTGAATTGGATGGCTCGAACCTCATCTTCAATGTTTCAAGAAGTATGACCGCACAGGGTACGAACGCGCTTGAGCTGCTGGGCCGGGCGCCGGGCGTGACTGTAAGCGCAGACAATACCATTTCGCTGAACGGCAAGGCTGGTGCCGCGGTGCTGATTGATGGGAAACAGACTTATCTTTCGGGCCGGGAAATTGCAGAGCTGCTCAAATCCATGTCTGCCTCAGACATCCGCTCGGTTGAGATCATCAACAGCCCAGGCCCGAGGTACGACGCATCTGGCACGGCTGGAATTATCAATGTTCGAACGGCAAAGTCTGCTGTGCAGGGCTTTAACGGTTCGCTGACCAGCGGTTTAAGTTATGGTGTTTACCTCAGAAATAACCAGGATCTTAGCCTGAACTACAAAAAAGACAAGCTTAGCATCTTTGGCAATTACAGCCACTTTATCGGCTACTATTCTTATCTGTATGGAGCAGACCGCATGCAGCAGGGCATGTTTTACAACAGCTTTACCGACGATGTGGATAAGCGCAATAAGATGGGAACGCGCCTGGGTGCAGACTTTGCGATTGATCAGAAACACACGGTTGGTGTGCTGCTGAACGGGAATTTTCTGTTTGGCGGCGGCATTACCGATACCCGCACAGCTATTGGCCCGCTGCAAAGCATGACTACCGACCAGGTATTGACGGCAATTAACGATTATTATGCGCAGCAAACACAGCGGTATAATGTCAATGTCAACTACAAATATGAAGACACGGCTGGCAGGGTGATCAATTTTGATGCAGATTATGGCGATTTTACAAAACGTTCGGGCAACCTGCAGTCAAACCGCTACAACTCGGCTGGGGGGCAGGTGCTCAGCGATAACCTGTACCGTTCTGTAAACGGTATTGATATTGGGCTCAGGGCCGTAAAGGTCGATTACACCACCAACTTTGCGAGAGGAAAACTGGAAACCGGCGCCAAATATTCCTCCGTATCGTCCGGAAATGACTCCAGGTTTCTTGAAATTGTTCCTGGCGCCGAGGTGCTTGACCAGACCCGCTCGAATGCGTTTGCTTTCCGGGAGGAAATAAGCAGCCTGTATGTGAATTACAAGCGAAAGCTCGGAAAATGGCAACTGGAGGGCGGGCTGCGCGCTGAGCATTCGAAATCGTTAGGTGAACTGGCCACGATAAGCCCGATTTCGGGGAATGAGCGGTCTACCGGCCGGAAATATACCAACCTTTTTCCCTTTTTCTCCGCGAATCTGAAGTCCTCGGCAGCACACAGTTTTTCGCTCAGTTATTCCAACCGCATCGATCGGCCTGCCTATCAGAACCTTAATCCTTTTATCTATTTGCTGGATGAGCTGTCATTCTGGCAAGGCAACCCCTTTCTCAGGCCGCAGCTCAGTCACCGTGTCCTGCTGCAATATGCGTATAAAAGCGCCACCATTGCGGGGCTCAGTTACACGTACACAGACGACTTCAGTGTCGAGGTAACGGATACCATAGACCGGACGCGGGTGGTCATGGTTCCAAGAAACCTGGGCATTCAGCAGCACCTTGCCTTAACGCTCACGCAAACACTTCGCCCTTATGCCTGGTGGAACATTCTTTTCAACGGAACCGTTTTTGGCATTCACAACGACATCGACTTTGGCGCCGGGCGCAAACTTAACCTGAAGCAGGCCGCCGGACGGTTTAGTTTGCAGCAAACCTTCAAACTCCCGTTTAGGCTCAGTGGAGAGGTTATGGCATTTTATAACTCCCGCCGCCTGTCGGGTGCAAACCAGTTTCCGCGGTCGACCAGCCAGGTTGATCTGGGGCTTCAGCGCAGTTTTATGAAAGACCGGGCCAGCCTGAGGCTGGTGTTCAGCGATATCTACAAGGGCAGCAGGGCCAGATCGACACAAAGTGTTGGCGACTTGTATGTATACAACTACAGCTATTTCGAGACCAGACAGGTTAAACTGAACTTCAGCTACCGCTGGGCAAGGGGCAGTTCGACCGGGCCGAGAAACCGGAGTTCGGCACTCGAAAATGAGAACGGCAGGATCAGGTGATGAAATGGCGCCGGCGCCGGTTTGCAAGGCACCCGCGTAACAATGGTCAGCCTGGTGATCGGACCTGCGCACGTTCTTTTTCGCTTTCCGGCACCAGCGGGTAGAAATCCGAAATCAGCGATTTCAGCTCAAGTACGCCATGTTCCAGTTCCTTTTTTGTAAATCCGCTAAAGCCGAGCACGACGGCGTTACCGGCCGGGCCCAGGCTGTAGCGCTGAAGGCTGTGTAACACCATTCCCTGCGCCTGCGCCTTCGCACTCAGAAATTCGGCATCGAGATCGGGGTGCAGCCAGGCCACCAGGTGCATACCCGCCTCTGCCGGAACAGGTTTGACCAAGCCCGGCAAGTGCCGGCCAAGAAGAGAAACCAGCTCATCCTGGGCTGACTTGTAACGCAGCTTCATTTTTCGGATGTGCCGGCTGAAATGGCCGCCGGCTATGAACTGCGCGGCAATGGCCTGGCTGGCAATATTGCATTGGCCATCTATGGCAGATTTTGCAATGGTGAATGCCCGTGCCAGTTCGCGGTTTGGTAAAACCAGGTACCCCAGGCGCAGGGCCGGGAACAGCACTTTACTCAGGCTTCCGAGGTACACAACGTTGCCGGCCGTATCAAGACCCTGCAGGGCCGGCAGCGGCCGGCTGTTGTACCTGAACTCACTGTCATAATCGTCTTCAATAATCCACATGCCCTGTGCAGCGGCATAGTTGAGAAGCCTGACCCGGGCGTCAAGCGAGAGCGTGCTGCCCAGCGGAAACTGGTGCGAAGGCGTTACATAAGCGAGTTTTGCCCCCGGGTAATGCGCTATGGCGTAGTCCAGGTCCATGCCATGTTCGCCCACGGGAATGGCGCAGGTCTTTCCCCCAAAGCGCTGGATGGCCGATTTTGCTCCGTTGTAACCCGGCTCTTCCATCCAGCAGGCGTCGCCCGGACCAATCAGCAACTCGGCCGCCAGGTGGATGGCTTGCCGGGAACCATGGGTGATCAGGATGTTTTCTGCCTCGCAATGAATGGACCGGCTGATGCGTAAATGGGCGGCCAGCGCCTCCCGTAAAGGCAGGTATCCCTGCGCGTCGTCATAACCCAGGTGCAGGCGGTGAAGGTCACGGTGCACCGCATTCGCCAGCCTGGTCCAGGTATCAAAAGGGAAACTGCTCACCAGGGGTACAGAAATCTGGAAGGGGCGAATTTCTTCCAGGCTGCTCTCATGTCCGCCGAAGGCTTCGTTCAGCCCCAGCGGTCTTTTTATTTGCCGCAGTGCCGGCTCGGGTGGGGGTATGGCTGCGGCAGACCGGCGCGACAGGTTGCGCAGGCCTTCGCTTACAAAAGTTCCCGAACCTGTCTTTCCCGACAGAAAACCCTCGATCAGCAGTTGTTCAAAAACATGCAGGACCGTGTTCCGCGCAATGCCCAGTTCAACCGCCAGGTCGCGGGTAGAGGGAAGCCTGTCGCCGGGCCTGAGCATTCCCCCGAGCAATGCATTGCGCAGTTGGGTATAAAGTTGCCGGCCCAGCGACTGCTGTTTATTTCGCTCCAGCGTGATGAAGGTAAGGAGGATCTGCGGCGGAATCTTGGTCATAAGTGGTTCCTTCTTTTTTATCGTAATGGTTCTTTTGCCCAAGCCAATTTAAAATTATTTTTGGTGGCAACAAAAAGCCTGACAGCCAATGACACCGCGAACAAAACTTGCCCTGATTACATTCCGCCCGCCTGCAGGAACTGTGTACGACACGCTTTTCAGCGAAGATGAACACCTCGCTGCTGTTTTACATCAGAAGGGGTTCGAAGTTTCGCGTGTGGCCTGGGATGCAGAAGGAGCAGATTGGACGGTCTTTGACCTTGCCTTCATTCGTTCGCCCTGGGACTACCACCACCGGTACACTGAATTTATGGAATGGTTGGAACGCATGGAAAAAAGTGGGCTCCCGATGTTTAATCCTTACGCGATGCTGCGCTGGAACAGTGACAAGCACTACCTGCAGCACATTGGCAGTGCCGGGTTGCCGGTCATTCCCTCTGTTTTCCTGGAAAAGGGCACAAGTCCGGATTTGGCTGCCCTGTTTGACAGGCTCGGCTGCGAAAAACTTATCATTAAACCCTGCGTTAGCGGGGGTGCGCGAAATACCAGGGTACTCGAAAGGCCGACGGTCCATACAACTTCCGGCGAGATCAATTCCTGGCTTCGTGCTGAAAGTTACCTTGTACAGCCTTTTATGGAAGAGGTTAAGGAAGGCGAATGGTCGTTTCTGTTTTTTAACGGGCAGTTCAGTCACTCGGTACTTAAGGTTCCGAAATCGGGCGATTTCAGGGTGCAGCATACCCACGGCGGCTCCATTCTCAGGCCAGATCCTGCCCCTGAACACCTGGAACAGGCAGCGGCCTATGTGCAGGCCTTCGCTGCAGGCAGCCTGTATGCCCGGGTTGATGCAATTGCCACAACCAGCGGACTGCAGTTGATGGAACTCGAACTGATCGAACCTTACCTTTTTCTGGAAAATGCATCCGGGTCTGCAGAAGCTTTTGCCGATGCGCTGACCGTGCTGCTTTCAACCACCCGATAGGCCGGCAGATTAGAGTCCGGCCCCGCCAAATCTGAATACCCTACAGGTTAACGAGGCGCAGCATGTTAAACTATTAAATCTACCTATTTTGTAGTTTTAATTTTAGTTTTTACATTTGGCGCATGATAACTCCATTTTACGCGCATTTCAGCAAGCATCCCCCCAACGGTTTCCAGGTAAATTTTTGTCGCCTGCGGCGGCAATCCATTCAGTTCAGATGTGTTATTGAAATTCCTTTGCAGCGGTCTCGCCTGTAAAGAAAAATAAAAAAGGGAAGCCAGGGCTTCCCTGGATTTAAGCATCGTAATCAGGTCTCAGATTGGCGTCGGGCCTGCTTACAAATTACCTGTAAACCCAATTCAAAAATATGCATATTCAGCAAGAAAACCGAGGGGTTTTCATTTCGGCGACCCGGTTACCGGGAAAGATCCGACGAACCTGTATCCTGTTGTTTTCCCTTTTACTCGCCTCGAGACTTCACGGTCAAAACCAGCCTGTCATTCATGCCAACCTGCAGGGGCAGGTTGTCGACATGAAGACAAAAGAACCACTTATTGGCGCTACTGTCCGCATAAAAGGAACGACGAATGGCGCAACAACAGATGTTTCCGGGAAATTTACGCTTGTTACCGGGCAGAAGCTGCCATTTGTCCTGGAAGTAAATTATGTAGGTTATGAACCGGCAGAAGTGCAGGTAGCTGCAAGTCCGGCAGTCATTGCCCTTCGCGAGCTGAACCACAACCTGAACGATGTGGTGGTTGTGGGGTATGGTACGCAAAAAAAGGTAAACCTGACCGGTTCGATAGCTACTGTAGACCAGAAAACACTGGCGAACCGTCCCATTACCAATGCCAGCCAGGCACTTCAGAATGTGCCTGGTGTATTTACCAACCAAACCAAAGGCCGGCCTGGTGCCGATGGCGCGGCCATCCGCATCAGGGGCAGCGGTACACTGAACAACAACAACCCGCTGGTATTGGTCGATGGTATTGAATATCCGCTTGGAGATATTAATCCGAACGACATCGAAAGCATCACTGTATTGAAGGATGCTGCTTCGGCCGCTATTTATGGCAACCGTGCCGCGAATGGGGTTATTCTGGTGAAAACGAAAGGTGGAAAAAAGGGTGTGTTCAGCCTGGACTACAGCTTTTATGCGGGTTCGCAGCGGGCCACGCAATTTCCCGATGCGGTAACGAATACGGTAGATTACATGGAGGGAAAAAACCGGGCACTGGCAAACGAGGGCAAGCCTGCAGAGAGCAGTCTGGCATTAATAGAGGAATTCAGAAATGGGACCGATCCTTTTATTTATCCAAATACCGATTGGTTCAAGCTCATGTTTCGCAGTGCAGCCATCCAGGAACATAACCTGCGCGTGTCGGGAGGCAGCGAGAAAACAACATTCTCGGTTTCCCTGGGGTACCTTGACCAGGACGGAATCATGATCGAGACTTCCGGCAAACGTTACGCATTAAATGCAAACGTTAATGCCGATCTGACAAAAAAATTGCGCATCGGCGCAGGAATTACCGGCAATTTCTGGTACAGCAAAGAAAGCGCTTACAGCGCAGACGATGGGAATGGGGAAGGCGGGCTTATGGGCCTGACTTACCGGGGCCTGCCCTTTCAAACACCCTATGCACAGGATGGCAGTTATGCCGACCAGTGGATCCGTGTGCCTGGCCATAATTTTTTCAGGAATCCGGTCGCTCTATCCAGAGAGGGCTTTAACAAAAAAGACCAGTTCCGTACGCTTGCCAACCTCTTTGGCGAATACCAGTTGCCTTTCAATATCCGGTATAAAACGACCCTTGCCGCTAACCTCATGTACGGCATCAACAAATACAATTACCCCGCCATCAACCTGAAAAACCCGAAGACGGGTGTCGTTACGCCTATTGGTAACACACCGGCACGGGGCGTCAGACAGGCTAGCGAAAATGCCATCAACCTGACCAATTTCCATACGCTAACCTGGGAGCAGCGTTTTGGGCAGCATGCATTGAATGCACTGGCCGGCTTCAGTATGGAACGTTTCAGTGATGCAGATTTCTCTGCTTATAATCAGGGCTACCTGGGCAATGATCTGGAAGAGTTGAATGCCGGCAGCAGCTCGCCGCAAGTGAGCGGTCGTTCGGGACTTTCCAAACTTCAGTCTTACTTCGGCAGGCTCAATTACAATTACCGCGAGCGTTATTTGCTCGAGGCCAATTTCAGGTATGACGGCTCTTCGCGATTTGCACGCGGCCGGCGCTGGGGGTTTTTCCCGTCGTTCTCTGCCGGATGGCGACTCAGCGAGGAAACTTTCCTGAAAGAAACCGGCATTTTTGACAACCTGAAGCTCCGCGCCTCCTATGGCCGGCTGGGTAACCAGAACCTGCCGCTTTTCAGTTATGTAGATGCCATCAGCCTGGGCCAGAATTACAATTTTAATGGTTCGGTCGTAAGCGGCGCGGCCATTACGCAGGTCGCTGATCCGAACATTACCTGGGAAACCACAGACATGACCGACATTGGCCTGGAAGCTGCCTTTTTTAAAGGGCGGTTTCATGTAGAGTTCGACTGGTTCAACAAGGAAACAACAAATATTCTGCGGCAAATCAGCATTCCCGCGCAGGTGGGGAACCTTGCAGGACCGGTGCGCAATATCGGTGCGGTGTCTAACCGGGGTTATGAGGTTACGGCTGGCTGGAAAGATGCCTTTACCAACTTCAGGTATAACATCGAGGCCAACCTGACACAAGTTACAAACCGGGTCACCAACCTGAATGGACAACGGTACTTTGGGAGCAATACGGTGATCCAGGAAGGTTCTGCAATCGATTCTTTTTTCGGGCTTGAAGCTGAAGGCATTTTTCAGTCTGCTGCCGAAGTGGCCGCGCATGCGTTTCAGAACAGCGGTACGCAGGCCGGCGACCTGAAATACCGCGATGTAGATGGCAACGGCGTGGTTGACAACAATGATCGTGTCGTGGTCGGCAACAGCATACCCAGGTTTGTGTACGGCTTTTCAGGCGGTATTGGCTGGAAGGGCTTTGACTTTAGTTTTATTTTCCAGGGTTTGCAGGATGTAGATACCTACCTGACCGGCAACCTGGCACAGCCCTTCAAGAATGGCGCAGGGGTAACCCGCGAGTGGCTTACAGATTCCTGGACCCCGCAGCAGCCGTCGGCCCGGCTTCCGCGTCTGACCACTTCGAACGGTTACCCGCAAAACTTTCAGACCTCGGGCTTCTGGGTTCGCGATGCCTCTTACCTGCGACTGAAAAATGTGCAGCTGGCCTATACTTTTCCGCAGCAGTGGACTGCAAAAGCGGGCATTGCCCAGATCAAAGTGTTTGTTAATGCCCAGAATTACCTGACCATTACGAACTTCGAGTTCAGCGATCCCGAGCGCAACCTGACCCGCGCTGATCTGGTCGAGTATCCAAACGCAAAAACCCTGACCGCGGGGCTGAACCTTTCCCTTAAATAATCACCATGAAAAAATATTTGTACCTGTTTCTGCTACCGCTCCTGCCAGCCTGTAACAATTTTCTCGATGTCACACCGACTGACCGCTTTACGCAGGAGACATACTGGACCACCAAAGAGCAGGCCGAAGCCGCGCTGAATGGCACCTATGCCGCCCTCTACTACAATGTATATGCAGCGGGTTCTGTGTATACCGATGCACTGACACCAAACTCCTACCAGTACAATGGCGACTATAACCTTATTTCGCGCGGCCTGCACAATGCGGCTACCGGTTATTTCAATGAGGCCTGGAACGGATCCTACCGTGGCATTGGACGGGCAAATAACCTGCTGGCCAATATTGCTAAGGTTCCCATGGATGCTGCGCTGAAAGACCGGTTCATCGCCGAAGCAAAATTTTTGCGGGCACTTTTTTACCTGCCGCTCTGGAATAACTTTGGCGGCGCGCCGCTGATTACTGCGGCGACCGATTTCGAGAACCAGGGTTCCCTGCCCAGAAACAAGCCCGAAGAGCTGCTCGCGCAGATCCTCAAAGACCTGGACGAGGCGGCCGCCGGCACGGCACTGCCAGTCAGCTATTCAGGAACCGACAAGGGCCGGGCAACGCGCGGGGCTGCGCTGGCGTTGAAAATGCGCGTATTGCTGTACGCCTCACGTTGGGAAGAAGCGGCGGCAACTGCCCGCCAGGTTATGGACCTAAAGGCCTATACTTTGTTCCCCAACTACCGGGCCCTCTTTTTTCTTGAAAACGAAGGCAATGCCGAAGTTATTTTTGACGTTCAATACCGCTTTCCTGAATTTACGCATTCGCTCGATATCAGTCTGGACCAGCAGCTGGGCTCTGCGCCGCTGCCCGATCTGCTGAACGATTATTATGGAACAGATGGGAAACCGATATCGGAATCTGTCGTTTATAACCCCCAGCGGCCTTATGAGAACCGCGATTCCCGGCTTCAGGCAACGGTGATCGTACCGGGCAGCCAGTTTAAAGGCGCCACGGTTACGCCAATCCAATACCCAAGCACCGGCCTGGGTATGAAAAAATACACGATTTTTAAAGACAACGAGAAACCCGTGGCTGCGCCAACCAGCAATACTTCAGAACTCAATTTCATTCTTTTGCGCTATGCAGACGTATTGCTGAGTTATGCCGAAGCTAAAAACGAGGCCTCAGGGCCGGAACAGAGCGTTTTTGATGCCATCAATGCTGTTCGTGGCCGTGCAGGCATGCCTTCCCTGGCCAGCGGATTAAGCCGCGAACAACTTCGGGCAGAGATCAGGCATGAACGCCGCATCGAGCTGGCCGGCGAAGGGCTGTATTATCATGACCTGCGCCGCTGGCGGAAGGCCGACCAGCTGCTCAACGGCGAGATACGTAACCTGGCCGGCAACCGGATCGATACCCGCCAGTTTAATGCTACGCGCGATTACCTCTGGCCGATACCCTCCATTGCTATTCAAAATAATCCTGCACTTACCCAAAATCCGGGCTACAACAAATAACAACATGAAAATCATCAACATGCTATTTTTCGGCGCGCTTCTGGCCGGGCTGGTACCGGCGGCAGCGCAGAGACCTGCCAAACCGAATATTGTATTCATCGTTGCAGATGATCTTGGTTATGGCAACCTGAGCAGCTACCAGGCTGCATCAAAGACACCCACGCCACATATTGACCGCCTGGCAAAAGAGGGCCTGAAGTTTACCCGCTTTTACTCCGGGAACACCGTATGCGCACCTTCGCGCTGCGCGTTAATGACCGGTAAACACATGGGCCACGCCTGGGTGCGGGGAAATGCCAAGGGCAAAGACGGTCTCGCCGCCCTGCGCAGCCAGGACACGACGCTGGCGCAGCGGCTTCAGGCCGCCGGGTACGCCACCGGCATGTACGGGAAATGGGGACTCGGCGATCAGGACAGCCAGGGTGCGCCGCACCTGAAGGGCTTTGATTCTTTCTTCGGATACCTGGACCAGACGCATGCGCATGACTATTTCACAAAAAGGCTGTACGAGACTGCCGGCGGACAGACCGTCGAGGTCCCTGTCGATTCGGCAAAATATGCCCAGGACCTGATCATGGACAAGGCCCTGAAGTTTATTGGTGATAACCATGAAAAGCCTTTTTTTCTCTATTTGCCCTTAACCCTTCCGCATGCCGAACTTCGGGTAACCGACAGCCTGATGCGGCAGTTTCAAAATGCCGACGGCTCAAGCAAGTTCACGCCTGAAACGCCGTTCGAGGGAAAAAACCATTATGACAGTCAGGCCCAGCCACATGCAGCTTTCGCGGCCATGATACACAGGCTCGATGCTGACGTGGGGCGGGTACTCGACAAGCTTGAGCAACTCGGCCTTGACAAGAATACTTATGTCTTTTTTACCAGTGATAACGGTCCGCACAAAGAAGGCGGCGCAGATCCTGAATTTTTTAACAGTGCGGGCGGCCTGCGGGGTATCAAGCGCGATCTGTACGAGGGCGGTATCCGCGTGCCCCTGCTGGTTCGTGCGCCAGGAAAAATCAAGCCTGGCGGTATCGTCAATCAGCCCTGGGCCTTCTGGGATGTTTTACCGACCTTAACGGCGCTGGCGGGTACGGCTACACCGAAACACATAGATGGCTTGCCTTTTACACCGGTACTGAACGGAAAACCCGCAACCCGGCTGCATGATCACTTTTACTGGCAGTTCAATGAAAACGGACTCAAAGAAGCCATTACGCAAGGCGACTGGAAACTAATCCGTTTCAAGCAGCAGGGAACGCCGGAAATTCTTGAGCTTTACAACATTGCGCAGGACCGGTCTGAAACACGCAATCTGGCCAGGTCGCAGCCCCAGCGGGTTGCGGCACTCCGAAAGCTGATGCTTGCCGCCAAAACGCCGGCTGAAAACCCGAGATTCCGTTGGGATTCGGTAGAAGAATAGCCTGGCTGCAATAATAAACCCACGTAATGAAAACCATTTTAGATATGCCCGTTGTCACGACGACAAGGAACGACCGGATCCTGGTCATCGGCTATGACCAGACCGTTGCCGGCCTGATCAAAGATTTTGGCGATCAGGCCTCTGGAGCCTGGATCGATGTACTGATACAGGACGCACCAGAAGAACTCCGCGAACTCGCGGCTGTAAACGAGACTGTCAAGATCATTCCCTACCCGTACGATTCCTGGATGACCGGCAGGTATGCACTCTTTGTCATTTCAGGTCAGGAAGCCGATGCAGGCCGCATTTTTACAGAAGCCAGCCATGCGGGTAAACTGGTGTTTAGTCCTGAAAGGCCGGCATTCAGCAACATCAGCCTCCCGGTAACCGGATCGACTGAGACAGACCGCATCAGGCCCGAACGCAAATGGCGCAAAATTGCGAACTGGTCGTTATTTGCGCTGGCCTGTATGTTTATCGGGCATGCGCTGTTCAGTTATATCGGTCTGGACCCACTCCTCTACGGCCTTGCAGATGTTTGGGGAAATATGGATTCCACATTTCTCTGGATGCTTGCCGCCGGTTTTTTTGCGCAACTGGTAGACGGAGCATTGGGCATGGGGTACGGCGTCATTTCTACATCGGTGCTACTTACGGCCGGGCTGAACCCGGCTGCCATCAGTGGCAGCATTCACACTGCAGAAATGTTCTCAAGCGGCGCTTCGGGGTACAGCCATTACAAATTCGGGAACGTAAACAAGAAATTGTTCAAACACATGCTGCTGCCCGGGGTGGCCGGAGCGATCCTGGGTGCATTGCTGCTCAGTTGGTTGGGAGAGGCTGAAGCCTGGTTTATCAGGCCGCTGCTGTCGGTGTATACACTCTTTCTCGGTATTCGCATTCTTGTGAACGCTTTCAGAAAGGCACAGAAACCAAAAAAAGTAAAGCACGTCGGCCTGCTCGCCTGGGCGGGCGGCTTCCTGGATTCTTTTGGGGGCGGGGGCTGGGGCCCGCTTGTAACGAGTACCCTGATCTCGAAAGGGCGCAGCCCCAAGTATGTGATCGGCTCGGTCAGCGTAACCGAATTTTTTGTAACCCTGTCAAGTGCGGTCACTTTTTTCATTATGCTGGGCCTGAGCCATATCCAGGCTATTGCAGGACTCATTGTTGGCGGGCTGCTGGCCGCGCCGCTGGCCGCCCGGCTGGTGGGCAAACTGCCGGTGAAAAAGGTTTTCATCGGCGTCGGTGTTATTGTAATCCTGTCCAGCCTGCGTATTCTCTGGAGTGTGCTGGCGAAATGGTAATTTCTGCAAGCAAAAAAAGTGATGCTACAGCATCACTTTTTTCCGGAATACATGCGCAGTGCGGTCGGGTGTTTATCTGGCAGCGACCTTCTCGTTTTCGAGCGGGAGCGGGTAGACGCTGGAGCGCAACGAGTTGAACTTGTCCATGGTAATGCTTGCTACGCGGCCCATGTTCAGGCTGTGGTCTCCGGCAAAGCCGCGAAGTTTCAGCGCTGACTTATTTTGGAGCAGGGTATACAGACCTTCAACATTTGCGCTTACATCGGCCTGCGCGTCATCTTTCAGGATAATCTGTAGAAATTGCATCTTCAGTTCGTCGCGCGTTATGATTTTAGCCTTGCCCGATGCCTCGATGCGGTAAATGTCTTTAACGCTCACTTCAATGCGCTCGGGCTCTGTTTCATTTGATACAATGCGCAGTGCATCACCGCGTTGTGTTATGCGTGCCCGGCAGTTTGCCTCGCCCAGGTATCTGACCGCTTCGGTCTTTCCCTGCACGACAATGATTTCCACATTGCCTTCTGCAATGATTTTTCTCACACCATTCGGATGGTTGGCTTTTCCAATGTTAAGGGGATGTACGGTTGTTGCTGAAGCGGCGAAGGCACCCGAAGTGCACAGGATTGCAGACATGGCGACAGCGAATAAGGTTTTGAATGAGGTTTTCATGATTTTGTATGTTAAAGTTTTCTTGTTCGAGGGTTTTGATGATAAGACGCCGGCTCTGCCCGAAAGTTGCAGCGCATTCCCGGTCTTTATACCAGCCGCGCCACGCAATCGACCAACGGGCAAAAACTCCGGACAAACGGGTTTTATCACTCCATCTTTTTTTAAGTTATTGATTACCAATTGTTTATTTGTGTTTGTGGTCGCTAATTTTTCGGATCGGCAACGTTATTTATTGCGTTCCTGACCGCATTGGCTTGTTTTGAACGAAATATTTAGGTGGTATTCGCATATAAATAAAAAGACTTTACGGGCTCCTTGCCTGCCCCGGCATTCTGAACAGAATTGCCTAATTTTGCTGTATTCATGAAAAACTATGTATTGATGGCTTTGGTGTGTATACACCTGGGCGCAGTGGCACAGCAGGGGCAGGAGATCAGGCTAACCGGGCGCAGCAACAGTGCGGCTGCCATGCAGCAGCCTTACGTGATTCTCATTTCAGCCGACGGGTTCAGGTGGGACTTTGCTGAGCAATTCGGCGCCACCAATCTTCTCAAACTGCGGCAACAGGGGGTGCAGGCCCGGTACTTGCGCCCCGGCTTTCCCAGCCTGACGTTTCCAAACCATTACAGCATCGTAACCGGCCTTTACCCCTCGGGCCATGGCATTGTAGATAACAATTTCTTTGACCCCGCCCTGCAGCGCAGGTATGCCATGAACAACAAGAAGGCCGTGCAGGACGGCATTTTTTATGGCGGGGTACCGCTGTGGACGCTGGCAGAGCAACAGCAGATGCTTGCCGCCAGTTATTTCTGGGTAGGGTCTGAAGCACCCATAGGCGGATCATTCCAGACTTACCGTTTTCCTTATACCGAGCATGCCCCGATCGGCGAGCGCATTGCGGGGGTTAAAGCCTGGCTGCAGTTGCCGGATGCCGAACGGCCGCACCTCATCACGTTCTATATGCCGGAAGTAGATCATGCCGCCCACAGCCACGGCGTTGCTGCTGCCGAGACAGGGGCGGCGGTAAAATTCGTCGATGATGCCATCGGGCAACTCGTTCAGGCCATAGCGCCGCTTGGATTGCCGGTTAATTTTATTTTTGTATCCGATCATGGCATGACGGAAGTGCGGACCGATAAGTGGCTGTCTCTACCACCTTCGGTCGACACCGCAAAATTCGTGGTCGCGGCGGGCGATGTGGTGATCCACCTGTATGCAAAAAATCACGATGATATTGCGCCCGCCTACCGCAAACTGAAGAAAGAAGCCCGGCACTTTCGTGTGTACCGGGCAGAAGAGGTTCCCACCCGGTGGCATTACGCAAAAAAAGATGACCGCTATGGCCGGATCGGTGATCTCATCCTGGTGGCTGAACGGCCTTATGTATTTAACCTGTCGGCGAAAAAACTAACGCCTGGCAAACATGGGTACGATCCCGCCCTTCGCGATATGCGGGGCGTTTTTTACGCCTGGGGACCGGCGTTCAGACCAAACAGAACCATCCGTGGGTTCGATAACATTCATATTTACCCGCTTGTGGCGCGAATTCTTGGACTCAGGATTACACAAGCGGTAGACGGACGGGCCGAAGTGCTGGAAGGCCTGCTTCGTTGAAGCCGCTTTGTGGTAACAATTTGTTAATATTGTGAGGGATGGAAAATAAATTAAAGCATCATTTGCTCTGGGAGCGCATGCGCAACGGCGACCGGGATGCTTTTTTTGACCTTTACAAAGAGCTGTATTATCCGCTTGTTAACTTTGGCATCCGTACAAGCGGCGATGCAGACCGCTCTGCAGAAGCTACAGACCATGTCTTTACTACGATATGGGAGAAGCATGAAGGACTTAGCCGCGTAGACAATGTGGAAGCTTACCTGCGCACTTTCCTGAAGCGCCGGCTGCTGCGTATGCTCGAGCGTAAACGGCGCGTGCACGAAGCGCTCTTTCGTGCCGGTGCTGAAGGAGAGTGGACCGAACTGAGCTATGAGGAATTTATCGTGATCGTTCAGACCGATGAATTGCTTCGTTACAAGCTGAAAACTGCACTCGAGGGACTGACCTTCAGACAAAAGCAGCTCATACACCTCAAATTTTTTGAAGGACTGAGTTATGAACAGATTGCTGCGCAAACCCAACAGTCAGTGAAAACCGCTTACAACACGATCTACGATGCGTTGAAGGTGCTTCGCAAGGCACTCAGGTAGGGATCCCTGCCAGGGTTAAAAAAAAATAAAAAAATCTTTAGGAAAAAGTTAAGGTTACGGGCACTGGTAATAAAAAGAGCACGATGACCGACCGCAGTAACTTTCAGGCCGAAGACTTCCTGATAGACAATAGTTTCCAGCTATATTGTTCAGGCAAAGATCCGGCATGTGTAACTTACTGGGAAAAGTGGATCGCGGCACACCCGGAAAAGGCCGGCGCGGTGGCAGAGGCGCGCAGGTTGTACACGATCTTAAGCGGAAACAAACAGCCGCTTGAGGTCAGCTTGCAGCGGTTTAGGAATAGTGTGTCCAGGTCTGAGCAAGTAAGGCGTACACCTTTTAGCCTGGCGCGCTGGGTTGCTGCTGCAGCCATTCTGCTTATTGCCGGGTTCCTGGCCATCTTCCTGAGCCGCAAACCCGGGCCCGGCGCAGACGAAACCGCTTACCGGAGCGTTTTTGCGACAAAGAAAGGTGAAAAAAAACGCATCACGCTTCAGGATGGAAGTCTCGTGGTCCTGAATGCCGAGAGCCGTATCGAATTGCTGCCCGGGTTTAATAATGACCAGCGAAAACTGCGGTTGGTGGGCGAAGCATACTTCGAAGTGGCACACGACAGTAAAAAGCCGTTTCGCGTGCAGACAGCAGATTTTGATATCCGCGTACTGGGCACGGTTTTTAATGTCAAGGCTTATCCTGACGAACGTTTTTCAGAAGCTACGCTCATCAGGGGCTCGATCAGCATGCAGCCAATACACATTAAAAGCGGCAGCATAACGCTCAAACCCAGCCAAAAAGTAACCATTTTCCGCGAGGAGAGAAAGAAAAGGGGTGGCTTGCAGGCTGCTAAAACTTCTGAGATTACCATTAACCACTATACCCGGGTTAAAGACAGCAGTATCGTTGAAACGGCCTGGGTACGCAACCGGCTGGAAATTTACGATCAGCGCTTCGAAGACATCAGCCGAACGCTGGAACGCTGGTACGATGTGAAAATCAAATTCCGCGATCCGGATCTGAAAGACTATCATTTTACGGCAACCATAGGCAATGAAGACCTGCGGCAGGTTCTTGATGCATTAAAAAAGGTGGAAAAGTTCGATTATGAAATAAAAGGAGAAAAAGTATTCATTTCAAAATAAGAAAGGACGGTGTTGGCGCACCGCCCAATCAATTTTTTTGATCTGATCATTGGCAGTCTTGCGCAAACATGGATCTGCCAATTTTTTACGCAACCAAAAAACAAAAATATGATTAATTATTACTTATTCAAAAAACGCCCTCTCAGACAGAAGGTTTTGAAACTGATTATGCTCATCAAACTCACTTGTGTCATTGTGTTTCTCAGCTGCTTTCACGTTTCGGCAGCTGTCTTTTCGCAAGATAAGATATCACTCGACCTGAAAAACACAAAGCTTTCGAAAGTTCTGAAGATCATTGAAAAGCAAAGCATTTATCACTTTGTGTACAGCTCTACCTATGTGCCGGTCGATAAAGACATTACGCTGAAGGTAGACCAGACCCCCATTACCGATGTACTGGCTACCATACTGAAAAACACCAATTTAGGCTATGCTGTATCTGATGGCGGGCTCATCGTCATAACCCGTGCAGACCTCATTACCCGCGATGTGGTGGTGAAGGGATCGGTAAGGGATGCGACAGGGCAACCGCTTGCAGGTGCAAGCATCCTTGTAAAGGGTTCCCGGCAAGGTACTTCGGCCGATGCCTCGGGCAGTTTCAGCCTGTCTGTTCCCGAAAACGCAACACTGGTTATTTCCTATGCCGGTTACATGAGCAGGGAAATTGTGGTGGGCAGCCAGCGCACGCTGAGCATCGTACTGGAAGAAGATCCACAGCAGCTCGGCGAAGTGGTTGTCACGGCATTGGGTATCAAAAAAGAAAAACGGTCACTGGGTTATTCAGTAACAGAGGTCAATGGCAGCGACCTGAACCAGGCACGCGAGTTGAATGTAGCCAATTCTTTGGTGGGTAAAGTTGCGGGCCTGAACGTAAACTCGGTCTCGGGTGGTCCCGGCGCCTCGACGAATATCCTGATCCGCGGCAACGCGAGCCTGAGCGGAGATAACCAGCCGCTCTTTGTGGTAAACGGCATTCCGATCAATAACGTACGCAGCGGTAATACCGGCGGTCAATATGACAATTCGCCTGATATGGGCGATGGGATATCGAACATCAGTCCTGATGATATCGAATCGATGTCGGTACTGAAAGGCGCCGCGGCAGCCGCGCTTTATGGCTCGCGGGCCAAAAACGGGGTTATCCTCATCACCACGAAAAGCGGAGCCAAAGGCGCCGGCCAAATTGAATTTAACAGCAACTATGTCTCAGAGCAGATCATGGACCTGACCAACTGGCAATATGTGTATGGCAATGGCGCCAATGGCGTAAAGCCGACAACTGCCGCTGCCGCATTTAATGCCGGCAATGCCAGTTACGGAGCCAGGCTGGATGGCAGCAGTGTGGTACAGTTTGATGGGGTAGCCCGCCCGTATGTAGCGCAAAAGGACAACATGGAGAATTTCTACCGCGAGGGAGGAACTTTTACCAATACACTTTCCTTCAGCAAAGGCTTTGACGGTGGCTCTGTACGTTTTTCTGCCAGCAATCTGGACAACCATTCGGTCGTACCAAACTCCGGTTTGAAACGCCAGAACTTTAATTTTGCCGGTAACTTTAACGCAAGCCCCAGGGTCACGATCGATGCGCGGGTCAATTATGTGATCGACAAAGCCGAAAACCGGCCCGTGCTGGCAGATGGCGCAGGAAATGCCAATTTCCAGGTCATGTTTCTGCCAAGCAGTCTTGATGTCAATACCCTGAAACCAGGTACCCGCCCTGACGGCTCGGAACTCCTGTTTACAAACAACAACTACGCAACTAATCCCTGGTTTGCGACCGATAAGTTCGTTAACAATACCGACCGCAACCGCCTGATCGCATCAGCCAGTGCGCGTTATACGTTCGAGAACGGGCTTTTCGGACAGATCAGGATGGGGCAGGACATTTACAAGGACCGTTACACAGGTGTTGTTCCGAACGGAGCCGGTTATTATGCACAAGCACCCTGGAACATCCAGGAGCGGTTTGCTACGGTTTCTGAATGGAATGCCGATGTGTTGATCGGTAAAACGTTCAAAGCAGGCAATGACCTGACCATTACCCCCAATGTAGGCGCCAACCTGCGCAAGTCGCGCGCCGAAACCAACACAGAATTTGGTACTGGCTTCCTGGTTCCCTATGTCTATAACATCATGAATGCGGCCAGCAAAAGCATCACCTATACCGACCTTAAACAAGAAGTGCAATCGGTTTACGGTACCGTTGAGCTGAACTATAAAGGTTACCTGTACCTCAACGCAAGTGGCAGGAACGATTGGTTCTCGGCGCTGGCCCCCTCTTCAGAACTGGGCATTTTTTATCCGGCAGTAAGCGGCTCGTTTGTATTTTCAGAGCTGGCTCAGCCTTCCTGGCTTTCGTTTGGGAAACTGCGGGCCGGTTATGCGCGGGTTGGCTCGGGTGTTGACCCTTACCAAACCCTGCTCAATTACGGCCTGTTCAGTCCGCAGCTGAATGGTAAACCCCTTGGCAATATTGTAAACGTTGCCATTCCGAACAGCGCCCTCCGGCCATCTGAAGCGTCTGAGCTCGAGATCGGTACTGAACTGCGTTTTCTTAAAGACCGCATCAGCCTGGATCTGGCCTGGTACAATAAAAAATCCAGGAATGAAATTGTGGCGGCGCCGGCTTCTATTACCTCAGGTTATACCGGCGTTTACCTCAACATCGGGGAAATTGAGAACAAGGGTGTAGAAATGTTGCTGACCGGTCAGCCGGTTAAGTCGGCAGGTTTGACCTGGACTTCCTCGTTTAATGCGTCTCTGAATAACAATAAAGTGCTGACCCTGGCGGCAGGACAGTCGCAGCTTGCTGTAGCCATCTCCCGTACCGGTAATGGTTTCACACGGAATATCGTCGGTTTACCATCAAACCAGATTATGGCCTTTGATTACAAGTATGATGCGTCGGGAAACATTGTGCGCGATGCCAGCGGTATTCCCGTACAGGGCGAACTGGTGCCTTATGGCTCGGCATACCACAAATACACCGCCGGGTGGAACAATGAATTCAGCTATCATAATTTTAACCTGGCGTTCCTGATCGATGGCAAATTTGGCGGCAAGATCTTCTCTGCCACCGATTATTACGGCTATTTCAATGGCCTGCATCAGGCAACCCTCGAAGGCAGGGAATCCGGATTCGGGCCCTCTGGCGCAACCAATGCCAATACTTATTACAGCACGATGGTGCAACGCGTTTCAAGTATGCTCGTGCAGGATGCCAGCTTTATCAAATTCAGGCAGGTCGTGCTGGGCTACAACTTCCCGGCTAAATATTTCAACAACCACATTAAAGGGCTCAACCTGAGTTTCGTAGCAAGGAACCTGTTTATTCTGATGAAGAAAACTGAGAACATCGATCCGGAGTCCAGTTATGCAGGCATTACCCAGGGACTTGAGCTGGGCGGCGTACCGCCGGTCAGAACCTTTGGTTTTAACCTCAATGTAAAGTTTTAATTATTGACCCCACAAGAGAAATTCATGAAAACGATCTATAGATTCTTAGCGGTGGCATTGAGCACAAGCCTCTTCCTGTCTGCCTGCACCAAAGATTTTGCAAAATTAAATACAGATCCCGTATCATACGGGCCAGGAAATTTCGATCCGAATTACCTGCTTACTACATCTCAGCTTACCTATACCGGCAGTTTCGATTTCAGTTATGAAACCTGGCGTTCCAACCTGATCTATTGTTCCACGATGGTGCAGGGACTGTCTACCGTGATCGGTTATTGGGCCGGCGACAAGTACCTGCTGAATGCGGACTACACCGCTTCGTACTGGGCAGTTGCCTACCCTGAGCAGGTAAAGCCAGTGGTAGACCTTGTTAAACTGACCGAGGGCAAAGAGCAGTATGCGAACCTGCACCAGATTGCCCGCATTATGCGTGCCCTGATCCTGCAGCGCATTTCTGACATCTATGGTGATGTACCTTATTCAGAAGCCGGACTGGGATACTATGGCAAAACTTATTTTCCGAAATATGATAAACAGGAAGCCATATACAAAGACATCCTGAACGAATATGAAGACGCCGCAAACAAACTTGATCCGGCTAAAGACAAGCCCAGCGGCGATGCTTACCTGGGCGGCGATATCGCCAAATGGAAGCGCTTTGGGTATACCCTGATGCTCAGGGCAGCCATGCGCCTAAGCAAAGCCGACGAGAATACAGCCAAAGCATACGTGGCGAAGGCCATCGGGAAAACCATGACCAGCAATGCAGACAATGCCCTGCTGGCGCATGACGCAAGCGGCGGCCGGCCAACAGTAAACAGGAATGCACAGGTGCTGCTAGGCAGCCCCGAGGCTGACAATGTCAAGTGGTCAAGGACCTTTATTGATCTGCTGAAAAACACGAATGATCCACGGCTTTCGGTAATTGCGCGCGTTGGCAGCAACACCGCAGCGGCAGCGCAGAAAGGCATGCCAAATGGCTATGACCTGAGCGGTGTTGCCGGAAGAGATATTTCGAGCGCTCCGGGATACACGACGATAGCCGATTATTCCAGACCGGCCGAAGCCATGCTGCGCCTCAATACCCCGACATTTATTCTTACCTACGGGGAGTCAGAACTGCTGCTGGCCGATGCGGCCCAACGCTGGGGCATTGCGGGCAGCGCCGCTGCGCATTATAAAGCTGGTGTTGTTGCCGCCATTACTTACCTAAGCCAGTATGGCCTGACCGCGGTCAGTGAAACGGCTGCCGCTGCTTACGTTGATGCGAACATTCCCTATAACCCGGCCACGGGTCTGAACCAGATTAATACGCAGTATTGGATGTTGACAAACACCATGTTCGATTTCTACGAATCGTGGTCAAACTGGAGGCGCAGCGGGTTTCCGGCGCTGACTCCGGTAAATTATGTGGGTAATGTAACACAGGGAACTATTCCGAGGCGCTTTCCCTACCCGCAATCTGAGGCCAATACCAACCCCGACAACTACAACCCTGCCAGGAACAGCGTTCCCGGAGGAGACAACCTGACCGGAAGGGTCTGGTGGGATAAGTAATAAACCTGTTATGAACAGACAGAAACCCGGCATAAATTTGCCGGGTTTTTTGTTTTTTCGATCTTTAAAGTCCCAAACCTGACGATTATGAAGAAACGTATGATAAGTCTGGCATTAGCCTGTCTTTCCCTGGCTGCGGTAGCACAGGAAAGTAACCCGAAAGCCGCCGGCACACCGTCTGCAGCTGCGGCGCAGAAAGGTAAAGAAGCCAGCCCAGGCCGAACCATTGTAACCGAAAGTGCGACCGAGACCCGCCATACGGTCAACATCAACGGCAAGAGCGTGCCTTATAAAGCAACTGCCGGAACACTGCCCGTTTGGGACGAAGACGGAAAACCGATTGCCGGAATTTTTTATACCTATTACGAGCGTTCTGACGTGCAAAACCGTGATAAGCGTCCGCTGGTTATTTCTTTCAACGGTGGTCCCGGCTCGGCGTCTGTATGGATGCATATTGCCTACACCGGACCGGTTGTTCTAAAGATTGACGATGAGGGTTATCCCGTTCAGCCCTACGGATACAAAGAAAACCCTTATTCCATTCTGGATGTGGCCGATATCGTTTACATTGATCCGGTCAATACCGGATACAGCCGTGCTGTCTCAAAAGATATACCCGGAAGCAAATTTTTCGGCGTGCGTGCCGATATTAAATACCTCGCTGAATGGCTCAATACCTTCGTAACCAGAACCAACCGCTGGGCCTCGCCAAAATTCCTGATCGGAGAGAGTTATGGAACAACGCGTGTCAGTGGCCTGGCGCTTGAACTGCAGAACTCACAGTGGATGTACCTGAACGGCGTGATCCTGGTATCGCCCACTGAACTGGGCATTGAGCGCGGCGGCCCGGTCGATGCAGCACTGCGCTGGCCTTATTTCGCAGCGGCGGCCTGGTATCACAAAGCGCTCCCGGCAGACCTTCAGCAGAAAGACCTGACCGCCATGCTGCCGGAGGTGGAAGAGTTTACCATGAACGAGCTGATCCCCGCCATTTCGCGCGGCAGCACACTTGACGACGCCCGCAAAAAGGCCATCGCAGCGAAAATGTCGCGCTACTCAGGCCTGTCTGAAAAAGTGATCCTGCAGAATAACCTGGTGGTTTCAACAAACCTGTTCTGGAAAGAACTGTTGCGTGAGCGGGGCTTTACGATCGGCCGGCTCGATTCCCGCTACCTGGGCATAGACCGGCAGGATGCCGGCGACCGGCCTGATTACAACGCGGAACTGACCTCATGGCTGCATTCGTTTACCCCGGCCATTAACATGTATTTGCGCAACGAACTCAATTATAAAACGGATCTTAAATACAATATGTTCGGTTCTGTGCATCCATGGGACAATACGGGCGACAATACCGGGGAGAACCTGCGACAGGCCATGGCCCAGAACCCCTATCTGCACGTATTGGTGCAATCTGGTTACTATGATGGCGCCTGTGATTATTTTAATGCCAAATACAACCTGTGGCAGCTCGATGCATCGGGCAGGCTTAAAGACCGCCTGAGCTGGGAAGGTTACCGCAGCGGCCACATGATGTACCTGCGCAAAGAGGACCTGAAAAAAGGCAATGAGAACATCCGCACCTTTATTCTGAAAGCATTACCGAAGGAAGGTCAGGCTGCAAAATTTTAGCGCCAGCTTTCCCAGCAGGATCAATAAAAAGCCCCCTTTGGTACAGAACCAAAGGGGGCTTTTTAGTTTACAGCTTGTTAAATCAGGTTTTTGTTAATGTAATCAAAGCTTACTTTGATTGAGTCCAGCTCGTTTGGCCGGTAATTGCTTTCCTGTTCTACGAAGAAGTGCTCGAGGCCTGATTGCCGGGCCTTCGCGAAAATCTCTTTGAAATCAATATCTCCATTGCCGATCTCGGTATTATTTTCCGGTTTCAGTTTGTCCATGTCTTTCACGTGCCACATCACGAAACGGCCAGGGTGTGCCCCAAACAATTTTGTAGGGTGGTTGCCAGACCGTACTGCCCAGTACAGGTCGAGTTCAAATTTGACCAGTTTTGGGTCAGTGTTTTTCAGCATGATCTCGTAACCGGTGGTGTCGCCATGTTTGTGAAATTCGAAATCATGGTTGTGATAGGCAAGACCGAGTCCCGAAGCTTTCGCCATTTCGCCGGCCTGGTTGAATTTCTCTGAAATCTTTTTGTAGTCATCGGCCGATTTTCGCACCTGTTCGCCCAGCCAGGCAACGGTTACGTAACTCGCACCCAGGGTTTTCATTGCTTCGATGTTTGCCTTCAGCTCATCTGTGTTCCCTGTTTCAATAAAACTGTCTACGCCCATGTGCCCGCTTGCCGCATGCAGCCCGTTGTCCCGAAGCAATGTTTTGAAATCTTTGGCAGGCATGCCCCAAAAACCTGTTTTCAGATCGAAACCATACGTTTCAACCTCTTTGTAACCTGCAGCGCCGACCCTTGCAATCACGCCTTTTACATCTTTCGGCAACTGGTCGCGAAGTGTGTACAATTGCAGGCCGACGGGTTTGCGCGCAGTGCCGCAGGCAAAGGAAGGAAGCAGCAGAGCCGCGGCTCCGGCTACGCCGGCTTGTTTCATAAATGTTCTCCTGGTACTCATATCATCGTTTTTTAATAGGGATCTCTACACATCGCAAATGCGGATGGCCTGCTGCAGCGAAGCCAGCTTGTCTTTTGCTGCGGGAATAAACTCCTGTGCTACGTAACCCTTGAACCCCGTGGCAACAATTGCCCGCATAATGGCCGGGTAATTAAGCTCCTGGTTTTCGTCGATTTCGTGCCGGCCGGGTACGCCGGCTGTATGGTAATGGCCAATGTACCTGTGGTGTTTGCGAATGGTTGCGATCACATCGCCCTCATCTACCTGCATGTGGTAAATGTCGTACAGCAGTTTGAAGTTTTCTGATCCAAGCCGTTTGGCCAGTTCAACGCCCCATGCTGTGTGGTGACACTGGTAATCAGGATGGTCTACGCGGCTGTTCAATAGTTCCATCACGAGCACCACCCCATGCTTTTCTGCCAGCGGCAGCACTTGTTTCAAGCCGGTTACGCAGTTCTGCCAGCCTTCTTCATCGGTTTTTCCGCGTGTATTGCCGCTGAAACAGATCAGGTTCTTATAACCTGCTGCCGCCACTTTCGGAATCATGTCACTGTAGTTTTTGATGAGCACCGGATGAAACTTCGGGTCGTTCCAGCCATCTACCAGGTTGATCTCCGCGCCATTGCACATGGACGAGTCAAGTCCGTGCTTTTTCAGGATCGGCCAGTCTTTGGGGCCTGCAAGGTCGATTGCTTTGAGGCCGATCTTCTTGCCCTCGGTACAAAGCGTGTCAAGGTCAAGGTCTCCGTAACACCAGCGGCATACGGAATGATGAATATTTCCTTTCAAGGTGGTTCTGTTTTGTGGTTCTGCTGCAAGTACGGATACTTGCGAAAGCGGACCGATCGCCATGGCTCCTACAGTGAGTTGCCTGACAACGGTCCGCCTGCTAATGCCCTTTTTCACTTGCGGGTCTAAATGGTTGCGGGAATTTCTTTCTCTTTCTTATCGTTGAAGAGAACCGCGAACAGCAAAAATACAACCGCTGCAATACCGGCCGGAATCAGCCAGACCATTTGCCATTGAACGGAATCGCCGGTTTTGTAAGTATCTGTGATCATTCCTGCTACTTCAAAACCGATCAGCATGCCCACACCGTAGGTAGCCAGCGTGATCAGACCCTGTGCAGAACTTTTATAGCGATCGCCCGCTTTGGAGTTTGTATAGATCTGTCCGGAGACGAAGAAAAAGTCGTAACAGATACCGTGCAATGCAATACCCAGCAGCAGCATAAAGGCCAGGTCACCCGCGTTTCCATAAGCAAAAAGCACATAACGCACTGCCCAGGCCAGCATGCCGACAAGAATCGTTTTTTTGAAGCCATAGCGTTTAAAAAATACGGGGATCAGCAGCAGGAATGCTGCTTCTGAGATCTGGCCGATAGCCATTTTACCTGTGGGATTGTCAACGCCAATGGTAGCCAGGAACAAACCTGCATTCTGGTAGTAAAATGCCAGTGGAATACAGATCAGGATGGCAGAAATAAAGAATATTGCAAAGTTTTTATCTTTAAGCAACTTCAGGGCGTCGAGGCCCAGCAGTTCGCCGACTTTTACTTTTTCGCCTTTAACAGCTTTCGGTGGTGTAGCAGGAAGTGCAAAACTGAACAAACCCAGCACGGCCGATGCGATACCTGCCAGCAGGAAGGTATTCTTCAGCATGCCTGCCTGAATATTTTCTGCAGAATCCCAGTGGAAAAGGAAACTGATAGACAGTCCGGCAATGATCCAGCCAATGGTTCCGAACACCCTGATGTTTGAAAACTCTTTTTCGGGATCTTTCATCTGGTTAAATGATACCGAATTAACCAGGGCCAGGGTAGGCATATACAGGATCATATACACCAGTACATATGGGTAAAACACGCTCACATCCGTAGCCTGGTACATCTGGTACATCAGGAATGCGCCTGCCAGGTGCAGAATGCCCAGGATCTTCTCTGCATTGAAATAGCGGTCGGCAATCAGCCCGATAATAAAGGGAGCAATAATGGCGCCCCACGATTGTGTCGAAAATACGGTTGCACTCTCAGATCCCGTTGCCTTCAGGTTGTTGGCCAGGAACGTTCCGAGGGTAACAAACCATGCTCCCCAGATAAAGAACTCGAGGAACATCATAAAGGACAGTTTGAAACGTGTAGAAGAATTCATTTGGTTTGTAGAGTTAGGTTCTAAAAATAAAAAAAATGGACAACAATTGTTGCCCATTTTCTCAAAACTTATCTGCTTAAAGCTCTTTGATCATGATGTTGCGGTACCAGACTTTATCGCCGTGGTCCTGCAGTGCGATCTTTCCGCTTTTGTATGCACCGAAGCCTTCCCATTTGGCAAACTTGCTCCCAGCAATCAGCGCTTTCCAGTTGTCGTCCCACATGGTGGTCTTTACCAGGCTTTTGCCGTTCAGTTTCAGCTCGAGCTTGCCGTTTTTAGCAATGATCTCTGCCAGGTTCCATTCACCGACCGGTTTGGTAGCTCTTGAGCTGCTTTTGATCAGGTCGTACAGGTCGCCGGAATTGTGTTTGTTGATCTTGCCGTCGGGGTGCTTGTCATCGTCAAGCACCTGCATTTCAGGACCGGTCGAATAGGTAGCATGGAATTTCGGATCTTCGTGAACGAAGAAGATAATACCGCTGTTTGCGCCCTCCGCAACTTTCCACTCCAGTTTAAGGTGAAAGTTGCTGTATTCCTTGTCAGTAACCAGATCGCCGCGGCCCTCTTTAGTGGCGGGGTTCATCATCAGCGCCCCGTTATCGATCTGCCATGCACTGCCTGCGGCAGATTTGTTGTAAGTGTGCCAGCCGGTGGTAGTTTTTCCGTCGAAGAGGGACTTGAAGCCCTTCTGTGCTTGCGCACCATACGTGGTAGCCAGCAGGAGTGCGGCTACTACAAAAGATTTTTTCATATCGTTTTTTCTTGAAAGGCCGGCTGCATAAAGGTTTTAGCTGATGCAGCCGGCAAGGTATTACAATTTCAGATCGTTCCAGCCTTGTCTGTATTCGCGTTTCACGAATTGGTTGGCCGAATCCAGGTTCGTTACTTTCATGTTGTCATTGTCCCACAGCAATTTCACATAACGGCCAGGATAGCTGTCTTTGCCGTTTTTGGTTTCTTTGATGTCAAAACCGCGTATGGCGAGGTTGGCCATTAACAGGGCTTCTGTAAGCGGACCTGCAATTTCAAATGGCGAGCTCACTTCCTGTTTGCCATAGCCGGCAATGGCCGCTTCCACCCACTGTGCATAGTGTCCGTCGGCTCCGCCGGGTACACGTTTAAATTTCTGCGGAACTTTGATGTCCTTATTCCGGCTAAGAGGAAGCAATTTCGGATTCGCGCTATAGGTTTCGGCCATCATTTTTCCTTTGGTTCCAATAAAGAGGGTTCCGTTACCGCCGTCGCCGAAGGTCTCGTTTGCCTGCAATTCTTCAGGACGCTCGGGCTGAATACCTCCGTCCATCCAGTGAACGGTAACTTCGCCTTTAGTTTTGTTGGTTTTTGGGAATTTAAGGGTTACGTGGCTTGACGGCGGACAGCTTTCAGGGAAATAGCCGCGTTTGAACTCGTCAACATATACCGAACCAACGC
This sequence comes from Pedobacter yulinensis, assembly GCF_003029735.1. GTDB lineage: Bacteria > Bacteroidota > Bacteroidia > Sphingobacteriales > Sphingobacteriaceae > Pedobacter > Pedobacter yulinensis. The sequence goes on from NZ_KZ686268.1 coordinate 1,548,625, forward strand.
TGGCTTCAACTTCGCTGGCGTATTTCAGGTTAAGTACGCTGAAAGGTGCTTCAAGCAGGTGACAGCCCATATCGCCCAGGGCGCCGGTGCCGTAGTCCCACCATCCCCGCCAGTTGAACGGTACCAGTTTATCGACATAATCTTTGTAAGGAGCGGTACCCAGCCACAGATCCCAGTCAAGCTCGGCAGGAACCTGGCCTTTGGTGGTTGGCCATGGAATACCCTGTGGCCATACCGGCCGGTTTGTCCAGGCGTAAACGGTATGTACATCGCCGATCAGGCCGGCATCATACCATTCCTTCATCTGGCGCGGGCCGTCGTTCGACGCACCCTGGTTGCCCATCTGCGTAACTACTTTGTATTTTTTTGCCGCTGCAGTCAGGATACGGGCTTCGTAAATGTCGTGCGTAAGAGGTTTTTGCACATAAACGTGTTTGCCGAGTTGCATGGCTGCCAATGCCTGAATGGCGTGGTTGTGGTCAGGAGTTGATACAGAAACTGCATCAAAGTTTTTGTGCTCCTTGTCCATCATTTCCCTGAAATCTTTGTAGAATTTTGCTTTCGGGAAGTTTTTTACGCTGTTCGCAGCACGACGGGTATCTACGTCGCAGAGAAAAGCGATGTCAGCCTTGCCGCTTTTTGCAAACATGGCAATGTCAGACTGTCCTTTGCCGCCGGCACCGATACCTGCAACAAGCAGCTTATCGCTGGGGGCCAGGAAACCGGGACCGCCCAGTACATGGCGGGGTACGATCATAAATGCGGCCGCCGCTACTGCTGTAGTTTTGAGGAAGTCGCGCCGGCCCGTTGGATTGGCCTTTTGTGGTTCTTTTTCCATGATTCTTTTGGTTATAATATGGTTTTTTTGGGTGTTATTTTTTCAGGGACAGGATGTACCTGACCATCTCTTTGGCATCGTCCTGGCTCACGGTCGGGTGCGGAGTCATGGGCACTTCGCCCCAAACGCCTTTTCCGCCTTTGATGATTTTGCCTGCCAGATCGTCGATATTCTTGTCGGTCGCTTCATATTTGGCCGCAACGTCCTGATAAGATGGCCCGATTACTTTTTGCGTTTTGTTGTGGCAGCCGATACAGTCTGATTTAGCGATCAGTTTTTCGCCCGGCATGTTCGCGCCTGAAGAGGCGGCAGCGCTGCCCGAAGTGGTCGACGTATCTGTTGTTGCCTCGGTTTGTTCTTCCTGACCGATTGCCGTGGTCTGTTCCTTTTTCTCTCCGCCACCACAGGCATAAAGGGTAATGGCGGCCATGGATACAAGTGTGAAAATCGTTTTTTTCATGTGTTGTTGGAATTTGTGGTCTCCTGCTTACGTCTAGAGACCGAGTACTTTGCGGTTGAATTCGTCGTCGCCGCCTGAAGCTGCAAAGTCGTCAAACGCACGTTCGGTTACTTTAATGATGTTCTTTTTTATAAACTCGGCGCCTTCGCGTGCACCGACATTTGCGTCTTTAATGCTGCATTCCCATTCCATAACCGCCCAGCCCTGGTAATCGTATTGGGCCAGTTTGCTGAATATGGTTTTAAAGTCAACCTGTCCGTCACCGGGAGAGCGGTAGCGTCCGGCCCGGTTTGCCCAGTTCTGGTAGCCGCCGAACGTTCCCTGGCGGCCCGTTGGATTAAACTCCGAATCTTTTACATGGAAAGCCCTAATGCGCTCGTGGTAAAGATCGATATACTGGATGTAATCCAGCTGCTGCAGCACAAAATGCGAAGGATCGTAAAGCAGGCAGGCACGGGGATGCTGGTCCACTTCATCCAGGAACATTTCATAGGTTTGCCCGTCAAAAAGATCTTCGCCGGGGTGAATTTCGTAACATACGTCAACACCCGATTCATCGAAGGCGTTGAGGATCGGCATCCAGCGTTTCCCCAGTTCCCGGAAACCTTCTTCGACCAGGCCTGCAGGACGCTGCGGCCAGGGGTGAAAAAACTGCCACAACAGGGAGCCACTAAAAGTGGCATGCGCTTTAAGACCCAGGTTCTCAGAGGCCTTAGCGGCATACTTCATTTGTTGAACAGCCCATTTCTGACGCTCAACCGGGTTTTTATGCAGGTTTTTGGGTGCAAAGGCATCAAACATGTCGTCGTATGCAGGATGAACTGCAACAAGTTGCCCCTGCAGGTGCGTGGAAAGCTCAGAGATTTCCAGCCCGAAAGCAGCCACCCGGCCTTTGAGTTCGTCAGCATAGGTTTTGCTTTCAGCCGCCAGCTGAAGGTTAATGAAACGTTCGTCCAGGGTAGGCATCTGGATGCCTTTGAAACCCAGTTCGGCAGCCCAGCTGCAAATTCCTTCCAGTGAGTTGAAAGGTGCGGTGTCGCCAATAAATTGTGCCAGGAATACGGCAGGTCCTTTAATTGTTGTCATCGCTTAAATTTTGTGGTCATACCATTTCTGGTCCGAACTGTTGGAGGCGACGACATTGTCTATGAATGCCATGCCACGGATTCCGTCTTCGACTGAAGGAAAATCAAGCATTTCTTCGGTCGGGGTGTTGCCGGCAGCTTTCGCCTGAAGCGTCAGGGCAAAATTGCGGTAAATGTTGGCAAAGGCTTCCAGGTAACCCTCTGGGTGCCCGCCCGGTACGCGAAGGTTGTGTTTCGCAATGTCTGAAAGGTATGGCTGGCCTGCACGGTAAACCTGTGCCGGTTCGTCCAGCCACTTGATAAGCAGGGTATTCGGCTCCATCTGGTGCCATTCAAGGCCGCCGTTTTCACCATAGACTTTAATTTTTAGTGCGTTTTCTTCGCCTGCGGCAATTTGTGTTGCAACCAGCACGCCGCTGGCGCCATTATCAAATTTCAACAGGACGTTGCCGTCATCGTCAAGCGCGCGTCCTGGCACGACGATATTCAGGTCTGCGCAAACCTGTGTGATCTTCAGACCTGTAATGTATTCTGAAAGGTGGGCGGCATGTGTGCCGATGTCGCCCATTGAGCCGCTTTTGCCGCTTTTAGCGGGATCGGTGCGCCAGGCGGCCTGTGCGTTGCCTTCACGTTCGCTGAGCCGGCTCAGCCAGCCCTGAGGGTACTCGACCATTACCTTGCGGATCTTGCCGAATTTTCCCTCTTTCACCATTTGCCGGGCTTGTTTCACCATGGGGTAACCTGAGTAGGTGTGCGTGAGGCAAAGGGTAAGCCCGGTCTCCTCAACCTTTTGTTTCAGCTGTTTGGCTTGCTCGAGGTTCAGGGTGATCGGTTTTTCAATCACTACGTTAAAGCCGTGATCGAGCGCCATCATAGCGGGCTCAAAGTGTGCAAAGTTAGGCGTAACGATGGTTACGAAATCCATGCGCTCGGCTGCGGGCCGTGCGCTTTCTTTTTCAAAAAGTTCCTGGTACGTTGTGTAAATGCGGTCTGCAGGAAGGTAGAGTTCCTCACCAGACTCTCTGGCAATGTCGGCATGGGCGCTCAGCGCACCGCAGCAGAATTCGATCTGGCCATCTATGTTGGCGGCAATGCGGTGAACGGCGCCAATAAAGGCGTCTTTGCCACCACCGATCATGCCCATTCTGATTTTTCTTCTCATAAGTATAAAAGGAAAGGCAAACAGCTTGTGGCCCTTTGCCTTTCCGAAAAGCGCTTTAAAGCTTAAACATTCATTTTCTTAAGTTCGTTCACCGCATGATCTGCTGCACGTGCAGTCAGGGCCATGAAAGTAAGCGACGGGTTCTGGCAGGCAATAGAAGGCATACATGATCCGTCAGTTACATAAACGTTCTGAACTTCGTGCATGCGGTTCCATTTATCAAGGACAGAAGTTTTCGGATCTTTACCCATGCGTGCGGTTCCCATTTCATGGATCGCCATACCTGGGAAAGAACCATTGTCGTAGGTCTTGATGTTTTTAACACCTGCAGCCTCGAGCATTTCTGCCGCATCGTCCATCATGGCTTTGCGCATTTTGGTTTCGTTATCCTTAAACTCAGCGTCGATCGCCAGGACATACTGACCCCATTTGTCTTTTTTCGATTTGTCGATATAGACGCGGTTTTCGTAGTAAGGGAGGGTCTCACCGAATCCACCCAGACCCATGGTCCAGATTCCGGGAGTCGTCATCTGGTCCTTGAAGTCGCCCCCGAATGCCAGCTCGGCAACATCTTTGTGCCAGCCGCCGCGGCTTCCGCCGCCCTGGTAACCGAAGCCGCGAAGGAAATCGCGCTTGTCGCTGCCAATGTTTTGATAACGTGGTACATATACACCGTTCGCCCTGCGGCCATAGGTATACTTGTTTTCAAAGCCTTCCACCTCGCCCGATGCACCGCAGCGGAAATGGTGGTCCATCAGGTTGTGACCCAATTGGCCACTGCCGTTGCCCAGTCCTTCAGGATGCTCGTTCGAAGTTGAATTAAGCAGCAGGAAGGTGGTGCCCAGGGTAGAGCCGTTCAGGAAAAGCACCTTAGAGAAAAACTCCATGGTGTCGTTGGTTTCGGCATCGATCACCCGTACGCCTTTTGCTTTCCGGGTTTCCTTGTCATAAATGACCTCGGTTACGATAGAGAAAGGACGGAGCGTCAGATTTCCGGTTGCTACGGCAGCCGGCAGGGTAGAGGACTGCGTGCTGAAATAGGCGCCGAACGGACAGCCGCGGCTGCACAGGTTGCGGTACTGGCAGTTGCCCCTGCCGTTGTGCGGCTTGGTCAGGTTGGCTACACGGCCTATGGTAATGATGCGTTGTTTTTTATAGTGTTCTTCTACCCGTTTTTTAACTGATTTTTCCACGCAGTTCAGCTCCATCGGAGGCAGGAATTGGCCATCGGGAAAATGCGGGAAGTTTTCGGCCTGCCCGCTTATACCGGCAAATTTTTCAACATAATCATACCATGGCGCAATGTCTTTGTAACGGATGGGCCAGTCGGCACCGTGACCGTCTTTTGCATTGTCTTCAAAGTTCAAATCGCTCAGGCGGTAGCTCTGGCGTCCCCACATTAGCGATTTGCCGCCAACATGAAAGCCCCTGTACCAGTCGAAACGTTTAACTTCGGTGTATGGGCATTCCAGGTCGTTAACCCAGAATTTTTCGTTGAACTCAGAATACGGGTAATCACGTTTCTGCACAGGGTGAGAGGCCACCTGCTCCTGGGTTAGCCAGCCGCGGTGCTGGAACTCCCAGGGTTTTTTCATAGCCGTATCGTAATCTTTTATATGTTCGATATTGCGGCCACGCTCAAGTAAAAGTACCTTCAATCCTTTTTCGGTCAGCTCTTTTGCTGCCCAGCCGCCGCTGATGCCTGAACCCACTACGATGGCATCGTAGGTGTTCTCAGCTGTTGCTTTGATATTTAAATTCATATGTTTTGTTCGTTTGTGGTTATACCCAGAGTTTTTGACCAGGTTTCATGTCAGTGCAGCCATCGTAGCGGCCAGGGATATCGACATAAGCAAAGGCCTTGGTGGCGCCCAGTTCAGAAGTTCTGAAGCCGAGAATGGTCAGATCGCGCAACATGGCAAAGAAATAAGATTTCTTTTCTTTTTCTTTCTTCGATGCGTTGTCTCCGCTGGTTTTCTCCTTTTCAGCCTTTTCCTTGTCGGCAGCCATGGTTTTTACCGTCTCGTCGCGAACCTCCGAGAGGATTTTGTTTCTTTCGGAGGTGCCAAGCTCAACGAATTTTTTGTTATGTGCCTTTTCTGCGCGTTTGTCTATGTCATTCAGACCGTCAACGAAAACTTTCTGGGCCTCCGCAGGGAAACAATCTTTGATCATCATGGCCACAAACGGGCCTACGCCTGCTTCTTTTGCACCCGGACTCGACGTTTTAGGCAGAATGACGTCGACCATCTCTGTGATCAGCGCCTGGTGATCGGCCGAGATGAGCTTATCCGAATCTTTGGAAGGCGCGTTACAGCTGTCAAAAATGACGCTGAGGGTTGTAGCCGAAAGGGCGCCGCCCATCAGAATGGCTACATTTTTTAATGCTTCTCTCCTGTGCATTTTGTTGTTTATTTGTTGGTACTCGTTATAACTGTTGCTCCACCGTGCAGCTGGCGCCGCATTTTGGGGAAGTAATGATAATTAATAATACCGAAGAGTGTGTAAATTATACGCTAAGTATCCTTGCTGAAACAGGATTGTTACGATTCTGGACAAGTTCTGTTTGGCCTGATAAATGGTTTTAGAATCGTCTTTTCCGACTTTTCTGCTGGCTCTCCGGTTTTATTCGTTTGCTAAATGTAACAAGAAAACGCCTCATAGTGCAAATAATTATCTGCAAATAAGATGTACTTTTTTTATTACAGCCTGCTGCGGCCTGAACGTCCCGCCCCGTACCCGTTTTCGACCAAATAAACTTTGAAACAACAGGCCGCCTGCATTCGCTTTTTTTTCTGTAAGACCGGAATCCCGGATGATTCAACATGACTAAGCACCTGGCCCTGAAGTTGCGAGCCTGCATTTCAGTTAAGAAAAATAAAACTCCTTACCTGCATAATGGCCAAATTTATACCTTTGCTCAAATTCAGATATACATGCAGGAAACTATACTTGTTCTTGGCTCAAACGGCCAGATCGGTACCGAGCTGGTGCATACACTGCGAAAGGCCCACGGCGAAAGCAACGTGGTCGCCTGTGACATTCGCCGGCCCGACTACGACATCAAAAACGCCGGACCATTCGAGTTCGTTAATGTCTTGGAAAAAGATACGCTTGCCGATCTTTTTGCACGTTATAAACCTACGCAGGTTTACCTGCTGGCCGCGCTGCTTTCTGCAACCGGCGAGCAAAACCCCAAGCTGGCCTGGGATCTCAATATGAACGGCCTGTTAAATATCCTTGACCTGGCCCTTACTTACAAAACCGCTAAAGTATACTGGCCCAGTTCGATCGCTGCCTTCGGTCTCAATTCACCGAAACAGCATACGCCCCAGTTTTGTATCATGGACCCAAATACGGTTTACGGCATCAGTAAACTGGCCGGCGAGCGTTGGTGTGAATATTACCACCAGCGTTACGGGCTTGATGTACGCAGCATACGTTATCCCGGCCTGATCAGCTGGAAAGCTGCCCCGGGCGGCGGAACAACCGATTATGCGATCCATATTTTTCACGACGCGCTGAAAAAAGGAACGTACAATTGTTTTCTCAACGCAGAAACCGAGTTGCCAATGATGTATATGGACGATGCCATTCGCGGTACCATCGAATTAATGGAAGCCCCCGCAGAACAGATCAGCATCCGTTCCAGTTACAACCTGACCGGTTTCAGTTTTACTCCCGAGGTTCTCGCTGCCGAAATTAAGAACCATATACCGGGCTTCAGCCTGCAGTATACGGAAAGCGACCCCCGGCAGGCTATTGCAGACAGCTGGCCGAAATCAATCGACGATAGTGTTGCCAGCAAAGACTGGGGCTGGAAACCTGAGTTCGACCTGGCGAAAATGACAACAGACATGCTGCGCAACCTGACAAAAAGCTAACTACGATATCAACCAAATCCAGATCATAAGAAGATGGGAAGAGCATTCGAATTCCGGAAGGAAAGAAAATTTAAACGCTGGGCGAAAATGGCCGTACAATTTACGCGCCTTGGTAAGGAGATCGCTATCGCTGTAAAAGACGGCGGCCCGAGTCCCGAATCAAACTCCAGGCTGCGTACCGCCATTCAAAATGCAAAGGCGGTCAACATGCCAAAAGACCGGGTAGACGCAGCCATCAAACGCGCATCGAGTAAAGACGAAAAGGGCTATGAGGAGCATGTATACGAGGGTTATGCCATGCACGGCGTGGCCATCCTGATCGAAACCGCTACAGACAATACAAACCGTACCGTTGCCAACGTGCGCAGCTATTTCAACAAGACCGGCGGCACGCTGGGAAAAACCGGTTCGTTGGATTTTATATTCAACCGCAAGTCCGTTTTCCGTTTTAACCCGGGCGAGATGGATCTGGAAGAACTGGAGTTCGAACTAATCGACGCGGGGCTTGAAGAGCTGTATGTCGAGTCTGATGAAGAGGGAAACGATGTAGCCGTGGTGCAGACTGCTTTTGAGGATTTCGGAAAAATGCAGAAAACCCTTGAAGAAAAAGGCATTGAACTGACCAGCGCAAAACTGGAGCGGATCGCGCTTTCGACAACCGAAGTAAGTGAAGAACAGGCGGCCGATGTTTTCAAACTCATCGATAAACTGGAAGAGGATGATGATGTTCAGGCGGTATATAACAACATGGCCGGATAGCCCGCCCATACTAACATATGAAGCCCTGGCCTGTGCCGGGGCTTTCTCGTTTTAATACCGTTAAGGTTGTATTAAATTACAATTGAACTACTTTGGTTTTTGGTTTAAATCGTTATCTTGCAAGCAGTCAATGTATTTAATCATGAGTCAGGAAACTTTAGAATTTAGCGTTTATATAGATCAGAAGTTCGATTTTTCTTTTGATTTTCTTGAAAATATACCGCACTGGATGCTTCGCCTTTGCGCTCGGGTCATGGCGCTGTAACACATTGCCGCCCCAAACTTTCCTTAGTTGCGGCTACCAGCCGCCCCGATCTGACTGTGCCTGGCCTGGCAGGGCTTTCAGCAATACCCCTTTGTTTTTCCTGACTACCATCCTTCCCCTCAAGTCCGTATATTTGCGGCTTCATGAGAAAAAAGAATACCGAGATCCGGATCATTGAAGGGATCGAGATCATAGATATTGCAGAAGAAGGCAAGGGTGTCGGGAAGGCCGACGATATGGTTTATTTTGTTGAAAAGGCTGTTCCCGGCGATGTGGTCAGCATTCGTCAGCTGCGCAAGAAAAAGAACTTTGCCGAAGGCATTATCGACACACTGGAGCGCGCTTCAGAGCATCGCACCCAGCCTTTTTGCGAACATTTCGGGGTTTGCGGCGGCTGTAAATGGCAGCACATGAATTACGATGCACAGCTCCGGTTCAAACAACGTTCGGTCGGAGCCGCCCTTGAGCGGCTGGGCAAGGTAGATACCAGCCAGATGGAACCGATTTTGGGCGCACCCGAAAACAAATATTACCGGAATAAACTGGAATTTACGTTTTCAAATAAACGCTGGCTGGACCAGAACGATATGGGCAGCGATGAGGCGCTGGAATTAAATGCCCTTGGTTTTCATGTTCCTTTGCGGTTCGATAAGATCCTTGATATCAACCATTGCTGGCTGCAGGATGAGCCATCAAACAGCATTCGCAACCAGGTCCGGGCCTATGCACTCGAACATGGACTGAGTTTTTATGACCTGCGTAATCATGAAGGCACGTTGCGCAATCTGATTATTCGCACCAGCAGTACGGGCGAGGTTATGGTTGCCGTGGTCTTTGCTTATGCTTCTGCCGAACAGATCGCTGGCCTGATGTCTTTCCTGGTATCGCGATTTCCCGAAGTGACGTCATGGCTATATATCGAAAACCAGAAACGAAACGATACGATCTTTGACCAGGAGGTGAAACTCTATGCGGGCCGCGACCATATTTTTGAAAAAATGCTGGCGGGCAGCGGAGATACTGCCCGTGAGATCAGATTTAAGATCGGTGTCAAATCATTTTACCAGACCAATTCGCTGCAGGCCTGGGAACTTTATAAGATAACCCGCGAATTTGCAGGATTCAGGGGAGACGAGCTTGTTTACGACCTGTATACCGGCGCCGGCACCATTGCCAACTTTATTGCACCCGAGGTGAAACAGGTGGTTGGGATTGAATACGTACCCACTGCGATAGAAGATGCCCGTTTTAACTCGGTCCTGAACGGGATTGAAAATACGGTCTTTTATGCAGGCGACATGAAAGATATCCTGACGGCAGAATTCATCAGCCAGCACGGCAAGCCTGATGTGGTCATTACCGACCCGCCGCGGGCAGGGATGCACGCCGATGTGGTGGCCCGCCTGTTGGAAATGGAATCGCCGCGTATTGTTTATGTAAGCTGCAACGCCGCTACGCAGGCCAGAGACCTGGCCCTGCTCGCAGACAAATACCGGGTGCTGCGCATCAGGCCGGTAGATATGTTTCCGCACACCCAGCACGTCGAGAACGTCGTTTTGCTGGAACTAAACACATTGCCACGATAAATTGAAGATCAATGGATAGAGAAGACCTGCTGGGAGCGGGAGCCCCCGGCGAAGAGCAAAAGAAAAGCCCATTGCTGAGTCTCGAAAAAGACCTGCGGTTTTATATGGAATCGATTAAAGAGGTGGCGGTCGAGATCATGGTGGAGGGCATATCTGCCCATCCGGTGTTTGTGGCCCACCAGCACCAGGTGAACCTGGGAGAAATGATCCTGGATAAAGAGGAACTGAATACAGAATGGACCATCCATGCCTCAACCCTCGAAGAGTTTATTGAAAAGGGGGTGATCGATCCGAAAAGGAAAGAACAGTTTTTGAAAAGCTATAAAAAGCCCGAAGATTTCATGTGTCTGTTCGTCATCGTTCCTGAAGGAGCCAACTTCGTTTATTATCCCTACAAAGCATAAAAAACGCCGGATGCATCCACATCCGGCGTTTAACTAAAAACTAACCTAAATTTATTTTGCTCTTTTAACATCGCCGCTGTGCGAGGATGTTGTTTTCTTTAGAGTCGCTTCGCCTTTAAATGTTACATCACTTCCGCCGCTTGCTCCGGCTTCAAGGGCTTTATTAACCCGCGCATTCACGTCAGAGCCGCCCGCCGCGCGGATCTGCGCGTAATCTGAAACCAGGTTGAAGGCATCGATATCACTGCCGCCACTGGCGCTGAGTGACATATTGGTGGTTTTTCCGCTCAGGTCTGCATCAGAGCCGCCGGATACCTCGACTTTCAGGTTGCTGCAGGCTACCTGCAGTTTAAGGTCAGAGCCACCCGAGGCCTTCAGGTACAAGCTTGCCGATTTGACCGCGTTCTGGCCGAACACATCACTTCCACCCGAAGCGGTAATCGCTTTCAGGTTTTTGTAAGAAGCGTATACCTTTACCGGTTTGCTGTTAAATACGTTTTTCCAGCTGAAACCATTTTTAAACCGTATCGTTACCGACTCACCCTGCTGCTCGATAAGCACCTGCTCGGAAATATCCCTATCTGCCTCGATCACGGCTGTTTCCGTTGCGCCCTGCCTTAGATAAAGGTCAATGCCGCTTGCAACCGAAATGCCTGTGTAATTTTTCAATGCCACCTGCCGGGATTGTGCGACGGACTGGAGACTGACAAGGCCCAGTGCGAGGGCGCCTAAGAGTTTGCCGTAAAATAAGTTTTTCATGATCTGTCTGGTTTTTTTCATTAGACGACGCGAAAGCCAGAAAGGTTGCACAAACCGAATAATATTTTGTACTTGATTTTCCAGCTCAAAATCATTCTTTTTGCAATTCAAACCCAGCGCCATGCCAGCATCGCAGTTACTGATCCTTGACCAGAAGCAAATTCAGCAAAAGATAGACCGTATCGCTTACCAGATCCTGGAAGACAATATGGACGAAGAAGAAGTTGTTCTTGCAGGAATCTGGGAACGCGGTTACCGTGTTGCCGTGCGGCTGCAACAGGTGCTGGAGCAAATAGCCAGGTTTAAAGTGACCATGATGCGCATCGATCTTGAGCGCGAGAGCAGCAGGCTCATGGCCAAAACCAATCTGCAGGAAGCCGAATGGGCCGGAAAAGTGATTATCCTGGTCGATGATGTACTGAACAGCGGCAAAACGCTGGCCTACGGTTTCGGACTGTTCTTAAATACCCCGCACAAGAAGATCAGGACCGTGGTACTGGTAGATCGCAGTCATAAAATATTTCCAATTGCCACCGACTATGTCGGGCTTGAACTCGCCACGATCTTGAAAGAACATGTAGATGTTGTGATGGATGTGGAAGGCCAGGAAGACGCCGTTTACATTTCCTGATCCTTCACTCCTGCCTGCGGCATTCAGCTGGCTAATTTTCTCCACCATTCGGCCATGGGAATGATGCGGCCTTTTTCCATACTTTTTTTCTTCCTGAGGTAACGGCCGTACAGCCCGATGATAAGCAGGCCGATGAGTCCCTCGGCCAGCACAGTTGCCTGCGTACCAAAGAAATGGGCAGCCGTTGCAATGAGCAGGGTGCCCACCGGCAGCACGCCCTGGAAAGCCATGATGTAATAACTGATGGCCCGGCCCCGCATTTCGGGTGCTGCGTGGGTTTGAATATAGGTGTTGATGGCCGCATTCTGCGTCATCAGGCCGGTACAGGCCATCGCTGTAAAGATCAGGGCCATCCACAGGGTGGGGGAGAAGGAAAGGAATATTACACCAAGGGCAAAAATCAGGTTTGCGCCAATCACGATGGTGCGCAGTTTTTTCGCGCCCTTAAGTCTGGCCATATAAACGGCACCGATCAGGGCGCCCAGGCCGCCGGCACTTTCAAACCAGCTGAAAGTGGTTGCATCGCCGCTAAAAATGTCTTTCGCGAAAACCGGCAACAGCGTCGAAAATGGGATAACGAGCAAGCTGGAAAGAGCCAGAACCACAATGAGCGAGGAAATGTCGTGGGTGCGCTCGAGGTAGCGGAATCCTTCTTTCAGCCCGTGCCAGGTGTTTCCGGTTAGCGTTTGCGGTACATAAGGCTCGAGCCGCATGAAGAGCAGGCAGGTAATTACAGGGATGAAGCTAAGAAAATTGATCAGGAAACAGGCGTTTTCGCCAAATGTGCTCAGCACAATCCCCGCAAGTGCCGGGCCCAGCAGTCTGGCTGCGTTAAAGGCCGAAGAGTTCAGGGCCAATGCATTGGGCAGGTCGTCCCGGTTACCGATCAGCTCGGCTACCAGCGACTGGCGGCCGGTGGTTTCGAATGTGCTGACAACGCCCTGCATCAGGCTCAATAGCGAAATGAGCACCATGTTGTAATTGCCGCTGAAGGTGAGCAGCGCCAGCATACCCGCCTGGGCCATAAAAGCCACCTGGCACCACAGCACGATTTTATATTTGTTGTTCCGGTCGGCAAACGCGCCCGCAAAAGGTGCCAGCACCAGCGAGGGAATGAGTCCGAGGAAACCCACCAGACCCAGCATGAAGGCTGAGCCGGTTACCCGGTAAACCAGCCAGCTAATCGCCACCCGCTGCATCCAGGTGCCGATCAGGGAAAGGGCCTGTCCGCTGAAGTGTAATCTGTAATTATAGTACCTGAACGATCTGAACATCTTATTCGTTGGTTGTAAGTTTCTGAAGTAAGGGCCATACCGCAAGCAACTGGTCACGCTCAGCCGCGTCAAGCCGCTCGTGCATGGCTGCAAGCAACCAGGCGTCCCGGTCATGTTTGATCTGGTCCAGGAGCTCCCGGCCCTGTTCGCTGAGCGAGATGAGTGCCCTGCGGCGGTCTGCCGGATCGGTTGTTCGGATGATCAGGCCCTGGTTTTCCAATGCGTTCAGGTTTTGAGAGATGGCCTGGGCGGAAATTTTTTCCTCGGTGGCAATTTCAGAGGGAAGTACCCGTTGCCTGCGCCCAAGCAATGCCATGATGTTAAATTCTGTGTGCGAAATCGGCAGGTCGAGTCGCTGCCTGCGCAACAGGCGGGCAAGTCTGAATAAACCCAGTCTGAATGCTGAAACCTTTTCTGCTGTTGTCATGCCGCAAATATACTAAAGTAACTTAATTAATTTTCTTTACTACATGTCATCTTTCTGTCTTTTGAAGGCAAGCCTGCTTCTTCCTTTTGAAAGGTTATCGGTATGTTTGTACAGGCGGCACCAGCTGCTCCATTTTGCATGATCAGATTAAATGAGGATACCCCGCAGGAGGTTCTGCAGTCAGTAAAGGCTGGTGATGTAGTGACCGATACCTTTTCAAAGACCGGCCTGGTCGAATCGGTCGAAGTGATCGATGAAGGAATTTACCGGCTGTTCAGGTTCTGCCTGGTAACCGGCCGGGAGATCGTGATCAAAAAGTAACTGCCGGTGACAGTGCTTTCAGCTATACGAAGGCTGTACGTGCCGGTTCAGCCAACGGTTAGCGGGCATAACGGACAGGTTGGCTATGTTGAGCACCTGCCCGCTCCCGAACTGCAGCCTTACATTTATTGTTATTGGCAATTGCAGACTCGCGAACAACTCCAGGAGCCCTTTGTATACCGGGTCGTGGCAGATGGCTGTATTGACATTTACCTGGAAAGGTGCAATCCGGCGGCAGCGTATGTCATGGGTTTTTGCCGCCGCTATACCGAGTTTGCGCTCGAGAACAGTTTCGATTATATCGGCATCCGCTTCCTGCCGGGCATGCTGCCGCTGCTTTTTGGTGTGCATGCTGCCGAACTAAGCAACCGGTACGAAGCACTTGACAGCGTGCTGCCGCAGCTTGCTGCTTTTTTAGCCGCGCAGGCAGACCCGGCTTTGCCGGTTACACAGCTGGCCGCCCTGCTGGATGCATATTTTCTGGGCCGGCTGGGCGCAGTTGCCCGGGCCGACATGCGTTTTTATGGTGCCCTTACCATGATCCTGGAACGCTCGGGTGTGCTGAACATCGAAACAGAACTGAACACTGGCCTGAGTGCCAGGCAACTGAGGCGGGTATTTGCCCAGTACGTTGGCGACACGCCGAAGACTTTCAGCAAGGTGGTTCGCTTTCAGCACGTGCTTCATGCCAAACCATCCGCGCAGAGCCTTAAATACAACAAGGTGTTCCTTGATGCCGGTTACTATGACCAGGCGCATTTCATCAAAGAGTTCAGAAACCTGTACGGCGTTACGCCGGGTCATGCCTTCGGGCGCTGATTGTCCGTTTTTTACAATGGGCTGCCGGTCTCCTGCCTGAACTTTGCCGATATGAAATCTTTCTTTATACCGCTGTTTGTTCTGGTGCTGGCGAATGCACAGGCGCAGACACGCGGTCAACTTAAAAAAAACAGTACAATGAAATTAAATGCAGGAGTGATTACGAGCAAGCTGGCCGAGAGCAAAGCTTTTTATACCGGGGTGTTGGGCTTCGGTGTTACGTTTGAAAACGAATTTTACCTGTTGCTGCACACGCCCGGAGCGGAGGCAGAGCTCAGTTTTCTGCTGCCCGACCACCCGTCGCAGCAGCCGCTTTTCCAGCCGGCTTATGCCGGCAAAGGGACGTACCTGACCATCGAAGTGGCAGACGTGGACCGCTGGTACGCAGACATAAAAAAGAAGGGCGTGCCCATACGGATCGAACTGCGCGATGAACCCTGGGGAGACCGGCATTTTGCCATCGAGGATCCGAACGGCATCGGTATAGACCTGGTTACCTATGCGCCGCGCAAATAGGCGCCGGCTAGGCCCGGGGCGGTGCACAGGCATGGACAGCACAATCAGGCATTTCTAAACCGGATGGCAGCGGCAGCCCCGAAGTATGAGGGCTACAGCGAACAGCCGGACTGCAGGACTGATGTGCAGGGCGCTGCTTTCCTGACCATTAGGGTCATGGCGGTAAGCCGTTACGCAAGCCTCTCATCGTCAAACCGCTGCTGCGGCGGGTACATGTGTGTGATGCGCCCAGCGCGCTGCGAAATTTCCATAACATCTTGATTTTTAAAAAGAATTGTTCTACTTTTGCAGTCCCTTATTGTAGGGGTAAAGTTTTTAAATAAAAAAAGAGAAAAAACAAAAAGAGCAAAATGCCAACCATTCAACAATTAGTTAGAAAAGGTAGAGTAGCACTGGAGTTCAAGAGTAAGTCTCCGGCGTTGGACAGCTGTCCACAGCGAAGAGGTGTATGTACACGTGTGTACACCACTACCCCTAAAAAACCAAACTCAGCCATGCGTAAAGTAGCCCGTGTTCGTTTGACAAACGGCAAAGAGGTGAATGCTTACATTCCTGGCGAAGGTCACAACCTGCAGGAGCACTCGATCGTTCTGATTCGTGGTGGTCGTGTAAAAGACTTACCAGGTGTACGTTACCACATCATTCGTGGCGCATTGGATACATCAGGTGTGAATGGCCGTAACCAACGTCGTTCTAAATATGGTACTAAACGCCCTAAACCAGGACAAGCAGCTGCGGCTCCTGCAAAAGGCAAAAAGAAATAATTAAGGGAGGAAAATCACGATGAGAAAGTCAAAACCAAAAAAGAGAATCATTCTTCCTGACCCGAAATTTAACGACGTTCAGGTTACCCGTTTTGTGAACAACATGATGTTCGACGGTAAAAAATCAATCGCTTATTCTATTTTCTACGATGCAGTAGACCTGGTAGAGAAAAAAGCAAATGAAAACGGCCTTGAGGTATGGAAACGTGCTTTAAGTAATGTTATGCCTGCTGTAGAGGTTAAATCACGCCGTGTGGGTGGTGCAAACTTCCAGGTTCCTACCGAGGTAAGGCCTGAGCGTAAAACAGCGCTGGGTATGAAATGGCTTATTTCTTTCGCCCGTAAACGCGGCGAGAAGACCATGAAAGAGAAGCTGGCCGGTGAAATCGTTGCTGCTGCCAAAGGTGAAGGTGCCGCTGTGAAAAAGAAAGAGGATACGCACAAAATGGCTGAAGCCAACAAAGCATTCTCACATTTCAGGTTCTAATTAAATGACTGGACGGCCGGATGCCGGAAACTGAAGCGGCACAGCTGCTTTGATCTTCATATCGGTTCGTTCTTTCGAAATTAAAAGAAAATGTCAAGAGACTTAAAATATACCAGAAACATAGGTATCGCCGCACACATCGATGCCGGTAAAACAACAACCACCGAGCGTATTCTTTATTACGCGGGTGTTAACCACAAAATTGGCGAAGTTCACGAAGGTGCTTCGACAATGGACTGGATGGTTCAGGAAGCAGAACGCGGTATCACCATTACGTCTGCGGCCACAACCGTAAACTGGAATTACAGGGGCGACAAATACCACATCAACATCATCGATACTCCCGGCCACGTGGATTTTACCGTAGAGGTAAACCGCTCGCTGCGCGTACTTGACGGTCTGGTGTTCCTTTTCTCGGCTGTGGACGGTGTTGAGCCGCAGTCTGAGACCAACTGGCGCCTTGCAAACAACTATGAAGTTCCGCGTATCGGTTTCGTGAACAAAATGGACCGTTCAGGCGCTGACTTTTTGAAAGTTGTTAAGCAGGTTCGTGAGATGCTGGGCAGCCACGCGGTGCCGCTTCAGTTGCCAATCGGCTCTGAAGATGCATTTAAAGGTGTGGTAGACCTGATCAACAACCGCGGTATCGTTTGGAATGAGCACGATAAAGGGATGACCTTTACCGAAGTTCCGATTCCTGACGACATGGCCGACGAGGTTACTGAATGGCGTGAGAAACTGCTCGAAGCTGTAGCTGAGTACGACGAAAGCCTGATGGAGAAATTCTTCGACGACCCTGCTTCGATCACTGAGCGTGAAATCCTGAACGCCCTGCGTCAGGCCACACTTGATGCGAAGATCGTACCGATGGTATGCGGTTCGTCATTCAAAAACAAAGGTGTGCAAACCATGCTTGACCTGGTGATGGAACTGCTTCCTTCTCCACTGGATTCTGCCGGTGTAACCGGAACCAATCCGAACAACGGTGAAGAAGTAACCCGTAAACCAGACGTGAAAGAGCCGTTTGCTGCCCTTGCGTTCAAAATTGCAACTGACCCGTTTGTAGGCCGTCTGTGTTTCATCCGCGTTTACTCAGGTAACCTGGATGCCGGTTCTTACGTGTACAATACCCGTTCGGAGAACAAAGAGCGTATTTCACGTATCTTCCAGATGCACGCCAACAAACAAAACCCGATCAATAACATCGGTGCCGGTGATATCGGTGCGGTGGTAGGCTTTAAAGACATCAAAACAGGCGATACCCTGTGTGATGAGAAAAACCCGATCATCCTCGAGTCTATGGTATTCCCTGATCCGGTTATCGGTCTGGCCATTGAGCCTAAAACTCAGGCAGACGTTGATAAACTGGGTATTGCTTTGGGTAAATTGGCAGAGGAGGATCCTACCTTCCGGGTACAGACCGACGAGGAAACTGGTCAGACTGTGATCTCTGGTATGGGCGAGCTTCACCTGGACATCCTGATTGACCGCCTGAGACGCGAGTTTAAGGTAGAAGTTAACCAGGGCGCTCCGCAGGTTGCTTATAAAGAGGCCATCACCGGTACAACACAGCACCGTGAAACCTATAAGAAACAGACCGGTGGTCGCGGTAAATTTGCCGATATCCAGGTTATCATTTCTCCGATCGATGCTGATTTCGAAAAAGGTGGTCTGCAGTTCGTGAACGAGATCGTAGGTGGTTCAATTCCACGTGAGTTTATTCCTTCAGTTGAAAAAGGTTTCGCTGCAGCCATGAGCAATGGTGTACTGGCAGGCTTCCCGCTTCCTGACATGAAGGTTCGCCTGATCGACGGTTCATTCCACGCAGTCGACTCTGACGCCCTGTCTTTTGAGATCGCTGCCCGTTCAGCTTTCCGTGAGGCATTGCCGAAGTGTAAACCTGTGCTGATGGAGCCGATCATGAAGATCGAAGTTTTGACTCCTGAAGAAAACATGGGTGATGTAATGGGTGACCTTAACCGTCGCCGTGGCCAGCTGCAAGGCATGGATACCCGTAACGGTTCGCAGGTAATCAAAGCCCTGGTTCCACTTTCTGAGATGTTTGGTTATGTAACCCAGTTGCGTACCATTACCTCAGGTCGTGCTACTTCGACGATGGAATTCGATCACTACGAGCCTGCACCTAAAAACGTTCAGGACGAAGTAATCGCCAAATCAAAAGGTAAAGTAAAATCTACCGACTAATTCGGTATAGACCGGAAGAACAAAGGCCGTCCCGGTTTTCCCAGGCCCGGCCGTTGTTCTTCCATTGTTTTCTAAACATAATCCGGTCGCTGTTATAAATAGCTCTAACAACGGCCCCATATAACAAATAAGATGAGCCAAAGAATCAGAATCAAATTGAAATCTTACGATTACAACCTGGTTGACAAATCAGCAGAAAAAATCGTAAAGACAGTAAAGCCTACAGGCGCAGTGGTTAGCGGTCCGATTCCGTTGCCTACCGAAAAGAAAGTGTTTACCGTTTTGCGTTCACCGCACGTAAACAAAAAAGCGCGTGAGCAGTTCCAACTGTGCGCCTATAAAAGGCTGCTGGATATCTACAGTTCCAACTCTAAAACTGTAGATGCCCTGATGAAACTCGAATTGCCAAGCGGCGTTGAAGTTGAGATCAAGGTGTGATTTCGCAGAAGGTTAAAGAAGGTCCCGGCCCAACAGCCGGGATTTTTTATTTTTAGGCCCGCCTGGTCTGTCTTCATGTAAAT
Source organism: Pedobacter yulinensis (assembly GCF_003029735.1). Classification (GTDB taxonomy): domain Bacteria; phylum Bacteroidota; class Bacteroidia; order Sphingobacteriales; family Sphingobacteriaceae; genus Pedobacter; species Pedobacter yulinensis. The sequence continues at coordinate 1,567,792 of NZ_KZ686268.1, forward strand.
CAGCAGCCGATTGGACACGCCCAGGTGGTTTCCATACATTTTGAGCTGGCTGCTGCGGATCGGGCCGGATTCCTGTCGTCTGCGCTGTCAAAGCGCCTGCTCAGGCCGTGCAAACCATTCATGACGTGCGGGCCAACCGGCTCGCAATGACCATTGGCGGCCCGGTTATCTGCCCCGCAGGTCGTCCATCCGGTTTCGCTCGTCCTGCAGTTCGCGGGCCAGTTTCTTCTCTTTTTCGTTTGCCTTGATCTTGTACTGCTGGTACTCTTCAGATATTTCCTGGAAGAGTTGAACGCGGTAACGCGCCTCCCGGCGGTAACTGGCCGACCGGAAGATGATGAACGCCAGCACGGCCCCAAGAACGATGATGATGGCCCATACCATGGTGCTGTAGGTGCTTTTGTTAAACGGAATGCCAAGGAAACGGATCTCATCGACCCGGGTGGTCGCTTCGTTCAGCGAGCTTTCCTTTCCGGTAATGTCTTTGTTCAGCGCTGCGATGGTAGCTTCCTGTTCCCGGATCTTTTTCCTGGCAGCAGCCAGCTGACTGCGTTCTGCGCGCAGCGAATCGTTTGCGTTTTTCCACAAGGCCGACAGGCGGCTCGGGTTGATCAGCCTGTAGCCGTTCATGTTGCGCGATTTAGAAAGCATGAAATTGTACTGGCCACGCAAGGAAGGGTCAGTGTTGCGGCTGGTATCACGTACCTGGGCGTTCAGTCCCTGGCAAAAAGTCAAACTGATGAAAAATAAAATAAGCGTTGTCAGCGTAGTTTTTCTGTTCATGGTTTAAATATACGGTTCAGGTAAGTTAACAAAAATTAGGCAGATTTATTGTGCGTGAAGGGATTTTAGTGGCCGCCAGCCCTTCGCCAAAAGCAGCTAAAATCTATAAAAACCAGCAAAAAACTAGATTTTAATTTGTCTTTTTATATTCTTCTGGAGCACCGGCAGATGGTATATTTGCCCCATGACCGTGGTTGTTTTTACGCTTATTGTGCTCTTTGGGTCACTACTGGCGGGTTTCCTGGGCTCACTCACCGGTCTGGGCGGCGGCGTGATCATTATCCCGCTGCTTACACTCGTGCTGGGGGTAGACATCCATTATGCCATCGGTGCTTCGATCATCTCGGTGATCGCTACGTCTTCGGGTTCTGCCGCGGCTTATGTTAAGGAAGGGATCACCAATATCCGCATCGGCATGTTCCTGGAAATTGCCACGACGGTCGGTGCGGTGATCGGCGCAATTCTGGCGGTTTACCTGGACCCGGGTTACATCGCGGTGGTGTTTGGCTGCATTTTGATCTTTTCTGCGCTTGCCGGGCTGCAGAAAAAGACAGACCGGAGCGATAACCTGGTCAGCAGCGGCCTTGCAGACCGGCTCAAGTTGAATGGGAGTTATCCTGACGCGGGGCGGCAGCACCCTTATACAGTAAAGCGCGTGTCTGGCGGCTTTCTCATGATGCTGTTTGCCGGAACCCTATCGGGCCTGCTGGGCATTGGCTCTGGCGCGCTGAAGGTGCTTGCCATGGACAACATCATGCGTATTCCCTTTAAGGTATCGACCACGACCAGTAATTTTATGATGGGGGTAACCGCGGCGGCAAGTGCAGTGGTTTACCTGCACCGGGGACAGATCGACCCGGGTATTGCCATGCCGGTGGCGCTTGGCGTACTCACCGGTGCACAGGTTGGGTCGCGGGTCCTGCTGCGTACAAATACAGGTCTGCTGAAAAAAGTCTTTGCTGTAGTCATTATTTTCCTCGCACTGCAGATGATCTATAACGGCTTTTCAGGAAAAATATGAAAAAGGAACCGAGGCACTACATTGGCGACAAAGACATCCAGGTGATTATTGGCACGCTGCTTCGGGTTGGCGTGTACACCTCACTGGCCATTGTGCTGCTTGGTGGTGTAATCTTCATGGCCGGGCATGCTGGGAAAGCCGTCGACTATGCGAGTTTCCGGCCGCAGCCGGCCGGCCTGGCATCTATTGGCGGTATTTTGAAAGGCTTGTTCAGCCTGGACGGCATGGCGGTGATCCAGTTCGGTATCCTATTGCTGATCTTCACACCCATTGCACGGGTGGTTTTTTCAATTTTCGGTTTTCTGATTGAACGCGACTACCTGTATGTGGGGATTGGCCTGGTCATTCTGGCTATCATTGCCCTCAGCATGAACGGGGGTTTTACGCACTAAGGGGGGAGGCTCGCAGACCGCTGCAGAAGCCCGGGTGTTTCGCCCGAACTATTTGCAAAAATAATTCGCTAACTATTTGAAAATTAATAATTCTTTCCTATTTTTGCCGTCCCTTTTAGGGGGATGTACAACCACCTTGAACGAAGCCCTACTGCTTCGATGGGTGTTAAACTAAAATAGAAAATGTCAGGAATTATTGGAAAAAAAGTAGGAATGACCAGTATTTTCGATGCAGAGGGTAGAAACATACCTTGTACTGTAATCGAAGCTGGGCCTTGTGTAGTAACACAGGTAAAGACCGCTGAGACAGACGGTTACGCTTCAGTTCAACTCGGATACGATGAAGCGAAAGAAAAAAACACCACTTCTCCTTTGAAAGGTCACTTCGCGAAAGCGAACACCACTCCGAAACGCAAACTGGTAGAGTTCACAACTTTCGAATCTCAGCTTACGCTGGGTGACGTTGTTACTGTGGATCTGTTCCAGGAAGGCGATTTCGTTGATGTGGTAGGAACCTCAAAAGGTAAAGGATTTCAGGGCGTTGTGAAACGTCACGGTTTCGGTGGTGTTGGCGGGCAGACCCACGGTCAGCACAACAGGATGCGTGCGCCAGGTTCACTGGGTGCGTCTTCTTACCCTTCACGTGTATTCAAAGGAATGCGCATGGCGGGCAGGACTGGTGGCGACAGGGTAAAGGTTCAGAACCTTCAGGTGCTGAAAGTTTACGCAGAGCAAAACCTGCTGGTAGTTAGTGGTTCCGTACCGGGAGCTAAAGGATCTTACGTAATCTTAGATAAGTAAGCAAGATGGAAGTTAAAGTAGTAAACATTTCAGGACAAGAAACAGGTGCCAAGGTGCAGCTTCCTGAGTCGGTATTTGGGATTGAGCCTAACGACCACGCGATTTACTTAGATGTGAAGCAATACCTTGCCAACCAGCGCCAGGGAACGCACAAAGCTAAGCAGCGTAATGAAATTGCAGGTTCTACCCGCAAATTGTACAAACAAAAAGGTACCGGTGGTGCCCGTGCAGGAAATATCAAATCGCCATTGTTTAATGGTGGTGGTCGTGTTTTCGGTCCGCAGCCCCGTGACTATGGTTTCAAACTGAACCGTAAACTGAAGTCGCTGGCCCGTAAATCGGCGCTTGCGTACAAAGCAAAAGACAACAATGTTGTGGTGCTTGAAGATTTCAGCTTTGATTCAATCAAAACCAAAAACTATATCAACCTGGTTAATGCCCTTAACCTGGGTAATGAAAAGACCCTGTTGGTATTACCTGCGCAAAACAACAATATCTATTTATCAAGCAGAAACATCCAAAAAGCAAAAGTGATCACAGCTGCAGAGCTGAACACGTACGACGTATTGAACGCCGGCAAGCTTTTGTTGACCGCTGATTCTGTTAAAACGCTGGAGGAGGCATTTGCCAAGTAATATGGAGATTTTAAAGAAACCAATATTAACAGAAAAGGCTTCTGCATTAACAGAAAAGTCTAACCGCTTCACGTTCAAAGTGGATCATAAAGCAAACAAGCTTCAGATCAAACAAGCGATCGAGAAAATGTATGGCGTAAACATCGTTGCTATCAATACCATGGTAGTAGATGGTAAAGCTAAATCACGTTACACCAAAGCAGGATTTGTTTCAGGCCGCAGCCCGAAATACAAGAAAGCCGTGGTGACGTTGAAAGCAGGAGAAACAATTGATTATTACGCAAACATTTAATAAGAATCATTTATAACTATGGGCTTAAGAAAATTTAAACCGGTTACTCCGGGCACCCGCTTCCGGGTAGGTGCTTCATTTACGGAGATCACAGCAACCAAGCCCGAAAAATCATTGGTTGTATCAGTAATAAAGAAGTCCGGTGGACGTAACAACAGTGGTAAGATGACCATGCGCTACCTGGGTGGTGGCCACAAGAAATCTTACCGTCTGATCGATTTCAAACGTGATAAGTTTGATATTCCGGCTACAGTAGCATCTGTAGAATACGATCCGAACCGTACTGCGCGCATTGCCCTGCTGCATTATGCAGATGGCGAGAAACGTTATATCATTGCTCCTGAAGGTCTTCAGGTAGGTCAGACCCTGGTGTCTGGTGTATCGGTAGCACCTGAGGTAGGTAATGCATTGAAACTGGCGAACATTCCTTTGGGTTCGATCATCCATAACCTGGAGATCCACCCTGGTAAAGGTGCTCAGCTGGCCCGCTCGGCAGGTGCTTATGCACAGCTGGCAGCCCGCGACGGCAAGTACGCCATCGTTAAAATGCCTTCGGGTGAAACACGCATGATCCTGGCAGATTGTATGGCTACCATTGGTACCGTATCAAACTCCGACCATGCAAATGAGGTATTGGGTAAAGCTGGTCGCAAACGCTGGCTTGGTCGTCGCCCGCGCGTTCGTGGTGTTGCCATGAACCCTGTAGATCACCCTATGGGTGGTGGTGAAGGCCGTTCATCAGGTGGTCACCCACGCTCACGCAAAGGTGTACTGGCGAAAGGATACAAAACCCGTACGCTCAAGAAATATTCTAATCGTTTCATCATAGAGAGAAGGAAAAAATAATGGCTCGTTCGATAAAAAAAGGACCCTATATTGACCATAACGTAGAGAAGAAAGTCGTCTCTATGAATGACGCAGGCAGAAAGTCTGTAATCAAGACCTGGTCACGCAGATCAATGATCTCTCCGGATTTCGTTGGTCATACATTCGCAGTACACAACGGTAACAAGTTTATCCCGGTGTATGTAACAGAAAACATGGTAGGTCACAAACTGGGAGAGTTTGCTCCGACCCGTACATTCAGAGGACACGCTGAAAAGAAAAAATAATTAGACAATGGAAGCAGTAGCAAAATTAAATAATTGTCCAACCTCACCGCGCAAAATGCGCCTGGTTGTAGATCTTATCAGAGGTGAACGTGTGGAGAAAGCATTGCATATCTTAAAATTCACCAACAAAGAAGTAGCAATCAGAGTTGAGAAACTCCTGTTGTCTGCGATCAAAAACTGGGAAAACAAGAACGAAGGTGCCCGCCCTGAAGAAAGTGAACTGTACGTGAAGACAGCGACTGTAGATGGTGGCCGCCAGCTTAAACGCCTCAGACCAGCACCTCAGGGTCGTGGTTACAGGATCCGCAAACGGTCTAACCATGTTACGCTGGTTGTAGACAGCAAAAATCAAGAAACTCAAAACTAATAGGAGAAATGGGACAAAAAGCACATCCAATAGGTAACAGATTAGGAATCATCAAAGGTTGGGATTCTAACTGGTTCGGTGGCAACAACTACTCCGATAAATTAGTTGAGGACGAAAAAATAAGAAAATACCTTTCTGCACGTATTGCAAAAGGTGGCGTAGCTAAAGTAGTGATCGAGCGCACGCTGAAACGCATCACTGTAACCATTCACACTGCCCGTCCGGGTATCGTGATCGGTAAAGCAGGCCAGGAGGTTGACAAGATCAAGGAAGAGCTGAAGAAACTGACAAAAAAGGAAATTCAGATCAACATTTTTGAGATCAAAAGACCGGAACTGGACGCACAGCTGGTTGCTGAAGGCATCGCAAAACAACTGGAAGCAAGAATCTCTTTCCGCCGGGCCATGAAATCTTCAATCGCTTCTACCATGCGTATGGGTGCTGAAGGTATCAAAGTAATGACCTCGGGCCGTTTGGGTGGTGCCGAGATGGCACGTACCGAGCAGTACAAAGAAGGAAGAATTCCCCTGCATACTTTCCGTGCCGATATCGATTATGCACTGGCAGAAGCTTTGACAACCTATGGTAAAATCGGTGTTAAAGTTTGGATCTGCAAAGGCGAGGTATACGGTAAACGCGACCTGTCGCCGAACATCGGTGCAGCCAACACGAACACCAAAGGCGGTCCTCGTTCAGAGTCGGCTTCTTTCGGTGGCAGAGATAACCGTGGTGGTGGCAGAGACAACCGTGGCGGTGGCAGAGACAACCGTGGTGGCGGAAGAGACAACAGAGGCGGCGGACAAAACAGAGGTCCCCGCAAATAATTAATTCAGTTTATCATAATCGTTTTTTAAACGATCCTATTTTAAAAGAAAATGTTACAGCCAAAAAGAACGAAGTTCAGGAAGATGCAAAAGGGCAGGATGAAAGGTTTAGCCACCCGTGGGGCTGAGCTTGCATTCGGTTCTTTCGGAATCAAGTCCCTGGAAGCTACCTGGATTACCAGTCGGCAGATAGAGGCTGCCCGTATCGCCGTAACACGTTATATGAAACGTGAAGGCCAGGTATGGATCAGGATTTTCCCGGACAAGCCGGTAACCAAAAAGCCTGCAGAAGTACGTATGGGTAAAGGTAAAGGTGCCCCTGAATACTGGGTTGCGGTAGTGAGACCCGGACGTGTAATTTTCGAAGCTGAAGGCGTGCCTTTGGAAATTGCCAAAGAAGCGATGCGTTTAGCCGCTCAGAAATTACCGATTCAAACAAAATTTGTAGTACGTAGAGATTACGTAGAAGCATAAAGTTCAAAAGTTGAGGTTAGCAGGCGCTTGAGGCCATCTCAAACCTGCAACTGTCAACGTAAAAGAAGAATAAAATGAAGAACTCAGAAATTACAGGGCTTTCAAAAGAGGAGTTAGTAGCTAAAATTGCGGAAGAAAAGGAAAACTTGACCAAGTTAAAGTTTGCCCACACCATCTCAGCTATTGAAAATCCTTCGCGGATATCAAAAGTGAGAAAGGATATTGCCCGCTTAAACACTCAACTGACTGCGGTTAAGAAAGCCGGGTCAGCTTCAGAAACTAAATAATTTTAGCGTCGAAATGGAAAGACAATTAAGAAAGACAAGAACGGGCTTGGTAGTAAGCAACAAGATGGATAAATCTGTTGTGGTTTCAGTTGAGCGTAAAGTGAAACACCCGATCTATGGTAAGTTTGTAAAGAAGACTACCAAATTTATGGCTCATGACGAGAAAAACGAATGTGGTATCGGTGATACGGTATTGATCATGGAGACTCGTCCGCTGAGTAAGAACAAAAACTGGAGATTGGTACAAATTTTAGAAAGGGCTAAATAAAATGGTACAGCAGGAATCAAGATTAAACGTTGCTGACAACAGCGGCGCAAAAGAAGTATTGGTTATCCGTGTGCTTGGTGGAACCGGCAAGCGTTATGCATCTATCGGCGACAAGATCGTTGTAACCGTAAAGAGCGCGCTTCCTTCAGGTAACATCAAAAAAGGAGCCGTTTCTAAAGCAGTGGTGGTAAGGACAAAGAAAGAGATCAGAAGGAAAGATGGTTCTTACATTCGTTTCGATGACAATGCAGCAGTATTGCTGAATGCACAGGACGAGCCGCGCGGTACACGTATTTTTGGCCCGGTTGCCAGGGAATTACGTGAAAAACAATTTATGAAAATTGTATCATTAGCACCGGAGGTATTATAAAATGGAAAAGAAAGTAGCAAATCCAAAATTAAAGATCCGTACAGGTGATTTAGTGAAAGTAATTGCCGGCGACTCAAAAGGCCAGCAGGGTAAAGTACTGCAGGTACTGACCGATAAAAACAAAGCCATCGTAGAAGGCATCAACCTGGTGTCAAGACATACCAAACCGAATGCAGCTACCCCGAATGGCGGTATCATTAAAAAAGAGGCTCCTCTTCACATCTCAAACCTGATGCTGGTTGATCCAAAGACAGGCAAAGCCACCCGTGTAGGCAGGAAACTGAATGCAGACGGCAAACTGGTAAGAGTAGCTAAAATTTCAGGAGAGGAGATCAAATAATGGCACAGACACCAAGACTTAAGAGCAAATACAAAGAGGAGATTGTTAACAATCTCAAGGAAAAGTTTAACTACAAAACGGTTATGCAGGTTCCTAAACTCACGAAGATCTCGATCAACCAGGGTGTTGGCCGTTTCTCGGTAACCGATAAAAAGATCATGGATACATCGATCGCTGAACTGACCACCATTACCGGTCAGCAGGCTGTAGGTGCCAAATCTAAAAAGGATATCTCGAACTTCAAACTCCGTAAAGGCATGCCTGTTGGTGTTCGTGTAACACTGCGCGACAACAACATGTATGAGTTTCTGGACCGCCTGATCGCTGTAGCCCTGCCACGTATCCGTGACTTCAAAGGCATCAACGACAAAGGCTTTGACGGAAAAGGAAATTATACACTCGGTATCACTGAGCAGATCATTTTCCCTGAGATCAACATTGATAAGATCAATAAAATTTTAGGGATGGATATTACTTTCGTAACTTCGGCGAATTCTGACGTAGAGGCGCTGGAATTACTGAAACAATTCGGTTTACCATTTAAAAATCAAAATAACAATACCAATGGCTAAAGAAGGTGTAAAAGCGCGCGAATTAAAACGCCAGAAACTGGTGGCAAAATTTGCAGAGAAACGTGCAGCATTGAAAGCAGCCGGAGATTACGAAGCTTTGGACAAACTGCCAAAGAACGCATCGCCGGTACGTTTACACAACCGTTGCAAGCTGACCGGCCGTCCGCGTGGTTACATGCGTACATTCGGTATCTCCAGGGTAACTTTCCGTGAGATGGCACTCGCAGGCAAGATCCCCGGGGTAAAGAAAGCAAGCTGGTAAACAGTCAGAAGGAAATAAAACCGGAGAACAAAGCGGGCTTGGGCCTGCTTTGTATCCGGATTTCAGCCTTTTGTGCATACAACAGAATTTTAACCGGTAGAAGGTCCGTCAATATTGGAGAGGAAACCACTACCACAACAAATCCATAATGAATACAGATCCAATAGCAGATTATTTAACAAGAGTAAGGAACGCCATCAAGGCCAACCACAGAGTTGTAGAAGTTCCTGCATCAAACCTTAAAAAGGAAATTACCAAAGTACTTTTTGACAAAGGTTACATCGCGAATTACAAGTTTGAGGACAACAATGCCCAGGGAACAATCAAAATCGCCCTGAAGTACAATCCGATTACAAGAATTCCTGCTATTCGTACATTGGTGCGAGTAAGTAAACCAGGTTTGAGACAGTATGCCGGCGTAGACAATATGCCAAGAGTATTAAACGGTTTAGGTATCGCAATCTTATCTACTTCCAAAGGTGTAATGACCGACAAGGAAGCAGCCAAATTGAATATTGGCGGTGAGGTATTGTGTCACGTTTATTAAGAGGAGAAAAACACAATGTCAAGAGTAGGAAAAGCCCCAATTACAATTCCCGCAGGTGTGACCATCACGGTTTCAAACGATAACGTGGTAACGGTTAAGGGTCCGAAAGGAGAATTACACCAAGCAGTTGATTCAGACATCACTGTACAACAGGAAGACGGCGTTTTAACAGTCGCTCGTCCTTCAGACCAAAAAAGGCACAAAGCACTGCACGGTTTGTACCGCGCATTGATCAACAACATGGTTGTTGGCGTAACCGAAGGATATAAGCTCGAGCAGGAACTGGTAGGTGTGGGTTACCGCGCCAGCAACCAGGGCAACACGCTTGATCTCGTTCTTGGTTACTCGCACCACTACGTGTTCCAGTTGCCTAAAGAAATTAAAGTAACGACCGCTTCTGAGAAAGGCCAGACGCCAAAGATCATTTTAGAGAGCATTGACAAACAACTGATTGGCCAGGTAGCGGCAAAAATCCGCTCGCTGCGTGCACCAGAGCCATACAAAGGTAAAGGTATCAAGTTTGTAGGTGAGGTATTGAGAAGAAAAGCAGGTAAATCAGCATCTAAAAAATAAGGAATCATGGCAGGTAAAAAATTATCACGAAGAGATCGTATCAAAAAAGGGATCAGAAAAAGACTTACCGGTTCTGCTGAGCGCCCACGTTTATCGGTATTCAGAAGCAATAAAGGCATTTACGCACAGGTTATCGATGATGTTACCGGAAGTACCATCGTTTCAGCCTCCAGCTTATCAAAAGATTTCTCTGCCACTGGCAACAAATCTGAACAGTCAATGGCTGTTGGCAAGCTGATCGCAGAGAAAGCCATTGCTGCCGGTGTAAAAGAAGTTGTTTTTGACAGGAATGGTTACTTGTACCACGGACGTGTCAAATCACTTGCAGAAGGTGCACGTGAAGGTGGTTTAGTATTTTAATTCATAACAGAGATCAAAATGTCAACTATCAATATAAAAAGAGTTAAGTCTAGCGAGATCGAGTTGAAAGACCGTTTGGTTAGCATTCAACGTGTTGCCAAAGTAACCAAAGGCGGCCGTACTTTCAGCTTTTCTGCCATCGTGGTTGTAGGAGATGAGAACGGTGTAGTTGGTTACGGACTGGGTAAGGCCAAAGAGGTAACAGAAGCCATTGCAAAAGGTGTAGACGACGCCAAAAAGAACCTGGTAAAAGTTCCGGTTCTGAATGGTACCGTTCCCCATGAGCAGATCGGTAAATTTTCGGGCGGTTTCGTCCTGATCAAGCCAGCTGCTGTTGGTACCGGTGTTATTGCCGGTGGTGCGATGCGTGCTGTATTGGAGAGTGCAGGTATCCACAACGTACTTGCTAAATCAAAAGGTTCATCTAACCCGCACAACGTGGTTAAAGCAACTGTAGACGCGCTGACCAAAATGCGCGATGCTTATACGGTTGCCCAGCACCGTGGGGTTGATCTTAACAAAGTATTTAACGGATAATCAAATGGCTAAGATTAAAATAACCCAGATCAAGAGCGTTATCGACAGAAGCGAGCGCCAGAAGAAAACCGTTCAGGCTTTAGGTTTGTCAAAAATAAACCAATCTGTAGAGGTTGAAGCTACTCCCCAGATCATCGGGATGGTGAGAAAAGTGAATCACCTCGTAGCGGTAGAAAGTATATAACCGGAAAGCTGTGCCCGTTGAACAATGGGTACAGCTTTTCATCATGTTTAATCGTTGACCCTGATTAGTGAAAGCGAAGGGCAACACAACAAGTTTCAAAAATGAACTTAAGTAATCTGAAACCTGCAAAAGGTTCTGTTAAAGGTGGAAAAAGAATTGGTCGTGGTACAGGTTCAGGCCGTGGCGGTACTTCAACCCGTGGTCATAAAGGTGCCGGATCCCGCTCAGGAACCAGTACGAAAGTAGGTTTTGAAGGTGGCCAGATGCCACTTCAGCGTCGCGTACCTAAAGTTGGTTTCAAGCCGATTAACCGTACCGAATACGTTGGTGTAAACCTGGATGTACTTCAGGGTCTTGCTGAAAAATTCAATTTAGAAAGCGTAGATTTCGCTACTTTAAAGGAGCACGGTCTTGTTTCAAGAAACGACCTGGTTAAAATCCTGGGCCGCGGCGAAGTTAAAGCTAAATTGAATGTTAAAGCACACGCCTTCTCAGCATCGGCACAAAAAGCGATCGAAGCAGCCGGCGGGTCAATCGAAAAATTGTAATGAAAAAGCTATTTACTACTTTAAGTAATATCTGGAAAATTCAAGAATTAAAAGAGCGTATCTTATTTACGCTCTTAATTCTTGTTATCTACCGGTTCGTATGCCAGGTTGTATTACCCGGTGTTGATGCGAATCTGTTGGGCCAAAATCAAAAATCAGGTCTGCTCGGCCTGTTAGATATGTTTGCCGGTGGCGCCTTCTCGAAGGTGTCTATCGTAGCGCTCGGTGTTATGCCGTATATTTCTGCATCAATCGTGGTGCAGTTGCTGGGTATCGCCGTTCCCTCTTTCCAGAAAATGCAGAAAGAAGGTGAAAGCGGACGCAAAAAACTAAACCAAATAACCCGTTACCTGACCGTTGCCATTACCATCGTACAATCTGTTGGTTATGTAAAAACACAGGTTCCTGAAGAAGCCATCCTGATTAACCACACACTGTTCTATATCCTGTCTACCTTTGTACTAACGGCAGGAACATTATTCGTGATGTGGCTGGGCGAAAAAATTACAGACAAGGGCATTGGAAACGGTACTTCACTGATCATCATGGTCGGTATCATTGCCCGTTTGCCAATTGCACTGCAACAGGAAGTGACCTCGCGTGCTGCCGGACAAGGTGGTGGCCTGATCGCGCTGGTTGTTGAGATCGTAGCGCTGTTTGCGGTCGTCATGTTTACCATTCTGATCGTACAGGGCGTGCGTAAAGTCCCTGTGCAGTATGCCAAGAAAATCGTCGGCAACAAACAATTTGGCGGTGTACGTCAGTACATTCCCCTTAAAGTAAATGCGGCCGGCGTTATGCCGATCATCTTTGCCCAGGCATTGATGTTTATTCCTGCGGGCCTGACCGGATTTTTCCCATCCCTGCAGAACAGCTGGCTAAGCGCCTACAGCGACTATACTTCGGTAACGTACAGCGTCACGTTTGCTGTGCTGATCATTGCCTTTACCTTTTTCTATACCGCCATTACGGTTAACCCGACCCAGATGTCTGATGATATGAAAAAGAACGGCGGTTTTATTCCCGGAGTTAAACCAGGACAAGCTACTTCATCATTCATCGATGATGTTATTTCAAAGATCACTTTCCCGGGAGCAATTTTTCTGGCCATTATCGCCATCCTGCCTTCTGTGGCTGTGAAGTTTGGAATCGCCTCTGAGTTTGCGCACTTCTACGGCGGAACCTCACTGCTTATTCTTGTAGGTGTGGTTCTTGATACCTTGCAACAGGTGGAAAGTTACCTCCTTATGCGTCACTACGATGGTTTAATGAAAACCGGCCGGGTAACCGGACGTACCGGTATTCCAGCAGCAGGCAGCAACGCCGCGTTGTAATCGGAACGCATGTCAAAGATCCTTTACAAGTCTGACGAAGAAATTGAATTGATCAGGGAAAGCGCAATGTTGGTTTCCCTGACGCTTGCCGAAGTAGCAAAGGTCATTGCGCCGGGTGTAACCACCCTGCAGCTGGATAAGCTGGCTTATGAGTTTATCAGCGACCATGGTGCGGTGCCTGCCTTCCTCAACTACAATGGTTTTCCTTTTTCCCTGTGTATCTCACCGAATGAACAGGTGGTACACGGCTTTCCAAGTGATTATGTGATCCAGGAAGGGGACCTGATCTCGGTTGACTGCGGTGTGATCAAGAACGCGTTTTTCGGCGATTCAGCTTATACTTTTTCAATCGGAGCGGTAAGTGCTGAGAAGCAGAAGCTGGTTACTGTAACCAAGGAATGCCTGGACCTGGCCATCAGCAAAGCAACAGCAGGAATGCGTGTTGGCGATGTAGGTTACGCCTGTCAGCAGCATGCAGAGTCGAACGGCTTTGGGGTGGTGCGCGAACTGGTCGGGCATGGTGTGGGTTTTGCCCTCCATGAAAAACCGGAGGTAGCGAATTACGGCAAACGCGGCAGCGGCGTAAAACTTGAAGAAGGCATGGTGATCGCCATCGAACCGATGATCAATGCCGGCGTAGCCGGTGTAAAGTTCTGGCAGGACGGTTGGACGGTTACGACAAAAGACAATAAACCATCGGCACATTTTGAACACACGGTGGCTGTACGGAAGGGCAAACCGGACGTGTTGTCGAGCTTTTTGCCTATAGAAGAAGTTTTGCAACAAAAAAAATAAATATTTAGATTTTTTTATTTAATTTTGCAACCCTGTTTAGAAGCAGCTAATTAAGTAAAAATCAATAAAATATGGCTAAACAAGCCTCAATTGAACAAGACGGCGTAATTAAAGAAGCATTATCAAATGCCATGTTCCGGGTAGAGCTGGAAAACGGTCATGAGATCATTGCACATATTTCAGGAAAGATGCGGATGCACTACATCAAAATTCTTCCTGGCGATAAAGTAAAACTGGAGATGTCGCCTTACGACCTAACGAAAGGCCGGATCACTTATAGATATAAATAACAATGAAAGTAAGATCATCAATCAAGAAGCGTAGCGCTGATTGCAAGGTAATTCGCCGTAAAGGGAAACTTTACGTGATTAACAAGAAGAACCCGAAATACAAGCAACGTCAAGGTTAAAGAGAAAATTAATCAATTTTTAAAGCTAAGAGTCGCCGGCTAGAGGCCGGACGATACTTTAAAATAACAAAAGCATGGCAAGGATATCAGGTATTGATTTACCAAGAAACAAAAGAGGAGAAATCGGGCTGACCTATATTTATGGTGTAGGCCGGTCAACTGCACAGCGTATCTTAACGCAGGCAGGTATCGATTTCAACAAGAAAGTACAGGACTGGTCTGACGACGAGCTTTCAGCCATCCGTACCATTATTAACGACGAGATCAAAGTAGAAGGTGCTCTGCGTTCTGAAGTTCAGCTGAACATTAAACGTTTGATGGATATTGGTTGCTACCGTGGTCTTCGCCACAGAAAGGGTCTTCCTTCACGTGGCCAGCGTACAAAGAATAACTCACGTACCCGTAAAGGCAAGAGAAAAACAGTTGCAAACAAGAAAAAAGCTACTAAATAACAAGTAGTATCAAACAATAATCATGGCTAAGAGTAAAAAAGTTACCAAAAAGCGTATTGTTGTGATCGAACCTGTTGGGCAGGCGCACATCAATGCTACTTTTAACAATATCATCGTTACACTGACCAACAACAACGGTCAGACTATTTCATGGTCTTCTGCTGGTAAAATGGGTTTCAAGGGTTCTAAAAAGAACACACCTTATGCAGCAGGTCAGGCTGCTTCAGACTGCGGAAAGGTTGCATTCGACCTGGGTCTCCGTAAGGTTGAAGTGTTCGTTAAAGGACCAGGCGCTGGTCGCGAGTCGGCAATTCGTACCCTGCAGGTTGCAGGTATCGAAGTTATGTCGATCAAAGACATTACACCGCTTCCGCACAACGGTTGCCGCCCTCCAAAGAAAAGAAGAGTTTAATCAATCAGTTTTTAAAGCTAAGAGTCGCCGGTTAGAGGCCGGACGATACTTTAAAATATACGACAATGGCAAGATATACCGGACCAAAATCCAAAATCGCCCGTAAATTCAGAGAGCCGATCTTCGGCCCAGATAAGGCATTAGAAAGAAAAAATTATCCTCCAGGACAACATGGTGTGTCTAAAAGGAGAGGTAAACAATCAGAGTATGCAATCCAGCTCATGGAGAAGCAGAAAGTAAAATACACATATGGTGTATTGGAGAAACAATTCAGTAACCTGTTCAAAAAGGCCTCATCACGTCAGGGCATTACCGGTGATAACCTGTTGCAATTGCTGGAAGCCCGTCTTGATAACACTGTGTATCGCCTGGGCATCTCGACCACCCGCTCTGGTGCAAGGCAGCTTGTTAGCCACAAACACATCACCGTTAATGGCGAAGTAGTGAACATTCCATCGTACCAGCTGCGTGCCGGCGACGTGGTAGCTGTTCGCGAAAAGTCTAAGTCGCTCGAAGCTATTTCTGCTTCGGTTGCCGGCCGGAAGATCAACAAGTTTTCCTGGTTAGACTGGAACGCTGACGAGTTAAGCGGAAAGTTCCTTACTTATCCAAACCGCGATGAGATTCCTGAGAACATCAAGGAAAACCTGATCGTCGAGCTTTACTCTAAGTAAACTGTTAGTGTCGATTGCCTGTAAAGGCAATTGGCATTTCTGGCTTTACATAATTACTAACGAAAAAGAAACATTATAAATGGCAATTTTAGCATTTCAAAAACCGGATAAGGTGATCATGCAGAAATCAACAGATTTCGATGGTACATTTGAATTTCGTCCTTTAGAACCCGGTTTCGGTGTGACAATCGGTAATGCCCTCAGAAGAATCTTACTCTCTTCACTGGAAGGGTATGCCATTACGACCATTCGGTTTTCTGGTGTCTCGCATGAGTTTTCGACCATCAAAGGTGTTGTTGAAGATTTAACCGAGATCATCCTGAACCTGAAACAAGTACGTTTCAAAAAAACCGGAGATTCCGGCGATTCTGAAAAAGTTTTCATTATCGTTAACGGACAAGACCAGTTCAAAGCCGGCGACATCACTAAGTTTTCAAATAACTTCACCGTTCTGAACCCAGACCTGGTGATCTGCAACATGGAAAAATCAGTAACCCTCGAGGTTGAGCTGACCATTAACAAAGGTCGCGGTTATGTTCCTGCAGAAGAAAATAAATCAAGTGATGCGGTTGTTGGCGTGATTGCGATCGATTCGATCTACACGCCAATGAAGAATGTAAAATATACCATTGAAAACTATCGTGTAGAGCAGAAGACCGACTATGAGAAGTTGGTACTTGACATCTCCACCGATGGCTCTATCCATCCGGAAGAAGCGCTTAAGGAAGCTGCAAAGATCCTGATCCAGCACTTTATGCTGTTCTCTGATGAGAACCTGGTGCTTGAATCACAAACCAAAGAAGAAACCAAGGAAGTTGATGAGGAAATCCTGCATATGCGCAAGATCCTGAAAACTGAACTGGTTGACCTTGACCTTTCTGTACGTGCGCTGAACTGCCTGAAAGCCGCAGACATCCGTACACTGGCTGACCTGGTTTCTTACGATGTAGCTGACATGCTCAAATTCAGGAACTTTGGTAAGAAATCACTGACAGAGATCCAGGAGCTTGTAAAATCAAAAGGTCTATCTTTTGGTATGAACCTGTCCAAATTTAAGCTGGACGAAGAATAAAGAATGTTTTGCCGCAGCGGGGTGCCCTGCAGCGGCCTGGCATAGAATAAACAAAGTTATTCACGGTGCATAATTCCCTCGGCAAGAGACGGTATGCACCCAATTAAAACGAAATGAGACACGGTAAAAAAGTAAACCACCTCGGAAGAACCGACAGCCACCGCAAAGCGATGCTTGCCAACATGGCTTCATCATTGATCCTGCACAAAAGGATTACAACAACCCTTGCAAAAGCAAAAGCACTGCGCACCTATGTAGAGCCGATCATCACTAAGTCAAAGAACGACACGACACACTCGCGCCGTACTGTATTTACTTATTTGCAGGACAAAGAGGTTGTAAGCATCCTGTTTCGCGAGGTAGCTGAGAAAGTTGCTAACCGTCCGGGTGGTTATACCCGCATCATCAAGTTGAACAACCGGATGGGCGATAACGCCGAGATGGCGCTGATCGAACTGGTTGATTACAATGAAGTTTACGGCAAAGATGCTGCTGCGAAGGAAGAGAAGAAAACTACCCGTCGCGGAAGAAGCAAAGCCGGTGCTGCCAAGAAGGCTGATGCGCCTAAAGCTGAAGCCAAAGAGGAGGCTGCACCAGTTGCAGAAGAGGCTCCTGAAGCTCCGGTTGCTGAGGAAGCACCTGCTGCAGAAACACCTGCTTCAGAAACTGAAGAAAACAAAGAAGGTAAAGGCGAATAAGTCTTACATATACCATCTGATGAGAACCCGGAACATTGTTCCGGGTTTTTTTATGCATGCCGGTGTCGGCGTTCCCGGCCGGCAGTTGCCCCAGTCAGGACCTAGAGCCAGGCGGTGTTCAGGCAAACAGGTTATCCAAGCTAAGTTGCCGGGGCCCAGCCAAAAAGCTGAATTCATGGAAGCGCTGCCAGCTTTGGCCGTCATGCTTAAGCAACGTAAAACCTGACGATACGAAGGCAGCAAAGAACTTCCTGCGCCGGTAACGTGCCATGATCATGGGATAAACCTCCGCAATGTCACGGTAGGCAACCGTAAAATGCGGATGAAAGGGACCTACCGGGCCTTTTACAGGCAGGCGCCTCATAATCTCCTGGCGCAGACGGCTCAATTGTGGCGTTTTTTTTACGTTTATAAAAACGGCAGTATTCTCGAAGCCGGAAAAGTTTTCCAGTTCGATGTTAAAAGGGCTCTGATTACAAGCAGCTTCTAAGCTGCGCAACAGGCTGTCTTCGCGTGCGCTATCCATTCTAAGTGGCGCAGCAAGGGTCATGTGAACCGGTGGCCGCAGTGCAGCCGTGGTGCCGAACGCCTCGGCACATTCCTGGCGAATGGCATGTATACGTGCTGAGAGTTCTGCCGGCGGCAGGATTGCGAGAAGGTACAAAGATTCCATCAGGCTAAAATACTAAATATATTAGTATTTGTCAAGTGTGCGTCAATCCGCTTATGCCCAAAGCGTCATGCAGGGAACAGACTTTACAGATTCGCACAGGCCTTGCGGGCCAAACCCGGGCAGAGGGCTATAGCGGCGCACGGGGCCGGCGCAAAGTACGGTGCTGCAGCTGCTTTCCTGACAATTGCCACTTTGCCTGGATGCTGCTCGACTGCCGTCCCAAAGTCGTAACTTTGCTGCGATGCATGAACTACCCGATACCCCCGAAACATTCACCTCGCTTCTGAACGAGACCCTGCAGGCCGATAACTTTGTCAAGCTGTCTTTGGGCAATTACCAGGGCCCCGAGCAGGACCTGAAGCAGGTATTGATTCGCCAGGTGGAGGTTAAACGTAAGCCCATGCTGGCTTTTACGTTCAGGTACCGAACGCGGGACATTGTTAAGAACCTGAACTTTGACGCGGGTACTGCCCAGGTTGCCGGTCTGCTTCAAACAGGTTTCAGGATCGCCACCCTCTTCAGTCTGACCGCCGATTATATCTTTGAACACCACGTCAAATCTGGCTGGAAATGCAGGCAGCAGCCGGCTACGAAGACCGTCAGGCCGGGAACAGGGCATGATCATGTTAAACAGCGGCCTATCGCGAACGGCGCGCAGCCCTACCTGCGTGCACTCGGCATAACCGGGAACGACGGTCAGGTGCTAAAACATGCGCAGGATAAATATAAACAGATTAATCAATACATCAAGCTGCTGGAACCGCTGATCCGCGAGGCGGGAGACATCAGCCAGGTGGCCGATATGGGTTCGGGAAAAGGTTACCTGACCTTTGCCTTATATGATTATCTCACCAATGTGCTGGCCAAACCAGCAACAGTAACCGGTGTCGAATACCGTGAAGACCTTGTCGCTCTCTGCAACCAGATTGCGGCCGAAACAGGGTTTGAAAATCTCCGGTTCGAACAGGGAAACATTTCAGATTTCCCGGCTAACCGTACGGACCTGCTTATTGCACTTCATGCCTGCGACACGGCCACAGACGACGCCATTTACAAAGGTATCGAGGCGCAGGCGAAACTGATCGTGGTTGCGCCCTGTTGTCACAAAGAGGTGCGCCGCGAAATGGAGAAGAATAGGCAGCTAAACCAGGTGTCTTTCCTTACCCGGCACGGTATCTTCCTGGAACGGCAGGCAGAAATGGTTACAGACGGTTTGCGCGCCATGCTGCTCGAATATGCAGGATACAAAACCCGGGTATTTGAATTTATATCAGACGCACACACCCCAAAAAACGTGCTCATTGTGGGTATCCGCAGCAAGTGTCCGGGCGGTAGCCAATTGTCTGAACTGCGAGGGCGGATCGAAGAAACCATGACAAATTTTGGCATAACCAGGCAACGCCTGCAAGGCTTGTTGCTGCATGAAAGACACGAAGTCTGATTGCTCGTTTTCTGACAAGGTGTCAGCGCAGTACAGTCAGGGTTTGCCTTGTGCTGTATCATAACGTCGGAATAATGACAATTTGATGCTAAAAATCTCTTGGCACAACCCTTGATTATAGAGAGGAAACACGAAACGAAAAGGAAATATACATCAAGATGGGAAAAATAATTGGAATAGACTTAGGAACAACCAACTCCTGTGTTGCAGTAATGGAAGGCAGCGAGCCAGTCGTTATCGCGAACAGTGAAGGTAAACGTACTACACCGTCTATTGTTGCTTTTGCAGACAACGGTGAACGTAAAGTTGGTGAGCCGGCGAAGCGCCAGGCGATCACCAACCCGGCAAAAACGATATATTCGATCAAGCGCTTTATGGGAAGCAGCTTTGACGAGAGCAGCAAGGAAGTGGCTCGCGTTCCTTATAAGGTTGTAAAAGGAGATAACAATACTCCGCGCGTTGAGATCGACGACCGCAAATATACCCCGCAGGAAATTTCTGCCATGGTACTTCAGAAAATGAAAAAAACCGCAGAAGATTTCCTGGGTCAGGAAGTAACAGAAGCGGTCATTACTGTGCCAGCCTACTTTAACGACGCGCAGCGTCAGGCAACCAAAGAGGCGGGCGAAATTGCCGGCCTGAATGTAAAACGTATCATTAACGAGCCAACTGCGGCTGCACTGGCTTATGGTCTTGACAAAGCGCACAAGGACATGAAGATCGTTGTGTTCGACTGCGGTGGTGGTACACACGACGTGTCGGTTCTGGAACTCGGCGACGGCGTGTTTGAAGTAAAAAGTACAGACGGCGATACACACCTTGGTGGCGATGATTTTGATCACGTCGTGATCGAATGGCTAGCCGAAGAGTTCAAGAGCGAAAACGGCATGGATCTGCACAAGGATCCGATGGCGCTTCAAAGGCTGAAAGAAGCTGCTGAAAAAGCAAAAATTGAGTTGTCTAGTACGACTTCGACAGAAATTAACCTGCCTTACATCACAGCTGACGCTACCGGTCCGAAACACCTGGTTCGTACCCTTAGCCGTGCAAAATTTGAACAGCTGGTAGGCGACCTGGTCAAACGCACCATTGATCCCTGCCGTTCGGCTTTGAAAAATGCCGGTTTGAGCACATCAGATATCGATGAAATTATTCTTGTAGGCGGTTCGACCCGAATCCCTGCTATTCAGGAAGCTGTAAAAGCATTCTTTGGCAAGGAACCAAGCAAAGGTGTAAACCCGGATGAGGTTGTTGCAATCGGTGCAGCAATTCAGGGTGGTGTACTTACCGGCGATGTCAAAGATGTCCTGCTGCTGGATGTTACCCCACTTTCGTTGGGTATCGAAACCATGGGGGGTGTCATGACCAAACTGATCGAGGCAAATACGACCATTCCTACAAAAAAATCAGAAACATTCTCGACAGCGGCAGATAACCAGCCGTCGGTTGAGATACACATTCTGCAGGGCGAACGCCCGATGGCAAACCAGAACAGGACCATCGGCAGGTTTATCCTCGACGGCATTCCGCCGGCACCAAGAGGTGTTCCACAGGTAGAGGTTGCTTTCGACATCGATGCAAATGGTATTCTTCATGTGAGCGCTAAAGACAAGGCGACCGGAAAAGAGCAGAAGATCCGTATCGAGGCTTCTTCAGGTCTTACCGACGAGGAAATCAAAAAGATGAAAGAGGAGGCAGAAAGAAATGCCGACGCAGATAAAAAGGCGAAAGAAGAAGCTGATAAAATCAACGGTGCAGACGCCCTGATCTTCTCTACAGAAAAACAGCTGAAAGAGTTTGGTGAGAAATTGTCTGCAGACAAAAAGGCGCCTATCGAAGCAGGCCTGCAGAAACTGAAAGATGCGCATGCCGCCCGCAATTTTGCAGACATTGATGCGGCTCAGGCCGAACTGCAGAATGCATGGAATGCAGCTTCTGAAGAGATGTACAAAGCCGGTCAGGATCCGCAGGGGCAGCCCGGCGCCGAACAGCCACAGGGCGGAGCACAGCAGCCACAGGAAGGCGGCGACAACGTGACCGATGTGGACTTCGAAGAAGTAAAAGAAGACGATAAAAAATAGATTGTTGTACAAGACGAAAGCCGGTTATCAGTAATGATGACCGGCTTTTTTGCGTTAAGTACAGGCTGCGCCACTGTTCGAAACAAAAAAGCCGGTTATTGAGCGTTCAATAACCGGCTTGATGTTTAAGATAAACTGTTATGCCCAGAGGTTTTCAGGGTAGGTACCATTGTTAACCAGTTCATTGATGCTGTCCTGCACAATCGGCTTGTCTTCTTTATAAGTTACGCCAAACCATTTGCTGCTGGTCGGGATCACTTTGAAATCTGCTGTTTGTGTCTGGACGAGGTGGTCTGCGACCAGGGGAATAAAGAATTCTGCTTTCGGCTTTTCTTTGTTATCCTGGGCAAATTTAACAAACAGATCTTCAGTCGTTTTAAATACCTCGGGCGTGAAACCCCAGAAATTCATGGACACACGCGTATCCGGAGCAAGTGGAAACTCTTTCCCATCTTCCTCATACACGATAACGTCACCTTTTTTATAAACTTTGGTGCGTTCGTTGATGTCGGTAAGTTTATCGTTCTCCACGCTGCACACGCCCCGGGATACCGATCCGTACTCTGAAAGTGTCTTGCTGATTTCATAGCCGACCAGGCTGTAATTGCTGCCATTGGCTTCTGAGGTTAGGAACTCTACCATCTTTTTAAATGCATCAGCGCCATAGTAATCGTCTGCGTTGATTACGCAAAACGGCTCGTTGATCACCTTACGCCCCGAAAGAATGGCATGCGCTGTTCCCCAAGGTTTTTCCCGGTAAATTTCTTCGTTGATACCAAATTGCTTCAGATCAAAATTCTGAAATACGTAATCAGTCTCGATCTTGCCATTCAGTTTTGGTTCGAAGATCGCTTTGAAGTTGTCAAGGAACTCCTCTTTGATGATAAACACAACCTTACCGAAGCCGGCTTGAATTGCGTCGTATATGGAATAATCTATGATCGTTTCGCCATTCGGACCAAAACCATCGATTTGTTTCATGCTTCCGTAGCGGCTCGCCATTCCGGCTGCCAAGATTAATAAAGTTGGTTTCATGCAACGAAAATAACAATTCAATGGAACCTTCAGGTAAAGTGTGCCAAAAAAATGTCTTTTTTCTAACTGTCATTCATGCGGTTATCGCCCGCACGCCGCCGCGCACCACACATCCCGGCTGCACGCTGCACGTTTGCCGGCCCGGACAATTTTGTTATTTTTGCAGGCCCTGGCAGCGAACCTGCCAGAACTTAAACACTGAACAATGAGTATTCAAGCAAAGAACGAAATTTTCGACAATGTAGCCCAGCGACTAAAGCTGGAAGGTTTCAATGTTGTGACCAGAGATGATACACGGCCATGGGGTGGCTTCTTCGTGCTCGATGAAGCGCAGGCTCAGCAGTTTGCAGACACGTATTTTGACGGTCTTGATGTAAACAGCCTGAAAATTGGCGGCAAGTTAAGCCCTAAAATCCTTGTTGTGGGCCCGGAAAAACGGCTGTCCTGGCAGTATCATCATCGTCGTGCGGAGATCTGGCAGGTCGTTACGGGTACAGTTGGCATTAAAATCAGCGATACGGACGAAGAAGGAGAACTGAAAACTTATGGCCCAAAAGACCAGATCAAATTGCAGCAGGGCGAACGCCACCGTCTGATTGGGCTTGACGATTGGGGTGTTGTCGCAGAGATCTGGCAGCATACAGATGCATCCAATCCTTCAGACGAAGATGACATTGTACGCGTTCAGGATGATTTTGGCAGATAAGATTAAAAAAACAAGAACTAAAGCCCCGCTTTTTGCGTATTAAGAGTAGACTACACATAAATGATCATTTTAATATTTTTTCTTACGCATTGGTTCCTGTCACTTTTTTCCCAAACTTTTTTTCTTCACCGGTACGCTTCCCATAAGATGTTTCGCATGGAGCGGTTCTGGGAACGGTTCTTTTATGCATTCACATTGATTGCGCAGGGTTCTTCTTTTTTAAACCCTCGGGCTTACGCCATTTTGCACCGCATGCACCATGCATACAGCGACACCGAAAAGGATCCGCATTCTCCGCATTTCTTTAAAGATGTGTTCGGTATGATGATCGCAACCAAAAACATGTACCTGAATTACCTGCGTTTCAAGATTGAACCGGAACCGGCTTTTCGTGGTAAGTACCCTGAATGGCCGCTGATCGACCGCATAGGCGATTCCTGGTTCTGGCGCGTTGGGGTTGCACTCCTGTACATCGCTTTTTACGTGACTTTCGCTACGCACTGGTGGATGTATCTGTTGCTTCCGGTTCATTTCCTCATGGGGCCTATTCACGGAGCAGTTGTTAACTGGTGCGGGCACAAATACGGTTATTCGAACCATGATAACGATGACCATAGTAAAAACTCACTGCCGCTGGACTTTCTGATGCTCGGCGAGCTTTTTCAGAACAACCACCACAAACGGCCTAACAGTCCGAATTTTGCTTCGCGCTGGTTCGAATTTGATCCGACTTACCCGGTCATGAAAATGCTGCATTGGATGCGGATCATTCGCATCAGGAAAGTTTAGCCGGATGGCCGGAAGCCCGCCCGATGCCTGGGGCGGGGCATAGAAATGGTTTTAAATAAAAAAGCCACCGACTGATCGGTGGCTTTTGTGTGTTTAATGGTGTCTGTTCCCGCGACTGTGGTAACGTCTCTTGTTCCCGTTTTTCGCAGGTCCGCTGCCTGTACCGCCTTTTGAATTCTGCTGTGCAGGACGTTTCACCTCGTTCTTGGCCAGCATGTTCTGCCAGCTGAGCGGGTAAGGGTGATCTTCCACAATCGGGATGGTGCGTTTAATAAGTTTGTGAATATCGATCAGGTATTCATTTTCCTCTGAGTCTACGAAAGAAATGGCATGACCGCTCGCGCCGGCACGTCCGGTACGGCCAATGCGGTGTACATAGGTTTCAGGCACATTGGGCAGGTCATAGTTGAAAACGTGCGTCAGCTCGTCGATGTCAATGCCGCGGGCCGCAATATCTGTTGCAACAAGGATGCGGGTGCTTTTGTCTTTGAAGTTGGTCAATGCACGCTGCCGCGCGTTCTGCGACTTGTTGCCGTGAATAGCCTCGGCCTTGATGCCGGCTTTCCACAGGTCTTTGGCAATGCGGTCGGCGCCATGTTTTGTCCGTGTAAACACCAGTGCTGTAACGATGTTTTCGTCCTGCAGCAGGTGGATCAGCAATTTCTTCTTTTCGCCTTTGTCTACAAAATAAACCGACTGGTTGATGGTTTCGGCAGTAGAGGAAACCGGGGTTACCTCTACCGTTACCGGATTATTTAAAATGGTGTTGGCCAGTTTTTCAATTTCAGGGGGCATGGTGGCCGAAAAGAATAGCGTTTGCCTTTTTTGCGGAAGTTTGGCAACAACTTTCTTGACATCGTGGATAAAACCCATGTCGAGCATGCGGTCGGCTTCATCAAGAACGAAAATTTCGAGATCGGAAAGGTTCACGTGTCCCTGGTTCATCAGGTCAAGTAAGCGTCCGGGCGTAGCGATCAGAATGTCTGTACCCCGCCTCAGCGCGTCCACCTGGGGCTGCTGGCCTACGCCGCCAAAGATCACGGTCGATTTCTCTGGCAGATTTTTTCCATAGGCTGCAAAACTTTCCTGGATCTGGATGGCCAGTTCGCGGGTTGGCGTAAGAATCAGGGCTTTAATTGCCTTTTTTGGTTTCTGGCGGTGGCGCATGTGCAGAATCTGCAGCATGGGAATGGCAAAGGCAGCGGTTTTACCGGTTCCTGTTTGTGCGCAACCAAGAAGATCTTTTAGTTTGAGGATACTGGGTATCGCCTGTTCCTGAATAGGGGTAGGCTTGGTATAACCTTCGCTCTGGAGTGCCTCAGCAATCGGGGCGATCAGGTTCAATTTTTCGAATGACATGTCAATTAAATAAATCAGATACGCTCTGTCGGCATCTGCGCCGCAAAGATACGGTAAAAAGGCGGGATGGGAAAATTGGGAGCTTATATGGACATGTCACGGCTGCGCCGGATACACTTCGAGTCCTGCAAAGTTGGTAACTTTCGTAAAGTTACCAACTTTAAGTTAAATTTTTTAATAAAAAAAATCAAAATAATAAATTTAGTGAGTCGCTGGACTGCCAATGAACAGACCGTGCATACAAACCCAACGATTTGCTACATGGCATTTTTCCCTCGCGTCAGCTTTTGAAAAATAAAATAAAGAATACCAAATCCGATAAACGCCGCCACACCGGTCAGGGCTGCCGCCGGATCGTCACCGTAAATACTGATGGCCACATACACATAAGCTAAGATAAAAAGCAACGGCACAACAGGATAGAAGCTGACCTTGTAAAACGTTGAATCATCTGCTGCTGCCTGGGCCTTCCTGAGCATGAAAATGGTTGCCGCACCACTTGCCATGCTGATACATTCAAGAAATATGGTGTAGTTCAAAATCTTATCGAAGGTCTTGGCGAAAAAGATGATCAGTACGGCCATCGCCGTGTACACGCTCAGGCTTACAGCCATGACATTGTTTTTCCCGTTTGTCTGCGCGAACACAGCCGGCAACGCGTGTTCCTGCCCCATGGCAAACATAATGCGTGGATTGCTCAGCAGGTTTACATTGACATAACCAAGAACAGAAACGAAGATCAGAACCGAAAGAACGGTGTAACCTTTGGGGCCGAAAATGCTGCCGGCCAGAATGGCTGCAATGCTTTTTGCCGAGCCGAGCGCCTCAAAGCCAATGACCCACACATAAGCAAAGTTGATGAGCAGGTAGAGCGTAATGATCAGCAGCAGACCAATAATGATGGCTTTCGGCAGAATCCGCTTGGCTTCTTTGGTTTCGCCGCCGAAATTGATCGTTGCCTGGTAGCCTGCGAAACTGAAGGAAACGGCAATGAGACACAGTCCCAGCAGCCTGCCGAAGTCCTGCCAGCTGCCCACAGGTTGCACGGTGCGGGCGGGGGTGGCCGCTTGCGGTACAAAAAACACGGCGCAGATCAGCACCAATACCGTGACGATCTTTACGATCGTCAGCACGTTCTGCGTTTTCGAGCTGGCCTTCAGGCCCAGTAAATTGACACCATACAACACAAGCAGGCTGCCGATGGCGATGCCGCTCCGGTAAGCCTGGTCTGCCGCTCCGGGCGGGAGGATAACGCTGCAGATGTATTCAGCCCCGATCAGGCTGACTGCCGCAACCGATGCCGCCGACGAAACGATACCAATACAATTAATGGAAAAGGCGACAGCCGGATGGTACCCTATGGAAAAGATTTTATAATACGCGCCTGTTAACGGATAACGGGAGCCGATCTCTGCAAAAGTCAGCGCCCCGCAAAGCGCCACAATGCCGCCGGCTATCCAGGCGCCAAAAAACAATTCTTCGGTACCCGCTTTGGCAGCCACGTTGACCGGCGTACGGAAAATTCCCATTCCGATAACCAGGCTTACGACGATCATGGCCAGGTCGAACAGGGAGAGCTGTTTTTTGATTTTCATGTTGCGGTTTATGGCGGGCAAGATACGGGTAATTGTGTATTTGTTGAAACTTTACAAGTTGCAGGCATGCAGAAAAGCCTAACTTTGCATGTTGAAAAATCCGCCTGGATCATCAGGCGGTGACCCGCAAACAAAGACTGCAAAAAGTAAACACATGGCTGAAGCAACCTATAATGATGACAGTATTCGCTCGCTCGACTGGAAAGAACACATCAGACTGCGGCCGGGCATGTATATTGGTAAACTCGGCGACGGCTCCTCTGCCGACGACGGGATCTACGTGCTCCTGAAAGAAATCGTCGATAATTCGATTGATGAATTTGTGATGGGGACGGGTAAAACCATTGAGATCAACGTTTCTGATCAGAAGGTGAGCGTGCGCGACTATGGCCGTGGCATTCCGCTTGGAAAGGTGATCGATTGCGTCTCAAAAATTAATACCGGAGGTAAGTACGACAGCAATGCCTTCCAGAAATCGGTCGGTCTGAACGGCGTGGGTACAAAAGCAGTAAATGCTCTTTCCACTTTTTTTACCGTTCAAAGCTACCGCGATGGCCGGACCAAGAAAGCGGAATTTTCGCAGGGCGTACTGAGCATGGAGCACCCTGAAATTGAAACGACCCAGCGTAACGGTACCGCCATCAATTTTGTTCCCGACGAAAGCATTTTCAGGAATTTCCATTTTATACCAGATTTCGTTGAGAAGATGATCTGGAATTATGTGTTCCTCAACACCGGCCTCACCATCAATTTCAACAACCAGAAATATTTCTCAGAACGGGGTCTTTACGACCTGCTCATGCGTGAAGCTGACGTGGATAGCCTGCGTTACCCGATCATCCACCTGAAAGGGAATGACATCGAAGTTGCCATGACGCACGGCCAGCAATACGGGGAAGACTACCACTCGTTCGTAAACGGGCAGCACACCACCCAGGGCGGCACACACCAGGCGGCTTTCCGCGAAGCGGTGGTTAAAACGATACGGGAATTTTATAAAAAAGAGTTTGACGCAGCCGATGTGCGTTCGTCTATTATCGCAGCAGTTTCTGTACGGGTGCAGGAGCCGGTTTTCGAGTCCCAGACCAAAACGAAACTCGGCTCGCTGAATATGGGACCCGATGGCCCAACCGTACGCACATTCGTAAACGATTTCGTTAAAAAGGAACTTGATGATTACCTGCACAAACATGCCGACGTAGCAGAGGCCCTGTTGAAGAGAATTCAGCAAAGCGAGCGTGAAAGGAAGGATATTGCTGGTATCAAAAAACTAGCGAACGACCGCGCCAAAAAAGCCTCGCTCCACAATAAAAAGCTGCGCGATTGCAAGGTGCATTTTAACTCAACCCATGAACGCCGTTATGAAACAACGCTTTTCATCACCGAAGGAGATTCTGCCTCAGGCTCAATCACCAAGTCGCGCGATGTGGAGACACAAGCGGTTTTCAGCCTGAAGGGAAAGCCGCTTAACTGTTATGAACTGACCAAAAAGGTGGTCTATGAGAACGAGGAGTTTAACCTGCTGCAGCATGCGCTTAATGTTGAAGACGGAATTGAAAACCTCCACTATAACAACATTGTCATTGCAACCGATGCGGACGTGGATGGTATGCACATCCGTTTGCTGATGATGACCTTCTTCCTGCAGTTTTTCCCCGACCTGGTCCGGGCAGGGCATGTCTATATCCTGCAAACGCCGCTGTTCCGTGTGCGCAACAAGAAAGAAACGATTTACTGCTACAGTGAAGAAGAACGCCGCAATGCAATTGAAAAACTTGGCAACAAGCCGGAAATTACCCGGTTTAAGGGGTTGGGCGAGATTTCGCCTGAAGAGTTTGGCCTGTTTATCGGCGCAGACATCAGGCTTGACCCGGTTATTCTCAAAGAGCAGACCATTAAAAACCTGCTGGAATATTACATGGGAAAAAATACACCGGAGCGTCAGCAGCATATTATCAGAAACCTGCGTATTGAGAAAGACGAGATACAGCCAGAGAAAGCCATTGAGCTCAGTGAGCCGGTTGTAACCGAAGAAGTGGCTTGATGCTAACTCCCAGCTGTTTCTTCGGGATGCTGCGGGGGTAACTGGCTGACTTCTTTTTCAATTACAACCGTTTTCAGGTGCACAGCATACTTTGTCGGCTTGATTCCCTCATCGAATTTCTCTGCAAAGGCCTGTGTAAACTCAGCCCCGAAATACAGGATGACGGCTGTATAATAGATCCAGGTGAGGATCACGATAATTGACCCCGCGGCGCCAAATGCAAGCCCGGGGTTCGTTTTTTCCAGGTATAGACCTATGGCCCACTTGCCGAGACCAAAAAGTAAAGCGGTAAAGCCGGCGCCAACAAGCGCCGATTTCCACCTCAGGACCACGTCGGGCAGCACTTTGAAGATGATGGCAAATATGGTCGTGACAATGGTGAAGGTAAGCACATTGTTTACGATCATCACAATGAAGGTGGTGGTACTGTCTATTCCCGGCAGGTAGCCTTCAAGAAAATGCTGGATCTTATCGCCGAAGCTTAATACAATGCTATTCACGATGAGCGAGACCAGCAACAGAAAACCCATCGAAATAATCAGGGAAAACGACAACAGCCGGTTTGTAATGAGTTTTTTCCACCCCTTTTTAGGCACGGCTTTTACTTTCCAGATCAGGTTAATGCTGTCCTGGATTTCGATAAAAATCGCCGTTGCACCCATGATCAGGGTAACAATACCGATAATTAGTCCGATTGAACTTTTGCCCGAAAGGTTTGCATTGTTAACAAAGCCCTGGATCTGTGATGCTGCCTCTGCTCCTACAAATTCATTGATCTCACCAAAGAGCTGGCCCCTGAGTGCTTCTTCTTTATAAATAATGCTTGTTACTGATAGAATAATGAGCAGGAGAGGGGTTAATGAAAACAGTGTGTAGTAGGCTAAAGCGGCACTCAACTTCATCACCCGATCTTCGCTAAAACCTTTACCTGCGGCAACAAGGAGCTGAAATGTCTCCTTGCCAAACTTCTTTATTTTTGCCAGTGTCATGTTCTTAGAATGGATAGCCAATACCGATGTTCAGGATCAGGTTTTCTTTTCGCCAGCCCTTGTCTCCAAAAGCAACATCATTTATGACCCAGCGCTGTCCTTCGGGCAGGTAAGGCTTGCGAATCGGGAAGGCCAGGTCCAGCCGTATCACGAAGATACTGGCGTCGACACGTAAACCGGCACCTGTGCCTAAGGCCAGTTCGTCAAGCGCTTTTGAAAGCCTGAACTGGGAGCCTGGCCTGAGCGGATCTTCGCGCCGCAGCCAGACATTACCGGCATCAACAAAAATTGCCCCATACAGGATGCTGACCAGCTTTGCACGCAATTCGGTGTTCAGCATCATTTTCACATCGCCACCCTGGTCGGCAAACAGGGCATTCGGGTTTACACGATACGTACCCGGGCCAAGCGACCGGGCTGCAAAAGCACGGATGTCGTTGCTGCCGCCGGCAAAAAATTGCCGTACAAACGGCAGCGAACTGCTGTTGCCATATGCGTAACCATAACCTAGGTTCAGACGGTTTGCCCA
This sequence comes from Pedobacter yulinensis, assembly GCF_003029735.1. Classification (GTDB taxonomy): domain Bacteria; phylum Bacteroidota; class Bacteroidia; order Sphingobacteriales; family Sphingobacteriaceae; genus Pedobacter; species Pedobacter yulinensis. Next base: position 1,598,428 of record NZ_KZ686268.1, read on the forward strand.
GATCAAGCCACGGTTAATCTTTAAATAATCCCGGAGGTCAGCTTCGAATCGCACGAACTGGGTTAGCGATGTGTTGAACAGACGTTTAGAACCGTCTTCTTTTTCTTTGAAGAAAAGCCCTACAACATTGCCCGCCGTCTGCACATTGCCCATAAAGAACAGATTGTTGCGTCGGGTCTGGTCAATCTGGTTGTTATAGGTGTATGTATAGTTCGAACCGATAATAAACTGGTTTTCATAGGTGCTGAACAGTACCGGGTTGTTTTGCCTGGCCAGGCGGAAGGAATCTGTCTGGCTGATCAGTTTAACGAAGTTGACCGATATCGGGTTCAGCACATGTTCTTTAAAGGCGCTTTCTTTCCAGTTGTAACCAAATTCGCCTTTTACAGAGCCCAGCGAGAAATAATTTGCCCGGTTCAACAGCTGGAAAGCAAGACTGACATTGGTCTTCGGCACAAAGGCACTCGTGCTCCTGGGTTCGAAGAAAGGCGTAATGAAGCGCGGAAACGATAGTTTGCCTTCAGCACTCAGCGAATACGAGCTTACGCCAGCCTGTGTGCCTTTGACCTGCGTTTCGAAGCCGCCGCTTACACTGATATTAAGCTGCTCGGCTCCCCTGAACACATTGCGTGTAAGCTGTGTCAGGGTGACTTCTGACCCGACAAAGTTGTTGGATTTACTGGTTCCGGTTACCGAAAGCGAAAGGGAATTTCTTTTTAAGGGAGTCAGGTAAACGCTGAGGTCAAGCTGGTTGTTTTTGAAACTGTCAAGCGGTGTAAATTCGGCCTTTACAAATTTGAATGTGTTCAGGTTAACCAGGCGGTTCAGCGAAAGGTTGTGGTTTTTCCTGCTGTACGTATCGCCCTTGCTAAAAAAGATCATGCGTTCGAATACCCGCGGTTTAAAGGTATTCCGGCGGTCATAAATTTTAAAGTCTTTATACTCCAGCGGTTGCGTCCTCCTGATAATGGAGTCGCGGTTCAGGTAATAATTAGGGTAAATGCGGATATCGTTAATGGTATAAGGTTTGAGCCCGGCATCGGGTGTCGTTTCCTTCACGCGCAAATTTACGTTTACCTGGTGTTTACCAATGGTGCTGTCTACTTTCAGGATCAGGTAGTCCGGACCAAAATAAAAGAATCCCCTTTCCTTGAGGTCGTTATCGATGCGCTCACGTTCCTGCTTGAAGACATCCAGGCTGTAATAGGAGCCTGGTTTCAGGAGGGACTTTTCTTTGTTCGCATTCACGATTGCCGCAACGGGCGAGCTATCTGGCGGGAAAGTGACTTTATTGATGGTGTAGCGCTGACCTGTGTTGGCAGTATAGATCGCTTTTGTTTTGCGTTTCCTGGTCACCGTGTCGCCGGTTACGGCCGCCTGCAGGTATCCCTGGCTGATCAGATAACTGCGCAGCACGTCGTTGTTCAGTTTTAGGCGTACTTCGCTGCTAAGTACCGGCGGTTCGCCCACCTTTGTACGCAGCCAGTGCCTGATACCCTTTTTCTTTTTAGGCTCGCCGGCAAGGTTATAGATGTATAGTTTCGGCCTCAGACCGAGAATTTTTTTATTTGGTTTTGGACGGGTCTTGCCTTTCAGTTCGGCCTTCAGCGATTTCTCATCCTTAACTCGGCCCGAAGAATCCGGATTTATCCTGATCTCAGCGCCGGTATACAGGTTCTGTCCCGGTTTCAGGTATTTGATATTGCTGCAGGCCGTGAGTAAACCGACGCCCAGCAGAAGGCATAAACGGCTAGTTGTTCTTGTCATCCCTTGGTCTTTGTTCTTTATTTTTCTTTTCACGGCTGCGCTGGAAAATTTCCCGGAAGCGGTTGTAATCGACAACCAGCGCAAAGCCGACGCCCGTTTCAATAATCTGTCCTTCTATTACTCCCTCATATTCGTTCCGGCGGTAGGCACGAAGCCTGTAGCGCCCATCGTTCGAAAGCAGGTATTCAATGTTGACGTTACCGGCAATATTACTGGTCTTTTGATTTTCCTGTCTTGGCCCCTCAAGCCCGAAAGAGCTGCCTACAGAAACAGTAAGGCGGTCATTCAGCAGGCGTTTCGACAAACCTATTTCCAGGTCGGTTTTATTTTCCAGCTGTCCGGTCGAATAGTCTTCAGTTGAGTTTACACCGAAATTGAGGTCAACGCCTTTTACCAGGTCAGAAGCGAGGTTATTAAGCTGCTCGGTCAGCAACTTGCTCACACTCTGACGCGCAAGCGTAGATACGCCGCCGCCGCCGGCAAGGCTCTGGAAGGGGTTGTCGGCAATGAAGCGTCCCAGGGCAAGCAAGGCGAAGACCTGTTTGTTCAACTCGTTCTCGTTCGCATTTACCTGCTGGATTTTGGTTTCTGTTTCTGCACGCACCGGGCCGCCCTGGCCCTCGGGCATTTCAAGCTTGAAACTAATTGCCGGTTTCATCAGTTCGCCATCCAGGTTAAGCAACACCCGGAAAGGGAATTTTTGCTTGAACCGGTTTTGTTCAAGCGTGGAGCGGTTCTCAATCTGGTCTGCAACCAGGTCTATTGGGGCGGCTTCCACGTCATAAATCGCGGTCATATCCAGGTTCGCGGCTGTAGGTTCTCCCGTCCAGGTGATGGTGCTTCCGTTCTGGATTTTAAATTCTCTTTTCAGCGGCCCTACGCTCAGGTTATAACCGCCATCCGCAAGTTCATAGGTGCCAGTCAGACTGATTTTACCGCTTGGGTCCATCGTTGCGTTCAGATCGGCTTCGCCTTTCACCCGCAGTGCATCACCGTTGGCAGGATCCACAACAACATTAAATTCAGCGTCTTTGTCTATGCCAATATTTGCGCTGAAGCTGATGCCCGTTACCGGCGATTTGGTCAGGCTGTCTACATTCAGGGCCGGTTTGCCGTTAAATGGCGCTGCATCTTCATCGATAAACTGCACAATGCCGTCCTGCTCGATCACTGACGGGTCATTCGACGGAATGGCGAAGTAAAATCGCGTTTTGTCTTTGATCTGGATATCTGCATCCACATCGGGCCGGTTCAGGTCGCCCCGTACCTTGATGTTGCTGCTCAGGTAAACCGTGCCGTAAAACAGTTCGTTGTCTGCCACCGTCGAGTTCAGCGCCCGGAAGTTATCGGTGGTAATGTCAAGCCCGAAGCGGAAATCCCGGAAGGTCTGCGTATACACCCGACCCTTGATCACGGCTTTTTGGTTGAGCGAGTCGATCAGCGTGAAGTTGTCGAATGCAATGCCCTGATCATCGAACAAAATGCGTTCGTTCGGCAAACGGAAAAAGGAATTGATCATCGCCACATTAAAGCCGGCTTCTTTAAAGGTCAGGTTGCCGTTTACACGGGGCGCAGTCAATGCGCCTTTTACGGCTAACTGACCGGTGAGTCTACCTGTTCCCTGCCTGATTTGTCCGCCCGAAAGACTTTCTATTTCTTTCAGGTCAATTTTGTCAATGTTAACGGTCAGGTCAAGCGCGCTCTGTGGTGCCGTGTAATAGAAGCCGTTTGCACGCAATTCGTGGGTGCCACTTAGCGCGATATTTGTTTCAAACGCGTTTTCAGTATTGTTATTCACGGCCAGACGCAGTGTGCCGAGCTGATCTTTCTGGTACCGAAGCTGGTCAACGGTGAGGTTCGCCTCAAATTTGGGCGATCCGGTCAGGTCTTTCGCGGTCGCACTGCCATTGATGCGTCCGCCAACCAGGGTGGTATCTGTTTCGGCCAGCCGGGTAATTGTTTCGATCTGGAAGTCTTTGAAACGCACCTCGAGCGGCGAGTTTGGTGTGCTGCCGGTACTGTTTATAGCGAGCAACTGGTTGTTGTTGCCGAGTTCAAACTGGTTGACCAAAATGCCTGACTTACCGAACTGTATAAAGTTGTCTGCAGAAACTGTCCACTTTTCGTACGCCAGCACCAGTTTGGCCGGATCCATGCTAAAGCGGTAATCTTTATTGATCGACTGGAACGTGCCGCCCAGAACATATTTGTCTTTAGCCTGGCTATCGCGCAGGAAAATATTTACGCCCAATTTATTGTCTGCTGCATTCCCCGTAACCTCTGTATTGAACAGCTGGATCGAGGGGTTCTTTACGCTTTTTACAAACAGCCGGTAATCCAGCCTTTGTTCTTTATTGTCAACGACCAGCCGTGTGCTGTCTACCGCCAGGTCGCCATAAACAATGCCGGGAAAGTCTGCATTGATCTTTAGGCTGTCTTTCTGGGTGTCTACCAATCCGTAGAGTACTGCAGGTTTGAAGGTTGTTAGCTCAGGCACGAAATTCTGGATCAGTTTTGCATTCTTAACGCGCATAAAAAAGCGCATCCGCTGTTCAGGTATTTTGGCAACCGTACCGAATTGGTAGTACTTATTGATTTCGTTGACTATTGCGGCACCGATTTTTGTGAGCTGGTATTTACCATCGATCGTCGCATCCAGAATCTCCGATCGCAGCGTAAGTCGGTTTTCTGTGGCGCTGCTGGCGGCCCGGAGGGCGATCGTATCCACGTTGAACCGCTGGCCGTCTTTGGCTACCTGTAGTCCGGTTACATCAAGTCGGCCGTTCAGGTAGTCTGGATCGGCAGTCGAAAAATCGGCCTTAATGCGGCCGAGGGCGGCCAGTTCAGTTTTGCTGAAATTAAGCCTTTGCAAATCAAGCCTGCGCAAATCAAGGTCAAGTTTAACCGCCGGGTATTTACCGGCAAGGTTGGCGGTAGCATCAAGCCTGAAATTTGCGTTGCTGTCTGGCATGCTGCCTTTTACACTGATCTTCTGCCGGGTATAGGAGCCCTGCAGGCGCAGGTTCCGGTAAGTATACTGGTTGTAATAGGCATTTACGAGGTCTGCCGTAAACCTGGCGTTCAGCGTTTTCGGATCGATGCCTGTACCAGCGACCTTGGCCCGCAGGGTAACACGCCCCAGTTTGGGTTGCTGTTGAAGAAGACGCCCGACATGGAAGTTGTCTAGCCTGACCGTGGCATCGTATTTTTCGCGGCCTTTGGATCCGGTCATTTTAGCCAGGACGCTGGCATTGCCCATGTCTGAGCGCAGCTGCAGGGCAGTATTGAAGTTGGTCATGCTTCCCCTGAAGGTTCCATTCATGCTAATCGCATTTGGCAGGCTCAGGTTTGCCGGCAATGATCTGCGCGGAACGACAACCAGCAGATCCTGTTTGGTCAGCGCAAACCGTTTAATATTCAGATCGAGGAAGGCTTTGTTCACATCGGGCAGGCCTTTTACACGGCCACTGATGTCGATGACTGTACTTTTGAGACCGTTTACCTGCAGCTGCGGAATGTTCAGGTTGTTCAGGTATCCGCTCATGCGCAGGTTAACGCGGAGCTTTTCGTTTCTGTATGCTGCAGGTACAGCATTAGAAAAATAGCCTGCGTCTTTTACCCCGATCGTGGTGTTTTTCAGCTCCAGATCGATCTTAACACGTTCGGGGTGTTTCGTAAGGTCGTCCATGGAACTGAAACGCAGGTCAGTTTTGTTGTTAATCGTGGTATTTGGGGTGCGCAGCACAAAATTCTGAAGACTGATCAGTCTATCTGTATAGATGGCTTCGCCTTTGAGTTCATTCAGCACAAAGCCGCTTTTGTCTTTGAGGGAGCCATTGGTAACCCTGGCGTGAATACCTGCCTGGCCGTAACGTACCTCTTCTGCACCCAGGTTCAGGCCGGAGATCAGCAGGTGGTTAAAGTCCAGGCCGCTATTGACCGGCCTTGCCGCCAAATTGTCGAACCGCAGGGTGTTGTTTTTCAGGGCGATCTTTTGAATAGCCAGCGCAAGCGGCGAGGGCTGTGCGGCTGCCGCTTCCTGCTTGTCAAGCTGTTTGTCCACCTTTTTGACCTCAGCCGGTTTAAAAGCAAAACGGATATCAGAATTGTTCAGGTGGGCGTCTTTCACGCTGTATTTCGAGTTGGTCAGATCGACAGACAGATTGCTCAACCCCAGATCGCCAACCTTCAGATCGGCGTTCATGTTCGAGATCCGGTCATTAAAAAGAACCTTGACCTGTCTGAAACTGAAGTCTTCCACCTCGATAAAAGGGAGCTTGCCGGATGATGCTTTGGCCGTGTCGACGCTTTCTTCCAGGTGTTCGGCCAGGTGCACAAGGGGCTTTTGCTGCAGATAGGAAAGGTTTGTGTTGTCGAGCGTAAAACTGCTGATTACATAACGCTGATTGGCCAGGTCGAAATCTTTGATGCGTGTCTTAAAAGCCCCAAGGTAGACGCGCACATCGTTACCAGCCACATCGTCGCGGTAATTGATCCCGATGTCTTCGAAAGATACTTTGCTGACTGAAAATTTGAGGGTAGAGGTCGTGTCTTTTTTGGCTTCTTCTTCAGGTTTTTTTTGCTCTGAGGCGAATGCATCGACAAGGAAGGAAAAATTGAAACTGGTATCGGGCGCAATTCGCTTTACATTGGCCCTCACATTTTTCAGCTGGATATCATTTACTTCCACCTGGTTCTTGAGCAGTTTAAGCAGACTGATATCTACCTGGAGCTTTCCGGCATATAGTAAGGTGTCCTTGTTGCGGTCTTCAATGTAAAATTTGTTGAGCACCACATCTTTGGGAAGCGCGATCTTGATGCTTTCCAGGCTGACTTCGGTATTTGTTTTTTTCTTCAACCAGGCTATGGCCTTGTCTTTTACGAAGTTCTGAACGGCAGGAATGTTCAGTGAGGCCGCCAAACCGACCACCAGGATAATCAGTATGGCAACGGTCCAAAGCAGTACTTTCAGGGTTTTACGTAGATATTTGTTCAAGGGTAATGGCAGTTTGCGGTTATTATATAATCCGGGCTATGCGTTGCGCCGCTTTCGTCACCATTAATACAAAAAAATAACTTAAATTGTTCGAAAATATCAGCTTTTGTTTGACCTTTCGGGTCAACTTGTCTACAATGGAAAAAATAAGCCTGCAAATAAATTATACCCGGCATACCGACGTTTCGGAGCTGGATCAGCAAGAACGCCGGTTGTGCGAAGCCGCAGTCGCCGCGACAGAGAGCTCTTATTCGCCTTACTCGGGTTTCCGGGTAGGCGCGGCTCTGCAACTTGAGACCGGCGAGATCGTGCCCGGCAGCAACCAGGAAAATATGGCTTATCCTTCAGGCCTTTGTGCCGAGCGCACAGCCTTGTTTGCGGCCGGCGCCCAGTTTCCGGGCCGTGCCGTGACAACCATGGCCGTTACGGCAAAGACAGACCGGTTTCTGATTCGCCAGCCGGTTACTTCGTGCGGCGCCTGTTTACAGGTCATGGCCGAGTTTGAAAAGCGACAGGGCAGCCCGATTGCAGTTATTTTTTATTGTATCGGCGGCGAAGTGATCCGCCTGCGGTCTGTACGCGATCTGCTGCCTTTTGCTTTCAATGGAGAAGGCCTCAAAGGCTGAACGCAATCTCTTAACAGACGTGTGTTTAAAACTTATGCGGGCGAATAGCGCCCCGCGTGATTATCTTTACGGTTTCCAAATAAACAGGATAGAATGAGTGAAGAACTGAAGGACAACATCAGCGAGGAAGGCATGCATGCCGTAACGCCCATAACGGGCCTGTACGAAAACTGGTTTCTTGACTATGCCTCTTACGTGATTCTTGACCGGGCAGTACCGCATATCCACGACGGGTTAAAGCCGGTTCAGCGCCGCATCATGCACTCCCTGAAAGAGATGGACGACGGCCGCTTCAACAAAGCTGCAAACGTGATTGGCAACACGATGAAGTATCACCCCCACGGCGATGCCTCTATTGGCGATGCAATGGTGCAGATTGGCCAGAAAGATCTCCTGATTGACTGCCAGGGAAACTGGGGCGATCCCGTAACCGGCGACAGTGCAGCAGCACCCCGGTATATCGAGGCGCGCCTGTCTAAATTTGCCAATGAGGTTGTCTTTAATCCCGATACCACTGAATGGCAGCTTAGTTACGACGGGCGAAACAATGAGCCCATTACTCTGCCTGTTAAATTCCCGCTGTTGCTTGCCCAGGGTGCTGAAGGTATCGCCGTAGGTTTGGCTACGAAGGTTATGCCGCATAACTTCATCGAATTGCTTGACGCGTCGATAGAAGCGCTGAAGGGCAACCGCCCGAATATCCTGCCGGATTTTTTTACGGGCGGTATGGCAGATTTCTCGGCATACAACGAGGGAATGCGCGGCGGGAAAATCCGTGTAAGGGCCAAAATAACCGAAAGAGATAAAAAGACCCTGGTCATTACAGAGGTGCCTTTCAGCACCACCACCGGATCGGTCATAGACAGCATCCTGTCTGCCAACGAAAAGGGAAAGATTAAGATCAAAAAGATCGAAGACAATACGGCCAAGAATGTAGAGATCGTGGTTCACCTGGCACCTGGCATTTCTCCCGATGTAACGATCGATGCGCTGTACGCCTTCACGGCCTGCGAGGTATCTATTTCGCCCAATACCTGTATCATTAAGGATGATAAGCCGCACTTTATGAGTGTGAACGATATCCTGATTGAAAACTCTAAATTTACACGGGCGCTCCTTAAAAAGGAACTTGAAATTCGCCTGCACGAGTTGCAGGAAAAGATATTTTTCTCCTCGCTCCTCAAAATATTCATTCAGGAAGGGATGTACAAGAACGCCGAGTACGAGAATGCCGGCAGCTTTGAACATGTTGTCGACGTGCTGAACCTCCTGTTCGATCCCTTCAAGGAATCGCTTTACCGCGAGATCAGACCGGAAGATTTCAAACGCCTCATTGACAAGCCGATGAGCAGTATTACCCGATTCGATGTCAAGAAAGCCGACGAACAGATGAAGGCGCTTGAAGACGACATCAAAGTGGTAAAGAACCATTTGCGGCACCTCACTGAATATGCCATTGCCTGGTTCGAGAAACTACGCGATAAATACGGCAAAGGGCGCGAACGTAAAACCGAGATCAGGCTCTTTGATAAGGTCGAGGCCGCGAAGGTAGCCCTGGCGAACGTTAAATTGTACATGAACCCGGTAGATGGCTTTATTGGTACCGGTTTGAAAAAAGACCAGTTCGTTGCCGACTGTTCTGATCTTGACGAGATCATCGTTTTCCGTGAAGATGGGAAATGTATCATCACCAAGGTGGCAGACAAAACCTTTGTCGGCAAGGGTATCCTGCATGCACAGGTATTCAAGAAAAATGACGAGCGGACGGTTTACAATATGATTTACCGCGACGGGGCCAGCGGCGTCTCTTATGTAAAGCGGTTTTCCATACTGGGGGTAACACGCGATAAAGAGTACGACCTGACCAAAGGCGCTAAAGGATCGAAAACATTGTATTTCACAGCCAACCCGAATGGCGAAGCAGAGGTAATCAATGTGCAGCTTAAACCGCATTCAAAATTGCGGAAACTGCAGTTTGACCTTGATTTTGCCGAAATAGCCATCAAAGGCCGGGCCTCGCAGGGAAATATTGTCTCCAAATACCCACTCAAAAAGATCCTGCTGAAAAGCAAAGGGGTCTCTACGCTTTCTGGCCGAAAGATCTGGTATGACGACCTGCTTAAAAGGCTCAATGTCGATGCGCGCGGGCAGTACCTGGGCGAGTTTGACGGGGATGATAAAATTCTTCTGGTGCATAAAGACGGCTGGTACGAACTTTCTTCGTTTGACCTGAGCAATCATTTTGACGACGGCCTGGTGCTGATCCGCAAGTTCGATCCTGAGGAGGTCTTTGCTGTTGTACATTATGACGGGAAAGCAAAGAATTATTTTATCAAACGGTTTACGTTCGAATCTTTGGCTATTGGTAAAAAAGTTTCGGTGATCAGTGAAGAAGCAGGTTCACGGATGCTGTACATCACATCAAACCCCGCGGCAGCGCTCGAGATCGATGTACTGAAAGGCAAGACACAGCTACCGGAAACGCTCACGGCCGCCGTGGGAGAGATGATAGACGTGAAAGGCATGAAGGCCACCGGAAACCGGGTCTCGACCCATGATGTGCAGAAAATCACGTTACACGAGCCCGAACTTGTTGACAATGCAGACCCGGTAGAAGAACCGGGTCCTGATGTTGCCGATGAGCAAAACGAGCCCGGAGAAACGGAAGCTGAAGCGCCAGTTGCCGAACAGACAGAGAAACCAGCTGCTGATGCCAGGCCCTTGGAAAAGCCTGCACAGGAAACAAAGGAAGACCCGGCGCCATCAAAGCCGGCGAAAAAAATAGATTTCGAGATCACCAACAAGGATGATATCGACATGGACGACAAGGGCCAGCTTGGCCTGTTCTGATCATCAAGCCCTGGTTCATGCCAGGGCTTTTATTTTTCTAAAAATTCCGGACGAAGCAACTGACCGAACGCCACTGTAAATTTGTCCAGTTTTGGCTGGATCACGAAGCTGCAATAAGGCTTGTGCCTGTTTTTTATAAAATAATCCTGGTGGTAGGTTTCTGCCGGGTAAAACGCAGCAGCGTGGGCCAGTTCTGTAACAATCTCCTTCTCGTACATACCTGAAGCGGCCACCTGCCCGATCATGGCCGCTGCCATGTCGCGCTGTGCGGCATCCTGATAAAACACCACCGAGCGGTACTGCGCGCCCCGATCGTTCCCCTGCCTGTTCCGCGTTGTCGGGTTATGTGTGTTGAAAAAGACCTGCAGCAGGTCGCTGTACCCGATGACAGACTCGTCAAAATCGATTTTAATTACCTCAGCATGACCGGTGTCGCCCTGACAAATTTCCATATAGGTTGGATGCGGTGTATAGCCGCCCATATAACCGGGCGAAACAAGCTCAACACCCCTCAGTGTCTGAAAGATCGCTTCTGTACACCAAAAGCAGCCGCCGCCGAAAATTGCTGTTTGCATATCTGTATAAACGCAGTCAGGCTGGCGGCGGTTTTCCCGGCGTACGCAGGCCGGACTGCACCGACGGGGTTAAATAAAAAAAAGCCCCGAAGGGCTTCTGTTATTGGTATTGAATATAGACCGGTTTTGGCTTAAGTTTGACCAATTCGTCGGGTGTCATCAGGCGGTTCGGCGCCTTTTTCAAATCGTTCTTGTAAAACAGCTTGAAACCGGTAAACTGCACGGGTTCTGAATAAATAAAGTGGCGATACGTCCCTTTTTTAAGTTCAGGTTCTCCCCAGCCATCCATGTGCATAACGACCTGTACTTCCCTGGTCGGTTTGATGTTTGCGCTGTTGGTTACCATTTTTTTAGTAAAGCGGTGTACGACAAAGACTTTAGGCGGCAGGTTGTTATCTTTAACCAGTTTGCCCAGGTAGTTGATGCAATAGTTAATGTCTGCAGCATCGTAAGTGCCGATGCGCTTGCCCGGACGTGAACCGTCTTTCATGGAAAATTCGGGATCGATTCCCAGGTGAACGTTCGGCAGCTTCAGGTATTTTTCAAGTCGGGGCAGCTCGTCGCGGATGGTGCTGAGCGATACCTGGATGTCCAGGAATACGATCATGTTCGGGCGCATGCGCGAAATGGTCATGACCGAGTCGATCTGTTTCTCAGGCATGCGAAAACGATATTTGCCGTCCTTGCCACCGTCTCCCTGTGCCACTACCGCAATATAGTGCAGTGCAGGTTGTACGGGTGTTCCCGGATCGGCCTTTTCCCACTTTTTTACCTCACCATCCAGCCGGGCCAGCATTTGTTTTGGCGGCAATTCGCCAAGAATGCCCATATTCTTGGAATACAGGTTACCATAGTAGGCAACGATTCGTTTGTAAGGAAGAATAGCACCGTCTTTCGGATATACTTTTGATTTGACAGGCCATTTGCCGGTCGTATCGCCATTTGCCATTTTCCGCATCAGCGAATCGTAAACGGCAGTGTCAATTGGCTGAAGGACCTCTTCTTTGGTCTGGTCGCCTTTTTTTCCGGTGTCTGACCGTGCGGATTGTTTGTTCTGTGCATCTGAACTGCAGCTTGCCAGCAGCGTACAGCTGATAAAGGCAGATAAAAAAATGTTGGCCAACTTCGGCATATTCATAGTGATTTCAGTTATGTAGTTATTTTTGATCTTGTTTGAGGTATCCCGGGCCATGCAGCACGATGCCTGCGCGTTTGCCCGTATGGTGCTCGCCAGCCAGGGTAACTTCGCCGTTAACCAATACATACCTGAATCCGGTTGAGTACTGGTGCGGCTTTTCATAAACCGAGCGGTCTGTTACGGTTGCGGGGTCAAATACCACAACATCGGCCGCCATTCCCGGCTTAAGCAGTCCGCGGTCGCCCAGCTCCATTTTTTGAGCGGGCAGCGAGGTCATCTTACGAATCGCGTCTTCCAGGCGGATCACTTTCTTTTCGCGCACATACCGGCCCAGCACCCGTGCGTTGCTGCCGTAACCGCGGGGATGCGGTACGCCCTGGTTCCACACCCGGATCGAGGCATCGGAAGCGATCATGGTATATGGATACTGCATGATCTTCTCCACATCCTGCTCATCCATGCCATGGAACACCATTTGCGCGCCGCCCTTTTCCATCATGTCAAGTATGGTGCGTATTTCGTTTGCGGGTTTGCTTTTGCGGCCCCAGCGTTTGTTGATCTCCATGATGCTTTTGCCATTCAGCGTGGTATCTGGGCCGTAATTAGCCACCATAGCGTAGTCAAAATTCTTACGTTGCCGGCGTTTGAGGTCGGCGGTCATTTCGGCTTCCAGCTTTTTATAAATTGCCGGATTGCGCAGCCGTGCGCGGAGTGAGTCGGCGCCATCGGCCAGGGCCCATGAAGGAACGATCGAGCTCAGGCCGGTGCTGCTTGCGGTATATGGGTACTGGTCAACCGTTACTTCGATTCCTTCCAGTCGGGCATCTTCTACTTTTTTGATCATTTCGGCAGTGCGGCCCCAGTTCGGTTTGCCTACTTTAAAGTGGGAAATCTCGACTGGCATGCGTGCCTGCCGGCCAATGTTGATCGTTTCATCTATCGCTTCGAAGACCTTGTCTGCTTCACTCCGCATGTGTGAGGTGTAGATGCCCCCAAAACCGGCTGCTACCTTGGCCAGCTCAATGATCTCTTGAGGCTTTGAATAGGTACCCGGGGTATAAATAAGACCGGTTGAGAGACCCACGGCGCCATCTTTCATGGCGCGCGCCACGTGATTGCGCATGCGGTCCAGCTCTTCGGCGGTTGGTTCACGCATGGCCATGCCCATGGCTGCCTGGCGAATGTTGTTGTGGCCAATAAACGAGGCCACATTCACAGAAAGCCGCAGGCTGTCTATAAACCTGAAATAACTGCCCAGGTCATTTTCAGAGCTGCCGCAGTTACCGGTAATTACGGTAGTTACACCATCGAAGATGAAATTGTCTGCTGTGGGCTGCCGGCGTTCGTCGTCCTCGATATGCGTATGCACGTCGATAAAGCCCGGGGCCACGACCAATCCGGAGGCATCGAGTATGTTTTTTGCCGAAGCACCCGGCAATTTGCCTACCGCCATTATCTTACCGCCGGTAATCCCGAGATTGCCATAAAACCAGGGGTTCCCGCTGCCGTCAATGATCCTGCCGTTTTTGATCAGGATGTCAAATTGCTGCTGTGCATAGGTACACCAGGTACAGGCGGCAAAAAGAATGGTCAACGCAGTTTTTCTCAAGGTTTAAATTTTTTGGAAAATACCCCTAAGGGCAGATATTCAGAAATAAAGTAATCAACATTTACACACTGCAGAATTTGCCGAAAACCCCCAATGGAAGCTTGATTCCACTGGTCGCCTGCAAAAACAGCTCGCCGGTTTCCAGGTTGCTGACCGAGGGAAACGACGTGCGGATCAGGTTTTCCACGATAACCGATGAAAAACCAAGCGAGTAAGTGTTCAGGATCAGAAAATGTTCTTTTTCATCGAGCAGCTGGACCACATCCTGCATCATCTCCTGAATGTGGTCTTCGAGTTTCCACTTTTCACCATTCGGGCCGTGACCATAGGCCGGAGGGTCAAGGATAATGCCGTTATATTTCCTGCCTCGTTTCAGTTCCCGCTTCACAAACTTCAAGGCATCTTCTACCAGCCACCGGATGTCTTTAAGCCCTGAAAGTTCCTGGTTTTCATTTGCCCAGGTCACAACCTGGCGAATGGAATCAACGTGGGTGGTGTCTGCCCCGGCTGCGCGGGCCACCATAGTGGCACCCCCGGTGTAGGCAAACAGGTTCAGTACTTTTGGCTGCGGTGTTTTAAATTTCCTGATTGATGCAGAAATGTAATCCCAGTTTACTGCCTGTTCGGGAAAAAGGCCGACATGTTTGAACGAGGTCAGCGCAAGACGCATTTTGATCGACACATCGCCATTGCTGTAACTGATGTGCCAGCGATCAGGCAGCGAGGGGTTCTTTTTGATCCATTCCCCGGAAGTAGCCGAGCGGCCTTTAAAGGTAATGTTGGCTGCCTTCTTCCATTCCTGCTCGCTGAGCACTTTTTTCCAGACGGCCTGGGGCTCAGGACGAATCATGACCACATTTCCGAATCGCTCGAGCTTTTCAAAATCGCCGCAATCAAGCAGTTCGTAGTCTTTCCAATGCTGTGGTGTTAAGAGTTGAATCATAAAATGCACGAAGATACGAATCTTGGGCTAAGTTGAGACGAAAGATGGAGGTTTCGGGGATCTTACAGGTCTCTCTGTTTAGAATTTGGCTTTTGCAGCTTTCATGAAGCGGCTGGCGAAAACAAAATCGTTCAGTTCCTGAATATCGGTATGCGCAATCTCTTTATTTGATCCTTCCCAGAACTTTTTGCCTTCATAGAGAAAAAGAATGTAGTCGCCGATGCCCATAACCGAGTTCATGTCGTGCGTAACGACGATGGTTGTGGTGTTGTACTCTTCTGTAATCTCCTTGATCAGCTCGTCGATAACAATCGAAGTTTTGGGATCGAGCCCGGAATTCGGTTCGTCGCAGAAGAGGTATTTTGGGTTCATGGCAATGGCACGGGCAATGCCCACGCGTTTTTTCATTCCGCCAGAAAGCTCGGCCGGGAACAGTTTATTTTTTCCTTCCAGATTTACCCGTTCCAGACAAAAGTTAACGCGGTCCAGCTTTTCAGCATGCGTTTGTTGCGTAAACATGTTTAAGGGGAACATGATGTTCTCCTCGACGGTCAGGCTGTCAAACAAGGCTGATCCCTGGAACAACATGCCGATTTCTTTCCGTATTTCGATCCGTTCCTGAAAATCCATAGGGGTAAAATCACGATCGTCATACAGGACCGAGCCCGAATCAGGCTGGTGGAGCCCGACCATGCATTTCAGCAGCGTCGTTTTACCTGAGCCGGAACCGCCGATAATGAGGTTGGTTACACCAGACTCGAACTTGCTCGAAATACCTTTAAGTACCTGGTTCTCGTCAAACGACTTGTTAATATCCCTGATCTCGATCATAGCAGCAATTGTGTAACGATATAGTCGCAAGCCAGAATGGTGATACAGCTTACAACGACGGCCCGCGTACTGGCCTGTGAAACTTCTACGGCACCGCCCTTTACATAGAACCCTTCGTAGGCCGGCACCGATGTAATGACGAAACCAAAAACAAAAGCCTTGACCAGTGCCACAACGATCGTATAAGGATTAAAGTCTGTGGTAATGCCCTGAATGTATTCGGCCGGTGAAACGGCGCCTGAAAGCGTACCGCCAATGTAACCGCCGGTTATGCTCAGGAACATAGAAACAATTACCAGCAGCGGTACCATCGTAATCCCGGCAATGATTTTGGGTAAAATGAGGTAGCCAGGTGCATTGATGCCCATAATTTCGAGCGCATCGATCTGTTCTGTAACCCGCATGGTTCCGATCTCAGATGAAATGGCTGATCCGATCTTTCCTGCAAGTACAATGGCACTGATGGTAGGGCTGAGCTCCAGGATCGTCGAGTCGCGGTTAACTGAGCCGATGATGGTCTTAGGAATAAAGTCGCTGACCAGCTGAAAGGCGATTTGCAGTGTCATTACTGCGCCGATAAACGTAGAGATTATGGATATCAGTCCAAGCGAGCCAACTCCGATGTAGTTCATCTGCTTGACCATCTCCCTGATGTATATTTTGAGCTTTTCGGGTTTCCTGAAAACAGCCCTCAGAAGAAGCAGGTACCTGCCGAAGTTGGTAAAATTCATTCAATAGTAAACATTAACCGTGTTTGTACAATACTAATACAAAGAAACGATAAAATTGTTGGAGCCATTAAAATATTGTTAAAATTCAGCCGGTTTAAAGCATCTTTACGGCACGATCATTAATGATTCAGAAAGCAACCATGAATGCAGTTATTACAGGTGCAACCCGCGGAGTCGGGAGGGCGATTGCGGCGCAGCTGGCCGCCGACGGATATGACCTGGCCGTTTGCGCAAGGAACACCGAAGAACTCGGTCAGCTAAAAACGGAACTGGAGAGATACGGGCGTACGGTGCACACTTTTGCTGCCGATGCAGCAAGCAAAAAGGAGCTTCAGGCCTTCGCCGATGCCGTTGCGCAGCGGTTTCAGACGATAGATGTCGTCGTTAACAATGTAGGTGTGTTTTTTCCTGGAAGTTTATTGGATGAGGCCGATGAGCGTTTCGAGACCCAATTGCAGATCAACCTCTTAGCAGCCTATTATATGGCCAAGTTCTTTGGCAACATGATGCGGAACCAGCGCTCGGGACACTTGTTTACCATTGGCTCGGTAGCCAGTAAAAGGCCCGAACCAAATGCCGGAAGTTACAGTGTAACAAAGGCAGCCTTGCTTAGTCTTAATGATGTACTGCGGCAGGAACTGGCCCCGTATCATGTAAAGGTAACGGCAGTTTTGCCCGGCTCGACTTACACTTCCTCGTGGGAGGGAACAACGCTTCCAAAAGCGCAGTTTGTACAGCCGGAAGATATTGCCCAAACAATCAGCAGCGTGCTCAGGTTAAGTCCCGGCGCGAATGTTGAAGAGATTGTGATCAGGCCACTGCAGTTTCAGGGAGATTCAGGAAAAAAAGAGGAGAAATAATCATGGAAAACAGACTTTATAGAAACGAACACAATAAAATGATTGCAGGCGTGGCCTCGGGCCTTGCCGACTACATGCAGGTAGATATTACCATTGTCAGGCTGTTGTTTGTACTGGCAGGGATCTTTATGTTCGGCACCGGGCTGCTGGTATACATCGTCATGTGGGTCGTTATTCCGGTCAACAACGATCCCGTTGCACGGTTCACAAGATTCAACGAATATTTTGCTAAAGAGCAGCAGAAATACAACCCATTCGGCGCGCCGCCTGTCAATGCCGATCCGGGAGCGACCCCAGGCTCTGCCCAGCCAGACTGGACAAGCAAAACCTTTTCAGCTGAAGCGGACTTTAAGGTTGCGCCGAAAAACGACACCGGAAGAATCGTCGGCGGGCTATTTCTGCTTGTACTGGGCTGTTACTTCCTGCTTGACCAGTTTGATTTCATACCTTACTGGTTCAGGCTTAGAAAATTGTGGCCGCTTGTGTTCATCGCCATCGGCGTCATTTTCATTGCCAGGTCGAGACGAAAAAATGAATGGGACAAATGGAAGGCTGCAAATCCGGAAGATACAGCCGCAACGCCCGGGGGCTTCAGCGCGCAGGCGCCTGGTTCAGACACAACCACCTCAATCACTGCAACTACTGATTTTACTGAGGGCCAGGCGCCTGGCGCAGCCGACCAGCAAAAACCAGATCATTCAACTAACTTGTAAACGGTGCGCGAGCATCACAAAAGCTTTCAAACATGAAAACTGATAAACTTATCTGGGGAATCCTGCTGCTTTTTATTGGCAGCGTGCTCCTGCTCGAAAATTTTGGCGCCATTGAATTTTACTGGCGCAATGTATGGCGGTTCTGGCCGGTGTTCCTGATTATCGCTGGATTAAATGTGCTGTTCAACCGCGGAAATTCAAAGGCCGGAGGCATCATCTCGCTTGTTGTAGTTGTCATTGTGCTTGGCTTTGTCTTTGTAAAAGGACAGGAGCCACCACACACCCGCGGGTGGTGGGCAGATAATCTTAAAGAAGATATCGAGGTTGAACTTGGCGACAGGAAAAAAAGCCAGCTGCATTTTTCTGAGCCGTACGTAGCCGGATCTTTCCGGAAAAGTGTGCTCAACATCAAGGGTGGCGGTACTTCGTATAAGCTGAACGAATCTACTGATCAGCTGGTCACTGCTGACATTAACCGCAGGTCAGGGAACTTTTCGCTGCAAAAGCAATTGGGCGACAGTGTGCAGGAGGTGTCGCTGAACATGCAGGACAAAAAGCTCAAGTGGAACATGAACGATGGCGGCAATGACGTTGAGCTGCGGCTGAACCAGCAGCCCGAGTGGGATATAAACGTCAACGTAGGTGCAGGAGAGGTCGACTTTGACCTGAGCAACCACAAAGTACGCGCCTTCAATTTCAACGGCGGTGCCGCAGCGCTCGATATTAAACTGGGCAGCCTTTTACCCATTACCGATGTAACCGTCAAATCTGGCGTAGCCGATGTGAAAATAAAAATTCCTGCAACGGCAGGCTGCCGCATCAAGGCAAAAACAGGTTTGTCTGCAAAAGACTTTACCGGTTTTACCAAACTCGATAACGGCATGTACGAAACACCCAATTATGCGGGCTCTGCCACAAAGATTTTCATTAACTTCGATGGAGGTCTGAGCAATTTCGAAGTGGACCGCTATTGAGACAAAAAACATGAATGGTTATCTTGTCGTCATCAACGGTAAACCGAAAGGCCCCTATAGCCTGGAAGAGATGAAGCAGTTGTCTATTACCCCTGGTACGTTTGTGCGAAAACAGGGAATGGACGACTTTAAGGAAGCTCATGCAGTCGAGGAACTGCGTGAGCTTCTTGGTTTTTCTTATCTGAAAACCGCCCCGCAGTATTTTGCAGGTTTTGACCAGCGATTGCTTGCAACTGCCATAGACCACTTTATGATCCTGGCAATCTACACCATGCTGATCCTGCTCTCCTTTCTTTTTATTACCGGAAAAGATGAACGCCTGATGGCTTTTCTGGCGCCTATGCCACTCATCTTTCTGGCTAAACTGGTGTATGGCAGCTGGGCCGAGGGTTCTGCAAGGCAGGCAACGATCGGTAAAAAATTGCTCAGCATCAAGGTAACAGATCTTGAGGGCAGCCCGATCGGTTTTGGTCAGGCCCTGGGCAGGAATTTTGCCAAGGTACTGTCTGTTATTCCCCTTTTTTTTGGCTACCTGTACAGTTTTCTAAACCGTAAAAACCAGTGCTGGCATGACATTGCTGCCAGGACGCTAGTTATAAAAGACCGCCTTCTTTAATCCGTTTACGGGTTTTGGTGCATTAATCAGTGCCTGGCCAGCTCAACTTCTCCGATTTCAATCCGTATCTTTGTAAACAAATGGAACAAGCAGCAACAACACAGGGCTTAGCCGGGGCTTATTGTAATGACCTGAGCGGTTATTCCCGTTTTCTGACCCGCGAAGTACAGGTAGGCGAGATTGGCATTGGCGGCCACCATCCGATCCGAATCCAGTCCATGACAACGACCGATACCATGGATACGCTTGGCACGGTTGAGCAGACTATCCGCATGGTCAAATCGGGCTGTGAGATTGTCCGGATAACGGCGCCCAGTGTAAAGGAAGCCGAGAACCTGGCCAATATAAAAAGGGAGTTGCGGGCGCGGGGTTATACTGTTCCGCTTGTGGCCGATATTCATTTTACCCCCAATGCCGCTGAAATGGCCGCCCGGATCGTTGAAAAAGTAAGGGTTAACCCGGGCAATTATGCAGATAAAAAGAAATTTGAAAACATAGATTATACGCCTGCTGCCTACCGGGCTGAATTGGAACGGATCTATCAAAAATTCATTCCGCTGGTAAAAATCTGCAAGGAGTATGGTACGGCCATGCGGATCGGTACCAACCACGGCTCCCTGTCTGACCGGATCATGAGCCATTATGGCGACACACCGCGCGGCATGGTCGAATCGGCGATGGAGTTTATACGCATGTGCGAAGACCAGCAGTATTACAACCTGGTTATTTCCATGAAAGCAAGCAATACCCAGGTGATGGTGCAGGCTTACCGCCTGCTGGTTGAGAGTATGGTCAAAGAGGGCATGAACTATCCATTGCACCTCGGCGTCACCGAGGCGGGCGATGGCGAAGACGGTCGCATTAAATCTGCCGTCGGTATCGGAACGTTGCTGGAAGACGGACTTGGCGATACAATTCGGGTCTCGCTGACTGAAGACCCGGAGTTCGAGGCACCCGTTGCGCGGCAACTGGCCGCACGCTACAGCCGTATGCGTGCAGGTGCGTCGCCTTATGCCGGAAAAATTTCAGCAGAACGCCGCAGTTATGATCCGTATATGTACCGCCGCCGGGCAACCAATGCGGTTGCGGCCATTGGTGCTCAGCAGCACCCGGTTGTGCTGATCGATATTTCCAGGCAAAATCTGAAAGATCCATTTGTCTTAAACAGCTGCGGTTACCAGTACAGTGCTGTATTGGACAAATACAACCTCGGCGACCAGGCCTGCGATTTGGTGTACCTTGGCTCATCACTGCCTTCGTTCTCCCTGCCGGGAGCCCTGAAGCAGGTTTACGATTACCCGACATGGAAAAACCTGCAAGCGCGGGAACATTGTTACCCGCTTTTTTCCCTGCAGGAATATTTAAGTTCAACCGAACGGGATGAGCAGCTTAACCTGATCGCCATAGATGCCTCGTCGGTGTTGCCTGCACAGCTTCCGCCGCTGGGCGATAGAACGGTGCTTGTGCTGGAAACTTCGGCCGGCGCCATGCAGGACCAGCGCGGCTTTTTCGAATTGCTTAATCGCGAGGGACTGCCGGTTCCGGTTATTGTCAAGAGATGTTATGCAGACGCAGATGCCAACAGCCTGATGCTGGATGCAGCTACCGATCTGGGCGCGCTCCTGACCGATGGATTTGGAGACGGGATATGGATCGACGCACCCGGCGCCCCGCTCGCTGCAGTCAATTCAACCTCGTTCGGCATATTGCAGGCTACCCGTACACGCATCAGCAAGACCGAATACATTTCATGCCCGAGCTGTGGCCGCACGCTTTTCGACCTGCAGGAAACCACGCAAATGATCAGGGCCAAGACTGATCACCTTAAAGGCATCAAGATCGGCATTATGGGCTGCATCGTAAACGGCCCCGGCGAAATGGCCGATGCCGACTATGGATATGTCGGCACCGGCCCGGACAAAATAACCCTATACCGGGGCAAGGAAGTTGTTAAAAAGAATGTGCGTTCAGCCTTTGCACTCGACGAACTGATCGAACTGATCCGCGAAGATGGCAACTGGGTAGACCGTACTGTCTCCTAATCTGTTGCCAGAAAGGCCAGGCTGCGTTCAACTACTTTTACCAGCTGTGCCGGCAGTGCATCGCTTGTGTGCGGATGTGTCGCGGCGTAAACGTGGTTTGCCTTTTCAATTTTCAATAGCCGGCTGTTTGGCTGTGCGTCTGCCAGGCGCTGAGCCACCGCGAAAGGAACATTCACATCATCATCGCCATGCACAATTAACCACGGCACGTTGATTTTCCTGGCGGCCGCCGGGATATCAAATACTTCCGGATTTTCGTCCAGGTCATCGAGCAGCGTTTTATCGACCGGCATATCCTCGCCGGTCCGGGCATTGGTTACATGGATTCTGCCCGTCTTCGTCCAAATCGCTTCCTGTTCCTTTGTCCAGAGACTTTTGAAATTATCTATTGCACTCAGTGTAATGAGCTTTTTAACGCGGGTATCGGTGGCGGCTTGCAGTATAGCCAATCCACCACCGCGGCTATGGCCAAGCAGGTAGAGGCTGTTGTCTTTCGAATAAGATTCAAGAATAAAGTCGATCACCTTTTTAAGGTCGAACATTTCTTTTGAGATCGTATTTGAAGCAAATGTCTCAAGGTCGGTGACTTCTGCCTGGTTTTCGGGTGTAACGCCGTTGTGTGAGAAATTGAACTTAACATAACGGTAGCCGCCCGCAGCAAACTGCCTTGCTACCTGGTTGTGGGTACCCCAGTCCTTAAAACCTTTAAATCCATGTATGAACAGGACAATGGGTTGCTGCACATTTTTCTCTTCGAAGGTGAGGTCTCCGGTTATCAATTTTCCGTCTGCGCCTATCAGGCTAAAATCATGTTGTACGATCATATATTGAATTTTAGGTTTCTACTTCAGAAGAGCGTTACCAGAGAGCGTTACCGGAGAGCGTCGTTAGGCGTTGTAAGAGAGCTTTACAAGGAGAGCGCATTCAGCTGCGCGGCAGGCCAGGCAACCTTGAAGGCCAATTGTTCGTACCTTGATGTAGGCAGGGGCCTGAGCGGGTTAAAGTCAGGAGATAGCAGTGGTTTTGAAGGCTGCGCGCAATTGCAACCTGTAACCGGAATGCACCTGCTGAACAACAGCCCGGAGATCGTTTACAGGGAATACTTCGGTTCGTGTTCATTATTTATAATCTTTCTAAATTAAGGCAAATTACAGGTCAATGACACGAGAATATACTGGCAATATTACTTTTGTACCCGTTATCAGTAAAGACGAGGCCACCTTGGAATTTTTAAAAGTAATAGCTTTCACGCACCATCACATCGACTTGAAATCCCTCGGGAAACTGGTCATTTGCGATGAGAACTTAGAAGGTCGGTTAAGAAACATCCAGTCTCAGCTCAACATCAGCGAAATCTTTTATATCGGTACCTGTAACCGGGTTGAATTCGTGTTTTTAACAAAAGAACGCACTGATAAGGCCTTTATTGCTAAATTTATGCAGGTGCTCGATATGGGCCTGGCTCCTGAATTTATGGAGCGTTTCCTGGATAGCCTGACCCTCTATGAGAACGAAGAGGCCTTCAATCATTTACTTAGAACATCATGCTCGCTTGAAAGTTTGATCGTTGGCGAAAAAGAGATCCTGGCACAGGTAAGAAGGGCTTACGAGAACTGCCGTGATGCCGGTTTTACAGGAGACTACATGCGTCTGATCATGGACCGCGTTGTCAAAACCGCCAAAGAGGTCTATACCCATACCAATATATCTAAAAACCCGGTTTCTGTGGTTTCCCTGGCCTATCGCAAATTGCGTGAACTACAGATGTGCGGCAATTCGCGTATTCTGATCATCGGTGCCGGAGAGACCAACCAGAACATAGCCAAATACCTGAATAAACATAAGTTTTCTAATTTCTCCATTTTCAACCGCACGCTATCAAAAGCAGAAACGCTTGCTGCCGAGCTGAATGGGAAAGCTTTCAGGCTTGATGAACTGGAGCATTATTCGGAAGGCTTTGATGTGATCATTACCTGTACCGGTGCCACTGAACCAATACTCACCAAAGCAGTATACAGCAGGTTGTTGAATGGCGATACGGGCAAAAAGGTTATCGTTGACCTGGCTATCCCGAACGATACTGCTCCGGATGTGGTTCGTGATTACCCGATTCATTACATCGAAGTGGAATCGTTAAAAGAGATTGCCCGCAAGAACATACAGGAACGGTACACCGAACTGGTGCATGCAGAGCAGATCATTGCGCAGAACACCGAAGAGTTCGATAAGGTACTGAAACAGCGCAAAATTGAACTGGCCATGAGCCAGGTGCCACTAAAAATCAAAGAGATCAAACAGACCGCCATAAACGGGGTCTTTGCAGACGAAATTAACAGGCTTGATGACTCATCGCGCGAGCTGTTGGAGAAGGTGATGTGTTATATGGAAAAAAAATACATCAGTGTTCCGATGGTTATGGCGAAAGAGATCCTGGTAAAGAACGCCTGATCATCAGTAAACCGCAAATTTCAGGATTAAAGGCTGTGTTTTGGCTTTTTGCAGGCAGAATAATTCTGTTTTTTTGCTGTATTCCCATAAATTTGAGAAATTTTTAATCGTAGTGAAGAAACTAATCATCGGAACCCGGGGAAGTGACCTTGCTTTATGGCAAGCCAATCACATTATGAAAGAACTTGCGGCCATTGGCCTGGAGTCTGAAATCAAAATCATCAAGACCCAGGGAGACAAGATTCTTAACCTCAGGCTTGATAAACTGGAGGGTAAGGGTTTTTTCACAAAAGAACTTGAAGACGAGTTGATGGCGGGTACGATCGATATTGCGGTCCATTCGCTTAAAGATCTTCCTACGGTTAATCCGCCGGGGCTTACCATTGCCGCAATCCCTAAACGCGAAGAGGCAACCGAATACCTGCTGATCCTGAAAGACTGTGTAGACGTTTCCAAAAAGTTATCGCTAAAAAAGGGGGCCATGGTTGGCACTTCTTCCAACCGCCGCAAATCGCAGCTGCTCGGCCTGAGACCCGACCTGGAGATCGAAGACCTGCGCGGGAATGTACCGACGCGGATAGCCAAACTGCGCAATGAAGACTACGATGCCATTCTGCTGGCTAAGGCAGGCGTCAAGCGCCTTGGTCTGGACCTGAGCGATCTTCATGTTGAAGAGCTTCAGACGACTGAACTCATTTCTGCACCTGCGCAGGGTGCACTCGGCATCCAGATCCGCGAAAGTGACACCGAACTCTTCGCGGCTTTGCAACCCCTGAACGACGCGCGCACGGCAGAAGAAGTTGGTGTGGAACGTAAGGTCCTGAACCTGTTCGAAGGTGGCTGCCACATGCCACTTGGCTGCTACTGCAAAAAGGAAGGTGCCGATTTTGAGGTATGGACCGCCAAAGCAAACGATGCCGAAGATTTTCCCAAACGGCTGTTTCTCCGTGCCGGAAGCAGCGAAGGGCTCGCCGAAAGGATCGTAGCCGCATACAATGCCGACAAAAAACGTCCTGCGAAGGTTTTTATTTCGCGTGAAATCGGTGAGCACAGTTATTTCAGGCGTGCACTCGCAGAAAGCGGCATCGAGATCGAGGGGCGGTCGCTGATCAGGACCTTCCCGATCGTGAACATTCTTGATCCTTTTTATCTTAAAAACATAGACTGGATATTCTTCAGCAGCCGCAACGGCGTTGAATATTTTTTTAAACTCAATCCGCAGCTGCCAAAAAAAACCCGTTTCGGCGTGGTAGGGCATGGATCTGAAGACGCCCTTCGGCAATTTGGCCATTTCGCAGATTTTGTTGGTGAAAGCGGCGATGTGACTGAGGTCGCAGCCGATTTTGCAGCCCTGGTGCCGGGGCAGACCGTTTTGTTTCCGCGCGCTGCAGACTCTCTGCAGACTGTTCAGAAAGCGCTTGGCGCAGATACCCGCATCGTAGACCTGCCGATCTATGAAACAGTAACTGAAGAAAATATTGACGGTTCTTCTGCAGATGTGCTGATCTTTACCAGTCCATCGAACGTCGATGCCTATTTTGCCGGCAACCTGCTCGAGCCTGGCCAGCAGGTGATTGCCATTGGCAGTTCGACCGGCCGCAAGTTCGAGGAGATGGGTGTAACCTATACACGTCCCTATTCGCCAGACGAGATTGGCCTGGCTGAAGCCGTTTTTGCACTTGAGGTCAGGTAGACCGCTTTTTGAATGTGCCATGATTAAAGGTTTACATGGCTGTGATGCAAAACCTGTGTTTTAAATACAGGGATACGGATATTTGCAGCTAAAACAACAAAACAGATTTATGCTACACCGGCCGCGCAGATTAAGAAAAAACCCGCTTGTTCGGGAAATGGTTGCAGAAACGAGGTTATCGAAAGAGATGTTCGTTTATCCTTATTTTGTCGTTCCGGGCGAAAACATTGTGCGTAACATTGATGCCATGCCGGGGGTAAGCCATTTCTCTGCCGATACGCTGATGGCCGACGTTGAGAAAGGTCTGCAAACAGGCTTGAATAAAATTATGCTGTTCGGGGTGGGTGATGAGAAAAGCGATGACGCGCGTTCAGCCTACAATCCGGAATCGCTGGTTCCTGAAGCCGTCAGGCTGCTGAAAAAACAATTTGGCGATGACCTGTACATCATTACCGACGTCTGTGTCTGTTCTTATACCACGCACGGGCATTGCGGCATTCTTCACAATGATTATGTAGACAACGACCTGAGCGTTGAGCTCGTCTCGAAAATGGCCAGGGTCCATGCAGAAGCCGGGGCAGACATGCTGGCGCCTTCAGACATGATGGATGGCCGGGTTGAAGCGATCAGGAATACGCTCGATGCCGGCGGATACGTCAATACCGCCATCATGTCGCACGCTACCAAATTTGCTTCTGCTTATTATGGTCCGTTCAGGGAAGCGGCCGACTGTGCGCCAAATAAGGGCGACCGCAAGGCTTACCAGATGGACTTTCGCAATCCTGAAGAAGCGCTGCGCGAAGCCCTGCTCGATGAAACCCAGGGTGCAGACGTGCTGATGGTTAAACCAGGCCTGGCGTACCTGGATATCCTGGCCAGGCTAAAAGAAGTCTCCTCCCTTCCGCTGGCCGTTTATAATGTTTCTGGAGAGTATTCCATGATAAAAGCCGCTGCAGAACGCGGCTGGATCGACGAACAGAAAGTGGTCATGGAAACTATGTTTGCCTTTGCCCGTGCCGGTGCAGGCATCATCACGACTTACCATACAAAAGATATTTTGAATAACAACTGGTTGTAGTTCCGGGAGGACCGCAACAAAATCCAACTACATGTTAGACTCATTGAAAAAGATGTTTACCGGAAACGAATCAGATATACCGGTCCAAACCGGCAGCAAGCCGGACATTTCTCGTGAAAAATCGGCCGAGTTGTACGAAAAAGCGAAAAAATATTTCCCTGGAGGTGTAAACTCGCCTGTTCGTGCTTTCAAATCTGTTTACGGCACTCCGTTATTCATTCAGAAAGGCGATGGCTGCTTTGTTTGGGATGCTGATGGCAATCAGTTTATTGATTTCTGCGGCAGCTGGGGGCCGCTGATCCTTGGTCACAATCACCCCAAAGTACGTGAAAAGGTGACCGAAGTGATGCAAAACGGCATGAGCTTTGGCGCTCCGACCGCCCTCGAAAATGAACTGGCCGAGCTGATACTCAAAAACAACCGTTATGTAGAAAAGATCCGGTTTACCAGCTCCGGTACGGAGGCGGTCATGTCTGCCATCCGGCTGGCGCGGGGTTTTACGGGCCGCGATAAAATCATAAAATTCGACGGCTGTTACCACGGCCATTCAGACTCCCTGCTCGTTAAAGCCGGTTCCGGCCTGGTTACCTTTGGCGAAACCTCGTCGGCGGGCGTTCCAAAGTCTTTTGCAGCGGAAACGATCGTGATCCCGCTCAATGACCGGCAGGCGGTTGAAGAGGCATTTGCCCGTTTTAAGGAGCAGGTGGCTGCTGTCATTATAGAAGGTATCCCGGCAAACAATGGCCTGCTGCTACAGGAGCCTGAATATATGAAATTCATCCGTGAGGCCTGTACGGCCAATGGCGCATTGCTGATCCTGGATGAGGTGATTACCGGCTTCCGGCTCGGACTGGAGGGCGCGGCGGCGCACTACGACATTAAACCCGATATCCTGACCTACGGTAAAATTATTGGCGGCGGCCTTCCTGTGGGGATGTATGGCGCCTCGGCCGAGATCATGGGGCATATTTCGCCTGATGGCGGCGTTTATCAGGCCGGCACCCTTTCGGGTAACCCGGTAGCCATGGCGGCAGGAATTGCCCAGATTACCGAGCTTTCCCGCTCAGGTTTTTATAAAGATCTGAATACCAAGGCTCAGGAATTTGTTGCCAGCATACAGCGGTTTGCCACTGCGCGCAATTACCGGTTTAAAGTGTTTACTGCAGGGTCGATCTTCTGGTTTGCCTTCACCGATCAGGAACACATCCGTACATCGGCTGAAATTGATGCAGGCAGCATGGAAAAATTCAAGGTCATGCACCGGGAGCTGCTCAACAGGGGCATTTATCTTGGCCCTTCGGGTTATGAAGTCGGTTTCGTTAGCGCCGCCCACAGCAAGATCGAGCTTGAGAAGGCGAAACGCGCTATCTTCGAGGCGCTTGACGTTGTCTTCAGCAACAAATAAAATTGATACATTTGAACAGACAAAAGGACCGGAGTTGAAAAAATCGCTGTTGATATTTTACGTGCTGCTCGCCTATGCATTGATGGAAATGTTCTGGTGGGGTTTGGTGATCGTGCGGCTCAAACCAGACCGCATGAGCATGCTGATGGGAGAGGGTGCGGTTTTTCTTTTTTTGCTGTGTGTGGGCGGGTACTTCATCCACAAGTCGATCAAGAAAGAAGATAAGATGCACGAACAGCAGCAGAATTTCCTGCTTTCTGTTACGCATGAGCTTAAATCGCCCCTGGCGGCCATTAAACTCTCCCTGCAAACCATTATTAAACGGGACCTTGACAAACAGAAACAGAACGAGCTGCTGGGCAACTCGCTCAAAGATATCGAGCGCCTTGATGATATGGTAGAAAATATGCTGCTGGCCACCCGCATTGAGAACCGTTCGTATTCTTATCCGAAAGAAGAGTTTGATCTTTCTGAACTGGTGCTGCGCATTACCGACCGTCTGCAAATCCATTCCTGCGGCTGTGAGCAGATCATAAAAACACATATCGAACGTGGCATACCGGTATTTGCAGATAAGTTCGCCCTGTCTTCGGTGGTGACCAACCTGGTTGAAAACGCCGTTAAATATTCGGGGCCCTGTGCCGAAGTGTATGTGGAGCTGACGCGTAAGGACGGACACACCGTGCTTAAAGTCGCCGACAAGGGGCCGGGCATTCCTGATAATGAAAAAATGCTCATATTTGATAAGTTTTACCGCGTGGGCAACGAGAATGTGCGGAAAACAAAAGGAACCGGGCTGGGTTTGTTTATTGTAAAAGAAGTGGTTCAAAGTCACGATGCTGATATCATCGTAAAAGATAATGCGCCTCAGGGTGCCATTTTTGAAGTAACATTTAGTTAATCAACGTATGTCGCAAAAACAAAGAATTTTACTGGTTGAAGACGAGGATCACCTGTTGGATGCCATCAAACTGAACCTGGAACTGGAAGGGTATAAGGTGCATGCGGTTAAAGACGGAAAAACGGCCTTGAAAGTGTTCAAGGAGGAGCGTTTTAACCTGATCGTCCTTGATGTGATGCTGCCCGAAATGGATGGTTTCCAGGTATGTGAGACCATTCGCCTCGAAAATACCGAAGTTCCTATTCTTTTTCTGACTGCGAAAAATACGTCGGAAGACCGTGTTCTCGGTTTGAAAAAGGGAGCCGACGATTACCTGGTCAAACCTTTCAATCTTGAAGAGCTGATCCTGAGGGTGGGTATCCTCGTTAAACGCAGTCTTAAGCCAGACGATCTGAAAGAACTCAACTCTTACCGTATCGGTGACAAAACCATCTATTTCAATTCCTTTGAATTGAAAAATGACGACGGTACGATTACCCCGCTTACCAAGAAAGAAACCATGCTGCTCAAATTGCTTATTGAACGTAAGAATGAAGCGGTTTCGCGCGAGCAGATCCTGGAGACGGTCTGGAATTACGATGTTTATCCTTCCACCCGCACGATCGACAATTTTATTCTTACTTTCAGGAAATACTTCGAACCGGATCAGAAAAACCCAATCTATTTTCATTCGATCCGCGGCGTAGGCTATAAATTTACTGAGAACGCCTAATGTTTAACGCCCGTGCGCGGTATGCCCTGATGGCCGGTTTTGGCCTGAGTGTAGCGGTATGCCTTTTCTATAAACAATACGAACTGGCCGCTGCGGCCGGCTTTTTTATGGGCTTCGTGTTCTGGAGTCACATTAAACAGGGTTCGGTGCTGCAGGCCTCAAAATTCTTTAAGAACGGCGACCATGACAAAGCTGCGGCTTTGCTGGCCGAAACCGGTAACCCCGACCGCCTGGCCCCGAACCGCCGTGGCTATTACGAGTTTATGCTGGGTAACATTGCCCTGAAAAAAGAGCGGTTCGAAGCGGCAGAAACGCATTTCCAGATTGCGAGCCGGTTTCCGGTAGGTGGAAAAAACGACAAAGCTTTCGTTTTGATCCACCTTGCCAACCTGGCACTGCGCAGAAAAGACAGGGAGCGCACAACGGCCTATGTAAGCCGGGCCAGGGAACTTGCCGTTACAGAACGCGCAAAAGATATTATTGAACAAATAGAGCGGCAGGTGCAGAAACTGCCTCCGGCCGCAAAGGCCGGCGGGCCTGCCGGAGCCGACAATTAACGATACATGCAAAACACCTTATTTTTAGATGCTGCCTTTTCCCGGCCTACACCTCGCCCGCCCGTCTGGATGATGCGGCAGGCCGGACGCTTCATGCCACAATACTGGGAAATCAAAAACAAATATTCTTTCCTGGAAATGTGTAAAACGCCCGAGATTGCGGCAGATGTGACCATGTTGCCCGTCGACCTGCTCGGCATTGACGCGGCCATCCTCTTCTCAGATATTCTCGTTACCGGCGAAGCCATGGGCGGTGAGCTCAGTTTTACCCAGGGGGTAGGCCCCAGGTTTGCCAATCCCGTCCGCACGGCAGCCGATGTTGACCTTCTGGAAACCGATGTCATAGACCGGCTGCAGTATGTTGCCGATGCCATTGCAGTCATTCAGCAACGCCTTGGCGGGCACATTCCGCTGATCGGCTTTGCCGGCGCGCCGTTTACGGTCATGAGTTACCTGGTAGAAGGTGGCTCGTCAAAAGACTTTAAAACTACCAAACTGCTGCTGCACAACCAGCCCGAGCTCGCACATCGGCTGTTGGCCAAGATCGCGAAGGTGACTACCGATTACCTGAATCTGCAAATTGCGGCGGGTGTAAATGCCTTGCAGATCTTCGACAGTTGGGCACTGGCCTTGTCATGGAATGATTATGAAGAGTTTTCGCACCGATACATTAAGGAGATCATCGGCGGACTGAACCGCCAGGACATCCCTGTCATTTCATTCTGCAAAGGGAGTTCGGTATTTGCACCAATGATGGCAGAGGCCAAACCGGATGTCATTTCTATAGACTGGAATGCCGATCTGCTGAACGTTAAAAAAACGTTGCCTGCCGGAATCGCCGTTCAGGGCAACCTTGATCCGCACATTCTCTATGCAGACAAACCGGTTATTAAACAACAAATACACAAACTTTTTGAACGCATGCGCGGCGAAAACGGGTTTATCTTCAACCTGGGCCACGGCATCATGCCCGACATTCCGTTCGATCACGTAAAATATGCCATCGAGGTAGTTCGCGAATTCAGCTACTAATTATGGGAGCTTACAGTTACATCCTCGCCATTCACATTATTTTCGTCGTTAGCTGGATGGCGGGGCTGTTTTATATTGTTCGGCTGTTCATTTATCATACCGAAGCCAACGACCGGCCGGAACAGGAGCGGCTTATTCTGCAGAAAGAATATGCAAAAATAGAAGCACGGCTCTGGTCAATCATTACTACCCCAGCCATGGTACTTACGGTTGCGGCAGGCATTACGATGATCTGCCTGAACCCCGGCCTGCTTCAAACTCCATGGTTTCATGTCAAGATCGGTTTCGTGTTGTTGCTGCTGGCCTATCATTTTAAATGTCAGCATATCTTAAGGCAACTTCGTCAGGGAGTTTTTAAATACAGTTCATTTAAGCTGCGCCTGTGGAACGAAGTAGCAACCATTCTGCTGGTCGGCATCGTGTTTACGGTTAAATTAAAAAGCGCGGTCGACTGGGTGTGGGGCTTGCTTGGGCTTGTGCTGTTTTCGATGGTCATCATGACTGCCGTTAAAATTTACAAGAATTACCGGAATCGCAAAGGAATCTGAACCCGTCGTTGCAGCTTCTCCTGGGTTGTTATCCCTGTCTTTTTTGAAGCGCAGCGGTACTGCTGTTTTTGCCGTTCGTCCTGCTGTTCACTCTAGCCCTCGTGCCTCGGGGCTGCCGTTTCCATCAGGGCTATAACCGGCGGCCGGGTGCTTTCAAACCTGCAAGCGTCCAACCTTCCCGCTTATCAGGCTGCTGTATTTTTCCACGTACAGCAATAAGTCAGCGCACCAAACGTTTTCAGGTTGTCTTTGTGATCGTGGCAGATTTTTTGCTGCTTTCGTGACTGCTGCCGCTGTTTCAGCGCTGCATTTTTTAGGGGGTCATTTTGCCGGTCGCTGAACAGCGCCGGGGTTTAACAGCGCATGGCGCATAAAACAAAATAAATGACATCTGCACCCCTGGCAGCACCCTGCCTCTATTTATTTGCTGTGAAGCGAACGCATCCTTTGTTCAGGCACTGTTCCGGGCCAGATGTCTATTGCCATCACCTTTCCGCAGCCAACCCGTTTTAAAATTTATGAGCATCCCCACCATCCCTCTTCAGCTGATCAAAGCTGAAAAACCGGCCATGAAGAACACGGCGGTTCAGCATGTAAGCAAACATTTTGACATCGTGCTGGGCATTGATTTTCACTGGACAACCTTTCCCTTTAT